>JAJEBV010000001.1 GCA_022822365.1 Thermoanaerobaculia bacterium | reverse complement strand
CTTGGAAAACCGGCGGACCGGTTTCCCACAGCTACCGCAGCTTCGACGACTACGGCGATCGCTACGAGACCGTGACCAGAACCCATCCCCGCAAAGGTACAGGTGCGCGGGTCTTCTGACCCGCTGCCGCCGGAGGCGGCCGGATAGACGCGCCGGCCGTGAGGCCGGCTCCGTATTGGCGAGTCAGGAGATAGACGCGGGTCGGTGGGGCTCCGTAGAGATCCTTGACGGTCGGAAACGAGATCAAGGAGGGAACGGAATGATTGGAACTCGTCGAATACACCTCGTTCTGGTGGCGATTGTCGGTGCGGTGCTGCTTGGCGTTGCCGCGGCGCCGGTTCTTGCTCAAGGCGCGGAAGCTGCGGCCGGATCGGTGACGGTCCAGGTGACGCCGAGCAGCGTGCCGGAGGGCGGCGGGGAGGTCGAGCTGTTCGCACTCGTGCGCGATGACCGCGGGCGGCCGCTCGAGAACGCGAGGCTGAACTTCCTCACCCAGACCGGCTCGCTCGGCTCCGGAGGACGGTTGCTAACAACCGGACCTGACGGTGGCGTCACCGATCGGCTCACCGTGACCGCCGCTGAACTTGCCGCGGTGGAGGAGAACAGGTTCTGGTTGGCGGCGGCGGTCGGCTCCGGCGGCAGACAGCTGGTGACGGAGGATGTCGCCGTCCGCATCCAGCGACAGCCGGAGGCTTCCTTCAAGTACAGCCCCGGCGGCCTGCTGGTCGCCTTCAGGGATGTTTCCGCAGGTCAGGTGACAAGCAGACAGTGGGATTTCGGCGACGGCACGACGAGCACCCGCCAGAGCCCGGCCCACACCTTTGCGGAGCCCGGTCACTACGCGGTCACGCTGCGGGTCGGGAACTCGGTCGGAACCGACGAAGTGACTAGGCTGGTCCGCGTGTTCGGCTCGCAGGGTGCTGGCGAGTAGCCGGTTCCTAGACGCTCTTCCGGCAGCGTTCGTATACTGATTCGAGAGATGGAGAACCGGCGCCGAAACCTCGCTACCGTGCTCGCCGCCAGCCTGTTGCTGGCGGCCTTCGCGGCGTGCGACAAGACGAGTCCGGTGGCGCCGTCGGGGACGCTGATCACGATCAGTGCGAATCCGGACCGCATTCCCTCGGACGGGAGCGCGGAGATTCGGGTCGTCGCGCTCAGGCCGAACGGAACGCCGGTCAGCCGCGGCACCCTGATTCGTCTCACGACGACGCTCGGCACGATTCCGCCCAGTGTCGGCGTCGACGACCGCGGAGAAGCGCTGGCGATGCTCCAGGCCGACGGTCAGTTCGGCGTCGCCACGGTGTCGGCCAATACAGGCGGCTCCGAGACCGCGACGATCGACGTGCAGCTCGGCCTGTCGCCGGCTTCGGTGACCGTGCAGGTGACGCCGAACAGCGTGCCCGAAACCGGCGGCGAGGCGGATCTGCTGGCGATCGTGCGCGACGACCGCGGCCAGCCGCTCGAGAACGCGGAGATCAACTTCCGGACGGAGATCGGCACGCTCGATTCGGGCGGGACCCTGATCTCGACCGGCGCGGACGGCACGGCGTCGGACCGGCTCGTCGTCACCTCGGGCGATCTCGACACGGTGTCGGGGGACAGCTTCGAGGTCGGCGTGGATGTCGGCAGCGGCGCCGGCCAGCTCGTCACGACGAACGTCAATGTGGCGATTCAGCGGCTGCCGCGAGCGGATTTCACCTTCAACACCCGCAACCTGCTGGTCGCCTTCGAGGACACGACGGACGGCCGCACGACGAGCTGGCTGTGGAACTTCGGCGACGGCAACACGAGCACGCGCCAGAACCCGACCCACACCTACGACGAGCCGGGCACCTACGCGGTCACCTTCCGGGCCACCAACTCGCTCGGGTCCGACGAGGTGACGAAGTTCGTCCAGGTCACGGGCCAGTAGGCCGCGGGGCCGTGGCCGCCGGGGAGCGCCCGACCTCGCCGCAGCCGACGGTGACGATCGGCGAGCTGTACCTGGCTCAGGGCCACCGGAGGGAGGCAATCGCCATCTTCCAGCGTGTGCTCTCGGCCGACCCGGCCAACCGGCGGGCCCGCGAAGCGCTGGAGCGTCTGAAAGTGCTCCCGCCGCGGGCTACAATCCGCGCCCGGGAGGTGCCGGACCGTGCTGAGCAATGAGGAAATCCAGGCTCTGATTCGCTTCGTGGCCGAGGAGCGCCGGGGCGGCTCGGATCTCTCTGTCGAGTACCAGGTCGATGGTCTCTACCTGCGGGTGGGGGGCGATCGGGGCGGCGCGGCGGGGGCGCCCCGTGCGGCATCGGCGCCCGCGCCGGCGTCGGTAGCAGAGGAGGCGCCGTCGCCGGCCCTGGAGGATGTGCCGGCGGCCGGGGAGCCTGCGCTCGACGGGCACCTGCTGACGTCGCCGATCGTGGGGACGTTCTACGCGGCGCCGAGCCCGGACTCTCCGCCGTACGTCGAGGTCGGCGCCCGGGTCGAGAAGGGCCAGGTCGTCTGCATCGTCGAGGCGATGAAGCTGATGAACGAGATCGAGGCCGATGTCTCGGGAACGGTTTCTTCCGTGGTGCCGGACAACGGCGACCCGGTTGAGTTCGGCGCGCCGCTGTTCGTGATCCAGACTTGACTGGGTGCGCGGGTCTGCCATCCGCGCGCCCGAGGCGGGCGCACGGACTGGTTCACGGGTGGCGCGGCAAGCGCGCCACCCGGGTGCCGACCCGCATCAGGCGC
The DNA here is from genome assembly GCA_022822365.1 of Thermoanaerobaculia bacterium. Taxonomy (GTDB): domain Bacteria; phylum Acidobacteriota; class Thermoanaerobaculia; order Multivoradales; family Multivoraceae; genus Multivorans. Next base: position 207,028 of record JAJEBV010000001.1, on the reverse strand, counting down.
AGTGCCGCGAAGCGGCGAGCCTGGGCCGACCCGCCTCGCGCGGACGAAGCCCCGTGACCCCGCGGCCGTTCCGGAAGGTCCTGGTCGCGAACCGCGGCGAGATCGCGGTCCGGGTCATTCGCGCCTGCCGGGATCTCGGCATCGAAACGGTCGCGGTGTTCAGCACCGTCGATCGGGAATCGCTGCATGTGCGCCTGGCCGACGCGGCCGTCTGTGTCGGTCCGCCGGCGCCGGCGGCGAGCTACCTGCACCAGCAGAACCTGCTCGCCGCGGCGAGCATCACCGGCGCCGAGGCGGTTCATCCGGGGTACGGCTTCCTGGCCGAGAACGCGGATTTCGCCGACGCCGTCGGCCGTTGCGGCCTGACCTGGATCGGACCGTCGCCCTCCGCGATCCGCACCCTGGGCGACAAGCGGAGGGCGCGCGATGCCGCGATCGCGGCCGAGGTGCCGGTGTTGCCGGGCGGGCCGGTGCCGGCATCGCTCGAGGAGACGGCGGCGCTGGCCGAAGGCACGGGCTTCCCGCTGATGCTGAAGGCCGCGGCGGGAGGCGGCGGCCGCGGCATGAGGGCGGTTCGGGACCGGGCCGGTCTCGAAGCGGCCCTGGACGCCGCCGCGAGCGAGGCCGAGGCCGCCTTTGGCAGCGGCGAGCTCCTGCTGGAACGCCTGGTCGAGCGGCCGCGCCACATCGAAGTGCAGGTCTTCGGCGATTCCTTCGGCCGCGCGTTGCAGTTCGGCGAACGCGACTGCTCGATTCAGCGCCGGCACCAGAAGCTGCTTGAGGAAGCGCCGGCGCCCTCGATCGGCTCCGAGCTCCGCCGGTCGCTGGCCGAGGCGGCGCTGCGCCTTGCCAGGCAGGTCGGCTACTCGAACGCGGGAACGGTCGAGTTCCTGGTCGATGGCGACCGCTTCTACTTCCTGGAGATGAACACCCGCATTCAGGTCGAGCATCCGGTCACCGAGGCGGTGACCGGCGTCGACCTGGTCAAGCTCCAGATCGTCGCCGCGGCCGGCGAGCCCCTGGGGCTTCCGGACGGCATCGAGACCTCGGGCCACGCAATCGAGTGCCGGATCAACGCGGAGGACCCGGACACCTTCGCGCCATCGCCCGGCACGCTGCGCCGCTTCCGGCCGCCCGCGGGCCCGGGCGTCCGGGTGGACAGCCACGGCGTCGAAGGGGGCGAGATGCCGCCACACTACGACTCGCTGCTCGCCAAGGTGGTCGCCTGCGGCAAGGACCGCGCCGAGGCGGCATCGCGAATGGCGCGGGCGCTCCGGGAGTTCGAAGTCGACGGCATCCGCACCACGCTGCCGCTGATGCGCAGGATCGTCGAGTCGCGGCCGTTCGCGGAGGCCGAACTGGACACCGGATTCCTCGGTCGGCTGGAGGAGGAGTGAGCGAGGGTCGGGTTCCTGCGAACGCGGCCGAAGTGCCGGTGCGCCGGCCTTCCGGCCGGCATCCGGCCGCAGGCCGGTCCGGGGGGCCGCTCCGCCCGCCTTCGAGCCGCCTCTACGCGATAGTCGATACGGGCGTCTTCGGCGCCGAACCCACGGCCGTGACCGGCACGGTTCGCACCCTGCTGGACTGTGGCGTTCGCTGGATCCAGCTCCGCGCCAAGGGCGTGCCGGACCTCTCCGCGTGGCGCCTGGCCGAGGCGGTTGGACGCACATTCGAGGAGGCTCAGTCCGCTGGCGGCGAAGGCGACGCGCCGCTGCTGTGGATCAACGACAACGCGGCGATCGCGGCGGCGCTAACGGCGGCGAGCGGTCCGCGCGCCGGTTTCCGCGTCGGTCTCCATCTCGGCCAGGACGACCTGCCGCCCGCGGCGGCGCGGCTGTCGCTTCCTCCCGACTGCCCGATCGGTTACTCCACCCACAGCCGCGAGCAGGCCGCCGAGGCCGAGGCCGACCCGGCGGTCGACGCGGTCGCCGTCGGCCCGGTGTTCGGGACCACGACGAAGGAACGCCCCGACCCGGTCGTCGGGCTGGCCGGAGTCGCCGAGGCGCGCCAGGTCACCTCGAAGCCCCTGATCGGCATCGGCGGCATCGACGCGGAACGCGCCCCGCGGGTCATCGAAGCCGGCGCCGACGCGGTGGCCATCGTCTCGGCCCTCGATTCGGCGGATCTCGCCGCCTCCTGCCGCCTCCTTCTGCAATCGCTCGCCTGATCCCGCTGGGTGCGCGGGTCCTCTGACCCGCTGCCGCCGAAGGCGGCTTCGAACTGCCGGCCGAAGGCCGACCTTGTTCTTCGAGGCAGACGATTCCGTTGATCGGAGTCGGAGTGTACGCTCTGAAGTCGACACCTTGGCCGGGGAGAAACGATGGAGATCACTGCGAAGGGCCTGCGGACTCGGCTAGGGGAGATCCTCAGGTGCGTGGAGCGTGGAGAAAAGGTGACCGTCACCTGCCGCGGCCGGCCCAGGGCAAGGCTCGTAGGCCTCGAAGAGGACTCCGGCTCGGCGCCGGAGGAGAGGTCCTCGTCGCCAGCGTTCGGCATGTGGAAGGACCGCGCCGACATGGTCGATGTCGAAGCTCATGTCCGGCGGCTGCGGGCCGAGCGCTTCAGTGCTGGTTGACGCTGAACCTCGATGAGACGGTCTTTCGGCGCCCTTGGATGGTCCTGGCTCCTTTGGGCCGCGCTCTTGCCGGTGCCTGCCCTGGCTCAACCGGCGAACGACGCCGAGCTCTACACCCGCGCCTGCTCCGCCTGCCACGGCGACGACGGCCGGGGTCGGCCGCAACGGGAGGTCGGTTTCGAGACGCCGCTGCCCGACTTCACCGACTGCTCGTTCGCCTCGCGGGAGCCGGACCCCGACTGGTACGCGGTGATTCACGAGGGCGGACCGGTGCGGGCGTTCGACCGGATGATGCCGGCGTTCGGCGCCAGGCTGGGCGAAGCGGAGATCTACGCGATCCTCCGCCACGTGCGGACGTTCTGCGTCAACGACGCCTGGCCTCGGGGAGAGTTCAACCTGCCGCGGCCGCTGTTCACCGAGAAGGCGTACCCGGAGGACGAGATCGTCGTGACCGTGCTCGGGGACACGGACGGCGGCGGCACGGAAACCGAGTTCCTGTACGAGAAGCGCTTCGGCCCGCGGGGGATGCTCGAGGTCGCGGTGCCGGTCGAACACGGCGGCGGCGGCGCGGGTAGCGGCTTCGACCTCGGCGACCTGGCGCTTGGCTGGAAGCACACGGTCTACCACGACCTGAACCGCGGCTCGATCTTCAGCCTGGGCGCCGAGGCGGTGCTGGTGCGGGAGGAGCGCGCCGACGGCTCTGATGACCGCGTGACCGTGTTCGAACCGTACGCGGCCTACGGGCATCTCCTGCCCGGCGACGCCTTCCTCCAGTTCCAGGCTCTCGGCGAGATCGGCCTCGAGGGCGACGCCGCCGACGCGGCGGAGTTGCGGGCCACGATCGGGCGTACGTGGAGCGAGGGCGAGTTCGGCCGCGTGTGGACGCCGATGCTCGAGGTCCTCGCCGAGCGCAGTCTGGCCTCGGGGGCGTCCGTCGAGGTCGACCTCGTGCCGCAGGTGCAGGTGAGCCTGAACACGCGGCAGCACGTCCTGCTGAACGCGGGCGTTCGCTTCCCGCTCGACGACGACGAGGACCGGGGCGTGCAGGCGATCGTCTACCTCCTCTGGGACTGGTTCGATGGAGGGTTCCTGGATGGCTGGTGACGTTGGTCTCCAGGCGCGGGTTCCGGTGTGGTCGGGCGCCGCGGTCGCGCTGTGGCTGGCGGCGTCGGCGGTGGTTGCCCAGGGACCGGCGCCGGCCGGAGCCCCGGTGTTCGAAACCGCGGACCAGTGCATCGCCTGTCACAGCAACCTGACGGACGCCGCCGGCCAGGACGTGTCGATCGGTCATGCCTGGCGGGCGACGATGATGGCGAACTCGGCCCGGGATCCGTACTGGCAGGCGGCGGTCCGGCGCGAGGTGATGGACCAGCCGGAACTCCAGGCGGCGATCGAGGACACCTGTTCCACCTGCCACATGCCGATGGCGCGGACGGCGGCCAGGGCCGCGGGCCGGCTCGGCGAGGTCTTCGCGCATGTTGGCCAGGGTGCCGGTCCTGCCGCGGACTCGGCGGCCGCGCTCGACGGGGTTTCGTGCACCGTCTGCCACCAGATCCTCCCGGACAACCTCGGCGAACACGAGAGCTTCGACGGCGGCTTTCTCGTCGGCGGCTCGGAGTCCGGGGCGTTGACGGCGTTCGGGCCGTTCGACGACGTCGACGAGGGCCTGCAGCGGATCATGGAGTCCGCTTCCGGCTTCCAGCCGGCGGCGGGTGCGCACATCCAGGAATCGGAACTCTGCGCCACCTGCCACACCCTGTTCACGACCGCGCTCGACGAGGAGGGCCGTGAAGTCGGCCGGCTGCCCGAGCAGGTGCCGTACCTCGAGTGGCTCAACAGCGGCTACCGGGGCGAGCAGAGCTGTCAGGACTGCCACATGCCGGTGGCGGCGGAGGCGCCGATCACGTCCGTCCTGGGCGAGCCGCGGGAGGGACTGTCGCTTCACGCCTTCCGCGGCGGCAACGCCTTCATGCTGCGTCTGCTCAACCGGTATCGGGACGAGCTGGGCGTGACGGCGCCCGCCGACGAACTCGAAGCGTCGGCGGCGCGAACGGCCGAGCACCTGGGCAACGACACGGCGAAGATCGACCGTCTCGACATCCGTTTCGAGCCCGGCGGAGTCGTCGTCGACGTCGAGGTCCGGAATCTCGCCGGTCACAAGCTGCCGACCGCCTACCCGTCGCGGCGCGCCTGGCTTCACCTGACGCTCCATGACCAGGACGGCGCCGTCCTCTTCGAGTCGGGGGCGATGCGCCCGGACGGGTCGATCACCGGCAACGACAACGACGACGACCCCGGCGCCTTCGAGCCTCATCACACCGAGATCTCGGCGGCGGACCAGGTCCAGATCTACGAGTCGGTGATCGTGGACCACGCGGACCGGGTGACGACGGCGCTGCTGCGGGGCGTCCGCTACGCGAAGGACAACCGTCTGCTGCCGAGCGGCTTCGACAAGGCGTCGGCGCCGGACGACGTCGCGGTGCTTGGCGCTGCCGCTTCCGACCCGGACTTCCTGGCCGGCAACGACACGGTTCGATACCGCGTCCACGTCGGCCCTGAAGTGACCGGCGTCACCGTGTCGGCCCGTCTCCTCTTCCAGACCATCGGCTACCGCTGGGCCCGCAACCTGGCCGACTACGACGCCTTTGAGACGAACCGCTTCGTGGGCTACTATGAGACAAGTGCCAATGGGTCTGCGGTCCTGCTCGCCGCCGCGGAGGCTCGACTGCACAGGTCGCCCTGAGGCAGGGAAGGAGCAGTGGGCATGGATTGCTTGTTCCGTCGACAGGCTGCGAAGCGACCGGCTTGCGGGCCGACCATCGGCCGATGGGCGTTGATGGCGCTGACCCTGGCCGTTTCTTCGCCTCTCGGGGCTCAGCAGAGCCGGTACGACGACGGTACGCCTGAGGCGTTCTCGCAGATCACCGACGCGTACGAACAGGAATACGCGCAGCGATTCCGCTTGCCTGAAGCTGGCGCCGTTGCTTCCGTGACGGCATGTTTCGGTCGCGAGCCGACGGACGACGATGCGAACGTGTCGTTGACCCTCACGTTCTACCGCGACGCCAATGGGCAGCCCGGCGCCCCTCTGGCAACGTACTCGGCAAGCGTGTCCGGGCTGGCCAGGGGCCGGGGAACCTGCGGGGTGATCGCTCGTGGCGATGTCACTTCGCAGCGGCTCGATGCCGGCTACGTGTGGCTGGGCGTTCAGTGGCTGAACTCGAGCGGCAAGGGACTGGCCGAGGACAGGAACGGCCCGGGCGGCACGCGCAACTTCTGGCGGCACCGGTCATCGGCAACGGCCAGGTGGAGTTCGTGGAACGCCGAGAAGGGAGCCACCGCTTACTTCCTGCGCTTGAGCGTGAACCCCGGAGAACCGACGCCTCCCCAGGCGACGGACTGCACGCCGACGACCACGCTGCTCCAGTTCGAGGGCGACTACAAGGTCAGCATGTGCTATCGGACGCCCGACGGGCAGGTGAGCCAGGCAAGAAGCGGCGTCTGGGCCTCGGGCGAATCCGGCTTGCTCTGGTTCTTCAATCGAGACAACGCGGAAGTACTGGTCAAGGTCCTCAACGGTTGCTCGCACAACGGGTATCGCTGGGTCTTCGTGGCGCCCGTGACCACCCTGGAGTTCAACCTCCTCATCACGGCCCCGGACGGCACGACATGGAGGCATCGCAACGTGCAGGGAGCGGCCGCGTCCACCAGGGCCGACACCAGGGCGTTCAGGTGCTCGCAGTAGTACGCAGGGCGTTCGCGGCGCTTCTCGGCGCCTGCCTGGTTGGCGCGGGCTGGGGTCAGAAAGACGAGCCGGTGATGGCCACGGCGCCCAAGTCCGCTCTGCAGAAGGCGGTCTCGGGCCAGGGCGCCAACGGCGATGGCGACGACGACCGGGATGGCGACGGTGATGGCGACGGCGACGTGTCCGGCGTGGAGCTGCCGTCCACCGTTCCCGGCAAGAGCGATCTCGAAGGCGTGGAGAACACGAACGTTGACGCTCTCGACGCCTCGAGCAGCAAGAGTCTTCTCGACGGCATCGACAACACGAGCCTGGGCTTTGTGCCTGGTGATGGCGACGGCGACGGTGATGGCGATGGCGATGGCGACGGCGATGGCGATGGCGATGGCGACGGCGACGGCGACGGCGACGGTGATGGCGATGGCGACGGTGATGGCGACGGTGACGGCGATGGCGATGGCGATGGGGACGGCGATGGGGATGGCGATGGCGACGGCGACGGTGATGGCGACGGTGACGGTGACGGCGACGGCGATGGCGACGGTGACGGCGATGGCGATGGCGATGGCGATGGCGATGGTGACGGCGATGGCGATGGGGATGGCGATGGTGACGGCGACGGCGACGGTGATGGCGACGGCGACGGCGACGGTGATGGCGACGGTGATGGCGATGGCGATGGCGACGGTGACGGCGATGGCGATGGCGACGACGACGACGATGACGACGACGACGATGACGACGACAGCGGCAGCGACGGTGATCCCGATGTCGATCCGTCGTCTCCTCCGTGGCAGTTCGTGGCGTTTGCCCCCGCGGCGGTTGGCATCAGGAGGCTTGTTGCTGCGCCTGGAGATGTGAAGTCACGCTTCACGAGGATCGCGGGGGACATCGACGTGGCGCCGTTCCTGGCCGAGCTGGCCGCTTTGGCGGAGGGGTGGCTCGTCGACACCAGCCGCCAGCGCAAGGTCCGCTGCCAGCGGGACACGCAGAACATCTTCCTGCGCGTGGCGAAGAAGCCACTGCCTCCGGGCGCCAGGAACGCGAACGACGTGCACGAGAGCTGCCCGGGCAGATACGCGGCGGACTTCCCCCGGACCCTGGCCTTCTGCGAGCAGGTCGCCGCCCTGCAGAAGGGTGAGTTGGGGCGGGCCACGCTCGTGGCGTTGCAACCCGGCGGCTGGGTGCGGCCGCACGTCGACGCGGGCGAGTACTACCGAATCCGCGATCGTTTCCACCTCGTGCTGAGAAGCCCCGGCGGCAGCCCGCTGATGGCGGGGGGCGAAACCGTCGTGATGCGGGAGGGCGAGCTATGGGCCTTCGACAACAAGGCTGAGCACGATGCGAGGAATCCCACCGGCGAGCCGCGGGTGCACCTGATCTTCGACGTGCTGCCGGGTCCGGGACGCGGCTACTACGTCCTGCCGCCGACGGGCTGAGTCCCCCTCTGCCGCAGGAGTTTCTCGGCGGCGGCCAGCGCGTGCGCGGCCGAGTCCACCCGCACGGCGTTGTCGTAGGCCTCGGTCCGCAGCGCTCCCAGGACACGCTTCTTCTTCGAGATGTAGAAGGTGTCGGGCGGTCCCCGGAACTGCAGTTGCCGTAGTGACCGCAGTCCGCGCTCGATGACGCGTTCGTAGGCAACTACGCGCGCTTCGTCTTCGAGCGAGCGCGCCAGGGCCAGGGCGTCCGCGAGCCCCTCCAGGTACGCGCCGGTGGAAGCCGCGTGAGGGGGGCCGTACTCGGGGTGGCGCGGATCGTGGAAGCGCCCGCGCAGGTCCGGGTCCAGCCCGTTCCATTGCTGCATCGGCAGCAGCCAGTCGGACACTTCGAACACGTAGTCGGCGACTTCGCGTCTTCCCGTCTGCGCGAACAGGGACGCTCCGGCCTGCGCATGCCACGGCACGAAGGCGGGGTTCCGGGCCTGCCGGTGCCGCTCGCCGCAGCGCTCCAGGGTCGCCACGCAACGCTCCAGGGTTGGAGCGCCGTCGATTCCCCGCCGCGCCGCCTCGGCCCAGAACAGCAACGCTTCCCCGGAGTAGAAGTTCCAGTTCTCGCCGTCACGTTCGGCCGGGAAGAAGAAGGTGCGGAATCCCAGTTCTTCGTCCGCGAGCGAGTTCACCCCCGCTGTCAGGAGCTTGAGCTCGGTGGCGAACTCGCGGCGGGCGGGACTCTCCAGGATGCAGAGGGCCGCCAGCGCGGCCGCGCCGAGCTTCGCCCCGCTGGGTTCGACGATGGCGCCTCGCCCGCCGCCGATGTTCTGAAAGTAGCGCCTCAGATTGAAATGGAGGTTGCGCCGCGCAGCCTCAGCCATCTCGGCGTCGCCCCGGACCTTCGCGAATCGCGCCAGGGACAGTGTCGCCAGGAACCGGCGGATGGCGTTGTCCGACGGCGCGACCTCGCCCCGGCTGGGCCAGTACTTGTAGGGCAGCCCGCCTTCCGGCGACAGGTTGCCGAGCATCCATCGTGCGATGCCCTCCGCGAGGTCGGCCGCGCGATCCTCGTCGTCCGACGGCGTGGGAGCGACCAGGGTCGAACCCCGGTACAGCTCCGTTGCTCGAGCCCAACCGCGATGGTCAAGCAGAAACTGGCGGGCGGCGAACGCGCCAAGCCGGCGATGGGCCTTGAACTCGGACGCGCTCAAGTTCCTCTCCCCGCGGAAGCGCTCGAAGGCTCGGCCGAAGCGGAGGTTCGAAGCGACCATCCTGGTTGGCGTCAGCCTGACCGTCTCGCCTCGATACGCGATCTCCAGGCCGATCACGCCGCGAGCGCGGTTGCAGAACACGCGGGACACCTTGTCCGGCGGAACCGGTCGAGACCGTTCCGTGATGCAGACTTCGACCGTGCTGTCGCCGTCGGCCCCGAGCCGGGCAGGCAAGTCGTACAGGTCGGGGTAATCGATCCACCCGGCTCGCTTCGCGATGCCGCGCTGCCGGATGCAGAACCAGATCGGGCTGGTAGCGGGTTGACCGACGGTTCCCACTTCTTCTTGGCTCCGTTGTCGAGAACGGCCTATGCTAGTCGGGGCGGGCTCCGCCGGCGGCTGAGTGTCGGGCCACGTCCTGCCGGCTGCCAGTCCCTCACGTATAGTCCTCCCGATGTCACTGCTCGCCATCCTCGTCATGGTCCTGATCGGCGGCTTCGTTTGGGGCGGCTTCACGTTCTTCCTGGTGCGGGCGCTGAGGAGCGAGCGGGCGCACCGGCACGGCGACTGAACGTCTCCGCACCGCCATGCGCGTCTTCCTCGTCGGCTTCATGGCGGCCGGCAAGAGCCGGATCGGCCGGCGGATGGCCCGGGACCTGGGCTGGCCGTTCCTGGACCTGGACTCGGACATCGCCGAACGCGAGGGGCAGGCGGTGGCCGACCTGATCGTGGAGCGCGGCGAGACGTACTTCCGCGAACGCGAAACGGCGGCCCTCGAACGCTGCGCCGCGATCGACCAGGCGGTGATCGCCACCGGCGGCGGCGTGTTCACCCTGGAACGGAACCGCCGGCTGATCGCGGAGCTGGGCACCAGCGTCTGGCTCGACCCGCCGTGGGAGGCCCTCAGCCGCCGCGCGCAGCAGTCTCACAAACGCCGGCCTCTGTTCGAGACCCCGGAACAGGCGCGGGCGCTGTACGAGAGCCGCCTGGAGTCCTACCGCCAGGCGGATGTGCGGGTACGAACGCGGGGGACGGAGCGGAAGCGTGACGTGGCGGCCGCGATCATCCGGCGTCTGGGGTTGGCAGGGGGCGAAGACCCTTAGTTGGTTCGAGCCGCGGTTGTTGCAGGCTCGCCGCTTCGCGGCTCGCGCTTGATGCCGGCCAGAAGGCCGGCGCACCGGCAGTGAGAACGCGCCGGCCGCAGGCCGGCTCCGCTGTCAGAGCGGGGTGTTGACGATCTCGTCGAAGGTCCGGCCTTCGCGGGCCATGGCCGCGACTTCCTCGAGGCGTGGGCTGGCGCGGGCGGCGTTGGCGCGCTCCCAGGTCGCGATGGCGCCGTCGCGGTCGCCGAGTTGAAGCAGCAGCAGGCCTCGCATGAGCGCCGACTGTTCGTGGCCGGGGTCGCTCCGGAGCGACCGGTCCAGCGAGTCGAGGGCGACCTGGGTCTGGCCCATCTGGAGGCGCACGATGCCGGAGACGAAATGCGCGTCCGGGTCTTCGGGGGCGATCTCCAGCAGTTGCTGGGCGATCTGGAAGGCGTCGAAGGCGCGGCCGTTGGCGAGCATCAGTTGCATCAGGGCGCGCATGGCGTCGAGGTCCGAGGGATCGGCGTCGATCTGCCGCTGCAACTCCTCGGCTCGTGGCACGAGTTCGGGCGGCAGCGGCCTCTGGCCCCGGAAGTCCGTCTCGCCTCCGCCTTGCGCCATCTGCTGCTCGGCCTGCGGATCGGGCCGGGCGTCGGTCTGCGCCCAGATGACCAGCGCAGCGACCAGGCCGACCACGCCGCCGCCGAGCAGGACGCCGGAGAGCAGAGGGTGAGCCTGGACGAAGGCGCGGCCGGCCGGCGCGCCGGCTTTCGCCCTGACGTTGCGTTCCGGAGCGATTCCGGCGATCGCCTCCTCGACCTCGTCGAGTTCCTTCAGCACGCGCGCCGTCGAGACCTGGAGCCGCTGGCGGTCGGCCGCTTCGAGGCCGGCCTGCTTCAGCCGGGCGACGAGGTCCTCGCGGCGGTTCACGAGGTCGGCGCGCTGCAACTCGAGCGCGGCGGCGCGCGCCGCGGCTTCCCGGGGCAGGAAGGCGAAGCCGACTCCCAGGCCGGCGAGGACGGCGGCGACGAGGGCGATCGTCGCGACGAGAGTCAGGTCGCCGTCTCCTGCTCCACCTGCCGCAGGTAGCTGTCCAGGCCCTCGTCGGCGCTTCGCCGGCGTTGCCGGAGGCGCAGGGCGACGAGCAGTCCCCCGACGAGGACGATCCCGGCGGGGGCGGCCCAGACGATCAGGTTGAGTCCGCGCGCCCGCGGCTCGAGCAGCACGAACTCGCCGTAGCGCTGCTCGAAGTAGCCGACGACCTGCTCGCGGGTATAGCCCTGAGAGAGCAGGGACCGCGCCTCCGCCCGCATCGCCTGGGCCGACGCGGCGCCGGAATCGGCGATCGACAGGGCCTGGCACTTGGGGCAGCGGATGTCGGCCGCGACCTCGGCGACCGCGCGGTCGAGTTCCTTGCGGGAAAGGGGATGGCCGAGGGGGTCGCCCAGCTCGTGGGACGTCTCGACGCCCAGCCCGGGCCGGTACTCGCCCTCGGCCGGGGGCATGGCGACCTTCGGCGGCGTGTCGGTCTCCTGGGCCGCAGCGGGCGCGGCGAAGGGCAACGCGGCCAGTAGCCCCAGCAGGGCGGTCGCGCGCCGCATGTCAGCCGGTCGCCGCGGCGGGCTGCGCGAGCATGCGGTTGGCGACGTCCAGGAGCTGGTCCGGCCATACCTGGCCGATCGCCTTCTCGACGATCACGCCGTCGCGGTCGATGAAGAAGGTCTCCGGGGGTCCGTAGACTCCGTAGGCGATCGCGACCCGGCCGCCCTCGTCGACCAGCGACGGACCCCAGCTTCCATAGTCGGCGTTGAACTGCGCGATCGTCTCGGGGTCGTCCTGGAAGATGACGCCGAGGAAGTGGATCTCGCCCTGCCAGCGCCGCGCGCCTTCCATGAGCAGTGGGTGCTCGTACAGGCAGGGCACGCAGTAGGTGGCCCAGAAGTTGACGATGACCGGCTGGCCGCGCAGTTCGGCCAGGTCGACGATGTTGCCGTCCAGGTCGGCGAGCCGGAAGTTGGGCGCCGGCTTGCCGACGAGCGGCGACTCGACGATCTGCGGGTCGTGCCGGAAGGCGAAGCCGAGGAACGCGAGCAGCGGCAGCGAGATGCCGAGACCCACGAGCAGGACCCTGCGGTTCATCGACCTCCCCCTGCCGGTGAGGCGGCCAGGTCGGGAACCGCCCGCGGCGTCGTCGCCCGTCGTTCCGCGGCGGTCGGGATCAGGCACAGGGCGGTGCCGAGGACCATGACGACGACGCCGATCCAGATCCAGGCGACGAGCGGCGTCGTGATCGCCCGCAGGCCGATCGAACCGTCGCCGCCGACGTTCATCAGTGTCAGATAGAGGTCGTGGCCCACGCTGGTGCGGACCGCGGGAGTGCCGATCGGTTCCCGCTGGTTCGGGTAGATGTTGAGCGACGGGTAGAGCACGCCGCGGCTCCGGCCGTTGGTTATGACCTCGACTTCGGCCTGGTGGCGGATCAGATGCGGCTCCTGGACCCGCTCGGCGCCGTGGAAGGTCATCTCGTACGCGCCCAGCCGGAGGGTGTCGCCGGCGCGAAGGGTCGACTCGGCTTCCCGCTGGAAGGTCGAAGACACGGCGACCGCGACGAAGGTGATCAGGACGCCCAGGTGGACGACGTAGGCGCCGAGCTTGTCCGGCGCCACCAGCACGGCCGCCAGCGGACTCCTGCCGCCCTGGCGCCGGGGCCGGACGCGCACCGGCCGCAGGCCCTGGTCGGCGGTCACCCAGAGCGCGAAGCCGGCGAAGGCGGAGACGATGAGGACCGGCGCGGAGCGGGCGCCGAGCAGGAGCGCCACGACGAGCCCGACGGCGGCCGCGGGCAGCGGACGCACCAGGGCGCGGCGGACCAGCTTGGGGTCGCTGCCGCCCCAGGGGAGCGCCGGGCCCACTCCCATCAGCAGAAGCAGCCCCGCGAAGAGCGGCACCGCCATGCGGTTGAAGTAGGGCTCGCCGACGCTGACCTTCACTCCGCGCAGCGACTCGGCGACGATCGGGTAGAGGGTGCCGACGAGCACCGTGAACATCAGGCTGACGAAGAGCAGGTTGTTCAGCAGGAAGGCGCCTTCGCGGCTGACCAGGCGCTCGTTCGACGGCTCGGACACCAGGGTGTCGATCCGGAGCGCAAGCAGCACGACGACCGCGGCGGCGCAGAGGCCGAGGAACCCCAGGAACACCGGGCCGATCGGACTCTGGGTGAACGAGTGGACCGAGTTCACGACCCCCGAGCGGGTGAGGAAGGTGCCCAGGATGGTCAGCAGGAAGGTGATCATGATGAGGATCACGGTCCATGCCTTCAGCGTCCCGCGCCGCTGCTGGACGATTCCCGAGTGGAGCGCCGCGATGCCGGTCAGCCAGGGCAGGAAGGAGGCGTTCTCGACCGGGTCCCAGGCCCAGTAGCCGCCCCAGCCGAGGACCTCGTACGACCACCAGCCGCCGAGCATGATGCCGGCGGTGAGGAAGGAGGTCGGCACCAGCAGCCAGCGGCGCATGGGGCGCAGCCAGGTGGCGCCCAACTGGCCGCGGAGCAGCGCCGCCACCGCCATGGCGAAGGGGACCGACATGCCGACGTAGCCGAGGTAGAGCATCGGCGGGTGGATCGCCATCAGCAGGTGGTTCTGGAGCAGCGGGTTCGGCCCCGGGCCATCGACCGGCACGGGCGGCGGGGTCGGCGCGAAGGGGTCGGCGACGCTGGCGATCAGGAAGGTGAAGAAGGTGCCGATGCCGAGCAGGGTGGCCAGGGTGTAGGCGAGGTAGTCCTCGTGGCCGCGGCGCTGGAAGACGGCCGCGGCGGCGATGTAGAGGCCCAGGATGAGCCCCCAGAAGAGGATCGATCCCTCGAGCGACGACCACAGGGAGAAGATCGTGATGTGCAGCGGCGTCGCCGTGGACCCGACCTGGGCGACGTAGGAGACGGAGAAGTCGTGGCTGAGCAGCGCGTACCACATGACCGCGCAGGCTCCGACCATGGCGACGGCGAACAGCAGCGCCAGACGCCTGGTGAGGCGGAGGCCGGCGGCCGAACGCCTGACGCCCGCGATGTAGCCGAAGGCGGTGCCGAAGCCGGCCGCGATCAGGCCCAGGAGGACGAACCCCTGGCCCAGGGCCGAGGTCACGTGTCGAACTGCATGGACTCGATCAACTCCTCCATGCTGCGCTGGTCTTCGACGTCGGGCGCCTGGTACTCGTTGTCGTGCTTGACCATCAGCCGCGCGGTCGTGAACTGGCCGCTCTCGCTCATCGTCCCCTCGAGGACGACGCCGATGCCCTCCCGGAACATGGCCGGAGGCACCGCGGTGGTCCTGACGTCGACCTGGGCCGCGCCGTCGGTGACGGTGAACTCGAGGGTCAGGCCGTCGTCGCTGCGGCTGACGGAGCCCTCCTTCACCAGCCCGCCGAGGCGGATGCTGGCGCCGACGGCTTCGGGGCCCGCTTCGTGGAGTTCCGACGGACTCCAGTAGTAGACGAGGTTCTCGCCGACGTCGCCGAAGGCCAGCACGGAGAGCGCCACGGCCACGGCCCCGCCCGCGGCCAGCAGGAGAAGCCGCCGGGTCCGGGGAGCGGGTCCGGCGTCAGGCGTCGGCGTCGTGGGTTCCGTGCTCATGACTCTGGTCCTGTGGGCTCTGGTCCTGTGAGGAAGCGTTCGCCTCGACCCGCCGCCGGCGGACGAAGAGGCTGTAGACGTAGAAGAGGAGAGCAACGCCCGCCGAACCATAGGCGGCGATGACCCATCCCCAACCACCAACTATAACGCCGTCCACGGTCGTTTGGCTCCCTCTCCGGCCCCGGTGCGAAGGCCCTACTCCTCCATCGCGACCTTCGCCAGCACGCCTCCCAGCGCCCAGTAGATTACATCGAAGGCGGCCAGCAACAGGAGCCAGCTCGGCGCCTGGTCCATCGGATCCCCGTGGAGCAGCAGCTCCGCGCTCTTGACCGACGCGATCAGCACGGGGATGACCAGGGGAAAGAGCAGCAGGGGCAGCAGGACGTCCTGGCTCGCGGCCCGGCTTGTCATCGCCGCGTACAGCGTGCCCGTAGCGGCGAGGGCCGCGGCGGCGAGCAGCCAGACGGCGATCACGCCGAGGAACCCGGCGGGCCCCGTGTCGACGCTGTAGAGGATGATCGCGGAGGGCACGAGCACCGGCGCCAGCATCGCGAGGAACACGAAGTTGCCCAGCGCCTTGGCGTAGAACAGGACCGCCGGCTCGACCGGCAGCAGGAGCAGCCCCTCGAGGGAGCGGTTCTCGCGCTCGACGCGGAAGGACTCGGACAGGCCCAGGGTCGAGCTGAGCAGCAGGGCCAGAGTGAGAAATCCGGGCGCCAGCGACGCCGCCATGTCGCCCTCGGTGTCGATAGCGAAGGAGAACAGGACCAGGGTGATGCCGCCGAACAGGACGATCGAGAGGAAGCGGACCCGTCCCCGCCACTCGACCCGCAGGTCCTTCAGCAGGAGGACGAGCACCGGCCGGACCAGCTTCACTGTCCGAGCCTCCGGCGCCAGGCGGCGTCGAGCCCCGCAGCCTCGCCGTGCCAGGCGGCCTGGCCCTGCTCGAGCAGGAGCGCCTGCCGGCATAGCCGGGAGGCCCGCTCGATCGCGTGGGAGGCGACGATCAGGGAGCCGCCGCCCTCCGCGAAGCGTTCGATCCAGCGCTCGACCAGGGTCTGGCCCTCGGGATCGAGCGCCGCGAACGGTTCGTCGAGAAGCAGCAGCCGCGGGTTCTCGAGACGGCAGCGGGCGAGGATCAGCCGCTTTCTCATGCCGGCGGAGAAGCCGCCCACCTGGCGGTCGGCCGCGGCTTCGAGCCCGACCTCCTCGAGCAGGTCGGCGAGCCGCCCGCGGTTCGGGTCGGCGTCGCAGAGTTCGCTCCAGAGCCGCAGCGTCTCC
Source organism: Thermoanaerobaculia bacterium (assembly GCA_022822365.1). Classification (GTDB taxonomy): domain Bacteria; phylum Acidobacteriota; class Thermoanaerobaculia; order Multivoradales; family Multivoraceae; genus Multivorans. The sequence goes on along the minus strand of JAJEBV010000001.1, from coordinate 191,080 downwards.
ATCGCGGTCAGCCGGTCGTAGAGATAGTCGTGATGGGAGACGAGGGACAGTTCGCGGCGGGCGCCGGCGCGGTTCTCGAAGGGCCGCCTGCCGCCGACGGTCAGTTGGCCCTCCGTGGGCCGGCGGAGCCCCGCGATCAGTCGGAGCAGGGTCGTCTTGCCGGAACCGTTGGCGCCGGCGAGCAGCAGCCGCCCTCCGGCCTCGAAGTCGAGGTCGAGGTGGGCCAGCGCCCAGTGAAGTCCGAACCGGATGCCCAGCCCGCGTGCGTGGATCAGGTTTGCCAAGGGTGACCCGGTTACTCTCTGCGACGCGGTGGAGCGCGGCGGCGGTCCGTGCCGCGGGCGGAAGGCTACAGCAGCCGTGGCCGCGGTGGCGGCCGGCCGGTTCGCCTCCCTTTCGCGCCGCCGCGCAACAAACGGACGCTGGCGACGTAGGTGAAGGCTGTGGAGGCAACTCGGGCGACCGACGAAGAGTTGGTGGCTGCGATTCTGGAGGGCGAGGCCGCCCTGTACACCGACCTCGTGGAGAGGTACCGGGGACGGCTGATCAACTACCTGAATCGCTTCCTCGGCAACGCACAGGAGTCCGAAGAGCTTTCGCAGGAAGTGTTTCTGAGGGTCTACCGGGCCCTCGACCGTTACAACCCCCAGTACCGATTTTCGACATGGCTGTTTCGGGTGGCGAGGAATGCCGCGATCGACCTGATCCGGAAGCGGCGTCTGAAGCTGGTTCCGATTCAGCGGGTCGGCGCGGACGGGCAGGTGCAGGAGCGGGAGTTTGAGAGCGAGGAAAGGGACCCCTACCGGACGCTGCGGAACCTGGAACGGCGCCACGCCATCGGCGCCGCGATCGACGGACTCAGAGAGGAGTACCGCGAGTTGATCCAGTTGAGACACTTCGCCGAGATGACCTACGAAGAGATCGCGGAGTTCAAGGGCATGCCCCTGGGCACCGTCAAGAACAAGTTGTTTCGCGGCCGCCGGATGCTGAAGGCCCGGCTGGCCGACTACCTCACCGACTGACGGACGGCGGGAGTAACGGCGATGACGAGTTCAGACAGGTCGGACGGGATGGCTTCCTGCGCCCACGCCGAGTTGATAGACGCCTGGGTCGACGGCGCCGTCAGCGAGGCCGAGCGGCGGTCGGCGGAGCAGCACATGGCCGAATGCCCGGCGTGCCGGGACGAGGCGCGGGATCTGTCGGCGCTTCACGAGCTCCTGGCGGCGGAACGGCTCTCGCCCGAGTCGCTGGCCGTCGACGTCCACGCGCCACTCCGCGGCGGCCGCCGCCGCGCCGCCGTGGCCGCCGCGGCCCTGGTCGCTCTGTTCGGCGGCGCGCTGGCGCTGCTCGCGACCCTCGCGCCGGCGGCCGGGTCGGCGGCTTCCGCGGCGGCGACCCTGTTCGACTTCGGGGCAACCCTCGGCATGCTCGGCGCCGGCCTGCTCGACGCTTCCTGGCGCGGTCTCAACGTGGCGATGTCCTCGGCCCTGGAGCCGGCGACGCCGACGCTGCTCGTCGGCGCCGCGGCGGTCGTGGGTCTTGCCGGCCTCCTGTTCTCGCTGCTCCGGCGGGGTTCGAAAGCGTCGGTGCGGCAAGACTCCCGACGCTAGGTGCGCGGCGGCTACGATGGTCGCCGTCCCGTGCTGAAGCAACGCCTCAAGCCGGCCGCCCATGGCCTCGTCGTGTGCGCGTTCGCCGCGGCGTCGCTGAGCTGCGCGGCGCCGGAGTCCTCGGCGGGATCCGGGGCGCCGGCCGTGGTGGTCGCCCCGGACGCCGTTGCCCGGGACCAGGTCGTCGCCATCGGAAGAGACCTGGAGCTTCGTGGCGAGGCGCGTTCGGACGCGGTCGTCCTGAACGGCGACGCCCGCATCGACGGCGTCGTCCAGGGCGATGTGATCGTGCTGGGAGGCGATGTCGAACTGGGTCCGCTGGCGCGGCTCTTCGGCGACGTCTTCGTGCTGGGTGGCCGGGTGGACGCGGAGTCGGGGGCTGCCGTCGAGGGCCGTACCGTGGCGTACCCGCGGGCGCCGTCTTCGCTGCTTGTCCTGGCGGAAGGGCCGGTCCTCGGCCAGGCCGCGCTGTCCCCGGCGGTGGCGCTGCTGAACCTGGCCCTGCTGCTCGCCTGGCTGCTGGTGACGCTGGTACTGGTGGCCGGTTTCGATCCGGCGTTGACGTCGACGGCGCAGAGCGTGCTCGAACGGCCGTTCCGCAACTTCTTCACCGGCCTGGTGGCGGTGCTCGCCGTGGCCGTGACCTTCGCCGTGCTGACCGCGGCGGCGCCGGCGCTGGTCGGCGCGCCCCTGCTCGCCGTCTGTGGAGTGGCGATCCTCGTCTGCAAGCTGTGGGGCACGGCGGCGGTGTTCCTGGCGGTGGGCGCCCGCCTGCTGCCCGACCGCCTGGGCCTGGCCGGCCGCCCGCTGGCCGCCGCCCTGTGCGGGCTTCTGGCCCTGGGCCTCGTCAAGATGGCGCCGTACGCCGGCGGCTGGGCGTGGACCGTCGTCACGTGCGTCGGCATCGGCGCCACGCTGGACAGCCGGCTCGGCCGCCGCGATCGGTGGTTCGTTGGTGCGCGGGTCCTCTGACCCGCTGCCGCCGAAGGCGGCGAGAAGTCGCCGGGCGAAGCCCGTCCTTCGCTAGCCGCGCACGCGCTCGATGATGCGCGCGGAGTCCTTCATGAACTCCATCATCTTCTCCTCGATCGCCCCGCCGCGCTCGTCGAGTCGACGGGCCTGGGCCAGGGCGCCGCGCGCCCCGTCCTCGTCGCCCGATGCGAGGAGCGCCATGCCCAGGCGGGTGAGCGCCGCGGTCGACGGTCCGAGTTCGGTCGACTGGGACAGGAAGTCGATCGCCTCGTCCAGCTCCCGGCGCTTGTAGTGAACCCAGCCCAGGGCCGCCAGGGGGAACTGGCGCAGTTCCTCCGGGGCGTGCTCGAGGGAACGGCGCGCGAAGTCGAGCGCCTGGTCGAGTTCCTCGTCCATCTCCGCCAGGTTGTACGCCATCTCGTAGTAGGCGATGCTCTTCGAGAAGTTGGAGCCGGCCTCGTCGAGCAGCCGCCGTCCCGCGTCGTTCGCGTCCCTGTACTTGCCCTCGCTGCGCAGCGCCTCGATCAGGGTCGCGTAGGCCGTCGCCCGCAGCATCTCGCCCGGGTTCGATGCCAGGACCCGCTCGGTCAGCGGGCGGATCTCCTGGATGCGGTCGAGGCGGAGGCAGGCCAGGGCGTAGGACATCAGCAGAGCCGGGTTCTCCGGGTCGAGCGCGAGCGCCTCGCGGTAGCAGCGGAGCGCTTCCGGCGCGTCGCCGGAGCGGATCGCCTGCTCACCGCGGCTGACCCAGTCCGCCGCGGCGGGGCTGGTGCGGGGCAGGTCGGCGCCGGAGCGCCCGGAGAGGTAGGCCACCATGTCGCGGTAGCGCATGCGCCTGGGGTTCAGTTGCTGGGCCGTGCGGAACGCGGCGAGAGCCTTGCGGTTCCAGCCCCGGTCCAGGTAGCAGAGACCGAGGAGGTGATGGCACTCCTCGAAAGCGGGATCGGCCTGAACCGCCCGGCTCAGTGAGTCGATCGCGCCCTTCAGGCGGCCCATCTCGTAGTGGCAGCGGCCGAGCAGGTAGAGCGCCTGCGGCACGACGTCGATCTCGACCGCGCGCTCCAGGAACGCGGCGGCGGACTTCAACTGCCCGCGGCCGGCGAGCGACGCTCCCAGGCAGAAGTGCGGCAGGAACGCGTCCGGATGCTGGATCACGGCCCGCTCCAGCAGCTCCTGGCCGCGCTGCCCGTCGCCCTGCTGGAGTTGGATGACGCCGGTGTAGACGAGACCCTGGACGTGATCCGGCCTGGTCTCCAGCAGACGGTCGAAGTGTTCCAGCGCGCGTTCCAGTTGGCCTTCCTGGAAGTGCGATTCGCCCAGGAACCTGGCCAGTTCGTGGTTGCGGCGGTCGAGGCCGGCCGCCGCCTCCAGCGCTTTCATCGCGCGGGCCAGGTCCAGCCCGTTCAGTGCGTGTTCCGCTTCCTCCAGGAGCTGCGTGAAGGCGGGGCGCCGGCCGCCCTCGTAGAGCCCCAGTACGCTGTCCTTGACCGCCGCGAAACGCTCGCGCTTCTCCAGCACCAGGAACTGGTAGTCCATCTTGGACTCCCAGAGGTCGCTCCATTCGGCAGCGTTGATCACGTCCTGTCGTTCCAGGATGTCGCGCAGGGCCAGCATGCCGGCGTGATGGACGAGGATGCTCTCCTCCTGCCGCTCCATGGCGCTCAGGACCTTCTGCACCGTCTCGCCGGTGCGCTTGAGAACCTCCTCGAGGATCGAGATCCGTTCCAGCAGGTGCTCGTCGAGGGAGAACTCCTCGTCGCCGGCGTCGAGCGTCTCCTCGCCCGAGACGGCGGAGCCGGAGAGCACCATCAGCTTCTGCCGGCAGCGCTGGCAGTACTCCGCGTCGTCCTCGTTCCGCGCGCCGCAGACCTGGCAGTACATCGCGGCGGTGAGCCTACTTGTTAGTAATCTCCGCGGCCGGAGAGCCACGATGCGCTGGAGCCACTACTACCTGATGACCGCCCGCGAGGCGCCGCGGGACGCCGAGGTGATCAGTCACCAGTTGATGGCGCGCGCCGGACTGGTGCGGCGGCTCGCCGCGGGGATCTACACGATGCAGCCGGCCGGCTGGAGGACCGCGCGCAAGCTGATGGCGATCGTCCGCCGCGAGATGGAGCGGGCGGGAGCGGTCGAGCTCTCGATGCCGGCGATCCAGCCCGCCGAGCTCTGGGAGGAGTCGGAGCGCTGGTTCAAGTACGGCCCCGAGCTGCTGCGGATGGAGGACCGTCACGGCCGGCGGTTCTGTTTCGGTCCGACCCACGAGGAGGTCATCACCGACCTCGTGCGGCGCGACGTGAAGAGCTACCGGCAGATGCCGCTCAACCTGTTCCAGATCCAGACCAAGTTCCGGGACGAGATCCGTCCCCGGTTCGGGCTCATGCGCGGCCGGGAGTTCATCATGAAGGACGCCTACTCCTTCGACGCCACGGAGGAGGGGCTCGACCGGAGCTACCAGGCGATGTACTCCGCGTACTCGCGCATCTTCGAGGCCTGCGGGCTCGAGTACTCCGTGGTCGAGGCGGACCAGGGCACGATCGGCGGTTCCTCGTCGCACGAGTTCATGGTGCTCGCCGACACCGGCGAGAGCGCGGTGGCGAGTTGCGCGGCCTGCGGCTACGGCGCGAACGTCGAGCGGGCGGAGATCGGCGCGCTGCCGCCCCCGGAGCAGGGCGGTGGCAGCGGCAACGGCGAGGCCCGCCGGGTTTCGACCCCGGGGGCGACGACGGTGGCCGAGGTCGCCGGGATGCTCGAGGTCGACCGGGCCCTCGTCGTCAAGACGCTGATCTACGAGACGGACGACGGGCTGGCGGCGGTCGCGATCCGCGGCGACCGCGAGGTGAACGAGGTCAAGCTGCTGAACGTGCTGGGCGGCCTCGGGCTGCGGCTCGCTTCGGCCGAGCAGGTGGCGGAGGCGACGGGCGGTCCGCTCGGCTTCTCGGGTCCGGTCGGCCTTTCGCCCGAGGTGCGACTCGTGGTCGACGAGTCGGCGCGCGCTCTCACCGGTTTCGTCTGCGGCGCCAACGCCGGCGACGAGCACCTCGTCTCCGTGCGCTGGGACCGGGACGTGGCGAGCGCGCGTCCGCTCGAACGGGTCGACGTGATGACCGCCGAGGCCGCCGACCCCTGCCCGCGCTGCAGCGCCGGCGTACTCCGCATCTCGCGGGGCATCGAGGTCGGCCACATCTTCAAGCTGGGCACCGCCTACTCCGGGAAGATGAACTGCACCTTCACCGACGAGCAGGGGAAACTCCGGCCGGCGGAGATGGGCTGCTACGGCCTCGGTGTCGGCCGCACGGCGGCGGCGGCGATCGAGCAGGGGCACGACGACGACGGCATCGTCTGGCCCGCGCCGCTCGCGCCCTTCACGGTCGTGCTCAGCTCGCTCGACCCCGGCGACGAAGCCGTGCGCTCGGCGGCGGACGGTCTCTACGAGGAACTCGAGGCGGCGCTCGCCCCGGGCGGTTTCGACGTCCTCTACGACGACCGCCGCGAGCGGCCGGGCGTCAAGTTCAAGGACGCCGACCTGGTCGGTTTCCCGGTGCGGGTGGTGGTCGGCGCCCGCTCGCTTCGGGCCGGTGGCGCGGAAGTATCGAACCGGCTGGACGGCGAGCGCGAGGTCGTGCCGCTCGCTGAGGTGTCGAAGGCCGTTCTCGGCCGGCTGATGGGTGCGCGGGTCTTCTGACCCGCTGCCGCCGAAGGCGGCTGGGAAGCGCGCCGCGAAGCGGCGACCCTAGTCCTCCTCCTCCTCCGGCTCGGGCAGCACCCACAGCCGCAGGGACACGATCCGGTTCCCCTCGACCTCCACGACCTCCAGCCGCAGCCGGCCGACCTCGACGGTGTCCCCGCTCTCGGCGGTCCGGCCGAGTTCGGACAGGGCGATGCCGGCGACGGTGTCTTCCTCCCGCTCATCGGAGATGTCCATGCCGAGTTCGTCCTCGAGGTCGTCGAGCAGCATGCCGCCCAGGACCTTGTAGCCGCCGTCGTCGAGGCGGACGAACTCCGGCGCCTCGGCATCGAACTCGTCCTGGATCTCGCCGACGATCTCCTCCAGCACGTTCTCGAGGGTCACGATGCCGGCCACGCCGCCGAACTCGTCGACCACCGCGGCCATGTGGATCTGCTCGCGGCGCATGCGGGCCATCAACTGGTCGAGCGGCAAGGTCTCGGGCACCGCGAACGTCTCGCGGGCGATGTCGCGCAGCGACTCCGGCGGTTCCTCGGCGATGAAGAGGTCCTTGATGTGGACCAGGCCGACGAGCTGGTCCAGATCGCCCTCGCAGAGCGGGAAGCGGGTGTGGCCGCTCTGGCGTGCGCGGTCGAGGTTGGCGTCCATCGGGGCCGCGGCGTCGAGGTAGACGACCTCGGTGCGGGGAACCATCACCTGGCGGGCGTTGCGGTCGGAGAGCTCGAACACGTTGTCGAGCAGCTCCCGCTTGGGCTCGGAGAGTTCCGTCTCCTGCTCGGAGGCGAGGAGACTCCGGATCTCCTCCTCGCTGTGAGCGAGTTCGCCGTGCCGGAGCGGTTCGATGCCGAACAGGCGCAGGAAGGCGTTCGCCATCTGGTTCAGGACCCAGATGCCGGGGTAGGTGACCTGGTAGAAGAACCAAAGCGGCGCCGCCACCCACAGGCTGGTCGGTTCGGGCCGGCGAATGGCGAGCGACTTGGGCGCCAGTTCGCCGAGCACGATGTGGAACATGCTGATGATCGCGAAGGAGACCATCAGGCTGATCGAGTGGGCGGCCTCGGCCGGCAGGCTGGGCACCAGGTCGAAGAGCGGCTGCAGCAGGCGGTTGACCGCGGGCTCGCCGACGATCCCGAGGCCGATGCTGGCGAGGGTGATGCCGAGCTGAGTCGCCGACAGGTAGGCGTCGAGCTGATCGATCATGCGCTGCGCCAGACGGCCCCGCAGCGTGTCCTGGTGGGGCGCCACCTGGGTCGGCCGGACCTTGACCAGGGCGAACTCGGCGGCGACGAAGAAGCCGTTCAGGCCGACCAGGAACAGGGCCAGGGCCAGGCTCCAGCCCAGCGGCAGGTCGAGATTCACGGGCGGCCCGGTGGCCGCGACGACTGGCGGGATCACTTGCGGGCCGGGAGGGGCGTCGTCGTCAGCGGGAGACGGGACCCGCGGTCACAGGCGCGCTGGTCGGGGTCCGGGTCGGGGTCGTCCAGACTGGAGTCGGATGGCGAAGGATCCGGAGCTTCGTCGTTCACGCCAGCTTAGCGTAGCAGGGAAGGGCGGGTTCTAGTGTTCGTGCCAGGGCTCGGGCTCGCTCTGACGCCGGACGTGGAGGCCGGCGGCGGCGATCGCCTCCATCAGCTCCTCGACGTGCTCCGGGCCGCGGGTTTCGAGTCGCAGTTCGATGTGCACCTCGTTCAGCCCGAGGGCGGTGAAGGCGCGCTCGTGGTGGGTCTCCAGGACGTTGGCGCCCGCTTCGCCGACCAGGTTGAGCAGCGCGGCCAGGGCGCCCGGACGGTCCTTGACGCAGACGTCGAGCCGGACCAGGCGGCCGTCCTTCGTCAGGCCGCGGTCGATGATCCGGCTGAGCAGGGTGACGTCGATGTTGCCGCCGGTCAGCACCATCGCGGTCCGGCGGCCCTTCGCCTGGGGGACGTGGTCGTTGACGACCGCGGCCAGCACCGAGGCCCCGGCGCCCTCGACCACCGCCTTCTCCCGCTCGAGCAGCAGGAGGACGGCGTTCGCGATCTCTTCCTCGTCCACCGTCACGATGTCGTCGACGAGTTCCTGGACCAGTCCCATCGTCAGCTCGCCGGGTCGCTTGACCGCGATGCCTTCGGCGATCGTGTGGCGGCGCTCCACCGTCACGGGGTGGCCGGCGGCGAGGCTCGCCCGCATCGACGGGACGGCCTCCGCCTGCACGCCGACGATCCGGGTCTGCGGCCGGTGCGCCTTGTAGGCGGCGGCGATCCCCGCGATCACTCCGCCGCCGCCGATCGGTACGACGACGACTTCGAGATCGGGTTCCTGGGTCATCAGCTCGAAACCGATCGTGCCCTGGCCGGCGACGATCTGGGGGTCGTCGAACGGATGGACATAGGTCCAGCCGTGTTCGGCTTCGAGCTCCCGGGCGTGGGCGGTCGCGTCGTCGAACGTCTCGCCGGCCAGCCGGACATCGGCGCCGAAGTTGCGGGTGTTGGCCACCTTGATCAGGGGCGTGGGCAGCGGCATGACGACGGTCGCCTCGAGGCCGAGGCGGTTCGCGTGGTAGGCCACCGCCTGGCCGTGGTTGCCGGCGGAGGCCGTGATCAGGCCGCGGCTCCGCTCCTCCTCCGACAGGGTGAGGATGCGGTTGAGCGCCCCGCGCTCCTTGAAGGAGCCGGTCATCTGCAGGTTCTCGAGCTTGAAGTAGGCGCCGAGGCCGCAGAGGCGGGAGAAGTACTCCGAGCGGGCGCAGGGACTCTCGTAGACCGCGCCGGCGATCCGCCGCCGCGCCTGCTCGATCAGCTCGGCCATGTGCAACGGGTCGGTCACGACACGATTCTGCAACAGCGTCCGGTTGCGCCGTCTTCCCGCGGTTGCGCCGAGCCGGCGCGGTTCACGTCCGTGCGCCTCGCGTTGACAGGGCAAGTCCCCCCTTTGTACCGTTGCGCATTCTCGCGGCCGGCCTTGCCGGCATTCTCGGCCTCGAGATACAGGCCCGTAGCTCAGTTGGTTAGAGCGCTACGTTGACATCGTAGAGGTCAGCGGTTCGAGTCCGCTCGGGCCTACCAGGGTTCGAGCTTGCTCGAACTTCCGCAGACATGGGCCGTTCGGTCTGTGGCTCAGGCGCTTAGCTCAGTTGGTTAGAGCGCTACCTTCACACGGTAGAGGTCAGCGGTTCGAGTCCGCTAGCGCCTACCATCGCGGTGACGGGCCGCGCGGGCCCGGCCGTGTCCCAGACGAACCTGCTCTTCAAAGACCCTTCTCGACCGATGCTCGACCTGACGTTGCCTGACGGATCGGTGCGCAGCGTCCCGCCCGGGACGACGGCGCTGGACGTGGCGCGTTCGATCGGCCCAGGTCTGGCGAAGGCGGCGGTGGGCGCCGAACACGACGGCCGCCTCGTCGACCTGCGGACGCCGATCGAGGCGTCCGGTCCGTTCCGGCTGTTCACGTCGAGGGACGAGGAGGCCGGGATCTTCCTGCGCCACACGGCGGAGCATGTGCTGGCGGACGCGGTGCAGAGGCTCTGGCCCGGCACCCAGATCGACGTTGGCCGCCGCGATCACACCGAGAAGTACCAGTACGACTTCCGTTTCCCGCGGGCCTTCGTGCCGGAGGATCTTGAGGCGATCGAGGCGAAGATGGGGGAGATCCTCGCCGAGAAGCACGACGTGGAGCGGGTCGAGATCGACCGCGAAGAGGCACGGGAGCTGTTCGCCGGCATGGGCGAGGAGCTGAAGCTGGAGCGCCTGGACGACATCCCGGAGGGCGAGCCGATCACCGTGTTCCGGCACGGCGACTTCGTCGACCTCTGCCGCGGCCCCCACGCGCAGCGCGTGGACCAGGTCGGCGCGGTCAAGCTGCTCGAGAGTTCGGGCGTGTTCCACCGCGGCGACGAGAGCCGCGAGCAGTTGCAGCGCATCTACGGAACCGCGTTCACGAGCCGGGAAGCGCTGGACGGCTACCTCGCCGACCTGGAACTCCGCCGGGCCCGCGACCACCGCCGCCTGGGCCCGGAACTCGATCTGTTCAGCTTCAACCAGAGCGCGCCCGGCAGTCCGTTCTTCCATCCCCGCGGGACGGTGATCTACAACCTGCTGGTCGACTACGTGCAGGGCCTCAACCGCCGCGACGGCTTCCAGGAAGTGCGCACGCCGCAGATTCTCGACGTCGACCTCTGGCATCGCTCGGGGCACTGGGACAACTACCGGGAGAACATGTTCCTCACCGAGGTCGACGAGCGGCAGTACGCGGTAAAGCCGATGAACTGCCCCACTCACTGCCTGATCTACCGGACCGATCTCCGCTCCTACCGGGACCTGCCGATCCGCTACGCCGACTTCGGCCGGCTGCACCGCTACGAACGGTCCGGCGTGATCACCGGCCTCACCAGGGTCCGTACGTTCTGCCAGGACGACGCCCACACCTTCTGCACCGACGAGCAGGTCGAAGCGGAGGTATTGCTGCCGGTCTCGACGATCCTGGAGATCTACCGGACGTTCGGCTTCGACGGCATCCAGATCGAGGTCTCCACCCGGCCGGAGAAGTCGATCGGCAGCGACGAACTCTGGGAGCGCGCCGAGAACGCGTTGATGGGGGCGCTCAGGAGCCGCGGCCTCGAGTTCCAGATCAACGAGGGCGACGGCGCCTTCTACGGCCCGAAGATCGACTTCCAGATCCTCGACGCGCTCGGCCGGAGCTGGCAGTTGGGGACCGTTCAACTCGACTACCAGATGCCGGAGCGGCTGGACCTGGAGTACACCGCCAGCGACGGCGGGACCCGGCGGCCGGTCATGCTGCACCGGGCCATGCTCGGCTCGGTCGAACGCTTCCTCGGCATCCTGATCGAACACACCGGCGGCGCCTTCCCGGTCTGGCTAGCCCCGGTGCAGGCGGTCGTCCTGCCGGTCTCCGACCGCTTCATGGACTACGGCCGCGAGGTCACCCGCCGACTGTCCGACGCCGGCGTCCGCGTCGAACTCGACGAACGCAGCGAGAAGCTCGGCTACAAGATCCGCGACGCCCAGACGAAGAAGGTCCCCTACATGCTCGTCATCGGCGGCCGCGAACAGGAAGCCGGCACCGTCTCGCTGCGGCTGCGCGAAGCCCCCGAGGGCGGCTCGGCTGATCAGGGCCCGGTGGCGATCGACGACCTCGCGGCCCGGGTCTCCGACCGTGTCGCGTCGAAGTCGCTCGATCTGTAGCCAGTCAGCGGCCTTGGTCGTCGCCGCTTCGCGGCGCGTTTACCTGGCCGCCTTCGGCGGCAGCGGGACAGAGGACCCGCGTACCCGGAGCTACGTCTCAGCCTTCGCCGGGGCCGGAGGGGAGGGTCCCAGCGGACTGGAGGCGAGCGACGCCCGGGGTCTTCCGTCGTTCGAGGGCCATTCGGAGCGAAGCCGACCGGAGCGAGCGCCCACCTCCCCATCACCAGGCGAGCGCGAGCGGCCGATGGGACCCTCCCCTCCGGCTCCGGCGAAGGCGGCCGGCACCACCGCCACGCCGGCGCTGCGTTTCAGGGCTCAAACTGCTACTATCCGCCGTTCGGCGGCTCCTCCGAGCCCCACAGGAGGCTCTGGAATGCCCAAGCAGAAAACGCACCGTGGAGCGGCCAAGCGCTTCAAGCTCACCGCCAAGGGCAAGGTGAAGCGCAGGCACTCGATGATGAACCATATGCAGACGAAGAAGGCGCAGGGCCGGAAGCGGAAGCTGCGGAAGCAGGCCGACGTTGAGGGAGCTTTCGCCAAGGCGATCAGGGGGATGATCGACTAGGGCTTGCGCTGGAGCTTCCGGCGGAGCGGGGCCGACCCGTCCGTCCGGGACCCAAGGGGGGCATGGACGATGGCACGAGTGAAACGGGGCAGCCGGCGAGCCCGGCGCCGGAAGAAGATTCTCAAGCAGGCGAAGGGCTACTACGGCGTCAAGTCGAAGGGCCACCGGATAGCCAAGTTGGCGGTCGACCGGTCGCTCGCCTACTCCTACCGCGACCGGCGGCAGCGGAAGCGCCAGTTCCGGAGCCTCTGGATCGTCCGGATCAACGCCGCCGCGCGTCTGAACGGACTGTCCTACAGCCGGTTGATGTCGGGGCTCAAGCTCGCCGGCATCGAGCTGAACCGGAAGATGCTCGCGGACCTGGCGGTGCGGGATGCCGAAGGGTTCGCCGCCGTCGCGACGGTCGCGCGGGGAGCGCTCGAGGCGGGCGCCGGTTCGACCTCGCCGTCCTGATGGCTGACGGGGCGATCGACGCGGTCGCGCGGCTCGAGGCGGCGATTCAGCGCGCCACGGAGGCGCTCGCCGCCGAGCGCGAGCGGACGCGGGAGTTGACCGCTGAACTCGAAGCGGCCGAGAAGCGTGCCGCGGCGGAGCGTGCCGAGGTCGGTCAACGGGTGGAGGCACTGGCCGAGGGGCTCGAGGAGCTGCTGGCGGACGGCGATTCCTGACGCTCCGGGCTGCTATAGTGCTTGCCCACGAGAGGTGTCGAGAAATGGCCGAAGGTGAACGCCAGGAAGAGGTTGCGGCTACTGTCGCGGTCGAGATTTTCGGCGTTCCCTACTCCCTCCGCGAGGATGGAGCGGTGGATGCGGACCGCCTTCGCGAACTCGCGGAGAAGGTCGATCGCAAGATGCGGGAGGTCGCTGACCAGGCGCCGAATCTGGAGCCGGGTCAGATCGCCGTCCTCGCCGCGTTGAATCTCGCCAACGAGGCCAACGGTGGAGCAGAAGGGGACGGCGGGCGCTACCAGGAACTGGTGGAGCGCGTCTCGATCCTGACCTCCGACCTGGAGGCCGCCCTCGACGCCTGACTGTTGCTGAAAGGAACTTTGACCTTGCATCCCCTGCGCGGTTCGTGATGAAAGCCGTGGTTGGAACCATCGCTCTTGTTAAGGGAGTCCTTCAACTGCTCGCCCGTGCCAGCCCCGCTCGTACGGGGACGCTAACGGCGGGTGGCGCGGACACCCACCTGGTCCCGCTCTGGTTCTGTGTCGGGGCGCGTTCACACGGCCCCGCGGGGGATGCCTTTCTGCCCGGATCGAGGGCCGATGACCGAAACCACACTGATCGCCGCAGGCGCCGCACTGGCGACGCTGGCGGCTGCCTGGCTGTTTTGGAGCCTTGCCGGACGGCGTAGCGCGGCGAAGTTGATCGAAGAGGCGAGGCGCCAGGCCAGGGGCCTCGTCGAAGAGACCGAGCGCGACTGCGCGGCCAAGCGTCGCGAACAGGAGCTGGCGGCGAAGGAGGAGTTGCTGACGCTCCGCTCGGAGTTCGAGCGATCGACGGTCGAGCAGCGCCGGGCGATGGAGGAGCAGGAGCGGAAGCTCGGCGAACGCAGCGTGCGCTCGCGTGAGAAGGCGGCCGCGCTCGAGACGCTCGAGCAGGAACTGAACGGACGGCAGCGGACGCTGGGGGAGGCGGAGAGCCGGCTCGAGGTCGAGCGCGGCGAGGTCGGAGAACGGCTGGCGGAGGTTCGCCGGCAACTCGAACGGGTGTCCGGCCTGACCGTGCAGCAGGCCCGCGAGGAGTTGAGCCACAGCCTCGAACACGAGGTGCGCATGGAGTCGGCGCACATGGCCAAGCGGATCGAGGACGAGGCGCGGGAGTCGGCCCAGCGCGAGGCCCAGCGGATCATCAGCCTCGCCGTCGAACGTTCGGCGTCCGACTACGTCTCGGAGACGACGGTCTCGGTCGTCATGCTGCCGAACGACGAGATGAAGGGGCGGATCATCGGCCGCGAGGGGAGGAACATCCGGGCCCTGGAGCTGACCACCGGCGTCGACCTGATCGTGGACGACACGCCGGAGGCGGTCATTCTCTCCGGCTTCGACCCGTTCCGGCGGGAGATCGCGCGCGTCACCCTGGAACGGCTGATCGCCGATGGCCGCATCCACCCGGCCCGCATCGAGGAGGTGGCGGCGAAGGTCAAGTCGGAGTTCGAGGATCGGGTGCAGCGCGAGGGCAGCGAGGCCCTGCTGGAGCTGAATCTGTCCGGTCTTCACCCGGAGCTGATCACTCTGCTGGGCCGGCTCCGTTTCCGCACGTCCTACGGCCAGAACGTCCTGCAGCACAGCAAGGAGGTCGCGTTTCTGGCGGGAACGATGGCGGGCGAGTTGAAGGCCGATGTCCATGTCGCCAAGCGCGCCGGCCTGGTCCACGACATCGGCAAGGCGGTGGACCGGGAAATGGACGGCACCCACCTGGAAATCGGCATCGACCTGCTGCGTCGCTACGGCGAGAGCGAGGAGGTGGTGCACGCGATGGCCTGTCACCACGGCGACTACGACCCGGAGACCGTCGAGGCGGTTCTCGTCACCGCCGCCGACGCGGTTTCCGCGGCCCGTCCCGGCGCCCGGCGGGAGATCCTCGAGAACTACATGAAGCGCCTCAAGAAGCTCGAGGACCTGGCATCGAAGTTCAAGGGCGTCCAGAAGAGCTATGCGATCCAGGCAGGCCGCGAAGTGCGGGTCATCGTCGACTGCAAGGAGATCAGCGACGAGCAGGCGGTGTGGCTGAGCCGGGACGTGGCGCGGAAGATCGAGAGCGAACTCACGTACCCGGGCCAGATCAAGGTCACCGTGATCCGTGAGTCGCGGTCGATCGAGTACGCGCGCTGAGGGAGTCCGGATGGCCCGTTTCCTCTTCGTCGGCGATGTGGTCGGCAAGCCGGGGCGCCGGGCGCTGTCGCGGCTGCTGACGGAGTTGATCGACCGCCACCGGGTCGACGCGACCGTCGTCAACGTCGAGAACGCGGCCGGCGGCAGCGGCGTGACGCCCGGGGTGCTGAAGGAACTCTCGGCACTTCCGATCGACTGCATGACGACGGGCAATCACGCCTGGGCGAAGAAGGAAGGCGTGCCGTTCTACGACCGGATGCCGAACCTGCTGAGGCCCGCGAACTACCCTGAGGGGAATCCCGGGGGCGGCGTCTTCGTCGGCGAGTTGCCGATCGGGACTCCGTACGCGGTGGTCAACCTGGAGGGCCAGACCTTCATGAAGCCGCTGCCCTCGCCGTTCGCCGCCGCCGACTCCATCCTGGCCGGTCTCGACCCGGCGATCCGGATCGTCCTGGTCGACTTCCACGCCGAGGCGACGAGCGAGAAGCAGGCGTTCGCCTACCACCTGGACGGCAGGGTGACGGCGGTGCTCGGCACCCACACCCATGTGCCGACCGCCGACGCCCGCGTTCTGCCGCAGGGCACGGCGCTGGTGACGGACGTCGGCATGACCGGCCCCTACGACTCGGTGATCGGCGTGCGCGCCGACCGGGCTCTCAAGCGCTTTCTCCTGAACACGCCGTCCGGCTTCGAGGTCGCCAAACGGGATGTCCGGCTGGCGGCCGCTCTGGTCGACGCGGACGAGGCTACGGGCCGGGCCACCAGGATCGAGTCCCTCCTGCTCCCGGTCGACTGAGGCGGCGGCAGGGCCCCGCTACTTGGCGGTCCCGGGCTCGAGTTCGGTCAGGCCCCGCCAGGTGCTCTTGCTGTCGTCGAAGGACGGCAGCGGCGGCTCGATGCCGCGCTTCTGGTTCACCTGCCAGGACCACACGTAGGACCACTTGAGGTAGGTGCCGTAGGCCTGGAGCAGGCAGAACACGAGGCCGCGCATGCCGTCGAGCACGCCGAACTGCAGGCCGTACGTGCGCAGGAAGCGCCACAGGGAGCGCCCCAGGACCTCGGCGGCGCCGGACCGGCGGCCGTCGCGCCAGAGCTGGGCGGCTCCCCACCAGCTGTAGCGCTGAATCCTCCGGGAGTAGGAGAGCAGGTCGTCGACCATGAAGTGGTCCATGGGGCGGCGGAGCACCGGCGCCGGCGTCCGGGTCAGCATGTCCGCGTGGACGCGGCGGTTCGGGTAACGGCCCGCGTCGCGGCGCAGCAGCCGGACGACGCGATCGTGTTGCCAGCCCGAGAAGCGGATCACCTTGCCCAGGAAGAAGACGCGGCGTTTGATCGTGTAGGCGTCGTGGGCCGGCTCTCCGTCGCGGAACAGCGCCGTGATCTCCGCCCGGAGTTCGGCGGTGCAGCGTTCGTCGGCGTCGAGAATCAGCACCCACTCGTTCTGGGTCTGGTCCATGGCCCAGTTCTTCTGCGACGCGGAACCGTAGTAGGTGCGCTGGACGAAGCGGGCGCGCTCGCAGCCGCGGACGATCTCGGGAGTGCGGTCGGTGGAGAAGGAGTCGACGACCAGCACTTCGTCGCACCAGTCGAGGGACGCGAGGCAGTCGGCGATGTGCCGTTCCTCGTTGTAGGTGGTCACCAGGGCCGAAATCGGCGGTCGCCCTCCGTCTTCCGGCGTTCCGTCCACGCGCGCATTGTATGCGGAGGGTAGGCTACGCGGCCGTGCGCTACCCGGGTCCGCGCAACGTAGCGCCTGGTCTGCCGTTTGCCTGGCTACCGTTGTTGGCGTTGCTGGGGAGCCTGGCCGTCCCGCCCGCCTTCGCCTGCAACGCGGACGCGGAGCACGCCGGACCCAGCCGCGCGGACGAGGCGGGTCTGAGAGTCAGTACCGGAGTGACCGATTTCGGCCGGGGCCACGAGACCGTCGAGGTCGGCCTCGAGCACCGCTTCGCCACCGACTGGTGCCTGGGGCTGGGTCCCCATGTGGGCGCTTTCGTGACCCTCGACGAGTCGTTCTTCCTCTACGCGGGCACCGACCAGCGGATCAACCTCGGACGTTTCTGGTTCATCGACACCGGCACCTCCGTGGGTTTCTACGAGAAGGGGGACGGCAAGGACATCGGCGGCGAGTTCGAGTTTCGCACCGGGATCGCGGTCGGACGGCGGTTGCGGGACGGCTCGCGCCTGAGCTTCGGCTTCTTCCATATGTCGAACTCGTCCTACTATCGTCGCAACCCGGGAATGAACTCCCTCCTTCTTCGCTGGTCGAGGTAGCGCATAAAGTGGCCGTGGATCCGGAACTGCTCGAACTCCTGGTGTGCCCCAGGTCGAAGGGGGCGCTTCAGGTCGTCCCGCTGCCGGCCGCTGTGTGCGGGCGGCTCGTCGCCCGCTACCGGGAGCACTTCGGCGAGGAAGAGCCCGAGGTCTCCGAGGGGCTCTGGTGCCGGGAATCCGGTCTCGTCTATCCGATCGTGAGCGACGTGCCCGTGATGCTGGTGGCCGAGGCTCTGCCCGCGCCCGAGGTTGTCCCGGAAGCGGCCGAAGAGGGCGGGCAGGCGCCCGGCGCGTGAACGACTTCCCCTCCTTCCTCTCCGCCCTCAGACCGGAGGTCGACGAGGCGCTGGACCGCCTGTTGCCTGACGCGGGAACCGAGCCGGCGGAAATCCACGAGGCGATGCGCTACAGCGTGTTCGCGGGCGGGAAGCGGGTCCGGCCGGCCCTGGTCGTCCTGGCCGGCGAAGCCTGGGGAGGCTCCCGCGAGGACCTGCTGACGGGCGGCGCGGCCCTTGAGATGGTCCACACGTTCAGCCTGATCCATGACGATCTGCCGGCGCTGGACGACGACGACCTGCGACGGGGGAGGCCGACCCTGCACCGGGCGCGGGGAGAGGCGATGGCGGTGCTCGCCGGCGACGCGCTGCTGAACCGGGCCTACGAGGTCCTTGGCCGCGAACCGGCCTCGGCGCCGCCCGAACGGCGGCTGGAGGCGGTGCGGTTGGTCGCGGACGCCGTCGGCACGGCGGGGATGATCGGCGGCCAGGTCTTCGATCTCCGGCACGAGGGTGACCTGGACGGCCGCGCGGAGCGGAGCCGGCCTTCGGCCGGCGCGCTTCCTGGCCGCCTGCGGCGGCAGCGGGTCAGAAGACCCGCGCACCCAGAGGCGGTCGCCTCGCTGGAACGGATTCACCGTCTCAAGACGGGGGCCCTGATCGAGGCGAGTACGCGGCTCGGCGGCGTCTACGCGGGCGCGGGACCCGAAGGGATCGAGCAGCTCGCCCGGATCGGCGCCGAGCTGGGCCTCCTGTTTCAGATCGGCGACGACATCCTGGACGAGGTCGGCAGTTCGGAAGAACTCGGCAAGACGCCCGGCAAGGACCGGCAGGCCGGGAAGCTGACGTATCCGGGGCTGTTCGGCCTCGAGGGCAGCCGGCAGAAGGCTTTGCAGGCGGCGGACCGCTGCCTGGCGCTGATCGACGGGCTGCCCGCGCGCCGGGACCTGTTCAGGGCCCTGGTCGCCTTCCTGGTCCACCGCGGTTCGTGAAGCGGCGGCTCGATCAACTGCTGGTCGAGCGCGGGCTGTTCGCCAGCCGGGAGCAGGCGAAGCGAGCCGTGATGGCGGGCTGGGTCCGGGTCGACGGGGAGCGCCGGGACAAGCCGGGGACGGCGGTGTCTGGCGCCGCCGCCATCGAGGTGCGGGGCCGCGCTGAACCCTACGTGTCACGGGGAGGCCGCAAGCTCGAGCAGGCGCTGGACGCGTTCGACGTGGACCCGGCAGGCGCCGTCTGTCTCGATGTCGGCGCCTCGACCGGGGGTTTCACGGACTGCCTGCTGGCCCATGGAGCGGCGCGGGTCTACGCCGTGGACGTGGGCTACGGCCAGCTCGACGCGGGTCTGCGAAACGACCCCCGGGTCGTCGTGATGGAGCGCGTCAATGCCCGCCACCTGCCGGCGGACGCCCTGCCCGAGACCTGCCGGATCGCCACCGTCGACGTCTCCTTCATCTCGGTCGTCAAGGTGGCGCCGGCGCTGCTGCCGCACCTCGCCGCGGGGGCCGACCTGCTGGTCCTGATCAAGCCCCAGTTCGAAGTGGGCAGGAACCAGGTCGGCAAGGGCGGCGTTGTGCGGGACGACGAACTGCGGCGGGACGTCGCCGCCCGGCGGATCGCCGAACTGAGCGCGCTGGGCCTCAAGTTCAGAGCCTCGGTAGACTGCGACCTCCGGGGACCGGCAGGCAACCGCGAGATCTTCGCCCACTTCAGGACATGAGATCGTGACCAGGATCCAGGAAGTCGCGGTCGTTGCCAAGCCGGACAGCGGGCGGGCGGCCGCCACCGCCGCCGATGTGGAGAGCTGGCTTCGCGAGCGCGGTACGGCCATAGGCGACGTCGACGCAAAGGATCTGGGGCTGATCGTCGTCCTCGGCGGCGACGGCACGCTGCTCTCGGTCGCCCGCAGCCGGCCCGGCGTGCCGATCGTGGGGGTCAACCTCGGCAGCCTCGGCTACCTGGCCGAGATCGGTCTCGACCGGCTGTACAAGAACCTGGGGGCGATTCTCGAGGGGCGGTTCGAGGTCGAAGAGAGACTGCTCCTGGACGTCGAGTTGCGGCACGCGGCGGGCGGCACGGAGCGCTACCGCGCGCTCAACGACGCGGTCGTGCACAAGAGCGCCCTGGCGCGGATGATCGACCTGGCGGTGGAGATCGACGGCGAGCCGGTGGCCCGCTACCGGGCGGACGGCCTGATCGTCTCGACGCCGACCGGATCGACGGCGTACAGCCTGTCGGCCGGCGGGCCGATCCTCTACCCGACGCTGCCGGTCGCGCTGCTGACGCCGATTTCGCCCCACACCCTGTCGATGCGGCCGATCGTGGTGCCGGAGCGGAGCACGATCGCGATGACCCTGGGCAGCCTGGACGAGGAGGTCTACCTCACGCTGGACGGCCAGGAGGGGGCCCGGCTCCATGGCGGCGACCGGGTGGTCGTGACCGCCTCCGAGTCGAAGGCGCTGCTCGCCAGGGTCGACGGCCAGACCCACTACGACGCCCTGCGCAGCAAGCTCCGCTGGGGCGAATAGAATCGGCGTCATGACGAAACACAGCCAGGAACGGGAGCCGTCCCTCTTCACGCCGATCGAGGAAGCGGTCGAGGTCTTCCGCGACGGCGGACAGGTGATCATCGTGGACGACGAGGATCGGGAGAACGAGGGCGATCTGGCGATCGCGGCCGAGAAGGTGACCGCCGACGCGATCAACTTCATGGCGACTCACGGCCGTGGCCTGATCTGTCTGGCGATGACCGAGGACCGCTGCGACGAACTCGACCTGCCGCTGATGGTCCGGGACAACACGGCGCCCTTCGAGACCGCGTTCACGGTGTCCATCGAGGCTCGCGGCAAGGTCACGACCGGCATCTCCGCGGCCGACCGGGCGGCGACGATCGCCACCGCGATCGACCCCGCCACCCAGCCGCGGGACCTGTTGCGGCCGGGTCATGTCTTCCCGCTTCGCGCCAAGCGTGGCGGCGTGCTGAAGCGAGCGGGGCAGACGGAGGCTTCGGTCGACCTGGCTTCGCTGGCGGGGCTGGCGCCGGCGGGCGTGATCTGCGAGATCATGAACGAGGACGGGACGATGGCCCGCGTGCCGGACCTCGTCGAGTACAGCCGCCTGCACAAGCTGCCGATGATCACGGTGTCGGACCTGATCCGTTACCGGCTGAAGCACGAGAGCCTGGTCAGGCTGATCGCCTCCCCGACCATGCCGACGGGCTACGGTCCGATGAGGGCTTTCGCGTACCACGCCGAACTCACCGGCGAGGAGCATGTCGCTCTGGTGATGGGCGACCCGAAGCCGGACAAGGACATCCTGGTGCGTGTCCACAGCCAGTGCCTGACGGGCGACGTCTTCCAGTCCGAGCGCTGCGACTGTGGCCTCCAGTTGCACCATGCCCTCGCCACGATCGCCGAGGAAGGAGAGGGCGTCGTGCTCTACCTGCTGCAGGAGGGACGGGGCATCGGCCTGTTCAACAAGCTGCGCGCGTACGATCTGCAGGACGACGGGCACGACACGGTCGAGGCCAACCACAAGCTCGGGTTCAAGGCCGACCTCCGCAACTACGGCATCGGAGCGCAGATTCTCCGCGACATCGGCGTTCGCCGGATGCGGCTGATGACGAACAACCCGCACAAGTACATCGCCCTCTCCGGCTACGGCCTGGAGATCGTCGAACGCGTGCCGATCGAGATCGAGGCGACCGAATCGAACCGCGACTATCTCCGGGTCAAGCGGGACAAGATGGGCCACCTGCTGAAGCTGGTTTGAGCGGGGACACCGCCGCGCGGCGGGCTCTCATCACCGGCGTGACCGGTCAGGACGGTTCCTATCTCGCAGAGCAGTTGCTCGAGGAGGGCTGGGACGTCTGGGGGCTGGTGCGGCCGGTGGCGCGGAGCGGCGGCACCGGGCGGATCGACCACCTGCTGGACGGCCGCGGCGGCTCGGGACGGCGGCTCCGCCTGATCGCCGGCGATCTCACCGACGCCTCGTCCCTGCACCGCGCCGTCGCCGAGGTGCGGCCCCACGAGATCTACAACCTCGGCGCGCAGTCCCACGTCCAGGTCTCGTTCGAGTTGCCGGGGGCCACCAGCGAGGTCACCGGCCTGGGCGTTCTGCACCTGCTCGAAGCGGCCCGGCGGCAGGCGCCGGAGGCGCGCTTCTACCAGGCGTCCTCGTCCGAGATCTTCGGCCTGGTGGAGGAGTCGCCGCAGCGCGAGACGACGCGCTTCTACCCGCGCAGCCCGTACGCGGCGGCGAAGGCCTACGGCTTCCACATCACCCGGAACTACCGCGAGGCCTATGGCCTGTTCGCCGTGAACGGAATCCTGTTCAATCACGAGTCGCCGCGGCGGGGGGAGAGCTTCGTGACGCGGAAGATCACGCTGGGGGCGGCCCGGATTCGGGCGGGTCTGCAGGAAGGCGTGGCGCTCGGCAACCTGGACTCGCGCCGCGACTGGGGCTACGCCGGTGACTACGTGGAGGCGATGCGCCTGATGCTGCGGGCCGAAGCCGCCGAGGACTACGTCATCGCCACCGGCGAGACCCACAGCGTCCGCGAGTTCTGCGAGATCGCCTTCGCGCGCGCCAGGATGCCGCTCGCCTGGCGTGGCGAGGGCGTGGAGGAGCAGGGCGTGGCGGAGGATGGCCGGGTGCTGGTCACGGTCGATTCCCGGCACTTCCGCAAGGCCGAGGTCCCGACGCTGCGCGGCGACGCGAGTCTGGCCCGGGAGCGTCTCGGCTGGCGTCCGCGTGTCGCTTTTCGTCAACTGGTCGAGATGATGGTCGACGCGGATCTCGAAGCCCTCGGATGCGGCTGACGCGCCGCAGGGCCCTCGGGCTGATCGGGACGGGCGCGGCCGTGCCGTTGCTCGGATCCTGCGCCGCGGAGGAGCGGCCCGCCGGAACGCCGCTGGAAGGAAGTTCGATGGGTGATGTACCGATCCACTACCAGAGCCTGCGCGACGTCGCGCGCCTGATCGAGGCCCGCGAACTCTCGCCGGTCGCGCTGACCGAGACGATGCTCGGCCGGATCGCGGCCGTCGACGGACGGCTCAGGAGCTACGCCACCGTGATGGCCGACCAGGCGCTGGCCGCGGCCCGGGCGGCCGAGTCGGAGATCGAGGGCGGGCGCTACCGGGGGCCGCTGCACGGGGTCCCCATCGCCGTCAAGGACCTCTGCTACACGAAGGGCGTGCGGACGATGGGCGCGCTCTCGGTCCTGGCCGACTTCGTTCCGGACGTCGACGCGACCGTCGTCGAGAGGCTGCATGCCGCGGGCGCCGTTCTTCTCGGCAAGCTGAACCTGACCGAAGGCGCGATGGGCGCCTACCACCCGGACTTCGACATCCCCGTCAACCCCTGGGACGAAGGCCTGTGGACGGGCGTTTCGTCGAGCGGCTCGGGCGTGGCGACGGCGGCGGGCCTCTGTTTCGGCTCGCTCGGCTCGGACACCGGCGGATCGATCCGCTTTCCCTCGGCCCAGTGCGGCATCGTCGGTCTGAAGCCGACCTGGGGACGGGTCAGCCGCTATGGCGTGCTCGAACTCGCGGGCTCGCTCGACCACATCGGGCCGATGACGCGGACCGTCGCCGATGCGGCGATCATGCTGGAAGCGATCGCCGGCGCCGACGCGAACGACCCGACCGCACTCGACGCGCCGGTGCCGTCCATCCTGCCGGCGCTCGACGGCGACATCGCCGGGATGCGGCTCGGCTTCGACCGGCGGTACGCCTCGGAGGGCGTCGACCCGGCGGTTGCCGCCGCCGTGGAGGAAGCCTTGCAGGTGCTGGCCGGCCTGGGCGCCGAGGTCACGGAGGTCGAGATGCCGACGGCGCCCTTCGGCGACTGGTGGCCCCTCTGCTCCTACGAGGCCGTCCGGGCGCATGCCGCGACCTACCCCAGCCGCGCCGCCGACTACGGGCCGTACTTCGGTGAGTTCCTGGCCTTCGGCTCACAGGTGAGCGACGAGGCGTACGCCGAGGCGACCGAACGCCGCGCGGCGTTCAGCGAGCGCTTCGAGGCGATGCTGTCGACGGTCGACGCGCTCGTCTGCCCGTCCAACGTCGCCGCGCTGCCGATGACGGACGCGATGGGCTACGACACGGTGGGGGCGTTCACGGGGGCCCTGGAGTCGTTCGCCGAGACCTTCGATCCGCCGCTCGGCAGCATCCAGCTCTTCACCGTGCCCGCCGACTTCGCCGGCACGCCGACGATCTCCCTGCCCTGCGGCTTCTCGCCCGCGGGCGCGCCTCACAGCCTGCAGCTCGTCGGGCGCGACCTGAGCGAGCCGACGCTCTGCCGTCTCGCCCACGCCTACGAGCAGGCCACGGACTGGCACCTGAGGCATCCGGAGATCTGAACCGAGGGCTAGCGCCGCGCCGCTGGGTGCGCGGGTCTTCTGACCCGCTGCCGCCGGAGGCGGCCAGGAGAACGCGCCGCGAAGCGGCGACGATTCTGCCGCGGCGCTAGCCCTCGGCTACGGCATGTAGGGCGTCGGACTCGGTCCGAGCTGGGTCTCGAGCACCGCCTGGGCGGTGTCGACGAAGTCGCAGACCATTGGCCGGCTCTCGCGGGGATCGATGATCTCCTCGATGTTGAAGGCCTCGGCGGTGCGGAACGGCGACGCCAGGGCCTCGAGGCGGTCCTCGATCTCCTTCTGCTTGGCGGCGGGGTCGCCGGACTCCCGGATGATGCGCCGGTAGGCGGCGGTCACGCCGCCGGAGATGTGCATCGACCCCCAGTGGCCGGACGGCCAGGCCACGCGCCGGAACATGCCGCTCGGGCGGTCGTGGCACTGGCCGGCGACGCCGTAGAGCTGCCGGATGACGATCGTGAGCCACGGCACGCGGGTTCGAAGCGTCGCGCAGAGCATCTTCGCGCCGGCGCGGACGATCCCCTGGCGCTGCTGCTCGGGGCCGACCATGAAGCCGGGCTCGTCGGCGAAGTAGACCATCGGCAGGTGGAAGGTGTCGCAGAGCTGGAGGAAGCGGATCACCTTGGTGCCCGCGGCGACGTTCATCGAGCCGCCGAGATGGCTCGGGTTGTTGATCATCGTGCCGACCGGATAGCCGTTGACGCGGGCGAGCCCCACGATGCGGGAGCGTCCGTAGTGCGGCGTGATCTCGAAGAAGGAGTCGCGGTCGAGCACCGCGTCGAGGATCGCTCTCGGGTCGTAGGCCTTGTTCTTCTCGCGCGGGATGGCCGACAGCAGCGACGGCTCGCGGCGCTCCGGGTCGTCGTGGGTGTCGCCGCGGGGCGGCATCTGCCAGACGCTGTCCGGCAGGTAGCTCAGGAACTGCTTGAGCATCGCGAAGGCTTCTTCTTCCGAGTCAGCGAGGTTGTCGATCACGCCGCTGCCGAACACCTGGGTGCGCTCGTCGCCGAGATCCTCCTTCGTGATGTCGATGCCGAGCGCGGCCTTGACGACCGGAGGGCCGCCCGGAAACACCTGGCTCGTGCCCCTGACCATCACGTTGAAGTGGGCGAGGCAGGCCTCCACCGCCGGCAGCCCGGCCACCGAACCGAGCACCGCGGCGACCACCGGCACCCGGCAGAGCAGATCCTCGATGCCCGGCGTCGCGGGGTTCGTCGGGATGTAGGTGCGTCCGATCTTCTCGAAGGTCTTGACGCTGCCGCCGGTCGAGTCGAGGAGGCGCACGTAGGGCAGGCGCCAGCCCAGCGCCAGCTTCTGGGCGTGGCCGCTCTTGTCGCCGATCGAGGCGTCGGAGGCGCCGCCGCGGACCGTGAAGTCGCCGCCGTTCAGCACCGCCCGGCGGCCGTTCAGGCGGGCGAGGCCGATGACCCGGTTGGAGGGCCGCACGTCCTGGAGCTCGTTGCCGTCGTAGCTGGCCACGCCGGCGAGTTCGCCGATCTCCTGGAACGAACCCTCGTCGGTGAACACGTCCAGACGCTCCCGGATGGTCAGCTTGCCGCGGCGGTGCTGCTCCGCGATGCCGGCTTCGCCGCCCATCTGCCGGGCGTACTCGCGGCGCCGCCTCAGTTCCTCGATCTCCCGCTCCCAGACCATGGTTGCTCCCCGGCGCCGATGCTACTGCTAGAGTCCCGGCCCGGCCGGCGCTGCTGGGCCGCACTACGACGACGTCGACGGAGCAGATGATGACCGAGCCGCAACTGGCGCGGCGGGGCGGCACGCCGCGGCCGCTGATCGCCGTCCCGGAACGCCTGAACGAACTGCGGGAGGGATCGCGCGAGTGGCCTTCCTGGACGCTGACGCCGCGCCAGATCTGCGATCTGGAGCTGCTGATGTGCGGCGGATTCGCGCCGCTCGACGGGTTCATGAACCGTGCCGCCTTCGACAGCGTCTGCGAGACGATGCGCCTGCCTTCCGGGGCGCTGTGGCCGATCCCGATCACTCTGGACGTCACGCCGGAAGCCGCCGGCGGGCTGGAGGCGGGATCGAAGCTGGTCCTGCGCGACCTGGAGGGGCTGGCGCTGGCGGTGCTCACGGTGGACGACGTCTGGGAGCACGACCGGCGCAAGGAAGCGGAGCTCGTCTACGGAACCCTCGACCAGGCTCATCCCGGCGTTGCCCATCTCTACCAGCGGACGAACACCGTGTCCGTGGGCGGCAGGATCGAAGGGGTCCAGCCGCCGCGGCACTACGACTTCCCCGGACTGCGCAAGACGCCTGAACAGTTGCGGCGGCGCTTCGCGCAACTCGGCTGGAAGACGGCGATCGCCTTCCAGACCCGCAACCCGATGCACCGGGCGCACTTCGAGCTGACCCTGCGGGCGGCCCGGGACCTGGAGGCGAACCTGCTGATCCACCCGGTCGTCGGCATGACGAAGCCGGGAGACCTCGATCACTACACGCGCGTTCGTTGCTACCGCAAGGTCCTGAGCCACTATCCGCGCCACACCGCCGAGCTGGCGCTGCTGCCTCTCGCCATGAGGATGGCGGGACCGCGCGAGGCGCTCTGGCACGCCCTGATCCGCAGGAACTACGGCTGCACCCACCTGATCGTCGGCCGCGACCACGCGGGCCCCGGAGTCGACTCCTCCGGCAAGCCCTTCTACGGCCCGTATGACGCGCAGGAGTTGATGGTCGAGCACGAGGCGGAGCTCGGCGTGAAGATGGTCCCGTTCCGCATGATGGTCTACGTCGAGGACCGGGACTCCTACGAACCGGTCGACAGCGTGAAGGAGGGGGAGCGGACGCTGTCGATCTCGGGCAGCGACCTCCGCCGCCGGCTGCGCCGGGGCCTTCCGATCCCGGAGTGGTTCACGTTTCCGGAGGTGGCCCGGGAGCTGCGCCGCAGCCACCCCGCGCGCAGCAGCCAGGGCTTCACCGTCTTCTTCACCGGGCTTTCCGGCGCCGGCAAGTCGACGATCGCCAACGTGCTCCTGGTCAAGTTCCTCGAAGCCGGCGGCCGGCCCGTGACCCTGCTCGACGGCGACATCGTGCGGACGAACCTGTCGTCGGAGCTGGGGTTCTCCAGGGAGCACCGGGACATCAACATCCGCCGCATCGGCTTCGTCGCTTCGGAGATCACGAAGAACGGCGGCATCGCCATCTGCGCTCCGATCGCGCCGTACGAGAACGTGCGTCAGGATGTGCGGGAGATGATCGAGGCCGGAGGCGGGTTCATGCTGGTTCACGTGGCGACGCCGCTCGACGTCTGCGAGGAGCGCGACGTGAAGGGCCTCTACGCGAAGGCCCGGGCGGGACTGATCGACGCGTTCACGGGCATCTCGGATCCGTACGAGGTGCCTGAGAATCCGGACATGGTCATCGACACGACGGACATCACGGCCGAGGAGGCCGCCCAGCAGGTCATCCTTCACCTGGAGAAGGAGGGGTTCGTCGGACCGCGCTGACGCCCCCCGGCGGCGCCTCGCGCCCACCTGGCGACTGCTCTCCGTGGGCGTTGCCGCAACGGTCGCGCTGTTTCTGCTGCTGCCGGCCGACGCGCTCGCCGGGACGTTCGAGCGCGGTGTCCGGTGGCTGGCGGGTCTGCTCGGCAGCGACACCCGCCGGGCGGCAGCCGAGCTGCCGTGGGACCAGATCGCCCATGGCCTGCTGTTCGCGGTGTTGGCCTGGGTCTGGTGCCGGCCGTTCGCGCGTGCCGGCCGAGTTCGCGGCGTCGTGGCCGCGGCGGTGGCGGCAGTGGCTTACGGCGCCGCGATCGAACTCGTCCAGATCCAGCTCGGCTACCGGTCCGGGGAGTGGATGGACCTGGTCGCCGACGCCGTCGGTGTCGCGGCGGGCGCCCTGCTCGCCACCAGGCTCTGGCCCCGGCTGAACGACCAGCCGCGGAAACGAACGAAATGAACACCCAGCCGCAGGACCGCGCCGCCCGCGAGCGCGCACTCGTCGCCGCCCTCGAGCAGCGGATCCTCGTGCTGGACGGCGCCACGGGCACGGCCTTCCAGGCCGCCGACCTCGGACCCGACGACTTCGGCGGCGAGGAACTCGAGGGCTGCAACGAGATCCTGGTCGAGACCCGGCCGGACGTCGTACTCGACGTCCACCGCTCCTACCTCGAGGCCGGCGCGGACATCGTGGAGACGAACACGTTCGGCGGCACGCCGCTGGTGCTCGCCGAGTACGGCCTCGGGGAGCGGGCGTTCGAACTGAACCGCCGTGCCGCCGCGCTGGCCCGGCAGGCTTGCGCGGAGTCGGACCGCGAGGGCTTCGTCTGCGGTTCGATGGGGCCGACGACGAAGGCGATCTCGGTGACCGGCGGGGTCACCTTCGAGCAGTTGCGGGACGATTTCCACGTCCAGGCACTGGGCCTCGCCACGGGTGGCGCCGACTACCTGCTGCTCGAGACCTGCCAGGACACGCGCAACGTCAAGGCGGGGCTTCTGGGCATCGAGCTGGCGTTCGCGAAGCTGGGCTTCCGGTTGCCGGTGGCGGTGTCGGTGACGATCGAGACGACCGGCACGATGCTCGGCGGCCAGGAGGTCGAGGCGCTCATGGCCTCGCTTCTGCACCGGGACCGCCGCGACCTGCTCTACGTCGGTCTCAACTGCGCCACCGGGCCCGACCAGATGTTCGATCACCTGCGCGCGCTGTCCGAGATCTGCCGCACGCGGGTCGGCTGCGTGCCGAATGCCGGCCTGCCCGACGAGGACGGCTGCTACACCCAGACGCCGGATGACTTCCGGGCCGTCTTCTCCCGCTTCCTGGACCATGGCTGGGTGAACCTGGTCGGCGGCTGCTGCGGTACGACCACGGAACACATCGAGACGTTCGCCGACCTCGTGCGCGGGCGGTCCCCGCGGCAGCCCGCGGATCATCGCCGCTGTCTGGTGTCCGGTCTCGATGTGGCCGAACTCTCGGAGGACAACCGGCCGCTCCTGGTCGGCGAGCGCACGAACGTCCTCGGCAGCCGCAAGTTCAAGCGGCTGATCCGCGAGGGCGAGTACGAAGCGGCGGCCGAGGTGGGGCGGGCCCAGGTGCAAAGCGGCGCCCAGGTCGTCGACGTCTGCCTTCAGGATCCCGAGCGCGACGAGATCGCCGACATGGAGCGGTTCCTGGAACGGCTGGTGCGCCGGGTCAAGGTGCCGCTGATGATCGACAGCACGGATCACGACGTGATGGCGCGTGCCCTGACCTGGTGCCAGGGACGGTCGATCCTGAACTCGATCAACCTGGAGGACGGGCTGGAGCGCTTCGAGCGCGTCGTGCCGCTGGCGAAGGAGTTCGGCTGCTCGGTGGTCGTCGGCCTGATCGACGAGCAGGGCATGGCGGTATCCGTGGAGCGGAAGCTCGAAGTCGCCGGCCGGTCCTACGAGCTCCTGACCGGCAAGTGGGGCCTGGAGCCCCAGGAGATCTGGTGGGATCCGCTCGTCTTCCCCTGCGGCACGGGCGACGAGGCCTACCTGGGCTCGGCGAAGGCGACGATCGAGGGCGTGCGCCGGGTGCGCGAGGCGTTCCCCGGCACCCGGACCATCCTCGGCATCTCGAACGTCAGCTTCGGCCTGCCCCTCGCGGGCCGCGAGATCCTGAATTCGGTCTTCCTCTACCGCTGCACCCAGGCGGGTCTGGACGCGGCGATCGTCAACACCCAGGGGCTGGCCCGCTACGCCGAGATCCCGGTGGCGGAACGGGTGCTGGCGGAGGCGCTGCTCGAGCTGGAGCCCGGCGAGGTCCAGCCGGGACAGCGGGCGGTCGAGGCGTTCACCGCCGCGTTCCGCGAGCGCAAGGGCTGGCAGGAACAGGCGCCGAGGGATCTGCTGCCCCTGCCGGAGCGGCTCTCGCGCTCGGTGGTGGAGGGCAGCAAGGAGGGGCTCCGCCCGGACCTGGACGCGGCGCTCGCCGACCCGCGCTGGCCCGAACCGCTCGACATCATCAACGGACCGCTGATGACCGGGATGGCGGAGGTCGGCCGGCTGTTCAACGCCAACGAGCTGATCGTGGCCGAAGTGCTGCAGAGCGCCGAAGTGATGAAGGCGGCCGTCGACCACCTGGAGCCGCACATGGAACGCCTGGAAGGCATGACCCGGGGCCGGGTCATCCTCGCCACCGTCAAGGGCGACGTCCACGACATCGGCAAGAACCTGGTCGACATCATCCTGACGAACAACGGCTTCGAGGTGACCAACCTGGGGATCAAGGTGCCGAGCGAGCAGTTGATCCAGGCGGCCCGGCAACACGGCCCGGACGTGATCGGCCTCTCCGGCCTGCTGGTCAAGAGCGCCCAGCAGATGGTCGCCACCGCCGGCGACCTGCGGGACGCCGGCATCGACACGGACCTGGTCGTGGGCGGGGCGGCATTGACCCGGCGGTTCACCCACAACCGGATCGCCCCGGAGTACGGAGGCGTCTGCACCTACGCCGGCGACGCGATGAGCGGGCTCGACCTGATCGAGCGGCTCTGCGACGCCGACCGTCGGGGCGGGGTCCTCGATCGGATCGAGGCGATGCGCGAGCGGGACAGCGCGCCGGCCCGGGCCGGCTCAGGCGCGAAGGCCGCGGCCGCGACCGAGCGGCGGAGTTCGACGGTGCGAAGCGACATCGACCCGCCGCGGCCGCCCGATCTGGAGCGGCACGCCGCGCGCTTCGATCTCGACGACGTGTGGCCGCACCTGAACCTGCAGATGCTCTACGCCAAGCACCTCGGTCTCAAGGGCTCCGTGGAGCGCCTGCGCGAGGCCGGCGACCCGAAGCTCCTCAAGGTCGAGGCGGTCGTCGAGGAACTCAAGGAGTTCGCGCGCGGGGCGCTGGCGGCGCATGGCGTGTGGCGGTTCTTCCCGGCCCGTAGCGAAGGCAACCGGCTCGTGCTCCTTGAACCGGGCAAGACGGGAGAGAAGGTGGCGGCCGAGTGGCTCCTGCCGCGGCAGGCCCGCGAGGACGGTCTCTGCCTCGCCGACTACGTGCTGCCGCAAACCGACCACGTCGCCCTGTTCGTCGTCACCGCCGGCGCCGGCGTGCGCGAGACGGCGGAGCGGTTCAAGCGCGAAGGCGAGTACCTGAAGAGCCACGCCTACGCGGCCCTGGCGCTGGAGACCGCCGAAGCGGCGGCCGAACTCCTGCACCAGCGGCTGCGGGCCGAACTCGGATTCCCCGATCCGCCGGAGATGACGACCCGCGAACGTCTGGCCGCGAAGTACCGCGGCAAGCGCTACTCCTTCGGCTATCCGGCCTGCCCGGACCTCGCCGGCCAGCGCCAGCTCTTTGCCGCGCTCGAGCCCGCCGACATCTCCGTGGAACTCACCGAGGGCGACATGATGGACCCCGAGGCGACCGTGTCGGCGCTCGTGTTCCACCACCCCGACGCGCGCTACTTCGGCGTGTGACGGGAACGCTCGCGGAAGAAGCCGGCCAGAAGGCCGGCGCACCGACGAATCGCGGGTCTAAACTGCCCGCGCCGCCGCCTTCTTGTCCCGCTTCTTCTGCTTTTCCCTCTTGGCCCGCTGGAGCGCGGCCGACCGGTCGAGGTGGTCGTCGCCCAGGCGCTCCAGGTACTCGTCGTAGCTGCCGAGGAAGTCGTTCACGCCCTGGTCCGAGATCTCGATGATCCGGGTCGCCAGGCGGCTCACGAACCAGCGGTCGTGGGAGACGAGGAGCAGCGTGCCCTCGTAGGCGGACAGGCCTTCGATCAGGGCCTCGATCGCCTCCAGGTCGAGGTGGTTGGTCGGCTCGTCGAGGACCAGCACGTTCGGCTTGAGGACGACGTGGCGGCAGAAGAGGAGGCGCGCGGCCTCGCCGCCGGAGAGGCTGCCGATCCGCTTGATCGCCTCGTCCTTCGTGAACAGGACGGCGCCGAGCTGGCCCCGGACGAAGCCGATCGGCTCGCCGGGGCAGCAGTCCCAGAGCCAGCTCTCGACGGTCTTTCGTTCGGCGCCGTCCCGGTCGAGCAACTGCTGGCGGTGGTCCTGGGCGAAGTAGCCGGGGTGGGTCTCGTACCCCCAGTCGATCTCTCCGGCGTCGGCCCGGACCTCGCCGAGCGCGATCTTGAGCAGGGTGGACTTGCCGATGCCGTTGGGCCCGATCACCGCGACCCGTTCGCCGCGGCCGACCTCGAGCGAGACGTCGTCGAGCACCTGGTTGTCGCCGTAGCTCTTGGAGATTCCCTCCAGGGTCAGCACGCGCTTTCCCGACGGACGCCGCGAGTCGAAGCGGAACAGCGGGTACCGGCGGGAGCTCTGGGGCAGGGGCTCGATCGTCATCCGGTTGATCAGCTTCACGCGGCTCTGGGCCTGGCGCGCCTTGCTGGCCTTGTAGCGGAAGCGGTCGACGAACTTCTGGTGGTGGTCGATCTCCTGCTGGCGCTGCGCGATCTCGGCCTCCCGGCGGGCGCGCTCCTCGACCTTCTTCTGCTCGAAGTTGGAGTACGCGCCGGGATAGACGGTCAACGTCTCGTAGTCGATGTCGGCGATCTGGGTGCAGACGTTGTCGAGGAAACGGTGGTCGTGGGAGACGACGACGACGACTCCCTTGAAGTCGGTCAGGAACTTCTCGAGCCAGCGGATCGACAGGATGTCGAGGTGGTTCGTCGGCTCGTCGAGCAGCAGGACGTCCGGGGCGGCGGCCAGCGTCTGGGCCAGCAGCACCCGGAGCTTGAAGCCGCCGGAGAGGATCGACAGCGGTTCCCGGTGGACCTCCGTGTCGATTCCCAGTCCCTCCAGGATCTCGGCCGCGCGCGACTCCAGGGAGTAGCCGTCCCAGCGCATGACGACCTCTTCGAGTTCGGCGTAGCGGTCGCCGTCGAAGTGCTCGTCGGCCCGCTCGAGCAGGCGGTCCTTCTCGACCATCGCGCTCCAGAGCTCGGCGTTGCCCATCATGACGACGTCGAGGATGGGCACTTCCTCGTACTCGAAGTGGTCCTGCTTCAGCACGCCGAGCCGGCAACGTCTGGGGATGGAGATCGAGCCCTCGCTGGCCGGTTCCTCGTCGCTCAGGATGCGCAGCAGGGTCGACTTCCCCGATCCGTTCGAGCCCACGATGCCGTATCGCTCGCCCTTGGCGAAGCGGACGGTCGCGCCCTCGAACAGGGTCTGCTCGCCGAAGCTCTTGGCGAGGTTGGAGATGGAAATCATGGGGTAATCTGCGCGGTTGTAGAGTGTCCCGCCCGGGCGACGGCGGGGCGGAACGAGCGGCGGGGCGGCGAGTCAGGATAACAACGGGATGGGCGGCAAAGAGGTGACGGTGAGCCATGCCGAGTGAGGTGCGCCGGAAGACCCGGGCGGCTGCGCCGGGCGGGGCGTTGAACTCCGTGCTCCCCGTCGTCGGCTGGGCCGGAGGCGCCTTTCTGGGCGCCGTGCTGGTGTTCGGGGGCGTCGTCAAGGCGCTCGACCCGCAGGCGTTCGTCAAGCTGGTCGAGATCGAGGGCCTCGACTTCCTGCTGCCGGCCGTCGTGGTCACCGCGATCGCGCTGGCGCTCGAGATGGGTCTCGGCAGCGCGCTGATCCTGGGGCTTCGCCGAGTGTGGGTGCTCGGGCCCTCGGCGCTCCTCGTCGCCTTCTTCCTGTTTCTCACCGGCCGCGCCTACTACCGCGACCTGCGCGGCATCGCGACCGAGGACGAAGCCGGCTGCGGCTGCTTCGGCAATCTGGTCGAGCGGACGCCGGCGGAGGCGTTCTGGCAGGACCTGGCGCTCATGGTGCCGGCACTGGCCGTGGCGTTCCTCGGCCGGCGCGCGGCCGAGGGCGCGCCCTGGATCCGGCTCGCCGTCGTCGGCACCCTGACGGTGGGGCTGCTCGCCTTCGCCCGGGCCGCGCCGGACCTTCCGCTCGACAACATCGCCACCCGGCTGAAGCCCGACCTTGTGATCGACGAGATCTGCAGCGGCGACGGCGATAGCCGGCTCTGCCTGAGCACGGTCGTGCCGGAACTGGAGGAAGGCGAGCACTGGCTGGTCATCGCCGACCTGGACGAGGACCTCGGCAAGGCCGTCGACGGCCTGAACCAGCACGTCTTCGCCGGTGGCCGGATGTGGGTCCTCAGCTCCGCGACGCCGGACGAGAACCGGGCGTTCTTCTGGTCGTACGGCCCCGCCTTCGAGATCCGCGAAGCGCCGCCGACCTTCCTGGCGCCGCTCTACCGGACGCTGCCGCGCTCGTTCCGGGTCCAGGACGGCGTGGTGGTCGAGACGGTGTCGGGGCTGCCGCCGGAACCGTAGCTACAACTGGCGAGCGCGGTTCTCCAGATACACCGCGACCTGGGCCTTGCCGATGCTGCCGTCGGCGACGCCGAGCACCAGGTCCGCGATCTCGTCCGGATCGGCCACTACCTCGAGGTCGTTGAGCCAGAGAAAGGCGAGGCAGGAGGCGAGTGCCGTCCGCTTGTTCCCGTCCAGGAACGGATGGTTGCTGCAGATGTGGAAGAGGTAGGTCGCGCCCATCTCGAACAGGGTCGAGTGAAGGAACTCGCCGCCGTAGGTTGCGGCCGGCATGGCCAGGGCGGAGGCCAGGAGGTCGCTGTCGCGTAGACCTTCCGATCCGCCGTAGCGCTCGATCTGCTCTGCCTGGATCGCCAGGACTTCGTCGAGCGTGAGAAAGGTGGGTTCCACTCGCCCGGACGCGGCGGTGCTACTGCGCCAGACGCCGGAAGGCGCCGGCGTAGCGCTCGTGCATGCGATCCAGTCCGCGCTGGAGCTTCGCTACGCGGTCTTCGTCGCGGACCGGAGAGATCAGGATGACGTCGCCGTCCGTGGAGACTTCCAGCATCGTGTCGCTGTCGATTCCCGTGGCCTCGAGGATTCCCTTGTCCAGGACGAGTGCGTGACTGTTGCCGGTTCGGGTCAGGCGCTTTTGCATGGTAAGGACATCGTAGCATCTTTGTTCGTACACGAGGGGTGCAGCGACTTACCCGCGTGCGAACTCGGCGGCGAGATCGATGCCGTCGTTTCGCCAGGCGGCGTCGGTGGTCTGGAGTGCGCCGGCTGGGGCGAAGCGCGAGACTCCGGCTTCGACGAAGGCCTCATGGACCGCTGGAGGCAGGTCGCCCGCGACGGCGAGGCCCTGAAGCCGGCCCTTCCAGTCTTCGAGCGGCGGGACGTCGACGGCAGGATGAACGCGGACGGTGCGGAGGCCGGGTGAGGGACTGATCCGCACATCGTTCTCCAGGATGACGGTGCCGGCGTCTAGCTTGTTCCCGTGCCAGTTCAGGCAGCGGAGGTCGGCGTCCTCGCGGGCCAGACGGACGCCGGCGCGGCCGGCGGGGTCGGTGTTGCCGGGAGGCAGTTCGGTCGCGAGTTCGTTGAGGGCGCTGGCCAGGGCGGCGGAAAAGTCGTCGGCGATGGGCGGTTCGGTGAAGACGGCGTGCACGGAGAGGCAACCGCGCTGATCGAAAGTGGCGATGTCGAGCGCCATGCCGCGGGCGGCCTGGCCCAGGTCGGCGCCCGGGCCGACCCAGCCGAGGCTGAGCTTCGGGCCGAAGGTGACGATCCGGCCGCTGGCGGCGGTCTGCAGGGCGCCGACCGTCTCCTCGCCGCCGTAGGCGACGACGAGGCGGGCGGAGGCGTGGAGCGGCGCCTCGACTTCCGGGTCGCCGCCGGTCCAGGTCGCGACGGCGTAGGTCTCCAGGAGCGCCGGCAGGCGGCGGCCGAGAGCGGAAAGGAAGGCCGGTGCGAAGTGGGGCTCGGCACGGGCGGACTTGAACAGGACGGGAGCGCGTGCGGCGAGTGCGGGCAGGAGGGACTGGAGAATCAGGCCGGGTGGTTCGGCGGGCAGGACGACCAAGCTGAATCCGTCTTCCTTCTGGCGGTGCGGGCGCCGAACTTCGGCTGCTGCGGGCTCTCCGAGCATGCCGCTGCCGATGCTCTGGAGGCCGTGGTCGAGGCCGGCCGGCGAGAGCCGGGTGGACTGCAGCAGGTCGGGATCGAGGTTGCGGCGCTCGGGGCTGCCGGGGTCGAGAAAGGCGGCGAGGGTGTCGTTCCAGGCGGCGAGGAGCTCGTTGTCCGGGATGGCGCGCAACGTGCGAGCGGCCGCGGCGAGGCCTCGCGCAGTGGTTTGAGGCGCGCTCATGCCGGACGGGCGCTTCGCGCCGGATGCGGGTCAGAAGACCCGCGCACCCAGAGCACCGCTGTTCCAAGGGCGAAAGGCTCTACTGGCACCCACCGCTCGCAGCGATGGCGTGACGGTTGCGGCACGGAGGCGTGCTCTCTGGGTGCGCGGGTCTGACATCCGACCGCCCGAAGACGGGCGCTCGGACTGTGACGCGGCTGGCGCGGGGACGCGCCAGCCGGGTTCTGACCCGCTGCCGCCGAAGGCGGCCGGCAACCCGCACCGGCCGAAGGCCGGTTCCGCCTCAGCGCCGCCACGCGACTCTTCACGCGGAGCCCAGTTCCTCCGCAGTCAGGGAACAGCCGCGGAGTTCCGCGCCGCTGGCTCGGCCGAGCAGGCGGAAGGCGTCGCCTTCGCGGACGCCGAGGTCTTCGGTGAGGACGTGGCAGACTGAGCCGAGGTTGGCGAGATCGAAGAACGCCAGCAGCCCGGTGTCGCCGTCCTCGACCTCTTCGAGCGTGTCGGGGTCCAGCACGCGGAACGGCATCCAGGGCGGTGTGTGCAGGCGCTCGCCGCCGGGCCGTGAGTAGGCCTGGCTGGTCAGTTCCGTCATGCCGTACTCGCGCACGACGGCATCCGGCGAGAGGCCGAGCAGGGCGCGGGCGCGTCGCCGGACCGCCTCGGGCGTTGTTTCCAGCCGCTGGCCCTTGAAGCCGCCGGTTTCGAAGACCCGGCTCCCGGCGGGAAGGCGAATCGGCCCCTCTGCGTCCTGGTCCAGCCAGTCGAGGAGGAGAACGAGGGCGAGAGCGGTGGCGAGCAACAGGACCGGTTCTCCTGCCGCGCGGCTCCGCAGCCAGCGGCAGGCGAAGTCCAGGTCGATGCCGCCTTCCCGGACCGCCCAGGCCCTGCCGGCCGCGGCGTGGCGCTCGAAGACGTGAGCCGCCATGAACGAGAGGGAGGAGTCGGAGGCGGTCGCGCGGTCGGGGATGAGGGAGAGGATCGGCACACGTACGGAGCCGGCGGGCAGGCAGGCGGCGGGGAAGGTGGCGTCGATCACCGTCCGGTAGAGATCGGGGTAGGGGTGGTAGTGGACGCTCCGGCGTTCCGCGCCGCGGGTGGTGCCGCTGCTGCGGAAGGTCTCCTGGGGTTCGTCGGCGGCGAGCCGCAGCGACTTGAAGGCGGAGGTGGGCACGGCCGGAGCGGCGCGCCAGTCGTCGAGCGCGGCGGGAGTGACGCCGCGGCGATCGCAGAGCCGGCGGTACGGCTCGACCCGCTCGTAGCCGAAGCGGGCGGCGGCGGCGGCGAGTTCGTCGAAGTCGCCGTCGGCCCCGAGGATGAAGCGTTCGATCCGGTGGAGGAGCTGTGTCATGACCGATTGGCGCCGTCGAAGAAGGCGGCGGCGGCGGTGGCCGGATGGCCGGCGAGGTCGGCTTCCTCTTCGTCGACCGGGTCGGGCCACCACTCGGAGGGGAGGTGGCGCCGGTACGGGCGCTGCAGGAACCGGCGGTCGAAGAGGGCGATGACGCCGCGGTCTTCGGCGGAGCGGATCAGGCGGCCGGCGGCCTGGACGACGCGGGTCATTCCGGGAACGACGAAGGCGTACTCGAAGCCGCGCTCGAAGCGCTCGTCGTAGTAGGCCTGAAGCAGCTTCTGCTCCATCGTCACCGCGGGCAGGCAGGGGCCGACCACGGCCACGGCGAGCAGCGCGTCGCCCGGGTAGTCAACGCCCTCGGAGAACACGCCGCCCGCCACCGCCAGGAGCAGGGTGTCGCCGGCGAGCGGACTGGTCAGCGTGTCGAGCACTTCCTGGCGCCGCGCTTCGCTGGTCGTCTGCTGCTGGACGACCACGTTGCGGCCGCAGTCGGGCAGCCGCTCCTGGACCTCGGCGAGGAACCGGTAGCTGGGGAAGATCGCCATCGAGTTCCCCGGCACGGACCGGGCGAACTCGGCCAGCCGCTCGGCGATCGGGCCGTAGTTCTGGTCGCGGGTCCGGTAGGTCGTCGTGACGGAGGTGTCGACGACGACCCGGCGGTTCCCGGCCGGGAACGCGCTCGGCACCTCGAGGGTCGAGGTGCGGTCCGGGTCGAGGCCGAGCAGGTCGCGGTAGAACTCGAACGGCTGCAGGGTCGCGGACAGGCCGATCGTCGAGCGGCAGCGGTTGATCGTGGCTCCGAGGAAAGAGCTCGCGTCCTTGCACAGGATGGCCAGGCTGGGCGCCCGGTCGATCCGCCGGAACAGGAAGCTGAAGGACTCGGCGTGCTTCGGCTGCGAGGCGAGCTGGAGCGTGTTCAGGAACCGCAGCAGCTCGAAGTAGAGCTCGACGAAGGCGTCGTTGGCGGCGAAGGAGCGGGTGTCGCGGCGGAACTCCAGGTAGTCCACGAAGCCCCGGTCGAAGGCGGCCCGCAGGCGCCAGAGCTGTTCTTCGGGGGCGGCGCCCTCGGCCACGGCGTTGCGGTCGGGCGCGTCTACTGCCAAGTCGACCTCGCCCTGGATCAGTTCTTCCAGAGCGGCGCAGAGCTCCCGCAGGCGCTCCGTCGGTCCTCCCTCCGTGCCGCGGCCGGCCCGTCGCAGACCCGCCCGAGCCGCCCGGCAGCTCGCCGCCGAGAGCTCCGGGCTGTAGTAGCCGCGGCCGCGGTCGATCAGGTTGTGGATCTCGTCGACGATGAGGACGGTGCCGGACAGGTCGGCGTCGCCCTGAAACTCGGTCAGCTTGACGAAGGGGTCGAGGGCGTAGTTGTAGTCGCCGACCACGACCTGCACCCGCCGGCCGAGCTCGAGGCTGATCTCGAACGGGCAGGCCCGGACCCCCTTCGAGACGTCGAAGATCGTGTCCGGTTCCAGCAGGCCGTGCCCGTCGAGCAGGCGGGGGATGACCTGGCTCCGCTGCAGCTTGACGTAGTAGTCGCGGGCGTACTGACAGTAGTCCTCGTGGCAGATGATCTCGTCGTTCGCGCACATCCGCGCCTTGGCGCGCAGGTGCAGGGCGTGGAAGGCCCGCTCCCGGTTCAGCAGGTCGATCACCCGGTTGGCCATCGCCTGCTGCGTGTTCTTCGCCGTGAGCACGAACACCCGCAGGTCGTTCGCCAGCGCCTCGCGGAGCACCGGGAAGAGGACGGCGGCGGTCTTGCCGAGCCCGGTCGGCGCCTGGACCAGCAGGTGCTCGCGCTGCTCGACGGCGAGGCCCGAGCGGTCGATGATCTCCTGCTGGCCCGGCCGGGGCTGGTGGAAGGGGAACTCCAGGCGTTCGGCGGCCAGCTCGCGGCGCTGGCGCTCGGCTCTCTCCGACTCGTACTCGCGGACGAGGCGGTTGAGCCGCAGCCGGATGTCGGAGTCGAGCTCCTCGAGGTCGAGCTCCACGTCGAGCCGGTCGATCCCGGCGGTGCCGATCTCGATCAGCACGAGTTCGGCGCGCACCGGCAGCGCGGCGGCGACGCCCGAGCGGTGGACGATCCAGGCGTAGATCGCGGCCTGCCGGCGGTAGGTGGCGAGCAACGCCGGCGAGGGCTCCGTGTTGGGCCGCACGGACTTGATCTCCTCGATCGCCAGACGGCCGTCCGCGTCCCGGTAGAGCCCGTCCGCCCGGCCGGTCAGGGTCACCTTCCAGCCCCGGTGCTCGAACTCGAACGAGAGCTCGACCTCGCGTCGGTAGCTCGGCTCACGCTCCATCGCCTGCTCCTGGTAACGGCTGTGGATCGCCTGGCCCACCCAGAGGCGCTCGAAGCCGCCCCGGTTGGCGAACCCCAGGTGCCTCGCGGCGCTGTGTTCGAGCAGGTCCGCCACGGACAGCCGGAGCGTCCTCCCGTCGTCGTCGAAACGCGGCGGCATAGGCGGTGAGACTACCGCTCCGGCGGTTGTTTTCCGGGGGCCGATGGCATAGCCTCGTTGGCTATGTCTGACAACTTTCCCGGCGCCGACAGCCCCCTCGATCTCGGCAACGTGACCAAGGCGCTGCGCGAGCGTCTGGGCGGCCTGAAGATCATCGCCGTGGTGGTGGTGGTCGGCCTCCTGGCCCTGTCCAGCGTGTACACGGTGCAGCCCGAGGAAGTGGGGGTCATCCTCCGTCTCGGCAAGTACGCCGGCACGACCGAGCCGGGCCTGCGCTTCAAGATCCCGCTCGTCGATCAGTTGACCAAGGTGCCGGTCAGGCGCCAGTTGAAGCAGGAGTTCGGCTTCAGCAGCGAGAGCGTGGGGGTGCGAAGCGCCTTCGTGGCCAATCCGGACGAGGCGAACATGCTGACGGGCGACCTGAACGCCGCGGTCGTCGAGTGGGTGGTCCAGTACCGGGTCGTCGACCCGTACCAGTATCTCTTCCGGGTTCGGAACCTCGACGAGACCTTCCGCGACATGAGCGAGGCGGTGATGCGCAAGGTGGTCGGGGACCGCACGGTGAACGAAGTGCTGACCGTCGGCCGGGCCGAGATCGAGGGCGCGGTGAAGGTCGAGTTGCAGGAGTTGTGCAACCAGTACGAGACCGGGATCGCCATCGACCAGGTGGTGCTCCAGAGCAACAACCCGCCCGAGCCGGTCAAGCCGTCCTTCAACGCGGTCAACCAGGCCGAGCAGGAACTCGAGCGGCTGGTCAACGAAGCCGAGGCTGAGTACAACCGGGTCATTCCCCGAGCCGAGGGTCAGGCGCTGCAGACGATCCAGCAGGCTGAAGGTTACGCGCTCGACCGGGTGAACCGGGCCCAGGGCGACGCGACCCGTTTCAATGCCCTCTACGAGGAGTTTCGACAGGCGCCGGAGGTGACGCGCAAGCGGCTGTTCATCGAGACGATGGAGCGGGTGCTGCCGAAGGTGGGCCGGAAGATCGTCGTCGACGAGGACGTCGACGGGCTGACGCCGATCATGAGCTTCGAGGGAGTCAGCGCCGCGAGGACGTCGCGGCAGGTTGCGGCCCAGCAGGCCGGGGAGGGAACGCCGTGAAGGTCCTGACCATCCTCCTGGTCCTGGTGCTGCTGCTCGTCGCGAGCAACGCGCTGTTCATCGTTCCCGAGGATCGCCAGGCGATCATCACGCAGTTCGGTGCTCCGGTCGGAGACGCGATCGAAACTCCCGGGCTGAAGTTCAAGCTGCCCTTCATCCAGAAGGCCCACTACTTCGACCGCCGCTTCCTGGAATGGCAGGGCTCCGCCGAGGAACTGCCGACGCGCGACAAGGTGTTCATCTTCGTCGACACCTACGCCCGGTGGCGGATCTCCGACCCCCTGCTGTTCTTCCAGCGCCTGCGCGACGAGCTGGGCGCCCAGTCGCGGCTCGACGACATCCTGGACGGCGAGACCCGCAACGCGATCGCCAACCATGACCTGATCGAGGTGATCCGCAGTTCGAACCGCGAGGCCGCGGCGGACGAGTCGTACCCGGACGCGGGCGGCGGCCTCGAAGAGGACGGGGGCGGCGGCCTCGAAGAGATCGTCACCGGCCGCGACAAGATCCGCCAGGACATCCTGGCCGCGGCCCAGGACCGGACCGCCGATCTCGGCATCGAGGTGCTGGACGTGCAGTTCCGGCGCATCAACTACGGCCAGCAGGTCGAGCCGGACGTCTTCAACCGGATGATCTCGGAACGGCAGCGGATCGCGGACCGGTTCCGCTCCCAGGGCCAGGGCCAGGCGTCGGAGATTCTCGGCAACATGGACCGCGACCTGAAGCGGATCGAGTCGGAGGCCTACCGCCAGGCGACCGAGATCCGGGGCCGGGCGGACGCGGAAGCCACCGAGATCTACGCCTCGGCCTACAACCAGTCGGTCCAGTCGAGGAACTTCTACGAGTTCCTGCGCACGATGGAGGCCTTCGAGAAGACAATCGACCCGAACACCTGGCTGGTCGTGTCGACCGACAGCGACTACTTCAGCTTCCTGAAGGCGAGCGGTCCGTAGCTGCCGGTCCGGCGGTCAGTCGATAGATGACGGGTCTCATCGGACTCCTCGTCATCCCGGGCATCGCCTGGCTGTTCTCCACGAATCGCTTCAGTGTCCGCTGGCGGACCGTGGTCACGGGCATCGCGATCCAGTTCGTCCTCGCGCTGCTCATCCTGAAGACGGCCCCGGGGGAGGCGTTCTTCGCCGTCGCCACGGATGTGGTGACCACGTTCCTCCAGTTCGCGGACGAAGGGTCGAGGTTCGTCTTCGGCCAGGGGTTCGAGCTCGTTCCCTTCGCCTTCCGGGTGCTGCCGACGATCATCTTCTTCTCGAGCGTGGTCGCGGTGCTCTACCACCTCGGCGTCATCCAGCGGGTCGTCAAGGTCTTCGCCGTGGTGATGACGAAGGTGATGGGCACGTCCGGCCCCGAGTCGCTGTCCGCTTCGGCCAACATCTTCGTCGGCCAGACGGAAGCGCCGCTTCTCATCCGCTCGTACGTCGGCAAGATGACCCGCTCGGAGCTGATGGCGGTGATGACGGGCGGCTTCGCCACGGTCGCGGGCGGCGTGATGGCCGCCTACGTGGGGATGGGCATCTCGGCCGGCCACCTGATCGCCGCCAGCGTCATGTCGGCGCCGGCGGCCCTGGTCATGGCCAAGCTGATGGTCCCGGAAACCGAGACGGAGCGGGTCTCGGCGGATACCGACTTCAAGGTCAGGACGCCCTGGGCCAACATGATCGACGCCGCCGCGCAGGGCGCGGGCGACGGCCTGAAGCTGGCGCTGAACGTCGGCGCCATGCTGCTCGCCTTCATCGCGCTCGTGGCGCTGGTCAACGGCCTGCTCGGGCCGGTGGGGGGCTGGATCGGCCTTCCGGGCCTGAACCTGGAGATGATCCTCGGCTTCCTGTTCCGGCCCCTGGCCTGGGTCATGGGGGTGCCGTGGGCGGAGGCGGACGCGGTGGGGACGCTTCTCGGCCTGAAGACCGCGGCCAACGAGTTCGTCGCCTACTCCCGCTTCGAGGACATCTCGGCGGAGAACCAGTTGTCGGAGAAGTCCCGGGTCATCGCCACCTACGCCCTGTGCGGCTTCTCGAACTTCTCGTCGATCGCGATCCAGATCGGCGGTATCGGCAGCATCGCCCCGGAGCGCAAGAGCGAGCTGGCCAGCCTCGGGCTCCGCGCGATGATCGCGGGCACCCTCGCCTGCCTGCAGACGGCGACGATCGCGGGCCTGCTGGTCTGAGACCGGGGGTTCGGCAGCGGGCGGCGCTCAAGTGCCCGCCGCGCTGGCGGCTGTTGGCACGATGATCAGCAACTGGATCGCGTCGAAGAGGAAGTGGGCGGCGATGGCGGGCCAGATGTTGCCTCGCCAGCGCACGAGCATGCTGAAGGCGACCGAGAGAAGCGCGATACCGAAGAGCTGGAAGGACTGCTGGTAGCTCGCGTGAGCGAGGACGAACAGCACGTTCGACGCCCAGAAACCGACCCTCGGCATCAGGAAACCGCGGAAGAAGAGCTCCTCGACGACACCGGCGGAGAGGCTGACCATGAGTCGGAGGAGGAGGGGCAGGCTGCCCATCCAAAGCACCATTTCCGGCGCTTCGGTGGGCAGGTTCTCGAAGCCGCCGATCAGCCCGACGGCGAGCGCCGCGATGAACACAGCGGCCAGCACGCCCACCCAGAGGATCAGGCCGGCAAGGATGCCGAGCCCGGTCTCCTTCGGCACGCTGGTACCGGTCGGCGTCCGCAGGCCGAGCTGGCTCTGAATCACCTCGCTGGGGCGGTAGCCGCAGTTCCAGTAGCCGAGTACGAGCCAGCTCGCCAGCGTCGCCATCAGGATCGCGTGCGTCTGGAACAGGAGGACAGGCGAGAGGTTCTCGAAGTCGATCTCGGGTGACGGCAGGCCGATTTGCCCGGCGGCGGCGAACACGCCGACCCAGAGAACCAGGGCGAGCAGGACGATCGCGGCGAGGCGGCGCAGGTCGCCCCACGTGGCGTCGGCGAAGCCGGGTGGCAACAGCCCGCGCGCCGCTGTGGATCGGTCGATCCACCAGGCGCACGCGGCGCCGGCCAGCAGGGGGAGCGCCAGGCGAATCAGGGTCACGGCCGGCATCCTACTGGTAGGGTTCGGCGCTGCCGCGAACCACCCGGGAGTGAGGCCTTGGACCGATTTCCAGGCGTTGATTTCATGAACTTCGACTCGCTGCTCAGCGGCGAGGAACGGCTCATGCGGGACACCGTCCGCCAGTTCGTCGACGAGCGGGTGAAGCCCATCATCGAGCACTGCCATCGCGAGGCGAAGGCGCCGATGGAACTCGCTCCCGAACTTGGCGATCTGAACCTGTTCGGGGCGAACTTCTCGGAGTACGGGCTGCCGGGTCTGGGCGACGTCGCCTACGGCCTCGTCATGCAGGAGCTGGAGCGCGGGGACTCGGGCATTCGGAGCATGGTCTCCGTGCAGAGCTCGCTCGTGATGTACCCGATTCTGACCTTCGGCTCCCGCGAGCAGAAGGACCGGTTCATTCCTGGACTGGCGAGCGGCCGGATGATCGGCTGCTTCGGGCTCACCGAGCCGGACTTCGGTTCGAACCCCTCGGCGATGCGCACGCGTGCGCGGCGGGACGGGGACTGCTGGGTGCTGAACGGGGCCAAGCAGTGGATCACGAACGGCAACGTCGCCGACGTGGCCGTCGTCTGGGCGCGCACCGACGAGGGGATCCGGGGCTTCCTCGTCGAGAAAGGGACGGAGGGCTTCACCAGCGCCGAGATGCACGGCAAGTTCTCGTTGCGGGCCTCGGCGACCGGCGAACTCGCGTTCCAGAACTGCCGCATTCCGGCCGACAACATCCTGCCGGGCACCCGGGGCATAGGCTCGGCGCTCCAGACCCTGAACCAGGCGCGCTACGGCATCTGCTGGGGCGGCCTCGGGTCGGCGATGGAGTGCTACCACACGGCGCTCGAGTACGCCCGGCAACGGGTGCAGTTCGCCGGTCAGCCGATCGCCAGCCACCAGCTCGTCCAGGAGAAGCTGGCCTGG
Organism: Thermoanaerobaculia bacterium; assembly: GCA_022822365.1. Classification (GTDB taxonomy): domain Bacteria; phylum Acidobacteriota; class Thermoanaerobaculia; order Multivoradales; family Multivoraceae; genus Multivorans. The sequence continues at coordinate 146,370 of JAJEBV010000001.1, read as the reverse complement.
ATGATCACCGAGATCACCAAGGGACAGTTCCTCGTCTACCAGTTGGCGGGGCTGAAGACGGCCGGCACGATGGAGCCCCAGCACGTCTCGATGTGCAAGCGGAACAACGTCTGGGTGGCTCGCGAGTGCGCGAAGCTGGCGCGCGAGATCCTGGGCGCCAACGGCATTTCCGACGAGTATCCGGTGGTCCGACACATGCTGAACATCGAGTCCGTCTACACCTACGAGGGCACCCACGACATCCACGGCCTGGTGATCGGCGCCGCGGTGACCGGCATCCCCTCCTTCAACCCGCCGATGAGCCGCGAGCAGGCGCGCGAGGCCGTCGACCGGCCGGCGCCGGCCGCTGCCGCCGCGGGGGCCGGCTCGTGACCGGGGAGCTCCGCGATCATGACTTCGTCGCCGTCACCGAGGCCGCCGCGGTCGCGGCGGCCCAGACGATGGGCTACGGCGACCGCCACCACTCGGACCACGTCGCCGTCGAGGCGATGCGCGGGGTCCTCGCGGACATGGCGATCGACGGCCGGGTAGTGATCGGCGAGGGGGAGCGGGACAAGGCGCCGATGCTCTACGTCGGCGAGGAGGTCGGCCGCAGGGCCGCGGGCGACCTCCAGGTGGATTTCGCGGTCGACCCCCTGGAGGGGACGAATCTCTGCGCCACCGGGGCTTCGGACGCGATGGCGGTGCTCGCCGCCTCCGAGCGCGGCGGCCTGCTCCACGCCCCCGACATCTACATGGACAAGATCGTCGTCGGCCCGACCGCTCGCGGGAAGGTCGACCTGGACGCACCGGTGGAGGACAACCTGAAGGCGATCGCGACCGCCTTCGACTGCGCCGTCAGCGCCCTGACCGTGGTCGTTCTCGACCGGGACCGGCACCGGGGCCTGATCGACGACATCCGGACCGCCGGAGCGCGCATCAAGCTGATCGGGGACGGGGATTTGTCGACGGCGATCGCGGCGGCGGTCCGCGGCACCGGCGTCCACGCGGTGATCGGCGCCGGCGGCGCGCCGGAAGGCGTGATCACCGCGGCGGCGATGCGTTGCCTCGGCGGCGAGATCCAGGGACGGCTGTCGGCGCTTTCCGACGAGCAGAAGCGCCGGCTCGCCCAGTTCGACATCGAGGATCCCGACCGCGTCTACACCACCGAGGAGCTTGCGCCGGGGGACGACATCCTCTTCTGCTGCACCGGCGTCACGGGCGGCGACCTGCTTCGGGGCGTCCGCTTCTTTGGCGACGGCTTCCGGACGTCGACGTTGACCATGTCGCTCAGGGAGGGCGTCATCCGCTTCGTCGAGACGATTCACCGTGGCGAGGACGGTGGTCCCGTCTACTTCTATTGAGGTGGGGAACGTGGACGACACAGCGGCGGAACGGCCGTGATCAAGCCGGACCACTGGATCAGCGCCTGGGGCGAAGCGGGCGGCGTCGACCCCTTCGAACCGGACCAGGTGAACGCGGCCAGTTACGACGTCCGTGTCGGCGACCACTGGATCTGCCCCACCCGCGACCCGGAGGAGTTCCACGGCGACAGGATCAAGCTGTTCCCGAACGAGGTCGTGCTCGCGACCACCCTCGAGTTCGTGCGGATTCCGCGTTCGGTGGCCTGCGACCTGAAGCTGAAGTCGACGCTGGGCCGGCTGTGGATCAACCACTCGCTGGCCGGCTGGTGCGACCCGGGATTCGAGGGGAACATCACCCTGGAGCTGCAGAACCTGGGCCCGGTGCCCTTCGTGCTCGACGCGGGCCGCCGGATCGCCCAGCTCATCTTCATCGCGATGGAGTCCGAGCCGGAGACCGCGTACGGCGAGCCGGGGGCCGGCAGCCGCTACCAGCACCAGCGCGGCGCGACCCGCGCCCGGTCCTGAGGCGGAGGCCGCCGTGCCGGAACCTGTCCAGCAGACGATTCGGCTCTCCATCGACAGCCGCTACGAGAACATCGAGCTGGTTCAGGCGGTGCTCGACGAAACGCTCGAGTCCCTGCCGATCGACGAAGAGACCGGCTACTGGATGGGCATCGCGTTGCGGGAAGCGCTGACCAACGCGATCAAGCACGGCAACGCGCTGGATCCCGAGAAGAAGGTGGACGTCTGTCTGGCGGTAGGCGAGAGCGGACTCGACATCACGGTCGAGGACCAGGGCAGCGGCTTCGATCCGGGCGCCGTGGCCGACCCGCTCGCGCCCGACAACCTGCTCAAGACGGAAGGCAGGGGCATCTTCTACATGCGCAGGTTCATGGATAAGATCGACTACGATTTCGGCGCCGAGGGCGGCACGAAGGTCCGGCTTCACAAGGAGTTCGACGCCTCGGGCGGCAGCGCCGAAGCAAACCAGGGAGGAGCGAATGAAGATTGACAAGCGCCAGCGGGATGGAGCGACGATTCTCGATCTCCAGGGCAGGATCACGATCGGCGAGGGCGACGTTGCCTTGAGAGAGGCCGTCCTCGCGGCGGTCGGCGAAGGCGCTACGAACATCCTGCTGAACATGGGGCGCGTACGCTCCATCGACTCCTCCGGCGTCGGCGAACTGGTCGCCGCCTACACGACGGTCACCAACCGCGGCGGCAAGCTGCGCCTGTTCTCCCTGCCGAAGAGGGTGCTGGGCGTGCTCGAGATCACCCAGTTGATCACCGTGCTGGACATCCTGGAGGACGAGGACGAGGCAGTCGCCTCGGTCGCCTGACAGAGCGGTGGACGCGGAAGGCAGGGGGCGGTCGCGGGAGCATCGCCACCACGGGGTCGGCGGCGGCCGGCTGGCTGTCGTCTGCCTGTCCCTGCTCCTGGTTCTTGGTCTCGCCGGCGGCGCCTGGCTGGGCGCCAGCGACGACGCGGAAGACGGCGGACGGGACTCGATCTACAAGTACCTCACGCTGTGGGAGGAGGTACTTCGGCTGATCCGCGGCTCGTACGTCGAGGCGACCGACGGACGCAGCCTGACGGCGGGCGCCATGGATGGCGTGACGGATGCCCTCGATCCCTTCTCGGTCTACGTACCGCCGGGCGAAGTCGAGTCGTACCGGGCGGCGCGTGAGGTGGGCCGCCGGCATTCGGGCGTCCTGGTGCTCAAGGAGCGCGGCACCGCCTATGTCGTCGCGGTCGACGGCGGCAGCCCGGCCGAGACCGCGGGTCTGGAACGGGGTGACATCGTCGCCGGCATCAACGGCCGTTCGTCCCGCGCGATGCCCCTGTGGGAGCTGCGGCGTCAGCTCGCCGGCCCGGTCGGTTCGGAACTGGAGCTGGAACTCGTGCGCCGCGGCAACAGCGTCGACGTGAGCCTCACACTGGACGAGTTCGAGCCGCTGCAGCCGGAGTTCGAAGAGGTCGACGGTTCCGGCGTGCTGAGGATCCCGAGCTTCGGCGCCGGCACGGCCGCGCAGGTGGAGGCGTTGCTCGACGGCTACGCCGGCGACTCCCTGCTGATCGATGTCCGCGGCGTCGCGGGAGGTTCCGCGGAGGCCGCCTACGCGGTGGCGGGTCTGTTCGCCGTGGGCGAGCTGGGCAGCCTGGTCGACCGGGAGGACCGAAAGATCGAGACCTTCGAAGGCGCGGGGGGCCTGTACTCGGGAAGCATCGGCGTCCTGACGGATCGCAGTTCCCAGGGACCGGCCGAGGTCCTGACCGCCGTCCTGCGTAAGTCGGTCGACGCGGACCACTACGGCGAGTCGACCTTCGGCCATGCCGGAACGCTGCAACAGATCGAACTGCCGAACGGCGGCGGCCTGCTCGAAACGACCGCGGCTTTCTACACGGACCCGGAGGGAGAACGGCTGAACGGCCGAATCCGCGTCGCCAACGAAGACCGCCTGAACAACCTCTCCTTCGGCGAACCGGAGGACGGATCCGACCCGGTGCTTGAAGACGCCCTGGATCTCTTCATCCTGGAAGCTCCCGCGGAGCCGGGGCAGCGGTAGCCGGTGCGCGGGTCGGTGCCGCGGGTCGGTGCGCGGGTCGGTGCGCGGGTCTTCTGACCCGCCCGCCGCCGAAGGCGGCTAGGAATCGCCGGGCGAAGCCCGACCTTCCCTCCCCTTAGCCCGCTCCCACAGCCGCTCCAGCTCCTCCATCCGGTGCTCGCCGCCGGGTCCAAGCTCCGCCTCCATTGCCGCGAAGCGGCGGCGGAACTTCCGGTTCGCCGCCGCCAGGGCGCGCTCCGGGTCCACCTTCAGGTGGCGGGCCAGGTTGGCGACCGCGAACAACACGTCGCCCAGTTCCTCTTCGACCCGCGCCGTCGCCCCGGCGGACTTGCCGGCCTGGTCGTTGGCTGTCTCGTGGTCCAGTTCGCCGAGTTCCTCGGCCACCTTGGCGCGCACGGCTTCGGTCGAGTCCCAGTCGAAGCCGATGCCGGCCGCCTTCTGCCCGAGCCGGTAGGCGCCGACCAGCGCGGGCAACGAGGCCGGTACGCCGTCCAGCACGGAACGTTCGCCGTCGGAGTTCCGCTTGCGCTGTTCCCACATCGCCGCGACTTCAGCCGCGGATCCCGGTCCTGCCTGGTCTTTCTCGTCGCCGAAGACGTGAGGGTGTCGTGCGACCATCTTGTCGATCACGGTGCGGATCGCTCCGCCGAGGGGCATCTCCTCCAGTTCGGCGGCGGTCAGCCGGGCGACGTACACCGCCTCGAACAGCAGGTCGCCCAGTTCCTCATTGATCGCGGCGGGATCGCGTTCGTCGATCGCCGCGGCCAGTTCGTGAGCCTCCTCGATCAGGTATGCGCGGAGATCCGCCAGTGACAGCTCGCGGTCCCAGGGGCAGTCGATGCGCAGCCGGTCGATCAGCTCGGCGATCGGAGCGAGCGAGCAGGAGTCGGTTCCGCCGCCGTCTCCTTTGTTACGATCCTGCATTCGTTGGGAGCGGAGGTCGGAAGTGAAAGTCACCGACAGAAGGATGTTCACGGACGACGGCGAACTGCGCGAAGAGTACCGCTTCCTCGAGCAGCAGAAAGCCGGGGAAGCCGCGCCGGTCGCGGAACAGCCGCCTCCGGTCGCTGATCCGGACAGCGCGGCGAGTGCGGGCGAGGCGCGGGCAGGCGGGGCTGACCAGGCCGCATCCGCGGCGCCGCCTCCGGGCCCCGGGGCCGCGGAGGCGCCGCACATGCCGCCGCACGGGGCGCAGTCTCCGGGCTTCATGGACCTGGTCGCCGTTCTCGCCGAGCCGATCGCCTTCCTTCTGGGCGACGCCCAGCTCCCGGACGGTCAGAGCGCCCAGGATCTGCCGCGTGCCCGGCTCCACATCGACCTGCTGGCGGTGCTGCAGGAGAAGACGCGGGGCAACGTCTCCGAGCAGGAGACGGCCGTGCTCGAGGATCTCCTCGCGCAGCTCCGGATGCGGTACGTCGAGAAGAGCGGCAACTGACGGGCTGACGATCCGGATCCGTTTCAGCGGCGGTCCCGCAGAGAATCTGAGCACCTTGCAATCAGATTATTGCCTCCTGGGACTTGACAATAGATCGCTTAGGTCTTAGTCTCCCCGTCGCGTTGGGTCAGCTCGTGCGGTTTTCTTACCGCACTGGCCCGAAACGCCAGACATGAGAACCGACCCGTTCGGGTTCACAGACCGGACGATTCAGGAGAGAGAGTCTTGAGCAAGATCATTGGTATCGACCTGGGGACGACGAACAGCGTCGTCGCCCTGATGGAGGGTTCGGACCCCAAGGTGGTTCCGAACTCGGAAGGAAGCCGGACCACGCCGTCGATCGTCGGCTTCACCGAGAAGGGCGAGCGGCTCGTCGGCCAGGTCGCCAAGCGACAGGCGGTGACCAACCCGGAGAACACGGTCTTCTCGATCAAGCGCTTCATGGGGAGGCGCCTGGGCGAGGTTTCGGAAGAGCAGAAGATGGTCCCCTACGCGGTCTCGAGCGCCGGCGACGACGTGCAGATCGGAGCCGCGGGCAAGACCTACACCCCGCCCCAGATCTCGGCCATGGTGCTGCAGAAGCTGAAGCAGGCGGCCGAGGACTATCTCGGCGGTCCGGTCGAGCGCGCCGTGATCACGGTCCCGGCGTACTTCAACGACGCCCAGCGTCAGGCCACGCGGGATGCCGGCCAGATCGCCGGACTGACCGTCGAGCGGCTGGTCAACGAGCCGACCGCGGCGGCGCTTGCCTACGGCCTGGACAAGGAGGGCGATCGCACGATCGCCGTCTACGACTTCGGTGGCGGCACGTTCGACATCTCGATTCTCGAGGTGGGCGAGGGCGTGGTCGAGGTCAAGGCGACGAACGGCGACACGCACCTGGGGGGCGACAACATCGACCAGCGGATCATCGACTGGCTGCTGGAGGAGTTCAGGAAGGACCAGGGCATCGATCTCGGCCAGGATCCGATGGCCATGCAGCGGCTCAAGGAGGCCGGCGAGAAGGCGAAGATCGAGCTGTCGGGCGTCCAGGAGACCGAGATCAACCTCCCCTTCGTGACCGCCGACGCCTCGGGGCCGAAGCACCTGAACGTCAAGCTCTCCCGGAGCAAGCTGGAGCAGCTCACCGAGGACCTGGTCAGGAGCACGCTCGAACCCTGCCGTCAGGCGCTCAGGGACGCCGGCCTCGGCACCAGCGACATCGAGGAGATCGTCCTGGTCGGAGGCCAGACCCGGATGCCGGCCGTACAGGAAGCGGTCAAGGAGTTCTTCGGACGGGAGCCCCATCGCGGCGTGAACCCGGACGAGGTGGTCGCGATCGGCGCCGCGATCCAGGGCGGCGTGCTGGCCGGGGACGTCACGGACGTCCTGCTGCTGGACGTCACGCCGCTCTCGCTCGGCATCGAGACGCTGGGCGGCGTCTTCACCAAGCTGATCGATCGCAACACGACGATTCCCACCCGCAAGAGCGAGGTGTTCTCGACCGCCGGCGACAGCCAGACATCGGTCGAGGTCCACGTGCTCCAGGGTGAGCGCGAGATCGCCGGCGACAACCGGACGCTCGGCCGCTTCCACCTGGTGGGTATCCCGCCGGCGCCTCGCGGCATGCCGCAAATCGAGGTCACCTTCGACATCGACGCCAACGGCATCGTCAACGTGTCGGCGAAGGACAAGGGCACCGGCAAGGAGCAGAAGATCACGATCACGGGCTCGGGCGGCATCGAGAAGGACGAGATCGAACGGATGGTGGCCGATGCCCAGGCTCACAGCGACGAGGACAGGAAGCGTCGCGAGGCGATCGACGCCCGCAACCAGCTCGACTCCCTCGTCTACGGCACGGAGAAGAACCTCGCCGAACACCGGGACAAGCTGTCCGACAGCGACCGCGGTGAACTCGAGTCCGCGATCGAGGACGCGAAGAAGAGCATGGAGGGCGAAGACGCCGCGGCCATGCAGAGCGCGTCCGCGCGGCTGACCGAGGCCTCGCACAAGCTGGCGCAGGTCATCTACGAACAGACCAGCGCCCAGGCGGCTCCCGACGCGCCTCCGGGTGCGGGCGGCCCCGGGGACGGCGGTCCCCAGGCCGCCGATGACGACGTGATCGACGCCGACTTCGTCGACGTGGATGAAACGTCCGGGGACGGCAGCACGTCCGGGGACAAAGGGGCCAGCTAGGTGGCGCCGCCGCGGTCGTCGCGTGAGCGCCGTCCCCCGTCCCGCCGCCGGCGGGTGGGGGGCGGCCGCTACGTGATGATCAGCAAGGTCGCCGAGCGCTATGACATCCATCCGCAGACCCTCCGGCTCTACGAGCGGGAGGGCCTCCTGGAGCCGCAACGGAGCGACGGCAACACGCGCCTCTACGATCAGGATTCCCTGAACAGGCTCGAGTCGATCCTGACCCTGACCCGGGACATGGGGGTCAACCTGGCGGGAGTGGAGGTCATTCTCACGCTGCAGGAACGGCTGGCGCGGCTCGAAGCCGAGCGGGACCGGCTACTCTCGATCGTTGAACGCGACGCGGCGGACCGCCGCCGGGGTGTCCGGCGCCGGCACGCCCTGGTCTGGGTGCGAAGCGGCGCGCTGGTCAAGGTCGAGGACGAGGATTGAACGGGGAAGACTGCGAGTTCTGCCAGGGGCGCGGCTGGATCGTCGACCTCGCCACGAACCGGGCGCGCCGCTGCACCTGCCACGCGACCCGCGTCCGCGGCCGTCGCGTCGACGACCTGGGCATTCCGCCCAAGTACCAGGGTTGCCGTCTGACGAACTTTCGGCTCGCCGGGGACGTGGGCGACCAGCTCCTCACCGCGCGCCGCGACTGCGACCAGTACATCGAGGAGTTCATGGAGCTCGACGGCTCGCTGAACGAAGCCGGACTGGTGTTCATCGGCCCGAGCGGCCGGGGCAAGACGCACCTTGCCGTGGCCGTGCTGGTCGAGCTGGCCGAGCAGTACGGCGTCGGCGGCCGCTTCGTCGACTTCACCAGCCTGGTCGCCGACATCCAGGCGACGTTCCAGCCCGACGCTCCGCGGAACCAGGCCGACCTGCTGCGTCCGCTCCAGGAGGCGGAGGTGGTGGTCGTCGACGAGCTCGGCGCGCGGCGGCCCTCGCCCTTCGTTTCCGACACCCTGTACCTGCTGATCAACGGCCGCTACATGGCCCGCCGGCCGACCCTGTTCACCAGCAACTACTACCTGACGTCCGAGGCCGACGGCGACCCCGCCGACGCCGCTGCCCGCACCCTGGCCGGCCGCGTCCCCGCCAGCCTGATCAGCCGCCTCCACCAGATGGCGAAGCCGATCCTCATAGACGCCGTCGGCGACTACCGGCACGAGTTGCAGGCGCACCAGCACCGGTAACAGTCGCGACCGTCCCGCGACGTCGGCCGGAGGGGGGGAGGGTCCCAGGGGACGCTCGCGCTTTCTCGGAGTATGGGGGTTGGGCGCTCGCTGTTGTCGGCTGCGCTCCGGCAGGTCCTCGGTTGCTGAGGGGGTCTCGACAATCGCTTGCCTCCGACCCCCTGGGACCCTCCCCCCCTCCGGCCGACGCCGCGGGACTGGAAGCCCTCAGTCGGCTATACGCCGCTCCTGGTGTCGGTGCGCCGGCCTTCCGGCCGGCATCCGGAAGGGAGGAGCCGCCGCTTTGGCGTATTTCCAATAACGTATGTAACAGGCGATGGGAGTGAGCGGGTCACAGACGGTCAAGCGGTACCTGACCAACCTCGGTCTCGTCGCCGTGGCCTGTCTGCTGCTGGCGACGGCGCCGAGCCCGAAGGGGTCTCCTCCGTCGATCGTGTTGCCCGAGGAGATTCGGCTGGGGCTGGCCACGGACCTTGAGCGGGTCGAGGTTTCCTGCTGCGACGGGCCTTCGTGGCTCGTGGACGAGGCCGGCCGGCGGGTCGAGGTTGCCGGCTCCTTCCAGGTGCTGGCGGCGCCGGGGACGGCGAGTCCGGGAGTCCATCGCCTGCAGGTGGCGGCGTTGCGGGATCGGGTGCAGGCGGAGAAGCTGGCCGGCCGGCTGGAAGGTCTGCTCGGCCAGGCGGCGGACTCGGTGCTCGACGCGGGCACCGGCCTGTACCGGGTCCGGGTGGGCCGCTTCTCTGACCGGGAGGCGGCGGAGAAGGCTCGCGGCCGGCTTCATGTCGAAGGCTTCGACGACGTCTGGATCACCATCGAGGGCCAGGTTCTGGAGGAGCCGGGCTTCGAGGTCGACGGAGTCGGCAGGGTTGCGGGACGCAGGCTGCGGCTCGAGTCGGCCGGCGGTGTCGTTCGCATCCTGGGCCGGCGCTACCGCGGGGCGCTCGAGGTCTTCCTGAGCAACCGGGCCGGACTGAATGTCGTCAACGCGGCGCCGCTCGAGGACTACCTGCGCGGCGTCGTGCCGGTCGAGCTCGGTCCGGACCTGTACCCCGAGCTCGAGGCGATCAAGGCGCAGGCCGTGGCCGCGCGCACCTACGCGGCGAAGCGCCTGGGCGAGTTCGAGGAGGAGGGGTACGACCTCTGCGCCACGCCGCTGTGCCAGGTCTACGGCGGCCTGGAGGTCGAGCACCCGGTCTCGGACCGCGCGATCGCGGCGACCGGCGGCGAGATCCTGCTTCGTGACGGCGCGCTCCAGGAGGCGCTGTTCACGGCGAGTTGCGGCGGCAGTACCGAACTCGTCGATCACGTCTTCCCTCTTCTGGCGGGCGGAGGCCCCCTGGCGACGGCTTGTGTCGAAGGGGGAGTCGTGACCCTGGCGGGCGGCGCCGGGGACTCGCCCGCCAGGCACTTGCTGAGGTCCATCGGCGCTCGCGGGGTGCGCGAGAGACGGGTCGATGAGCGACTCGACCGCGCCCGTTCCGGCGGCGACCTGGAAGTTGCCCATGGGAGCTTGGGCGGCCTCGCCGGCGGCTGGCTCGACCTGCGCCAGCAGGGTCGCCGCCGGCTGGTGCCGCTGGCTTCCGAGTCGGCGCTGTTGGTGACCGAGGTCCCGCCTGGGACGCCCCCTGGCGAGCTCGGCGTGCCGGCGCCATCCCTGACGGCCGCGCCGGGCGACCGGCTGCGCGTCTACCTGGTCCGCGGCCAGGTGGTCCTGGTCGTTCACGAGACGCCGCGAACTGGAGATCAACCGAAAGCGGAGCCGTGGTCGCTCTGGCGGTCGCACGCTTCGCTGCGCGCCGCCGTCGAGAAGCGCTTCCCCGGCCTCGGGCTCAGGTCCATGAGAGTGCTGGAGCGCGGCGTCTCGGGTCGGGTGGCGCGCATCGACCTGGTCGGTGAGCGGAGTTCGGTCGAGTTGCAGGGTCTGGCGATCCGCTGGCTGCTCGACATCCCCGAACACCTCCTCCGGCTGACCGCCGAAGCCGGCGACGGCGACGTTCCCGGCTGGCGCTTCGCCGGCCGCGGCCGCGGCCACGGTGTCGGCATGTGCCAGGTCGGCTCGTACCTCATGGCGCAGCGCGGTCTGACCTACCGGGAGATCCTCTGGCACTACTACGGCGCGGTCGAGATCGGCAGGTTCGCATCGTGAGCGTCGACCGGACCGCCGGCGCCTGGCTGGCTGGCGCCGAGCCCTGGCGCGAGACCCGGCGGCTGGGCCGGGCTCTGACCGCGATCGAGGGCGGCGTGGATACGCAGGCCCTGGCGAAGACGGCCTGGCGGCGTGCCGGCCGCGCGATGACGATCGGTCTGACCGGACCGCCCGGGGTCGGCAAGAGCACGTTGACGGCCGCTCTGGCCCGGGAGCTCCGGAAACGGGGAGAGCCGGTGGCGGTGCTCGCATTCGACCCGACCAGCCCGCTGACCGGCGGCGCAGTGCTCGGCGACCGGGTGCGGATGTCCGACCTGGAAACCGATCCGGGTGTCTTCATCCGGTCGATGGCCTCGCGCGGCGCCGGCGGCGGACTCGCGCAGGCCGCCGCCGCGGCGACCGATCTTCTCGATGCGGCCGGCTTTCCCTGGATTCTGGTGGAGACCGTGGGCACCGGGCAGGCCCAGACCGCCATTCGCCGGAACTCGGACCTGGTGGTCCTGGTGACGGCGCCCGGCCTGGGCGACGGCGTTCAGGCGATCAAGAGCGGGACGATGGAGATCGCGGACGTGTTCGTCGTCAACAAGAGCGATCTGCCGGGCGCCGCCGCCGCTCGGCGGTCCATCGTGGAGATGCTCGACCTGGCGGACGGAGCCGGTGGCGAGCCGCCGGCCGTGCTGTCGACCGTGGCCCGGACCGACGAAGGCGCGGCGGAGGTCCTGGACGCGGTGTCCGCGTGTTTCGAACGGCTGCGGGCCGGAGGCGAGATTCGCGACCGGCGGGCGGCCCGCCTGCGGCGCCGGGTGCTCGACCTGTACCGCGCCGAGGTCCTGCGGCTCGCCATGGGCTCGATCGACGACGACGGGTTCGCGCGGGCGCTCCTGGCCGCCAGCGGTTCGAAGGCGCTGGACGGGGAGGCCGATTCGCAGCAGAATCGGGCGCCGCTGGAAACCGGGCCGGCCAGCGATCCCTGCGATCCGGTCGATCCCTACGATCTGGCGGACCGGCTGGTCGGCGAGTTCGTCGGCGGATTCCGGCAACACCGAGGCGCATAGCAATGATCACGGGTCTGGACCATGTCGCGATCGCCGTTTCTTCGATCGAAGAGGCGAGGGCGTTCTACGAGAAGCTGGGCCTCGAGATCACGGCGATCGAGGTGGTCGAGCACGAGGGAGTACGGGTCGCGATGATTCCCTGCGGCGGCACGCGGATCGAACTCCTGGAGCCGCTGTCGAGCGATTCCCCGGTTGGGCGCTTCCTCGAGCGCCGCGGCCCGGGCATACACCACCTCTGCATGCGCAGCGACGACGTTCACGAGGACGACGGAAAGCTGCGGGACGGTGGACTGTCTCTCCTGCGCGAGCGGCCCGGCCCCGGCGCCGAGGGCGCCACGGTCCAGTTCGTCCACCCGAAGAGCGCCGGCGGCGTGCTGCTGGAACTGTCGGAGCCGGCGCGGTGACGGGCCGTCTGATTCTCGAGGACGGTTCCGTCTTTCACGGCGAGAGCCTGGTCGAGGGCAGCCGCTTCGCGGAGGTCGTCTTCAACACGTCGATGACGGGTTACCAGGAGATCCTGACGGACCCGTCCTACCGGGGTCAGATCGTGATCATGACCCAGCCCCACATCGGCAACTACGGGACGTACGACGACGCGGAGGAGTCGCACCGGGTCTGGGTTGAAGGGTTCGTCGTGCGCGAATTCACGGCACGCCGCTCGGGACTGGGCGATGGCGAGCTGGGCGCCTACCTGAACGCGGCGGGCGTGCCGGCGCTCGCGGGCATCGACACGCGGGCCGCGGTGCGGCGCCTGCGCGACCACGGCGCCATGCGGGGGCTGATCACGAGTTGCGACCGGCCGGACGCCGAGCTGGTCGAGGAAGTGCGGCGGCAGCCGACGATGGAGGGGCGGGCGCTGGTCGACGAGGTGACCTGCGAGGCGCCGTACGAACTCGAACCGGAGGGCGAGGAGAAGGTGCGCCTGGCGGTGTACGACTTCGGCGTCAAGCGGAACATCCTTCGGTCGCTGGTCCGGCAGGGCGCCCGGGTCGTCGTGCTGCCGGCGCGAACGCCGGCTCGCGAGTGCCTCGCCCTGGAGGTCGACGGCGTGGTGCTCTCGAACGGGCCGGGAGACCCGGAACCGCTCCACGAGATCATCGGCGAGGTGCGTGAACTGATCGACTCCAGGATGCCGCTGTTCGGCATCTGTCTCGGCCACCAGCTCCTGGGTCTGGCTCTGGGCGGCACGACGTTCAAGCTGAAGTTCGGGCATCACGGCGGCAACCAGCCGGTCAGGGACGAGGAAACCGGCGAGGTTTCCATCACGAGCCAGAACCATGGCTTCGCTCTCGCCGGCGACAGCCTTCCCGACGACTGCCAGGTGGCGGCGATCAATCTGAACGACGGGACGGTGGAGGCCTTCAAGGCGACCGGCCGGCCGATCTTCTCGGTCCAGTACCACCCGGAGGCGGCGCCGGGGCCGCACGACGCCGCGCGACTCTTCGGGGAGTTCCTCGACGTCTGTGGGTGACGTCGACGAGCCGGGTGCTTCGGCGCGGGGCCGCCGGGTGGTCTGGTGGATCGCCGCGCGCTACCTGCTCGGGGGACGAAGCCGGCTTCTGACGGGCACCGCGAGGTCGGCCCTCGGGTCGACCGGCCTGGGCGTGGCGGCGATGGTCGTCTCGATGGCGCTGATGAGCGGTTACACGGGCTCCGTCGAGACGCGGCTGCTTCAGAACGGGCCTCTGGTCGTCACGCCCCTGGGTGAAGCCGCGGGGGATCTCGCCGCGGCCGACGAAACGGCCGGTCGACTGCGACGGCTGCCCGGAGTGGAGCGGGTCGGCGTCACGCTGGCCGGCCAGGGCGCGCTGGCGAGCGGGACGAATCCGGCCGGCGTGGACGTCTGGATCCGGGGCGTCCTGCCGGGGGCTTCCACCTTCGGGGCCGGCGACGAAGAACTCGGGCGGAACGCCGACGGCATCGACGCGGTCGTGCTCGGCCGCCAGCTTCAGCGGACGCTCGGCGCGGCGGACGGGGACCTGCTGCGCCTGACGGCGATCGTCGGTTCGCCTTCGGGCCAGCCGCGCTTCGCCTACCGCACGCTCCGGGTCGCCGGGGCCTTCGAGACCGGGTTCTCCGAGTACGACCGGAGCTACGCCGTCCTGCACCGGGACGCGGTCGAGGCCCTCGGCGCGGTCGGAGTGGTCCTGGAAGTGGCGACGTCGCCGGGCGCCGACCCGTCGGTGGTGCACGGGAGAATCGAGGAGCTGGTGGGCGGCGATGCGCTCGTCACCGACTGGCGCCGGGGCAACCGGGAGATCTTCGCGGCGCTTCGGCTGCAGAAGTGGGGCCTGTTCCTGGTGCTGGGCCTGATCGTGCTGGTGTCGACCTTCAACATCGCCGCTGCGCTGGTCGTCATGGTGCGCGAGCGGGGCAGGGACACGGCGGTGCTCGGGGCGCTGGGGCTTGGCCCGCGACGGCTCAAACGCGTGTTCCTGGCCTGCGGGTTGAGTCTGGGCGCCGCGGGAACCGGCCTCGGTCTGCTGCTCGGTTCGCTGGTCAGCGTGATCATCACCCGCTACGAACTCGTACGGTTCGATCCCGGCGTGGCCGAGATCTACTTCATCAGCAGCGTTCCGTTCGACGTACAGGCGCTGGACCTGCTGGCCGTGGCCGGCTTCAGCCTCCTCGTCGTCGGGCTCGCGTGCTGGTGGCCTGCCCGGCTGGCGGCCTCGCTCGAGCCGGCGCGGGCGCTCCACTGGGAGTAGCAGAAACCGCCGGCCACATGTGGAAGGAGGGGCTGCTGGAAAGCAACCCCTCCCGGGTTTGAATCGCGTCTCAGTCGGCCCGTGGCCGCTGAGCGGAAGTTGAGGGTTTAAGGCAGGTCCGGACTGTGTCCGGGGGTGGGTTGCAGTTCCTCTGGACGCGGACGCGTCCAGTCGCGACCCGGTGGGTGACGGCACGGGAGCCAGGGCGCGAAGTCGATTGGCCGGTTGCCGATCGATCCTTGCCTGTGGTTCGGTGCCGCCTCTGACAAAGGAGTATACGCGACCCGGCGCCAGAGTGTTTCCTCCGCGTCGTGTTTTCGGTGCGCGCCGCGATCCGGGAAGGCGTCCGGTTTGCCTGTACACTCCGCGCGCTCATGCCGAAGCGGACGGACATCGAGTCGATCCTGATCTTCGGTTCGGGGCCTATCGTCATAGGCCAGGCGTGCGAGTTCGACTACTCCGGCACCCAGGCCTGCCGTGTCCTGCGCCGGGAGGGCTACCGGGTCATTCTCGTCAACTCGAACCCGGCGACGATCATGACGGATCCGGAGATCGCGGACGCGACCTACGTCGAGCCCCTCGTGCCCGACGTGGCGGTGAAGATCATCGAGCGCGAGCGGCCGGACGCGCTGCTGCCGACCGTCGGCGGCCAGACCGGGATCAACCTGACCCTGGCGCTGGAAGAGTCCGGCGCGCTGGAAGAGTCCGGGATGAAGCTGCTCGGCGCGGGGATCGAGGCGCTGCGCCTGGGCGAGGATCGCCTGCTCTTCAAGCGGGCCATGGTGGAGGCCGGTCTCGAGGTGCCGGAGAGCGGTATCGCGAGCACGCTGGAAGAGGCGCGGGGGATCATCGATCGTTTGGGCTTCCCGGTCATCGTCCGGCCCAGCTTCACGCTGGGAGGCGAGGGCGGCGGCGTCGTGTTCAACCGCGACGAGATCGACGACGTGATCGTCCGTGCCCTGCAGGCGAGTCCGGCCTCGACCGCCCTGATCGAGCAGTCGGTTCTGGGCTGGAAGGAGTTCGAGCTCGAAGTGATGCGCGACGTGGCCGACAACGCGATCGTCGTCTGCTCGGTCGAGAACGTCGATCCGATGGGCGTGCACACCGGCGACTCGATCACCGTGGCGCCGCAGCAGACGCTGTCCGATCCCGAGTACCAGGACATGCGCGACGACGCCTTCACCGTGATCCGCAAGGTGGGAGTCGCGACCGGGGGCTCGAACATCCAGTTCGCGGTGGAGCCGGGCAGCGGGCGGCGCGTCGTGATCGAGATGAACCCGAGAGTGTCCCGGAGTTCGGCCCTGGCGTCCAAGGCGACCGGTTTTCCGATCGCCAAGATCGCCGCGCAACTGGCGGTCGGCTACACCCTGGACGAGATCCCGAACGACATCACCGGCAAGACCTACGCCGCCTTCGAGCCGACCCTCGACTACACGGTCGTCAAGATCCCGCGCTGGGCGTTCGAGAAGTTCGAGCGCGCCGACGGCACCCTGGGCACGTCGATGAAGTCGGTGGGCGAGGTGATGGCGATCGGCGGGAACTTCCGCGAGGCGCTGATGAAGGGTCTCTCCGGCCTGGAACTGGAGGCCGCCTGGCCGCGCCAGGAGGAGCTCGTCAGCGATCCGGTCGGTCTGCGACGGCGGCTCAGCACGCCCAACTGGCAACGCCTCTTCGGGGTCTTCGCCGCGCTGCGCCAGGGCTGGACGGTCGACGAGGTGGCCTCGGCCTCGGACATCGACCCGTGGTTCCTGCGCGAGATCCGGACGGTCGTGGAGATCGAAGCGGAACTCGCCTGCTGGGACCTCGAGTCCGCGCCGGACGAACTGCTCCGCCGGGCCCGGCTGAGCGGGTTGAGCGATCAGCGGGTCGCCTCGCTGCTCGGCAGCGGGGAGGACCTGGTGGCCCGCGAGATCACGAAGCGGGGGCTCGACCGCGTCTTCAAGCGGGTCGACACCTGCGCCGCCGAGTTCGTGGCGGTCACCCCGTACCTCTACTCGACGCCCGGGGTGGAGGACGAGGCCCTGCCGACCGAGCGCCGGAAGGTGATGATCCTGGGCTCCGGGCCCAACCGGATCGGCCAGGGGATCGAGTTCGACTACTGCTGCGTCCACGCCGTCTTCGCCCTCCGGCGGGCCGGCTACGAGACGATCATGGTGAACTGCAACCCGGAGACCGTCTCGACGGACTACGACACGTCGGACCGGCTCTACTTCGAGCCGCTGACGTTCGAGCACGTGATGGCGATCTACCGCCGCGAGCAGCCGCTGGGCGCGATCGTCCAGCTCGGCGGCCAGACTCCGCTCAAGCTCGCCCATAGCCTCGAGGCCGCCGGCGTCTCCATTCTGGGCACGTCGCCCGAGGCGATCGACCTCGCCGAGGACCGCCGCCGCTTCGGCGATCTCCTGGCGGAGGAGGACATCCTGGTGCCGGCCAACGGCTCCGCGGTGTCGCTCGACGAGGCCTGCCGGGTGGCGGACGAGATCGGCTATCCGGTCGTCGTGCGGCCGAGCTACGTGCTCGGCGGCCGGGCGATGTCGATCTGCTACGACCAGCCGACGCTGATCAACTACATGCGCCGCGCCGCCGACGTCTCGCCGGGGCGGCCGGTGCTCCTCGACCGCTTTCTCGAGGACGCCTTCGAGGTCGACGTCGACCTGGTGGCGGACGGGGAGCGGGCGGTCGTCTGCGGCATCATGCAGCACATCGAGGAGGCCGGCATCCACTCCGGCGATTCGGCGGCGGTGCTGCCGCCCTACCGGGTGGACGAGGGCGACCTCGACAAGATGCGCGACATCGCCACGCGGCTGGCGCTGAGGCTGGGCGTCGTCGGTCTGATGAACGTGCAGTTCGCGATCTACGACGGAGAGGTCTACGTGCTGGAGGTGAATCCCCGGGCCTCGCGGACGGTGCCCTTCATCGCCAAGGCGGTCGGCCTGCCGCTGGTGCAGATCGCCACCCGGGTCATGGTCGGAGAGATGCTGGAGGAGATCGGTCTGGTCGAGGAACCCCCGGTCGACCGCTTCTTCGTCAAGGCGCCGGTCTTTCCGTTCGACCGCTTCCCGGGCGTCGATCCGGTCCTGGGTCCGGAGATGAAGTCGACGGGCGAGGTCATGGGCGTCGGCCGCAGTTTCGGCAGCGCCTTCGCCAAGGCCTGGCTGGGCGCCGGCCACGCGCTGCCGGACAGCGGCACCGCCTTCCTGTCGGTCAACGACCGGGACAAGCCGGCGCTGCTGCGAGTCGCCCAGCGCCTGCGGGACCTCGGTTTCGAACTCCTGTGCACCGCCGGCACCGCTGCGTTCCTCAGCGAGCGGGGCATCGAGACGCAGCGCGTCAACAAGGTGGCCGAGGGACGGCCGCATGTGGTCGACTACCTGATCAACGGCGAGGTCGGCCTGATCGTGAACACGCCCCTGGGCGGCGAGTCGTACAAGGACGACATGGAGATCCGCACCACGGCGCTCAAGTTCGACATCCCCTGCGTGACGACGATCTCGGGGGCGATGGCCGCGGTGGACGCGATCGAGGCGCTGCGCGAGAGCCTGCTGCAGGTGACCGCGCTTCAGGACCTGGACTCGGCGCCGCTGGCAGGGAGGCCGGCCGAGTCGTCCGTCGCTCGCTGAGCCCGCTTCAGCCCCGGCGGATGCGCTCGACCTCGCTCTCCAGGCGCTCGCCGAGACGCCGCAGCTCGGTGCGGTAGTTCTCTTCCTCCTCGAGCCGCCTGGCCGGATCCGCGGCGAGGTTCTTCTGGTGGAGGATCTCGAGTTCGGCGACCTTCGCCTGGTGGCGGCTGCGGGCGTCTTCGATCCGGCGTCGCTGGTCTTCGTCCAGGGCATCCTGCCGGGGCGCCGCGATGCCCCGGTTCTCGAGCTTCTCGAGCGCCCTCTCGTAGGCCGACTTCACCGGCTCAGCGCTCGTACTCGCCCCAGACCGCGCGCAGGCGATCCGAGATCTCTCCCAGGGTGGCCCGCTGCCGGACGCAGTCGAGGATGCGGGGAACGAGGTTGTCTTCGCCCGCGGCGGCCTGCTGCAGCCGGTCGAGGGCCGCGGTGGCGGCGCTCGCGTCGCGCTCTTCGCGGACCTTCCGTACCCGCTGGACCTGCCGGGCTTCGGCGGCCGGGTCGACGGCCAGGAACGTCGCGTCCTCGTCTTCCTCCTGGGTGTAGGCGTTGACGCCGACGATCACCTCGTCCCTGGACTCGACCGCCAACTGGTGACGGTAGGCGGCGTTCGCGATCTCGTTCTGCTGGTAGCCCGACTCGATCGCCCGGGCGGCGCCGCCGAGCTCCTCGATCTGCTCGATCATGCTCCGGGCCTTGTCCACGAGTTCCCCGGTGAGCGCCTCGATCGCCCACGAGCCGCCGAGCGGGTCGGCGACGTCGGCGACTCCGGTCTCGTGGGCGACGATTTGCTGGCTGCGCAGCGCCACCCGCGCGGAGGTCTCGGTGGGCAGGCCGAGGGCTTCGTCGGCCCCGTTCGTGTGCAGCGACTGGGTGCCTCCGCAGACGGCGGCCAGCGCCTGGATGGCGACCCGGGCGACGTTGTTCTCGGGTTGCTGCGCGGTCAGGGTCGAGCCGCCGGTCTGGGTATGGAAGCGCAGCCAGCAGGAGCGTTCGTTGCGCGGCTCGTAGCGCTCGCGGACAAGTTCGGCCCAGAGCCGGCGGGCGGCGCGGAACTTGGCGACTTCCTCGAGGAAGTTGTTGTGGGCGTTGAAGAAGAAGGAGAGCCGGGGGGCGAAGCTGTCGATCTCGAGCCCGCGCGCCAGCACCAGGTCGACGTAGCAGAGGGCGTTGGCGAGGGTGAAGGCGATCTCCTGGGCGGCGGTGGAGCCGGCTTCGCGGATGTGGTAGCCCGAAATCGACACGGGATTCCAGCGCGGAACGTGCTCGGAGCAGAAAGCGATCAGGTCGGTGACCAGGCGCAGGGACTGGGGCGGCGGGTAGATGTGGGTGCCGCGGGCGATGTACTCCTTCAGGATGTCGTTCTGCACCGTGCCGCCGACGCTTTCCCAGGGCGTCCCCTGCTCCTCGGCGACCGCCAGGTACATGGAGAGGAGGATCGCCGCCGTCGAGTTGATCGTCATCGAGGTCGTGACCTGGCCGAGCGGAATGCCGTCGAACAGGGTTCTCATGTCCTCGACGCTGTCGATCGCGACGCCGACCCGCCCCACCTCGCCGCGGGCGGCCCGCGCGTCCGAGTCGTAGCCGATCTGGGTGGGGAGGTCGAAAGCCACCGAGAGGCCGGTCGTCCCCTGCTCCAGGAGATAGCGGTAGCGGCGGTTCGACTCGGTGGCGCTGGCGTAGCCGGCGTACTGGCGCATCGTCCACAGCCGCTTGCGGTACATGTCCTGGTACAGGCCGCGCGTGAACGGGAACTCGCCGGGCGCGGCCGGGTCGGCGGTCTCCCGTGGGGGGTCGTCCGGCTCAAAGAACGGCGGCAGATCGATACCCGAACTCGTGGCGCGGTTCCTGGTCACGGCAGAGGAGCTTATCGCCGCCCCGAATCCGCAGGATCCAGTGCTTCTCTCCGAAGATGCTCCGCATTTATCGATAAAGCGCTATAGACCGATGAATGCCCATATCTAGTGGGCACGCGGCACTCGTGGGGCTACATGAAGTGGTTTTCACGGCGATTCCGCTTGCGCCGGAGGGGCGTTCTGAGCTACAGTTCGGCATTCACCGCTTATGCGCACGGGACCGCGTCGGGACCGTGCCGACCAGGGAGGGAGCAGATGTCGGTCAATGGTTCACGCGCTCGCGAAGGCGGTCAGGGCAGGGTTCTGGAGGCGGCGCAAGCCGGCGGCCGGCAGGTGGTAGCCGCGCCCGCAGCGGCCGGCGCCGCGCTCCCTGCGGAGACCCGGAGCGCGGCGGCCACGGCATCGAGCCCGGCGGGCCTGACCATCGAGCGCCGGTATACCGAAGCGGGCGTTCACCCCTTCGACCGGGTCGAATGGGACGTTCGCGACGCGGTCATCGCGAACGAGAAGGGCGAGACCGTGTTCGAGCAGCACGGCGTCGAGGTGCCGAAGGCATGGTCGCAGACGGCCACGAACGTGGTCGTGTCGAAGTACTTCCGCGGCCAGTTGGGCACTCCCGAGCGCGAGTCCAGCGCGCGGCAGTTGATCTCGCGCGTGGCCGACCGCATCGCCGACTGGGGCCGTGAGGGGGGCTACTTCTGCACCGAGGCGGACGCCGGGTCGTTCCACGCCGAGCTCACCCACATCCTCGTGCACCAGTACGCCTGCTTCAACTCGCCAGTGTGGTTCAACGTCGGGATCGAGGAGCACCCCCAGTGCTCGGCGTGCTTCATCAATTCCGTCGAGGACACGATGCAGTCCATCCTCGGTCTCGCCAAGACGGAGGGGATGCTGTTCAAGTTCGGCTCCGGCACCGGCAGCAACCTCTCGGCGCTGCGTTCCTCGGCGGAGACCCTGGCCGGCGGCGGCACGGCCTCGGGGCCGGTCTCCTTCATGCGCGGCTTCGACGCGTTCGCCGGCGTGATCAAGAGCGGCGGCAAGACCAGGCGCGCCGCGAAGATGGTCATCCTGGACGCCGACCACCCCGACATCGTGGAGTTCATCCGCTGCAAGGAGGTCGAGGAGCGCAAGGCCTGGGCGCTGATCGAGGCCGGCTACGACGCGGGCTTCAACGTCGCCGGCGGCGCCTATGACTCGATCTTCTACCAGAACGCGAACCACTCCGTGCGCGCCACCGACGAGTTCATGGAAGCGGTGGTCGAGGACCGCGAGTGGACGACGACCGCCGTGACCGACGGCCGGCCGATGGACACGCTGCGGGCGGCGGAGCTGCTGGACATGATCGCCGAGTCGACCTGGGTCTGCGGCGATCCGGGCATGCAGTTCGACAGCACGATCAACCACTGGCACACCTGCCCGAACACGGACCGGATCAACGCCAGCAACCCGTGCAGCGAGTACATGTTCCTGGACGACACCGCCTGCAACCTGGCGTCGCTCAACCTGATGCGCTTCTACGACCCGGCCACGGGGTTCGACACCGCGTCGTTCCGGCATACCTGCGAGATGATCATCACGGCGCAGGAGATCATCGTCGACAACGCGAGCTACCCGACGCCGAAGATCGGGGAGAACTCGCACGCCTACCGGCCGCTCGGCATCGGCTACGCGAATCTCGGCGCCCTGCTGATGGCGCGGGGCCTGCCCTACGACTCGGCTGCCGGCCGCGACTACGCCGGTGCGGTGACCGCCCTGATGTCGGGCGCGTCCTACCTGCAGTCGACCCGGATCGCCGCGATCAAGGGTCCCTTCGAGGGCTACGAAGCGAACCGCCAGCCGATGCTGCAGGTCATGCGCAACCACCGGGCCGCGCTCAAGGAGGTCGATCCGGCGCACGTGCCGCTCGAGCTGCTGAACGCGGCGAAGAAGTCCTGGGACGGCGTGGTCGAGGAGGGCGAGCGGAACGGCATCCGCAACAGCCAGATCTCGGTGCTGGCCCCGACCGGCACGATCGCGTTCATGATGGACTGCGACACGACCGGAGTCGAGCCCGACATCGCGCTGGTCAAGTACAAGAAGCTGGTCGGGGGCGGGATGATCAAGATCGTCAACCGCACCGTTCCTCTGGCCCTGGAGCGGCTCGGCTACGAGAAGTCGGAGATCCAGCAGATCGTCGAGTACATCGACGACCACGACACGATCGAGGGCGCGCCGCATCTCGCGGACGAGCACCTGGCGGTGTTCGACTGCGCCTTCAAGCCGGCCAACGGCTCGCGGTCGATCCACCACATGGGGCACCTCCGCATGCTGGCGGCGGCCCAGCCGTTCATCTCGGGGGCGATCAGCAAGACGATCAACATGCCGGAGGAATCGACTTCGGAGGAGATCCGGGACGCCTACATCGAGGGCTGGAAGCTCGGTCTCAAGGCGGTCGCCATCTATCGCGACGGCTGCAAGCGCTCACAACCGCTGTCGACCACGAAGGACGCCGGCGATGACCTGGAGGCCGAAGTCGCGGCGAGGGCCGCGGCCGGCATCACGCGCCGCCGGCTGCCGGACGAGCGGCAGGCCATCACCCACAAGTTCTCGATCAACGGCCACGAGGGGTTCCTCACCGTCGGCCTGTACGAGGACGGCCAGCCCGGCGAGGTCTTCCTGCTGATGGCCAAGGAGGGGTCGACCATTTCGGGTCTGATGGACTCCTTCGCTCAGGCGGTGTCCGTGGCGCTGCAGTACGGCGTGCCGCTTCAGATCCTCGTCGACAAGTTCACCCACAGCCGCTTCGAGCCGTCGGGATTCACGAAGAACCCCGAGATCCCGATGGCGAAGTCCGTCATGGACTACGTCTTCCGGTGGTTGGCGTCGAAGTTCCTGTCGCGCGAGGCGCAGGAGGTCGCGGGCGTGATCCAGCGGTCGGAGCCGGCGGCGCGGGCAGGGTCGCCGGCGGAGGTGGAACCCGCGGAGGCGGAGAACGGCGCCGGGGCGCCCGCCAGGGAGGGCGGCAACCTCGCCCCGGTGACGTTTCTGCTGCAGCAGGACGCGCCGTCGTGCCACGACTGCGGCTCGATCATGGTGCGGAACGGCAGTTGCTACAAGTGCATGAACTGCGGTTCCACCAGCGGCTGCAGCTAGCGCGCATTCCTGCCTCAGGCTGCTAGTCTGCCGGCATGAGGAGGCGTTTGGCGGTCGGCCTGCTGGTCGGCCTGGGCGTGGCCGGGGCGGTCATGGTGGCGGTGTTCGGCTTCCTCGTGTCGAGCATCGTCGCGGGTGGCGAGCCGCCGGACGTGTCGGAACTCGATCCGATCCTGAGCAGTTTCCAGTTGGCCACGCTGGACGGATCGCGGCTGGGTCCGCCGGACCTGCGGGGCGACGTCGTGGTGGTCGACATGTGGGCGAGCTGGTGCAAGCCCTGCGTCGTCCAGGCGGAGATCCTCGAGCGGCTGCGCGAGGAGTACGCCGGCCGGGGTGTGTCCTTCCTCGCCCTGAACAGCGGGGAGGACCTGGAAACGGTCCGCGGATACGTCGAGAAGACCCCGTTCAGCTACCCGGTGCTGCTGGACCCCGACGAAGAGGTGATGGGCGCGGCCGGACTCTACGCTCTGCCGACCCTCCTGGTGCTGGACCCGCGGGGCGACCTCTCCTACATCTCGATCGGAATCACCGGAGCCAGCGTGGTGCGCAACGCGATCGAGGAGGCGCTCGCGTCCGCGGCCGGCTGATGCCCGGGACGGGCGGCGGTTCCCGCGAACCGGAAGGGCCATCGCGTCGTGATCAACATCCGCAACCTCTCGATCAAGTGCGGCTACTGCGACACCTACCAGACGCTCTGCGCCTACCGCCCTCGCGACGACTGGAACGTCTACGTCTACGAGTGCGAGAACGATGTCTGCGACCCGGAACGCAGCCGGACTCTCGTCGAAGTGCCGCGCGAGCTCGATGAGTTCGCGCGCCGGGACCCGGCCTGGGAACACGGGCGGCGCCACACCGGCGGCGGCCACGACCACGACCACGGCCACGACCAAGACTGAGCCGACTCCCCGGAAGCGGCCGCTGTCGGCCGAACGCCTGGAAGCGCTGGCGGCCCTGGCCGGCATCAATCGCCTCGAACTGACCATCGAGAAGCTCGTGCTCGGCGGCGACGGCCTCGCGCGGTGGCGCGGGATGCCGGTCTTCGTGCCGCGGGCCGCCCCCGGCGACGTGGTCGAGGTCAGGATCACCGAGCGTCGCCCGAGCTACGCCCGCGCGGAGATCGAAGAGGTGAAGACTCCGGGGCCGCTGCGGCGGGAGGCGCCGTGTCCGTTCTACGCGCGTTGCGGCGGCTGCCAGCTCCAGCACATCGAGGACGCGGCGCAGTTGGGACTGAAGGCGGCGGCTGCAAGGGAGACGTTGCGGCGGCTGGGCGGCATCGACCCGGCCCAGCTCGCCGCGTGCCGCTTCGAGGAGCCGGTCGGCGAGAGGGCGTGGGGCTACCGGCTGCGCGCCCAGGTCCATGTCGTCTCGCCCCCGGAGGGGTCCGTCGGCGTCGGTTTCCGGCGGCGTCGCAGCCACGACCTGGTCCTCGTCGACCGCTGCCCGGTACTCGCTCCGGCGCTCGAGAAGGAGGTGCGCAGCTTGTCCTCGTTGCCTGGCGACCCGGCTGCGGCTTCGACGAAGCTGCCGAGCCGCCTGAGTCTGGCGACGGCGGGTCTGGAGCCGGACAGTCCGGTGGTGGCGGCGCCGCCCGTGGACGGGCTGCCAAGTGGCGACCTCGAGATCGACCTGCTGGGCAGGAAGCTCAGCTACGACGCCCGTTGCTTCTTCCAGGCCCACGGGGGTTTGCTGGAGTCGCTGCTGCGGTCGGCAGTCGGGCCTTTCGAGGGCGACGCCGCGGTGGAGCTCTACGCCGGCGTCGGCTTCTTCACGGCCGGACTCGCCGGCCGGTACGGGTCCGTCACGGCCGTGGAAGGCGAGTCGGTGGCCGCCCGCTACGCGCGGAACAACCTCCGCCGCAACCGGCTCCGCCACTGCCGCGTCGAACGGTCGGCGGTCGAGAGCTGGGTCGATCGGCGCCGCGGCGGTCCCGGTCTGGAATCCGGCCTCGACCGGGTGCTGGTCGATCCGCCCCGCGGCGGCCTCCCGCGCAAGGTCCGCAGCGCCCTCCTGAACGCCGCGCCCAACCGCCTTACCTACGTCTCCTGCGACCCCGCCACCCTCGCCCGCGACCTCGGCGACCTGACCCGCGACTTCGACCTCGAGTCCATCTCCTTCTTCGACATCTTTCCGCAGACGGCCCACCTGGAAACCGTGGCGCAGTTGCGACTGCGGCGGTGATACCCGCCTACAACTTGCGTCGGTAGCTGGCGTTTTGACCGCGGGTCTCGGCCACGGTGACTTCAAGGGTTTCCACGCGGTCGCGAAGAGAGCCCCATCGGTCCGCCAGGCGTTGCCAGAGCAACCGGGCCAGCGCCTCGACGGTCACGTTCGCCACGGGCAGCAGGACGACCTCCGATGAGGGGAGTTCGTAGCGCCGCTGCCCGAGGGACGCCGTCACCGGGGCACCTTGCTGGAGTTCAAGATGCGGGCACTCCGCCGGCAGCAGGACCTTCTCGTCCAGTGCCGCGCACTGCGCCCGGATGTCCCGCTTCGCCGCGGCCATCGGAACCAGGAACTCGAGACCATCCACCTCGGGACCACTCAGTTCCACCTCGACCCGGTAGTTGTGTCCGTGAAGCGCCTCCGCCTCGCCCTCGCCGAAGACGGTGAAGTGGGCGGCGGAGAACTTGAAGTCCTCCTTGCCGAGGCGCAGCGAGTAGATGCCGGACATGGGCCGATCGTAGCGTTGACAGGGATCGGATGCCGGCCGGAAGGCCGGCGCACCGACATCCGAACCTCGTCACGTCCGCGGCCGACGCGGACGGGTGCTTCCTCCGCCGCGTCGCTACAGCAGATCGGCGACGGCGTGCTCGACTTCGCCGTTGTCGGGGAAGCGGCCGAGCTCTTTCTTGGAGAAGACGGGGCGGCCGTCGAGGGCGACTTCGAAGACGCCGCCGCCGCCGTCCACGAGTTCGGTGTCGAGGTCGAACTGCTCCTTCAACTGAGCCGCCAGACTGGCGGCTCGGGGCCGGTAGTTTCACATCACGCAGTATT
Source organism: Thermoanaerobaculia bacterium (assembly GCA_022822365.1). Taxonomy (GTDB): domain Bacteria; phylum Acidobacteriota; class Thermoanaerobaculia; order Multivoradales; family Multivoraceae; genus Multivorans. The sequence continues at coordinate 120,160 of JAJEBV010000001.1, read as the reverse complement.
CGATCGTCACTCGGCTCATCGGATTCCGTCCTGGTTGTTGGCCTCTGACTGACGGCGACTACGGTAGCATGCGCCGATGCGCGTTCTGGAACCGGTCGAGCCAGTCTCGACCTACGAAAATGGTGCGCCGGCGGTTCGGGACGGGGAGCGTGTGGCTCGCGTCGCGGAGCTGGTGCGTCGGATGCTCGTCGAGCTTGGTCTCGACCTGAACGACCCGAATCTGGACACCACCCACGAGCGGGTCGCCAAGATGTACCTGGAGATGTTCCGGGGACTGGATCAGGGGACCAAGCCGAAGGTCACGACCTTCCCCAACGACGAGAACTACCGGGCAATGGTGATGGAGAAGGACATCCCGTTCTACTCCATGTGTTCGCACCACCTCGTGCCCTTCTACGGTCACGCGCACATCGCCTACGTCCCCGGCGACAAGATCCTGGGCCTGTCCAAGTTCGCGCGCATCCTGGAGTTCTACGCCAAGCGGCCGCAACTCCAGGAGCGCCTCACGGAGCAGGTCGTGAGCTTTCTGGTAGAGGAACTCCGGCCCCGCGGCGCGATGGTCGTCATCGAGGCGCGGCATCTCTGCGTGGAGATGCGTGGGGTGAAGAAGTCGGGCGCGAGGACGGTGACGTCCGCGCTTCGGGGCATCTTCCATGAACGCCCGATTCGGGAGGAGTTCCTGGACCTGCTGAAGGGTCGTTGACGTGCGGCGGTTCGGTCTGGCTCTTGCGATCGGCGTTCTGACCGCCGGCAGCGCCCAGGCCGCCGAGAGCCTCGAGCGGCTCCACCCGGACGACCTGATCAACCCCTTCCTTGGCCCCGGCTACACGAGCTGGCTGGTCGGCCCGGTGGGGCAGCTCGCCGACGAGGAGGAACGGACCCTCTATCTCCTGCTCGAGTCGGACGAGGAGGCCGCCGCCTTCGTCGACGAGTTCTGGAGCCGCCGCGGTGCCGGTCTGCGGCGGCAGTTCGACGTCCGCGCGGCCGAGGCGGACAAGCGCTACTCCGAGTCCGGCCGGCTCGGCCGGCGCACGGACCGCGGCATGGTCTACATCCTGTTCGGCGACCCGGAGAAGACGGAGTGGGAAGAGCATCGAGACATCGATGACCCGGACGTCCAGCTCTGGACCTACGCGAAGAGTGCCGCCAAGGGGCTCAACGGCAGGAAGCCGGCACGCCGCTACCGCTTCGCCCGCGACGGCGACGTGATGCGCCTGTTCTCGAACGACCCGGCCGACCCGGACAACCGACGCCGCCGGATGCTCCGCCGGATCCGCGAGCCCCCGCGCCGCCCCTGGCGGTAGGGTGGACCCGCGGTCACTGTTCGCCGATCGAGTCGAAATCGAGCCGTTCCCCCGGCTCGACCGTGGAGTCGTCGCCGGGGAAGAGGAATGCCCTCATGTGGCTCGTGAGGGTCGCCTGTGCCGCGGGATCCATGAAGTTCAGGCGCAGCTCGTTGATCACCTTGATCTCCATCGCCGCCCATTCCTCCCAGCAAGGGGCGCAGACGCGCCGGGCGATCTCCTCGCCCGCGGCGCCGGGCACCGGCGGCACGGCGAGCGCTTCCCGGTCGCGGCCGCAACGCGCGCAGACGATCACGGTCGTTCTCCCGGATCCTCCGAGCCGGCGGCCGCCATCTCGTCCTGCGTGTCCCGGTAGCGCTTCTTGATGCCCGCCTTCTGGCGGTTGCGGACGAGCCAGCGGAGCAGCCTCGACTCGTTGATGCCGACCACGAGATCGTCGAGCGCCTCGTAGATCGTGGGGTCGTTGATCAGGCGGGCCGCGGTGCCGTCTCCCTCCGCGACCTGTTCCAGCGTCGAGTTCAGCCGCTTGAGGAGTTGCTCGACCTCGGTCGTGAGCGAATCGCTCAGCTCCTCGTCGTTCAGGAGCCGGGGCAGGAGGCCGTCGGCCTCGCGCAGGTCGGCGGTGATCTGGCGGAGATCCGCGGCGGCGACCTCGGTGTCCGCCAGGGTGGTCTCGAAGCGGGCCTTCAGCTCGCCGTCATGCAGCAACGCCGGCGCCAGGCCGTCGCCTTCCCGCAGGAGTCTCAGGGTCTCGTCCAGTTCCTCGATCGAAGAAGCGATCCGGTCTCCCATCTCACGGTCGGTGAGCAGCCGCCCGAGGACTCCGTCGCCTGCCTCGACCTGATCGGCCACACGCTCGACCGACTCGAGGGTGCTGATCACCGTGTCGGTGATCCGCTTGTCTTCGCGTGCGGCGACGAGTTCGCCGAGCAGGCCCTCGCCGCGCTCCATGCGGGCGAGGATGTTCGAGAGGGAGCGGGCCGTCGCCACCGCGTGGTCGACCACGTCCGCTCCGCTGGCGATCAGTTCGTCGACGTCGGTCGGCAGGGCCGCCGGAATCTCCTCGCCGGGATTCAGGAGGACGGCTTCGGGCGAACCCGAGGTGATCTCGACGTACTTGTCGCCCAGAAGACCCAGGGTCTTGAGGCGCGCCAGGGAGTCCCGGCGCAGCCTGCCCGCATAGCGGCGCTCGACGCTGATCCGCACCTCCAGCAGTTCGCTGTCCGGGTCTTCGCTGAGCAGGATGCGGTCGACCCTGCCGACGGTCACGCCGTTCAGCTGGACCGGGTTCCCCTCGACCAGCCCGGCGGCGTTCGGGAACATGGTGCGGTAGCTGTTGGTGGGCGTGAACAGAGCGCTCTGCTCGCCGATCGCGAAGATGAAGGCGGCAAGCGCGACAACGGCCGCGAGTACGGTCAGACCCACCCTGGTGGTGTTCGAATCACGCTGCATCGATGTCCTCCTGTGCGGGGCCGAACCGACCTTCGAGGAACGCGCGGAGCGCGGGGTCGGTGCTCTGTTCCGCTTCCTCCCAGCAGCCGAGGAACCGGAATCGTCCGTCGTGAAGCAGTGCGAGGCGGTCGCCGACGTGGCGGGCCAAACGAATGTCGTGCGTCACCACGACCGAAGTCGTTCCGAGATCGTCCCTGGTGTTCCTGATCAGACGGGAGATGGTCGCCGCGGTGACCGGGTCGAGGCCGGCGGTCGGCTCGTCGAACAGGACGACCTCGGGCTCCAGGACGAGCGAGCGGGCGAGCGCGACCCGTTTCTTCATGCCGCCGGACAGCGCCGCGGGCATTCGGTCTTCGATCCCGGACAGTCCGACCCATGCGAGCGCCGCGGCCACGCGCTCGCGAACCTCCTCCTCGCTCACCCGCTCGTGCTCGCGAAGGGGAAAGGCGACGTTCTCGAGCACGTCGAAGGAGTCGAACAGGGCGCCTGACTGAAACAGCATCGCGATCCGCCGGCGCACCGCGAACAGCTCGCGCTCGGTCAGTTGGACGAGGTCCGTTCCCTCGAACAGCACTTCGCCTCCCTCGGCCGGGTCGAGTCCGTTGAGTTGCCGCAGCGTGAGGCTCTTGCCGGAGCCGGAACGGCCCAGCACGACCAGGCACTCGCCGCGCAGAACGTCGAAACTCAGGTCGTCGAGTACGGCGCGATCGCCGAAGCGACGGCAGAGACCGCGCACGACGTAGAGCGGTTCCCGCACGTCCTGGCTGCCGGCGGGTTCAGATGAGGACATGGAACAGCTTGGTCAGAAAGAAATCAGATACCAGCACCATGATGGAAGCCCAGACTACGGTGCGTGTGGTGGCGTGCCCCACGCCTTCGGCGCCGCCGCTGGCCGTCAGTCCGTTGTGGCAACCGATGATCGCGATGAAGCACGCGAAGAAAACCGACTTTCCGAGGCCGTTGAAGACGTCTTCCATCGTGAGGGTCTGCACGACGTCGTTGATGTACAGGCCGACGGAGAGGTTCAACTGGTTCACAGCGACGAACAGGCCGCCGAGAATGCCCAGCAGGTCGCCGAGGACGGTGAGAGCGGGCAACATGATCAGAGTCGCCGCCAGCTTCGGAACGACCAGCTTCTTTATGGGATCCGCGGCCATCGAGCGCATGGCGTCGACCTGCTCGGTGACCTTCATCGTGCCGAGTTCCGCGGTCATTCCGGAGCCGATCCGGCCGCCGACGATGAGGGCCACGAGGACGGGGCCGAGTTCACGGGTCAACGACTTGGAGACCACGCTGCCGATGTAGTACTTCACTCCGAGCTCGGGCAGGCTGTACGCGGTCTGAAGGGCCAGCACCATGCCCGTGAACAGAGTCGTGACCGACGCGACGCCGAGCGAACTGACGCCGAGGTGTCCCATCTGACTTAGCCATGACCGAAACTCGTACGGCGGTCTGACGAGGGCGGCCATTCCGCGCGCAGTCAGTAACCAGATGGCCCCAACCTCTCGCAAGGGGGCCTTGAAATCGATCAGAATCCTGTGTCCAGCCTGTTGCATCTGCCCAAGAGAAGGGTCTGTTGGAGTCGCCCCTCGTGGTTGGGTGCTTGGTGTAGCTTCGGCCAACTCACGGCACCGAGCAGAACCTTGTCGATCCGGAACCCCACGAACCTGCGCCGCACGACGCAGCGCGGCAAGTCTACGGCGAAAGCGCCCGAGGGGGACTTGAACGCCTGGTCGGTGGCGCTGGCCACGCTGACGGGGAATGTGTACCTGTTTCTGGGCAGCGCCGTGATGGGCGTCGCCGCGGCCGTCGCCTCCTGGTTCCCGGGCCGTGACTGGGCCGGGGTCCAGGCTCGCCTCTGGGCTCGGGGGTTGCTCCGGTCGAGCGGTGTTCGCCTCGAGCTCAGCTACGCCGGGGGCAGCCACGCGGCCTGGCGCGACCGGATCGGCGACCGGCCGGTGGTCTACATGGCGAACCACCGGAGCCTGTACGACATCGCGGCCCTGCTGGCGATCCTGGACCTGCCGGTCCGCTTCCTGACCAAACGCAGCCTGTTCCGCCTGCCGTTCTTCGGCTGGGGGCTCAAGGCTGCCGGCTTCGTGCCGGTGGACCGGGAAGATCGGAGTCGGGCCGGCGAGACGTTCGCGGCCGCCACCGGGCTGCTGGCGTCCGGCGTTTCCCTGGTCGTGTTCCCCGAAGAGACGCGCAGCTCCGGCCCGCGGATGAGGCCGTTTCAGCGGGGCGGATTCCTGCTCGCGCTGAAGGGCCGGGCCCTGATCGTTCCGTTGGGCATCCGGGGAACGGCCCACATCAGGCGCAAGGGCGACCTCGTGGTCCGGCCGCAGACCGTCGAGCTGATCTTCGGCGAGGTCGTTGATCCGGCCAGCGTCGGGGTACGGGGGCGCCGGTCCTTCATGCGCGACGTCGAGGAGCGGGTTGGCCGGTTGGCGGGGTTGAAGACCGCCGCCGAAGCGGGAGGAACGGATGGCTGAAGCGATCGAGAGCAGGGTACGCGAGTGCCTCCGAACCGTCACCTTCCCGGGGATGAAACGCGACATCGTGTCGTTCGGCTTCGTTCAGCGGGTCGCGGTCACCGGTGGCGACGTGGTGGTGGATCTGCGTGTCCCGACGCGGGACCCGGAGGCCGCCACGGAGATCAGGCGCCGCATCGTCGATGCGGTGCGCGGCCTGGACGGCGTGTCCGACGTACAGGTCTCGCTCGAGGTGGCGACCGCGCCGGCGCCGGCGACGGCGCGCGACCCCTCGCTGCTGCCGGGCGTGTCCCACGTGATCGCCGTGGCCAGCGGCAAGGGCGGCGTGGGCAAGTCGACGGTGGCAACCAACCTGAGCGCCGCGATGGCGGCCCAGGGCTTGCGGGTCGGGCTGCTCGACGCGGACATCTACGGCCCGTCCATCCCCCTGATGTTCGGCATCAACCGCAGGCCGGAGATCGTGAAGGGGAAGATCCAACCCTTCGAGCGCCACGGCGTGCGGGTCATGTCCCTCGGGTTCCTTCTCGATCCGGACACGCCCGTGATCTGGCGGGGCCCCATGGTGATGAAGGCGCTGGGCCAGTTGCTCGGCGACGTGGACTGGGGCCGGCTCGACTACCTGCTGCTCGACCTGCCGCCCGGCACCGGGGACGCGGCGCTGACGCTGTCGCAGAAGTTGCCACTGTCCGGCGCGGTGATCGTCTCGACGCCGCAGGACGTGGCGCTGATCGACGCCCGCAAGGGGCTCGCCATGTTCCGCAAGGTCGAGGTGCCGGTGCTGGGGATGGTCGAGAACATGTCGACCTTCGTCTGCCCTCACTGCGGCGAGACGACCGACGTCTTCAAACGCGGCGGCGTCGAGCGGACGGCCGAGTTGCTCGACTGCGAGGTGCTTGGAGCGATTCCGCTGGACGGCGCCCTGGTCCGGGGCAGCGACGATGGACTGCCGATCGTGGTCTCCGACGCCGGCGGCCCGCACGCGGCGATCTTCCGCGGCATCGCGTCGGCGGTCGAGCGGCGGCTGCTGGAGGTGGCCTCCGAACGGCCGACTCTGACGATCGTCTAGGGATCCGGCTTTCGAACTCATGCCTGTCGCCGTGATCGCCGATGCCCACCTGGGCGGCCCCGGGGGCAGCGGGGAAGATCTGGCAGAGCAGCTCGGCGCGCTCGACTCCGGCCGCTGCGCCCGGGTGCTGTTCCTCGGCGACCTGTTCCATCTCTGGATCGGATCGCGGCGCTTCGAAACACCCGAGATACGGCGGCTCGCGGCGGCCATCCGGGGCCTCAGGCAGCGGGGAATCCGGGTCTCCTACGTGGAGGGGAACCGCGACTTCTTTCTGGCAGACGGGGCTTACGGCGACCTCTTCGACGACTGCGGCCGGGAAGTCGGCTTCGACGCCGGAGGTGCGAGGTACCTCGCGGTTCACGGCGACGGGCTGAATCCGCGCGACTGGCGCTACCTCTGCTGGCGGCGTCTGTCGAAGAACGCGGTCAGCCGGTGGTTGACGTTCCGCTTGCCGCGATCGACAGGCCGCCGTCTCGTCGCGTCCACGGAGCGGGGCCTGGCGCGAACCAACCGTGAGCACAGGGCCCGGATCCCGGGCGCGGTCATCCGGCGCTACGCGGCGCGCCGGCTGGCCGAAGGCAACGACGTGCTGCTGCTCGGACACTTCCATGCCGCCCGCCGCTGGACCGTGGGTGACGGCGAGGTGCGGATCGCGGATGCCTGGTTTCACGATCGGAAGTTGCTGTGGCTGGGCTGACGGCTCCGCCTGCCGATCCGTACCCCGTCCGCCGCGCGGCGGGGGTTTCGGGCGTGGTCGAGCCGCCCGGTTCGAAGAGCATCTCGCACCGCGCGCTGAACCTGGCGCTGATCGGGCGGCAGCCCGCGACGATCGAGAACCTGCTGGACGCCGACGACATCGCGGCTTTCCGCGCCGCGCTCGTGGCGATGGGCTGGCGCGTCCGTTCCGTTGCGGGCTCGGGGCTGCGGGTGGAGCCGGGGCAGGCGGACGGCGCTGAAGATGCCGTGCGGCTCGATTGCCGGGGTGCCGGGACCTTGCTGCGACTGCTGGTCGCGAGCTGCGCGGTGACCCCGGGCGAGTGGATTCTCGACGGCTCCCCCCGGCTGCGCGAACGGCCGATCGGCCCTCTGGTCGCGGCCCTCCGGCAGCTCGGCGCCGGGATCGAGGAGCTCGGCCGGCCGGGCTGCGCCCCGGTCCGTATCCGGGGCGGAAGGCTGACCGGCGGCCGGGTCGAGATCGACGCCGGCGAATCGAGCCAGTACGTGTCCGCGCTGCTCATGGCGGCCCTCAACGCGGAGGGCCCGATCGAACTCCTGGCGCCGGTTCTCGTCTCTAGTCCGTATGTGGACACAACTCTCGAAGTCATGGCCGATTTCGGCGCTCCGGTAGGGGTGCGCCGGGACGGCGAAGCCCGCGAGTTCCGGGTGGAACCGCGCAAACCCGAACTGGCTGACGGCCGCTATCGCGTCGCGGGCGACGATTCGGCGGCCGCCTATCCCGCGGCCGCGGCCGCGATCTGCGGCGGCTCCGTGCGCCTGCGCGGGCTCGCGCCCGCGTCGACTCAGGGCGACCGCGCCTTCCTGGGGCTCCTTGAGCGCATGGGCGCCACGGTGCAGGCGACAGGCCAGGAGATTCAGGTGGAGGGCGGCGGCGCCGTGACCGCGGTCGACTGCGACCTCTCGGCGATGCCCGACCAGGTGCCGACGCTCGCCGCCGTGGCGGCCTTCGCCAACGGCACGACCTGGATCCGCAACGTGGCGCACCTGAGGATCAAGGAGAGCGACCGCCTGGCCGCGGTGGCGACCGAACTGCGGCGCTCCGGCGTGATCGTCGACGAACTGGAAGACGGCCTGCGGATCGAGGGCAATCCGGGCCTCGCCGCCCCGCCCGGCTCGCCGCGCATCCCGATCGACACCTACGACGACCACCGCATCGCGATGAGCATGGCCCTGGTGGGGATGCGCCGGGGAGGCCTCTCGATTCGGCGTCCGGAGGTCGTTTGCAAGTCCTACCCGGGCTTCTGGGCGGACCTGGAGGAAATCCGGCGATGACACCCGTTCTTCGCATCCGTCACCAGTCGCTTCAACCGGTTCCCAAGGGCACCGGGGCAACCGATCTGAACGAGATCGTCGCGACAGACCGCGATCGGGCCGCGTTCCTGCTTCAGGGCGCGGCCCTGCTGGCTCATGTACGGGCGGCCGGGTGGCGGCTCGAGGCCTGGCAGGAGCTTCGTGTCGATACTGAGGGCGTCCTCCGGATTCCCCCGGCGTCGGTGCAGCCTGTGCGTGACGACCGGCTGCCACAGGCCCTGTTGAGGCAACTCGTCGTGCTCCTCTTCGGAAGCGAGAGCGCCCCCGGTCGAAGCTCTGTTCGGGCGGTGCTTCGGCCCCTCTTCGAGACCTGGCGAGACGAGCTGCTGCCTGTTTCCGGAAACCGGATGGTTGCCGACATTCTGGCTCGGGCGCCCTTTCTGTTGGATCACAAGTTCAAAGCCGCGCGCGCCTCCCTCTTCGCGGTCCTGGAGGATCGGGACGGCGAGCGGGTGGCTGTTGCCGGGCAGTCCCGGTGGCGGCGGATTCTGGCGGGCATGGACGGCGGCGAACGCCGCCGGATCGTTGCGGGCGGCGATGCGGCGCGGTCGTACTGGCAACGTGTCAGGGACTCCGACGTCGAGTCTCCGCCGCCCGACGCACCGGAGGGCCGGTCGGCGCTGGCACGCCTCCTCCTCGAAGACGGCCGCTTCGAGGCCGCTCTGAGGCTGGTCAAGGATTCCCGGCGAACGGACGACATCCTGGTGCGCCTCCGGGCTCAGCTTCGGCTGGGTCGGACGGTTGCCGCGCGCCGCAGTCTGAGCACGTTGGAGAACCGGTCGCTCTCGGGTCGGCGCGCACTGGAACAGTGCGAACTGGCGATTGGAATCCAGGCGGCTGCGGGGCGTTCGGATCAGCTTGGAAGCTGGTCGGAGAGGGTGCTCGATGCCACGATCGGTCCCCAGGCGGCGCACGGTCGAGCCCTGTGCGCGCTGGCGAAGTGGGAGCTCGGCGAGCTTGACGCCATGGCCAGCCTGCTGGAACCCGCGGTCGGGGAGCCGGACCAGTGGATGGGCGTCATGGCGAGGGCTCGGCTCGCTTCGGCGAACGGTCGGTTCAGTGAGGCGGAACGATTACTGGCTGATGGTCTCAGGCGCCTCAGGGAGCGTCTTCCCGTGTACGAGCGCGCTCTCCTTTGGAACGAGTTGGCGACGGTTCGACTGGCCGTGAACGACTTCGACAGCGCCGAGCGCGCGGCGCGCATCGCGGTGGGCCTGTTCCGGCGTTGCGATGGACCTGCCGGGAGAGCCGCCGCGCACGGGAAGCTGTCGGAGATCCGGATTCGGACCGGACGGTTTACGGGAGTCCCCGAGACGATCGAGAATCTGCGTCGGGAGAGCCTGATGGCGGGCAGCGCCCCCGGAGTCGTCGAGGCGCGCCTGCTCGAAGCGCGTCTCTTCGTGTCGTTGGGACGCTGGGAATCGGTGCTGGAGTGCTGCGAAACCGCCCTGGAGAATCTGCGCGGGAGGCGAACGGGGTGGCGTCAGCTCCGCTCGCTGCGCCTGCTCTCGGCTCGTGCCCTGGTTCAGCTCGGACGTGGCGAGGAGGCGGTGGAGGAACTCTCGGAGGCGCTCGAACGTCCCCTCGCTGTCTGGACGCCGGCGGAAGTGGACGACCTGTCGCCCCTGCTGCTGCTTGCCGGACTCCGCGACGAGGCGCGCGCGGTCGCGGTCGGCGCCGCCCAGGAGGGACTCTGGGGGGCGGTCGGCGAGAAGCGGTCGCCGAGCGCCGCGGACTGGCGGCAAGTCGAGGCGCAAGGCCCTTTCCGCGCCGCGCTCACCGTTCACGACCTGGTCTGTCTCGAGGTCGAAACGGTTCCCGTGGACCTGGTGGCCAGCGCCGTGCGCATCCTCTCGGCCGCCGGCGCTGAAGCGCTCGTCCAGCGTGTGGATGGCGCGCGCGTCGGTCCCTGGCGGGCTCTTCGGCTCTTTCTGGCCACGCCCGACCCCGATGCGGAGGCCTATCGGATCCTGATGGCCGCGGCCGGCCATCCGGAGGCCCGACTCGCGGTTCATGGCTCCGCGGGAGGCTTCGGCTCTCTGGATGCAAGCGGGGAAGTCCTGCTCCAGGGTCCAGGCGGCGGCGACCGGTTCGCGGTCGACGCGGCGGCGGGACGACTCGTGCTCAGCGCGAAGGGAATCGACGAACCTGCCCGGGCGTTGGCGGCCGCGGTCGCGACCCGGCTGTCGACCTCGGCGCGCCGCCGGCGCGGGGCTTCCGAGCTCGCGGAGCCCAGGAGGGCCGCCGCCACCGGCATGGTGGGGAAGAGCAAGGCTCTGCTGGACGCTCAGGCCCGGATCGACAAGTTCGCCGCCCACGACCTGCCGGTGTTGATTCTCGGCGAGTCGGGGACCGGCAAGGAACTCCTGGCGCGCCAGCTCCACCGGTCGAGCCCCCGAGCCTCGCGGCCCTGGTTGGCCGTGAACTGCGCGGCGCTGCCTGACGGCCTGCTTCTGTCCGACCTGTTCGGCCACCGTCGGGGTGCGTTCACCGGCGCCGACAGTGATCGGGTGGGAGTGTTCGAGAGCGCGGACGGCGGTACCGTGTTTCTCGACGAAATCGGAGAGTTGCCGTGGGCGGCGCAGGGCATGCTCCTGCGCCTGTTGCAGGAGGGCGAGATGCGACGCGTCGGTGAGAGCCGGACGCGGCGGCTCGATTTCCGGCTCGTCTCCGCGACCCACAAGGACCTCGCAGGAATGGTGAAGGCCGGCGAGTTCCGCCAGGATCTCTACTACCGCCTCAGGGTTGCGTATGTGGAAGCACCACCGTTGCGTGAGCGCGAAGGGGACGTGATGTTGCTCGCGCACCACTTCCTGGAGACGTCCGGCGCGCTTGGACAGGACCTGAAGTTCAGCGACAAGGCACGCGCGAGGATTCGCAACTACTCCTGGCCCGGCAACGTCAGAGAGTTGAAGAACGCTATCGATGGCGCGGTGGCGCTCGCCGAGGGCCCCGAAGTCTCCGTTGAAATGCTCGGACTGCCCGAAGAGCCGGTCGAGGAAGCCGCGCCTCAACAAAGCGGCTACCACTGGAAGATGGAGCAATACCGGCGTCGACTGATCGGTAAGGCGCTCGAAGAGTCCGGCGGCAACCAGGCCAAGGCCGCCCGTGCTCTTGGAATCAGCCGGCAGGCCCTGTCGTATCTGGTGCGAAAGCTCAACTACGAGCCTCTGACGGAAGACTGATCATTCTCGCGTTACGGGCCGTCGGTTCCGGTCTTCTGCTATGGTCGCCCTTCGATCGTGATCTTCCTGTAAGGGAACGAACCGGAGCGCCACAGGGCGGCGCAAGGAGAACTTCGTGAGTGCAGCGGCTGCTGGAAGAAAGAAACTGTTGACGTTGGGCGAAGTCGCTAGTCGGGCCGGTGTGTCGATGGCGACGGCGCTGCGGTACAAGAAGCTGTACCAGGACCGGATTTCGTCCGAAGGAACGGGGCGCAGGCAGCGGTACCCGGTGGCGGCCGTCCGGGAGTTCAAGGCGCTCAAGAGCGAACGGTCAACGAAGCGCCGGGGGAAGAAGAAGGCCGCGACGAAAGCGGCAGGAACCCAGGCGAAGGCCGCGGCTGGCGGTCCCTCCCTGTTGACGCTGTCCAGCATCAGCCAGCAGACGAAGATCTCCTATCCGACGTTGCAGCGTTACGTCCGGCTGTTCGGCGATCGGATACCGCACGAGGGTGAGGGCCGCAAGCGGCGTTACCACCCGGATTCCGTGGCGGTGTTCCGCGAGCTTCGTGCGGAGAGCAAGCCGGGCCGCAAGCCGAAGGCGGCGCCGGCGGCGAAGTCGCCGGCTCGGAAGAAGCGGAAGGCGCGGGCGGCGAAGGCTCAGCCCGCCGCTCCGAAGCTCCTGACGCTTACCGCGGTCGGCAAGCAGACGGGCATCTCCGGTCCGACGCTGCAGCGCTACCTCAAGTTGTACGGGGACCGGATACCGCACGAGGGCGAGGGCCGCAAGCGGCGCTACCACCCGGAGGCGGTGGCGGTCTTCAACGAGATCCGCTCCCAGAGCAGGCGCGGCCGGAAGCCGAAGGCCAAGGTTGCCAAGGTGACGAAGGCGCCGGTGCGGAGGAAGCGAAAGGCGAAGGCCGCCAAGGTGCGGCGCCAGCCGGCGGCCGCGGCGGCCGGCAGCGTGGAGGCGCGGCTGGCGGCGCTCGAGGCTCAGGTAGGCCTGGTGCTGCAGAAGCTGGACCAGCCGATCACCATCACGCTCAATCGCTGAGGTGGTCCCAGCCGCCAGCGGCAAGCGGTTCGATCGTTCCGTCGACCCGGCGCAGTTTCAGGCCGGGCCGGGTCGTGATGCGGCCGATCGGTCGGCACCCGGGATGGCGGAAGTCGGCGTCGGGCGGCAGGGTGAACAGAAGCACGTAGTCCTCGCCGCCGCCCAGAACCAGCTCGAGCGGATCGCGGCGCAGGTGGCCGGCCAGACGGCGCGCGTCTGACCGAAGGGCGAGTGCGCCTTCCTCGAGTTCGCAGCCGACCCCGCTGCGCCGGCAGAGGCGCGCCGCGTCCGTGACCAGGCCGTCCGATACGTCGATGGCGGCCACGGCCGGCGACCGTCGTCCCAGCAGCAGGCCCAGTTCGATCTGCGGCCGCGGTTCCAGGTGGCGGCGAAGGACCCGGCTGGCGACGCGGGTCAGTCGGTCGGGCAGCCCCTCCGGCAGATTGGCGCGGCGCCCCGCGATCCGGGCGCCGAGGCGGACCAGGCCGAGGCCCAGGGCGGACTCGCCGATCGGTCCGCCGACCCAGAGCCGGTCATCGGGACTGGCCGCGTCGCGGGTCAGGGGCGAGCCTTCTTCGGGTATTTCGCCGACGACGGTGAGACTGGCGTCCAGCCGGCCTGGCGTCGTCGGCCTGGCCGTGTCCCCGCCGATCAGTTCGACTTCGTACCGGCGGCCGGCGCGGACGAGGGCGGCGAGGAAACGACGGGCGGCGTGCTCTTCGTCGATGCCGAGGGCGACGAGCATCCACCGCGGTACGGCCCCGGTGGCGGCGAGATCCGAGAGACTGACGCCGAGCAGTCGCCGGGCGGCGGCCGCGGGATCGAGATCGACCGGAATGTGGACGCCGGCGCGCTGGGTGTCGACGCTGAACGCGTACTGCCGTTCGCCGAGCGTGAGCAGTACGGCATCGTCGCCGATTCGATCTCCGGCGCCCGCGAAACCCGCGAGCCAGGCGATCAGCCGGTCTTCGCCGCCGGCCATGACCGCTCGTGCTCCGGACCGAGCAGCGCGGCTTCCATTACCTGATCGACGTGTTCGACGAACAGGAGTTCAAGACCTCGCGTCACCGCGGCCGGTATCTCCGGAAGGTCCCGCCGGTTTCGTTCCGGGAGGACGACCTTGCGAATTCCGGCGCCGCGCGCGGCCAGCAGCTTCTCCTTGAGGCCGCCGACCGGAAGCACTTCGCCGCGCAGCGTGATCTCGCCGGTCATCGCGACCTTGTGATCGATCATGCGGCCGCTGCAGACCGAGACGATGGCCGCGGCGATCGTGACTCCCGCCGACGGCCCGTCTTTCGGTACGGAACCGGCGGGGACATGAATGTGAAGATCGTGGTTACGGAAGAAATCACGCCCTCCGGCGCCCGGACCGGCGACGTACGTGGTGCGGGCGCAACTCAGAGCTGCCTGGGCCGATTCCTTCATGACGTCGCCGAGCTGGCCGGTGAGGATCAGCTTGCCTCTGCCCTTCGGCGCCGCGACCTCGATCAGCATGAGATCCCCGCCGGAGGCGGTCCAGGCGAGTCCGGTCGCCACACCTACCCGGTCGCGGTCGAGCAGTTCCTCGCTGAAGTGACGCGGTTGCCCGACCAGGTTCTTCAGCCGGGCCGGCGTCACCTTCAGTTCCCGGCCATCGCCTCGCGCTACGCGGACGGCCGCTTTCCGGCAGAGCGTTGCGAGTTCGCGTTCGAGATTGCGTACGCCGGCTTCTTTCGTGTAGCCGCGAATGAGGCGGCGAAGCGCGGGGGTCGTGATGGTCAGTGCGCCGGCCGGCAGACCGTTTTCGTCCGTGGCTTTCGGTAACAGGTGCCGGCGCGCGATCAGCACCTTTTCGTCTTCGGTGTAGCCGGAGAGTCGCAGCACCTCGAGGCGATCGAGGAAGGCGGGCTGAATCGGTTCGAGCAGGTTGGCCGTGGCGATGAACAACACGCGTGACAAGTCGTACTCGACTCCCAGGTAGTGGTCCCTGAAGGTCGAGTTCTGCTCGGGATCCAGTACTTCCAGCAGCGCGGAAGCCGGATCGCCCCGGTAGTCGGCGCCCAGCTTGTCGATCTCGTCGAGCATGAAGACGGGATTGCCGGTTCCGGCCTGATTCAGGCCCTGAATGATGCGACCCGGCAACGAGCCGACGTACGTGCGCCGGTGGCCACGGATCTCGCCCTCGTCGCGGACGCCGCCGAGCGAAATGCGAACGAACTTGCGGTCGATCGCGCGCGCGATGGAACGGCCGAGCGACGTCTTGCCGACCCCCGGCGGACCGACCAGGCAGAGGATCGGACCCTTGGCGTCGGGCTTGAGCCGCCTGACCGCCAGGTACTCGAGAATCCGCTCCTTGACCCGGTCCAGGTCGTAGTGATCCTCATCGAGCACGCCGCGGGCCCGGTCGAGATCGATTCGATCCTCGCTCAGGGTCGCCCACGGGAGGCCGGTCAGCCAGTCGAGGTGGGTGCGGATGGTCGCGTTCTCGGCGCTGTCGGGAGAGCTTCGCTCGAGCCGTCTCACCTGGCGCTCGACTTCGGCGGCCGCCTCCTCGCTCAGTCCCTTCTCCTCGATGGCTTGCACGTACCTCTGGATGTCTCCGTGGAGATCGTCGCCCTCGCCGAGCTCGTCCAGGATCGCGCGTTGCTGCTGGCGAAGGAAGTACTCGCGCTGGCTGCGGTCCATCTCGCTCCGGGCCTGGGCGGAGATGCGCTGCTGCATGCTCAGGAGCTCGATCTCCCGGGTCAGCAGGTCGCCCACCTTCCGCAGCCGCTGGATCGGCGGCGTCGTCTCCAGCACGAGCTGGGCTTCGTCCGCCCGGAGGTCGAGGTTGCTGGCCGCCAGGTCCGCCAGCCGGCCCGGGTGATCGAGATTCGCGGCGATCACCATGACCTCGGAGGAGATGTCCTTGCCCAGGTTGACGGCCGTCTCGAGACCTTCCTTGACGCTGCGTACCAGGGCTTCCGCCTCGAGCCCGTGGTGAGGTTCGCCGGCCTCGTCGACTTCCTCGACGCGGGCCCGAAGGAAGGGCTCGGTCTGGCTCAGATAGCGCAGGCGGGCCCTGGCGAGACCCTGGATCAGGATCCGGACCCGGCCGTCGGGCAACTTCAGCATCCGCATGATCTGGGCGGCGGTGCCGATCTCGTGGAGGTCGTCCTCCCCCGGCTCCTCGATCGATCCGTCGCGCTGGGGGGCGAGCAGGATGACGCGGTCGCCGTTCAGCGCGTCCTCGACCGCGAGCATGCTCGGGTCGCGGCTGATCGAAAGCGGCAGGATGATGTAGGGGAAGATGACCGCGTCCTTGAGCGGCAGCACCGGCAGGACGTCGGGCAGCAGGATGGCGTCCGCCTGCTCATCGACCGGGTTCTGGGCCATGGGGTCACGCTACCAGCCCCGGAAGCGCTCGGGGACGGTCTGCGGATGCCCGGTTCTAGTCCTTGCGCGACGCTTCGAGGAGTACCCGCAGCTCCTCCATGAACTCGTCCACGTCCTCGAACTTCCGGTAGACGGAGGCGAAGCGGACGTAGGCCACCTGGTCGAGCGTCTTCAGGCGGTCGATGACGAAGTTGCCCAGCTCCGACGTGGAGATCTCCCGGTCCTCCTTGCGGTGGAGCAGGGCTTCAGCCTGGTCGACGATCTCTTCCAGCGCCGGCAGGCCGACCGGCCGCTTTTCGCAGGCCTTGAGCAGGCCGCCGAGGAGCTTCTGGCGGTCGAACTCCTGGCGGCGGCCGTCCGACTTGACGACCCGGTAGGCGATGTTCTCGATCTGTTCGTAGGAAGTGAACCTGCGGCCGCAGCTCAGGCACTCCCGCCGGCGCCTGACCGTCTCCCCGCCGCGCACGTCGCGCGAGTCGACCACGCGGTCATCGTTGGCGCCGCAGAATGGACATCTCATGCCGACCCCGGAACGCTACCACCGGGTAGAATGCCGCTCCCATGAGCCGCGTCAACGACCAGCTCAGCGACCGGGACCGCGAGATTCTGCGGGAGGTGATCCAGACGTATCTGTCGTCTGGTGAGCCCGTGTCCTCGCGGAGGGTCGCGAAGGACCGCCAGGTCCAGTTGTCCGCCGCCACGATCCGCAACGTGATGGCGGACCTGGAGGACATGGGCTACCTGCGCCAGCCGCACGTCTCGGCGGGCCGGCTGCCGACCGAGGCCGGCTTCCACCTGTTCATCGACGACCTGATGTCGGCGCAGGTGGTGAGCGACGACGACCGGCGGCTGATCGACGATCGGCTGACGACCGCCGGGAGTACCGGCCAGGAACTGACCGAGGAGACGTCGCGGCTGCTCTCCCAGCTCTCCCACCACGTCGGCGTCGTCCTGACTCCCGCCCTCGGTTCGGCGGTGATGAAGGCGATCGAGTTCGTGCCGCTCAGCGGTCGCAAGGTGCTCTGCGTGGTGGTCGCGGAGACGGGCTTCGTCGAGAACAAGCTCGTCGTCACGGACGAGCCGATCCCGCGCGAAGACCTCGTGCGCATTTCCAACTACCTGACCGAGAACTACAGCGGGCGGACCCTCTTCGAGATCCGGGAGGAGCTGCTGCGGCTGATGAGCGATGAGCGTGCCCGGCTCGACGAGCTGCTGCGGCGTGCGATCGAGCTCGCCCGGGACGGCATGAACATCGGGCACGCGCCTTCGCTCGTCGTCGACGGGACGCACAGCTTGTTCGATGCGGGGCCCGGCATGTCGCGGATCGAGGGGATGTTCCAGATGTTCGCCGAGCGCGCCCGGCTGGCCGGTCTGCTCAACCGCTGCCTCGACGCGGACGGCGTGCGGGTCGTTCTGGGGCAGGATTCGAGACTGACCGAGGAACTCGGCTTCGGCCTCGTCGTGCGGAGCTACAAGGCGGGCGACGGCGTCGCCGGGTCGGTCGCGGTGGTCGGGCCGGCGCGCATGGAGTATCCGCGGATGGTGCCCTTGGTGAACTACCTGGGCGAACGCCTGTCCGAGGCTTTGACCCGACGGCTGTAACAGGGACTGTAGAGATGACGATCGAGGCGAAGGAGAGCCCGGACTCTCACGTGGAGGACCAGGGCCGCGACGGGACGGTCGCGGGCGAGGAGACCCTCGCGGCTCATGACGGCGGCACGCCGGACACGGAAGGCGAGCTTCGGGCCGAACTCGCGGCGGCGAGCGAGGAAGTCGACCGGCTGCGGCGCGCCGCGGCCGAGTTCGACAATCTGCGCAAGCGCGCCGAGCGGGAGCGGCTTGAGTCGCGCTGGAACACGGCCGCCGGCCCGCTGCGCGAGTTCCTCGGCGTGGTCGACAACCTGGACCGTGCGCTTCAGGCCGAGGCGTCGGCGGACGACCTGCGCGCCGGAGTCGAGATGATCCGGCGTCAGATGGCGGATCTCCTGCGACGGTTCGCCGTCGAGCCGGTGGAGGGCGTGAACGCCCCCTTCGATCCGAACGTCCACCAGGCGGTGGCGCGGGAAGAGAGCGCCGAGGTCGAGGAGCCCACTGTCGTGCAGGAGTTGCAGACCGGCTATATGATGGAGTCGCGGCTGCTGCGCGCGGCGATGGTCCGGGTCGCCGTGCCGTCGTCGCCGGCGGCTTCCCGGGAAGCCGGCCGTGAGGACGGCGCCGGGGCTGAGGCGGACGCCGCCACCGGCGGCGGCGCCTGAGACACGTCATGCCGCGCGACTACTACGAGGTCCTGGGCCTCGACCGTTCGGCAACCCTGCAGGAGATCAAGTCGGCGTATCGCAAGCTGGCCGTCCGCTACCACCCCGATCGCAACCCGGGCGACAGTGCCGCCGAGGAGAAGTTCAAGGAGGCGGCCGACGCGTACGCGGTGCTCTCGGATACCGAGAAGCGGCAACGCTACGACCGCTTCGGGCACCAGGCCACTCCGGGCGGCGGCGGCTTCGACCCCACGATCTTCGCCGACTTCTCGGACATCCTGGGAGACGTCTTCGGCTTCGGCGGTCGCACCGGCGGCCGCCGCCGGCGCGCGGGCGCGGATCTTCGCTACGACCTGCGGATCTCGTTCGAGGAGGCGGCCTTCGGAGTGGAGCCGAAGCTGCGCATTCCGCGGCTCGAGCGCTGCGACACCTGCGGAGGCAGCGGCGCGGCCCCCGGGTCCGGTCCCATCACCTGCCGCATGTGCGGCGGCCGCGGTCAGGTCCAGTACAGCCAGGGCTTCTTCTCCGTCGCCCGCACCTGTCCCGACTGCCGCGGGGCGGGGAGCAGGATCCTGGAACCCTGTGCCGACTGCCGCGGTCAGGGGCGGAGAGAGCGGCAGCGCTCGATCCAGGTTCGGGTACCTGCCGGCGTCGATACCGGATCCCGCCTCCGGCTGCCCGGCGAGGGGGAGCACGGCCGGAACGGCGGCCCGCCGGGCGACCTCTACGTGGTGATCGGAGTCGAGCCGCACGAGCGGTTCAACCGGCGCGATGCCGACGTCCTGAGCTCGGTCACCATCGGCTTTCCGCAGGCGGTCCTGGGTTGCACGGTGGAGGTGGAGACGCTCCACGGCACAACCGAGCTGGACGTTCCGCCGGCGACCGAGCACGGTTCGACCTTCGTGCTGCGGTCGGAGGGCATTCCCCGGATCGATGGCCGCGGCCGCGGGAACCACGTCGTCGAGGTGCGGCTCAACGTGCCGAGGCCGCGGGACCTCTCCGAGGATGAGCTCGAGCACCTGCGGGCGCTGGCCGAACTCTCCGGCGACGGCGGCGGCACGATCCGCGACGAGCGGGGCCTGTTCAGCCGGGTGAAGGACCTCTTCTCCGGACACGAGCCGGACAGGGATCCCGCGGCCGGCGGCGGCGGGAAGGCGGAGCGAGGTTCCGAGGCCTGAACCCTCGGACATGATCCACCTGCTGGCTGAAGCCTCTGATCTCGCCCGTGGAACGGTCGAGGTCGAAGGCGCCGACTACCGTCATCTGTTCCGAGCGCGCCGGCTGAAGGTCGGCGAGCGGGTGCGCCTCGTCGACGGTCGCGGAGCGGCTCGCTGGTCGGTGGTGGACGAGGTGACCGCGCGGCGGGCGGTGCTGCGAGTCGGGGAAGCGGCGCCGGTGTTCGAGCCGCCCCGGCGCGTGGCGCTGTTCGTGGCCGCCGTGCGGCCGGAGCGGGCGGCCTGGCTGGTGGAGAAGGCGACGGAACTGGGATTGCGTGAACTGCGGTGGCTCGTCTCGGAGCGCACCAGCCGTTCCTTGCCGGAGCGGGCTCTGGAGCGTCAGCGCCGGGTCGCGAAGTCGGCGCTCGAACAGAGCGGCGGCGCCTGGCTGCCCGAGATCGGCAAGCCCGTCCCGCTCGGGGAGGCGCCGATCGGCGCCGGCTCGGTGGCGCTGCATCCAGGGGCCGCGACGCCGTTCATGGCGGTCGCGGGATCGGCGGAAGCGGTCGTGGTGGGCCCCGAGGGCGGCTTCAGCGAGCGGGAGATGGAGGAACTGGCCGGGCGCGGTGCGATTCCAGCGCACCTCGGACCCCGCGTGCTGCGGACAGAGACGGCCGCGGTGGCCGCGCTCGCCGTTGCCCTGACCGGGACGCCGTGACGGCGCTATCCTCCGCTGGAGGAATGACGTGCGGAACTCCCAGTCCACTCGAGGAACGCCCAGTCGAAAGCGGGCGTCGAAGCCGGCGTACGACCGCGCGCTCGATCTGCTGGCCCGGCGCGCGCACTTTGCGGCCGAGCTGGGCGCGAAGCTCAGGCAGCGTGGCTACACGGACGCCGAGGTGGAGAGCGCGGTCGAACGGCTGACGGATGGCGGTCACCTGAACGAAGGGGAGACCGCCCACCTGCTCGTGCGGTCGCTCAAGCGCCGGGGTTACGGCCGGCGGCGGCTCGAACTCGATCTGCGGAGGCGTGGCGCGGACGAAGCGGCGGTCAGTGCGGCGCTAGAGACGGTGGACGACGAGGACGAACTGGAGCGGGCAGCGGGCGTGGCGGCCCGCTTCCGGTCGAGTCATCCTTCCCGCGATGCCGCCGCCCTGGCCCGGCACCTGGAACGGCGGGGCTTCCTTCCCCGTACTATTGGCGCCGTCCTGTTCGACGCGGCTGACGACCCGGCCGCAGAGCAGGGGATGCAGGGCCAGAACTCATGTTGAGTCGGGACATCAGGCGCAGCTTCATCGACTTCTACGCCGGCCGCGGACACGCGGAGGTGGCGAGTTCGCCCCTCGTGCCGCGCGACGATCCGACCCTGCTGTTCGTCAATGCCGGGATGGTCCAGTTCAAGAACTACTTCCTCGGCGTCGAGCAGCCGGACTCGCCGCGCGCGGTGACCTCGCAGAAGTGCCTCCGGGTGTCCGGCAAGCACAACGACCTGGAGAACGTCGGGCCGAGTCCCCGGCACCACACGTTCTTCGAGATGCTGGGGAACTTCTCCTTCGGCGACTACTTCAAGGAAGAGGCGATCGCGTCGGCCTGGGAGCTGGTCACCGGTCCCTGGGGCCTCAGGCCGGACCACCTGTTCGCCACCGTGTTCGAGGACGACGACGAGGCCGAGGACCTGTGGCTGCGTATCTCCGGCCTGCCGCCGGGGCGGGTCCTGCGCTGCGGCGAGAAGGACAACTTCTGGGCGATGGGCGAGACCGGGCCCTGCGGCCCCTGCAGCGAGATCTTCGTCGACACCGCGCCGGAACTGCCCGAAGTCGGCTTCGACGAGGGTTCCGACTCGGGCCGCTATCTCGAGATCTGGAACCTCGTCTTCATGCAGTTCGAGCGACACGAGGACGGCCGCAGCGAGCCGCTGCCGAACCCGTCGATCGACACCGGCGCGGGCCTGGAGCGGGTGGCCGCGGTGCTCCAGGGCGTCGATTCGAACTACGACACGGACCTGTTCGGGACGATTCTGACCGCGGTGGCCGGGACGGCGGGGAGCGAGTACGGCCGCGATCCGGAGGCGGACGTGTCGATGCGGGTCGTGGCCGACCACCTCCGGGCGGTCGGCTTCCTGCTCGCGGACGGGGTGTTGCCGAGCAACGAGGGCCGCGGCTACGTACTGCGCCGGCTCCTCCGCCGCGCCTCGCGACACGGCATGAAGCTCGGCTTCGAGGAGCCGTTCCTGGCTTCTCTCCTGCCGTCGCTCGAGGAGACCTTCGCCGGCCACTACCCGGAGCTGGAGAAGGCCCGCGAGCCGTCCTCGGCGACGGTGACCGCCGAGGAGACGCGGTTCCTGGAGACGGTCGCGGTCGGTGCCGGCAAGGTCCAGCAGGCGATCGAGGAGGCGCGCGCCGCCGGCGGTTCGGTGCTTGGCGGCGAGGCCGTGTTCCGTCTCTACGACACGTTCGGCCTGCCGATCGAGACGGTGCGCGAGATCGCCGAGGAGGAGCAGTTCGGGATCGATGAGGAGGGCTTCGAGACGGCGCTGGCGGAGCAGCGCGAGCGGTCGCGGGCGAAGAGCCTCAGTGGAAGTGCGATGGCTACGCGCCCCAGGTTCGGCGCGGATCTGGCCGCGACCAGATTCACGGGTTATCGGGATCTCGAACTGGATGCCCGGGTGGTCGATCTTCGAACGGCGGAGGGCGAGTCCGTCGTGGAATTGAATGGCGCCGGTCTGGCGGTGTTCGATCAGACTCCCTTCTACGCGGAGTCTGGCGGACAAGTCGGCGATGTCGGTCTCCTGACGGGGAATGGCGACGAAGCCCGGGTCCTGGACACCTTCAAGGATTGAGAACTGACGGTTCACCAGATCGAGGTCACCGAGGGTGCGATCGAAGTGGGCGCCGGCGTCGAACTGCGCGTAGACCGCGAGACGAGAGAGTCAGCCCAGCGGCACCACACCGCCACCCATCTGCTCCACGCCGCCCTGCGCCAGCACCTCGGCACGGGCGTGCGTCAGGCCGGCTCCCTGGTTCACCCGGACCGGCTGCGTTTCGACTTCACCCACGGCGCGCCGGTCAGCGAAGAGCAGCAGGAGGCGATCGAGGGCACGGTCAACGAGTGGGTGCGGCGTGCGGTACCTCTGGAGATCAGCGAGCGCTCGTATGACGAGGCGGTGGCGGCCGGAGCGATGGCCCTCTTCGGCGAGAAGTACGGCGACCGGGTGCGCACGGTCGAGGTGCCAGGGTTCAGTCTCGAGCTCTGCGGCGGTTGTCACGTCCGGAACACGGGCGAGATCGGCCCGGTGGCCCTGGTCGGCGAGCGCGGCGTGGCGGCCGGGGTCCGCCGGATCGAGGCGCTCGCCGGCGACCGCGCCGACCGGTTGCGCCGGAGTCAGGCGCACCTGCTGGCGACACTCGAACGCGAGATCGGCGCCGACGGAGAACACGCCGCGGCCGAGGTGCGGTCGCTCAAGGAGAGGCTGCGCGAGGTCGAACGGGAGCTGTCCCGGCTCAGGCTCGGCGTGCTGGCCGGCGACGGCAAGCCGGCTCCCGGCCAGGACGCCGGCGGCGACACGCGGTCCATTCGCGGCGTCGACGTCGTCCTGCGCGAAGTGCCGGCCTCGAACGTGGGCGAGCTTCGCAGCCTCGCCGACGTCCTGCGGGGCCGTCTGGGATCCGGTGTCGTCGTTCTCGGCGCCCGGGACGACGGCAAGGTGAAGCTCGTCGCCTCGGTGACGAAGGACCTCCAGGACCGGGTCGACGCGGCGGCGGTGGCCCGCGCCATGGGCTCGGCGATCTCGGGCAGCGGCGGCGGCCGCCGTGACTTCGCCCAGGCGGGCGGCCGGGCCGAGAACCTGACCTCCGCCTTCGCCGCCGCCGAACGGCTCATCGAAGACAGCCTGAGCGGCACGCACTCCTAAGGTGCCGGAGGCAGGAAACGTGACCGGGCGGGAAGCGGAACGGCAGCGGCCCGCGACGGGGGCGTTGCTGCGCGCCGGGCTCAACCTGCCGAACGCGTTGACGCTCAGCCGTATCCTGATCGTCCCGTTGCTCGTCGTCGTCCTGCTGACGCAGATCGAGGGCCGGGAGTTCATCGGCCTGGGACTGTTCCTGGTCGCTTCGCTGACCGACTTCCTGGACGGCTTCCTCGCCCGCCGGCGCAAGGAGGTGACCGCGCTCGGCAAGCTGCTCGACCCGGCGGCGGACAAGATCCTCACCTCGGCCGCCTTCATCTCGCTGGTCGGTCTCGGTCTGGCACCCGCCTGGATGGTCGTTGTCGTCATCGCGCGGGAGTTCGCCGTCTCCTCGCTGCGTTCACTGGCGGCGGCCCAGGACGTCGTCCTCGCGGCGAGCTTCGCGGGCAAGGTGAAGACGGTGACTCAGATCGTCGCCATCTCGCTGCTGATCATCTCGGACCAGCTCGGCGCGTTCGACGTGCTGGCGCCCCTGTCGCTCTGGGTGGCCCTGGTCGCGACGCTCTACTCCGGCATCGAGTACTTCGTGCGCAACGGCCGGCGTGTGCTCGAAGCGTTCGGGGCATCCCCGGAGCCATGACGGTGCGCTCCCCGGCCGCGCCCGCGCTGCCTTTCGCCGGCGCGGGGCGGCGGCCATGATCCAGTCCGTCCTGGCCTGGCTGGCCGCCTTCGCCCGGCGCCGCCATCGGGCCGTGTTCCTGGCTGGGGCCGTGCTGGTCGTCCTCTCCGTGTGGTCGGCGACGCGACTCCGCTTCGACACGGAGATCCTGAATCTGCTGCCGAAGGACGACCCGGTGGTCACGACCTTCCGGTCGACGATCGAGGACTTCGGCAGCCTCGACTACCTGCTCGTCCTGGTCCGGCTGCCGCCGGACGTGCCGCTCGATCCGTACCTGTCGTTCGTCGAGGAGCTCGGCTCCTCGATGGAGGCGCTCGAGGAGATCGACTACGTCGACTACACCCTGGATGTGGAGGAGCTGGCCGAGACCTTCTTCGCCCACGCCTTCGTCTATCTCGACGAGAAGGGCCGCGAGGAGGTGGCGAGTCGGCTGACCGACGACGGGCTCAGGCGCAAGGTCGAGGAGTTGAGCCGCCGGCTGGCCACGCCGGAGGGCCTGGCGCTTCGCGAACTGTTCCTGCTCGATCCGCTGGGCATCCACGAGGTGTTCCTCGATCAGTTCGAACTCACCCGCGGCGGCCCGCCCTTCGACTGGGCGACGGGCTACTTCCTGTCCGACGACCGGTCGCGCGCGCTCCTGATCGCGCGGCCGGCCGAACCGGCGCAGGAGGTCGAGTTCGGCCGCCGGCTGCTGGCGGAGGTGGAAGCCCTGGCCGCCGACCTCGGGAGGCGCTGGCCCGAGATCGGAGGCGAGGACCGGCACGGCGAACTGCTGCCGCTCCCCGAGGTGGCCTTCGGCGGCACCTATGTGACGGCGGTCTCGGACGCGGGCACGATCGTGACGGGGCTGATCTCGAACATGGCCACTTCGCTGATCGGCGTCCTGCTCCTGTTCGCTCTCGCGTTCCGGCGCGTCGGCCTCATCGCCTATGCCTTCGTTCCGCTCGCCTTCGGCCTGGTGCTCGCCTTCGGCTTCGCCGGCACGGTGCTGGGTGAGCTGAACGCACTGACCAGCGGCTTCGCGGCGCTACTGGTGGGCCTCGGGATGGACTTCGTCATCGTCTCCTACGGCCGCTACGTCGAGGAACGGCGCCGGGGGGCCGGCCTGGAAGCGGCGCTGGTGGCGATGAGCCGCTCCTCGGGCAGGGCGGTCTGGACCGGTGCGATCACCACGGCGGCGACGTTCTACGCGTTCCTGGTGACCGACTTCGTGGGGCTTCGCCAGATGGGTCTTCTGACCGGCACCGGCATCCTGTTCTGCATGGTCTCGGTGCTCCTCCTGTTGCCGGCCATGCTCGCCTGGCGGGAAGATCACCGACCGGCTTCGGGAAGGCAGCCCCGGCTGGTTCTCCATGGGCTGGGCGCTCGCCGCCTCGTGCGCTGGAGCTTCGAGCGGCCGGTCGCCGTGATCTGCTGCTGCGTGGCGGTCACCGCGGCCGCCGGCGCGATCGCTCCCCGGCTGGAGTTCGAGGACGCGATCCGGGAGCTCCGCCCGGAGGGGAACCCGGGCGTCGAGGTCGAGGACGAGGTTTCCGAGTACTTCGGCTCGGGGCTCCGGCCGACGATGGTCGTGCTTTCGGGCGCGACGGAGCAGGAAGTCATGGAGCTCTCGCACCGGGCCGAAGAGGAGGCCGGAGCCCTGGTCGACAGCGGCATCCTGACCGGCGTGAACGGCATCGGCAGCCTGGTTCCGCTGCCAGCCCGGCAGGCGGCGGCACACGAGTGGCTGGACGAGCGCCGGGACCTCTTCGAGCGGCAGCGGCTGCAGTCCCTGTTCGAGCGGTACGCGACGGAAGAGGGTCTTCGGGCGGCGCCGTTCCAGGCGGGCATCGACCTCCTGGCCGACGCCGCGGCGGACCGAACGACGGTGACGCTGTCCTCGCTCCGTGCCGACCCGCGGATAGAGCGGTTGCTGGAGCGCTACATGAGCCGGAACGAGAGCGAGCCGAAGCTCGTCGTCTACCTGTATCCGCCACCGGGTCAGTGGCGCCGCAGCGCGCCGCCCGGGGCTTCGGAGATGGTCGAGCGCCTCGGTCCCCAGGCCGCCCTGTCGGGCGTCAACGTGGTGGGCGAGAGGCTCCGGAACGGCATCCGGGTCGACGCCGTCACCGCCTCGATCCTCGGCTTCGTCCTGGTGGCGCTGCTTCTCTTCCTGGACTATCGCTGGCTGCTGAGCACCCTGCTGTCCCTGCTGCCCTTGTCGGTCGGGGTCGTATGGATGCTCGGGATCATGGTCCTGGCCGGGATCGACATGAACTTCTTCAACGTCTTCGTCGTCACGATGATCATCGGCATCGGCGTGGACTACGGCGTGCACATGGTGCACCGCTGGCGCGAGATCGGCTACGGGCCGGAGGCGCTTCAGAGTGACCGCCTGGTCGCGGGCCTGGGCGAGACCGGGAAGGCGATCGTGCTCGCCGCCGCGTCGACCAGCGTCGGCTTCGGCTCGCTGGCGCTGTCGCACTACCCGGGACTGCGCTCGATGGGCATCGTCGCCATCCTCGGCGCGGTCGCCACGGCCCTGGTCTCGATCACGCTGCTGCCGGCTCTGGTGGCGCTCGGCTGGCGGCGGCGCGCGGCGCGGAGGACCTGATGTTCGAGGGTCTGCAGGACAAGCTCCAGGGAGTCTTCCGCTCCCTGCGCTCGGAAGGCCGGATCTCGGAGGATCACGTGCGGCGGGCCGTGCGGCAGATCCGCCTCGCGCTCCTGGAGGCCGACGTCCACGTCCAGGTGGTCCGCTCCTTCATCGCCCGGGTCCAGGAGCTGGCGCTGGGCGAGGAAGTGCTGAGCAGCCTGACCCCGGACCAGCAGATGATCCGGATCGTCCGCGATGAGCTGATCGCGGTGCTGGGGGAGCCGGGCGCGGAGCTCGAACTCACGGGCCGGCCGGCGGTGGTGCTGCTCTGCGGCCTCCAGGGCTCGGGCAAGACGACGACCGCCGGCAAGCTGGCGGTGCGGCTTCGCGGGCAGGGCAGGAACCCGGTGCTGGCGGCCGGAGACCTCCGGCGGGCCGCGGCGGTGGAGCAGCTCAGGCAGGTCGGCGCCGCGGCCGGCGCCACGGTCATCGAGCCTTCAGCAGGGGAGGATCTGCCGGCGTTCTCGAACCGTGCCCTGGCGGCGGCTCGGGAGGGCGGCTTCGACACGCTGATCTTCGACACCGCGGGCCGGCTGCACGTGGACGACGAGTCGATGGCCGAACTCGTGGCGCTGGCGGACCGGGTCGACCCCTGCGAGACGCTCTTCGTCTGCGACGCGATGACCGGGCAGGACGCGGTGCGGAGCGCGGCCGCGTTCGCCGAGGGCGCGCCGCTCACCGGCGCCGTGATGACGAAGCTCGACGGCGACGCCCGCGGCGGCGCCGCGCTGTCGCTCCGGGGCGTCACCGAGGTTCCGCTCCGCTTCGTCGGCGTCGGCGAGAAGCTGGAAGACCTCGAGTCCTTCGCGCCGGACCGCATCGCCTCCCGCATCCTGGGCATGGGCGATGTGCTGTCCCTGATCGAGAAGGCCGAGCGGGTCGTCGACCGCGAGGAAACGGAGCGCCTCGCCGAGCGCATCGCCCGCCAGGAGTTCACCCTCGAGGACCTGAGAGACCAGTTGCGGCAGCTTCGCCGCATGGGGCCGCTGTCCCAGCTCCTCGAACTGCTTCCCGGTCAGTTCCGCGGCGCCGACCTCGCGGGCGCTGTGGACGAGAGCCGCCTGGTCGGCATCACCGCCCTGATCGACTCGATGACCCCGCGCGAACGCCGCAACCCGGCGATCCTCAACGCCAGCCGGCGCCGCCGCATCGCCCGTGGCTCCGGCCGCACCGTCCAGGAACTGAATCAGTTGCTCCGGCAGTACCGCCAGATGCGGAAGCTGATGAAGCGCACCCGGGGCAAGTGGATGCAGGGGATCCGGGGGGCCTGAGCAGCCTCCGCCTGTCGGTGCGCCGGCCTTCCGGCCGGCATCCGGCGCGAGGCCGTCACGGCAACGGTCAGCAACCCGTCACTGTCGGGTTTGTTGTGCGTGTGGCCCAGCGGGTTAGAGTTCCGAACATGACCGTCGAGCCGCCGTCCGAAGAACACCGCGTCCGAGTGTGGGAAGAGATGATCGCGGCCCACATGCGCTCCATGTACTTCGCCCGGCTGGCCGTGCGCGCGCGGCGCATCCAGAACGGCGCCGCGGCGCTGGCGGCTGGCCTTTCGGCTGCTGCCTGCACGGCCATTCTGAGCGGGCGCGAGGTCGATCTGTGGCTGCTGTGGTTGACGGTGCCGGCCGCGGTTCTCAGTGGCCTCGCCGGCCTGGGTAAGTACGGCGAGTCCGCCAACAGGTTCGTGAACTGCTCCGTCGCCTGGGCCGATCTTCATCATGGTCTGCAGACCACATGGGTCGATCTCGAAAGCGGCCACATCGACCGCGAGGGTGTGCACGACGCCCTCGCTCGACTGCGGGAGCACGCGCGGCATATCGACCGGGACGTAGCCGACCAGCCGGAACGCGCCAAGCTTCTCGATCGCTGCCACGATCAGGCGATCGCACTGGCGTCCGGCGCGTCTGCATGAGCCCGAAGGAGATCCGCACGGCAGGCTGGCCGCCTCCGCCCAAACCGACTCCGCCGCCGCCGAAACCGAAGCCGAAGCCCAAGCCCGAGCCGAAGCCGCCGCCGAAGCAGTCGCGGAGGAGTGCTCGGTAAGCGGGCTCCCGGTCAAGAGCCCGGTCGAGCTGCGGCGCGACCCGACCTTCAGGACGTATGGAACCTAAGGTGATCCGGTTGTTCATGTGGAGCTACCAGCACCACTTCAGAGACGCCGTTCAGCACTGCATGACAGATGTGCTGAAGGAACTGGGAGTTCCAGATGCGCGGCCCGAGTGCTTCCTGGTGGGAGTGAGAATCCGTGGCCAGGAAGTCCGGAACGAAGTGTGTCTCGAACCAGAAGATGGGGAATGGCGCCTGGACCTCTTCTCGTCCGTTCTTGACGATGTAGAGAAAGCCATCGCAGATGGTACGACCGAGATCATCACCAACGTGGACGAACAGACGTGGCGGGACTGGAGCGAAGAGAAGTACCGGTTCTCGGTCGGCGGCGTCCTCCTGGAGACTCTACGGGAGTGCGATTCAGAGCATGGAGTTCGGTCCTTCGTGCGAATCGCTGGAGATGTGGGTCAGTACCACGTCTTTCCCGTGATCCAACTTCCCGAGGATCTGTTCGAGCGTTTCACGCCACTGCGGGAGCCGATCCGCGATGGCGTCCTCAGCGGCCCCCCGAGCCTTGTCCATGCCGCTGTCGCCGCGGTACTGGACGAGGCGCGAGAGGAACTCCGGCGACAGGACCCCGGTCGTCAGCACGCGCAGCGCTTCCGTTCTACCTCGGAGATTGTTCGCCAAGCCGGAGTGAGTTTCATGCGCACGCCGCGCGTTGCGATGAAAGACAGGAGCGTCGGTCCTGATCTCCTCATGCAGTTCAATCGCGTGTCGGCGTCGACGTATGAGGGAGCGGAGGGGGCGGGTAGGCTCGTCCTCGCGAATGAGGAAGACGGACTCATGGAGTTCTGTCTGAGGTTCGCCGATCCCGTTGCCTTTCGCGATATCCGCGGATTCCGGAAGACACTGCAAATGTCGTCTCCCGGAGTCGTGCTTCTTGCGGACTGCGAGAAGATCTTGGGCTTGGGAAGAGTTCGCGCGACAGGTACCGACGATGCTCCGCTTGGCGACGGCAAGGTCTTCGAGGTGGAGTTCGTAGGCCGACACCATTGGCGGTTTGAGCTTGCCCCGGTTTCGTGGACACGGCATCCTTTGAGGAGGAGGTATCCACGATGCCAAGATCAAGACCCCGGTACCCGGCAGAGTACCGGCAGCAGATGGTGGATCTGGTCCGGTCCGGGCGGAGCCCGGACCATCTCGCCCGCGAGTTCGAGGCTTCAGCGCAGTCGATCCGCAACTGGGTGAGGCAGGCGGACCGGGACGAAGGCCGCCGCGTTGACGGCCTGACGACAGCGGAGCGGTCGGAGCTGCGGCGCCTGCGGCGGGAGAATCGCCGGCTTCGGGAAGAGCGGGAGATACTGGCAAAAGCAACGGCCTGGTTCGCTCGGGAGACGGAACCGAAGGGGTCTTCCGGTTCATGAGAGCGCACCGGGCCGAGTTCCGGATCACGACGATGGCTCGCGTGCTCGGCGTCTCCACGAGCGGGTACTACGCCTGGTTGAAACGTCCTCGGTCCGCCAGGAACAAGGCGGACGGCGTTCTTGCCGAACGCATTCGGGCGATTCACGGACGGAGCCGGGGTACGTATGGCGCGCCGCGGATTCAGGCCGAGTTGGCCGACGAAGGAGTCTTCGCGAGCCGCAAGCGGGTCGCCAGACTGATGCGAGAGTTCGGTTTGACAGGCGCAAGCCGGCGCAAGAAGCCGGGCACGACCCGACGCGACAGGAACGCTCGTCCGGCGCCGGACCTGGTCGATCGGAAGTTCTCGGCGGATGCCCCCGACCGGCTGTGGGTGGCGGACATCACCTACGTACCGACGCTCTCCGGCTTCTTGTACCTGGCCGTCGTCCTGGACGTGTTCAGCCGTCGCATCGTCGGCTGGGCCATGGACTCCTCCCTCGCGACGGACCTCGTCGTCGACGCGCTCGAGATGGCGATCGCCCAGCGCCGGCCCGAGGGTGTGATCCATCACTCCGATCAAGGCAGCCAGTACACTTCCCTGGCCTTCGGGAAGCGCTGCCGCGGCGCCGGCATCGCAGTCTCGATGGGTTCCGTCGGAGACTGCTACGACAACGCGATGGCCGAGAGCTTCTTCGCCAGCCTCGAATGCGAACTGCTGGATCGGAGCACGTTCCGGAATCGCGCCGAAGCGAAGACCGAACTCTTCCGCTGGATCGAGGGCTGGTACAACCCCCATCGGCGCCACTCCGCCCTCCGATACCTCTCGCCCGTCAACTTCGAGAAAGCCTGCAACCAACACTACGAAGCCGCCGCCTGAACCCTAAACACAAACTGTCCACGAAAGCGGGGCAACTTCATGCCTGGGCGTTCCACCCGGATCCGCGTGATCCACACCCGAGCAGAGTAAGTGTGCGCCCTCAAAGTCCGGACGACTTCTTTACAGTGGGCACCCGGCTTGAGTTGGCGGCCATACCGGGTCCGGGTTGGAGTTTCGTGGAGTGGATCGACGAGTGGAGTCCGGGGAGTGAGTTCATCAGTTGGATTCCTGGTAACAGTTGGAATCCTGCACATCTGGCGGTTGGGCAGGTCGCACGACCAGATCCAGGCTTCGGCGCCGTGTTCACGAAGTCTCCCGTGTTCACGGTGGACAGTGCCGGCTACGACCATGGTGGGGGATTCGGCTACACAAGGAACGAGCGCCTTAGAGGAGCGCCCTTCACAGCGTCGGTCTCTGACTTCGTCTCCACTTTCGAAGACGACGACGGGCACGTACGAATCACTGTGCTCGATCAGGTTGGTTCAACGGCGGTCGATCCAGTCCCCGGCTTCGACGGCTGGAGCGACGGTGTGTACGGCGTCAGGGAGCGGCTGGACTTCCACGCCGAGATCACGCGAGAGGTCGACGTGCCAGCGAATGGGGGCAAGCTGACGATGGAGTGGACGACCTACAACTGGTTACTCCTCCGCACGAGCGGAGGCGGAACCGTTCAACTGTCACCACCGTCGACGGAGATGTTGTTTCAAACCGGTGAGTACCCCAACGAGCACTACTATCCGAAAGACACGGCCGTCCAGGCGACCGCCGTACCGGAGGCAGGACAGAAATTCGTTGCATGGGCGGAGGGAGCGCGCGGCACCGATTCCGTCACGACCGTTCTCACGGATCACCCGAAGGTGCTTCGAGCGATCTTCTCCGCGGATCCGTTGTTAGAGGAAGGCAGGACGGAGGAAGTCGATCTGTCGGCGGGCTCGGCGCGCAGTTTCTGGTTCAACGTACCGTTCGGCGCAACGAGACTGGCCGTGGATCTGGCGATGGAAGCCGCAATGGACGGGACACTATCCGCTCGCCAAGGCGAACAGGGCGTCGCCCACTTCCGCGAAGAACTGTCGGGGGGAACAGCGGAACTCGTGATCACGCCGGAATCGACGCCCCCGCTCACTGCCGGCCCCTACCACATCGTGGTTTCGGGCTCTGCCGGCGCTCGCGGCGAGATCGGCGTCGCGGTGTCGAGAGGCGCTCCGGTGAAGGCCTTTCCGAGAGCGTTCAGTTTCGTGTCGGTCGGAGGGCCCCAGCCTCCGGCTCAGACGTTTGAACTCAGGAACATGGCCGACCGGCAGCTTTCGTACCGCATCGCCTCGGACCGGGACTGGCTGGCGGTTCATCCAGCGGAAGTCAGCCTTGGAGCTGGGCGCAAGACGGAGATTGCGGTTCAGCCGCGTTGGCTCCCCGGTCAGCCCGACACCTACCGTGCCGACTTGACGATCACTTCCGACCGGTGGCCCGATCAGGGCATGAACCTGCCGGTGACACTTGCTGTCGCCGAGGATCCGGGGGTAGTCGTGGGTACGTGCACGCCGGACAGTGAGACACTATGTCTGCAGGACTCCCGGTACGAAGTGCACGTGGACTGGTGGACTGGGAGCGGGGAGACGGGTACGGCCAAGGCGGTTCCAGAGGGGACGAACGACTCCGGCCTGTTCCGTTTCTTCGATCGTGACAACTGGGAGATCCTGATCAAGGTGCTCGACGGCTGCACGGTCAACGGCCACGTCTGGGTCTACGGCGCCTCGACGACGGACCAGGGTTACTCGATTCGTGTGACAGACACGGTCGATGGTGAGGCCAAGGAGTACCGGAACGAGGCCGGTCGGCCAGCGCCGGCGATCACGGACAACGAAGCGTTCTCCGGGGCCTGTGATGAAAGTGGCTCGGCCGCGACGGACTCGGAGAATCGCGCCAGGAGTGGCTCAGCCGGCTACGTACAGCCGCCTTTGGCGCAGCTCAGCGGCAGCTCCGGTTCGGGGTGCATGGGCAGCGATTCGTCGCTGTGCCTTGCCGACAGCCGCTTCGAGGTGACCGTCGACTGGTCGACAGCGGATGGGAACCGGGGTCCAGCCAGAACGGTTCCTGTGGGCACGAACAACTCGGGTCTCTTCTACTTCTTCGACCGGGGCAACTGGGAGATGTTGGTCAAGGTGCTGGACGGATGCCAGATCAACGGTCACCATTGGGTGTACGCGGCCTCCGCCACCGATCAGGGTCTGGACATCACCGTGACCGACACGGCGAGCGGCAAGACGTGGAGCCACTCCAAGACGCCCGGCCCGCCTGCTTCCGCCATCACCGCAAGCGAGGCGTTCCCCGACAGTTGCCAACGCTAAGCGCCAGAAGCAGCCCGAAGGACGAGGCATAGCAGCGACTCCCGAAGGTCCGGGTGGATTCCGCCCGCTGGACGTCGGCGTGCGACCGCTTGGCGCACTCAGCTTCACTCGCTCCGGTAGGAAGCCAGCGCCGCCAGTTGCTCGCGCAGCGTCGAGTAACGGCGCAGGTCGGAGGCCTCTTCCACGGCCTTCTGGAGCGCCCACTTCTGGCCAACGATGACGACCAGGCGGCGACCGCGGGTGATCGCCGTGTAGAGCAGGTTGCGCCGGAGCATCACGTAGTGGTGGGTGGAGATCGGCACGACGACCGCCGGATACTCGGAGCCCTGCGACTTGTGGACGGTGACGGCGTAGGCCAGCATGAGGCGGTCCAGGTCCCTGAAGCGGTACTCGACGGGGCGGCCGTCGAAGCCGATCGTCATCTGCTCGGCGCCCGGGTCGATCGACACGATGCGGCCGAGATCGCCGTTGAACACGTCCTTGTCGTAGTCGTTCTCGGTCTGCATCACCTTGTCGCCGGCCCGGTACTTCCAGCCGAAGCGCTCGACCTCGACGGCGCCTGACTCCGGCGCCGGGTTCAGGACCGCCTGCAGGGTGACGTTCAGGGTCCGCACGCCGAGCGGTCCGCGGTTCATCGGCGACAGGACCTGGACGTCGCTGATCGGATCGAGACCGAAGCGGCGGCCGATTCGGCCGGCGACGATTTCCACCACCTTGCGCTGACCGTCCTCGGCGTCTTCGGCAGGCACGAAGTAGAAGTCGCTCAGCTCGCCCCGCGTTGACTCCAGCTCGGGCAGGTAGCCCCGGTTCACGCGATGCGCGTTGCGCACGATCCGGCTGTTGTCCGCCTGGCGGAAGATCTCCTGAAGACGCGCCACGGGAATCGCCCCCGAGTCGATCAGGTCCCGGAGGACCTGTCCCGGGCCCACCGAGGGCAACTGGTCCGCGTCGCCGATGAGCAGCAGCGACCCCTCCGCCGGCAGCGCCTGGAGCAGCGCCGCCATCAGCTCGACGTCGACCATGGAGGATTCGTCGACGACCAGCAGACCGCAATCGAGCGGGCGCAGGCGGCCGCGGCGGAAGGCGCCGCTCGACGGGTCGATCTCCAGTAGCCGGTGGATTGTCTTCGCCGTCTCGCCGGTGCTCTCGCCGAGCCGCTTGGCCGCGCGACCCGTAGGGGCGCAGAGCGCGCAGCGCACATTGCGGGCCTTCAGGATCCGGAGCAGAGCGTTGACCAGAGTCGTCTTGCCGACCCCCGGGCCGCCGGTAATCACGGCGACGCGCGAACGGAGGCTCGTCTCCACCGCGGCTCGCTGGGTCGGCGCGAGCGTCACGTCCAGGCGCTGCTCCACCCACGCCAGCGCTTTGGCGGCATCGATACCCGCCCAGGACGGCGGGTCTGCCCGAATCAGCTCCCCCAGCCGGCGCGCGATGGCGCGCTCGGCCGACAGCAGCGGAGGCAGGAAGACGGCCTCTTCACCGTTCAGACGCGTGACAGCCAGCCGCCCTGCGTTCAGTTCGTCCGAGAGTCCGGTGACCAGGATCTCCTCCGGAATCTTCAGCAGTTCCTGCGCCTGCTCGAGGAGCTCGTTCCGGGGAAGCCCGCAGTGTCCGGCGCCTCGCGCCTGCTCCAGCGTGTAGCCGAGGCCGGCCCGCGCCCGCGGCAGACCCTCGCGGTCCTTGCCCAGACTGGCGCCGATGCCGTCCGCGATCCTGAAGCCGATGCCGCGGATGTCCCGCGCCAACCGGTACGGATCCTCCGTGAGCAACGTCGCCGCGTCGGCGCCGTAGGCCTTGTAGATCCGGGCCGCCCGCGCCGAGCCGAGACCGTGCGTCTGCAGGAAGACCATGATGTCCCGCACAGCCTTCTGGTCCCTGAAGCCTTCGCTCAGGCTCTTCGCCCGCTTGGGACCAATGCCGGGAACCTCCACCAGGCGCTCGGGCTCGTTCTCGATGACGTCGAACACGTCCTCACCGAACGCCTTGACCAGGCGCTTCGCCATCTTGGGACCGACGCCCTGTACCTTGCCCGAACCGAGATAGCGGCGGATGCCGTCGAGCGAATCGGGCGGCGACACGGCGAGCCGCTCGGCCTGGAACTGGACCCCGTGGTTGGGGTCGTTCTTCCACGAGCCGGACGCCTGGATCGTCTCCCCCTGGGAGACCAGTGGCAGCCGTCCCACCACGGTCGTCAACTGGAAGCTGCCCCGTACCCGTATGCGGAGCACCGCGAATCCGTTGTCCGGATTGTGGAAGACGACCCGCTCGACGACGCCCGATAGCGCCTCGCGGTCCCCGGCCGGCGTCGTCATGGCGGGCTTCCGCCCCGCATCCCTCTCACGGGACACAGCTTACGCCCGATCGGACGAGACCCGCGCGGCACGGCCGATCGGTGACACAATCACCGCCCTCAGTTCAAGCCCACACCGCGCCCGAGGAGCCTCCGAAATGACCGACACCTGCCGATTCAACCGCCTGGCGCTCAACGCCTCCGACCCGGCCGCCGCTGCCGACTGGTACGCGCGGCACTTCGGCGGCGAAGTACTGGAGAGCATCGCCGGCGCCGCCGCCAGGTTTCGGGCCGGCGAAGGCACCGCGGACCTCCATTGGCGGCACGCCGAAAGCCCCGGCCCCAGCATCGGCACCGGACTCGACCACTCGGGCTGGTCCGTCGACAACCTGGACGAACTTCACGCCGCGATGCTCGGCGACGGCGCCACCGAGTTCTGGGAACCGCGGCACTTCGGTCCGGCCAAGCTCTACATCTCCTTCGTGACGGATCCCTGGGGAGCGAAGATCGAGCTCCTCGAGGACGCCGATCACCCCGGCTTCCACCACGTCCACATCCTCGGCCCCGACTGCGAGGAGGACCGCGCCTGGCTGCTGGAGCACGTCCCCGGTCCGGCCGAGACCTTCAAGGACGTCCTGCTGGCCGTCAACTACGGCACGATGCGGGTGCTGTTCCGGCAGACCGACGACGACCTGGAACCGACGGCGGGGCGTGCGATCGACCATCTCGCCTGGACCGCGGCCAACGCCGGCGGCGGACGCCACACCAGCCCGACCGGCGTCGACATCCGGCTGCGGGGAGCCTGAGCCGCGGACCCGTGAGTCTCTGGCCGCCGCCGCGGTGGGTCGAGGTCCTTGACGCCGCCGAACCGCTGGTCCTGCCGCCGGGCGCACCCGTCGCGCTCCACCTGACCGCGGCGGGGGCGGAACAGGCGGAGGTCTCTGGGGAACTGGAGTTCGCGGTCGCCGGCCTGCACAGGGCACTCGCGGACTCCGCCCTCGACCTGGCAGCACCCGAGTTCGCGGGCGACGACGCCGGGGCCGCGACCGCCATTGCCTGCAGGGTCCGGGTCGACTCGACCGGGTCCGGCCGAGACGCGCCGGTCCAGGTCCCAGCCGACGAGAGCTATCGCCTGCGCGTCGACCGTAGCGGCATCCGGGTCGACGCCGCTACGCCGACCGGAGTGTTCCGGGCGGCCTCCACCCTGAAGCAGTGGCTCGCCGCGCGCGGCCGGCCGGCGGCCGCAGCCTTCGAGGCGCCAGCCGTCGAGATCGAAGACCGGCCGGACTTCCCCGTCCGCGGCGCAATGCTGGACGTCAGCCGAAACCGGGTGCCGCGGATGGCGTACCTCGAGCGGCTCGTGGACCGGCTCGCCGAGTGGAAAATCAACCACCTCCAGCTCTACGTCGAACACACCTACGCCTACGCTGACCAAGAGGACGTCTGGCGCGACGCTTCTCCGTTCACCGCCGAGGAGATCCGTAGGCTCGATGCCCTTTGCCGGGAGCGGTTCATCGAGCTGACGCCCAACCAGAACAGCTTCGGCCATTTCCATCGCTGGCTGGTCCACGACCGCTACCGGCCGCTGGCCGAAGTGCCCGAGGGCTTCCAGCATCCCTTCTCCATCGACCCCGAGCCGTTCAGCCTGTGCGCGACCGATCCAAGGGTGCCGGAACTGCTTGCGGGCCTCTACGACGAACTGCTGCCCCAGTTCGGTAGCCGCCGGTTCAACGTCGGCCTCGACGAGACGTTCGATCTCGGTCGGGGACGCTCCGCCGAGGCGTGCGAGGAGCGCGGCAAGCCGGCCGTGTACCTGGACTTCCTGCGCCGGGTGCACCGCATGGTCACCGACCGCGGCCGCCAGATGCTGTTCTGGGGCGACATCATCCTGCGCTATCCGGAGCTGGTCGACCAGGTCCCGGAGGACGCGGTCGCGCTGTGCTGGGGCTACGAGGCCGATCACCCCTTCGAAGACCAGTGCGCTCGGCTCGCAGCTTCAGGCCGGGAGTTCTGGGTGTGCCCAGGGACCAGCAGTTGGCACAGCTTCGGCGGACGGCTGCAGAACGCCGTCGGCAATCTGGCCCTTGCCGCGATAGCTGGTTCCGAGGCCGGCGCTCAGGGTCTTCTCATCACGGACTGGGGCGACCACGGCCACCTGCAGCCACCCGCGATCGCCGAACTGCCGCTGTCGATCGGCGCCGGCTTCGCCTGGTCTGTCGCGACGGCGCGGGAAGAGGCGAGCCGCCCGGAACGGAACGAAGAGGCCTGGCTCGACCACGCCGCCGGCCTGGTCTACGACGGCGACGGGACGCTGGCGCGCACCGTCGTCGACCTCGGCGCCATCGACCTCGACTGCGGCGGTCCGGTGCTCAACGGAACCGCTCTCTTCTATCTGCTCCGGTTCATCGACGACGACCTCACCCACCGGCGCTTCCGGCGGCTGAGCATCGCCCGGCTGCAAAGGACGTACACCCGCCTGACCGAGATCCGCCAACCGCTCGTCGGCGACCCCACCTTCACCACTCTCGACTGGACCTGTCGCATGATGACGTGGTGCTGCCAGTTGGGCATCGCACGGCTGGCCGCCGGCCGCGGCCTCCGGGCCGACGAACTCGCGCCGAAGGTCCGGACTACCCTCGGCGCAGACCTCCGCCGCATCGCCAACGACCTCCCCGACGTCTGGCTCGCCACCAGCCGCGAGGGCGGCCTGCGCGAGTCGCAGGACCTCCTGCTACGAGCGGCGGACGCTCTCGACAGTCCTTGATCGGATTCCAGCGCGCATCTAGCCTTCGAGCCGAACCCTTCAGCCCGCGCGAGTCCGAGGAGAACAACAAGTGACCGAAATCTCGATCGTCACCGTCGAAGAACAACCCCTGCTGGCCGCCCGCACCTCCGTCACCTTCGCGGAAGTGCCCGGCAAGCTCCTGCCCTTGATGGACCAGGTCGGGGCCTTCGTACGGGAACACGGCATCGATGGCGCCGGTCAGAACGTCTGGTTCTACCGCGACGTCAACGGCGGCCGGATGCAAGTCGACGTAGGACTGCAGGTGCCCGCCGCCACCGAGGCCGCGGACGGCTTCGTCCGCTCGGCCACGCCGGCAGGCCGGTGCGCTCACGCCACCTTCCATGGCGATTACGCGGGAATCCCAGGCGTGCATCAGGCAATCCACCAATGGTGCGCCGAGCAGGGCCTCGTCCTCGCGGGTCCGTGCTGGGAGATCTACGGCGACTGGCACGACGACCCGGCCAGGCGGCGTACCGACATGTACCACCTCCTGGCGTAGCCTCGGCCCACCTTGACCGACATCCGGCCGGCGTGAAGCAAGTCGACCGCGTCGTCGACGCGTTCCGGAAGCGTTTCGGCGCCGAGCCCGAGGTCGTTGCCCGGGCGCCCGGGCGCGTCAACCTGCTCGGGGCCCACGTCGACTACAGCGAGGGCTGGGTGCTGCCGGCCGCGATCGACCGCGCCGTGTGGGTCGCGGCGCGGCGCGCACCGGGGCCCTGGACCCGAGTCGGCGCGCTCGATTTCGGCGAGGAGGCCGCCTTCGACGCCGCGAGACCTGAACCGCCGGTCGCCGAACGCGGAGGCGACGCCGCCTGGGTCGACTATCCGCGGGGACTGGCCTGGGCGCTACGTGAACGAGGTGTCGACGTACCGGCGATCGAAGCCGCGTTCGGAGGCGACCTGCCGGTCGGCGCCGGCGTCAGTTCGTCGGCGGCGGTCGAGATGGCGTTCCTCGTGGCCTGGGAGCAGCTCGCCGGCTTCCGGCTCTCCGGCATCGACCGCGCACAGGTCGGCCGGACGGTCGAGAACGAGTACGTCGGCGTGCAGTCCGGGATCATGGACCAGTTCGCCTCGGTCCACGGCCGCGAAGGACACGCCCTGCTGCTCGACTGCCGGTCGCTCGAGCACGAGCTGATCCCGACACCCGACGATCTCGTCTTTCTGGTCGCGGATACGGGAGTCCGGCGCGCCCTCGCTTCAGGCACCGGCTTCAACGACCGAAAGAGCGAGTGCTTCCGCGCCGCGGACCTGCTGCGGCCCCACTTGCCGGAACTCTCCACGCTCCGCGACCTGGAACCGGCCGACCTGAACCGGCTGCAACACGTGCTGAAACCACCGCTCGACGGCCGCGCCCGGCACGTCGTCACCGAGTGCCGCCGGGTCCTCGACGGCGCCGAAGCGCTGCGGCAAGGCGACCTGCACGCACTCGGCGAGCTGATGGCCCAGTCCCACCGCAGTTCCCGCAACGACTACGAAGTCAGCATCGAGGAACTCGACGTGCTCCAGGAAGCCGCCGCCGGCGCCGAAGGCTGCTACGGCGCCCGGCTGACCGGGGCCGGCTTCGGCGGGTGCGTCACCGCGATCGCGAGCGAATCGACCGCCGACCACGTGCGCCAGCAGACCGCGTCAGCGTTCGAGCATCGCTTCGGCAGGTGGCCGAAGATCCACACCTGCCGCGTCGGCGCTGGCGCCGGTATGGTGGGCCGCTAACCCCGACCAGCGGCCGTTCCAGGAGACGCAGTCATGAGCACGATCGACACCGGCACAAACGAACTTCTCTGCGTCCTCGAGGACGGCGTCGCCACGGTGACGCTCAACAAGCCGGAGAAGCGAAACGCCCTCGGCGACATCCTGACGCCGGCGCTGCGCAGCATCCTGCTCACGCTCGAGGCGGACAAACGCTGCGGCGCCATCCTGCTGACCGGCGCCGGCAGGGCGTTCTGCGCCGGCGGCGACGTCTCGGGCATGGGATCGAACCGCGGAAAGGACGGCGAAGCACCCAAGGCGCCGCCGACGGTCGATGAAGCCGTGGCCGCCCTGATCGAGAAGCAGGAAACCCTGACCCTGCGGATGGCCGAACTGGACAAGCCGATCGTCGCCGCCCTGCCCGGGCCTGCCGCCGGCGCCGGACTCTCCATCGCGCTCGCCGCCGACCTGCGGGTCATGGCCGACGACACCTTCGTCACCACCGCGTTTCGCAACATCGGCCTGTCGGGCGACTACGGGTCGAGCTGGTTCCTGACCCGGCTGGTCGGGCCGGCAGTGGCGAAGGAACTGCTGATGACGGCCCGCCGCATCCCGGCCGAGGAGTGCCTGCGGCTCGGGATCGTCAACCGGATCGTGCCGTTCGAGGATCTGGCCGCCACGGCCCGCGATCTGGCGCTGGAGCTGGCCAACGGACCCAGGAGCGCGCTCCGCTACATGAAGCGGAACGTGAACCGGGCGGTGCTGGGCGATTTGCGGGAATCGCTCTCCGCCGAAGCGGAGGGAATGGTCCGCTCGGTGCGGACGGCGGACCACAAGGAGGCCGTGCGGGCGTTCATGGAGAAGCGGGCGCCGCGCTTCGGGCAGTGACCTCAGTCCGCGTCGACGACGCCTGACCGGATCCCCCGACCCGGCAGCGCGTTCTCGACCAGTTCGCCATCGCGGACCACGAACACGCCGTCGACGAGCACGTGCGGAATACCCGCCGAGGGAATGGCGGGTTCGGCGAAAGTGGCCCGGTCGATCACGGTCTCGGGGTCGAAGACCGTGATGTCGGCGTCGGCGCCGACGCTCAGGCGACCCTTCCTGCGCATCGCCGGCGCCACGTCCTCCAGACGGCGGGCCGGCGCCAGGGTCATCTTGCGGAGCGCCTCCATCAGACTGAGTCGGCCTTCGTCGCGCGAGTAGCGGCCGAGCACGCGGGCGAATGTGCCGGCGCCGCGGGGATGGGCCCGGCCGTCGATGTAGCCGACGCCGTCGCTTGCGATCATCACGGCCGGATGAGCGATCGCGTCGCCGAGTTCCTGCTCCGGAATGATGTGCGCGATGATCCGCGCCTCCTCGGACGCGGGCAGGGCCCTTCGCTCGTTGAAGCCGGCCTCGTCCAGGCGCTCGCCGGTGGCGACCCACTCGATGTCGCCGTAGTCCGCGGCCAGCCGCTCCCGCCAGCCGGGATCGAAGATCGCGGCCCGGATGTCGGTCGAGGCCGCGGTGTACGGATAGATCTCCGTCGTCACGTCGACGCCCCCGGCAGCCGCCCTGTCGATCATCTCGATGACGATCGGCATCTGCGCCAGCCCGCTCGAACCGATGTGGACGATGTGAACCGAACCGCCGGAGCCGGCCGCGTCGGCGATCATCTCCTGGACGGCGGAGATCGAACTTTCCGGTTCCACCACGCCGGCGTAGCGGATGTGCGAGAACACGGTCACGCCCGCCTCCGCCGCGGTCTGGAACATGCGGAAGATCTCGGCCCTCGAGGCGCCCGGCTGGTACTGAAGCGGCAACCCGACGCCCAGGGCGCCGTCGCCGAGACCCTCCCTGAGGGTCTCCTGCATCGCCTCGATCTGCTCCGCCGTCGCAGCCTCATAGGTCGCCGCGCGCTCGTCCTCGCCGAACGCCAGCACCCGCGCCGCGCCGTAGGCGACCGTGGCGCCGAAGTGGATGCGCCACGAGCCCTCGCGCTCCTCGTACCACTCGTCGACCGGGAAGGCCCCGCCCTCGAGCTCGAACGCGGCGGTCACGCCGTCGCGCACCTGCAGGTCCCGGCTGAACGGATCCTGGCCGTGAGCATGGAGGTCGATGAACCCGGGGGCCACGACGAGTCCCGCGACGGCGACGACTTCCGTCCCCTCGAGACCCTCCGCCGAAATCGCCCGCACCGAGCCGCCGGAGATGCCGACGTCCATGACGGCGTCGAGACCCGTCTCCGGGTCCATCACGCGGCCGCCCGCGAGGACGAGGTCGTAGCTCACGGGCTCGACGGCACACGCCAGACCGAAGGTAGCCACGGCGACAAGCGCCGCCAGACGTCCGAAGCCCGGCGCTCTGCGTCGGATGCCTGCGGGGGCGCCGGCGCACCCGGTTTCTGTCGTGCGGACGAGCGACATGTCAGGCTCCTTCGAGGACAGGCTCGGCATCGCCGGGCGGGGCCGCGGGGGGCTTCGCGCCGTGGATGGCGAGTTGGGAACGGAAGTCGTTGAGGATGGCGTAGAGCGCCGGCACGAGCAGCAGCGTGATCGCGGTCGCGAACAGGACCCCGAAAGCGAGCGACACCGCCATCGGGATCAGGAACTGGGCCTGGAAGCTCCGTTCGAGCAGCAGGGGCAGCAGCCCCACGAACGTGGTCAGCGAGGTCAGGACGATCGGCCGGAAGCGGGCGGCGCCGGCATCGTGGATCGCCTGGTGAACCGGCATGCCGATCCGGAGCCGCCGGTTGATGAAGTCGACCATGACCAGGGAATCGTTGACGACGACTCCTGTCAGCGCGATCAGGCCGAGCAGCGACAGCATCGTCAGGTTGAAACCCGCGAGGCGGTGGCCGACCACGGCGCCGATCAGGCCGAAGGGAATCGCGCTCATCACGATGAGCGGCTGCAGGTAGGAGCGGAACGGGATCGCCAACAGGGCGTAGATGCCGATCAGCGCCAACGCAAGCGCGCGGAAGAGACCCTCGAACGCCCGCACCTGCTCTTCCTGTTCGCCCGCGAGCGAGTAGGTCAGTCCCGGGTAACGCTCCAGAATCTCAGGCAGCACGTTCGCTTCCAGATCGGAAACGACTTCGTTCGGCGTAATGACCGCCGCGTCGACATCCGCGACGACATTGATGGCACGCCGCCGGTCGATTCGCTCGATCGTTGCAAAGCCCCGGCCGAACTCGGCGCGGCCCGCGAAGGAGAACGGCACCTCCGCTCCCGCCGGCGTACGGATCCGCATGTCCTCGAGCGACGCCAGCGTCTCTCGCTCGTCGGCCGGGTAACGCACCATGACCCGCACGTCGTCGCGGCCCCGCTGGATCCGCTGCGCCTCGGCGCCGTAGAAGCCCTGCCTCACCTGGCGTCCCATATCCTCCAGACTCAGGCCCAGCGCGTCGGCACGCGGGTCGAGTTCCAGCCGAATCTCCCGCTTGCCGGCGCGGAAGGAGTCCGAGATGTCGAACACCCCCGGATAATCCGCGAGCCGCTCCCTGATCTCCTCGGCCGCCGCCCGCAGGTCGCCCAGACTGGCGCCCGTGAGCTGAACATCCACGGGAGCCCCGAAGCTGACCAAGCTGGACGTGAAGTCGACCCGGACCGCG
The DNA here is from genome assembly GCA_022822365.1 of Thermoanaerobaculia bacterium. GTDB lineage: Bacteria > Acidobacteriota > Thermoanaerobaculia > Multivoradales > Multivoraceae > Multivorans. Next base: position 76,573 of record JAJEBV010000001.1, on the reverse strand, counting down.
TCTGGCACCCGCCCCACCTTCTCCCGCCACCGCCGGACCACCTCCGCCGTGGGAATCGGCCGCTCCAGGCCGGGGACCAGTTCAATGTTGACCTCGCCCTCGTGCGGCGCCGCCACCGCCACCTCGTAACCCGCCGCCGGCCCGCTCGCCCGCTGAAGCGCCGCGTAGGGCTGGGCGCCGACCGTCGCCATCACGTGGCGGAAAACCCCTCCGTGGCCTTCGGCCTCGAGATCCGCCTCGACCTCGAAGGCCGCTTCCTCGATGCGACGCAGAGCGCCAAGGGTTACATCCGCCGAGGTCCCCTGGGGCATGGTCAGGAGGACGACCGCATTGTCGCCGTCGACGTCCTCGAAAAACTCGAACTTGACCCGGCCCGAGGCGACGTAGGCCGCGGTGATCGCAAGGACGGCCAGTGCGATGGCCAGGGTCGAGTAGCGCCACTCGATCGCCCGCTCGATAAGCGGCCGGTAGCCGCGGTCGATCACCCACTGCATCCCATCGGCGAAGAAGCCCTGGAACCGGTACCAGCCCCGGAAGACCCCGCGCCGCTCGCGGTCTTCGCGCCGGTGCGACAGGTGCGACAGGTGGTTCGGCAGCACCAGCATCGACTCGATCAGGGAGAACCCGAGACAGCCGATGACGACGATCGGAATGATCCTCGCGACCGCCCCGGACGGCCCCTCGACCGAGTTGATCAACGGCGAGAACGCGGCCAGAGTCGTGAGAATCGAGAAGGTGACCGGTGTCGCCACCTGGCGTGCGCCGTCCACCGCGGCACGCAGGCCGGACTTGCCCATCTCGAAATGACGATAGATGTTCTCGCCGACGACGATCGCGTCGTCAACCACGATCCCGAGCACGAGCAGGAACGCGAACAGGGACATCACGTTGATCGAAACGTCGAGCATCCTCAGCACGCCGAGCGAACCGATGAAGGACACGGCGATGCCAACGGACACCCAGAGCGCCAGCCGGAACTTCAGAAACAGCGCAAGCACCAGGAACACGAGGAACAGCCCCAGGCGGCCGCTCTCCAGCAGAACCCGCATCCGGTCCTCGAGCGGCACCGTGTCGTCCAGCCAGGTCGTCACCTGAAGGCCCGGGGGCAGCGACGGTTCGCGTTCCGCAACGAACTCCTTGACCTGACGCGCAAGCCGCAGCGCGCTCTGGTCGCCCACCCGGTAGACCTGCACCAGTGCGACCGGCTGGCCGTCGAACCGCGAAGTCACCTCCGTCTCGGCGAAGCCGTCGGTCACCTGCGCCACGTCCCGGAGAAGCAGGCGGCTGCCGTCGGGTCGCGCCCGCAGCACGACAGCGCCGTACTCCGAGCCTCGGTACGCCTGACCCATCGTTCGCAGCAGGATCTCGCCGCCACGCGCGCGAACCGCTCCGCCCGGCAGGTCGATCGACGATCGCCGCACCGCCTGAACGACCTCGTCGAACGTCAGACCGTACTGACGAAGCGTGGCCTCGGACACTTCGATCGAAATCTCGTCGGGGCGAACCGCGTCAAGCTCCACCTGCGAAACGTCGGGAAGCGCCGAAAGCCCGTCGCGGATCTCCTCCGCGAACGCCTTGAGCGCCCGTTCCCCGATGTCGCCGTACACGGCCACCGTGATCGCCCTGCGCCGGATCAGCGCCGCCTGGATGATCGGCTCCTCGGTCTCTTCCGGAAAGGTCGCGATCGCATCGACGCGCGACTTGACCTGGTCGAGCACGGCCCGCGGTTCCGCGTCCGCGTCCAGTTCGATGACGACGACGCCGGCGCCCTCGGCCGCTGTAGAACGTACCGTGGTCACGCCCTCGAGGTCCTGCACCGCTTCCTCGATCCGAAGGCACACGCCCTGCTCGACCTCCTCGGGCGCGGCGCCGAGGTAGGGCACGTTCACGGTGATCGTCTGCATCTCGATGCTCGGAAAGACCTCGATCGGCATCCCGTTCAGGGCAAGCAGTCCCCATACCACGATGAACACCATCAGGAGGTTCGCCGCCACGCCGTTGCGGGCGAACCAGCCAATCATCCCGTTCATGGCGCCATCCCGCTCATGGCGCGCTCCCGCCGGTCGCGACGCCCTCAGGCTCCGGCTGCGGCGTTACCCGCATCCCATCCACCGCGCTCTCGAGAATCGTGAGGCTGATCCGGTCTCCCGCCGACAGGCCGTCGGAAACGATGACGACCTCCGGGTCCGCGCGCAGGATCCCGACGTGACGCAGGACCAGCCTGCCCTCCTCCACCAGCCACACCCGGTCGGCTCCCACCAGCGCCCCGCGCGGCACCTGGAACACGGATTCCACCGATCGACCGACCACCTCGGCATCCACGAACAGGCCCACCGAGAGCGGCGGCCGGTCCCCGGAGGCCCGGTACGGATCATCCACCCGCGCAATCAGGTTCACCATCCGCGTCGCCGGGTCGATCTCGCCGCCGACGCGAACGACCCGGCCCTCCCACTCGTGCCGGCCGCCGGCGAACTGCGCTCGCAGCAACACCCGAGGTCCCCTGTCCCCCAGCTCGCCGCCGAGCGGCAGGTCGAGGAAGGCGAGTTCCGAGTCGGGCACCGGCAGGACGACCTCGGCGGCGTCCACGGCGTAGATCGTGGCCAGCGGCACGCCGCGGTTCACGAACTCGCCGCGGTCGACCCTCTTGGCGCGAAGCCTGCCGGCGAAGGGCGCCCGGATGGCCGTTCGCTCGAGGTCCAGTTCGGCGCGCCTCATGTTGGCGAGCGCCGCCTCCACCTGCGCCCTCGCCTCGGCCAACTGGGGCTGGCGGAGCACCAGGGGGCCCGGCTCACCGTCCTCTCCCAGTTCCTCCCACTCTTCGCGGGCGACATCGGCCTCGGCCTGCTCCCGGGCCAGCCCCACTCCCGCCTGCGCGAGCGCGGCCCGGGCGCTCGCCAGCGCCAGCTCGTAGTCGCGGCGGTCGAGCCGCAGCAGGACCTCGCCGGCATCGAAGAAGCCGCCAACCTCGAAACTCTCCGCCGTCCAGACGATCGTGCCCGCGACCTCCGAGACCAGGTCGGCCTCGGTCACCGGAATGACCGACCCCTGTGAGCGGACGCCCAGGTCGACCTCGGTCGGCGTCACGGTCAGCACGCGAACCGGCGGCGGCACGACCTCTCTCGGCGCCGTCTCCAGTTGCGGCCGCGAAGAAACGAGGGCGACGACCACGAGGACCGCCACCGCCAGAATCGCCACGGGGAGGGACCACTTCATCACGATCAGGGTCCCCCGCTCCCGGTCGGCAAGGTCGGTTCGGCGTAGACGCCGCCGCCCAGCGCCAGGATCAGGTCCGCACGCGACTCCAGTTGCTGGCGTCGGGCCGCCAGCAACTGGCTCTCCGACTGGAACGACGTTCGCTGGCTGTCGAGCACCTGCAGATAGCCGACGAGTCCTTCCCGATAGCGGCCTTCCGCCAGGCGTTCAGCCTCCCGGCTCTCCGTCGCGGCGCGCTCGAGCGCCGCCGTTCGTTCGTCGAGCATCCGTTCGGCCGCGAGGCCCGACTCCACTTCCGCGAAGGCCTGGAGCGCCGTCTGCAACCAGTCTGCTTCCGCGGCGTCCAGCCCCGCCTCCACCAGGTCGCGGCCGGCGCGGAGACGGCCCCCGGACAGCAGGGGCTGGAGAAGGCCGGCGGCGAGACTCCAGACCGAGAAGTCTCCGTCCAGCAGGTCCCGGAGTTCGCCGCTCGACGTGCCCGCCGATCCGTTCAGCGTGAAGCTCGGATAGAGCGCCCTGTGGGCGGCGCGGAGCCGCTCCGAGGCCGCGACCGCCCGGTACTCCGCCGCCCTCAGATCGGGGCGCCGTGCCAGCAGGGCGGCCGGCACCCCGGTTGCCGGCAGGGGTGGAAGCTCCGGCAACCCCGCGGCCGCCTCGATCTCACCGGAGGGATAGCGGCCCAGCAGGACCTCCATCTGCCGGCGCAAACCGTCGAGCGTCTGACGCTGGGCCGACAACTGGGCCTCCACGGTTGCGACCTGGGTTCGCGCCTGCCGCACCTCAAGGGCCACGGCGACGCCCCGGCGGTAGCGCGCCTCGACCCGGTCGCGCGTCCGCTCCCGGCTGGCGAGAGTGCGCTCGGCGAGCTCCACCTGCTGCACGGCCTCGACGACGCCGAAGTAGACCTTCGCGAGCTGGCCGGCGATCGAAAGCCGGGCGCCGTCGAAGTCCGCTCCGGTCGCGGCCGCCTCGGCCAGAGAGGCGGCGGTCAGCGCGCCGAGCCGGTCCCAGAGATCGACCTCCCAGCGGACGTTGAGCGCCAGACCGTAGGAAGTGAAGGCGAAACTCCGCACGCCGCCTGGCTCGAAGCCGGGAATGGGAATCGGGATCGCCTCGGTGAGACCGCTCTGCGCCGTGTTCTGCTTGCGCCGGCCGGGGTCGAGCGCCGCCTCCAGCTCGGGGTTGCGCGCCGCGCCGTCCAGCCGAGCCTGGGCGAGCGCGACGTCGACGTTCAGGGCGGCGGCGCGGAGACTGGAGTTGTGCTCGAGCCCTTCGACAACCAGGCGGGACAGCAGGGGATCGCCGAACGCCGTCCACCACTCCTCATCGAGGTGTCCCGTCTCGGCCACCGTCTCGGCCCCTGGATCCGGAATACGCGCATCGTCGCCGTAGCCGGCCGGCGCCGGCGCCTCGAGTTCCGGCTTCCGAACCCCGCTACAACCCTGCAGCGCGAGAATGCCGCCCGCGAGAACCAGAACTCGCCAGGCGCGGCCCCGGCCAGACCCGGCCCCGGAGAATCGGCGGACGCTCATCGCAAACACCAACTCGCGAGACTACTTGAGGCACCCGTCTGGCAGCCCGTGGCGACCGATCATGTAGCGTCGATTCATGTCCGGCCGGGACTTCAAACGCGGTCTGGTCGAGGCCGCGGTCCGCGACAACGAGGCCCTCGACCGCCGGGCGCTCAAACCGCGTAAGGTCCCGGGCAACGGTGACGTCCGCCGGCGGCGCAGGGTCTCGCCATGGAGCCTGCTTCTGCTGCTTCCCGTTGCGGCTATTGCCGCCCTCGGCTACCTGGAGCTGAACCGCCCGGAACCGGGTCCTCCGCCGGAAGTGAAAGTGGATGGCGGTCTCCGGGCACCCGAGATCCGCTTCACCGGTCCCCCGGAGGCCGTCGACCCAGGCGTCTTCCCGCTGCCCGTGGAGCGAATCGTGCTCGACCCCGGCCACGGCGGCTCCTCCCCCGGCACGGCTGCCGCCGGTCTGACCGAGAAGGCGCTCGCCCTCGACATCGCCTACCGGCTGCGCAACCTGCTGGACGACCGCTATCGCGTCGCGATGACCCGGGAGGCCGACATGAACGTCGCCCTCGACCAGCGCACCCTGATCGCCAACCGCGCGGGCGCCGACGTGTTCGTTTCGATTCACGTGAACTGGTTGCCGGCGAACAGAACCTGCGGCGTCGAGACCTTCTACCTCGGCCCCACCGACGATCCCGAACTTGCCGCGCTTGCCGAGCGCGAGAACTCGGAGGCCCAGGGCTACTCCCTCGGCGACCTCCGCCGGCTCCTCGACGGCGTGTACGCCCAGGCCCGGCAGGACGACAGCCGGGCGCTGGCGACCGCGATTCAGCGCTCGCTCTTCGGACGCCTGCGGGCTGAGAACCCCGACCTCCGGAATCGCGGCGTCAAGTCCGCGCCCTTCGTCGTCCTGATCGGTGCGGAGATGCCGGCGGTCCTGGCCGAGGTCTCCTGCCTCTCCGATGCCGACGAGGTCAAGCGGCTACGGGACGAGAGCCACCTTCAGTCGATCGCCGAAGCCCTGGACGCGGGCATCCAGAGCTTTGCCGAGTCTCTGCTGCCCCAAAGCTAAGCTCTCCGGCGCCTGAGGCCTGAGGATGACCACGCAGACCACCGCCACTCCCGAACCGCCGGTGCTCAAGGTGGGCATCGACCTGGGGACGTCCCGCAGTTCGATCTCCGCCGCGAACGGCGAGCGCCACATGGTGCGAAGCTACGTCGGCTGGCCGCGGGACATGGTCGCCCGAAAGGTCCTCCGGCGCGAGGTGCTCGTGGGCATCGAGGCCCTGGAGAAACGACCGATGCTGGAGCTGCGCCGGCCGCTCGAGCGGGGCCTGATCAAGGAAGGGTCCGCCCGCGACGAGCAGGCCGTGCGCGAGATCGTCCGCCGGCTGCTCGACCTGGCCGTCCCCGAGGGGCGGGCTCCGAAGCCGGCGATCCACGCCGTGGTCGGCGTGCCGGCCGAAACGCTCCGGGTGAACCGCCAGAACCTGCGGCGCATCCTCGACGGCCAGGTCGCCAGCACGATGATCGTCTCGGAACCGTTCGCCGTCGCCTATGGCCTGGATGCCCTGGTCCACACGATGGTCGTCGACGTCGGCGCGGGCACGACGGACCTGTGCATCCTCATGGGCCGCTTTCCCACCGAGGGCGACCAGCGCACCCTGAACGTCGCGGGCGACGCCGTCGACCATCACCTGCACGCGCGCATCGAGGAACGCTTCCCCGACGCTTCGGTGTCGATCCACATGGCGCGCGCGTGGAAGGAAAAACACTCCTTCGTGGGCGGAGGTGGCCCGGTCGTGGTGGAGGCGCCGGTAAACGGCAGACCGACCCGGATCGACATCACCGAGCCGATGCGCACCGCCTGCGAAAGTCTCCTGGAGCCGCTGCGCGAGACGATGCTCGACCTGATCGCACGGGTCGAACCGGAGTACCAGAGCCGGGTGCGCAACAACGTCATCCTGACCGGCGGCTCCGGGCTGATCCGCGGCCTTGGCGCCGCGCTGCAGAGTTCGCTCGGCGAACTGGGCGGCGGACGCGTGCGCGTGGTCAAGGACCCGGTCTTCGTCGGCTCCGACGGCGGCCTGACCCTGGCCAACGACGTCCGCGACGAGGACTGGCAGCGCCTGGCCGGATCCCGCAGCACTCAGTAGCGCGCCACCACGTAGACGACCCAACTGCCCTCGTTCGGCAGCCGCGTGCGGCGCCGGAAGATGCCGTTCCCTTCCCCGCTGCCGGCATCCCAGCCCTCGCCGTACACCTCGACATCGTCGAAGCCGGCCTCGGCCAGCAACTCCCGGATCTCGGGCAGGGTCCACATCCGCCACGCGTAGCGGAACACGTTGCGCACCGTCTCGCCGCCCGCCGGCGTGAAGTGCATCGCGCAGCGCATCCAGTGGTCGACGGCGTTGAAGGCGAGCTGGTCCCAACTGTAGGTGAAGGGCGGCAAGGCGACTCCGTCGACGCCTACCGAGGCCTCGATCTCCGTGTCCTCGGTAGTGGCCTGAAACGAATCCGTGCCGCCGAAGGCATCCAGCACGAACAGGCCTCCCGGCTTGAGCGAGCGCCTCGCGGCCCGGAAGTAGTCCAGCATCTCGCCGCGACCCGGGAACAGGAAGAAGGAGAAGTTGAAGGCGACCTGCACGTCTACGGCCAGGCTGCCGGCCAGGCGGACATCGCGGCACTCCAGCTCGACCCGGTCCTCGACGCACCTGGCCTCTACCCGGTTGCGCCGCCCCCAGTCCAGGGTCGGCCGGTGAAGGTCGACGCCCCAGGCGCGGTTCTCCGGCCTGCGCGCGGCGAACGCGCTCGCCAGCGAGGCGGTGCCGCAGAAGTCCTCCCGCAGGGTGGCGGGCAGCCGTCCGTTGAGGCGGCGATAGACCCGCTCGACGAAGTCGAGGTCCACCTCCACGCTCTGGACGGCCGCCTCGTAGAACCGATGGCGGTGCCGGCGAACCTCCGTCGGCTTCACGCGCGCCCCGGCGGCCCCGGCAGCAGGGCGGCCAGCTCGTCCAGATCGGCCACCTTCGGGCAGTCCATCTCCGGCCAGTCGGCCCAGGGGTCGAGCAGGACGGCGTGAACCCCGGCGGCCCAGGCGCCCACGACGTCGGCGGCGTACAGATCGCCGACGTGCACCGTCCGTTCCGGACGCGCGCCGGCCAGCTCGAGCGCGACCTCGAAGATCCGCGGGTCCGGCTTCTCGCAGCCCACGACCGTCGAGTCGACCAGACCGTCGAAGAGATGGTCCATGCCGATCCGCGCGACGGTCCGCGCCATGCTGCCGTCCGAGTTGCTGACGACCACCATGCGATAACCGAGGGAGCGGATTCGTTCGAGCGCCTCGCGTCTGCCCGGCAACCTGCGGTTCCAGAGCCGGTCGTTGCGGCCCGGCAGGAACAGCCGCTCCGCGAGCCCGGAGACCACGGCGTCCAGGTCGACGCCGTCCCGGTTGGACGCCGGTAGCCGCTCGAGAGTCGCTCCCAGGTAGAAGCGAAAGGCGCCGCTGCCTTCGGTCGTCCGCCGCTCGGCCAGCGCCGCGGAGAGCGCCGGCCGCGCCGCCGCTTCCGCGCGCTCCAGCTGCTGTCCCGAGCACTCGACGCCCAGACTGGCCGCGACCGCGGCGACCCGGTCGAAGTCCATCGACAGGAAGGTGTTGCCGGCGTCGAAGAAGATCGTGTCGAGGTCCGACCAGGGAACCGTTCGCGACATCGCCATGGCGGCTTAGTGTGCCACTAACGGGATCGTCTATTCTCCACATCACGGAGGATGACGATGAAGCGAAGAAGCCTGACCGGTCCGGCGACGCTCGCCATGGCAACCGCTCTCCTGTTCGGCGCCCCGACCGCCGCCCAGGAAGAACCGTCCCCAGCCCTGCAGCAGCTCGGCAACGACCTGTTCGCCGAACTGCTGTTCAACAACCAGGGGACGGGCTTCGCGATCGCCTGTTCCGTGTGCCACGCCATCGGCGAGTCGGTGCCCGGCAAGCCGGAGCGCTACTACGCCGACCACACGCCGACCAGCCTGACCGCGAACCGCGAGACGACCGAGCGGAACGCGCAGACCCTGGCCGACGCTTCCCGCGCCGAGGTGTTCGGCTGGGACGGCGCCTACGACTCGATGGAGGACATGATCCTCGACAAGCTGGTCGGCAAGCAGTACGGCTGGAACGCCGAGGACCGTCCAGAAGGGATGGACAACGCGGCCTACGTGCTGCTCAACGAGGGCCACAACGCGATCTCGGGCGTGCCCTATCTCGACCAGTTCCAGGAGGTCTACGGCCTGGACCTGGAGTCCCTGCCGCGGCCCGAGGTAGCCGCCGCCGCCGCCCGCGCCCTGGCCGACTACACCCGCACGCTGAGCTACACGATGACCGCGCGCTGGGACGCCTTCGCCGAACAGAACCGGTTCCGCAAGGAACCGAACGACGGCGAGGACATGCTGAACTACGCGGCGAGCATCGAGAGCCGGATCTTCAACCAGGAGGGTCGCAACCTGATCCGGCGACCGGAGGGGTTCACCCAGGAAGCCTACGAGGGCTTCAAGACCTTCTTCCGGGCCTTCGACGTGGAATCGGTCGGCAACTGCGTCCGCTGCCACGTGCCCCCGACGTTCAGCGACTACGCGCTCCACGGCACCGGCGCGGGCGACTTCAAGACGCCGCCGCTGCGGAACCTCTCCCGCACGGACCCGTACCTCCACGACGGCAGCGCCGCCACGCTCGAAGACGCGATCCGGGCGCACGTGGCGCTGGCCGAAGCCGCCGACAGCGAACAGGAAGGCGTCGACCCGCTGTTCGGCGAGATCAACATCACGGACGCGGACATCGAGCCGCTGGTGCTGTTCCTGCAGATGCTGGACGAGGTCGGGCCCGAGAACTTCCGGCACTACCTCATTAACTTCGAGTGAGGAGCGCCGGTCTCCCGCTCGTTGGGCTGCTGCTCGCGGCGCTGATGCTCGCCGCGCCGCTTGCGGCCGACCCGTCGCTCGAGCGCACGGAAGCACTGCCGCCGGATCTGCCGGACTGGCTGGGGCCGCTGCTCGATCCGGCCGGCTACAAGGTGGTCCGGGACGAGGGCCAGCCGATCGAGTTCTGGTTCCCGCCGGCGCTGCCGATGCAGGACCCGTCGGCCGAACTCGGGGTCGAGTATCCGACCCTGCCTCCCGGCGGCCTGGTCGGCCTGATGCGCACGACGGACGACTGGAGCACCTACAAGAAGCAGATCGTGCCGGCCGGCACATACACCCTCCGCTACGCCGTGCAGCCGGCCGACGGCGACCACACGGGCCAGACCTGGTTTCGCGACTTCCTGGTCCTGATCCCGGTGACGCTCGACAGTTTCGATCCCTATGGCTTCCCGGAGCAGGAGCCCCTCGTCGAGGCAAGCATCACGATCATCGAGGGCGCCACCCACCCGATGACGATGGCCCTGTTCCAGAACTACGACGGCGCGGAGAGCGCGACCATGTTCTGGAACGACCTCGACCAGCCCACGCTGGCCGTACCCCTCGGCGACGTGACCCTCGGCCTCGTCATCGAAGGCGAGGGCGAGGAAGTGCCGCTCTAGGTGCTACCGATTCCGCGTCAGCGGCACGAAGCGCACCGGGATCACCCGGGTCCGCTCGACTGACCCGTCGGCCTGCTTCTCCAGCACCTGGAGTTCCTGGCGGCCGCCCACCGGGCCCACCGGCAGCACCAGCCGGCCGCCGGTCGCCAACTGGTCAATCAGCGGCTGCGGCACGTGGTCCGGCGCGGCGGTGACGACGATCGCGTCGAACGGCGCCTCCTCCTGCCAACCCGCGTATCCGTCGCCGATCCGCGTCGTCACGTTCTGGTAGCCGGCCATGTCCAGCGCCGCCGCGGCCCGCAGCCCCAGAGGCTCCACGATCTCGATCGTGTACACGTGATCCACGATCTCGGCCAGTACGGCGGCCTGGTAGCCGGAGCCCGTACCGATCTCCAGCACCCTGTCCTCCGGGTCGGGTTCCGCAAGCTCCGTCATCAACGCGACGATGTAGGGCTGGGAGATCGTCTGCCGCCAGCCGATCCCGAGCGGCGAGTCCCGGTAGGCCCAGTCGCGCATCTCCTCCGGCACGAACAGGTGGCGCTCCACCTTCTCCATCGCATCGATGACGCGCACGTCGAGGACCGGCGGCCGGCCGTCGCGGGGCTCGGAGATCGTGTCGCGCACCATCTGCCGGCGGAGCGCCGCGAAGTCGACGCGCTCCTGGGTCGCGGCTGTCGAGCCCGCGCAACCCATGACTGCGACGGCGGCCAGCCCGAGACTCCAGCCCGGTCGCGAAAGGCGACGGAGGCCCGCGTGTAGCCTTCGCCATCCCGTCCGACCGCCGCCAACCGAGGTAGTCGTCATCGCTCGCCCCCCAACTCCGCCCAACCGTCTCTGGAACCGACCGGGCCTGCAAGCGTACATGGGGACACTGGCCTGCTCGAGCTCCGGCCTGGGCATGTACCAGCTCCTCCTGCCCTGGCTGCTGATAAGCGCGCTGTCCCTTCCGGCCAGCCAGGTCGGCCCGCTGCAGGCGGCCGTCGGCCTTCCCGGCGTGATCATCATGCTCTGGGGCGGCGCCAGCGCCGACCGCACGGACGCCCGGGCAACGCTGACCCGGGTGTTCGGCGCGGCGGCCTTCGTACCCCTCGGACTGATTCTCGTACTCGAACTCGGAGAACTCAGCGTCTGGACCGTGACCGCGTGGGGTCTCGGAATCAGCGCCGCCCTTTCGTTCTCCGGGCCGGCCCAGCAGTCCGTGCTGAGCCGCATCGCGGGTCGGGATCTGCAGCGGGGAGTGACCGCGTCCACGGCCATCACGATGTTCACCACGATGATCGGGATCGGCGCCGCCGGCCAGCTCGACCGCATCGGTCTGCGCCAGGTCCTGCTGGTCCAGTGCCTGTGTCTGGTCGCGGCCGCGCTCTGGATCCGGAGAATCGGCTCCCACGAGTCCGCCAGCAACGGTCCGACGGAGCCCGCCTGGCGCCGGATCCGGGAGGGCTTCCGCGCCTCCTACCTCCAGCGTCCGGTCTTCGACGCGATGACGGTCAACTTCGTCTCCAGCATCTTCAACGCGGGCGGCTTCCTGACCGCCTTCCCCTTCATCGTCCGGGAGGTCTACGACGGGGACGCAGAACTGCTGTCGTGGCTCATGATCGTCTTCTTCGCCGGCGCGGTCGTCTCGAACGTCATCATGCTCCGGTTCATGCCGTTCCATCGACCCGGCCGCTGGTTCATCCTGTTCCAGCTCTCCCGCGTCGTCGTCCTCTTCCTGATCTGGGTCGAACCCGCCTGGTGGCTGGTCGTGACCGGAGTCATCGCCTGGGGCCTCAACATGGGCGTCACGACCACACTGGCCCGGGCCATCGTCCAGGAGGCCGCAGAGCCGCTGTCCCGCGGCCGCGTCATGGCCGTCTTCGGCATCGGCCTGCTCGGCGCGCCGCTGATCGGCGCCGTCATCCTCGGCTGGATCGTCGAGCAGTACGGGGCCCTGGCCGGCCTGGTCCCCGGCATGGCGGTGTCGGTGCTGCTGTTCCTCTACAGCATGGCGGCGACTGAACTGTGGAGGTATCGGAGCGCGCCCTAGACCCCGTCGACATATACTCCGTCACCGCCCGTCGCCTCGCGGGCAAACTGAGAAGTTCCCTTCGGCGGTTGCCGTGCCTGGAGAAGGAGTCGCGACAATGACGGAGTACGCCCTGTTCTTCGAGACCGGTGGGCCGGTGTTCGGCCAGGGCTACGTGGCTCTGGTGACGGTACGAGGCCGGCTGCTGGCAGTCAGGACTCCGGACGACTTTGACTTGTACGGCGTCAACCCGGGCGGTGCGGCCGTACATGGTCCGACGCTCAACGAGGCCTACGTGAAGTTCGTCGAAGATCTGCGGCTCGCGCTGGTCGATATAGCCGCCGAAGGCTGCGAGTTCAAGGAGTTCCGCCGCCAGGCCGGAGAGCTCTTCGCCACCACCGGCAGCCGAACCGAGGCGAGATGGGACGAGGCCCGGGCCCGTGCCCGCCGGGGGGATATCGACACGGAACTCGGGCTACGCATCGAACGCCACGATCCCGACCTGGGTATCGATGTCGAGCTTCTCGAGGAAGCGACGCCAGCGGCCAACTCGGCCCCGCAGCACCAGACTCCGGCCGCACTCGCGGCCTGATCGCTGCGGAGGTTCGGTTGGCCACCAGGGGAACAGTTCGCATCTCCCAGGTCTGGAAGATGCTGAATCGGTGTGCGCCCGGACACGAGAGAACGCTGAAGACACACCACTGGAGCGTCAAGTACAGGGGAAAGACCTACCCCTGGCTGCCGAAGGGCCCCGGGCGCCATCAGGTCTTCGAAGTCTGGACGGGAAAGGTCGAGCAGCTCGTTGACGTTCTCGACATCGACCTTGATTGCGCCCGGAGGTACGTCCCTCAGCTGCCGCGACGCTGAAGCTCGCTGGGCTCAACGGGCTCGATCGTGTAGACGTGGTCCACCGCCCGAACGCCCATCAGGAACGGAATCGACCCTCGCCGAGCTCGCAGTACCGATCGTACGTGCTCCGGTCGATGTTCGACCCGCAGAGGATCAGCCCGACACGCGCACCCGAGAGCTCCTCGGCGAGACCCGGCAGGGAAGCCGTGGTGGCGGCGCAGGCGGGCTCCACGGCAAGCTTCAGTTCTCTGAAGATGAGCCCCATGGCTTGAGCCAACTCGCGGTCGGTGACCAGGGCGAGCCGATCCACGTTGCTTCTGCAGAGCGTGAAGGGCAGCCGTTCGGTCATGGGCGGCGCCAGACTGTCCGCGATGGTGTCCACGCCTTCAAGGCGCTCCGGTCTGCCCGACCTGAAGCTCCTGTGCATGGCGTCGGCGCCCACGGGTTCCACGCCGACAACGAGGCAATCGGGGTTCAGTCGCTTCGTGATCGCCGACACGCCCCCAGCCAGACCGCCGCCACCGATGGCGACGACGAGCACGTCGAGGTCTCCAAGCTGCCGATGCATCTCGAGACCGAGCGTCGCCGCGCCGAGGGCCGTCGCCACGCCGTCGAACGGATGGATCATCGCCCGGCCTTCCGCGGCCGCGATCCCGGCCACCATCTCGAATCCGCTGGGGCCATCCTCCGCCATCAGGATCTCGGCGCCAAGCGCCGCGGCCAGTTCGACGCGCGCCGGATTCGCCGATCGCTGCATGACGACCTTCGCGCTGGTGCCGGCCGCCTTCGCCGCATACGCCACGGCGACCGCGTGATTGCCCGCGCTCATGGCCGTCACGCCGGCCCGCAGTTGTTCAGCGCTCAGTCGCAGGACATTCGACAGCGCCCCTCGCGCCTTGAACGTACCGGAGCGCTGAAAAAGCTCCAGCTTGGCGTGGACGCGGCTGTTCCCCGGCAGCATCGCCCGCATCTCAGCGCCCGACCACTCGACGACCGGCGTTTCAACGATGTGACGAGCGATCAGCGCGAGCGTGTCTTCGACTGCCTCCAGCGTGATGCCATGGTCGTCGTCGCTCACCGCATTCGGCGCCGGGCGCGCGTCATGCGGCTCGGAGGTCCAACGATTACTGCCGCTAGCCATGGCCGGCCGTCCCTCCTGGTTTACTGTCGGACATAGGCGAGCGGTGGGAAGCGCACTTCCAGCACCGATCTCACCGCCACCGAGCCTTCCGGCAGCTTCTCCAACACATTGAGTACCTGAGGTCCCTCCGGCGGTCCCACTGGCGCCACGAGCTTCCCGCCCACGTCGAGCTGGTCGATCAGCGGTTGCGGTACGGCGTCCACCGGCGCCTTGATCACGATCGAGTCGAACGGCGCGAACTCCGGCCAACCCTCGAAGGGTTCGCCGACCCCCACCGTTACGTTGCCGTAGCCGAGATCGCCGAGGGTGGCGGCGGCCTTCTCCGCCAGCGCTTCAACAGGCTCGATCGTGTAGACGTGCTCGACCATCTCGGACAGTACGGCCGCCAGATAGCCGGTACCGGTACCGATTTCCAGTACGTCGTGGCCGGAAACAGGCAACGTGGGCGTAGTGAACACTTTCGCTTCGCTTCCGGCACCGATCTCTACTTCGTGGGTACGGAGCGGCACCGCGAGTTCGGCCATCAACGCCACGATGTAGGCATCCGGCGTCGTCCGACCCCAGCCGATCGGCAGCTCAGGGCCGTGATAGGCGCGAGCCCGCTCCGCTGCCGGCACGAAGTGATGTCGCGGTACTCCAGGTGTTCCGCCGATCACGTTGACTACCCGATGAACATCCACGTCCGACCGCTCCATGGCCTGCCCGAGGACGTACCCGATCATCCCTGCACGCTCCTCCTCCCGCTCCAGGCGGGCAACCCCAGCCACACCCCTCGCTACCCAGACAGTGAAGTAGCAGACGGAGAAGAGCGTGAACACGCCGGCGGCCCAAACGACGACCGGAGCGAACGCCAACGGACGCGCAGCCGCCCGGCCTGCCAGCCGCCGTCTCAGCACCGCCCCCAACGGACGGCCCAGTTGAATCCGGCCACTGACGGACCCATGCCCGCGACCCTGGTTAACGACTCTCTTCCGAGTAGCAAAGGATCGCCAGATCTTCACTTCCGGTCCTAACCCGCCCTCTGTCCTCCGGACGCTCCTCGTCGGCGCAGCCACTCCACCGTGCTCAGCGCCAGCAGCGCGAAGACGATCAGGAACGTGGCCACGGCCAGGATCGTCGGGCTGATCTCCTCGCGGATGCCGGACCACATCTGGCGCGGCAGCGTGCGCTGCTCCAGACCGCCCATGAACAGGACGATGACGAGCTCGTCGAAGGACGCCGCGAAGGCGAACAGCGAGCCCGAGATGACGCCGGGCAGGATGAGCGGCAGTTGCACGCGGCGGAACGCGACGAGCGGATTCGCGCCGAGGTTCGCGGCCGCGCGCATGACGGTCCAGTCGAAGCCGGCCAGCGTCGCGCTCACCGTGATGACGACGAAGGGCGCGCCGAAGACGGCGTGCGCCAGGATGATCCCGACGTGGGTCTGCGCCAGGCCCAGGCTCGAATAGAAGAAGAACATGCCGACGCCGGCGATGATCACGGGCGTGATCATCGGCGAGATGAGCAGCGCCGTGACGATCTTCCGGCCCGGCATCGCCGGGTGGGCGAGGCCCAGCGCCGCGGCCGCTCCGAGCACGGTGGCGACGACCGTGGCCGAGATACCGATGATCAGGCTGTTGGCGAGTGGCCGCGTCCACTCGTCGCCGTCGAGGATGCTGCGGTACCAGCGGAGCGAGTAGGCCTCCGGGTCGAGCCGCAGCATGCCTTCCGTGAAGGTGAAATACGGCTCGGCGTTGAAGCTGAGCGGCACGAGGACGAGAATCGGCGCGATCAGGAAGACGAAGGCGGCGACGCAGAACGCGAGGTAGCCCCAGCGGGCGACCCGGTAGCCGGGGCTGAGCGCGCCGCCGACCATCATCCGAGTCCGATCCGGTCGATGCCGACCAGGCGGTCGTACACCACGTAGAGCAGGGTCACGCCGCCCAGCAGCAGCGCCGCCAGAGCGGCGGCCAGACCCCAGTTGAGCGAGGTCTGGACGTGGTAGGCGATCATGTTCGAGATCAACTGGCCGCTCTGGCCGCCGACCAGGGCCGGAGTGATGTAGTAGCCGATCGCCAGGATGAAGGTGAGCAGACAGCCGGCGCCGACGCCCGGCAGCGTCTGCGGCCAGTAGACCCGGCGCAGCGCCTGGAACGGGGTCGCGCCCAGCGACACGGCGGCGTTCATGTAGGCGGGCGGGATGGCCCGCATGACCGAGTAGAGCGGCAGCACCAGGAACGGCAGCAGCACGTGGGTCATCGCGACGAACGTGCCCGTCATGTTGTAGATCATCGCGATCCGGCCGTCGTCGCCGATCAGGCCGATGGCGACCAGGAAGTCGTTCACGATGCCCTGGTTCTGAAGCAGGACGATCCAGGACGTGGTCCGCACGAGCAGCGAGGTCCAGAACGGCAGCAGGACGAGCAGCAGCAGGACGTTGGCGCGTTTGGGCGGCGAGTTGGCGATCATGTGCGCCACCGGATAGCCGATGACGAGGCAGAGCAGGGTGACGCCCAGGCTGACGAGGAAGGTCCGCCAGAACAGCGGCACGTAGATCCGCCAGGCCTCCGGCGCGCGCTGGTAGCCGCCATCCGGACCGCGCTCGAAGTCGAGCGCCTTGAGGTAGTGGCGGGCCGTCAACCGCTGGCCGGCGGCTCGGAGCGCCCGCCAGGGTTCCGGTCCGCCCCAGCGCGAGTCGATGCCGATCATCGTCTCGCGCCAGAAGGCGCCGCCCATCTCGACGCCGGCATCCTCCGCAACGGCGGCCGCCTCGGCCATCTCCCGCGAACCGCCCATGATCGTGCTGCGCATGCCGCTCGCGACCCGGTTGACGCGGTTCGCCGTACGCCCGAGGGTGCGCTCCGTGCGCGCCGCGACGAACTCACGGGCGGTGGCCGCGAACGCCTCGTCGGACGGAGTTCCCTGGCCATCCCAGTCGCGCAACGCGGCCATCGTCTCCGGCAGCGCGTCGGCGACCTCCGGATCGTAGAAGCTCTTCGTCAGCAGGTTGACCATCGGACCGAGGAACGTCACGGAGACGAACGCCACCAACGGCAGGGCGAGACCGGCCGCCCGCAACCGCGGCCCCATCGCCCGGCGCCACAGCGGTCTGGATGCCGGCGGGCTCACGCCTGGGGATTCCTGGGACCTCACGGCTCGACCCCTAACCTCTCATCGCGCCAGCCAGGCGGCGAACCGCTCCTGCATCTCGTCCCTGTGGTCGGCCCACCACTCCCAGTCGCTCATCAGGAAGTTCTTCATGTTCGCCGGGTTCGTCGGCATGTGCGGCCACATCTCCGTGCCCGTCTCGGCGTGCCGGTCGATCAGCGCCTGGCCGGAACGGCGCGCGGGGCTGTAGGCGATGTACTTCCCCACACCCGCCATCGACTCGGAGCGGGCGGCATGGCGCATGAAGCGCAGGGCGCCCTCGAGGTGCGGAGTGCCGGCGACGACCACGAGCTGGCCCCGGTCCATGACCTGCCCGTCCCAGACGATGACGAAGGGCTGGTCCTCCAGGACCTGGGCGTTGAAGATCCGTCCGTTCCAGGCCGTGCTCATGATGACCTCGCCGTCAGCGAGGAGCTGCGGCGGCTGCGCGCCCGCCTCCCACCACACGACGTCGTCCTTGATCGTGTCCAGCTTCCGGAACGCGCGATCGAGACCCTCCTCCGTTCCGAGCAACTCGTAGATCCGCTCCTTCGGCACGCCGTTGGCCATCAGCGCGAACTCCAGGTTCGCCTCGGGCTTCCGCTGCATGCCCCGGCGCCCCGGGAAGCGTTCCAGGTCGAAGAAATCGGCGAGCGTCGCCGGCGCTGGACCCGGCAGGGTCTCCGGGTTGTAGGCGTAGATCGTGGAGTAGAGCAGCGTGCCCACGCCGCACTCGGTGTTCGTCTCCGGCAGGAAGTCGTCCGCCGGCGGCTCGCCGTTCGGGCCCGGCGGCAGCAGCTCCGGTTCGATCAGCTCCAGAACGCCCTCGTCGCAACCGGTGATCGTGTCGGCGACGCCCAGATCGACGACGTCCCAATGGACGGCGCCGGCCTCGACCTGGGCGCGGATCTGCGCGAGGCCGCCGTTGAAGTCCTCCAGGTCGACCCGGATGCCGGTCTCCTCGGTGAAGGACTCGTGGTAGCCCAGAACGCAGGCGCGGGCATAGGAGCCTCCGTAGGAAACGACGGTGATCGACTCTTCGCTCGCGCCCGGACCCGGAGAGCCGGGAGCCGTCCCATCTCCCGCCTGCGGCGCGCAGCCGGCCAGCAGTGCTGCGACCGAGGCGGCGGCCGCCCTCACCACTCTTCTTCGCCTTCCGCCAACTCCTCCGGCACCAGCGCCCGGCAGTCGAGCGCCGCCCAGCCGACCCGCACCGTGTCGCCCGGCAGCACGGCACCGTGACCCACCACGTTCGGGATCTTCGCGATGAAGTCGGAGGCGCCGCCGACCGTCATGTGAAGGCGCAGATGGTCGCCGAGAAAGATCATGTCGTCGATCCGCGTCTCGATCTCGTTCCGGTAGCGGCCGTCCGGCGGCGCCACCGCGACGCGCTCGGGCCGGATCACGACCGTGGTTCGAGCGCCCGGAGGGCACAGACCCAGACTCATCGCGCGGACCTTCTGGCCGCCGATGTCCACCTCGCAGACGCCGTCCTCGTCGCTGACCACGACGCCGTCGAGCCGGTTGTTCTCGCCGATGAACCGGGCCACGAAAGCCTTCTCGGGTTCCTCGTACAGGACCTCCGGCGACGCCGCCTGCTCGATGACGCCGTTGTGGAACACCGCCACCCGGTCGGAGAGCGTCATCGCCTCCTGCTGGTCGTGCGTCACGTAGACGACCGTCACTCCCAGAGTGGAATGGATGCGACGGATCTCGTACTGCATCTCCTCGCGCAGACGCCGGTCGAGAGCGCCGAGCGGCTCGTCCATCAGGACGATCTCCGGCTCGAACACCAGGGCGCGGGCGATCGCCACCCGCTGCTGCTGGCCGCCGGAGAGCTGGGCCGGTCTCCGGTCTTCCAACCCCTCCAGCTGCACCAGGCTGAGCGCCCGCTTGACCCGCTCCCGCCGCAGGGACGGCTCAACGCCGCGTACCTCGAGCGGGAAGGCCAGGTTGCCGCCAACCGTCATGTGGGGGAAGAGAGCGTAGTTCTGAAACACCATGCCGATACCGCGCCTGTGGGGCGGCAGATCCTGGATCGGCCGGCCGGCTATGCGGATCGTCCCCGCGGTCGGCGCCTCGAAGCCCGCCAGCATCATCAGGCAGGTCGTCTTGCCCGAGCCGGAGGGACCCAGCAGGGTCAGAAACTCGCCCCGCTCCACGGCGAGATCGAGCCCGCGCACGACGAGGTTCTCACCGTCGTAGCTCTTGTCCACGCCAGCGAACTCGACGTGCGGAACGCGGCTCTCGCCGCGATCGTCAGGGGCCGGGACGCTCACGAGGCGTGACTATACTCACCAACCGGCAAGGGCCTCTCGAACAGGAACAGGGCTCCCCTACCAACCAGATGTCCAAGCAGGCCACCGCGGACGGACCTTCCGGGCACCCGGCCGGTGAGACCGCCGCGGCAGAGCCCATTCACTTCCGCACTGACCCCGACCGCTACCGGCACTGGCGGCTCAGGATCGAACCACCGCTTGCCTTCCTGACCCTGGAGGTCGACGAGCAGGCGGGACTCCGGCCGGGATATCAGCTCAAGCAGAACTCCTACGACCTCGGCGTCGACTTCGAGCTCTACGACGCGACGCAGCGGCTGCGGTTCGAGCATCCGGAGGTTCACGCCGTCGTGCTCCGTTCCGATCGCGACCGGATCTTCTGCGCCGGCGCCAACATCGGCATGCTGGGAGCTTCCTCGCACCAGTTGAAGGTGAACTTCTGCAAGTTCACGAACGAGACCCGGCTGGCGATCGAGGACGCCTGCCAGCACTCGGGCCAGCGCTACCTCTGCGCGATCCGCGGCACGGCCGCGGGCGGCGGATACGAGCTGGCGCTCGCCTGCGACCGCATCCTTCTCGCCGACGACGGGAGTTCGGCGGTCTCGCTGCCCGAAGTGCCGCTGCTCGGCGTCCTTCCCGGTACCGGCGGACTGACCCGGCTGCTCGACAAGCGCCGCGTCCGCCGCGACCGGGCCGACCTCTTCTGCACCCTGGAGGAGGGCGTCAAGGGCCGGCGGGCCGTCGACTGGAACCTGGTCGACGAACTGCTGCCGCGATCGTCCTTCGACGACGGTGCCAAGACACGGGCGTTGGAACTCGCCGCCTCCAGCGACCGTCCCGCCGCAGCCGGAGGCGCGGACTGGCCCCAGTTCGAACCGAGGCTGGAGGGAAACTCGATCGTCTACACAACGCTACGCATCGAGTTAGACCGCGCGCTTGGCGCCGCCCGTCTCACCGTCCTCGGCCCGACCGATCCGCCACCGGGCGACGCGCCGGAAGCACTCGCCGGGAGCGCGGCCTTCTGGCCTCTCCTTCTGGCCCGGGAACTCGACGACGCGCTGCTCCATCTGCGGCTGAACGAGACGCGGATCGGGCAACTCGTCATCGAGTCCGAAGGCGACCTCGGCACGGTGGCCGCGTTCGACGCGTTCCTCCACCGGGAACGCTCGCACTGGTTCATGCGCGAGGTGCTGCTGTACTGGAAGCGGGTGCTCAAGCGCCTCGACCTGACCGCTCGCAGCGTGTTCACGCTGATCGCGCCGGGGAGCTGCTTCGCGGGTCTGCTGCTCGAACTCGCGCTGGCCTCCGACCGCTCCTACATGTTCGAGGGTGAGAGCGAGGACGGCGCACCGGCGCCCTCCATCCAGCTCGGCGCACTGAACTTCGGAGCGTTCCCCACGCCGAACGGGCTCTCCCGCCTCAAGACCCGGTTCCTCGGCCGGGAGGACGCGATCGATTCCCTTCGTGGACTCATCGGCAGGCCTCTGGAAGCCGCCGACGCCGAGGCGGCCGGCCTGGTCACCGAGATCCTGGACGACCTGGACTGGGAAGACGAGGTCCGGATCGCCCTGGAGGAGCGGGCCAGCTTCTCGCCCGACGCGCTGACCGCGCTGGAGGCCAACCTCCGCTTTCCCGGTCCTGAAACCCTCGAGAGCAAGATCTTCGGACGCCTCAGCGCTTGGCAGAACTGGATCTTCCAGCGGCCGAACGCGGTCGGCGAGGAGGGGGCGCTCCGCCTCTACGGCACCGGCCGGCGCCCCCGTTTCGACAGCGAACGGATCTGACGGAGCACACGATGACCACGCTAGACAGCACCGTCGACTACGACGTCCTGATTCCGAACAACGTCGCGCTGGCGTCGGACGCTCGCGTCCGCCGCGGCCTGGAACGCTGGCACCCCGGCTACATCGACTGGTGGATGGACATGGGCCCCGACGGCTTCCAGACATCCGACGTCTATCTCCGCACGGCGGTCCGCGTCGAGTCGAAGGGCGCGGACAAGTGGGCCGTCTTCGACTACGTGAAGATGCCCGACTACCGCTGGGGCATCCTGCTCGCACCGCAGGACCCGGACCGGAAGATCCCCTTCGGTCGCCACGCCGGCGAGCCCGCCTGGCAGGAGGTTCCGGGCGAGTACCGGGCGATGCTCCGGCGCCTGATCGTCATCCAGGGCGACACGGAGCCGGCTTCCGTCGAGCAGCAGCGCTTCCTCGGCAAGACCGCTCCCTCGCTCTACGACATGCGCAACCTGTTCCAGGTCAACGTCGAGGAGGGTCGTCACCTCTGGGCGATGGTCTACCTGCTCCAGAAGTACTTCGGACGGGACGGCCGGGAGGAGGCCGGCGAGCTGCTGCGCCGCCGCTCCGGCTCCGACGACGCCCCGCGGATGCTCGGCGCCTTCAACGAGGAGACGCCGGACTGGCTCTCCTTCTTCCTGTTCACCTTCTTCACCGACCGCGACGGCAGGATGCAGCTCGAATCCCTAGCGCAGTCGGGCTTCGACCCGCTGTCCCGCACCTGCCGCTTCATGCTCACGGAGGAGGCGTTCCACATGTTCGTCGGCGAGACCGGCGTGACCCGCATCGTTCAGCGCACCTGCGAAGCGATGCGGGAAGCCGGGCTCGACGACCCGACCGACATCGAGGCGGTGCGGGCGCTCGGCGTGATCGACCTGCCGACGATCCAGAAGAAAGTGAACCTCCACTACTCCCTGACACTCGACCTGTTCGGCTCCGAACTGTCCACGAACTCGGCCAACTTCTTCAACGCCGGGCTCAAGGGCCGCTTTCGCGAACACCGGCTGGAGGACGACCACCGGCTGCACGAAGCGACGTACGGCATCCCGCAACCGGCGAACGGCGGCTGGCAGATCGTGCAGCACCCGGCCCTGAACGCGCTGAACGCACGCCTGCGCGACGACTTCACCGGCGACTGCAGCCTCGGCGTCGGCCGCTGGAACAAGACGATCCGCCAGGCCGGAGTCGACTTCGAGATCACGCTGCCACACGTGGCCTTCCACCGGCAGATCGGCGTCTACCGTGACCTGCACGCCACGCCGGCGGGCGGGATCGTCCCGGAAGACGAATGGACCCGGCGCCGACACGAATGGCTGCCCGACGACAGCGACCGCGCCTTCATCGAGTCGCTGATGAAGCCGGAGTTCCGGCCCGGCCACTACGCCTCCTGGATCGCCGAGCCGCGAATCCGGATCAACCACAAGCCCGGCGACTTCGAATGGGTCAAGCTGGCCGAGGCGTAGGTGAGGACTAACTCCTGGACCTGATCGGCTATCCCGGTTTTCTGACGCCCTGGCTCATCTGCGCCGTCCTCCTCGGTCTCAGCGCCCTGCTGCCGGCCCGCCGGGTCACGGGCTACGTCCGTGACGAGCGGACCGGCCAGCTTCTCCGGTACCGCCTGAACGGGCTGCTGGTCTTCGCCGTCACGATCGGCCTGTGGCTCCTGGCCGGCTACAGCGGCGTGATGCCCTGGGACTGGCTATGGACCCACCGCTGGAGCGGCGCCGCGGGGGCACTGGCGCTCGGCATCCTCGCTTCGGCGGCGGTCGTCGTGACGACGCCGGGCCGCGGCGGTTCCGTCCTGAAGGAGTTCTACCTCGGCAGGCGCGCCAACCCGCGCCTGTTCGGCGGCTGCGTCGATGCGAAGATGTTCCTCTACGTCTTCGGCGCCACCCTGCTCGAACTGAACCTGCTCTCGTTCGCCGTTCATCACCACTCGACGTATCCCGGCGATCCGTCGCCCGCCGTCGTTCTCTACGTCGCGCTCTTCACCTGGTTCATCTGCGACTACCTGTTCTTCGAGCGGGTTCACCTCTACACCTACGACCTCTTCGCCGAGCGGGTCGGCTTCAAGCTCGTCTGGGGCTGCCTCTTCTTCTACCCTTACTGCTACGGAGCCGGGCTATGGGCCGCCGCCGACCTGCCCAATCCCCACGCCCCGGTCTGGCTGCTCCTCCTGGCCGGCGTCGTCTTCTTCGCCGGCTGGTCGCTGGCGCGCGGCGCGAACATGCAGAAGTTCCACTTCAAGCTCGATCCGGAACGGACCTTCCTCGGCCGGTTCCGGCCGGAGAGCATCTCTGACGGCGAGCAGCGCGTCCTGTGTAGCGGCTTCTGGGGCGTCTCGCGCCACGTGAACTATCTCGGCGAGATCCTGATGGCGACCGGGCTTGCCCTCAGCCTCGGCTACCCGACGCTCGTGGCACCCTGGCTCTATCCGCTGTACTACGTCCTCCTCCTCGTGCCACGCGAGCGCGACGACGACCGCCGCTGCGCCGCGAAGTACGGCCCGCTGTGGGACGAGTACCGCCGGCGCGTGCCCTGGCGCATCGTGCCGCGGTTGTACTGACAACCAGCGCTAGGGGTACAGCAGGCCCATCCGCCAGGAGTCGCCGTCCCGCTCGTAGAACGTCCGGTCATGGAGGCGGTGCTCCCGGGCGACCCAGAACTCGAAGCGCCGGGGCACGACCCGCAGCCCCGTCCAGTGCGGCGGGCGCGGCACGTCGCGGCCGGCGAAACGCTCCGTCACCTGCTCGAAGCCGGCCACGAGCTGTTCGCGACTTGCCAGCGGCCGGCTCTGCTGAGAAGCCCAGGCGCCGAGTTGGCTGTTCCGGTCCCGGGTCGCGAAGTAGGCGTCGGCCTCCTCGTCGCTAACCAGTTCGGCGCGGCCGAAGACGCATACCTGCTCCTTCGGTTCGCGCCAGAAGAAGTTCAGGCTCACATCCGACCGAGCCAGGATCTCCCGGCCCTTGCGGCTCTCGAGGTTCGTGTAGAAGACGAAGCCGTCGCGGTCGAAGTGCTTTAGCAGCACGACCCGGGACGACGGGCGGCCCTGCTCATCGGCGCTCGAGACGACCATCGCGTTCGGCTCGGTGAGACCGGTGGCCGAAGCGCGCTCGAAGAGGTCGCGGAAGCGCTCGAAGGGGTCGGCTGCGGGCGTCATGGCCGAACTCTGACCGATCCTGCGGCGCGGGCCAACCCCGCAGGGCGGCTCTGCCGCCGTGTGAAACGATTGCCGGCCGATGAAGGTCGGCGTGCTCCAGTTCTTTTCCTGGCCCGACCGGCGGATTCCGCTGGATCAGGTCTACCACCGGGCGTTCCAGCGCATCGACATCATGGAGCAGAACGGCTACGACGCCGTGTGGCTGGCGGAACACCACTTCAGCTCGTTCAGCATCTGCCCTTCGATTCACCTCATGGGCACCCACGTGGCCGCCCGGACGAAGAACCTCCGCATCGGCACCGGCGTCTCCCTGGCGCCGTTCTACAACCCGCTGCGGCTGGCCGAGGAGGTGGCGCTGCTCGACGTCCTTTCCGGAGGCCGGGTGAACTGGGGCGTCGGCCGCGGCTACCAGGAGGCCGAGTTCAAGGCCTTCGGCGTCGACCCGCAGCACAGCTACGGGGTCTTCCGCGAGCACGTCCAGACGGTGATCGCCGCCTGGACGGAGGAGCGCGTGACCTTCGCGGGCGATCACTTCCAGTGCGACGGCGTGGAGGTACTGCCGAAACCGGCGCAGAAGCCGCATCCACCGGTGTGGCTCGCCGCCTCGTCGCCGGAGGCGATGAACTGGGCGGCCGAGAACGGGTTTTCGATCATGATGGACCCGCACGCTGACCACGCGCGGCTCGCTGATAAGCGGGAGCTGTACCGGGGGATCCTGGAGAACCACGGCCACTCGATCGAGGGCCGCGAGATCCCGATGGCCCGCCTCGTCGCCTGCGCGCCGACCCGGGCCGAAGCGGAGCAGATCGCCCGTCAGGGAGCCGAGTGGACGGTCGGCTCGCACCGCAAGAAGGGCGTACGGCCGGCCAGGGTCGAGAGCAAGCTCAACCGCGAGCTCAGCGACATGGCCCAGGACCACCTCTTCGTCGACTCGGCGACGCAATCCGCGATCGACCGCTACATGAACGGCGTGATCATCTTCGGCACGCCGGACGAGCTGGTGGACGAGATCGCGCGCCTGAAGGAAGAGATGTTCCTCGATTACCTGCTGCTGGCACCGCTCAGCCACAGCTCCTTCGTGCTCTTCACGGACGAAGTGCTGCCCCGC
Source organism: Thermoanaerobaculia bacterium (assembly GCA_022822365.1). Taxonomy (GTDB): domain Bacteria; phylum Acidobacteriota; class Thermoanaerobaculia; order Multivoradales; family Multivoraceae; genus Multivorans. The sequence continues at coordinate 50,809 of JAJEBV010000001.1, read as the reverse complement.
GTCGCGTGAACACGGCGGCCGGCGGGAGGCTCTACTGCGACCGGGCCCCCTGCCGGAGCCGGATGCCGGCCAGAGGGCCGGCGCACCGACAGCCGGACCGTCTCCAGCCCGCGGTCAGGAACGGCGCTTGAACACGTAGGACAGCCCCTCCTCGGCGAAGGCGCGGCAGGCCTTGTCCTTGAACTCGACTGCCTTGTCCCACTCTTCGATGTCGTAGTAGTCACGCTCGGCGACGACCCGGATCTCGCGCACCGTGCGCTCGTCGAGGTCGAGGTGCTCCGCGATCTCGCGGTCGGAGAGACCTCGCTGCCGTTTCTCGCCCGGCAGGTGCTCGTGGATGTCGACCTGGATCGAGTTCGACAGCTCCAGGATTTCCTTCCTGTGCCGGCGGTAGGTCTCGGGATCGATGAAGAAGAAAGCCATGTTCGGTTCCTCGCTCGGTCCTACGCCTTCTGCCGGAACTCGGCGCCCACGGGACAGACCCGCATGCACTCCCAGCACTGGCCCTGGCTCTGCGCGGCGTAGGTCATCGACCACAGGGTCTTCGTGAAGTGGCTGGAGTAGAGGACCATCTTGCGGGCCTCCGGATCGTCCTGGTCGAGGGCGAGTTCAAGCCCCTTCTGGAAGCCCGGTATCCAGTGCGTGTAGACGCGGGAGGTGCAACGCGCCGCGTCGTAGCGGCGCTCGACCAGCCGGCCGTCCTCGATCCGCCCGTCCAGGCAACCGCCGTCGCCCAGGGGACATACCCGTGTGCAGGGCGTGGCGCCCTCGGCCTCCCACATCTCGACGCAGGCGGGCGCCGGGCAGGCGGGCTCGGCCAGCGGCGGCGTGACCGGGAACGGATAGGTCGTGATGATCGCCGAGTAGAACAGCAGGCCGTACTCCGGGTGCAGCACCGGCCCGGCCAGGCTGCGGGATCCGCAGCCCGCCAGTTCCGCGGCCAGCGCCACGCTCAGGAAGGGCCGGTTGCCGCGACGCACGCCCGGCGGCACGAACAGCGCGTAGTAGCCGAACTCGGCCTCGATGAACTTCGCCGTCTTCAGGCCGAGGGAGTTGATCCGGTCGCTGGTGCCCATCGTCTCCAGGTGCTCGTGGACCGGGCTCGCCCAGTCCGCGGCGCGCGGCGGACTTCCGCCAACGACCACGACGCGACGCGCTCCCGGCAGCAGGTCGCCGGGCCGGAAGCCCTCGGGCGCCTCGTCGAAGGCGCCGGCGTCGGCGACGCCCCAGGCCAGCGCGCCGCCCCGCTCCATCGTCGCGGCCAGCCGGTCGCGGGCAGCCGCCGCCTCGTCCGCCGTCGGCGCGGAGGCCGCCGCGGAGACGGTCACTGGAGCCGCCTTTCGTGCATGCCGACCGGGCACACCCGCATGCACTCGAAGCACTGGGCGACGCTCTCCTTGTAGTAGCTGAGCGACGACAGGGACTGGCTGAAGAAATCCGAGTAGATCATCGACCTGCGGCGTTCACGGTCGTCCTCCGTCGTGATCTGGACCAGGGACTTCTGGATCGAGCCGATGCCGAAGTTCATCGACCGCGAGGTGCAGCGCTCGCGGTCGTAGTACGAGTAGCTGATCCGGCCGTCGCCGTCGAGGGCGCCGTCCAGGCAGCCGCCCTCGTCCTTCGGGCAGGAGGCGAGGCACGGCGTGGTGCCCAGCTTCTCGTACATCTGGATGCACGGCTCGGACGGGCAGACGTCCTCCTCCAGCGGGTGGTCCGGCTCGAGGTCGAGCGTCGTGACCAGGGCGGCGTAGTACAGCAGGCCGTAACGGGGGTGGAGGATGATGTTCGCTGCCAGCGACCGCGTGCCCAGCCCCGCGAGCACGGCGGCCAGCATCATGCTCATCGGCGGGTTGTGTCCGGCGGTGGGCAGGGACGGCGCCTGCAGCGCGCGGTGGCCGTGCTCCCGCTCGATGTAGTCGCACATGACGTGGACCGCGACGTTCTCCCGGAAGTCGTAGCCCGTGATCTCCATCACCCGGTGATCGGGACTCCGCCAGGCGCCGGCCGTCGGGCCCTGGTTGCCAGCGACGACGACGCTGCGGGCGCCCGGCAGAACGTCCTCCGGCCGATGCCCCTCCGGCACGAACTCGTTGAAGGCGCTGGCGGCAGCGACGCCGACCACGAGAGCCCCGGCGCTAGCGCCGACGTCGCGTACTGCCGCCGTTCGCTGCTGTCGGGCGTCCGCCATCAGGATCGCTCCGGTAAGGTGCTCCTCGTGAACTCCGGGGACGATAGCACCGGCGTCCGGAACGGCACCGGGGTCGTCAATCCGTGGGAGGAGCGGAAGGACCGGGGCAGGGTATCCGCCTTCGTCGCTACTCTGGCTCTGCTGGCGACTTCCCCCCGCAAGTTCTTTGAGGGCACCCGGGCCAACGCGGGCTGGTGGGGGCCGCTCGTCTTCGCCGGTCTGGTCCTCACGCTCGGCTTCTTCCTGAACGGCCTGGTCCTTATCGTCCTGGCGCTGACACTGCCCGACGCGTTGTTGGAACTGGTCAACCGAATGGAGCTGCTCGGCGAGCCGGCGGACGTTTCCGGCCTGGAGGGCTTTCCCTTCCTTCGGCGGATTCTCCCGTTTCTCGGTCTGCAGGTCCTCCTGCTGTTCCTTCCGTTCGTCTTCGTCCTCAGCCTGCTCCTGCCGCTTTTCAGCGCCGGCTTCCTGCACCTGCTTCTGATCGTCACCCGCTCGCCAAGGCCGGAGGGCTTTCGCGGCACATGGGTCGCCGCCGGCTACGCGGCAGGCGCCTTTCTGTTCAACGCCGTCCCGGTTGCCGGCGACATTCTCGCCATCGTCGGAAGCGCAGGGCTGTTCGCGGTAGGCCTTCACGTACTCCAGGGGGTGAAGGCATCGAGAGCGGCCCTGCTCGCCGCGATTCTCCCGCTGCTGCTGTTCGTCGGCGCGCTCCTGGAGATCCTGCTGGTTGCCCCCGCCATGTGACCCGAAGGACGCGGGCTCCGTCGCTACCCCGTACTGGCTTGTAGAGTCGGGCGCCGCGACGGGCCGACTGTCCGTTCCCGCACCACTCGCCTGACCCCGCCATGATCGATCAGCTCGACGACATCGAAGCGCGGGTCTCGGCGGCGCTGAACGCCACGGCCGATCTGGACGCACTCGAGGAGTGGCGCCGGGCGACGATCGGCCGCAAGGGCGAGGTGCAGCTTCTGACCCGGCGCATGGGCGAGATCGACCCCGCCGACCGGCCCGCGTTCGGCAAGCGGATCAACGAGATCAAGATCTCCCTGCAGGCTGCCTTCGAGGCGCGTCAGGAGGCTCTGACGCGAGCGGCGCACGACGCGGAGGCCGACGCCGAGAGCCTCGACGTCACGCTGCCCGGCCGCCGCCCGGTTCTCGGCGGCCTGCACCCGTCGACGCTCGTCATGCGGCGGATCGAACGCATCTTCGGCGACATGGGTTTCCAGACCTACCGAAGCCCCGACGTGGTCACCGACCAGTTGAACTTCGGCGACCTGAACATGCCGCCCGACCACCCCGCGCGCGACATGCAGGACACCTTCTACACGACGGACCCGAGCGTCGTGCTGCGGACTCACACCAGCGGCGGCCAGATCCTCGCGATGCAGGAGCAGCATCCGGCGCCGGTGCGCGTGATCCTGCCGGGGATGTGCTACCGCAACGAGCAGATCACGTCCCGCAGCGAGATCCAGTTCCACCAGATCGAGGGACTGGCGGTGGGCCCGGCGATCACCTTCGCCGATCTCAAGGGCACCCTGACGGAGTTCGCCCGCCGCCTGTTCGGGCACGGTCGCGGCGCCCGTTTCCGGGCCAGCTACTTCCCGTTCACCGAACCGAGCGCGGAGATGGACATCGCCTGCTTCCTCTGCGACGGCAAGGGCTGCCAATTGTGCAAGGAGACCGGCTGGCTCGAGATTCTCGGTTGCGGCATGGTCCACCCCACCGTGCTCAGGAACGGCGGCTACGACCCGGAGAAGTGGAGCGGCTTCGCCTTCGGCATGGGGCCCGAGCGGATCGCCATGCTGCGGCACGGCATCCGCGACATCCGCTACTTCTGGTCGAACGACCTCCGTTTCCTGCGCCAGTTCCAGCGGTTCGTCTGATGCGCGTTCCACTCAACTGGCTCGGCGATTTCGTCGAGCTGGACGGTTCCCCGGACGAACTCGCTGAACTGCTCACCAACGCCGGCCTGGAGGTCAAGGCGATCGACCGCTTCGGCGTCGACGGCGCCGAACTGCCGTGGCCCGCCGACCTGGTCATGGCGGCCAGGGTCCTGCGCGTCGACCCGGTGCCCGACGCCGACCGCCTGGTGCTGGCGACGGTCGACTACGGCGCCGACTCGACGCGGCAGGTCATCACCGGAGCGCCGAACCTGTTCCCGTACCTGGATCAGGACCTGGGCGGCGCCGATCTCTGGGGCGCCCTGCTGCTCGCGGGCGCCAGCTACCGCAACCCGTACCGCGACCTGAAGATCACGCGGCTCAAGCCGAAGAAGCTGCGCGGCATCACCAGCGACGCGATGCTCTGTTCGGCGGTGGAGCTGGGCCTGGGCGAGGACCACGAGGGAATCATCCTGTTCGAGCCGGCCGATGAACTGCCGACGCTTGAGCCCGGCCGGCCCCTGACAGAGGTGCTCGGCGACGTCGTCCTCGACATCGACGTGATCCCCAACATCGCCCGCTGCGCCTCGATCATGGGCGTCGCGCGCGAAGTCGCGGCGCTTACCGGCGCGGAGTTCCGGCCGCCCGCCGTCCCGCTGACGATGGACGGCCCGCCGATCGAGGGCCGGGTCGAAGTCACGACCGAGAACCCCGAACTCAACCCCCGCTTCGTCGCCCTGCTGATCGAAGGCATCGAGCAGGGCGCGTCCCCGTACTGGATGCAGCACCGGCTGCAGCTCGCCGGCCAGCGGCCGATCGGCAACGTGGTCGACATCAGCAACTACGTGATGCTCGAGGTCGGCCAGCCGAACCACACCTTCGACTACGACCTGCTGCGCCAGCGGGCGGATTCGTACGCGAAGAGCGGCCCGGTGCGGATCGTCACCCGGCTGGCGCACGAGGACGAGCGCCTGACGACACTCGACGCCACGGAACGGGAACTGCGGACGAACCAGATCATGGTCGCCGACCCGGCCGGCTCCCTGAGCGTCGGCGGCGTGATGGGCGGCCGGGACAGCGAGATCGGCCCGGAGACCCGCAACGTCCTGCTCGAAGCGGCTGCCTGGGAACGGCGGAGCATCCGGCGCACCCAGCGCCAGCTCGGGGTCCACACCGAAGCCGGCTTCCGCTTCAGCCGCGGCGTCCACCCGAGCCAGGCGCTGCTCGGCGCCCGGCGGGCCGCCGAACTGCTGCGACTCCATGCCGGCGGCACGATCGCGGAGGGGATCGTCGACCACTACCCGCAGCCGGCGCCTGATGTCGCCGTCGACTTCGATCTCGGCTACCTGCGCCGACTGAGCGGCCTCGACCTCAGCGCGGAGGAAACCGCGGATCTGCTGCGGCGCCTCGAGTTCGGGGTCGACGCCGCGACGGATTCGGGCCCGCTCCGGGTCACCGTCCCGGACCACCGCCTCGACATCGAAGGCCAGCACGACCTGGTGGAGGAGGTCTGCCGCATCTACGGCTACGACCGGATCCCCTCCACCGTGCTCAGCGACGTGCTGCCGCCCCAGCGCGGAAACCGCGAGCAGTCCTTCGAGGACCGCGTGAAGGACACGCTCGCCGACCTGGGACTGCAGGAAGTGGTCAGCTACCGGCTGACCACGCCGGAGGCGGAAGCGAAGCTGCACCTCGAGGACGCCGAGCCGCCGCCCTACGTTCGGCTCGCCAATCCCTCGACCCAGGACCGCGTCGTCATGCGCCGCAGCCTGCTCGCGTCCGTGCTGGAGGCGGCGGCGTCGAACAGCCGCTTCGAGGACCGGCTCGCCCTGTTCGAGGTCGGCCGCGTCTTTCCGGTCGAGCAAGGCGATGCGCTGCCCGAAGAGCGGGAACGTGCCGCCATAGTTCTCAGCGGTCCTCGCCGGAGCAGCCACTGGCAGGCCGCCGACAACCCGGACGACTGCTTCGACTTCTTCGACATGAAGGGCGTTGTCGAGACCGTCCTCGACCGGCTCGGTCTCCGAGTCGAGTTCGCCGCGGCGGAGGCGGCCTCGGCGGCAACGCCGTACCGTGCCGGCCGCTCAGCCACAGTCCTCCTCGGCGGCGAGGGCGAACCGGTCGGCCTGCTCGGCGAGGTGCACCCGGCAGTAGCCGCGAACTTTGGCCTCGAACCCGCGGCAGGAAGTCCGGTGCTGGCCGCCGAACTCGATCTGGACCGGATCCTCGAACGGATTCCGGCGTCCCTCCAGGTCGAACCCGTGCCCGTCTACCCCGAAGTGCGGGAAGACCTGGCGCTGATCGTCGACGAGTCGACGCCGGCCGCGTCCGTTGAAGCCGCCCTGCTCAAGGCCGGCAAGCCCCTGTTGTGCGCCGTCGAGCTGTTCGACGTCTTCCGAGGCGAGGCGATCGGCGAAGGCTCGAAGAGCCTCGCCTACCACCTCACGCTCAGGGCACCGAACCGCACCCTGCGCGACCGCGACACAAAGAAGCTGCGGCGGCGGATCCTGGGGCAGGTCGAGAGGTCCGTCGGCGCCAGGCTGCGGGAGTAGAGGCGTCCCTCAAGCGGCGAGCCGCGACAGCAACGCGACCACCGCCTGCTCCACGCGAAGAGCGCGTGGTCCCAGGCTGACCCTTCGCGCACCGGACGCCGCGAAGGCGTCAAGTTCTCCAACGAGGAAACCGCCTTCGGGGCCGACCAGCAACGCGGTCGGGCCATCGACGCCCAGCGGACACGGCTCGGAGCCGGAGGCGTCCGCAACCAGCACCTGCTCGTGAGCCTGCACGAGGCCGGGCAGCGCGTCGGTCAGATCCCGCGACCCTCTCAGACACTCGATCGCCGGCAGCACCGTGTCCCGCGCCTGCGCCAGGCCCAGCATCAGGTGCCGCCGCAGAGCCTCCGGGCGCATCACCGAACTCTGCCAGTAGCTCTTCTCCACCCGCGCCGTGTGGACGAGCAGGATCCGCTTGACTCCCATCGCCGCGGCGGCCTGCAGAATGCGGCCCACGAACTTCGGCCGCGGCAGGGCCAGGACGAGCGTCACCGGCAACGGCTTCGGCGGCTCCCGATCGAGCGGTCCAAGCTCCAGGACGACGCGCTCCCGGCTCAGTTCGACGATTCGCCCGCGGCCCATGCCGCCGCCCAACCGGCCCACTTCCAGCGTGTCGCCGACATCCGCGCGCAGCACCTTCCGGACGTGCCGGAGGCGTTCGCCACCGACCACCGCACGCGCCGCGCCGGAACGCTCCGTGCCGGGTGCCGAGTCGAGGTCCCCCTCCTCCACTAGAAGCAGATTCATCCTGCTACAGTCACCCGCTCAAACGACGCACAGAACTGCGCTCCAGACACCACTTGAAGAGGAGGACGGAACGGCAATGGCAGCAAAGAAGTTCCCGATCGAGGCCGGCCACATCATGATGTTCGCGCGTGCGGTCGGCGACCCGAACCCGATCTATCACGATGCCGACGCGGCGGCGGACACCGAGCCCGGCAACGTCATCGCGCCGCCGACCTTCTACCAGTCCTCGGCGCAGTACGACCCGGACTACTTCCTGCGCCCGAAGATCGGCGAGCCCTGGTTCGGCTCCGGCAAGAATCCCACCGGCGTGCCGCCCAAGCGGACCGGCGGCGACGGCGGCACCGGCCTTCACGCCGAGCAGCGCTTCGAGTACTTCCGCCACGTGAGCCCGGGCGAAACCCTGACGATCAAGACCCGCCCCGGCAAGACCTGGGAGCGGCAGGGCAAGCGCGGCGGCAAGCTCACGTTCAGCGAGAACATCACCGAGTACTTCGACGAATCCGGCGAACTCGTCGTGCGCGCCACCGGCGTTGGCGTGCGCACCGAGAAGGTTGTCGAGAGCGACTGAGGAGAGAACCAAATGGCACTTCAGGCAAGCAAGATCCAGGTCGGCGACACGCACACGCAGAAGCTGACCGACGACCTCTCCCGGACGCAGATCGTCCAGTACGCGGGCGCCTCGGGCGACTACAACCCGCTGCACTCCGACGAGATCTTCACGACGAAGGTGGCCGGCTACCCGACCGTCTTCGCCCACGGCATGCTGACGATGGGCATGACCGGCCGGATGGTCACCGACTACGTCGGCGACGGTCGGCTGACCGCCTACGGCGTCCGCTTCACCCGCCAGGTCTGGCCGGGCGACGCGCTGACGGCGACGGCGAAGATCGACGCGGTCCGTGAAGAGGACGGCCAGAACCTGGTCGACCTGTCCGTCTCGACGGTGAACCAGGACGGGGATGTCGTAGTCATGGGGAAGGCGACGGCCAAGATCGACCCGTAAGACACTGGGTGCGCCGGCGCCCCCGCCGGGTTGTATGGAACTGGCCGCCCAGATGGAGCCGGCCTGGCGGCCGGCGCGTGTTTCTGGCCGCCTTCGGCGGCAGCGGGTCAGAAGACCCGCGCACCCAGCCGAAGACCAGCCCCGCCCACGTCGGCGCCGCGAAGCGGCGACCCTATTGCCGCGCTACTCCAGGACGCCCTGCGTCACCTGCCGCAGCGCGTGATCGGCCAGCACAAGGGCGATCATCGCCTCGCCCATCGGCACGAATCTCGGCAGGAGGCACGGGTCGTGCCGGCCCCTGGTGGCGATCGTGGTCGGCTCACCGGCCCGGGTCACCGTGTCCTGCGGCCGCGGCAGGCTGCTCGTCGGCTTGACCGCGCAACGGAGCACGATCGGCTGACCTGACGAAATGCCGCCCAGCATGCCGCCGTGGCGGTTGCCACGGGTGGCGACGCGGCCTTCCCGCATCTCGAACGGATCGTTGTTCTCGCTGCCGCGCGCTGTCGCCACGCCGAAGCCGGCCCCGTACTCGACGCCGAGCACGGCCGGCAGGCTGAACAGCGCCTTGCCCAGGTCCGCCTTCAGCTTGTCGAACACCGGCTCGCCCCAACCCGGCGGCACCCCGGTGGCGACGAGTTCCGAGATGCCGCCAACCGAATCCCGTTCCGAGCGCATTCGCTCGATCAGTTCCGCCATCCGCGCCGCGGCCTCCTCGTCCGGGCAGCGCACGGGGTTCGACTCGACCTGCTCCAGGGTTACCGCGGCCGGATCGTCGATTCGCCCCTCGATGTCGCCGATGCTCTTCACGTAGCCCACGACCTCGACTCCCCAGCGCTCGCGCAGCAGTTTCTTCGCCACCGCCGCGGCCGCCACCCGCACCGAGGTTTCGCGGGCGCTTGAGCGGCCGCCGCCCCGGTAGTCCCGGAAGCCGTACTTCGCGTCGAACGTGTAGTCGGCGTGGCCGGGACGGTACTTGTCCCTGATCTCGCTGTAGTCCCTGGGCCGCTGGTCGCGGTTCTCGATCAGGAAGCCAATCGGCGTGCCGGTCGTCCTGCCCTCGAACACGCCGGAAAGGATGCGGCACTCGTCCGGTTCGTTCCGTTGTGTCGTCAGTCTCGACTGGCCCGGCCGGCGGCGGTCGAGGTCCGGCTGCAGATCCGCTTCGGACAGTTCGAGACCGGGCGGAATGCCGTCGAGGATGCCGACGTAGCCCGGCCCGTGGCTCTCGCCGGCCGTGGTGAGCCGCAGAGCGGTTCCGAACGTGTTCCCAGCCATGACAGGGGCACTCTGCCACAGCCACGCCGCGGATCGTGCCGATGGGAGCGGCGCCGCCGCCCGCAACCCGGCGAACGGGCGTAGACTGGTGAGTCATGCAGATGTCGACCACAGCCGCGCCGGTCGAGTCGCCGCCCATCGACGCGGTCGGCGTCGAGGAGAGGGTGGCCCGGCTCTGCTCCCGCTCGATCAAGAAGGAAGCGAAGCTCCAGGCGCTTCACCTGACCCTGTCGATGATCGACCTGACGACCCTCGAGGGCGCCGACTCGGAGGGCAAGGTGCGGCAGCTCTGCGCCAAGGCGCTACAGCTTCACGCGGCGCTGCCCGATCTGCCGCATGTGGCCGCGGTCTGCGTGTACCCCGCACTGGTCGGCGTCGCCAAACGGGCGGTCGAGGGCAGCGGCATCCACGTCGCTTCCGTCGCCACGAGCTTCCCCGCCGGACAGGCGCCGCTGGAGATCAAGCTGCTCGAGGTGCGAAAGGCCGTCGAGGCCGGCGCGGACGAAGTCGACATGGTGATCTCCCGCGGCCGCTTCCTGGCCGGCGACCTCGCCTACACCGGAGACGAAATCGCCTCGGTCAAGGAGGCATGCGCCGACGCTCACCTCAAGGTGATTCTCGAGACCGGCGAACTGGGCACCCTCGACGCGATACGGCGCGCTTCGGACCTGGCGATGCGCTCGGGCGCCGACTTCATCAAGACCTCGACCGGCAAGATCAAGCCGGCCGCCACGATGCCCGTCGTCCTGGTCATGCTGGAAGCGATCCGCGACCACTACCTGCGCACCGGCGAGAAGATCGGCATGAAGCCCGCCGGCGGCATCTCCACGGCGAAGGATGCGATCCGGCACCTGGTCATGGTGCGCGAGACGCTGGGCCAGGACTGGCTCGATCCCGACCTGTACCGGTTCGGAGCGAGTTCCCTCGCAAACGACGTCCTGCGCCAGATCGTCAAGCAACGCAGCGGCATCTACCAGTCGTTCGACGACTTCTCGCTCTAGGAGGTCACGGCGAGGACCATGACGGACTCCACTCCATCGGCCGGAACAGCGGCCCCGAAGCTCCGCCTCGGCGGCGACGACGGCTGGGGCTACGCGCCGGCGCCCGAGTCGACCGACCACGTCGAGTTGCGGGACCGCTACGGCCTGTTCATCGACGGCGAGTTTGTGGACGCCAAAGGCGGCCGCACGTTCGAAACGGCGAACCCGGCCACCGAGGAGAAGATCGCCGACGTCGCCCTGGCCTCCGACGCCGATGTCGACCGCGCCGTGGCGGCCGCGCGGCGCGCCTACGAGGACGTCTGGTCACAGCTTGCACCGCGGGAACGCGGCAAGTACGTCTACCGGATCGCCCGCGTGCTCCAGGAACGGGGCCGGGAACTCGCGATCACCGAGTCGCTCGACGGCGGCAAGCCGATCCGCGAGTCCCGCGACGTCGACATCCCGCTGGCGGCGGCGCATTTCTTCTACTATGCCGGCTGGGCCGACAAGCTGGACTACGCCTTCCCCGGCCGGGGCGCCCGGTCGCTCGGCGTCGCGGGGCAGGTCATCCCCTGGAACTTCCCGCTGCTGATGGCGGCCTGGAAGATCGCGCCGGCGATCGCCGCCGGCAACACGGTCGTCCTCAAGCCGGCTGAGACGACGCCGCTCACGGCGCTCAAGCTGGCCGAGATCATCCGGGAAGCCGGCGTACCGCCCGGCGTCGTCAACATCGTCACCGGCGCCGGCGAGACGGGCGCCGCCGTTGTCCAGCACCCCGACGTCGACAAAGTCGCCTTCACCGGCTCCACCGAGGTCGGCAAGCTGATCCGCCGCGCCCTCGCCGGCAGCGGCAAGCACTACACGCTGGAACTCGGCGGCAAGGCGGCGAACCTGGTGTTCGAGGACGCCGCCGTCGACCAGGCAGTCGAGGGCATCGTCAACGGCATCTTCTTCAACCAGGGCCACGTCTGCTGCGCCGGCTCCCGGCTGCTGGTCCAGGAATCCGTCGCCGACGAGGTGATCTCGAAGCTGAAGGACAGGATGGAGACCCTGATCGTCGGCGATCCGCTCGACAAGAACACGGACATCGGCGCGATCAACTCCCGCGCCCAGCTCGACAGGATCGAGGAGTACCTCGAGATCGGCGAGGCGGAAGGCGCCGAACCGTTCCAGACATCCTGCCCGGTGCCGGAGCGCGGCTACTGGTGCCGGCCGACCCTGTTCCTGCAGGCATCCCAGTCGCACCGGGTGGTACAGGAGGAGATCTTCGGCCCGGTGCTCGCCGTGCAGACGTTCCGCACCGTGGACGAGGGCATCGCGATGGCGAACAACACGCCCTACGGCCTCTCGGGCGGCGTCTGGAGCGACAAGGGCGCCAAGGCGTTCCGGGTCACCAGCCGGATCCGCGCCGGCGTGCTGTGGGCGAACACGTACAACAAGTTCGATCCGACGGCTCCGTTCGGCGGCTACAAGGAGAGCGGCATCGGCCGCGAGGGCGGACTCGCCGGGCTCCACGCCTACCTGCAGCCGGAGCGAGCGGCATGAGCGAGCAGCGACCCGCGGGAGCGGCTGCGGCCGACCGTCTGCCTGTGCTCAAGACCCACAAGGTCTACGTCGGCGGCAGGTTCCCGCGTTCGGAGTCCGGCCGCTTCGACCGGGCACTGGGGCCCGACGGCACGCCGATCGCGAACATCTGCCGCTGCTCGCGCAAGGACGTGCGGGACGCGGTGACCGCGGCCCGCGCCGCGCAGGCCGGCTGGGCCGGCCGCACCGCCTACAACCGGGGCCAGATCCTCTACCGGATCGCCGAGATGCTGGAGGGCCGGAGCGCGCAGTTCGAAACCCTGCTCGCGGCCGGCGGCACGGCTCCGGACGAAGCCGCGATCGAAGTCCAGGCCGCCGTCGACCGCCTCGTCCACTATGCCGGCTGGACCGACAAGTTCCAGCAGGTCTTCTCCAGCGTCAACCCGGTGGCCACCTCGCACTTCAACTTCTCGATCCTCGAACCGATGGGCGTCATCGGTGTCCTGGCGCCCGAGTCGCCGCTGCTCGGCCTCACTTCCGCTGTCGCCCCCGCGATCGCCGGAGGCAACACGACCGTCGTTCTGGTCACCGGCAGCCAGCCGCTTCCCGCCACGACGTTCGGCGAAGTCCTCAACTCGTCCGATGTCCCCGGCGGCGTCGTCAACGTCCTCACCGGTCGCTCGGACGAGATGCTCGCGCCGCTCGCCGCGCACCGCGACGTCGACGGGCTGCTCCTCTGCTCCCCGGACCCGGACGTCGCCAGGTCCGCCGAGATCGAAGCGGTCCACAACCTGAAACGCGTCGCGGTCCGGCCCCACGAGGACTGGACCGATGTCCAGAGCCCCTACGAAATCACCGACCTGCAGGAAGTGAAGACGACATGGCATCCGATCGGGAGTTGACCGGCGAGATGGAGTTGCCCCTCCACGCAAGGAACCAGGCCGCCGAGATTGTCGAATCGCCGGACAAACTCCGCGAGATCGTCGACGAGGCCCGCGAGAAGGCAAGAAACGCCGGCGGCACCTCGAGCCCCCTTGGCGCCGTGATCGAAGACCTGAGAACGATGTTCGAACTGCTCCGGGCGGTCGCCCGCGGTGACTACCGTCTCCGGAAGGAAACCCTCATCCTCATCGCCGGCGCCGTCCTCTACTTCGTCATCCCCATCGACGTCATCCCCGACTTCGTCCCGGTCGCCGGCTTCATCGACGACGCCGCCGTCATTGCCTGGGTCGTCAAGACCTGCAAGACGGAGATCGACCTGTTCCGGGCCCTGACCGCGGGCGACGATGGACCCGAGCCGGAGCCCGCGTAGGCGACCAGGCGGCCTCCTACAGCGCCGCGGCGCCGTGGTACGCCCGCGCCACCCACGCCATGAGCTGGGCGCACAGCAGGCCCAGCGGCGTGCCGACCAGGTTGCCGAGGACGCCCATCAGCACGCCGACCGCGGCGAGGGCCGGCTGGAACACGCCGGCGACGACCGGCGTCGAAATGACGCCGCCGACGTTGCCCATGCTGCCGGTGGCGAACAGGAAGAGCGGCGCCCGCAGCAGGCGCATGGCCACGTACAGACAGGCGACGTGGATGCCGATCCACACGGCGCCGACCGCGAGCACCTGGGGCGCCTCGGCGACCGCGGCCAGGTTGCCGCCGGCGCCCATCGTCGCGACCATCAGGTAGAGGCCGCCATAGGCCACCGGCGTCGCGCCCCGGTGATCGAGACGGCGAATCGGCGTGAAGGACAGCCCCAGGCCGACCGCCACGACGAGCAGGATGCCCCAGGTGAAGTGGGAGAGCACGGAGCCCACCTGCGGCAAGAGTTCCCCACCGCGCATGCAGAGCCAGCTCCCCACGAGGCCGACGCCGAGCATCGTGGCGAAGGCCGGCAGCGTGATCGGCCGGGCCTTCTCCTGCTGCACCTTCTGCAGCCGCTCGTTCAGCCGGTCGAGTTCCTCGCGGCGTGCCCGGTGGCGACGGTCGATCCGGTTCTGGTGGCCGCTGAGCAGGATGATGATCGACATCCAGCCGTAGCCGACGACCGAGTCGACGATGATCATCGGCGCGAAGATGTCGTCCGGTGCGCCGACGCCCTCCTTGATCGCGATCATGTTCGACAGGCCGCCGATCCAGGAGCCGGCGAGCGCCCCCAGGCCCTTCCAGGCCTGCGGATCGAGGATGGGCTGGAAGATGGCCAGGGCGATCGGACCGCCGATCACGATGCCGACCGAGCCCGCGAGCAGCATCGCCGCCGCCAGCGGTCCCAGGCGCTTGATCGCCGGCACGTCGGTCGCCAGTACGAGGAGTAGCAACGAGCACGGCATCAGGTAGTCCGTGCACCAGTCGTAGAACGGCGACTCGGCCGGGGTGATGCCAACCGTGGTCAGGACCACGGGCAGCAGGTAGATCCAGACGATGGGCGGGAGGGTCCTGAACAGCCGCTCGAAGGCCGGCGTCCGCGCCAGGGCGAAGATCAGGGCCACGAAGCCGGCGAAGAAGACGAGCAGGGCGGTCGGATCGTTGATCAGCGCCTGCTCCGCCATCGCGGGGGATTGTAGTTGTCGGCTGACTGCTATGTTCCGACGCCACCTTCGCCCGGTGCTGCACTCTCCGAAAGGCTGACCACATGAGACCCACGCGCCACTCCGCGGCGACCGTCCTTTCCGCGGCGGGCGCGGCCTGCCTCCTCCTCGCTTCGGCCGTCGAGGCTCAGTTCGGGGCCAGGCCGCCGAACCGGTCGTCCCTGCTCGACGACGGCGCCCTTCACGTCGTCATCTGCGGCAGCGGTTCGCCGTTGCCAAGCGCCGAGCGCGCCGGTCCCTGCACGGCGGTTATCGCCGGCGGACGGATGTTCCTGATCGATGTCGGTCCCGGTTCGACCGAGAACCTGCGCCTCTGGGGGTTGCCGGTCGGCCGTCTGGCCGGCGTCCTGCTGACCCACTTCCACTCCGACCACATCGGCGAACTCGGCGAGGTCGTCTTCGCGAGCTGGACCTCGGGCAGAGCCGTGCCGCTCGATGTCTACGGCCCCGCCGGCGTCGACCGGGTCGTGGCCGGCTTCCAGGCCGCCTACGAGCTGGACGTCTCCTACCGGATCGCTCACCACGGCGCCGATCTGCTGCCGCCGGACGGCGGCAAGATGGCCGCGCACACGATCGAACTGGCAGAGGACGCCTCTTCCCGCGTCTTCTACGACGAGGACGGCCTCAAGCTCACCGCCTTCCTGGTCGAGCATGAACCGATCGCGCCGGCGATCGGCTATCGGATCGACTACGGCGGCAGGTCTGTCGTCGTCAGCGGCGACACGATCCGTTCGGCCAACGTGGAGGCGGCCAGCCAGGGCGTCGACGTCCTGGTTCACGAGGTCCTGTCCGGCGCTCTGATCAGCGCGGCGGCGCAGGCGCTCGAGAGCGCCGGCAACCCACAGGGAACGTTGATCCGGGACACGCTCGACTACCACACCTTCCCCGCCGACGTGCACGCCCTGGCAGCCGACGCGAAGGTCAAGCTCCTGGTGCTGAGCCACCTCGTGCCGCCCCTGCCCGCGGCGCAGGCAGAGGGCGTGTTCATGCGCGGCCGGGCCGAGGACGCGCCGAACGATGCGGTCGTCGGCGCCGACGGCATGCACATCGCCCTGCCGGCGAACAGCGACGAGCGGACGATCGAGACGTTCTAGGTGGACTACGAGGCCGAACTCGACTTCGCCGTCGAGACCGCCTGGATCGCCGGCCAGTTGACGCTGGAGTTCTTCCGCCTCGGCGTCGACCCGGAACTGAAGAGCGACAGGACGCCGGTCACCGAGGCGGACCGGGGCGCCGAGGAACTGATCCGCTCACGGATCGCCGAGGCCTTTCCCGGCGACGTCGTCGTCGGCGAGGAGTTCGGGACGAGCGACGGCTCGACGAACACGGAAGGCGGCGGTGGCCGCCACTGGTACGTCGACCCGATCGACGGTACCCGCTCCTTCGTCCGCGGCGTGCCGCTCTACGGCATCCTCATCGGCCTTGAAGTCGACGGACGGGTCGAGGTCGGCGTCGCCCACTTCCCGGGCATTGGCGAGACGGTGGCCGCCGCCTCCGGCCACGGCTGCACGCTGAACGGCGAGCCGGCCCATGTGTGCGCGACGAGCAACCTGAGCGAAGGCTACGTGTCCTTCGGTGACCCCGGCCTCTTCGTCGACGACCGCCACCGCAAGGCGTGGCAGCGGATGATGGAGAACACCGCCTACCGCGTCGGCTGGTCCGACGCCTACGGCCACGCCCTGGTCGCCACCGGCCGCCTCGAACTGATGGTCGACCCGAAGATGAGCGCCTGGGACTGCGGGCCCTTTCCCGTCATCCTGCGGGAAGCCGGCGGCTACTTCGGCGACTGGGACGGCAACGAGACGATCCACGGCGACCGGGCTTTCAGCACCACCCGAAGGCTGCTGCCGGAGACCCTGGAACTGCTCGGGGATTGAGCCTCAGCCGTCGGCCGGGGGCTCCTCGCCCTCCCCGAGCGGCTCGGCAAAGCAACTCAGCAGTTCCTTCACCTCGTCCAGCCGGTTGTCCGGCACGCAGAGCTTCACCGGCACCGGCGACTTCCCCACCATCCCCATGCCGAACATGCCGACCCCTGCGCTCTGCACGAGGAACGGAATGTCGTACTGGTCCAGGGCGTGGCCGATCGTCTCGGCCTCCAGCCGGGAATCGAAGGTGGCGAGTTCGACGAACTTCATGAGCCTTCTCCCTCCGGCAGCTTGAGCATCAGTCCCAGCCTGGTGCAGCGAGCCACCAGCTCGTCCCGCTGGTTGAAGGCGCGGTGCTCGAAGGTCACGATGCCGGCGTTGGGCCGTGAGCGACTCTCCCGCTTATCCTTTACCTCGGTCTCGATCCGCAAGGTGTCGCCGTGGAACACGGGCCGGGGGAAGACGACGTCGTTCCAACCCAGGTTCGCGACCGTCGTGCCGAGGGTCGTGTCGCCGACCGAGATACCCACCATCAGGCTCAGGGTGAAGCAACTGTTGACGATCCGCTCGCCGAACTCGCTGTTCTTCATCGCCTCGGCGTCGAGGTGGAGCGCGGCCGGGTTGTGGGTCATCGCGGTGAAGAAGACGTTGTCCGCCTCGGTCACCGTGCGCCTCAACGCGTGGTCGAAGAGCTGACCGACTTCGAACTGCTCGTAGTAGAGGCCTGCCATGCGCGAACCTTAGCGCGGCCCGATCGTCGCCGCTTCGCGGCGCGCTGTTGTCCGCGGGTCAGAAGACCCGCGGCTACATGCCGGCGGGGGCGCCGGCGCACACAGTGCCGGCCCGCGCAACTTCAGCCGACGCGTTCGATGTTCGCGCCGAGGGACCTGAGCCGTTCGTCGATCCGCTCGTAGCCGCGGTCGATCTGCTGCACGTTGTCGATCACGCTGCGGCCCTCGGCGCATAGGGCGGCGATCAGCATCGCCATGCCGGCACGGATGTCCGGGCTCACCATGTCCCGTCCATAGAGCTTCGACGGCCCACTGACGACGACCCGGTGGGGGTCGCAGAGCACGATCTGCGCGCCCATCGCCACCAGGCGGTCGACGAAGAACATGCGGGACTCGAAGAGCTTCTCGTGGATCAGCACCGACCCGCGACTCTGGGTTGCTCCAACAACTGCGATCGACGTGAGATCCGCGGGGAAACCGGGCCACGGCGCGTCCTCGACCTTCGGGATCGCGCCCTGAAGATCGGTCCGCACGCGGAGTTCCTGGCCGCCGGGCACGAACAGGTCGCGGCCATCGTCGGAGACACGGAAGTCGATGCCCAGACGGCCGAAGGCGAGCCGGGTTGCGCGGTGCTCCTGCGGCCGGGCGTCCGGAATACGCAACTCGCCCCCGGTTACCGCCGCCAGCGTGATGAGCGACCCGACCTCGATGTAGTCGGGACCGATCTCGAACTCCGCCCCGCCCAGCCGCTCCACGCCCTGGACGACGAGCAGGTTCGTGCCGACACCTTCGATCGGCACCCCCATCGCCTGCAGGAGGCGGCAGAGATCCTGTACATGGGGCTCGCTCGCCGCGTTCAGGATCCTCGTCTCGCCCTCCGCCAGACAAGCCGCCATCACCGCGTTCTCGGTCGCCGTGACCGAGGCTTCGTCCAGGAAGATCTCGGCCCCGCGCAGTCGCTCCCCCGAACCCTCGACGCGACACTGAAGTCCGCCGCGCGGGCATAGCTCGATGGCGGCGCCCAGGCCCTCGAGCGCCAGCAGGTGGGTGTCGAGCCGCCGCCGGCCGATGACGTCGCCGCCCGGAGCCGGCATGTTCACGCGCCCGCGCCTCGCCAGCAGCGGCCCGGCCAGCAGGATCGAGGCACGGATCGCCCGGCAGAGGTCCGGGTCCGGATCCTCGTCGCCGAGGCCCGCGGCGCGGACGCGCACCATGTCGCTGCCGACGAACGCCACTTCGGCGCCGAGCTGGCGCAGCAATTCGATCTGCGCCTCGACGTCGCGGATCCGGGGTACGTTCCGGAGCGTGACCTCCTCGTCCGTGAGGAGCGCGGCCGCAAGGAGCGGCAACGCCGCGTTCTTGTTGCCCCGCGCGCGCAGCGTGCCCGCGATCGGTTGACCACCCTCGATCACGAACTGGGAACGCGGCATGTGTCCGGCTGTCTCCATCGCGCGGCTAGTTGACCACAGGAACACCAAGGAAAGTGCTCACTCTTCCGATATGCCCGCTCGTGAAACTCCCGCGACGCCGCGACGTTGTTAGAGAGGTGCGGCCCAGTCAGGTCGCCTGCCCCTCCGACAGCCAGGGAGACCGAACATGAAGAACCTCCACCACCATCGCTGGGCGACGCTGGCGTTCGCCTTTCTGATCGCCCTCGTTCCCGGAGCGCTCCTGTCCCAGGAGAACGCCGAGTCGAGTCACGACGAGCGCTGGGAAGAGCTCGGCCAGCGCTGGGAGGAGTGGGGCGAGCGCTTCGGCCGCAGCTTCGAGGAAGCCGACTGGGAAGCCCACGGCCAGGACTGGGAAGAGTTCGGCAGGCGCTGGGAGGAATGGGGCGAGCAGTTCGCCGCGTCGTTCGAGCAGGCCTTCGACGAGGAGGAGTGGGACGCCTGGGCGGAACAGTTCGAGGACATGGAGCACCCTGACGGCGAGGTCGACTGGGACCGCTTCGAAGAGTTCTGGGAAGAGTTCGGCGAACGCTTCGGCACCTCTCTCGGGGAAGCCATGGAGGGCGCCGACTGGGAGATGTTCGGCGAAGCGCTCGGCGCGCTGGGTGAGCAGATGGGCGAACTGGCCGAACTGATCGCGGCCAGCGTCGAGAACGCCGACTGGAGCGGCTTCGCCGATCTCGTCAGCGACACGGTCGAGGAGGCGGTCGAGCACGCCGAGGAAGCGGCGGAGGAGGCTGCCGAAGAGGCCGCGGACGCGGTCGACGCCTAGGCCGCCGGACTACAGCAGACCGGCGCTTCGCGCCGGATGCCGGCGAGGGCGCCGGCGCACCCAGTTAGGCTACGCGCTCCTTTCCACGACCTACGGAGCGCGCAGATGCCAGTCGACCCCCAGGTACAGGCCTTCCTCGCAGCCCAGGAGCAGGCCGCGATCGAGAACCAGGTTCCGCCAATCACGGAGCAGACCGTGGAGATGGCCCGGGCCGGCTATCTGGCGGTCGCCGAGATGCTCGGCCAGGGCCCGGACGTGGACACCGAGGACTCCGCCGTTCCCGGGCCGGCAGGCGACGTTCCGGTCCGCATCTACGGGCCCCGGGATGCCGGCGACGCCCTGCCGATTCTCGTCTACTACCACGGCGGCGGCTGGGTGATCGGCGATCTGGACACCCACGACTACGCCTGCCGCCAACTGTGCGCGGGCGCCGGCTGCCTGGTCGTCTCCGTCGACTACCGTCTGGCCCCGGAAGCGCGGTTCCCGGCCGCGGTCGACGACTCCTGGGCGGCCCTCCAGTGGGTGGCCGCCAATGCCGAGAGTCTCGGCGGGGACCCGGCCCGGATCGCCGTCGGCGGCGACAGCGCCGGCGGCAACCTGTCAGCCGTGATGAGCCTGCTCGCACGGGACGCTGGCGGTCCGAACCTGGCCTTCCAGCTTCTCGTCTACCCGGCCGTCGACATGGAGTTCAGCCGGCCCTCGATCGACGAGAACGCCGACGGCTACGTCCTGACGAAGGACCACATGATCTGGTTCCGCGGCCACTACCTGCGGTCCGAAGCCGACCGCGCCGACTTCCGCGCCTCCCCGCTACTTGCCTCCGACCACAGCGCCCTGCCGTCGGCCCTCGTCATCACCGCCGAGTTCGACCCGCTCCGCGACGAAGGCCGGGACTACGCGGAGACGCTCCAGGCAGCCGGCGTCGACGCGACCCTCTCGAACTACGAGGGCCAGGTCCACGTCTTCTTCCAGCTCTCCCCGATCCTCGACGGCGGCCGCAGGGCGGTCGACGAGGCATGCGCGGCGCTGCGCGAGGCCTTTGGCGCCTCGACCTGAGTAGCAGGCGCCCGGCTAAACCGCAGGCAGCAACCGGCTGACGCGGTAGCCGTCCGGGTCCTTCTCGAAGCCGCATTCGTCGAGGGTCGCGGTCCACGGGGACTCGCGAGCGGGACGACCGTCAATGCGCAGGACCCGTAGCGTTCGGCGCCGGCGGCGGCCGGCGAGGTCGCGGAGCGCGGCCCAGGCGTCCCCGGGTTCCGGGTCGCCGCCGAGCGCGGCGAAGGTCCAGATGCCCTGGCCGCCGGCTTCCAGGAAGAGGCAGGGAGAGCCGGCTCGGAGGACGAGCCAGGCACCGGCGATCCGGCGAGGGCCGCGCCTTCGGGGATCGAGCTCGGTTCCGAGCTGGGGCCAGGGCAGCACGGCGCCCCACGGACTCGCCGGGTCGACGGCGGGCAGGATCCCGATCGCCCCGCGCTTTGCCGATCCTCGCCGCTCCCGCCGCAGGCGCTCGACCGCCGCGGGCAGGGCGAACTGGCGGCCGGCCAGGCCGTGAACGAAGTAACCCCGGCGGATGTGGCCCGCCTCCTCCATCTCGCGCAGTACCGGATAGAGCGCCTCGAAACCGCCCGGCACGTTCTCGCTGCGGGCCGTCTCGGCCGCGACCACGCCGTGGCGGTCGAGCAGCAGCGTCGCCATGGCGTGCGACCATTCCGTGTCGCTCACCCGCCCGGCTGCCGGAGCCAGATCGCCGACCAGAGACCAGCGGCCGCCCGCCAGCATCCCGGCCCGGCCACGCCGAGCGCCCGACACACCCGCGCGCATGCCAGCCTGCGCGGTCCCGGCCCGCGGCCCGCGACGCCAGCCACGGGGGAGCCCGCGAGACGCACGCCCGGCGGCCGACCGCCGCCGTTTGCCGAGGGCCGCGAGCGGCAGGAAGGTGTCGTTCGTGATCCGGCCGGCCCACACGAGATCCCAGATCGCCGCTTCGACCTCCGTTTCGCCCCAGTCGCCGTCGCCCACCACCCCGCCGACCAGGTCGAACGTGAAGCAGGCGCCGCGCGCCGCCAGACGCTTGAGGACCGCGCCATGAGGCGCCGCGGCCGGCCACTCCTCCGACGGCTCGGAGGACGCGCTCCCGCGCGCGAGAACCTGGAACCGCTCCCGACGGTAGATCGCGACCCGGCCGTCTCTCGACCCGAGTCTGCCGTCGCCCACCCACAGCATCTCTCCGGCGGCCGCAAGGCGATCGAGCATCTCGACCCGGAATCCCGGCACCCGCGCCGGGAGCACGTGGCCGACCAGGTTCCGCCAGGAAAGCGGCACGCCTTCGAGCTGCGCCACGGCCTCCCGAAGACGAACCAGGGCGCCGTCCGACGCTACCGGCGCCACCGAACGCCCGCGGGCCCGCGTCGCTGGAAGAGCCGGGACCGCTGCGGCCGTGTCAACGCCCTGCCAGCGAGTCAGGAAGCGCGCCAGAGCCGCTCCGTCGACCGACTCGGCTTCACGGCGCAGCCTGGCCAGCGTCCGCCGCTTGATCCGGCGGAGCACGTCGCGGTCGCACCACTCGACCACATCGCCTTCCCTGCGGAACTCGCCCCGGGTGAGCCGGCCGGTCTCTTCCAGAGTCGTCAGCAGCGGTCCGAGCGCTCCCTGTGGCAGGCCGAAGCGGGCCGCGGCATCGGCGGCCGTGAAGGGACCCCGGCTGTGCGCGTAGCGCCGCAGGAGGCTCTCGAGGGGCGCGGGCCGCGAGGCCAGCAGTTCGCCCGGCAGGCCTTCGGGCAGCGCCGCGTCGATGCCGTCGCGGTAGAGCGCGGCGTCCTCCGCGACCGTCCACATCCGCGCGCCGCCGTCGAACTCGACCTGGACCGCGCGCTTCTGCCGCGCCAGATGCGCCAGCCAGTCCCCAGCGTCTCCCGGCGCCCGCGCCTCGATCTCCTCCCGGGTCAGACCGCCGGTTCGCCGCAGCAGATCGTAGAGGTCGTCCTCGTGCCGCGCGCGGCGGTCCGGCGAAAGCCCCTGGAACTCCTCTTCGACGGCCTGGATCACGTCCGGGTCGAGCAGCTCGCGCAGACTGGCCGTACCGAGCAGTTCCCTAAGGAGCTCCCGGTCGAGAGTCAGCGCCTGCGCCCGGCGCTCGGCCGCGGGCGCGTCCTGGTCGTAGAGGAAGCGCTCTTCGTAGGAGAAGACGAGGGAGCGGGCGAACGGAGACGGGGCCGGGGTCTCCACGTCGTCGACCCGGACGTTCCCTTCCGCGACCTCCGCCATCAGCTCGACCAGGCCCGACAGATCGAAGAGATCGCTCAGGCACTCGCGGTAGGTCTCGAGCAGAATCGGGAAGTCGGGGTACCTGCGGACGACGGAGAGCAGGTTCTTCGAGCGCTGGCGCTGTTGCCAGAGCGGCGTCCGCTTGCCGGGCCGGTTGCGCGGCAGGAGCAGAGCCCGGGCCGCGTTCTCGCGAAACCGGCTCGCGAACATGGGCGAGGAAGCGACCTGCTCGACGACCAGGTCCTCAACCTCGTCGGGATCGAGCAGGAACTCCCGCCCCGCCGGCAGTTCGTCCGTGTCGGCGAAGCGAAGCGCCAGCCCGTCGTCGGTCCAGAGGGTCTGGACCTCGAAGCCGTAGCGCCGGCCTATCCTGCGCTCGAGCGCCATCGCCCAGGGAGCGTGGATGCGGGAACCGAACGGGGTCAGGATGCACACGCGCCAGTCGCCGACCTCGTCCCGGAAGCGCTCGATCGTCACCGCGCGGTCGGTCGGCAGCACGCCGGTGCGGTCCCGCTGCTCTTCGACGTAGGCGCAGAGGTTCGAGACGGCGTGCGGGTCGAGCGGCGCTTCGTCTTCGAGCCAGCGTCTGGCGGCGGCGCCCTGTCTCTGGCCGAGCTCGCGCACGAAGGCGCCGAGCGCCCGGCCCAGTTCCAGCGGCCGGCCGGGGCCATCGCCGTGCCAGAAGGGCATCCGCCCCGGCTCGCCCGGCGCCGGCCGGACGATGACCCGGTCGCGGGTGATCTCGGTCACCCGCCAGGCGGAAGCCCCGAGCAGGAAGGTGTCGCCGGCGCGCGACTCGTAGACCATCTCCTCATCGAGTTCGCCCACCCGCGGACCCTCGGGCCCCAGGTGGACCGTGAACAGGCCGCGATCCGGAATCGTGCCGGCGTTCATGCGCACCAGGAACTCGGCGCCGCGCCGGGCCGTCAGCACGTCGCGGCCGTGGTCCCACGACAGCCGGGGCCGCAGGTCGGCGAACTCCTCGGAGGGAAAGCGGCCGACCAGCATGTCGAGCACCGCGGCGAGCAGGTTGCGGGTCAGGCCGCGGTAGGGCCGGGCGCGCCGCGCCAGGGCCAGGATCCCGTCGACGGTCCACTCCCGGCCGCAGCACATCGCGACGATCTGCTGCGCCAGAACGTCGAGCGGATTCTCCGGTAGGCGCATCGACTCGATCGCGCCGCGCTGCATCTGGATCGCGGTCACCGTGCACTCCAGGAGATCGCCCCGGAACTTCGGGAAGATCAGACCGCGGCTGCGTTCTCCGACCGCGTGCCCCGAGCGGCCCACGCGCTGCAGTCCGCTGGCGGTGGACCCCGGCGCCTCGACCAGCAGGACCAGGTCGACGCTGCCCATGTCGATCCCCAGTTCGAGCGAGCTCGTCGCCACGATGCAGCGCAGGCGGCCCGCCTTGAGCGCGCCCTCGATCTCCCGCCGCCGTTCGTGGGAGATGCTGCCGTGGTGGGCCCGGGCCAGCGGCGCCCGGTCATCCTCTTCTTCGTCGTCCGCGGCGGCGCGGGTCCGGTCGTCCAGCTCGTTCAGGCGCTGCGCCAGCCGTTCGCAGAGGGAACGGCTATTGACGAAGACGATCGTCGAGCGATGGCGGCGGACCGCCTCCAGGATGCGCGGAAAGACGGACGGCCACAGCCCCGACGTCTCCATGCCGCGCGGCCATCCTTCGCCGGAGGAAAGAGACTCGGGCGCCGGCGGCGGGGCCTCCATGTCCGGCACGGGCACGACGACCCGCAGGTCGATGTTCGGCGGCTCGGAGGCGTCGACGACTTCGACCGGCCGGTCGCCGCCGAGAAACCCGGCGGCCAGGTCCATCGGCCGCACCGTCGCCGAGAGGCCGATGCGCTGCGGATCCTGGCCGTCCACCAGTTCAGACAGCCGCTCCAGCGACAGCGCCAGGTGGGCGCCGCGCTTCGTCGCCGCCATCGCGTGAACCTCGTCGACGATCACTGTTTCCACAGTGCGCAGGTTGGCCGCGGCCCGCGACCCGAGAACCAGGAACAGCGACTCCGGCGTCGTCACCAGGATCTCGGCCGGCCGCCGCAGTTGCCGGCGGCGCTCGTGAGGCGTCGTGTCGCCGGTGCGGACGTCGACCGTGACCGGCCGCGCCGGGACGTCCAGTTTCCGGGCGGCGTGCACGACGCCTTCAAGAGGCGCCTGCAGGTTCCGCTCGATGTCGTAGGCGAGCGCCTTGAGCGGCGAGACGTAGACCACGCGAATGCCCGGCCGGGCTTCGGTTCCCTCCGCTTCGCCCTTCTTGCCGGGCGCCGCCGCGCCGAAACACAGCCGGTCGATCGCCCACAGGAACGCCGCCAGCGTCTTGCCGCTGCCGGTCGGCGCGACCAGCAGCGCGTTCCTGCCCCGGGTGAGCACCGGCCAGCCCGACTCCTGCACCCGGGTCGGTCCGGGAAAGGCGCCGTCGAACCACCGGCGCACCGGTTCCGAGAACGAGTCCACGGGTCATGCTACGCGCTCCGCGCGGGGTCCGTGGAGCGCGAGCCCGGCTGCTAACCTCCCCCGAGCGATGGCGCACGAGGACCACGGGAAACAGGGCGGCAAGACGTACTGGCTCGACCGGAAGGGAAACGTCGCCAAGGTCTTCTACGCGCTGATCCTCATCGACGTCCTGTGGCTGGCGGCGGACTCCCTCTACAAGAAGAAGGCGGAGTTCGATGCCTGGGGCGGTTGGGCCGACGGCGGCTTCGGGTTCTACCCCGTGTACGGCTTCGTCGGCGCCTTCCTGCTGGTGCTGGCGGCGAAGCAGATGCGGCGCGTGCTGATGCGGTCCGAGGACTACTACGAGCGGCGCCGCGGCGGCGGCTCCTCGACCTGAGTCCGGGATGGCCGAGTTCCTGCTGTCGCCGCCGCTGCTGCTCATGCTCGGCAGCGTGGTCCTGGCCGCGGCGCCGCGCAACGTGCTGCCCCGGACCGTGCTGCGGGCGCTGCTCCTGGCTCTGCCGGTCTACTCCCTCTGGCGCTTCTGGGGTCTCGACTTCGGCGACTACGCCCAGTTCGAACTCTTCGGCCAGACCCTGACGCTCGTCCGGATCGACCCGCTGAGCCGGATCTTCGTCGTCATCTTCCACCTGGCGGCGCTCATCGGCAGCATCTACTCGTTCTACGTCCGCGACAACTTCCAGCCGCTCGTGGGCGTCTTCTATGCCGGATCCGCTCTCGGCGTGGTGCTGGCCGGCGACCTCTGGAGCCTGTTCCTGTTCTGGGAAGTGGCCGCGGTGTCGTCGGCGCTCCTGGTCTGGGTGCGGAGGAGCGGGCGAGCGGCCGGCGCCGGCCTCCGCTACCTGGGGATGCAGATGGTCTCGGGCGTCCTGCTGCTCGCCGGCATCGTGCTGCTCCGCCACGAAGTCGGCGCCGCTCCCGGCTGGACCGAGTTCCGCAACCTGACCGGCTTCCTCGAAGACGGCGGGCTCGGCTTCTCGAACCTGGCGGCGACCCTCATCTTCCTCGCCTTCGGTCTCAAGGCGGCCTTCCCCCTGCTGCACAGTTGGCTGATCGACGCGTACCCCGAATCGACCCCGGCCGGCGCCGTGTTCCTGTCGGCGTTCACGACGAAGTTCGCGATCTACGCGCTGGCCAGGGCCTTCCCCGGCCAGTCCGAGCTGATCTGGATCGGGGGGTTGATGACCGCCTTCCCGATCTTCTTCGCCGTGATCGAGAACGACCTGCGCCGGGTGCTCGCGTACAGCATGACGAACCAGCTCGGCTTCATGGTCGTCGGCATCGGCATCGGCACCGAGCTGGCGATCAACGGCGCCGTCGCCCACGCCTTCGCCGACATCCTGTTCAAGGGGCTCCTGTTCATGGCGATGGGGGCGGTGCTCTACCGGGTCGGCCACGTGAACGGCTCGGATCTCGGCGGGCTCTACAAGTCGATGCCGATCACGACCGGGCTCTGCATCGTCGGCGCGGCCTCGATCTCGGCCTTCCCGCTGTTCTCCGCCTTCGCCACCAAGTCGCTCATCATGAGCGCCGCCGTGTACAAGGAGTACTTCTGGCTGTGGCTCGTGCTCCTGTTCGCCTCCGCCGGCGTCTTCCACCACGCCGGGATCAAGATCCCCTTCTTCGCCTTCTTCCACCACGACTCCGGGATCCGCTGCAAGGAGGCGCCGCGGTCGATGATCGTCGCGATGGTGCTGGCCGCCGCCGCGAGCATGGCGATCGGCCTGTTCCCGCTGGCGGAGATGTGGTTCGGCACGGCAAACCCCTTCTACGAGCTGCTGCCCTACCCGGTCCACTACGAGGTGTACACGACCACCCACGTCATCACGCAGAGCCAGCTCCTGTTCTTCTCGGCCCTGGCCTTCGCCACGCTCATGCGCACCGGCCTCTATCCGCCGGAGTTGCGCTCGGTGAATCTGGACGCCGACTGGCTCTACCGCCGGGTCGGCCTCCGCATCTGGGACGGCGTCGCCACGGCATTCGTCGCGGTGCACCGTGCCGGCTATGCCGCTGCCGGACGGCTCGCCGCCGTGGCTCTCGAAACGGCGCAGCGTCACCTGGGCCCGCAGGGGTTCCTCGGGCGCTCCTGGCTCACGGCGTCGATGGCGCTGTGGGTCGCCGTGCTGCTGGCGGCGTACCTCGTCGTCTTCTACTGGCGTTTGGGTTAGCGGAGTGCGGGAGGCGGCCCCGCAACATCAGCTTCGCTAATGTTCGACGGTTGCTCATGAGTCGCAGCTAATGTAGGCTCTTGCACTTCCGATGCAAGGGCTCCGCATCTTCTGCGACGTGGCCGACCTGCGCAGCTTCAGCCGCGCAGCCGAGCTTCACGGCATCACGCAGTCGGCGGTCAGCCAGCGGATTCAGCACCTGGAAGAGCTCTTCGGCACGCGGCTCCTCGACCGCTCCAAGCGGCCGTTCGTGCTGACTCCCGCCGGCGAACTCGTGTCCCGCGAGGGGCGCGAACTCGTTGCGCGCTACGACGCGCTGGCGCGGAGCGTCTCCCGTCTCGATCCTGAGCGGGGCGGGACGGTCCGGATCCACGCGATCTACTCCGCCGGCATCGCACTGCTCAACCAGTTGCGGGCCGAGTTCCAGCTTCAACGGCCGGAACTGGAAGTGCAGATCGAGTACGAGCCGCCGGCCGCGGTGGCCGAGGCGGTGCGGACCGGCCGCTGCGACTTCGGCATCGTCTCCTACCCGGAGCAGTGGCCCGGTCTGCAGTCGCGCCCGCTGCGGGAGGAGCGGATGTGCCTGGCCTGCGGGGTAGGCCACGAACTGGCCGGCGCCGAGCGCGTCCGGGCCGCCGACCTCGACGGCCGCGAACTGATCCACTTCACCCACGAACTCCCCGCCGCGCGCCACATCCGCAGCTACCTGGTTGAGAACGGGGCCGAAGCCGTGTTCGCCCAGCGTCTCGACAACATCGACACGTTCAAGAGCATGCTGCAGGCGACCGACTACGCGGCGATCCTGCCGCTCAGGACCTTCCTCGCCGAGGTACGCGGCGGCCTGCTCGCGGCCGTGCCGCTCGAGCCGAAACTCGAACGGCCGATGGGGATCGTCTTCGCCCGTGGCCGGCTGCGCCCGGCCGCCGAGGACTTCGCCGCGTTTCTGGTCGAGAACGCGGGGCCGATGCCCGGAGACGACGAGGAAATCGTCGAGCAGGGAGAAGCGGCATGAAGCTGCGTCCCGGAAAGGTCGGCCTGTACGACCCGGCCTACGAGCACGACGCCTGCGGAGTCGGCTTCATCGCCCACGTGCGCGGCGAGCGCAGCCACCGGCTGATGCAGCAGGCTGCCCACATGCTGACCCGGATGGACCACCGCGGCGCCTGCGGCTGCGAGCCGAACACCGGCGACGGCGCCGGCATGCTGACCGCGCTGCCCCACACCCTGCTGCGCCGGGTCGCGGCGGACGAGTTCGGCGCCGAACTGGGAGCGCCCGGCACCTTCTCGGCCGGTGTCTTCTTCCTGCCCCAGGACGACGGCGAACGCGAGCTGTGCCGGCGGGTCGTGGAGGAGATCGTCGCGGAACGCGGGCAGGAGCTGATCGGCTGGCGCAAGGTACCGACCCGCCCCGAGGTAGCCGACATCGGCGCCACCGCGCTCGATTCCATGCCGGTCATCGAGCAGCTCTTCATCCGAGCCGCCGACGGACTCGGCCAGGACGCCTTCGAGCGCGAGCTGTACCTGATCCGCAAGCAGGCGACGATCCGCCTGCGCGGCAACGACGCACTCGCCCAGGCGCAGATGTTCTACGTCTGCTCGCTGTCGACCCGCGTGATCATCTACAAGGGCATGCTGACCTCCGGCCAGCTCGTGCCGTTCTTCCCGGATCTCGCGGCGCCGGACTACGAGTCCCACCTGGCGATGGTCCACTCCCGCTTCGCCACGAACACCTTCCCGTCCTGGGACCGCGCCCAGCCGAACCGCTTCATGAGCCACAACGGCGAAATCAACACGCTGCGCGGCAACATGAACTGGATGCACGCCCGCGAGGGCGTCCTTGAGAGCGACCTGTTCGGAGACGATCTGCCGCTTGCCTTCCCGGTCGTCGAGCCCGACTGCTCGGATTCCGGCAGCTTCGACAACGTGCTCGAGTTCCTCCTGCTCACGGGCCGCACCCTCCAGGAGGCGGTCATGATGATGATCCCGGAGGCGTGGCAGAACGACACGCACATGGACAGCACGAAGAGGGCGTTCTACGACTACCACTCCTGCCTGATGGAGCCCTGGGACGGACCGGCCTCCATCGCGTTCACCGACGGCCGCTACATCGGCGCCGTGCTCGACCGCAACGGCCTTCGCCCCAGCCGCTACTACGTCACCGACGACGACCTGGTCATCATGGCGTCGGAGGCCGGCGTCGTCCCGGTCGAGCCGGAGCGAGTGCTGCGCAAGGGCCGGCTCAAGCCCGGCCGGATGTTCCTGGTCGACTTCGACCTCGGCCGCATCGTCGCCGACGAGGAGCTGAAGAGCGGCATCGCCTCGCAACGGCCGTACGCGGAGTGGCTCGAACGCCGCACCGACCTGGCCGACCTGGTCGCCCATGCCGCAAGCAACGGCAACGCTCCCGCGCACCAGGCGGCGATGGACGACGACACGCTGACCCGGAGCCTCCAGGCCTTCGGCTACACCGGCGAGACGATGCGCTTCATGCTGCGGCCCCTGATCGAGGAGCAGCGCGATCCGATCGGCTCGATGGGCAACGACACCGCCCTAGCCTTCCTCTCCGACCAGGACCGCCCGGTCTACGACTACTTCAAGCAGCTCTTCGCCCAGGTCACGAATCCGGCGATCGACTCGATCCGCGAGGAGGTCGTCATGTCGGTCGACTGCACGATCGGCCCCGAGCGGAACCTGCTCGAGACGACCGCCGACCACTGCCTGCGCGTCAGGCTGCCCCATCCGATCCTGAGTAACCGGGAGTTCGCGGCGCTGGCCGACGCCGGGGACGCGGGCTTCTCCTGCCGCACGCTCGACGCCACCTGGCCCCTCGATGAGGGCGCCGCCGGCCTCGGCAACGCGCTCGACCGTCTGTGCCGGGAAGCCGAACAGGCGGTCGACGACGGCTGCGCCTTCGTCGCCCTCTCCGACCGGGCCGCCGGACCCGGCCGCGTCCCGGTGCCGACGCTGCTCGCCTGCGGCGCCGTCCACCATCACCTGCTGCGCACGATCAAGCGCACCCGGGTCGGACTCCTGCTCGAAACCGGCGAGGCCCGCGAGGTCCACCACCACTGCCTGCTCGTCGGCTACGGCGCGGACGCCATCAACCCCTACCTGACCTTCGAGGCGCTCTGGCAGGCGCGACGCCAGGGCCGGCTGCCCGCCGCGGCCGACGACCAGGCCGTCGTCGACCGCTACCGCAAGGGCGTCAGGAAGGGAATGCTCAAGGTGATGGCCAAGATGGGCATCTCGACCCTCCAGAGCTACAAGGGCGCCCAGATCTTCGAGGCCGTCGGTCTGGCGAGCGAAGTGATCGACCGCTGCTTCGCCGGTACCGCCAGCCGGATCGAGGGCGCCGGCCTCGAACGGCTGGCGAACGACGCGCTGAAGCGTCACGCCCGCGGCTTCCCCGCCGACGACCGCGACCGGATCGCCGAACTCGGGAACCCCGGCGACTACCACTGGCGTGCCGGCGGCGAGCGCCACATGTGGAACCCGCAGATGATCTCGCGGCTCCAGAACGCGGCCCGCACGAACAGCACGGAGGCCTACGAGAGCTTCGCCCGGCTCGCCAACGAGGACACGACGAGGGCGTGCTCGCTGCGCGGCCTGCTCCAGTTCCGCACGGACCTCGAACCCCTGCCGCTCGACGCGGTGGAACCGGCGAGCGAGATCGTCAAGCGTTTCTGTACGGGCGCGATGAGCTTCGGCTCGATCTCTGCCGAGAGCCACGAGACGCTCGCCATCGCGATGAACCGCCTCGGCGGCAAGAGCAACACCGGCGAGGGCGGCGAGGATCCGGCGCGGTTCGTTCCCGACGCCAACGGCGACCTCCGCCGCTCCGCGATCAAGCAGGTCGCCTCGGGCCGCTTCGGCGTCACCTCCTGGTACCTGACCAACTCGGACGAGTTGCAGATCAAGATCGCCCAGGGCGCCAAGCCGGGCGAAGGCGGAGAACTGCCGGGCCACAAGGTCGACGAGATCATCGCCCGCACCCGCTACTCCACGCCCGGAGTGGGGCTCATCTCGCCGCCGCCCCACCACGACATTTACTCGATCGAGGACCTGAAGCAGCTCATCCACGATCTGAAGAACTCCAACCCCGGGTCCCGGATCAGCGTCAAGCTGGTGTCCGAGGTCGGCGTGGGGACGGTCGCCGCGGGCGTCGCCAAGGCGCACGCCGACCACATCCTGATCTCGGGCCACGACGGCGGCACCGGCGCCTCGCCGCTGACGAGCATCAAGCACGCCGGCCTGCCCTGGGAACTCGGCATCGCCGAGACTCACCAGACCCTGGTGCTGAGCGACCTGCGCTCGCGGGTGATCCTCCAGACGGACGGCCAGCTCAAGACCGGCCGCGACGTCGCCGTCGCCTGCATGCTGGGCGCCGAGGAGTTCGGCTTCTCCACCGCGCCGCTGATCACGATCGGCTGCATCATGATGCGCAAGTGCCACCTGAACACCTGCCCGGTCGGCATCGCCACCCAGGACCCGGAGCTGCGCGCCAAGTTCGAGGGGACGCCGGAGGAAGTCGTGAACTACCTCTTCCTCGTCGCCGAGGAGACGCGGCGGATCATGGCGGACCTCGGCGTCGCGACGATCCGCGAGCTGGTCGGACGGACCGACCTGTTCCAGCGCGAACTCGCGGTTCGGAACGAGAAGACGGAAGGTCTCGACCTGTCGGCGGTGCTCCAGCCCGCGGTGCGCCGGCACGACAACGTCGAAGTGGTGCAGACGATCGAACAGGACCACGCGCTCGAGTACGCGCTCGACAACGAGCTGATCGAGCGGGCCCGGCCGGCGCTCGAGCGCGGTACCCGGGTGCGGATCGACCTGCCCATCGTGAACACCCAGCGCACCGTCGGAACGATGCTCAGCCACGAGCTGATGAAGGCCCGCGGCGAGCACGGCCTGTCCGACGACACGATCCACATCTCGCTGACCGGCAGCGCCGGCCAGAGCCTCGGCGCCTTCCTCGCGCCCGGCATCACGATCGAGCTCGAGGGCGACGGCAACGACTACGTCGGCAAGGGGCTGTCCGGCGGGAGGCTCATCCTCTACCCGCCGCGCCGGTCCCGGTTCGCCGCCGAGGACAACGTCCTGATCGGCAACGTCGCGCTCTACGGCGCCACCGGCGGCGAAGCGTTCTTCCGCGGCCGCGCCGCGGAGCGCTTCTGCGTCCGCAACTCGGGCGCCCGCGCGGTCATCGAGGGGATCGGCGATCACGGCTGCGAGTACATGACCGGCGGCCGCGCCGTCATCCTCGGCCCTACCGGTCGCAACTTCGCGGCCGGCATGAGCGGCGGCATCGCCTGGGCCTTCGATCCGGACAGGGAACTGGAGCACAACTGCAACTTCGAGATGGTCGGCCTCGAGCCCGTCGGCGAGGAGTACCGGAGCGAACTCCGGGAGCTCGTCAGGCGGCACGCCCGCTTCACCGGCTCGACGGTGGCCCGGCGGCTGCTCGAGCGCTGGGGTGAAGCCCAGGGTCAGTTCACCCAGGTCATGCCCCATGACTACCGTCGCGTCCTCCTGGCCGAACGCGAGGTCGAGGACCGGACGGTAGCCAAGGCCGAGGCCGCCGCCTGAGGCCGAGGGCGGTTCGGCGGATCGGGATCAGAGGCAGGGGACGCGGCAGGCAATGGGCAAGGACACGGGATTCAAGGAGTACGCGCGGGTCGCGGTTCCCTACCAGGACCCGCTCATTCGCCTCGCCCACTACGACGAGTTCCTCCGACCGGTGCCCGAAGAGCACCTGGCCACGCAGGGCGCCCGCTGCATGGACTGCGGCGTCCCCTTCTGCCAGTCGAACGACGGCTGCCCGATCGACAACCTGATCCCGGAATGGAACGACCTCGTCTACCAGGGGCGCTGGCGCGAGGCGTTGCGCCGACTCGAGCAGACGAACAACTTCCCCGAGTTCACCGGCCGCGTCTGCCCCGCGCCGTGCGAGGGCGCATGCGTCCTCGGGATCACCGACCCGGCGGTGACGATCAAGAACATCGAGAACGCGATCGTCGACCGCGGCTTCGAGGAAGGCTGGATCGTCCCCAGGCCGCCGGCGAAGCGGACCGGCAGGAAGGTGGCCGTCGTCGGTTCAGGACCCGCGGGCCTCGCCGCGGCCGCGCAGTTGAACAGCGTCGGCCACACAGTCACCGTGTTCGAACGCGAAGACCGCATCGGCGGCCTGCTGATGTACGGCATCCCGAACATGAAGCTCGACAAGCGCCTCGTCGTCGACCGGCGGATCGACCTGATGCGCGCGGAGGGGATCGAGTTCGTCACCGGCGCCCATGTCGGCGTGAATGTCGACGTCGGCGATCTGAGGCGCGACCACGATGCCATCCTGCTCGCTTCCGGCGCGACGCGGCCGCGCGACCTGGGGATCCCGGGCCGCGAGCTCTCGGGCATTCACTTCGCGATGGACTTCCTGACCGAACACACCCGCGCGCTGCTCGACGCTGACCTGCCGAGCGACGGCGCCCAGGCGGTCGAAGCGCCGATTCACGCCGAAGGCAGGAACGTCATCGTGATCGGCGGCGGCGACACCGGCGCCGACTGCATCGCCACCGCGGTCCGGCACGGCTGCGCTTCGCTCGTCAACTTCGAACTGCTGGACCGGCCGCCGGACGACCGGGCGCCCGACAACCCCTGGCCGGAGTGGCCGCGCATCTTCCGTGTCGAGTACGCGCACGCCGAAGCGGCGGCCCGGTTCGGCGCCGACCCGCGGGTCTTCTCCGTCCTCTCGAAGCGCTTCGTGGACGACGGCGCCGGCGGTGTCGCCGGCATCGAGACCGTCCGCGTCGGCTGGCGGCGGGACAGCGCCGGCCGGTTCGCGATGGAGGAGATACCGGGCACCGAGGAGACCTTCGAAGCCGAACTCGTGCTGCTGGCCATGGGCTTCCTCGGCCCCGAGGCAACCCTTGGCGAGCAACTGGGACTCGCCACGGACCAGCGCAGCAACTTCGCCGCCGAGCCCGGGCAGTACGCCACTTCGGCCGAGGGCGTGTTCGCCGCCGGCGACTGCCGCCGCGGCCAGAGCCTGATCGTCTGGGCGATCAACGAGGGCCGCGGCGCGGCAGCCCGGATCGACGAATACCTGACCGGCAGCACCGAACTGCCAGTTTGCTCAACGACTTAGGGTGTGCCGTACGACCCTCGTAACGCGGGCATCCCTGCCCGCATAGGCATCCCTTCACGATGGCTTCAACGCCCCGGTCGAGACTCGCGGCATGGGGCCTCGGCTCGACCCGACGATTCAACATCTTGAAGCGAACCCCGCTCCTTTGACGGGGGGCGAAGCGATCTTTATAGTCGTGTCCGGTTCGTGGCCTTGCGCGCGAGCGCCCCACCACCGCCACCCCCCGGACAATCGACGAACTTTCCACGCGTGAACAGCACGCCGGTGAACTCGTGTTGAGTTCGACGGCGCCCACTCAGACACAGAGGAGAAACCCAACCATGCAGTCGACCCGCCCCCGGGCACGTCTTCTTGCAATCCTCCTGGCATCGACCTGCGCCTTCCTGATCGGCGGCGCCGGGCTTGCCCAGACGATCACCGGCACCGTCCAAGGCTTCATCTCGGATGTCGAGGGCGACGCCATTCCCGGCGCCACGGTGACCGCCACCAACCAGGACACCGGCATCGCCCGCGCCGTGATCTCGGACGCCAACGGCTTCTATAGCGCCAAGGCGCTCCAGGTCGGCACCTACACGGTGACGGCCGAGCTCTCCGGCATGCAGACGACGCAGCAGAGCGATGTCTCCGTCCTGGTCGGCCAGATCAAGGACGTCAACCTGACCCTCGAAGTCGAGTCGACCTCCGAGGTCATCACCGTCACCTCCGAGGCTCCGATCATCGAGGTCAGCCGCTCCGGCGCCGCCAACTACATCGACGAGGTGGCGATCGAAAGCCTGCCCACCGTCGGCCGCGACTTCACCGACTTCGCGATCCTGACGCCCGGCGTCCAGCGCGACCGCTCCCGCGGCTTCCTGACGATGGCCGGCCAGCGCGGCATGTACAGCGGCCTCTCGGTCGACGGCGCGGACAACAAGAGCACCTTCTTCGGATACGGCCGGGGCGGTGAGGCGACCGAGAACGACGGCCTGATCATCGCTCAGGACACGGTTCGCCAGTTCCAGGTCATCACCAACGGCTTCTCGGCCGAGTACGGGCGGCACGGCGGCGCCTTCGTCAACGTGGTCACCAAGTCCGGCACCAACGAGGTTCGCGGTTCCGCCTTCGCTTTCTTCCGCGATGACGGCATGGCCGAGGATCTGCCCTCGTCGCCGCTCGACGACTTCAACGGACGCGACGGCTCGCGGCCGGTGGATACGTTCGACACGCAGAACTACGGCGTTTCGATCGGCGGTCCGTTCAAGCGCGATCGCACCCACTACTACTTCGGTATCGACCAGCGCGACCAGGACATCCCGTTCACCCGGTTCCTCACGAACCGCGGCGGCAGCGTCTATGACCTGATCATGCAGCGGGCCCAGACCGAGCCGGCTTTCGCCGCCCTGGTCGACGGCTTCGATCGCAACGCCGACGGCTCCGCCACCGGTCTCTTCACGCGCTCCGTCAGCAACCAGATCCTGTTCGGCAAGCTGGATCACCAGATCAGCGACGCCAACCTGATCACCCTGCGGGCCAACTGGACCGACTTCGAGCGGACGAGCGACTATCTGGACGAGGAGTCCCTGAAGACGGAGGACACGCTGTCCTTCATCGCGTCGATGACTTCCGTCGTCGGCAGTCGCGGCGTGAACGAGTTCCGGATCCAGTCGGCTGACGACAATCTGGACCGCCTTTCGCTGCGCGTCGGCACGCCGATCGAGGCCCAGGTCCGCTTCCGCTGGAACGGCGCCAGCGTCGGCAAGTTCGACTTCCTGCCGATCTTCGTGGAGGAGTCGCAGCTCCAGGTCAAGAACGACTTCTCGTACCTGTTCGGCGCCCACGACCTGAAGTTCGGCGTCGACTACTCGAAGGACGACCTGGCGCAGCTCTTCGCGGGCAGCCGCGACGGCCGCTACGACTTCCGGTCCGCGGAGGACTTCCTGAACAACGAGGCAAGCGCCGCCCGGATCTGGTTCGGTGACTCGACCTATCCGAACTACGACGAGACCCAGAAGGCTCTCGCCTTCTACGGCCAGGACAGTCTGAAGCGTGACAACCTGACGCTGAGCTACGGTCTCCGCTACACGTCCACGGACAACCCGGACGGCCTCGATCACCTGCACCCGGACGGCCGCCAGATCCCGGACACGGAGAACCTGGCGCCGCGCTTCGGCTTCGCCCTGGCCCAGGACGAGGGCCGGTCGGTCATTCGCGGCGGCATCGGCTTCTTCTTCGGCCGCACGCCGACGCTGCTGTTCGCCAACCAGGTCCAGGCCAACGGCGTGCCGCCGAACTACGGCCGCATTACCGTCGGTCCCGGCGAGAACGGCTACGTGCCGCTCGGGACGCCGATCAACAACGAGAACCCGCCGCCGGGCATCATCCCCGCGATCTCGTACGTCGACCCCGAGTTCGACGACGCCCAGACTCTGCGCGCCAGCGTTGGCTGGGAGCGGGAACTCGGTGGCGGCTGGAGCGGCGGCGTCGACGCCGTCTACGCCGAGGCGACCGGCCTCCAGCGCAACACGGACTTCAACCGTGTCTTCGGCGGCTACGACGAATACGGTCGACCCATGTGGAACGGCCGGACCGGCGGGTGCCCGGGCGTCGAGGGCGCCGAATGCGCCGAGATTCTCGTGCGGCAATCGCGCGGCGATTCCGAGTACCAGGCGGTCACCCTGAAGGTGAATCGGCGCTTCACCGGCCGCTACCAGTTCGGCGCCCACTACACCTGGGGCAAGGACCGCGACACCGACTCGAACGAGCGTTCGGCAACGGGCGTCACGATCTCCGACACGGGCAACCTGGACTACGACTGGGGACTCTCGGACCGTGACATCGAGCATCGGCTGGTGGTCACCGGCATGATCCAGTTGCCGGCCGACTTCCAGATCTCGGGCATCCTGAACTACCAGTCGGGCTATCCCTACACACTGGTCGACAACGGAGTCGACTTTGCCTACTGCAGCTCGGTCGGCTGGAACTGCCCGGACTACCGCGCGGTAATGAACGGCGTCGTCGTCGGCCGGAACACGGAACGGAACGAGTCGATCCAGACGATCGACCTCCGGGTCGGCAAGTTCTTCCGCTTCGGCGACGGCATGCGGCTCGACGTCTTCGTCGAGGCGTTCAACCTGTTCGACGAGAACAGCTTCGGCGTCGGGTTCAATCAGCGGAACATCCGAAACGGAAGCGTCCCCGACGACTTCGGGATCCCGTCGTTCCTGACGACAAGCCCGCGCCAGTTGCAGATCGGCGGCCGGTTCAGCTTCTAGGCTGAACGGAACCGTAAGCTGCCGCGTCTGACGCGGCAGCATCGAGAATCAAGGGCCTCTCCGGCAACGGAGAGGCCCTTTCTTTCTTCCTCTAGCTGCGCCGATGCCCTCACCGGCGGCCTGCACGGGTCCGCCTGCGCGGACAACAGGGGTCGGGTCGCCGCTCCCGAACGGGCTCAGGAGTAGTCGCGCGGCTTGAAGTCCGGCGCGTTGACGATGCTGGCGCTGTTGCCGGTGGCGCGGATCAGGAACAGGCCCTGACGCTCAGCGTACCGGGCAACGTCCTCGCTGCCCTCCAGGTAGGCCATCGCGCCGTAGATCGTGCGGTGCCGGTGGTCCGGGAACCAGTCCTGGAACACCTGCAGCTTCTCCACGAACCGCGTCACGGCCCCGGCCCTCAACTTCGTCTTGACCTCGACGACGACCGCTTCCCCGCCGTTCAGGGCCACGATGTCGATCTCCATGTGCTCGCCGTTGCGCTTCTTCTTGTAACGCCCCGAAGTCGTGTCCACCTCGATCCCCCGCGCCTGCAGCAGCGGAACGAGATCGCCCTCCACGAGGCTCTCCATGAACTGGCCCCAGCGGGAATCGAACTTCCCGTCCGCCTGCCTGAACCGCCGGTCGGCGTCCTTGGCCTGCTTGGTGAGGAGCCGGTCCGTCTCCAAAGCCGCCTCCTTCAGTTGCCGAGCCGT
Organism: Thermoanaerobaculia bacterium; assembly: GCA_022822365.1. Taxonomy (GTDB): domain Bacteria; phylum Acidobacteriota; class Thermoanaerobaculia; order Multivoradales; family Multivoraceae; genus Multivorans. The sequence goes on along the minus strand of JAJEBV010000001.1, from coordinate 12,289 downwards.
CTCCTTCCACTCCCGAGCCGTCTCCTTCAGCTGCTGAGCCGTCTCCTTCTGTCTTTCGCGGAGATCCTCCATCTCCGCAGAATGCCGCTCCATCATCGCCCACACCCGCTGCTCCACCGCCGACGGGTGCGGTCCTTCCGGCAAATGGCTCTCCGTCATCTCTGTCTCCTTCCTTTGAGAAGCGTCGGAGGGCGCCTGCTCCAGTCGAAGCGGGAACACCGGGAAGCCAGCCGCGGGGCGACGTCGGCCAAGGGACGGTTTGCCGATGATAGACGACCCGGCGAAGCCTACGACGCGTCCGCGACGTACGGAATCGTCTGCGGACCCTCCGGCAGCACGCAGACGCGCGCGTCGGGCTGAGCCTCCACGCATTCGGCAAGCGCCGCATCGAGGTCCGTCGCCGGCTCGAAGTGCGCCGCGGCGAGTTGCTCCCCGCTCAGTCCGTCCGCCTTGACCAGCACACGGGCGCGGCGCTGGATCAGCGCCTGGACCTGGACCTGCCACTGGTCCGGCTCGGTCACGGGACGAGCCTCGATCTGCGCCAGCAGTTCTTCCGGCGAACCACCGCGTCCGAGCAGGTCCGCGTAGCGGCCGTGGTCGGGGATGCCGTCGCTGCATTCCGCCGCGCAGAGGATCGTGCCGCCATCCTTGACCACTTGCGCGGCCGCCGACATGCCCTTGACCGCCTGGTACAGGTTCTGGTCCAGCGGGTAGCCGGAGTTCGTCGTCACCACGACCTCGAAGCGGTGGCCGGTCTCCCGCATGGCGATCGGCTTCGCGGCCGCACAGGCCCGGGCGTGCATCTCGAAGAGCTCGCCCGCGAAGACGTGCGTGATCCGCTGCTGGCGGTCCAGCAGAACGTCGACGCTCATGTGCGGCTTCGCTTCCGGCCGCGCCGCGATCGCCCGGATGTCGCTGTGCATCGGATTCTCGTCGATGATCCCCCACGTCGAACGTGGATCGCCGACGCGGGCGGCGTCGTGCAGGGTAAGCACCGTTTCGAGCCCGGCGAGCCCAGGGGCGACCATCTTCGGGCCGCCCGAGAACCCGGCGAAGAAGTGCGGCTCGACGAAGCCGGTCGTGATCCGCAGGTCCGCCTCCAGCCAGTGACGGCAGAGCCGGGTCGGAACGGCTTTGCCGCTCTGCCCCAGATCGACCAGCGAGGAGTCGTCGCGGGCGTCGTGGTTGATCACGCGACAGGCGCCGAGGATCTCCTCGCCCAGCATCGCCCGGAGTTCTCCCGGCGTGTTCGCCCGGTGGGTGCCGGTGGCGATCAGGATGGTCACGTCCTCCGGACGGACCACACCGTCGAGTTCCCGCAACACGGCGCCGATCATCTCCCGGCGGGGCTGCGCCCGGGTGATGTCGCAGACCGAGATCGCCACCGTCTGCCCGGGTCTCGCCAGTTGCCGCAGCGGCGGCCCGGCCACCGGAGCGCGTAGCGCCGCGGTCAGAGCGGCGTCGGGATCCGCGAGCGCCGGCGCCTGGACCGGCTCGATGACGGTCGTCCGCTCACGCGGAACCTCGATCTCGAGGCCGCTGCGGCCGTAGGCGAGGCGGACGCGCATCGGCGAATCCTACGCTGCCGGCCGTCTCAGTCCGCTTCGTCGAGCCGGCGCACCTTGATGCTGCGGAAGGCTACTTCGTCGCTGTGGTCCTGGAGCAGGATGCGGCCCTCCGGCCACCTGCCGAACCCGTCCCGGTTGGCGAACTTGCTCAACGCGATCGCTTCGTCGAGTTCCGCCGACTTCCGGTCGAACGCCAGCACCAACTGGTGGTTCAGCCAGTGCTCCACGGCGCCGTCGGCGCGAACGACGATCCGGGCGTGGTTGTAGCGGCCCGGTCCCTTGACGAAACGGCCGACCTTGGTCGCGGGCAGCAGATCGTAGAGCGAGGCGAGCGTCCGGTTGCCGTCGCGCCCGGCCTCGGCGTCCGGGTGGCGCATGTCGTCCAGGATCTGGTACTCGAAGGCAACCGCCGTGCCCGGAGCCGAGCCGTAGCCCTCGGTGACCAGGTACTTGATGCCGCTGTTCGCGCCCTCGGTCATCCGGAACTCCAACTGGAGCTCGAACGCGGAGAAAGTCTCGCGGGTCACGATGCCGCCGCCGCGCTCGGCGCCTGGCTGCGACGCAAGAACCGTCAACTCGCCGTCGCGGACCTCCCAGCCCGTCTCCGGAAAGTCCTCGCGGTGGGCGCCCCGCCAGGCCTTCGTGCTCTCGCCGTCGAAGAGCAACTCCCAGCCCATCGCGGCCTCCGCCTCCGAGAGCTGATTCGGCCGCGTGTCAACGACGTAAGGGAACGACCGTCCGCTCGGCACCAGGTCTTCGGTTCGCAGCAGGACGTTCCGGTAGCGGACCTGCAAGCCGCCGTCGTCCGGTCCGACCGAGTGAACCTGCAGCGCGATGAAGCCGCTCGCAGTCATCTCGTCGATCAGGAACGTCGCCGGGACGTTGTTCAGCCAGGTCCGGATCTCGGGGCCGATCGCCTCGATGTAGAGGTGGTTCCAGTCTCCCTGCCGGAACGCCCGGCTCGCCGCGGGGTTCACGGACAGCGGGAACAGCCAGCCGCGCCGGGCCTCATCGTAGATGCCGGCGCTCCACGCACGCTCGCTGGGGTCGATCTCGACCTGGTAGCCGTGCACGGCTCCGTTCCAGTAGTCCGGATCGCTGTGGCTGCGGATCTGGACTCCAGCGTTGAGCCCCTCGTCGATCCTGAACTCCAGTTGCAAGGCGAAGTCGCCGTACTCTTCCTTCGTCGCCAGGAAGGAGTTCGGCGTCTCGATCACCGCGGTGCCAACGACGACCCCGTCCTCCAGCGCGTACTCGGCGGCGCCGCCGAGCTGCCTCCATCCCTCCTCGAGGCCACCCGCGGTCAGGTCGATCCAGCCCGAATCGGGATCGGGTTGGGAAAGCCCGGGCGCGGCTACGCCGAGCAGGACCAGCAACAAACCGGCCAGCGGGAACGACGAAGCTGCGAAGGGGCGCATCGAAGCGTCAGCTTACCGTCCCTTGTCCCAAGTGCGCCTTACCGGGTGCACACCCGGCTAGGATCGCCGCTTCCGGCCGTTCGGCCATGGCGAGGAGGCAGCCTTGGAATCGATCGACATCCGCCCACGGGCGCTGCGCGAAGCAGCCACGATGATCCTCGAAGCCGGCGGCAGCGCGCGGGAGGAAGCCCGGATCGTCGCCGACCACCTCGTGCTGGCGAACCTCTCGGGACACGACAGCCACGGCGTCGGCATGCTTCCCGCCTATGAACGGAGCCTCGGCAACGGCACGCTGAAGCCGAACCGGACCGTCGAACTGGTCCGTGACGACGGCGCGATCATGATGTTCGACGGCGGCATGGGCTACGGCCAGGTGGTCGGCCGCCAGGCGACGGCGGCGGCGATCGAGCGCTGCCGGAGTACCGGCGTGGTTCTGGCGCCGGTCCGCTACTGCCACCATCTCGGCCGGATCGGCACCTACGGCGAGCAGGTGGCTGACGCCGGCCTGGCTTCGCTCCACTTCGTCAACGTGGTCGGCCACCAGGCCCTGGTCGCGCCCTACCGGGGCACCGATGCGCGCTACTCGACCAACCCGATCTGCCTGTCGCTGCCCGGCAGCGAAGCCCAGCCGCCGATTCTCCTCGACATGGCCACCAGCCGGATCGCCCACGGCAAGGCCCGGGTGGCGCACAACAAGGGCGAGCAGACGCCCGAAGGTTCGCTGATCGACCACCGCGGCCGCAAGACCCGCGACCCGGGCGTCCTGTTCAAGCAGCCTGTCGGCGCGCTCACTTCCTTCGGCGACCACAAGGGCTACGGCCTGGCCGTGTTCTGCGAACTCCTGGGCGGCATGCTGAGCGGCGGCCGCACCTCCCAGCCCGAGCACGAGGTGGAGGGCACGATCTGCAACAACATGTTCATGATCGTCTTCGATCCGGAACGTCTGGTCCCACGTTCGGCGATGGAGCACGAACTCGCCGCCCTGGTCGCCCACGTCAAGGCATCGCCGGCGGCCGACCCGGAAGAGCCCGTGCTCGTGCCCGGCGACCCGGAACGTGCGATGCGCGTCGAGCGGGCCGAAGCGATCCCGGTCGACGCCGAGTCCTGGCGTCAGATCGTCGCCGCCGGCGAGCGGCTGGGCGTAGAGGCCGGGCGGCTCGAAGCGGTCGCGGCCTAGCGCTCCGCTTCGCTGAAGAAGCGCCACATCAACTCGCCGCCGAAGTTGCCGGCGTCGTCGCGCGGCCAGACGTGGGCGCCGTTCCAGGAGCAACTGCGAACGGCGCGGTCAGCGGCGCAGCCGGGGTACTCGACGCAGCTCAACTCCCGCCGGCCGTCCCAGGGCGTCTCGACCGCGACCGGTTCGGCGCTGCAGGACTGGGACGCGGCCCACTGCTCTGCCACCGCCTCCTGCGACGTGTAGATGTAGCCGTCGCTGGCGTGCGAACCGTCGATCGGGACGGTGCGATCGCTCGTGCCGCCGACCAGCAGCATGGACGGGCCGGGCGCCTCGGCGGCGCAGTTGAAGCCGCGCGCCAGGTAACCGTGCATCGGCGCCACCGCGGCCAGATGTTCACCGAGGGCGCAGCCGAGCCGGTGGACGAACATGCCGCCGTTGCTGTAGCCGGAGGCGAACACGCGGTCGGTGTCGATACAGAGCTCCGCCGAGAGGTGGTCGATCAGGGCGGCGAGGTAGCCGACGTCGTCGTGACAGGAGCACCAGTTGCACGGGCCGCACTCGCCGCACTCCGGCGGACAGGGGTACGAGTCCGCGTCCTCCCGGCAGGCGGGCGCGCCTGGCTGTACCGGCGCACTGCAGGCGAGATCGTTCCAGGACGTGATCGTCGCGTTCCGGCTCCGGCCCGGCGGACCCACGGAGGCCTCGAAGGACGTGCCCTGCGGGTACACGAGGACGAAGCCCTCGCGGTCGGAGAGCTCCGACAGCCCCGTCCAGCCGTCGCTGTGCCGGGCGCTGCCTGTGTAGCCGTGGACGTGCAGCCACAGCGGCGCCGGCGAGGCGCCGTCGTAGCGGACCGGAAGGTGGAGTCTGTAGCTCCGGATCAGGCCGCCGTGGGCGAGCTCCAGGTCGACGCTGGCGCCGGGCTCGGCCGACACGCTGCCGGTGCCGGCCGAACAGCCCGCGCTGTCGGCTGCGGCGAGCGGTCCCGCGACGGCCAGTAGCGCTGCGGTCGTCGCGAGAAGGAACAGTCGGCGTGGGAGCACTTACCGGCATCGTAGCGCGGCCAGGAGAAAGGTGCCGGCCTTCGGCCGGCGAGTTTCAGGCCGCCTTCGGCGGCAGCCGGCGGGGGCGCCGGCGCACCCAGTGGACGGCGGTTAGCTGGGGAGCACCTGGAAGTGGCCGTCGCGCTCCACCAACTGCACGCCGACCTCGAACAGGTCGGACAGCGTCGCGCTCGTCAGGACTTCATCCTTCGGCCCTTCCGCGAACACTCGACCCGCCTTGAGCAGGACGATCCGCTCGACCTCGGGCGGAATCTGATCGACGTGGTGGGTGACGATGATCAGCGTCGTGCCAGCCGACACCAGGGCCCGCAGCCGTTCCATCAGCCCGAACGCGGCCCGCAGGTCCAGGCCGGTGGCAGGCTCGTCGAGCAGCAGCGTGTGCGGCTCATGGACCAGGGCCCGCGCCAGCAGCAGGCGACGTTGCTCTCCGGAGGACAACGTGTCGAAGCGGCGCTCCAGCAGCTCGCCGGCGCCCTGGCTCGCCGCCGCCGCCGCGGCTCGGCGCCGCTGCGCGTCCGTCAGGCCCTGGTGCCGGTAGACGCCGACGCTGGCGAAGAAACCCGAGCAGACCACATCCCTGCCCTTGAGCCAGCCGTGGTGCGTCGCCTGCAGTTCGTGCGACACGACGCCGAGCTGACGGCGCACGTCGAACACGTTCCATCGATCCCGGCCCAGCAACCGCATCCGGACGCCGGGTCCCCGAACCGGAAAGAACTCGCCGTTCAGCATCCGCAGCAGGGTCGACTTGCCGGCGCCGTTCGGACCGAGGACGGCCGTGTTCTGTCCGCGCGGGATCGAAAGCGTCACGCCGTCGAGCGCCCGGCGGCCGCCGCGCACGACCGTCACGTTGGCGAGCTCGAGCAGCGCTTCGTTCACAGCGGTCGTCGTGCCCGCTCCGGCAGGACGGGAGGTGTCGTCACCGTCCCCGAAACCGCGGCGGCCGCTTCTCGAGGAACGCCTTCCGGCCTTCGACGTAGTCATCGGAGCGGAAGCAGGCCTCGACGAGTTGCTTCACGCGGTCCAGGTCGCGGCGTTCCGGGTCCTTCGTGGCTTCCTTGATCGCGCGCTTGGCGGCCCGGAGAGTCAACGGGGCGTTCGCTGCCATTCTTCCCGCCAGGTCGCGGACGGTGGCCTCCAGGTCATCGACGGTCGTGACCCGGTCGATGAGCCCCATGTGGTGCGCCTCGGCGGCCGTGAACCGCCGCGCCGTCAGCAGAATCTCGCTGGTGCGGGACGGCCCCACGAGATCGACCAGCACCTTGATCCCGGCGAAACCGTAACCCACGCCCAGGCGGCCGGCCGGGATCCCGAACAGCGAATCCTCCGAGGCGATCCGCAGGTCCGCGTTGAGTGCCGTGGCCAGACCGCCGCCCAGGCAGTAGCCGCGGACCATCGCGATCAGCGGCTTCTCCAGCGCGGCGAACGCCCGGCCGGTCTCGCGACCGGCTTGGTCGTAGCGCTGGCGCGCCTCGACGGTCGTCCGCAGCTTCTCGAACTCGGAGATGTCGGCGCCGGAGACGAAGGCCCGGTCGCCCGCTCCACGCAGCACGACGACGCGCACCGCGTCGTCCTCCTGGAACCGGCGCAGGGCGAGAGCCGAAGCGACCTGCATCTCGAACGAGAGCGCGTTCCGCCGCTCCGGGTTGTTGTAGGTGAGCCAACCGACGCCGTCGTCGATCCTCGCCCTGATCTTCGTCGTCGGCAGTTCGATCGCGTTCACGTGACGACTCCCGCGGCTCGCAGAGCCTCGATCTCGGTGTCTTCCAGCCCCGCCTCGGCGAGGATCTCGTCGCTGTGCTCGCCCAGACCGGGCGCCCGGCTCCGCAGTTCGAAGGGCGTCCGCCGGAGCCGGACCGGCTGGCCCACGAGCCGCACCGGGCCGAGGTCGGGGTGCTCCAGCGGCACGGCAATCCCGGAGTGCTCGACCTGCGGGTCGGCGAATGTCTGTCCCACGTCGTAGACCGGACCGCAGGGCAGACCGGCTTCGTTGAGCAGCTCGACGAGCTCATCCACCTTGAAGCGGCGCGTCAGCTCCGCGACTTCGGCTTCGAGCCGGTCCCGGTTGGCGACTCGTCCGGCCGAGTTCCGGTACTCCGGACGCTCGAGAAGCTCCTCGCCTCCGAGCGCCTGGCACATCGCCCGAAAGTGCTTGCCGCTGGTGGCCGCGATGTTCACCCAGCCGTCGGCCGCAGGGAACGTCCCCATCGGCGAGATCGTCGGGTGGTGGTTGCCCTGCTGGCCGGGAACTTCGCCCTCGACCAGGTAACGCGCGGCCTGAAAGTCGAGCATGCCGATCATTGCCTTGAGCAGGGACGTGCTCACCCACTGCCCCTCACCCGACCGCTCCCGCTCGCGGAGGGCCGCCATGATGCCGAAGGCGAGGTAGAGCCCGGCCGCCAGGTCGGAGATCGCCGTGCCCACCCGCACCGGACCCTGACCGGGAAGGCCGGTCACCGACATCAAGCCGCCCAGGCCCTGGGCGATCTGGTCGACGCCGCCGCGTTCCCGGTACGGACCCGTCTGGCCGAAGCCGGACACGCTGGCGTAGACGATGCGCGGGTTGATCCCCCGCACGGTCTCGTAGTCGAAACCGAGGCGGTGCTTCACGTCGGCGCGGTAGTTCTCGACCAGTACGTCCGCGTCGCGGGCCAGGCGCAGCAGCACCTCGCGGCCCTCGTTCTTCTTCAGGTCCAGCGTCAGGCAGCGCTTGTTGCGGTGGAGGTTCTGGTAGTCGTGGCCGAGCCGGCGGGAGATCCCGATCTCCTTGCCGGGCGCCGGCGGGCGTTCGATCCGCACCACGTCGGCGCCCCAGTCCGCGAGCTGCCGCACCGCGGTCGGCCCGGCGCGTGCGATCGTCAGATCGAGGACCCGCAGGTCCGCCAGGGGAAGTGACATCGCGAGGGCTCAGACTTCGGGCACCGCCCCGGCCGGCGTCGGCTCGGGAGGCGTCTCAAGTTCCTTGAAGATCCACGCAAGCGCCGCCTCGACCTGCGGCTTCGCTCCTTCCTCCACCACATCGCCGTGGCACGGAATCAGACGGTCGAACGGGCACTGCAACAGGCGCAGACAACTCGCCGCGCAGGCCGCGCGGTCGCGGATGGAGAGCCGGAAGATCCGGCTCATCGCGACCCGACGGCTGACTCCGGTGAGTCGAAAGTAGAGGGACGCAAGCCAGCCCAGGTCCTGCTGCAGGTTGAACAGCAGGTCGGCCACGAGCAGTGTCCCACTCGTGCGGTGGCAGAAGGCGACCTCGTTGAAGGAGGGCATGCCGTCGATGGGAATCGGCTGCAATTCCGTGCCCCACGCGGAGGCGACGCCCAGGGTTCCGGAAAAAGCCACGTCCTTGCGCTTCTCCGCCAAACCGGGAGCGCCAAGAACATCCGCCTCCGGAAAGCGCGCCACGGCCGCGGGCAGATGAAGGTGGTGGAAGCGGTTCGGCGCGACCAGGTATCGGACCGGGCCGAGGCTCTGAATCTCCTCCGCCATCCGGTCGTCGATCGGCCCCGGTGAGTACAACCACAGCTCCCCGTCGCCCAGGCGAACAACCGTCATGCGGGCGGGCACCGTGAAGCCCATGGGGATCTTCTGGTCGTGGTCGGCGATCCAGAGATCCCGGCATATCTCCCTGAGCGCCATGGCGGCAAGTATAGGTCCGCTCCCATGGAACCGACGGCGTCGAAGGGCGCGCCGGCGCACGCGGTCGCGGCCGGCTCCATGCGCGTAGAATCCCCGGCCATGCGCCAGTTGCCCATCCGTCCCCGCCGCAACCGGCGCTCCGCGGCGATCCGCTCCCTGGTCCGCGAAACGGACCTCGGCCCGGACCGGCTGATCTACCCGCTCTTCGTCATGGAGGGCCGGAACGCGGCCGAGCCGATCGACTCGATGCCCGGCCAGGCACGGCTGACGATCGATCGGCTCGTCGCCGAGAGCCGCGCGGCCCACACGCTCGGCGTGCCGGCCGTGGCGCTGTTTCCAGCCGTGGACGACGAGTTGAAGGACCGCTCCGCCACCGGCGCCCTGGACCCGGACGGTCTGGTCCAGCGCGCCGTGCGTGAACTGAAGTCTGCGTTGCCCGACCTGCTCGTCATCACCGACGTGGCGATGGATCCGTACTCCAGCGACGGCCACGACGGACTGGTCGAGGACGGCGAGATCCTCAACGACCCGACGCTCGAGATCCTCGCCGCCACCGCCGTCTCCCAGGCCGACGCCGGCGCCGACGTCATCGCCCCCTCGGACATGATGGACGGCCGGGTGGGAGCCATCCGCACCGCCCTCGACGGCGCCGGCCACGACCAGGTCGGGATCCTCAGCTACACGTCCAAGTACGCGTCGAACTTCTACGGGCCGTTCCGCGACGCCCTGGACTCGGCGCCGCGCGCCGGCGACAAGAAGACGTACCAGATGGACCCGGCGAACGTCCGCGAGGCGGTGCGCGAAGCCCGCCTCGACGTCGAGGAGGGGGCCGACGTGGTCATGGTCAAACCCGCCCTCGCCTACCTCGACGTGATCCGCGCGGTCCGCGAGGCGGTCGACCTGCCGGTCGCCGCCTACCAGGTGAGCGGCGAGTACGCGATGATTCAGGCGGTCGCCGCGAACGGCTGGATGGACGGCGACGCCCTGATGCTGGAGACCCTGACCTCGATTCGCCGGGCCGGCGCCGACATGATCCTGACCTACTTCGCACGCCACTGCGCGGAAGTTCTGAACCGGTGAAACGCGGGCTGTTCCCAGCCTGGCTCGCCGCGCTCGGCGTGCCTCTCGTCCTGGGAGCCTGCGCTGCGGAACCGGATGCGCCGGCGTCCTCGCCGGCTGCCGGGGTTGCGGCGGAGCGACCGCCGAACATCGTCTTCTTCCTGGTCGACGACATGGGATGGAGCGACGTCGGCGTCTTCGGCAGCACGTTCTACGACACGCCCCACATCGACGCCCTGGCCGAGCGGGGCGTGCGCTTCACGAACGCGTACGCGGCGACGCACGTCTGTTCGCCCACGCGGGCCTCGCTCCTGACCGGCAAGTACCCGGCAAGGCTGCGCCTGACGGACTGGTTGCCGGGCCGAAGGGCGCATGCCTTCGAACGGCTGTTGAGCGCCGAGAAGCTGGCGGCCCTGCCGCTGGAGGAAGTGACGCTCGCCGAAGCCCTCAGGGAACACGGCTACAGCACGGCGATCTTCGGCAAGTGGCACCTCGGCGGCGACGAAGCAGGACCGCTCCACCAGGGCTTCGACGTGCAGGCGCCCGACTTCCCCGGCTCGACCCCTCGCGGCGGTTACTTCCCGCCGTACCTGATGGCCGGCCTGGTCGTCGAAGGTGAGGAAGACGAGTACCTGACCGACCGCCTGACCGATTTCGCCGTCGAGTTCATCGAGCAGAGCCAGGACGGCCCCTTCTTCGTCTACCTGTCGCACTTCGCCGTGCACGACCCGATCGAGGGACGCCCGGATCTCGTCCTGAAGTACCGCGAGAAGGCGGCGCGAATGGAGCCTCCGGCCGGGCCGGCCTTTCTCCTGGAAGGCAACCCCGACGATCCCGAACCGCTTTCACGCGCGCAACTGAACGCTCTGCTGGAGCAGCCGTCGCATCAAGAGCACAGCGTACTGCCCCAGAACACCGTCAAGATCAAGCAGCACCAGGACAACGTCGAGTTCGCGGCGATGGTCACCGCCATCGACGACAGCCTGGGACGCGTGCAGAGCACACTCGACCGGCTGGGACTGACCGAAAACACGATCGTCGTCTTCTACTCGGACAACGGAGGAATGGCGGCGGCCAATCTCGGCAACCCCGCGAGGAAGATACCCGCCGACCTGCTGGACGTCGCCTACTCCACGTCGAACCTGCCGCTGCGCGGCGCCAAGGGCTGGCTGTACGAGGGCGGGATCCGCGTTCCGCTCATCGTCCGCTGGCCGGGCGCGGGGCAAGCCGGCGCGGTCCGCGACGAGCCGGTCATCAGCCCCGACTTCTACCCCACGCTGCTGGAGATGGCCGGTCTGCCGCCCCGGCCCGACCAGCACCTCGACGGCATGAGCTTCGCCGCGGCCGTCAGGGGCGAGGACTTCGAGCGCGGAGCGATCTACTGGCACTTCCCCCACTACAGCAATCACGGGATGCAGAGCCCCGGCGGGGCGGTCCGCGACGGCGCCTACAAGCTGCTGGAGTACTTCGAGAACGGCACGGTGCAGCTCTTCGACCTGGAGAACGACCCGGGCGAGCGGCGCGATCTCGCCGCCGAGCAGTCCGCGAAAGCCGCTGAACTGCGTGACCGGCTCCACGCCTGGCGCGAGTCCGTGTCGGCGGCGATGCCGCAGAGCCGGTAGGGCCTTCTCTAGTCGCGGGCGGCGCGGAACAGGAACAGGTGCTGGGTCGGCAGCGAGTCGATCCGTTCGACGAGTTCGTAGCCCGCCGGAATCCACTCCTTCATCACCTGATCGATCGACATCCGGTGATCGAGCTTGATGTGAGCCGCCGTGCGGCCCTCGAGCCGGAACTCCGCCAGGGCGATCACACCGTCGGGCGAAAGCGCTTCCCGCATCGCCTCGAGCATCGCCTCGGGCTCCGAAAACTCGTGGTACACGTCGACCAGCAGCATCAGGTCGACCTCGCCCTCGGGCAGCTTCGGATCGTCCTCCGTGCCCAGCACCGTCGACACGTTCGTGACGCCCTCGCGGCGGGCGAGTTCCTCCGCGATCCGCAGCATCTGCGGCTGAATGTCGTTGCACAGCACGCTGCCTTCCGGGCCGACCACCGCGGCCAGGCGGCGGGCGTAGTAGCCCGAGCCGCAACCGATGTCGACGACCAGCATCCCTTCCTCGATCGGCAGGGCGGCCATCAGCGCGTCGGGGTTCTCCTCTTCGATCCGCGAGGCGCGCTCCAGCCAACCGGCGCCCTGAAACGACATCACTTCGGCGATCTTCCGGCCCTTGTAGACGCCGGGTTCGTCGGCGGTCTGGGCCGCCGCCGGGGAGAACCCGAACGCCAGCGCGGCCACCACCGCCGCGGCGACGGCCGCAGGCCTCCCGAAGGGTCGGTTCACGGTTCGAGCCAGCGTGCCAGCCATCCCAG
>JAJEBV010000039.1 GCA_022822365.1 Thermoanaerobaculia bacterium | reverse complement strand
AGGGAACTCACACACAGAGACTCCCGTCAACAGGCCGGATACATGCAAGCAACTGCACCTGACTCGCCAGAAACCCGGAATGAGACCTCGCACAAGCGGGGCGGACCATACATGCGCGGGTCTTCTGACCCGCTGCCGCCGGAGGCGGCATTGAATCGCCGGCCGAAGGCCGACAATTCCTCCGCGGCCACCCGCCAACATCGTCGCCGGCTTCGCCGGCGGCGTATCTAACCGGGCTCCACCGCTCCGCGGCTCCGCCCGGAGCGGGTCAGAAAACCCGCGCACCCAGCTGCGGCAGAATGTGGCCGATGACCGAGTCACCCGAAACGCGGGCGGGCTGGCTGCGGGAAGAACTCCAGCGGCACGAGCGGCTCTACTACCAGGAGGCGAAGCCCGAGATCACGGACCGGGAGTTCGACCGCCTGATGGCGGAGCTCGCGGGGATCGAGGAGGAACACCCGGAGCTCCGCACCGCCGACAGCCCGACCCGGCGGGTGGGCGGCGAGCCGACCGAGGGCTTCGAGCAGGTCGAGCACGAGCCGCCGATGCTCTCGCTGGACAACACCTACGACCACGACGAACTCCAGGAGTGGGTCGAGAGGCTCGAACGGCTGCTCCCTGACACGGAGATCGAGTTCGTCTGCGAACTGAAGGTCGACGGCGTGTCGCTGTCGCTGCTCTACGAGGACGGTGTGCTGGCCGAGGCGGCGACGCGCGGCAACGGCCGGGTCGGGGATCTCGTGACGGCCAACGCGCGGACGATCCGCACGTTGCCGCTGCGGCTGCCGGCGGGGGCGCCGGCCCGGTTGCTGGTGCGGGCGGAGACGTACATGCGCCGCAGCGTGTTCGCCGCCCTGAACGAGGAGCGCGAAGCGTCCGGCCAGGAGCTCTACGCGAATCCCCGCAACACGACCGCCGGGACGGTGCGCCTGCTCGACAGCCGGGACGTCGCGCGGAGGCGGCTGGACCTGGCCTGCTACGAGTGGGTCCAGCCCGCCGGCGGCGGCGACGGCGACGAGGAGCGCCGATCGCACGGCGACTGTCTCGCCGCTCTGGCGGAGCTCGGTCTGCCGGTCGACGGCTCGTGGCGGCGCTGCGCGAGTCTCGAGGAGGTCGTCGCCTTCTGCGACGAGTGGCAGGAGAAGCGCGGCGAGCTCGACTTCGAGACCGACGGCGTGGTCGTCAAGGTGGACGATCCGGAGCTGCGGGAGCGGCTCGGCGCGACGGCCAAGGCGCCGCGCTGGGCGGTCGCCTTCAAGTTCGAGGCCGAGCAGGCCGAGACGGTGGTGCGGGCGATCAACGCCCAGGTCGGCCGGACCGGCGCCGTGACGCCGGTGGCCGAGCTCGAGCCGGTGCTCGTCGCCGGCACCACGGTCAAGCGCGCGACGCTCCACAACTACGAGGACCTGGCGCGCAAGGACGTCCGGGTCGGCGACGCGGTCGTGATCGAGAAGGGCGGCGACATCATCCCCAAGGTGGTGTCGGTGTTCGAGGATCGCCGCGGCCCGGAGTCTCAACGCTTCGAGCCGCCCACGGAGTGCCCGGTGTGCGGCGAGAAGCTGTACCAGCCGGAGGAGGAGGCGCTGCTCCGTTGCGTCAACGCCGCATGCCCGGCGGTCGTCCGCGAGGCGATCCGCCACTTCGCCTCGCGCAACGCGATGGACATCGAAGGCATGGGCGACTGGCTGGTCGGCGAACTCGTCGGCGGCGGCCTGGTCGGCGATCCCGCGAATCTCTACGGCCTGACGGTGGAGCAGCTCGCCGATCAGAAGAAGACGAACGACGCCCGGCTGGGCGAGAAGGCGGCGGCGCGGACCGTCGCCAGCCTGGAAGAGTCGAAGCGGCGCTCCCTCAGCCGCCTGATCTACGCACTCGGCATCCGCTTCGTCGGCGACAGCACCGCGGCTCTGCTCGCCCGCCGTTTCGGCAGCATCGAGGCGCTCGCCGCGGCGTCCGCCGAAGAGCTGGAGGAAGTCGAGGACATCGGCAGCCGCATCGCCGAGTCCGTGCGCGCGTTCTTCGACTCCGAGCGGAACCAGGACCTGCTCCGCCGCCTTGAGGACGCGGGCCTCCAGTTCGAGGAGGAGCAGACCGAAGCGGAGGCGGCGGACGGCCCGCTCGAGGGCAAGACGTTCGTCCTCACCGGAACGTTGAGCGGATTGACCCGCAACGAGGCGGCGGCCCGCATCACGGCGCTGGGCGGCAAGGTCACCGGTTCGGTGAGCGGCAGGACGGACTTCCTGGTCGCCGGCGAGAAGGCGGGCTCGAAGCTCCGCAAGGCGGAGCAACTGGGAGTCGAGGTGCTGGACGAGGCGGGACTCGAGGAACTCCTCTCCAGCCGGCGCTAGCTAGCTCAGATAGCGAACGGCAGCCAGCAGCGTCTCGTCCGGCCGCCCCTCGAACACCGCCCGCCACCCGGTCAGGTCCGGCCTTCCGCCGAACAGGACAATCGTCTGACCGTCGCGTCCAGTGCCCGGTCGCAGGCCCGCGTCGACGCGCCATCCTCCGGCGGTGCCCGGCATCAGCGCGGCTGATCGCGCCGTGAGACCGGAAGACCCTGCCGACCGCAGGCGCCGGGCCTCTTCCCTGCACGCGGCGTACGACCCGGTGTCGCCGGTCTGGGTTTCCGCCGGCAATTCGGCGCGGGCCAGATGTTCCGAGCCGATGTCGACCGCCCAGAGCGACCGGCGTACGCAGGACAGATCTTCGGGATCGCGGAGGTCCTCGTGTCGCAGGAACTCGGCCCACGCACCGTCGGGCGTATCGCTGAGGTACTGCACCGGTCCTTCACCTTCAGCGTGCCACCGGGCAGCCGGCTGCGAGCCGCCCTCCTCCCACAGGAACGGGAAGCGGGGGTCCGCGTTGCGGTAGGCGATCACGTGGCAGGAGACCAGACCAGGGCCCTCGCCAGGTCGCGAACCCGCCGCGGACCCGGATCCTCCGGCTGCCATTCGACTTCCAGCAGTTCCGCCGGGCTCCGGCCGTCCAGCAGCGTGCGCGGTCGATCGAACCAGCGCCGCACGCCGATGTCGTTGTAGGCCCCCGCAAGGTCGCCAGCGACCAGTGCGAGGAAATGCAAGCGCGCCGCAACCGCGTCCGGCACTGCTCTTTCGCCCGCAAGGTAGCGTCGCAGGCTCACGGCTGACACCCGCAGCAACCTGGCAAGGAGCTCACGCCCCAGCAGCTTGTCGAGCCGAGGTCCCTCTGCCGCCGGAACGGGCGACTCCTCCAGTGCGTCACTCAGTTGCTGGAGTTGACGGACGAATCCTCCACGTTCGTCCCCGCCTTGCGGGACGATTGCCGGCAGGTGGCGTCCCACGCCGGCATTCCGTATCCGGGCCAGTACGTCCTTCCAGACCGACGCATCCAGCGTGTCGATGGCGCCCTTGCCCAGGATCCCCATCGCTTCCGCTCGGGTCAGCACTTGAATCCCCAGGGGCAAGGACTGGCGGTCATCGAACGGATCGCCAACGGATCGAATACGGATATCGCTCATTGATCCGAACGGTATCCGAGTCGGCGCCAAGCCGTCAACCGCAACTCACGTAGCGTTCTGCGGCGCAAGCCCCTAGGATCCCTGCCATGGCCGCAGCCCCCTGGGTCATCGTCATCGACGACGAGGCCGGTTCCCGCCAGTCCATGGCGATCGCCCTGGAGCGGGCCGGACTCCGCGTGCGTGTCTTCGACGACGCCGAACCGGCGCTCGCCTTCGTGGAACGGGAACCCAAGGTGCGCCTGGCGGTCTGCGACCTGCGCATGCCGGGGATGGACGGCCTGGCCTTCCTGAACCGGGTGCGGGCCCAGGAACTCGACCTGGCGGTCATCCTGGTGACCGGCTTCGGCACGATCGAGTCGGCGGTCGAGGCGATGCGGGTCGGCGCCGACGACTACCTGACCAAGCCGGTCGACCTCTACGAGTTGCGGAGCCGCGTCCTCAAGCTGATCGAGAACTGGCAGTTGCGGGACGAGGTGACGAACCTGCGCGAGATGCTCGACGAGCGTTTCGGCTTCGACGCCATCGTGGGCCAGTCGGCGGCGATGGAGCAGTTGTTCCAGCAGATGCGCCAGGTCGCGCCGAGCCGGGCCTCGGTGCTGATCCTGGGCGAGAGCGGCACCGGCAAGGAACTCGTGGCGAAAGCCCTGCACCAGGCGAGCGACCGCCGACAGGAGAGGTTCCTGGCGCTCAACTGCGGCGCCATCCCGAACGAGATCCTGGAAAGCGAACTGTTCGGGCACGAGAAGGGCTCCTTCACCGGCGCGGTCGGCCGCAAGATCGGCAAGTTCGAGCTCGCCGCGCGCGGGACGCTGTTCCTGGACGAGATCAGCGAGCTGATCCCGGAGCTCCAGGTCAAGCTGCTGCGGGTGCTCGAAGAGCGGCAGATCATGCGCGTCGGCGGCAGCAAGATGCTCGACGTCGACTTCCGGCTGCTGGCGGCCACCAACCGCAACCTGGAGGAGGCGGTCGAGCAGGGCGTCTTCCGGGAGGATCTCTACTACCGGCTCAAGGTCGTGACGCTGCGCATTCCGCCGCTGCGGGACCGCCTCGACGACCTGCCGCTGCTCGCCGACCACTTCCTGAGGGAGTTCGCGGCCCGCGAGGGCAAGCCGGAGATGCAGCTCTCGGGCAGGGCGCTCTCGTGCCTGGCCCAGAACCGCTGGCAGGGGAACGTGCGGGAGCTGCGCAACGTGCTCGAGACGGTCGCGGTCTTCCACGGCGGCGGCCGGATCGAGGTCGGCGATCTGCCCGAGGAGATTCGCCAGGCCGCCGAGGCGCCCGCCGAAGCCGCCGTCCAGACGTCCTTCGGCGAACCGCGGACGATGGCCGAGATCGAGCGCCATGCCATCCTGCAGACCCTGGACCGCACCGGGGGCAAGCGCGCCGAAGCGGCGCGGCTGCTGGGCATCGGCGTGCGGACGCTGCAGCGGAAGCTGAAGGACTACCGGGAGCGGGGGCTGGTCGGGGGCTGAGGTCAGCCCTGCATTGCTTCGAGCATCTCCGCGACGGCGGCCGGCATGCCGATGAGGACTGCCCGGGACACGATGGAGTGGCCGATGTTCAGTTCGCTGACGCCGGGAAGGGCGGCCACGCGGCCGACGTTGGCGACGGTCAGGCCGTGCCCGGCGTATGCCTCCCGGCCGGCGGCGAGGCCGCGTTCGGCCGCCGCCTCGATCTTCGCGAACTCGGCGTCGGCTTCGGCGCCAGCGACGCGGGTGTAGGCGTCGGTGTTCAGCTCGAAGCCGGTGACGTCGTC
Organism: Thermoanaerobaculia bacterium; assembly: GCA_022822365.1. Taxonomy (GTDB): domain Bacteria; phylum Acidobacteriota; class Thermoanaerobaculia; order Multivoradales; family Multivoraceae; genus Multivorans. Next base: position 19,695 of record JAJEBV010000039.1, on the reverse strand, counting down.
CTGGTCGGCCAGCGCCGCGAGCTGTTCCAGGTCGGGGTCTACGAAGACGGCGACGCGGACGCCGGCCTCGACCAGGCGGCTGGCGGCGCGGCGCACCTGCTCGCCCCGAGCGATCAGGTCGAGGCCGCCTTCGGTGGTCACCTCGTCCGGACGCTCGGGAACCAGCGTCACCTGCTCGGGCTTCACCCGCTCCGCGAACCGGAGCATCGGCTCCTCGGCCGCGATCTCGAGGTTGAGCCGGCCCGTGACCGCCTCCCGGAGGTCGACGACGTCCTGGTCCTGGATGTGGCGGCGGTCCTGGCGCAGATGCACGGTGATGCCGAAGGCGCCGGCTTCCTCGGCGAGACGCGCCGCCTCCAGCGGGCTCGGGTAGCCGGCGAGTCGAGCCTGTCGCAGGGTTGCGACGTGGTCGACGTTGACGGAGAGATGGGTCATGGCTTGATCCTAGATTGACTGCCGACGGAAGCTGAGCCGGCCAGAAGGCCGGCGCACCGACACCACCGACAGGTCAGGCGCCGAGTTCGGTTTCCAGGACGGTGGCGATGCGGCCGCAGAGTTCTTCGATGCGGCCCTGGTCGGGGCCTTCGATCATCACGCGGGCGAGGGCTTCGGTGCCGCTATAGCGCAGCAGGACGCGGCCTGAGGTTCCGAGTTCGCGTTCGACTGACGCGACGGCTTCGCTGAGGCCGGGGATGCTCTCGAGCGGCTGCTTCTCGCGTACCTTGACGTTACACAGGATCTGCGGAAAGGGCCGGAAACCGGCCGCCAGGTCGGCGAGGGTGCGGCCGGACGCGGCGACGATGCTCGCGACGGCAGCCGCGGTGAGCAGGCCGTCGCCGGTCGTGCCGAGTTCCAGGTCGACCAGGTGGCCGGACTGTTCGCCGCCGAGGCGGACGCCTTCTCGCCGCATGGCCTCGACCACCTCGCGGTCGCCGACGCCGCAGCGGACCACGCCGACGCTGGCGGCTTCGAGCGCCTTCTCCAGGCCCATGTTCGACATCGTCGTGGCGACGATGCGGCGGCCGGGGAGTTCGCCGCGCGCCGCGAGGTGAGTGGCCCAGACGTAGAGCAGGACGTCGCCGTCGCAGATGCGCCCCCGGTGATCGCAGAGCAGGGCGCGGTCGGCGTCGCCGTCGAGGGCGACGCCGAGGTCGCTGCCCGTGGCGCGGGTGAAGGCCGCGATGCGTCCGGTGCTGGTCGAGCCGCAGTCGAGGTTGATGTTCCGGCCGTCCGGCTGGTCGCAGGTCACGGAGCAGTCGGCGCCCAGGCCGGCGAACAGCCGCGCGGCGTACGGAGCGCCGGCGCCGTTCGCGGCGTCGACGGCGATCCGCAGGCCGGCCAGGGGTTGGCCGGCCGGCAGGGAGGCCGCGAGATGCGCCAGATAGCGGTCGGCAAGCTCGGGCTCGTCCTCGACGACGCCGTCCGCAGGCCGAGTGCTTCCTCTGGGTGCGCGGGTCTGTTGCCGCGGGTCTTCTGACCCGCGGAGAAAGCGCGCCGGAGGCGGCCAGGAATCGCCGGCCGAAGGCCGACCGCCGGGGGCGGCGACCCGCTCCTCAATCGCCTGCTCGACTTCCGGACCGACCTTGAAGCCGTCCGCGCCGATCAGCTTGACGCCGTTGTCGGTGTACGGGTTGTGGCTGGCCGAGACGACGATGCCCCCGGCGGCGCCGAGTTCGGTGACGAGGTAGGCCACCGCCGGCGTGGGCACGACGCCGGCCGAGCGGACCTCGCAGCCGGCGGCGCGGACGGCGGCGGCGAGCCAGGTGGTGATTTCGGCGCGGCTGGCGCGGGTGTCACCGCCGAGGAGAAACAGCGGAGCCGGCCTTCGGCCGGCGCGTTTCCTGGCCGCCTCCGGCGGCAGCGGGTCAGAAGACCCGCGCACCCAGCGGAGCGGCCGGCGCTCTCTGGCCGCCTGCGGCGACAGCCGGCGAGGGCGCCGGCGCACCCAGTGGTCGGAGTCCGGCGCCTCTGTTGCGTACAGCTTGGCGAACCAGTAGCCGACGGCCTGGACGGTCGGTTGATCGAGCGGCGGCGTGCCGAAGACGGCGCGCATGCCGTCCGTACCGAACAGCTTCGGGGTCAATTGCCCGCGCCGGAGCTCTGGGGCTGCCTCGAGATCATCGGCACGGACACGTCGACGATGGTCGGGAACTCGACCCGGACGTGTTCGCTGCCGAACCGCACGCGTACTTGCCTGGCCGTGAAGTCGAGGCCACGGCCGGTGAGGTCGATGGGACCGGCCAGCGCGAACTCCAGCTTGTTGATCTCGGAGCGCGCCCCCTGCACGGTGACCCTCTCCGGCGTGATCTGGACGTTCTCGAGGTCGACGCTGATGCCGCCGATCGGCTCGCCGATCCAGACGACCTGCACCGGCACCGCGACCGAGATCTCCTCGTCGACGCTCAGGACGAGGCGATCCGGCGCCACGGACACGACCTGGACCTGGTCGTCGGGCAGCACGACGTCTTCGGCGGCGAGTACGACTTCGACTTCCCGCGGGCCGCTGTAGGGACCGGCGGCGAACACGTCGTCGGGCAGCGGCACCTGGACGCGGACCTGATCGAGTTCCAGGGAGTCGATCAGCTCGTCGTTGCCGCGAATGCGGACCTGAACGCCTTCGGGTTCGATGCTCAGCACGGTCAGGCGCTCGTGATCGGGGATCGTCAACCGCCCCGCCACGTTCGCCTCGATCGGCGGCGTCGTTATCTCGCGCAGGCGCGGACAGAACGACGCGGGCAGCCAGATGCCGATCGCGATCACGACCGCGAGCGCCCGGAACGTCCAGCGATTGCCGTTCTCGCTCATCCCGAAGACCTCGCCGTGCCGGGCGCCAGCAACAGTTCGAAGAGCTGGTTGCGCAACTCGCGCAGGGTGAGGTCGCCGGTCAGGCGACCTTCCTGCGCGATCGAGATCCTGCCGGTCTCCTCCGAGACGACGACCACCACGGCGTCCGTCTCCTCGGTGATGCCGATCGCGGCGCGGTGGCGGGTGCCGTGCTCGATGGAAACGCCGGCGCTGGTGGTCAGCGGCAGAAAGCAGGCCGCGGCCGCGATGCGGTCCTTCTGGACGATCGCGGCGCCGTCGTGAAGCGGCGTATCGCGCGCGAAGATCGTCAGCAGCAGGTCGTGGGAAACCGCCGCGTCGAGGACGATGCCGTTCTCCGCGTAGTCCCGCAGGCCGTCGATCCGCTCGACCACGATCAGCGCGCCCAGCTTCCGGACGGACAGGGCCTGCGCCGCGACCACGATCTCCTCGATCCCGGACCCGTCCGTCTGGTCCGTCGTCAGCCGCAGCAGCGGATTGCGGCCGACGCGGGCGAGGGCTCGCCGGATCTGGTTCTGGAACAGAACGACGATGACGATCGGCAGTGCCGGCAACAGGTAGTTCAGGGAGGCCTGCAGGGTGTCCAGGCGAAGCAGCGCCGCGATCCACGCCGCCGCGGCCAGCACCAGGATGCCGACCAGGATGCGGACGCCCCCGGTGCCGCGGATGAGGAGCAGAAGGTTGTAGACGACGAGGCCGACCACCACCAGGTCGACCAGATCCCTCCAGCCTAGAAGCCCGAGCGGCTGAGCCAAGTCCATCGCGTTCCGATCACGACCTCCGGCCCGAGCCTACTCCCGCGCTAGGAGCCTGCGCCGTAGAACGCAGCGAAGCAAGTGCTGCGGCGCAGGGTGCTAGTGAGGTGGGGGCTGGGGCCAAACACGGAGCCTGCGACGGGTTTGGCGGCTCTAGCTCTCCGCCTTCGGCAACGGCAGGGGAACCGGGTCGGGTTCCTGCCGCTCGGAGATCGTTGCGGGTTCGGGCGTGCCGGCCACGTCGGGCGCCGGCGTGTCGTCCGCGGCGGGGGCCTCCTGGCCCTCGTCCGGCGGTTCCAGGTCGGGGATGCGGGTCGTCGGACGCGCCGGCGTCAGGTCCTGACCCGTGGCGTCGAGGATCAACTGGTAGACCCGGTCGCCCTCGATCGACTCGAGTTCGAGCAGTTCCCTGGCCAGCGACTCCAGCAGCTCGCGGTACTCGGAGAGGATGTCGCGGGCCTTGTCGTAGCCGCGCTGGACGATGGCCTGGATCTCGGTGTCGATCGACTGGGCGGTGCTGTCCGAGTAGTCGGACCGCTGGCTGAAATCGCGGCCGAGGAACACCGGCTCGCTCTTCTCGCCGAAGTTGAGCGGCCCGAGGTCCGACATGCCCCACTCGCAGACCATCTGCCGGGCCATGTCCGTGGCGCGCTCGATGTCGTTGCCGGCGCCGGTGGTGATGTCGTCCTGCGTCAGTTCCTCGGCGACCCGCCCGCCCATGAGGATCGCGATCTGGGCATCGACGTACTTGCGGCGGTAGGTGTGCTTGTCCTCGGTCGGGAGCTGCATCGTCAACCCCAGGGCGCGGCCCCGGGGGATGATCGTGATCTTGTGCAGGGGGTCGGCCTCGGGCATGAAGGCGGCGACCAGGGCGTGACCGGCCTCGTGGTAGGCGGTGACCTCCTTCTCCTGCTCGGTGAGCATCATGGTCTTGCGCTCGGCCCCCATGATCACCTTGTCCTTGGCGAACTCGAAGGAGGCCATGTCGACCTTCTTGTGGTTGCGCCGCGCCGCGATCAGCGCCGCCTCGTTGACGAGGTTGGCGAGGTCGGCGCCGGAGAAGCCGGGCGTGCCGCGCGCCAGGACCTGGAGATCGACGTCCGGATCGAGCGGGATGTTCCGGCTGTGGACCTGCAGGATGCCGAGGCGGCCCGCGATGTCGGGCCGGTCGACGACCACGCGGCGGTCGAAGCGGCCGGGCCGCAGCAACGCCGGGTCGAGCACGTCCGGCCGGTTGGTGGCGGCGATCAGGATGACGCCCTCGTTCGTCTCGAAGCCGTCCATCTCGACCAGCAACTGGTTCAGCGTCTGCTCGCGCTCGTCGTGACCGCCGCCCAGGCCGGCGCCGCGGTGGCGGCCGACGGCGTCGATCTCGTCGATGAAGATGATGCAGGGGGCGTTCTTCTTGCCCTGCTCGAACAGGTCGCGGACCCGGCTGGCGCCGACGCCGACGAACATCTCGACGAAGTCCGAGCCGGAGATGGAGAAGAAGGGAACGCTGGCCTCGCCGGCGATCGCCCGCGCCAGCAGCGTCTTGCCGGTTCCGGGCGGGCCCATCAGCAGCACGCCCTTGGGAATCCGGCCGCCGAGCTTCTGGAACTTCTGCGGCTCCTTGAGGAACTCGACGATCTCGGAGAGTTCCTCCTTCGCCTCCTCGACCCCGGCCACGTCCTTGAAGGTGACCTTCTTGCCGCTGGCGTTCAGCAGCTTCGCCTTGCTCTTGCCGAAGGAGAGGGCGCGGTTGCCGCCGCTCTGCATCTGGCGCATGAAGAAGATCCAGAGGCCGACGATCAGGAGCAGCGGACCCCAGGTCATCAGCACCATCGTCAGCGTGTTTTCCTTCTCCTTCTCGACCTGGGTCCGGACGTCGCTCTCGCGCAGCTTCTCGGTGAGTTCGTCGAGATAGGGGGCCGGCACCTGGGTCGTGAAGCTGCCGTCGCCCACGCCGTCGCGCGGCCGGGTCTTGTAGGTGCCGGAGACGCTGCCGTCGTTCTTGACCGTCACCTCCTCGATGTGACCCTTCTCGACGTCGTCGATGAAGTCGCTGAAGATGATCTCGCCGCGCCGCGCCGCGCCCTGGTTGAACAGGTTGAAGATGAGGATCACCATCACGAAGATGGCGGCCCACAGGAGGAGGTTCTTGAGCGTTGCGTTCATCTTGCCGAGCGGGGCCTCACCCGCGGGGGACAACGGTCCCGAAGCCCGCAGGATTCCGTACCCACTGTACGAGCGGGTTCCCGGAAGGTTGTCACTCCCGCCCCCCGACTTCAAGAGATCCAATCCCTTGATTCTCCCGCGGACGCGGGCGAAGCACCCGGAGCCGGTCGCGACTCTGTTCCCAGCGCCAGCCGCCGCCACAGTCGCAGCCGACCGACCGACCGCCCCTCCTCCTCCGGTCGAGCTGCCGCGCCAGCTCCCGCCGGGCGTTCCGCGTGGGCGGGTAGGCCGCGCCGGCAAGGCGGTGCAGACGGGCCAGCGCCGCCGGCCACAGCGACGCCGGCAGCCGCGCCAGAGCCTCGGCCTCGACCTCGCAGGACTGCTCTCCGGGACGCGGCGCCAGCGCCTCGTCGAGCACGCGGCGCACCGTGGGCTCGGCCCTCCGCGCGGCCCGGGCCAGACGAACGAGCCGCTCGTCGATGTCGGGGACCTCCGCCCCGAGGGCGGGCAACAGGCATCGGCGAACGAAGTTGCGCCGCGACCCGGAGGCGCGGTTGGTCGGATCGTCGACGGGCTCGATGCCGCCGTGCGCCGCGTAGTCCCGCAGAGCGCCGGGCGCCAGGTCCAGCAGCGGCCGGAGCAGCGGCGGTCCGAGCCGGTTCGAGACCGGCCGCATCGCACCGAGACCGGCGGCGCCGCTGCCGAAGAGGATGCGGAGAAGCACCGTCTCGGCCTGGTCGAGGCGATGGTGAGCGGTCAGGACCGCCGCCGCGCCCAGTGAGCGGGCGGCGGCGACGAGCAGCCGGTAGCGCTCGGCGCGAGCCCATTCCTCCAGGCTCCAGCCTCGCGGCAGGGAGCGCGCCACGTGGACCTGGAAGGGAACTTCGAGGCGCGCGGCGATCCGGGACGCCGACCGGGCCCGCCGAGCGGAACCGTCGTCGAGCCGGTGGTCGACGTGGACGGCCACGGGGCTCCAGGCGAACCGGGGCGCGCAGCGCCGCATGGCGCGCAGCAGCGCCGTCGAGTCGGGGCCGCCCGAGAAGGCGACGGCCACGGGAGCGTCGCGAACCGCTCGGGCGAGTTCCGGACGCCGGGAGAAGAAGCCCGCCACGGCGGCCTCGACCGGCTGGATGGTCATCGTCGAACCTCAGCAGCCCACGGAGGCGTGAAGTGGTGGCGGTGGAGGGACTCGAACCCCCGACACAGCGGATATGAGCCGCTTGCTCTAACCGGCTGAGCTACACCGCCAGATCGACGCGGAACCCTACCGGAATCGACGCCCGGGCCGCGCGAGCGAAGTTCGCTCAGGGGCCGGGCTTGCGCAGCGAGTCCTGACAGCTTCGGAACTGCCCGAAGAAGCTGCGCATCGACTCGGACAGCGCCTCGTCGTTCAACCGGTAGATCACGTTCTGGCCGCGCCTCCGGTCGATCACCAGGTCGGCTTCCTTGAGCACGGACAGATGGCGCGAGATGGTCGGCTGGGAGAGATCGAACTCGCCGACGATGTCGCCGACGCAACGCTGCTCGTCTTCCAACAGCCGGAGTATGTTCTGCCGGGTCGAGTCGGACAGCGCCTTGAAGACCTTCGTCATGTGACGGGAGCGCGGGTCGCGAGGCTCGAGGCCGCTCAGGGAGCCGCCGAGCCGTACAGGCCGATGTTCTGTCTTCTGGTCCACGATCAGGGGTCTCCAGGGAATGAAGAGAGTTGGCCATTATGCCATAACTTCAGACTGAAGTGGGACTTCGACTCGTCCGAGGGCCACCAGGCAACGAGTTCCCCGAGCGCCCGCACCGGCGCTCAGGCCCCCGGATTCAGGCGTGACGGCACGAAGAGACCGCGGCGACGGAGCTCCCGGCGCATCCGGCTGAGCACCGTCGCCACGGTGGCGGGCGCCAGTTGGACCACCCGCGCCGCCTCGCGGGAGCTCCACCCGTCCACCACCATGCGCTCCGTGATCCAGATGTCGCGCCACACCGTGCCGCCGCGGCTCGCGACGCAGCCGCACTCGCGACGGAACCTGCCGCGGAGCTCCCGCGCGTAGATGGCGTCGAGCGGACTGGAGGTCCGGCTCGGGACTTCGAAGCCATCGACCTCGTCGGCGAGTCCGTTCAGGACATCGAGGCTGAGTTCGGCGGCCGGCCCGCGCTTGAGCGCCCGGCGGGCGCGCAGCCAGTCGATCAGGGTGCTCCGAGCGACCCGGCGCAGGTAGGACCGGATGGTCGTTTCGGACTCTCCCCGGCAGCCGCGCAACACCCGTCGATCATTCCGAAGCAGGCGGAGGTAGATCTCCTGGATCACCTCGTCGAGGAGATCCCGGTTCAGGTAGACGCCGTAGCTTCGCCCCAGGCCGGCCAAGGTGCTCCGCAACATCGGGTCGACACGCCGAACCAGGGACTCCCAATCCGTATCCCAGGCGACGCACCGGCTCCAGATGGAGGCAAGGTCGTGCGACTCCTTGCTCTGCTGATCGTAGGTCTGTGAGTTCATCTTCCGCTCCATGAAAGTGGAGCGGAGGCGCCAGGGCCAGCCTACTCGGGGTTGGGCAAGGGCGCGAGAGCGTAGCACGCTCGGAGGGCGAATTGCAGACTCGTGAGCCGCAATCGGAGAACCTCGGGCTCGCCGCTTCGCGGCATCGCGCCTGATGCGGGTCAGAAGACCCGCGCACCCAGTGGTTTCGTGGGGGCTGGCTACCGCATTTTCTCTTCGACGAACTCGACGTGGCGGCGGACTCTCGGGTCGTACTTCTTCAGCTTCAGCTTCTCCTGGCTGAGCTTCTTGTTCTTCGTCGTGGTGTAGAAGTACCCGGTACCGGCACTGGATACGAGCTTGATCTTTTCTCTCACGTCGTCACCTCAACATGCGGTCCGGCGGCTCGATCGGCCAGGAACGGAATGGCGGGGCCGACGGGACTCGAACCCGCGACCTCCGGCGTGACAGGCCGGCATTCTAACCAGCTGAACTACGACCCCGTGCGTTCCGTCCTCGTCGTATCGCCCTCGTGCTGCTTCATCCTGCTCCCGCCTCCGTGGTGGGAGGTGGGGGATTCGAACCCGCGACCCCCTGCGTGTAAAGCAGGTGCTCTAGCCCCTGAGCTAACCTCCCCGGCCGCGACCCTTCGGCCGCCCGGCGAATATCGCAGGCCGCGGAATCTTAGGGCAGGCGGCGAACATCGTCAACGCTCCGGGGTGAAGGTCACCGGCATCCGCATCACAGCGTCGAACCAGATCGAGCGCAGACGCCCGATCTCGCCGGGACGGATGTCGGGAATCCGCGTGACGATCTCCTTGAGCAGAGCGAAGAGCTGCATCCGGGCCAGACGCGCTCCGATGCAGGCATGTGGACCGATGCCGAACGCCAGGTGCCGGGCCGCGTTCTCCCGCATGATGTCGAAACGGTCCGGGTCGGGGAACACCTCGGGATCGCGGTTGGCCGCCGGGTAGGACAGGTAGACCTTGTCGCCCTCGTGAAGCTCCTTGTCGTGCAACGTGACGTTCTCCGCCACGGTGCGCCGGAAGTTCGTGACCGGCGGCGCGTACCGCAGCACCTCCTCGATCGCGTTCGGCAGGTAGCGGTCGGGATCGGAACAGACGAGCTCGTACTGGTCCGGGTGCTCGTTCATCAGCCGGATGAAGTGGCCCGCCGTGCCTCGGGTCGTCTCGTGGCCGGCGATCGCCATGGTCAGGAAGAACATGTTCAACTGGAGCGGGTTCAGCTTCTCGCCATCCACCTCGCCGTGAACGAGGCGGCTCATCAGGCTCTTGTCGGGCGCCGCCTGCTTCTCGGCGACGATCTGCGTCGAGATCTGGAACAACTGGGCGGCGAGGTCCATCTCTTCGTTGTCGCCGTAGTTCTCCACGTTCTCCACGTCCGCGTTCAGGTTGCCGAGCCGGGCCACGGCCTCCCGCTTCTCCGGCGGCACGCCGGTCAGGCTGCAGAAGGTGTAGACCGGCAACTTCGAGGCGACGTCGAACACGAACTCGCATTCGCCGGCGCCGGCGACCTCGTCGATGATCTCTGTCGCGACCGCGTCGATCTGCGGCTGGAAGGCCATCAGCTCGCCGCGGGTGAACGGCGGCACGATCAGGCGGCGGACGGCTCGGTGCGCGTCCATCGGCATGCCCATCAGGCCGGCCTGCTGCCTCTGCAGCCCCTCGGCGCTGAGGTCCCAGATGACCGGCCCGCCGGTATGGGACGAAAAGACCCTCTGGTTGCGGGACACGTCCGCCACGTCCTTGTACCGCGTCAGGACATAGAAGCCCCGCGTCGGCAGGGAGTCCCGCGGCGGCGGATAGTCCGGATTCGGCGGGTTCCAGTGAATCGGATCGCCCTCGCGCCAGGCGCTGAACAACTCGTGCGGCGGACCGCTTCCGTGCGGAAAGAGATCGGGATCAAGGAGATTCACGTTCAACGACATGCTCGGTTCCTCCTCAGGAAGCGGAATTCTCTTCGCCGCCGCCTCACGGCAGCAGGCCGCGCACCAAGCCCAGCGCCGGAGGACCGGCGACGACGGCGACCACCGCGTCGTCAAAGCCCGCCTCGGCAAAGCGCAGGAGCCGGGCCTTCAACTCACCCGCGTCGCCGCCCGGCGGAAAGACGATGCTCGATGCGATCGCTCGCTCCCCGCCGGCTGCCCGGTACCGCGGCAGGGCGCCGACGACCTCGTCGTCCGTGCGATGGAAGGCGGAGGCGACCCAGCCGTCGAACTCCCGGGCCGCTCGCTCGACCCCCTTGCCCCAGGTGCCGTAGATCATCCGCTGCCGGCCGACGACGGCCGGCGGCGGGGTCAGGTCGACCTCGCCCACCTTGCCCGACGCGAGGCCGTCGCGCAGCGTGGCAAGGGTCGCGGTGAACGTCCTGAAGCGGGTCGCGTGGTCGCGGCCGAACGCCTCGAAGTCGGCGGCCGTCGAGCCGGGTCCGACGCCCAGCGTCAGGCGTTTCCCCGCCAGAATCCTGAGCGAAAGGACCCGGTGCAGCAGGTCGACCGGCTGGTACAGCGGCAGTTGGAGGATCGCGGTGCCGACCTCGACCCGCTCGGTAGCAGTCGCGGCCGCGGTCATGGAGGCCAGCGGATCGAGCGCCATCATGCCGCGGCCGATCATCTGCGGCGCCCAGATCGAGTCGAAGCCCTCGCCTTCGACCGCGCGGGCGAAGTCGCGGAACGAGGCGGGATCCGCGGGATTCGGGCTCTGCCCGACGAGAACGCCGAGACGCATGGCTCTAGCGAGCCGCCGCGAAGCCGGCCATGATGCGTTCCATGGAGTACTGCTCGTCCCCGTCGCGGCGCGGGGCCTGCGCCTCGAAGGCGGCGGCCACCTCCTTCCAGCGCCGTCTGGCGATCTCGACGACGTGGGGGTGGGAAACGACGTAGAAGGTCTCGTCGCGGATGGCGTCGACCACCCGCGCCGCCACCTCGGCGGGCGGCATGCCGAGCTTCATCACGGCGGCCGCCGCCGGATTGGCCTCGGCCGCTCCGCCGAACCGCTCCGGCCGCCGTTCCGAGGAGCGCCAGATCCCGGTATCCACCAGGCCGGGACAAAGAACGCTCACGCCGACGTGGTCGGGAAGCTCTCCCCGCAGGACCGCCGAGAGGCCGAGCACCGCGTGTTTGGAGGCCGTGTACAGGCCGGAGTGGAGATGCGGAACGCCCAGGCAGTGCTCCGAGCCGGTGTTCACTATCCACGAGGCGTTCCCTGACCGCGCGAACCTCCCGCCGAAGGCGCGGATCCCGCTGAGCATGCCGCGCACGTTGACGCCGAAGACCCAGTCGAAGTCCGAGGCGGCGGAGTCCAGCAGCGGTCCCGGTTTCGAGCTGACTCCGGCGTTGTTGACCAGGATCTCGACCGAGCCGAAGTCCCGGAAGGATCGTTCGGCCAGGGCCTCGACCCCGGCGTCGCTGGTCACGTCGACTTCGTAGGCCCTGGCGACAACGCCCTCGCGCTCGATCTCCACGGTCGCGCCCTCCGCCGCTTCCCGTTCGACGTCCGCCACGCCCACGTTGCAACCTCCGGCCGCCAGCGCCCGGGCGATGGCGCGGCCGATTCCGGAACCCCCGCCCGTGACCACGGCGGTCTTGCCAGCTACATCCAACCTGCTCCCTCCGAGTTCTCGATTCTATCCGCTCCCGACGACTTTCCGGGGCAACAGACGGGACAGGCGGACGGCCTCTTTCCCTGCCGGGATGTCGGCGTCTCGCCAGTGGTCGGCGATGACGCCGTCCGGACGGACGAGCACGACGCCGTCGTTCGCGTAGAGCGCGTCGTCGTCCAGACGCGGCAGAGCCTGCGCGGAGATGGGGAAGCCGCCGGTCGAGAGTCGCTCCACCTGGTCGTCCCAGCGTCCGCGATCGACGGAGGCGCCCAGGAGAACCCTGTAGTCGAGACCGAAACCGTCGAGCACGGACGTCTCCCCGGCGTCGTCCAGCCAGATGTGCGGCGCCCGCCTTCCGGAACGAACGACCGGCACGAAGTCGATGACCGGATCGTCCACGGACGGCGGATCGTCGGAATCCACCGCGAGCAGACCGGACTTCAGCTCGAAGCCCATCAGCAGGCCGTCGTAGTTCCCGTACAGCTTCGTCGCCTTGACCGCCTCCGTGATGTCCTGGCCGCTGACGAACCCCATCATCATGGCGCCCATCGCCTCGTAGATGCGGACGCCGGCGTCGATGCGATCCTGGGCGATGGGCCTGTGCTCTTCTTCGTAGGTCTCCAGAATCTCCGGCGGCGAAATCCCGCGCAGAACGAAGGCAAGCTTCCAGGCCAGGTTCCGGATGCCGCTGAACCCCGTGTTGTTTCCCATGCCGCCGGTCGGGATCGCGATGTGCGCCGCGTCGCCGGCGAGGAAGATCCGGCCGAGCGAGAAGCGGGTGGTGCATCCGGGCGTCGGCTGCCACATGGACATGCTGACGATCGTCATCGGGACGTCGTCCTCCGTGCCGAGCGCCTGCCGGATCCTCTCCATCGCCGCCTCTTCGGGGATCAGATCCGCCGTCGGCACGGTGATCTGGCAGCGCCAGCGACGGACGCCGTCGAGCGGCTGGAAGACGACCATGCCGCCGGTCGGCGGCGTGTTGTAGAGCAACGCGCCCTTGCGTCCTTCCACGTACCGCGACAGGTCCGCGTCGAAGATGACGTCCTGCGAGTTGACCGGACGCGGGTCCGTCTCGAGTTCGCTGTCGATGACGGCCCGCGTGGAGCTGCCCGGGCCGTCCGTGCCGATCGTGTAGTCCGCGAGCACCTCCTCTTCCACGCCGGTCTGCTGGTTCGTCAGCTTGAGCCGGGTCCCCGACTCGTCCTGAGTGAGGTCCGAAGCCAGCGCGTGGAAGCGGACGTCGATGTTCGACTCGCCGCGGATCTTCTCGAGCAGCACGTTCTCCACCAGGTCCTGGGCGGTCATCACCGGCAGGCACGGGCTCGTGTCCCGCGGCACGGTGAGGAACGTCGGGCTGGGGATGCGCGCGTACTGCGTCTTCGTCAGCGCCGTGCACCAGCGGTTGAATGCCGTCCAGTCCGGCCCCAGCCCAGTCGCCTCGACCTTCTTCTCCAGACCGAACTCGCGCAGCAGCTCCATCGTGTTCGTGTCGACGAAACGCGAACGCGGATGCGTGTTCAGCTCGCTTCGGCGTTCGACGAGGAGCGTCCGGATGCCGAGGCGCGACAGGAGCAGCGCTCCGGTCATGCCGATCGGTCCGGCGCCGATGATGCAAACAGGTACCGCCGTCGTCATGACGGGACATCCTGACAGCGCGGCACGCTCCACACAAGACGGCGCCGGAAGGCTTGATGCGAGGGCACTCGCCGTCCCGTGTCAGACGCGCCGGCCGCGGCCCGCCCAGTACGGCGCCCGCAGGCTCTTCTTGTCGATCTTGCCGACCGGGGTGCGCGGCAGGTCGGCGACGAACTCGACGCTCTTCGGCGCCTTGACGCCGCCGAGCCGCTCGCGGGCGGCGGCGATGACCTCGGCCTCCCGTGGCTCCGCGCCGTCGGCCGCGACGACGACCGCGTGGACCGCCTCGCCCCAGCGCTCGCTGGGAATGCCGATGACGGCGGCAAGCGCTATCTCCGGCACGGCCAGCAGCGCCTGCTCCACTTCCGTCGAGTAGACGTTGAAGCCGCCGGTGATGATCATGTCCTTCTTGCGATCGACGATCGTGAGGTAGCCGTCCTCGTCCAGCACGCCGATGTCGCCCGTGAGGTGCCAGCCGTTCCGGCGGATCTTCGCCGTCTCCTCCGGGTCCTGGTAGTAGCCCTCGGAGACGTTCGGCCCCTTGACGACGATCTCGCCAGGTTCGCCGGGGCCCAGAAGGCCGCCGTCATCGTCCATGATCGCGACCTCGGAGATGACGGTCGACCTGCCGACGCTTCGCAGGATGCTGTCCGGGGCAAGTCTGCCGGAGGCCGGGTCGCCGTTCTCGAAGTGCTCTTCCGCCGTAAGCCGGCTGATGAACATCGGGCACTCCGTCTGGCCGAAGCCGCCGCGCATGATGGGGCCAAGCACCCGGAGCGCCTGCTTGAGGCGGGCCAGCGACATGGGCGCCGAGCCGTAGCTCAGCCCGACGAGGCTCGAGAGGTCGAAGTCGCCCAGGTTCGGCTGGTCGAGCAGGGAGTAGATGGCCGTCGGCGGCAGGAAGAAGTCCGTGATCCGCTCCTGCTCGATCGTCCGCGGGATGACCTGAAGATCGACCTTCTCCAGGATGACGAAGCGCGCTCCCGAGGAGAGCGACGTCAGCGCGGCGCGCCCGCCGACATGCGTCATCGGCGCCGCGCACAAGCTGACCACCCGGCGGTCGGAGTAGCCGTGCCGGATCGCGTGCTCGATCCCGCGGAAGTTCCGGTGGCTCAACATGACGCCCTTCGGCAGCCCCGTGGTGCCGCCGGTCATCGGGATGGTCAGGGTGTCGCCGCCCTTCATCTCGACCGGCGGCGGCGTGGCGGAGGCGCCGGCGATGAAGTCGTCGAGCGGTTCGGCCGCTTCCATGCCGGCCGCGGCCGGCGAACTCGACGGATCTCCGCCGCCCAGGCTGACCACCGCGCGCAGCGCGCCCAGCCCTTCCGCAGCCTCGGCGACGGGCGCGCGGAAAGTCTCCTGGAAGAAGATCGCCTCGCAGCCGAACCGGACGAGGATCTCCACGTTGTCGCGGGCCGAGTTCCGCGGGTTGACCGGAATCCAGACCCCCCCGGCCCGCAGCAGACCGATCGCGGCAATGAACGCGACCGCCGAATTCAGGCTCCAGATGGCGCCCTTCATACCCGGCCCGAAGCCGCGCCGGGCCAGCCCGCTCGCTATTCGGGCGGAAAACTCGTCGACCTCGCCATAGGTGTACGTCTCGTCCTCGAAGAGGATGCACACGTCGTCCCGGAAGTCCTGGAACGCCCGATCGATGATCGGCAGGAAGGAGCGGTCGAACTCGTTGAAGTCGGTCGACATCGTTCAGCCCGTACCGCTCGGCGAACGCGAGGCGGCCGAAACGGCCAGCTAGCTCCTCCTCGACGGCTTGCCGAGCAACTCGTCCGAAATGATCTTCAGCATGATCTCGGACGTGCCCTCGAAGATCTTCGTCAACCGCGCGTCGCGCCAGTAGCGCTCGACCGGATAGTCCGTCGTGTACCCCGCGCCCGCCAGCACCTGCAGCGCGTCGGAGGCCACCCGCTCCGACATCTCGGCCGCGTAGTACTTGACCATGGCCGCTTCCTTGGCGCAGGAGACGCCGGTGTCGATCTTGGCGCAGACCGAGTAGTTCAACTGCCGGGCCGCCTCGACCTCGGCCGCCATGTTCGCGATCTTGAAGCGGATCGCCTGGAAGTCGGCGATCGGACGCCGGAACTGGATGCGTTCCTTGGAGTACGCGATCGCCTGCTCCAGCGCGCCCTGGGCGAGGCCGATGGAGCGCGCCGCGGTGTGCGCCCGCGCCGTCTGCAGGCCGCGGGTCATGCCGTAGAACGCGCGGCCCCGGGCTTCCTTCTGCTCCTTCGTGATCGGCGCCCGCACGTTCTCGAAGTGGAGCTCCCAGGTCTTCCAGCCGTGGTAGCCGATCTTCGGGATCGGCGAACCGGTGACGCCCGCCGGCAGCTCGCCCGGCGGCTTCTCGATCCCGATGCCGGTAAGCGCCGCGTGGCGCTTCGAGGGGTCGCCCTCGGTCCGCGCGATGACCTGGATGAAGTTCGCGCCGTCGGCGAACGTGCACCAGTATTTGTTGCCGGTGATCACCCAGTGATCGTCCTCCATCCGCGCCCGGCAGGTGATCGACGAGATGTCCGATCCGACTTCCGGCTCCGACATCGCCAGCGCGCCGAGGTACTTGCCCTGCGCCATCAACTCGATCCGCTTGCGGCGCTCCTCGCCCTCGAAGGGAATCGAGCGGTGAAAGCCGTTGCCGCGTGCAATCAGGCTGGCCACGCTCATCCAGCCCCGCGCCAGCTCCTCGGCCACCAGGCAGTACTCGAACGCGCCAAGCCCCGCGCCACCGTACTCCTCGGGAATCGTGATGCCGAAGAAGCCCAGCTCGCCCATCTTGTCGATCAGCGACTGCGGAATCGTCTCCTTCTTCGGATCCAGCTCGTTGGCTATCGGGAGAACTTCCTTGTCCGTGAAATCCCGAGCGATCCGGCGGAGCATCTCCCGCTCCGGAGTCATGTAGCCGACGGTCTTCCGCGTTTCCTCCATACGATGGTTCCTTCTTCCGCCGTCGCGGGCCGTGTGGGCAGAGCGTAACAGTGGCTTCTTCCCGGTGAAGGCGACGCAGCCCGCTCTGCTACGGTCCCGGAAGTCCGTCTCCGATCTTGCGGTCGGATCCTGGCGGATGCGCCGTGGCGGTTCGCCCGCAGCCCCTTTGAAAGGCCAGCCACGAGGAGGAACAGGGGGGACGTTGCGTGGGGTCGACGAGGGCAAGCGGGGGGACCAGGATCCCCGGCCGCTGGAAGCGGAAGAGGGCTTGAGGCCATTCCCGCCCGCCGCGCTTGCGGCGATCCTGGTGGCCGCGACCGCTCTCGCGGGGGACGGCGCCGCGGCCCAGCGGTTGTTGAGCTACGTCGAGAAAGGCCCGGCGACCGTCTCTTCCGCGCAATCGACTCGACACTCGGCCCGGACGAACGCGCGACGGTTCGACGTCCAGGTCGACTTCGACCTGCTCCGCTCGGCGCCCGAGAAGCTGGAGGTGGCGACCCCGTACGGCACGACGGTCCACGCCCGGCTCGCCGAGTTCCAGGATCGCGGCGGCGGCGACTTTCTGTGGTCCGGGCACGCGGTCGACGAGAAAGGCGACGTGACGGGCCTCGTCGTGTTGACGATGGTGGACGGCGGCATCGCCGGCGTGTTCGACGAGCCAGGCGGCACGACGCTCGAACTCCACGCCGTCGAGGCGGAAGAAGCCGGCGAGGTGCTGGAGCCGAACTGGATTCTCGACGCCTTCGGGCTCCACGACCACGACCACGATCACGACGATCATCAGTGCGCCATCTTCACCGAACCGTCGCCCGAGATGACGGACGCCGGCGGCGTTGCGGCCACCACGGCCGCCTCGCAGCCCTTCAGCCTCGGCAGCGCGCAGTCCACCCTGCCCGGCGTCACGCTGAGCGTGAGCCCCGCGCAAGTGACGGAAGACGCCGCCTCGCCGGTCGAGGTCACGGTGACCGCCGGGATCTCCGGAACCGACCGCTTCAGCGCCGACCAGACGCTGAGGATCGGCGTCGGCGGCGGCACGTCGGCTTCCGGCACGGACTACACCGCCGTCCCGGACTTCGATCTGGTGATCCCCGCGGGCGACGGCGACGCCTCGGCCACGTTCGACCTCCATCTGGTGAACGACGAGATCGCCGAGCCGCACGAGACGATCCGGATCGGCGGCTTTCTTCCCGGCGTGAACGTGACGCCGGCCGAGATCGAGCTTCAGTCGGACGACCGGCACCGGATCGACGTGGTGGTGCTGTTTACCGCCTTTCTCCGGTCTCGACTCCCCAGCATCAGAACGACGATGCAGCGGGACACGACTTTGATGTTCGACTACGCAAGCCGGGCGCTCCAGGACGCGGGAGCGGCGGCCGAGTACAACGTCGTTCACATCGGCCATGCGCCATTGGATCTGGAGACAGCGTTACGAAGCACACGCGCCATCTTCGCCCTCCGCGACAGCCGACAGGCGATGAGGCTGCGGGACGAGCATGACGGGGACATCATCTACCTGATGGGCGCCGGCAGCGGCGGAATCTGGGATGGCGGGCAGGCATTCTGGCGACATTCCGCCTACCCCACGATTCGCGAGTACGCCTGGGCGGGCCAGAACACCACGAACTACGCGCGCGCCGGCCGCTACCGAGCGACCGCCCATGAACTGGCGCACACCCTGGGCGGTCTCCACGAACGAGGCGAGGCGGGCCAGGACGTCCTCCTTCAAACCCGCGAGCCGCTGGCGCCGTACGCCTACGGCTACTACAACTCCCAGGCCGAAATCAGAACCATCCTTGCCTACGGCACCAGCCGCAATCCTTCGAGCCCGGCCATCTACGCGACGCCGCGCCGGACCTGGAACGGTCACCAGATCGGCGCGGTCGACCGCGAAGAGGTGGACCGTCTGCTGAAGCGCACCGCCCCGGAGACGGCCTACCTCAGCGACTGGATCACTCCAGGGCCGCCCACCGGCATCGGCGGCACGGCTTCGGTCAACGGCGGCACGGCGAGCGTCGCCCTCACCTGGACGGACGAATCGAGCCGGGAGACCGCCCAGAGGATCGAGTACATAACGCCCGACCGGGACCCGGAAGAGAGCGACGAGTGGGCTACCGGCGCGACGGTCGACCCGAACGTGACATCGGCCACCATCACGGGCCTTCTCCCCGCCACCCGCTACGGCTTCCGCATCCGGGCGCTGAACCATCTCCGCTCCTACCCGAGCGAAACCGCGTGGGTGACGACGCCGGGGAGCGGGCCGCCGACGCGGCCCTCAAGTCTCGAGGCGAGCGCACCGGCCGACCGCACGATCCGGCTGGAGTGGCAAGACAACTCGACCACCGAAAACGGCTTCGACGCGCAGTACCGGACCTACGGCGCATCCGCCTGGACGGCGGGCCCCGGCGCCGCCCCGGACGCCGTGACGGTCGATGTGACGGGGCTTCTGGACGACACGGAGTACGAGTTCCGCGTCGGCGCGACGAACACCCAGGGAACCTCATGGAGCGACGTGGTCATTGCCCACACGAACGTGCCCACCGCGCCGCCGCCGCCGCCCAGGCCACAAGCGCCGGCCGAACTCCTCGGCGCCCGGCTCACCAGCACGAGCGTCCGCCTGGAGTGGTCCGATCTCTCCACTAACGAGACGGGCTTCGCGGTGGAAGTCCGCCCGGACGGCGGCGGCCCCGCCGACTGGTACGTGGCGCGGACCCTGCCCGCGAATGTCAGGGAAGCGATCGTCGCGGGCCTTCCGGAGAACGCCGCCCTGGAGTTCCGTATCGCGGCGATTGGCGCCGCGGCGTCCTCCCGAAGCGACCCCCTGGCCATCGACCTCAGCGTCGATCCGCCGCCCGCCGCGGCGCTCACGGGCCGGATCAAGCGGGTCGGCCAAGCGATCTTCGCGGATCTGCGCTGGACGATCGACCGCAAGTACAAGGGCGAGTTCCGGATCTGGCACAAGGCGAGCACCCGGCCCGACTGGGAGATCGAGCCGTCCTGGCGATCCAACAGGACCAGGGACGCGCGGCTCACCGTGCCCTCCTACGACCGGGTGCTCCGCACCTACCGGGTTGAAACCAGGAGCGCCGGCGGCAGGACCTTCAGCAACGAGATCGAGATCGACTTCAACAACCTGCCGCCCGCCGCCGTGAAGAAGCTGACGGCCGCTGTCGCCCCCGGCATCCCGACGGAGGTTCGGCTGAGCTGGAAAACGGCCCGCAACGCCACCGGCTACCGCGTGAGCTACACGTTCAAGGGGAAGACAACCGTCCACGCGGTCTATCCGTCGGATGCGACCAA
>JAJEBV010000047.1 GCA_022822365.1 Thermoanaerobaculia bacterium | reverse complement strand
GACCAGGTCCGCACCAGAGACGACGTGAAGGTGACGGCGTTTCAATCCACGCCCCCCGCGCGGAGGGCGACCTCCTCGGCCCGGGGGCCGCGTTGTTGACCCCCCGTTTCAATCCACGCCCCCCGCGCGGAGGGCGACGGCCGTCGTCATCACCCGCAAGCACGGGGAGACGTTTCAATCCACGCCCCCCGCGCGGAGGGCGACTGCTTCGCCGTCCGCTCCCCGTGCGCGGGATCGACCGGTTTCAATCCACGCCCCCCGCGCGGAGGGCGACGTGAGCCGGGAGTACGTCGTGGGCACCGATGTCGTGTTTCAATCCACGCCCCCCGCGCGGAGGGCGACCCTGATCATGCTGCCGGCGAGCATCACCGTCTGGTTTCAATCCACGCCCCCCGCGCGGAGGGCGACGCCGTGCACAGTAACTCACGACGGATCAGCGACATAGACCCTCCGCTGCGCGAACCGGTCTCCCGGACCCGAGACGGGTCCCTTCTCTGCAGTCGCGCCCCATGGAAGTGCCTCAGAATCAGAGACTTCCGTCGTGCGCGATCCCGCCCGCACATCGGCGTTCGCTTGGGGTTCGCATGCCACGGTCTCAGAACACCAGCGGTTCGTCTGGATCGTACGAGGCCTTTGCGCCCAGATGTTCGACCCGGCGACGCCAGTTCACGCCGAGCCGGTAGAAGCGCAAGCTGTCGGCAGTCTCGTCGATTTCCGACCGCAGCCGAGCGCGCAGCATCGTCCACTGCGCTTGATCGACTTGGCACTCGAACACCGAGTACTGTACGCGCTGCCCGTAGTCTTGGCAGAGCCGAGCCACACGACGGAGACGGCGGCGACCGGCGCGGTCGCCAGTGGAGACATCGTATGTAATCAGCATCAGCATGGGCTCTTATCTCCACAGGAACGGCGGATAGCCGTCGAGGTCGCCGCGAAGACACCGGGCAAGCAGTGTGGCCTGGATGAAGGGCACGAGGCCGAGTGTCGTCTTCTCCTGGAGGAAGGGGTGCTGCAGTTCGTTTCTCTTGCGCTCCTGGTAGGCGGTTAGCACTGCCTTGCGGGATTTGTCTGAAAGAAGAACGGCCCCACTCACCGTGGACTTGAAGTCCCTCTCCGTCAACTGGCGGCGGTTGACCAGCGACAGCGCCACGCGGTCGGCCAAGACAGGGCGCAGTTCCTCCATCAGGTCGAGCGCCAAGCTGGGCCGCCCGGGACGTTCCCGGTGAAGAAAGCCCACGGCCGGATCCAGACCGGTGGTCTCCAACGCGGAACGGCAATCATGCAACAGAAGCACATACAGGAACGAGAGTAAGGCGTTCATCGGGTCGAGCGGAGGCCTACGCGAACGGCGGGTGAACGAGAAGGCCGTGTGGCTCCGCAGAATCAAGTCGTCGAACGTCGAGTAATAGAGGCGAGCGGCTTCGCCTTCAAGGCCGCGCAACACGTCGGCTTCCATCGCCCGGCCCGAACGTCTCGTGACATCTCTCAAGCGGCCGGAAACGTTCTCAAGGCGGGCCCGCGCCTCTTCGGACATTCGCGGGCCGTGATCACGAAGCGTGCGCCGGAGAACGGTGCGTTGGTTCAGGACCTTCCCTGCCACCATGTTCCGAGCCAGTCCGGCGGTGGCATCGGGATCGTCCGTGGCGCGGTACTGGCTCCTGCGCAACAGAACGTTGCCCGAGACCGGCCCATCAACCCGGGCAAGGAATCGCCCATTGCGGCCCAGGAAGGAGATCCGCACGCCGAGTTCCGCGCAGCGGCCCATCAACGCCGGAGTGATCCCCACCGCGCCGAAACAGACGATCCCGCCAAGCAGGTGCAGCGGCGCCCGACCCCGTTCGTCGCCATCAATCTTAACGACTACGTTCTCGCCATCCTTGCGCAGCCATGCGTTCTCAGTCGTGACGTAGAGGGTGTTCAGGTGCCGACGCACTGTCGACCGTCAATCGCGAATGGCTCGCGCCAACCAACGGTCCACGAGGCCGGGCTTGGCGGGCCGAAGCGGCTGACAGGCATCGCGTAGGGAACAGGCGCTGCACTTTCGTCGTTCGTACTCCGCCGCCGGGGCGCGACCCACCGCCAGCATACGGCGCGTGTCGACCGCCAGGTCTTCGGTCAGGTGTCGCAACTCGTCGTCGAACGAAACGACTCTCCGGCGACGCTCCAGACCGTAGAACAGCGCTCCCTTTGGAACCGGTGCTCCGAGCATCTCTTCAAGGCACAGGGCCTGGGCGCAGAGCTGCGCCTCGTCCGCCCGATGGGCCTTCGGCCGACCACGCTTGTACTCGATCGGATAGGGCTGGTCGCCAGCGCGCAACTCGACTACATCGGCCACTCCCACCAAGCCCAAGCGCAAAGAGCGGAGGGGAACTCCCCTGCCGACGATGGCACCGCCACGCAGCTCCCCGCCGCCGGCATCGACGCGTTTGTGCAGTACACGGCCCTCAGCCGTGTAGGCGTTCTCCGCCCAAAGCCTCTCGATGTGGATCAGCGCGCACTGCCTCGGGCAGTAGAGCATGTGCTGCAGGGCCGAGATCGGCACCAAGTCGTCTTCAGCGAACGGTTCGCTGGGGAACAGCGCCATGGCCCGTCAGACCAGATCCAGGATTCCGACTCCTTCCGGAAGGTCGTCGGAATCGACACTGACGTCGTAGTCAGACCAAGCCCGCGCGGGCGGAAGGGTGGAGGAACCATCCGAGCCACTGCTGGAAGCGCGCTGCACCGCCACTCGTCCAAACAGCTTGTGCGCGGGCGCGTTGCCAAGAGAGCTCTCATGCCGAAAGACGACGAGTCGCCGCGCCGTCATCTCGCCACGCGCAGCCGCACGGTCGTGCTCGAACATCTGCTCGAGCGCCGTCCACAGAAGTTCGACATCGTCGTCCGAAAAGCCGGTCTTCCCGGCGAGGCAGGCGGAGACGTAGCCGTGGGAACGATAGAGGCCGTATGGCACGATGTGCTTGCGTCCCATCTCGCCCTCCTCCTTGTCCACGTCCGCCACCCGCGTTATCGACACCTCCATGGGCATTACAGGCTCCACAGAACGACCGAAGGTGAACTGCACCGGACCCCGCACCTGGCCCGCGTTGGGACCGGTCGACAGGACACCGCCGAACGCCCGGATGTCGAAGTACTTGCGGCACAGCCAAGCCTGCAGCGTGCCGACCTCCTCTTGCGAGCGCTTCTTGGCGCTGTTGGTGTCCCAACCGCCCTTGTCCCTCTTGTAGGACGGCAACTCGTTCTCGTCGCACGCCTCGGCGATGAGAGGGTTCAATGGCCTGCGCTCCTGCACGAAGATCTCACGCCCCGCCCCGCCCGTCATCTGAACGAAGTTACGCACCTTGCGCTTGAGGCAAACGTCCGTCACCAATCCCTGGCTCGTTTCGGGGTCGAGCCGGGGGAGGTTCCCCGCGTCCGGGTCGCCGTTGGGATTGCCGTCGGTGACGTCAAACAGATAGACGAAGTCGTAGCGGTTCTGGATTGGGGCCATGGGTCAGTCCTCCGATTCTCTGGATTGCCGGATCTCGCCTTCGGCGCCGGTCTTCTTCGCGTAGAAGGCTTGATCCTGGTGGTAGTAGCCGACGAAGAAACGCGCCTGCTCTTCAAGCCCCAAGGATCGCGGAAGAGCGCGCGGGAGCGCGCCGGCGATTCGACTGACGGCCCTATCCGCTCTCACGCCGCTACCCGCCCTTTGTCCGCCAGCCTTCGCGAGAGCGGACCGGTTGTGCTCGTAGCCTCGCATCAGGAGGGGGAACACTCTGAGCGGCGTTGCCGAGGCTGCGCCGATGTACTTGTCCCGGATCGTCGCGTTGCGCTTGGCGACGCTCCTCTCCGCATAGGCGTATGCAGCGAACAGCCGCCCAAGGTTGTACGGCACGTCGGTGCTGTCTTCGCAGAGGCTCACGGGTGCGGACTCCTTTCCCTGTTGCAAGCGATGGTTGCGGGCGAGAATTGCCTTGCAAATCGCCGCGCGCATGGCGTTCAGATCCCCGTCGGCCCGGATTCGACCCACTACGGCCGCCAACAGCGAGCGCGGATAGGCTCCACCGGTGAGGATCGCGCGCATCAAGGCACCGGCCAAAGTCGGCGGGACGTTCCCACTCTTGCGCTGCATGGCCGTCTCGCAAAGCAATCGCCAGGCGGCTGGCGGCGAGGACGCCGGATCCGGCTCGATCAGGAGATCGTGCCAGTGTTCTCGCAAGCGCGCCGCGAGCTTGCCAATGCTGTCGACATGCCAGAAGCGAACGGACAACCGCGCCGCGCTGGGGGCCAATCCGAGCACATACACACGGGTACCTTCCTGGACACCGGGCGCAATCTCGGTCAGCGGCCGCCCCTCGGCTACGGCTTGGAGCTTGTCCCTGACCTTCGACGCTTCCTGTTCGTCGCTCGGTCCCTCGACCAGAAGCAAGGAGACGAGATCTTCGGCGGCCTCGGCCTCCCGTTCGTTCTCGGCCGCCTCCGCCCAGAAGACGGTCGTCGTATCGCCGATCTGAATCCGGTGGCGGCTGTCGAAGGACAGGAGCGAGTTGAGCGCTGTCGTGTAGCCGAAGGCCGCCCGCTCGCTGACTGGTGCGTTGTAACCTTGCCGTCGGCCAAACGAGTTGAAAGCGGGCTCGTTGAAGGACACGATCGAAGCGCCCGACGACTGTGCGCCGCGGACACCCTTGACTTTGGGATGCACGCGCGCGAGCGGCCCGTGCTCGCCTGTAACCAAGCAGAGCCCCTCGTCTCCGCCCGATATGGACGTCTGGTCCTCCCAGATACACCGGGCCGCCGGCCGCTCGTGCAGAAACGCCAGGTTCCCATCGTCGAGCCGGAAGACCACGTTCTTGTCGAGCAGGTCCTTGGCAGACGCCAAGAGACCGTAGTCCTCCGGACGCCATGCTCGGAGAAAAGCCGTCAGCGCACGCAGTCCGGCGTCATCCGAGTCCGCCAGCATGCAAAGATGGAACTCCTTGAACGCCTCGAACTCGCCCCGTCTAGGCGCCCCCCAGCCTTGCTGGCTATCGTCTCTCGTCACGCCCAGCGCATATGCAGTCTTGTCCCAAAGGAAGTTGGGCTTGACCGCCCCGCCAGGTCGCACATTCGGTTGGGGGACCGACAGGCGCAGCGGCTGCCGCCTCCCGGCAGAAGCGGCAGAAGAGCCCCCCAAGGGTTGGACGTCGACTGGCTCACCCTCAAGAGACAGTAGAAGGGAGTAGGAGATCCTCTGCTCCGAGTACCCGAACGGCGGCGCATCTCCCTTGCCTGCGAGCCGGTCGTAGTGCGCAGAAAGCCCCTGCAGGATCGTCACGACCTGATCGCCTCGGAGCCCCGCGGCGGTACGTCGAGAGCACCGTTCCGGAGTCGAGCACGGAAGAACTGCGGAGTCGGCGGCTGGCTCTCGTAGTCCAAGTCGAACAGCATCCAGCCGAGGTCCCGGTCCTTCTCCTCCGAATCAACGAGGGAGGCCGGCACCGTGTCGGTCACGAGGGCGAAGTCCGCCGCGAATTCCCGCGTCCCGAGGTAGGGCCGATGAAAGCACTGCCCTTTCGCCGCACGCCGGTTGAAGATCGACAGATGCTGAGCCTCGGTGTCGTCCTGCCCACGCTTCGCCGTCAGGGTGAAGTGAGCCTCGATCACGTACGCGACATCACGTAACAGTGTCGCCGCCCTCTGCTGTCGGTGATCCTGGACGACAGTAGGCAGGCCATCCGTCTCCCCAGTCTTCATCGCGGTCCGGGCATCCTTGGCTGGGATCTTCCGCCCAAGCTCGTTCCGCCGCAACGTCTCGAAGCGGACGGGCTTCAGGACGTGGATACGGTCGATCTCCCACCGAATAGCAGGCTTCCAGTGAATCGCCTCAAGCACGCCACGAGCGGCCGAAGGCGTCATGACATCGTAGGAAACGCGCTCAACCTTCATCTCCGGCCGGGTGAAGCAGGCATAGTCCCCCCAGACGTGGAGCTTAATCCCGTACGCCAAGACGGCCTTCCCCCAAGCATCGGACCATCGGTGCGACCCTATACCAGCCCCTTGTCAGGCAGAATCTGCCGAGGCCGCTTCGCAGCCCGCTCAAAACACCAATCCCTCCGCTTCCCGGTACGTTGGGTCGCTCCATGTCAACCCGACGTCCGGGCGGTACAGGTCCAGGTTCGTAAGCTCCACGAACTGGTCGCCGAACACCTCCGGGCGAACGCATCGCACCGATCCCGCATCGAGCAGGAGACGACGCACCTCCCGCGGCACTTGAACCGTATAGGCCTGCAGACGCCGGGCAAGCCTTCCAGGGCGCTCGGCATGCTTCAGCGTCCGAAGCAGGCGCTCGGCGCCGCCGTCCTCCGACCAGGCACCAGGATATGGAACGATGACCGGGAGCATGGAGGACTCGATCATCCTGAACTGCTGGGCGATCGTGGCGAACGGGAAGTCGAAGCTGTCCGCCCGTTCGCGGAGTTGGGCGAGGATCTTCTCGCTGTCGAGCTGGCTGCCTTGTAGCCAGTAGACCTCCTGAAAGTACTCCTGGATTGCCGTCGGGGCCGCCGGGTCCGAATGATGGCGCATGACGCCGCGCGCCGCTCCCGCCAGCTTCGGAACGTCTCCTGGCGGCCTTCGCCCATCGCCATCGGCCGGCTCAAAGACGACGACTTCGCCCATCGAGGCGCTGCCCTCCCTGTTGCACCGCCCGGCCGCCTGCACGATGGACTCGAGTCCCGCCTCGGCGCGCCAGACCTCTGGAAAGTCGACGTCGACTCCAGCCTCGACGAGGGACGTGGCTACAAGGCGAACCGGCCTACTGTGTTTGAGGCGGCGCCTCACCGTCTCCAGAACTGCGCGTCTATGACGCGGGCACATCAGCGTGCTGAGATGGAAGCTCTCGTCCTCCCGATCCTCCCGAACCAGTTCGTGGAGTTCTCTCGCGTGCCGCCGCGTGTTGACGATGCAGAGTGCTTGCGGCGACTCGCGCAGTCGAACCGCGAGCTTCGCGTCTTCGATCCGCCCTTCCAGCCTTCGTATCCGAGTACGTCGAAGACTCCGGTGCAAGGCAGGCGGGTCGGGAGCTAACTCGCGCACTTCCTCAAAGCCGCCCCCGAAGCCGTCCTGCGCCCTGAGGGCCGGTTGAGTTGCGGTGCAGAGCACAACGGAAGCCCTCCAATTTCGGGCCAGCTCGTCGAGGGCGGCAACACAGGGGAGCAACAACCGCAGAGGAAGCGTCTGCGCTTCGTCGAGGACCACGACGCTCCTGACGACGTTGTGCAGCTTGCGGCACCGAGAAGGCCGGTTGGAGAACAAGCTCTCGAAGAACTGGACCCCCGTGGTCACGATGATCGGCGCATCCCAGTTCTCCATGGCTAACCGCAGCTTCGCGCTGCCATCGCGAACGCCAGGGTCTTCCTCATCGAAGCCCGTGTGGTGCTCCACGACGAAGTCCGCCGGCCCTGCGCCTTCACCGACAAGCGCTTCCCGGAACACCTGTGCCGTCTGATCGATGATGCTCGTGTAGGGAATGACGAAGATCACGCGCTCAAGGCCATGCCTGATCGCGTGCTCAAGGGCGAAGGCCAACGACGAGAGCGTCTTTCCTCCGCCCGTAGGCACGGTGAAGGTGAAAAGCCCGGGTGCTTCCGCCGCTTGACCTCGTGAATGCTCCAATACCTCGCGGCGCAGGCGATTCACTGCCGTGTCGTTCGCGTTCGACATGAGTTCGCGAAGATGAGCTTCAAGGCGGCCCAGAAGCACATCCAGCGGAGGATGGCCCCCGCGCTCCACGGGCCGGCCTTCGAGCCCAGTGAAGAATGCCTCGGTGTCGAGGTAGTCGGCATCAACGAGCGCCGAGAAGATCATTCGAGTCGCGAAGGCCCCGCAGAACCCCGCCCTTTCGCGGCTCTGGGGTTGCAGCGGGAGTGGTGGAAGTTCCGGGAGTTCGATCTCCTGCTGCCAGACCCGGTCAGGATCGGGAACGTCGGCACTCAAACGCGCTTCCAACGGTCGAGGCCGACGCTGGCCACCCACTCCATCCGCCAACCCCGCGTGGTGGCCCGCTATCGCGAAGGCGAGCATCTTGCCGAGCGAAGCCTTGCGCGCATCGCCGCCGCCGTATCTCTCGATCGCAGCCTTCGCGCCAGCGGTCGAGTGGTCCACGCGGATCGACTCCCCGCTCAGCCGCCTGAGGAAGTCGGGATTGAACTTGCCAAGATCGTGCAGGAGTCCTGCCAACTTGGCGATGGGACCGAGCCCAACTGCTTCCAAGAAAGCGGCCGCCCGCCTGGCCGTCTCTTCAAGATGCTCCGACAAGGGCTGCCAGTCGTCCCGGCTCTCACTGGCGCCACTATGGGCGAAGTACTGCACTCGACAGCCAGCTTCGCTCACGTTGCAATCGGCTTCAGGCTGGGCGGACGGAGGAGCCTCAGCGACCGGCGCGAAAGGTGGGCCAGACAGCCCCTCGACGGAGCCTCAGACTGATGCACAGCCCGCAAGCTCCGCCGAAGCGCGACGCGCCGCCGCCGCCAGCAGCGCCCCGCCGACGAAGATCGCCTCTTCGGCAGGCGCGAAGTACGGCGTGTGGGCGCCGACTACCGGGTCGCCGGGCAGCCTGGCACCGACCCGGATGAAGCAGCCCGGAATTCGCTCCAGGTAGAAGGCGAAGTCCTCGCCGCCCATGTTCGCGGCCGGCAACGGCCTGATCGCATCTGCGCCGATCACCGGAACCGCGGCGTCCCTGGCCCAGCCCGCGGCACGCTCGTCGTTCAGCACGGCCGGCGTTCCCTGGAGCATCCGTACCTCGGCCTCGAGACGGCAGGCCGCGGCGACGGACTCTGCGACGTGCCGCACCTCGTCCGCCAGCAGCTTCCGGATGACCGGGTCGAGCGACCGCATGGTGCCCTTGAGCACGGCGCGGTCGGGGATCACGTTGTGAGCCGTGCCCGCCTCGACGGCGCCGACGGTGACCACCGCGGGCTGGTCGGGCGGCACGCGCCGGGAGACGACCGTCTGCAGGGCGGAAACGACCTGGGCCAGGCCTGTGATCGGATCGAGGCCCTGGTGGGGCCTTGCACCGTGCGCCCCCTTGCCCCGAAGCTCGACCTCGAAGCGGTCGGCGGCGGCGCCCACGGCGCCGGGCTGGATCATCGCCTGCCCGACCTCGAAGGTAAGGTCGACATGGGCGCCGAAGATCGCCGCGACATCGTCCAGGACTCCGGTCGCAAGCACCGCCGCGGCGCCCTCGCCGCTCTCCTCCGCCGGCTGCAGCACGAGCAGAACGTCGCCTGCCGCCGGTTCGGCCTGGAGCAGGCGCGCCGCGGCGACCGCCCAGGAGGCATGGACGTCGTGGCCGCAGGCGTGCATCACGCCCTCGTTGCAGGACGCGAACGGCAAGCCGGTGTCTTCCTGGATCGGCAGCGCGTCGATGTCGCCGCGCACCGCGACCAGCGGCGCCTTTCGGTCGCGACCGGGTATCCGTCCGACCACACCGGTGCCGGCAACGCGGGCTACGCCCTCGACGCCGAGTTCGTCCAGCGTCCGCTGAAGACGGGCACACGTACGCTCTTCCTGGAGCGAGAGTTCGGGATCGGCGTGGAGTGCTCGCCGGAGACCGACAAGTTCGGCAACCGCACCGGCGCCGTAGAGCCCGGAAACAGCCTCGGGCAGCCGGAGCGACGCGGACGGATGGCCGCTCATTCCGGCAGCGCGAAGGGCTGGACGTGCGGGGCGCTCGTGCCCACGCCGCAGCCAATGTGCGAGCCGATCGGCGAACCGTCCGGTGCCCGTAGCGGCGGCGGCAGTTCGACCGAGCCCGGGTCTTCCAGAAAACGCTCGATCAGCCAGGCCCCATGGGTCCGGTGCGCCCGCTCCGCGGGCTCGTCGGTCCCGCCGGGGTTCTCCTCCAGCCACTCGCCGAGAGCAGACAGTTCGGACCGGGCCTCGGCTCGCACCTGGAACGATCCCGACCGCGCCGGCGCAACCGGCCAGTCGAAGTTCGGCGGCATGCTCACGGGGACGCCCGCCGCCAGCGCCATCAGCCGCCGCAGGGCGGCGAAGTCGACCGCCCTGCCGACTTCACCGGCAAGGCCCGGCGATGGGTCGGCACGCCAGGTCGCGGCCAGCACCCGATCGATCACGTCGCCAAGGGCCGGCTGCTCCACCGCCCGCGCGTGGTGGTCGACGAGCCGGGCCGCCCGCTCGCCATCGAAGACCATGGCGAAGGTCAGATCGGCCGCCATCTCGGCCGCGCCGACCGGATCGAACGTCAGACCGGCACGCGACGGCAGATGCTCCCGGCCCCGGCTCCGGCCCGGGGGCGGCGGTGGAATGAGGTCGAGTATCCGCTGGGGCAGCGTCAGTTCAGCCGGGTCGACCGTCTGGAGCAGAGCGTCGAGCGCGTCGAGCTGCATCGCCGGCGGCAGCAGGGCCGCCGGCGTCTGGCCGTCTCCCCGCACGGCGTAGCTGTAGTCGACGCCGCCGACGATCTTCGCCGCCGCCTTGATCTGGTAGCGGTGCAGCAGGTAGAGAGGCGTCAGCACATCCTCCAGCTCCGACATGGGCGCGCCGACGCGGATGCTCCGCTCGGAGAACCGCTCGAGCGCGGCCCGCCGAACGGACAGGAGGCGGCGCAGTTCCTCCGCCGCGGAACGGCCGTTGTCCCAGAGGTGAGCCAGGGGATGGGCGCCGCCCACCGGCCGCGCGTCCTCGTCGCTGATGTAGTGGAGGCCGGCGTCGATCGTCCCCTGCAGGATGGCGTCGAGCTCCGCCGCCTCGTCGGCGCCGTCCGGGAACTCCGCGTAGCCGTAGAGAACCGCCCGCTTGTCCCATTCGCCGACGCCGACGTCGTAGGCGGCACTCAGGTCGATCGTGCCGTCCTCGCCCAGGGTGGCTAGCGGATGCGGATAGTCCATGACGGACTCGCGGCCATCCGGTCCATCGACGCTGGAGGCGAAGTTGTGTGCCAGGCCGATCGTGTGGCCGACTTCGTGGGCCGAAAGCTGGCGTAGCCGGGCAAGCGCCATTTCGGTGAGCACCTCGGTGGACGAGTCCCCGTCCTCGTAGGGCGACAACAGACCCTGGGCAATCAGGAAGTCCTGCCGCACCCGCAGGGAACCGAGCGTCACGACGCCCTTCAGGATCTCCCCGGTGCGCGGGTCAGTGACCGATCCTCCGTAGGACCAACCGCGAGTCGACCGGTGGACCCACTGGATCACGTTGTAGCGGACGTCGAGCAGGTCGGCGCCCTCGGGCAGGAGCTCGACCCGGAACGCGTCGATGTAGCCCGCCGCCTCGAAGGCCTCGTTCCACCAGCGGGCACCGTCGAGCAACGCGGAGCGGATCGGCTCCGGCGCGCCCCGGTCCAGGTAGTAGACGATCGGTTCGACCGGTTCGCTGCGCCCGGCTCCCGGGTTACGCTTCTCGAGCCGGTGACGGTCGATGAAGCTGGTCTCGAGCGGCTGGTCGATCGGAGTCGCGTAGTCGAAGTAACTCGTCGTGTTGAAGCCGGACCTCGGATCCGCGCGGCGCGGCTTGTAACCGGGCTCGGGGAGCGCAACGAAGGAGTGGCGGATGCGCACCGTGACCGCGTCCGGCGAAGGCGCGACCTGCCGCACCCAGGCGCCCGGACCCCGGTCGGTGGACCGCAGGGTGAAGGTCAGCGTGCCTTCGAGCTCCGAGTTGCGGGGAAACGCGGCGACACCGGGACGATGAATCGCCGAGCGCGAAGCGTCCAGCTGGTAGCTCCCCTGCCCCCGCTGCTGGAGCCGGGCCACGACGCCGTGCGCGTCACGAAGCACGAAGTCCGTCGCGTCCACCAGGAGCGCGCCGTCTTCGTCCTCGGCCGCGACCTCGAACCCCCACAGCACGGAGCGGGCGAATGCGTCGGCGACCGCACGCTGCTCGTCCGGGTTGTCGCTCACCGCCCGGAAGCGCGTGTTCTGCTGGACCAGCAGCACCTTGGGTCCGACCCGTTCGAATCTCGCCAGATGGGTGCCGCCGAGCTGCCCGCGATCAAGGCCGATGTCGTTCGAGCCGAGCCCCGCGGAGAGCGACTGGATGTAGAGCAGATCGGCGTCGAGGGAATCAACGTGGAGGAACAGCCGGCCGCCGCGGCTGTCCCAGTACAGGTCCAGGAAGCCCGGCAGGTGCTCGAAACCGCTCGTGACATCCGAAATCGACCGCACCGGCTCCGCCGGCTCTTCGGTCGCGCTCTGCGCCTGAAGCCCCTGAACCGAGAGGACCGCCGCCAGGACTCCGACGGCGCCCGGGACCCGACTCGACGGCCAGGGCCAGCTCACGAAGCGGCCCGTACCGGCACCGGCTCCGTCTTTTCGATCAGCGCCGTCAGCAACTCGCGGTCCTGTGCCGCGAGTTCGCGCACCCGTTCCCTGTTCACCTCCGCGACGATGATCTCGCCGACCTCGGTGTTCGCGTCCTCGAAGATCCCCAGTTCGATCATGCGCCGGGTCTGGTGCTGGTTGTCGTCCGTCGGACTGACGTAGTGCACCCAAACGGCGCCGTAGCGATGGATCAGGAAGACGTGCATCAGCGCCATCAGGCGACGTCGCCTCAGGTCGGTGTCGAAGGTGTTCTGGTCCCGCACCGAGAGGATCATCCGTTCGCGCCGGTCACGGATAGGCGCGAACACGACGTTCGCCGCCTTCGATTCCTCCCGTCCGTTCTGCGCCAGGACGTTGAGCTCCAGGAGCTCGGAGCCGGCGACATGGGGCCGAAGTTCCACGCGCATGCGCTCGTCGACGTCGTACTTGCCCCGCCAGAGGTCGAGCCACTCTTCGAGCAACCGCGGCGGCACTTCGGTCTGCGCCAGGTGCTGGACATGGGTCGACCCCTTGCCCATCGCCTTGGTCGTGGCCGTATGTCCGGTTGCGGCCGCGAGCCCGCCGTCGAGCCGGGCGCCGCCGACGTGGGCCTGCGGGGTGCGGTACGGCGATCCCACCAGGCGCAGCTTTCGCTGCAGCCGGGCCAGGGCCAGCATGCCGTCCTCGCATAGAGCGGTGGCGAAGTCCTCAGCCGCCAGACCGTCGACCTGGTGGCCGCCGTAGGTGATGAAGTTGAAGACGTAGCCGAGCTTGCCCAGCTCCTCGGGAAACTGTCTCATCTGCTCGTCGGACATGCCCGTCGTATCCCAGTTGAAGGAGGGCGACAGGTTGTAGGCGAGCAACTGATCCGGATACACGGCATGAATCGCCTCGGCGAACCGCCGGGCATCGGCCAGGTTGGCCGTCGCCGTCTCCATCCAGATCAAATCGGCGTAGGGCGCAGCGTGCAGGGAACGGGAGATCGCGTACTCGATGCCGCCCTGAATCTGGTAGTAGCCCTCGGGCGTCCGGGCAATCTCCGCGTTCCAGACCAGGTTGATGCCCATCTTGCGCGCCCGGGCGGCCGCCTCTTCGACGGACACGGAATGGGCGAACTCGAGCCACTCCTCGACCGAGAGCTCGAAGACGGCGCCTTCCTCCTCGCGAAACGCGATCACCTCAGCCACCGCCTGCGGATAGGTCTTGAGCCCCGCCTCCGACTGCCAGGCGTCGAGGAAGGAGGCCATCGTCTCGTCGAGCACGGCCTCTATGGCCATGCCGCCGTTCGCGGCCATCTTCCCGTAGGCCGACTCGAGCTGCTCGTAGACGCCGGCGCCGTCCAGCCAGACATCGGCGCGGTGATAGGCGGCTTCCGAAATGTCGTACAGCTCGTGGCCCTGGACCTCTTCCGCGCCGAGAGCGTTCAGCCGCCGCAGAATCGCCAGGGTCGCCGTCTTGCAGCTCGGCAGATCGAGGTTCGTGGCCCCCAGGATGAAGGCCTGGTCGCGCTCGTCGCCGTTGCCGTCCAGGAAGGTCGCGGCCTCCGAGTCGGTGCGGGCGACGATGAGTCCGGGCACCGC
Organism: Thermoanaerobaculia bacterium; assembly: GCA_022822365.1. Lineage (GTDB taxonomy): Bacteria > Acidobacteriota > Thermoanaerobaculia > Multivoradales > Multivoraceae > Multivorans. Next base: position 28,376 of record JAJEBV010000047.1, on the reverse strand, counting down.
CATCACGTCCAGTTGAAAGCGCGCCGAGTTCAGGCGCTTGTTCTGTTCGTCCTGCGGCACGAGGACCTTGCCCGCCTGATGGCCGCACTTCTTGACCCCGGGCTTCTGATCCTCGATGTGGTAGCCGGGCACGCCCACCTCGACGAAACGGCGGATCAGGTTGCGCACATGCTGTTCGCCGCCGTGACCCGTGTCCGCGTCGGCGATGATGAACGGCCGGTAATCGAAGGCAGGGTTCGCTCGTTGATCCGCTTCACTCATCCGCGAGCGGGTGAAGGTCTGGTTCTTGTCGGCCGTCAGCAGGGCGCGCACGATCGGCGCCGCCTCGTCCGGCACCTGACTCAGGGGATAGCTCGCGAGATCCGGTCCCGGATCCTCGGTGATCGAACCCTTGGCCGAGGTCGCCCAACCGCCGACGTAGATGCCCTCGATCCCCCGCCGCTTCATCGCCACCGCCTGGCCCGGCGAGTACGGGCCGAAGCTCGTGATCGACTTCTTCTCGTCGAACAGTTCCCGCAGGCGCGCGTGGAAGGCTGCCGCGGCCTCCCGCGCCACCGTGTAGTCCTGCGGAATCGTGCCCCGCTGCGCCGCCACTTCGCGCGCGGTGTGGAGCCGTCTGATGCCCTCGAAGCGATCATCGCCCATGAACGCCGCCGCCGCTTCGGTCTGCCGCTCCATTGCCTGGTTGCCCGTCTCGCCGCTAGCCATCGCCGTCATCTCCGTCTGGCTCGTCGTGGAGTGCCCCCGGAAGGGGTCGGAAGGAGCTAACGGTAGCACCGGATCGGGACAGAGACCACGTGGAATCGGCCGTCCAGGAATCCCCTGCTTCGCCTGCTACCCTCCACGCCCATGAGCCTGCCAGCGATCCGTCCCAAGCACAGTCCCCAACGCGGCGGAGACGTCCTGCTCGATGCCCTCACCGAGTACGGCATTCCGTTCCTGTTCGGCAACCCCGGCACCACGGAGAGTCCGCTGATGGACCGGCTCGCGGACCACCCCGAGCTGCGCTACGTCCTCGCCCTGCACGAATCCGTGGCGCTTGGCGCCGCCCACTACTACGCCCAGTCGACCGGCGTCACCGGAGTCGTCAACCTGCACGTGGCGCCGGGGCTCGGCAACGCCCTCGGCATGCTCTACAACGCCTGGGAAGCGAACACCCCGATGGTCATCACGGCCGGCCAGCAGGACACGCGCTCGCGGCTCCGCGAACCCCTGCTCGGACACGACCTGGTGGCGATGGCGGAGCCCCTGGTCAAGTGGAGCGTCCAGGTCGAGCGTGCCGACGAGTTCGCGCCGATCCTCCATCGCGCCTTCAAGGTCGCTCACGATCCACCCGCCGGACCGGTGTTCGTCGCCCTGCCCCTGAACGTCCTGGAGGAAGAGACTGCGGAGCCGGTACGACCGCTCGGCGATCTCTACCGGGCGCCGCAGCCCGAGGCGGCAGCGGTCGCCCGCATGGCCGAAGTGCTGAGCCGGGCGCGCCAGCCGGCGATCGTGATGGGCGACGGCGTGGCCCGAAGCGGAGGGCAGCAGGAACTCGTGGCCCTGGCCGAGTTCGCCGGCGCGGGGGTCTACCCGGAAGGGTTGATGCAGCGCCTGAACTTCCCGCAGAGCCACCCCTGCTTCCGGCCCCGCATGCCGCTCAACCACGCCGGCATCCAGCACGCCCTCGGCGGCGCGGACGTCGTCCTGCTCGTCGGCGGCTCCTTCTTCGAGGAGGTCTGGTTCGATCCGGACTCGCCGTTCGGCGCCGAGGCCACGGTGCTTCAGATCGAGGACGCGCCGGGCCGTCTCGCCTTCAACTTCGCGGTCGAGGTGGGCATGCTCGCCGACCCGCGCGCCGGACTCGCGGCCCTGCTGGAAGCGCTCGAAGAGTCCGCCGACGCTGGCTTCCGGAACGCCGCCGCGGAGCGGATGGACAAGCTGCGAGCCGCCAGCGACGGCGCCCGGGCCGCGCGCCAGAAGCGGCTGGCCGCCCACTTCGACGACGCGCCCATGTCACCGGCGCGCCTCATGTCCGAGGTCGCCAGGGCGCTGCCCGACGACGCCGTGATCGTCAACGAGTCGATCACCGCGGGCGGCGATCTCCTCGGCTTCCTGCCCGTCGACGATCCCGACCGCTACTGCGGCACCCGCGGCGGCGGCATCGGCCAGGGACTGGTCGGCGGCATCGGCGCTTCGCTCGCCCACCCCGAGCGGCCGGTCATCGTCTTCTCGGGCGACGGCTCGGCGATGTACTCGATCCAGGCTCTCTGGACCGCCGCGCACTACGACATGCCGATCGTCTTCCTGATCCTGCACAACCGCGAGTACAAGATCCTGAAGATCAACATGGACATCTACCGCGAACGCTTCGGCATTCCGGCGGACCGGCCCTACCCCCACATGAACCTGACCGAGCCGGAACTCGACTTCGTCGAGATGGCAGCGGGCATGGGCGTTCCGGGGCGGAAGGTAGAGGATCCGGCGGAGGTCGAGGAGGCGCTGCGGGAGGCCTTCGCGACCGGCGGCCCTTACGTGCTCGACGTGATCATCGGCGGCCGGATCTGAAGCTCCAGCGCACCGTAACCCCACCCAAAACGATGATGTATGCTCCTGAGCGCACAAGCTGACGACAGGCCGCCTCAGGCAACGCACCGGCATGACTCCCCCAACGGAGGTTGGAGACCATGGATGAGTTGAGAGAAGACACCTTCCTGCAGGACGACCTGCTCGAGGAACTTCCGCAGGAAGACCAGCAACTGGAGGAGGACGGCGACGGCTCCGGCCCCTCGAACGTCACCCGACGGACCTTCATCCAGGGTTCGGTCGCCACCGGCGCCGCCGTCTCGATGGCGGGGGGCAATCTGCTCCAGCCGGATGTGCTGCGCGCCGCCACCGAACCGGTGGCCCGCACGATCGACCTTCAGGTGAACGGCGAGACCCACGAACTCGAAGTCGAGCCGATGGACACGCTGGCCATGGTGCTGCGCTACAAGCTGGACCTCACCGGCACCAAGCTGGGCTGCGACCGCGCCGAGTGCGGCGCCTGCACCGTGCTGATCGACGACGTTCCCCACTACGGCTGCTCGATCCTGGTGCACCAGGTGCGCGGCCGCGAGGTGACCACGGTCGAAGGGCTCGAGCAGGACGGCGTGCTCCACCCGGTCCAGCAGGCGGTGCTCGACGAGATGGGCTTCCAGTGCGCCTTCTGCGCCCCGGGCTTCATCATGAGCATGGCCGCCCTGGTCAAGGCCAACCCGAACGCGACCCGCGCGGACGCCCAGAAGTGGCTTGCCGGCCACATCTGCCGCTGCGGCGACTACAACAAGATCCTGAACACCGCCGAACGCGCGCTCGAGAACGCACGCGCCACCCTGAGCTGAGGAACAAAGATGGCCAATACACTCGTAGGCACCGACTACGTTCCACCCGATCTGATCGAGAAGGTCACCGGACGCGCCAAGTACGCGGAGGACTGGCGCGCCGAGGGCATGCTGTTCGCCAAGCAGTTGCTGTCGCCGATGCCCCACGCCCGGGTGCGGAACATCGACGCCTCCGCGGCGCTGGAGATGGAGGGCGTCGAGGCGGTTCTCACCGCGGACGACCTCGCCGAGTACATGGGCGAAGCCGGGCCGCTGGATGAGCGTTCCCTGACGAACCATCCGAAGTACGAGGGCGAGCCCGTGCTCGCCGTCGCCGCCACGAGCGAGAAGATCGCCGCCGATGCGATCGAGAAGATCAAGGTCGACTTCGAGCCGCTCCCGTTTGCGCTCGACCCGCTGGATTCGATCGCACCGGGAGGCGCCGATTCGCTGCCGGACGGCAACAGCATCGTCCGCGAGCGCACCGACACCGGCGTCGAGACTGTCGTCAAACGCGTCGAGTGGACGGCCGAAGACCTCGCCACGGCGAGGGGTTCCGATGGCGAGAAGGGCAGGATGCCCGCAGGCGTGTTCCAGGACGAATGGACGAACGGCGACCTCGAGAAGGGCTTCGCCGACGCCGACTACATCATCGACGAGCCGCTCTTCTTCCAGTCGGTCACCCATCATCCAATGGAGCCGCGGAGTTGCATGGCCCACTGGGAAGGCGACACCTGCCACCTCTACCCCTCGACCCAGAGCGTCGCCTTCACGCTGCTCGCAGGCCAGGGCACGGTGGGCGTGCCGCCCCAGAACCTGGTCGTCCACTCCGAGTACACCGGCGGCGGCTTCGGCAGCAAGATCGTCGGCACCAGCAACATGGCGGTGCCCGTCTACCTGGCCAAGAAGACGGGGAAGCCGGTCATGCACCGCGTCACCCGTTACGAGGAGAACTACATCGGCCGGGCCCGGCCGGGCTTCCAGGGTTGGGCGAAGATCGGCTTCAAGAAGGACGGCCGCATTTCCGCCTTCGACTGGGCGGTGATCCAGGATAACGGTCCGTACGGCCGCCAGAGCGACATGGGCACCTCGGGCAACATGGTGTCCCTCACCTACCAGCCCGAGAGCATGCGCCACCGCGGCCTGTCCATCGCGACGAACACGCCCCCGCGGGCCCCGCAGCGGGCGCCGGGCGGCGTGCAGATGTCGGCCATGGTCGAGCCCCTGCTCGACCGCGCCGCGGACCACCTGGGAATCGACCGCCTGACGATCCGCCAGATCAACATCGCGAAGAACGGCGCCAAGTTCGGTGACGGGGAAGGTCGCAACGTGACCACCGCCTACGTCACCGAAGCCTGGGACCGGCTGGCCGAGATGGTCGACTGGGAGGACGCCAAGGCCCGCAGCGGGCAGATGAACGGCTCGAAGGTCACCGGCGTCGGTCTCGCGAGTTCGACCTACACCGCCGGTTCGAGCGGCTTCGACGGACTGATGCTGATCACGCCGGAAGGCCGGCTCGAGATCCACACCGGGATCGGCAACCTGGGCACCCACTCCTACTCCGACACCGCGCGGGTCGCGGCCGACCTGCTCGACGTGCCGTGGGAGAAGGTGGACATGGTCTGGGGCGATACCGGCAAGGGCGTGCCCCACACCTGCGTGCAGGCGGGCAGCCAGACCACGCATGCGATCACGCGCGCCACCCACGCCGCCGCCACCGACATGCAGACGAAGCTCCAGGAGATCGCGGCCCAGGTCCACGGCGGCTCGGCCTCGCAGTACGTCGTCGCCGGTGAACGCGTCTACCGCCGCGGCAACCGCGCCGCCGGCCTGAGCCTGGCCCAGGCCGCCGAGAAGGCGATCGAGATGGGCGGCCGCTACGACGGCACCGAGCTCAACGAAGGGCTGAGCCCGATCACGCTCGGCGGCGCCGCCGTCCTCAAGGGCCGCGGCCTGCTGGCCGCCGCCAAGGACAACTACGGTCGCGCCGGCGACGTCTACTCCTGGGTCGTCGCCTACGCCGAGATCGAGCTCGACAAGGAGACCGGCGTCATCGAACTGACGGACTACAAGGCGGTCACCGACTGCGGAACCGTCCTCAACCCCCGGAGCCTCGGTGGCCAGCTTCACGGCGGCGCCGTCCAGGGCTTCGGCTGCGCGGTCGGCCAGAAGTGGGTCTACGACCCGCAGTGGGGCATTCCCTTCGCGAACCGCTTCTACACCGCCCGGCCGGCGACGATCCTCGACGTGCCGCTCGAGATGGAGTGGGACGCGGTGAACATGCCGGATCCGAACAACCCCGTGGGCTCCAAGGGCATCGGCGAACCGCCGATGGGCGCCGGCTGCGCCTCCCTCCTCTGCGCCATCCAGGACGCGCTGGGGCAGGACACGGTGGCCTACCTGCCGCTCATGACCGACCACATCATCAACCAGCTCGAGGGCCGCGAACAGGACAGCGAGTTCCTGGCCGCGCATACCTGATCTGTTCGCGACCGCCTAGATCAGATCAGCACGATACTCCCCAGAAGGAGGAAACCACAGCATGGCCGTCATCCACGACATGATCCCCGACTTCGAGCTGTACCAGCCCGAGAGCCTGGACGGCGCCCTCGAAGTCCTCGACCGTCACCGCGACACGGCCTGGGTGCTGGCCGGCGGGATGGACACCTTCGACTGGTTCAAGGACCGCGTGAAGCGGCCCGAAGCGGTCGTCGACCTCGGCGCGATCCCGGAGCTTTCCGGGATCAGCGAGACGGACGGCGGCATCGAGATCGGCGCCATGACGCCGCTCACCGAGGTCGTCGAGAACGAGCTGGTCCGCGAGCGCTACAGCATCCTCGCGGAAGCCGCCGAAACCGTCGCCACCCCCCAGATCCGCAACCAGGGAACGCTGGGCGGCAATCTGGTGCAGGACACCCGCTGCTGGTACTACCGCGCCGGCTGGCCCTGCTACCGGGCGGGCGGCAACATCTGCTACGCCGACACGCCGGAGTCGATGAACCGCGAGCACTGCATCTTCGACGCTTCTCGCTGCGTCGCGGTCACACCCTCGGACACCGCGCCGGCGCTGATCGCGCTGGACGCCGAGATGGTGATTCGCGGCCGCCGCGGCGAGCGCACCGTCGCCGCCGAGGACTTCTTCGTCGGCCCCGCGATCGACATCACCCGGATGACCGTCCTGCAGCCCAACGAGGTCCTGCAGTCCGTCCGCATCCCGGACACCTGGGCCGGCGCCGACTTCTACTTCGAGAAGGTCCGCGACCGGAACGCCTGGGACTTCCCCCTGGTCAACGTCGCCTCCGCGATGCGGGTCGAGGACGGGGTCGTACAGGACTGCCGGCTCTCCGTCGGCGCCGTCTCCCCGGTGCCGCTCCGCATGGACCGCTGCGAGGAACTGCTCCGCGGCCAGAGGATCAGCGAGGACATCGCGACCCGGATCGCCGAACTGGGCGTCATCGGCGCCAAACCGCTACGTCACAACGGCTACAAGGTGCCCCTGATGAGAAACCTGATCCGCCGGGCCATCCGCGGACAGGCGCCGGTCTAGCACTCGATGGAAATCGTCCAACGCGCCACCAACCCCTGGGGACAGGACGTCCTCCTGGGGATCGACTGGAGTCTGTTCTGGATCGCGCTGATCGCGGGCGGCGTCTTCCTGATCCTGCACCTGGCGCTTCGCCGCCGCTGGATCGGCGAGGAGAAGAAGGCCGCGGCAAACGCACCGGACGATCCAGGCCTGCCGCAGAAGATCCAGCGGCATAGCCTGGCCTCCCGCCTGTTCCACGCGGTCATGGGGATCTCGATGATCCTCCTGCTGATCACCGGTTTCCTGCCCAAGGTCGGCCTGCAGTTCGCCTGGCTCGAGATCCACTGGATCACCGGCCTGATCCTGACCGCGTCGATCGTCTTCCACATCATCCACGCCACCTTCTTCCAGAGCCTCAAGAACGTCTGGATCGGGCTCTCGGATCTCGGCGACATGATGCGCGAGATGCGCAAGGCCGTTACCGGCGGCGAACCACCGGCGAAGCCCGGCAAGTACCCGGCGGCGCAGAAGATGTTCCACCACGCGGCGACCCTGGCGGGCATGGCCGCGATCATCACCGGCATCCTGATGATGTGGCGGATCGAGCAGCCGCTCTGGGCCCAGGACGACTATGCGTTCTTCGGCGACGGCGGCTGGGGCTGGGTCTATGTCCTCCACGGCGTCGGCGGCGTCGTGCTGGTCACCCTGACCGTGGCCCACGTCTACTTCGCCATCCTGCCCGAGAAGCGCTGGATGACCTGGTCGATGATCCTCGGCTGGATCGACCGGAAGGACTACCTGAGGCATCACGACCCGGCCAAGTGGCCGGTCACCGGCGGCAAGTAGCCCGAGCCACGCGCTACTTGCAGCGCAAGCGGATGCGGGAGCTGCTCCGCACCGAACGGGAGCGGGCCGCTTCCTGCCCTCCCCTTGAGGTGTGGCTCAGGGTCGTGAGGGAACGGAAGGCCGCAGCCGGAACTCGCGTCAATACGGCCACATTCCTCCGGGCGCGCGACGCCGACCGGAAGTGACCGTCGCAAGCTGAGTACGCAGGTTCGCTGCCCTCGTTGGCCGGGCGGCGATAGTCTCGGGGGGCCTTCCGCTGTGACTGGCGGCCCGCATCCGGGTCCCACGTACGACACCGTAGCTCATGACCGAAGTCACCGACGCAGTGCTCGATCGAATGGTTCAGGCCATCGTCGACGAAGTGGACCCCGAGCAGATCATTCTCTTCGGGTCGAGGGCCCGGGGAGACCAACGCGAGGACTCGGACATCGACCTGATCGTCGTCGAGGCTGAGCCCTTCGGACCTGAGCGCAGCCGGCACCGGGAGATGGTCCGCCTCTACCACGCGATCACGGGGTCCGGCGTCTCCACCGATCTTCTCGTCTTCTCCCAGGAAGACGTGGAGTACTGGCGCGACTCCCTGAACCACGTCCTCGCGCGGGCGCTGCGAGAGGGCCAGGTGCTCTATGAGCGACACTAGGTGCGCCCGTATGCTCCTGAGCGCTTCCGAGCGCGATGTCGAAGCACTCCAGGTCATGCGCGACCCGGCGACAACCTCCGACGAGGTCTTCGGCTTCCATGTCCAACAGGCAGCCGAGAAAGCGCTCAAGGCTCGAATCGCCTTGCTCGGCGACGTCTACCCGCTTACCCACGACATCGAGGAGCTGCTCGACCGACTTGCTCGTCGCGGAAGCGCCACGGAGCCATTTCAGGCCCTGATTCCCTACACGCCGTATGCTGTCGCGTTCCGCTATGCCGGAGTCGATTCGGACCTGGACAGAATCGACAGAGAAGGCGCGCTCGATCTCATCGAAGCCTTGCTGGACGAAGTCCGGGGAGAGCTAGTCGAGGCAGAGGCAGACTGACCGAGAGAACAGCCGCCAGCCGTTCAGTTCTCGATCTCGACTTCCACCGCGCGGCGCCGCTCCGTCCAGACGGTCCGGACCTGGTTGCCCCAGCGTAGGGAGTACTCACCCTCCGGCAAGTTGGAGATCGTTTCGCCGACCGAGTAGGCCGTTCCGCCTCCGAACCAGAGTCGCAGCTTTCCGAGGTCCCAGCCACCGGGGCCGGTCACCTGCACCGCGGCGGTCGACGGGTCGCCTTCCAGGACAATCGAGGAGTCCGACTCGAAGGGATCGAAGTCGACGCCCCGCTCGAGCGCCCGTTCGAGGTCCTGCCAACCGGTGAGAATCCAGCGGCCGTCCGCCTGGCACGCGACGCGGACCCGGTCGGTGAGCGGCGGCATGAGCTTCACGGTCGCCGATCCGCCGTCGATTCGGGGCACCTGCTGATAAGAGCCTTCCATCTCGACGAAACAGAAGCCGCTACCGCCGCCGGCGAGCCGGATCAGGAGTTCGTCGTTCGGGGGATCGTCCCGAAGTTCCAGGTGAACCGTCTGCCGGTCGTTGTAGTCCCGCAGCTCGACATCGACCAGGTCGGAGCGATCGTGCTGAAAACGCGCCCGCAACTGGTAGGTACCGGGCGCCAGATCCCTGACCTGGAACCGGCCGTCGGGGCCTGAGGCGACCCAGGAGCGCTGCGGAAAGAGATCGACCGTCGCGTGGTTGACAGGCGCGCCCGCCGAGTCCGTGACGACGCCTTCGATCGACACTCCGCCGTAGTCGAAGTTCAGCGTGAACTCCTCGCCGGGCCCCTCCGGGACGGTGACGTCGCGCGACTCCTGCCGGGCGCCGTCCGGCATGTTCAACGAGACCTCCCAATCTCCGGGCAACACCGCCCCCAGGAAGTAGCGCCCGTCCTGGTCGAGGTCGGCCCGCAGTTCCTGCCATCCGGTGGGCACCAGTGCCGAAGTTCTGCCGTGCGCGCCGAAGCCGGTCGTGATGCCGCCGCTCACCGAATTGCGATTCGTCTTCGCCCACCACGACAGGTAACCGGCCGCAGGCTGGCCAGCGGACGTGACTCTACCCGTCACGGTCATCGCGCTCCGGTCGCAAGTCACCGCAGCATCGCCCGTGGCGTCCTCCACATCCTTCTCGCATACCGTGACGCCTTCTGTCGAGACCCGCACCACAAACGGTCCTTCGGGCACGAGGTCGAGGATCGCCTCGCCGTCGACCAGATCTGCGGAGATTAGGTCCTGCGGTTGGCCCTTGCCGCCCGGGTCGAGTCCCACGACTCCGCGCCCGACATCGGAGCGCACGGTGACCCGGCGGCCACGCGAGAGCTCCACGAACCCGGCGTCCACCCACTCGATCACGAGCGCTTCGACCTCGAACTCGAGCGGAGCGTACTCCTCGGTCTCCACGCGCAGGGTCGCGGTTCCGAGCTCCAAGCCGTGGAGCTCGAATCGGCCATCGACGTCCGTCGTCACGGTGGCGACCCGGCCCAACGCCCGCGCGAACATCTGGCCGAACTCGGACGGGCGCGCGTACGACACGGACGCTCCGGCAACCGGCGCGTAATCCGGGTCGACGACGGTGCCCGAGACCCAGGCCGAGGCGGGCGCCACGACGATGCCCAGGTCGCGGACCTCGCCCGGCGATCCCGAGACCTCCAGGCTTCTCCGCCCGGCGTTCGCGGCCGAGAGTTCCAACGTGTGGGCCCCCGGCTCGAGGTCGATGGAGAAGGAACCATCCGCGGCCACAGAGCCGAAGCGGCGCGCACTGCCGTTGGCCATCGGGCGAGAGGCCTCCAGGGAACCGCCGGCCGCCGGTGTCTGGCCGTCCGCCGCGACGTACACACCCTCCACCGTGAAGGCAGGCTCCAGCCCCAGCAGCAGGGGTTGCTCGGCCGTGCGGCCGGCGCCTTCGGCGATCTCGAACTGAGCATGCAGGTAGCCCTTGGCGAAGATCATGACGCTGCGGCCGAATCGGGGCGAGACGCGCGCGATGCCGTCCTCGTCGGCAGTCACCCTTTCACCGTCGCCCAGCCGGACGGCAGCGCCGGGAATCGCCGTTCCTCTGGTCGCATCGACGACCCGGATCCAGGCGATGTCGGGCGCCACCAGGACGATGGGGCCCAGATCCACGGAATCCTCAAGGTCGAAGCGCCTGGAGAACTCCAGGTCGCCGCCGTCCGTCTGCAGGGACACCGCGCCCTTCGAGAACCCGCCGAGCAGGAACCGGCCGTCAGGGCCGGAGACACCCGCGAGCTGTTGCATCACCGGAATCACGCCCGGCACCCCAGGAAAGCCCCTTGAGCCGCGCTCCCGCGATCGGCTGCCCCTCCGCATCGACCGTCTGGCCGCTCACGGAGAGACCCGGACTCAGTTCGACGACCGGCGGCAGCTCGGAGAAGCGCTCGAAAGTAGCCGCCGTCCGGCTCGTGCTGGAAACGATGATCGCCGAGCGTTCTGCCTCGGACAGAGTCAACGAGAAACCGCCCGACTTGTCCGTCATCTCGAATCCAAGAGGCTCCGCCGGCAGACCCGCGCCCCGAGCACCGCGGTCCCGCGCGAGCCAGACTCGCGCGCCGGCCAGGGGGGCACCGTCAGAGGTTACCCGGCCGGTGAACCGGACGGCCGGCCGCAGCTCGAGTTCCACGGCGTCCTCGTCGACCGTCGCGTCCCGCCAGGTCGAGGCGAGCCGCTCGGAACGCGCCTGAACGCGAAGCGTTTCACCGTCTCGCGGCAACGACAGGGAGTCGGACATCGTTCTCGTCGTCGGCAGAAGGTCCCGGGGCACCTGGTACCACATGGCCGCAGGCGCCGCGGTCACCTGGAGTTCGTTCGCCGGGTCCTCTACGGCTCCGGGCTGGTCGGCGAAGCCCCGAGGAGCGTCAAGACGGATCGTCAGCCGCGTGAACGAGTCGCCGGCCGAGCGGCAAGCGGCAGCCGCGTCCTGCCCGGGGCCAAGGAGCCGCGGCGGACAGGCGTTGCTCCAGGCCCAGCAGTCGGCCGGCGCACGGACTCCTTGAACGTCTGCGCGACGTTCCCACGTCTCATCCGGCGGCACCATGAGGGAACGGACGGAAACCCCGCCAGGTTCACTTTGCCTCGAACATACGAACTGAAACGGGTCACCGGCAGCCGGTTCGTCCTGTCCCGCCGCCGGAGCGGCAGCAAGCCCGAGCGCGACCCAGAGAAGGCAGATCGAAGATCGCACCGCCCTAGTCTCCTGACCCGGCCGGTGGTCGAATGCGGGCTTCGTACGCGTCGGCCGCCCGCACGTCGCCTCCCCGCAGGGCACCGCCGCGGAGCAGGATCACCGCCCGGTCTCCTCGCAGATCGGCCCGAAGGCGAGTGTCCGCGTACTTCGACTCGATCACGCACGGTCGCATGGTCACGGTGCGGAGATCATCGACCCGGGCGTGGGCCAGGTCCCAGCACACCCTGCCGCTCGGCGGGGGCACCGAGGCGATGACGCGGTCCCTGACTGCGCCTCCCTGCGCGTTGACCCGACCCCCTGGCTGAACGGTCGACTCCTGCGTCAGTTGCTGACGGGGTCCTCCAGAGCCCGGGCTCAGTCGGTTGAGCCGTACGGGCCCTGGACTCGAACGCAGCGCCACGTGATGGATCGAACGACGGCGCGGAGAGTTCTCGGCGTGCCAGGCCGGCTCCGGCCGCCAGTGGTAGGCGCTCGTGGCGGGCGTCAATCCCGGGCTGGCGGGCTCGTAGCAAGCGGGAACGGGGCAAGCCGGATCCGTGTTCGCCAACGTCGCCGTGATGTCGGCGGCGACAGTCCGCCGGCCGGGAACGGGCAGCGCATCGATATCGGCGGCAGGCTCCTCCGCCGGCAGTGCCGCGCCATACCGGACGAAGAAGTACACGTTGCCGGCGCCGTCCGCCACGACATCGTCGATGATGCGACGCGGGCCCAACCAGTCGGCCCGCCAGTAGGCGTCCGAGAGGGGCGAGTTGCCCCACTCGTTCGGTTCGACATCGCAGCCGCTCTCCGCGAAGAAGGTCGCCGCGTCCACACTGTCGCGCAGCCCGCCCTCGCCGTCATAGACGAAGACGCCCGACTCAGCGCCCGGAACCACCAGCAGCCGATCGTTCGTTATGAAACGGACTACGGAGAGTTCCGCGTCGCTGCACACCTCCAGGGCGCGGCCGCCGTCCCTGGTCGGCAGGAGGCCCCGGGGCGGGCCGCCGGCATCTTCGATCAACCAGGCGGCGTACGGCGCCCAGCTATCGGCGTCCGCGCGCATCAGGCCCACGGCCGCCGTCCGGGAACGCCGTCGATCAAGGTCGCCAACGAACTCGATTTCCACCGGGCCGATGATCCCCCGCTCGTTCGCGACGTGGATCCCGGCGAAGAGGTCCGCGAACGCGATGCCCTGGGGCGAGACAGCCAGGCGGCCGTAGTCCCGTTCGCGGCTCGGACCGATGAACCTCCGACCCTCGACTTCGCGAACCTCCGCCTCCAGTTCCTCAAGCGCCACCCGGAGTCGAACTCCGCTCTCGCCGATGCGCCAGGCGTGGACGCCCGGGCCGATAACCCCGATGAGGACCGTGCCGTCCCCGAGCCAGCGAACATCGGCCGCTCGCGCGATCCGCTGTGGCAAGTCGAGGCGCTTCAGGTCTTCGAGTCGCGGCCCGTTCCCCGCCTCCTGGGCCAGCGCTGGCGCCGCGGTCAGCCCGGCGACCAGCATGGAGACCTTGACCGTCGGCGGGAAGCGGCTTCCTCCCCGGAGCAGGCTTCGCAGCATGTGAGCTTCCTCCCCGTACCTGAGCTTCCTCAGGTGTCACACATGAAAGTGGATATCGAGGAGGAGAACGTCAGCTACGAAGGCAACCATTCCGAGATCGCCTGACCGATCTCATCCGGGGAGTCCTCCTGGATGAAGTGGGAGCCCTTGACCGTCACTTCCGTCTGGTTCGGCCAGGCGCGGCAGACCTCCCGCATGGCGCCCGTGAGAATGGCGCCGGGCTTCGCATTGACGAACAGCTTCGGCACGTCGGAACCGGCCAGCCAGTCGGCGTAGGACTGCACGATCTCCACTACGTCCTCCGGCTCGCCCGCGATCGGGATCTGGCGTGGCCAGGTGAGCGTCGGACGGCGCGACTCACCCTCTTCCTCGAACGGACGCCGGTAGACGGCCATCTCCTCGTCGGTCATCTTCCGCAACACGGACCCGGGCAACACCCGCTCGACGAAGACGTTCTTCGCCAGCACCATGCCCTCGCCGGCGGGCGAGCGGAAGCCCTGGAAGACGCCCCGCGCCGCCTCGGGCCAATCGTCCCAGCTCGGGACCGGGCTGACGATCGCCTCCATGTAGGCGATGCCGCGGACCGCGTCCCGGTGCCGGTTCGCCCAGTCGAACCCAAGCGCGGAGCCCCAGTCGTGGATGACGAAGACGACGTTCTCCGTGACGCCAATCGCCTCGAGCAACCCGTCGAGGTAGTGACGATGCTCCACGAACCGGTAGCGGTCGGGGCCGCTCTCCGGCAGTTTCGCCGAATCGCCCATGCCGATCAGGTCCGGCGCCACCAGCCGGCCCTGTCCCTCCAGGTGCGGCATCACGTTGCGCCACAGGTACGACGAAGTCGGATTGCCGTGCAGGAAGACGATCGGATCGCCCTCGCCACAATCGACACAGGCCATCTCGCGGCCGTGGACCTCGATCCGTTTCTTCTCGTAGCGCGCGTCGGCGGAGATCATCTGCGGGCTTCCTCCCTGGGTCATGTTCGCGGTGGGGCCGCGAAACCCGCGCAGCCTATACGGCTTCGCGGCCGCCCAGGCCGCTACGGGCCGGCCGACTCGCCGTAGCGGAAGCCGGTGCGGGAGCGTACCTTGTAGTTGCCGTCGCGAACCTTGACCTTGATGCCGCGGTAGCCCTGGGTGCCGGCTTCGTACTCGGAGCGGAAACTCACGAGGTAGTAGCCCTGGTTCTCCTCGGCGACCTGGCGCATCGGCGACAGGATGTTCGTGAAGTTCCCGTAGTAGTGGCCGCCGGTTTCGTTCGAAATGTGGCTCAGTGAGTCGTTGAGGGACGCCGAAGCGATCGAGCGGCGGCGACTGCCCATCGTGTCGATCGTGTACACGGCGACGTTGCCCGCGTTCAGCGCCTCACGCATCTGCGGGTAGTACCGCGGATCCGGCGTGTAGCTGCCGAACTGGCCGATCTCGCCGAAACCGAGACTGAACATGATCAGGTTCTTGCGACCCGCGATCCCCGCGGCCGCCTCTCCGACGAGCTCCAGGGCCTCCTGCAGCTTGCGGCTGCGCCTGGCAAGCTCCTTCTCCACCGGCAGATTGACGAAGAGTGACGGCGAGTTGGGGTCGAACTCGGGATCCGACCGCGTGACCCAGCGTTCGATGTCCTTCTTGCCCCGGGAGGCGGCGTCAACCGCCGCCAGGATCTCGTCGCGGTCGCGGCTGAAGTCCAGGTAGACCTTGAGCCGTGCCTGGTACGCGAACACCGCCACCTGGTCGTTGGGCTGGAGTTCCTCCTCGATCCAGCGCTTGAGCCAGCGCGCATTGTCCATCTGGGGACCCGCCAGTTGGGGCGCCTGCATCCGCTGGTCGTGGAACATGAGGATGAAGTAGCGGTCGGTTCGGGTCGTGGCGCCCTCGCCGGTGGCCGCCAACTCGCTCGGTCCGCCGTAGAAGGAGGCGCTCGTCACCTCCTGCTCCTCGCCGTCGTGGAGAACGACGAAGTCCTCGGCGCCCAGACCCTCGATGACATTGCCCCTGCGGTCAGTGACGAGGACATCGAGCAACACCTCCGCGACCCGGATGCGTTCGCTGAGTTCGTAGTCCCTCGGCGCCGGGGCTGGAGCCGGCGTCCTCGCCTGGCGTGAAGCCGGCTCAGAAGCCCGTGGCTGCTCACGCCGCGGAGCCGGGGCCGGTTCGGCGGCAGGGACGGGTTCAAGCGCAGACGTTGGCGTCGGTTCCGCTGCCGGGACTCGCGCCGGCTCAGGCTTCGGCGCCGGCGCCGGTTCAGGCGTGGAAACCGGCGTGGCCGCCACCGCGGGTTCCGGCGCGGGCGCCGCGGCCGGTTCGGACGTCGGGGCCGGCTCCGACGGCACGACGACCGCGCGCACCGTCCTGCCCCGCTGCCGGCGCTGCTTCTCCAGACGCTTCTGTTCCTTGGCCGCCCGAGCCGCCGCCTTCTTCTCCGCCTTGCGCTTCTTCTTCTCGTCGTCCTGGGCCGCGGCCTCAACGCCAACTGCGGCATCGGCCGCAACGGCCAACCCGAAACCGGTCGACAAGAGGAAAGCACCACCCGCCAACGCGGCAGCCAGCGCCAACCGTCGTCCAACCGTCGCAACTTTCTTCATCCCTGGGGACCTCCTGGTTTCCTGAGTGCCGAACGCAAACGAACGACGGCACGGGAACGCGACGCGTCCGCCATCCTACCAACCGCCCTTCCCGTCAGGTTCTTCCGGGAACCTCCCCTCTGGCGCTGACGCAGGCGGGTAAGAACCGGCCAAGTAGCATTCCGCGGCCATGACCCAACCCGCCCCGGATCGCCGAACCACGGAACTGGCCGCTGCCTTCGTCGACCTGCGGACGGCGCTCGGCCGGGTGCTGATCGGCCAGGACGATGCCGCGACGGGGCTGACCCTCGCGTTGCTGGCGGAGCAGCACGCCTACCTGGAGGGTCCTCCCGGTTGCGGCAAGTCGGAGCTTGCCGCGGCCCTGGCCACGCTGTCGGGCGCCCGAACGCACACGCTGGTGTTTCATCGCGACATTCGGGAATCGGATCTGCTGGGCGACGTCCTGCTGAGCCGCCACCGCCACCGTGGCCACGAGCGCCTGCGTCGGGAGCTGATCCCCGGACCGCTGCTCCAGGCCGAGGTCGCCCTGCTCGAGGACCTGCCGCGTTCCCCCGGCGAGGCTTTGGGACCGCTACTCCGGATCCTCGCCGAACGGCACGCCCTGGGTCAGCCGCTGCCGTTGGAATCAGCGGTGGCAACCGGGCCGCTGGAGCAGGTCGAAGCCCCGATCGACCCGCTTGAACCCGGCCAGCTCGACCGCTTCGCCGTGCAGCTTCGTCTGAGCGGCCTGCTCACCGGCGGGCTCTTCGACGAGGCCGCCGTCCTGCTCGAACGGGAGGCTGCCCGAGAGTCGTCGCGGTCGGGCGGCCGGCCGGCCGCCGGCCCAGCCCACGCCCCCGCCGCGGCAAGCGCCGCACCGCGATCCGCGGTGATGAACAGCACAACCCGCAACGCCGCGCAACGGGCGGCCGCGTCCCTCAGGGTCGAAGCGCGGACCATCGACGCCTACCACCGTCTGCTCGACCGGCTCCGCCAGCGCAGCGCCGACGAGGCCGCCTCCGGCGACCGCCTGATGTCGGACCGCTCCTTCAGCTCGGCGGCGCTCCGGCTCGTGCGCGCGCACGCGTTCCTGCGCGGCGCCCCGGCCGCGGCGCCGCGCGATCTCCACGCCATCCGCTACATGGTCGCCCACCGGCTGCCGGACGAGGTGCAGGAAGACTTCGACCACATCCTGGAGGAACTCCTCGGCGACCCGCCCAACGTGACGATGACGGAGACCGGCGCCCAGATGCCTGGAGCGCAGTCCCAGGGCGACGACTCCGACGGCGCCGCGGCGGCATCGCCGGCGTCCGACTCGTGGATCGACGATCAGGCCGACCTGCCGGCGCCCCCGACCCTGTTCGGCAAGCCGCCTCCGCCCGCCCAGGTCGACCCGCTCCTGCGGGCGCTCGTCGGGCGTATCGAGCGGGGACGAATCGACCCGGACACCGACCCTGGCGGCCAGCCCCGCGGCTACCGGCCGCTGCGCGATCTCGATGAAGTCATCGACGCCGACGTGATCGAGGCGTTGCTGTTTACCGAGGGCCGCCTGCCCGGCGCGCCACGCACCTTCGAGCGCAAACGCAGGAGCGCCGGCGGCGCCGTCGCCGTCCTGCGGGACATCTCCGCTTCGATGGCCGGGCGGCTCACCGTGTGGTCGAGTCAGGTCGTGCTCGGCATCCTGCGGGTCGCGGCCCGCAGGCGCATGCGCGTCGGCTACGTGGAGTTCCACCACCGCGCGCTGCCTCACGAGGTCGGCGGCCGGCTGCTTCACCGCTCCTACTCGCGCCTCGCTGAACAGGCCGGGCAGGCCAAGGCGGTCGGCCAGACGAACTACGAGGCGCCTCTCCGAACGGCGCTGGATGGTCTGCGCGGCGGCTCCGGACGCAACCGCCACATCGTCCTGCTGACCGACGGCCTGCCGATCATCGGCGACACGACCGTGCGCCGGGAACGGCAACTGGCGCGCCGGCTCGGCGTGGCCCTCCACACCGTGTTCCTGGGCAACGGCGACTGCCCGCCCGTCCTGGACGACATCTCGCTCGAGACGGCCGGTCTGCGCTTCTACGGTCGACCGACCGCCGGAGGCGGACTCAGGCTGGAGGAGCGGTGATCCCGGTACGGATAGAGTCGCGCGTTCCGTGAGCGACCTGACCCCATGAATGACCTGACTCCATTGGGCGATCTGCTCGATCACCACGTCGTCGGCCACGACGAGGTGAAGACGGCACTGCTCCTGGCTCTCATCACCCGGGAGCATATCTACGTCGAGGGACCGCCGGGCACCGCCAAGACAAGGCTGGCCGAGGTCGCCGCCAGGGGCTCCGACCTCGACTTCTTCTTCTACCAGTTGCACCGCGACACACGGCTCGCCGAGCTGGTCGGCGATATCGTCCTGGAGCGCCGCAAGGTACAGACGGACGGCGCCACGCCCGGAACGGCCGGCGAGGCGGAGCGGATCCACCAGCGGATCGAACCGGGCGGCCTGCTCACGGCCGAGATCGCCGTGCTCGACGACATCTCGCGCGCGCCCGGAGAGGCGCTCAACGTGCTGCTTCGCATCCTGAACGAACGGCGGTTCGGCGCCGACCCGATTCCGCTGATGGCAGCCATCGCCACCGGCAACCCGATGGACGACGAGTACTACAACGAGCCACTCGACCCCGCGAACCTGGACCGCTTCGCCCTCCAGTTGCGGGTCTCCGGCCTGATCCAGAGCGGCGTCGACGAGGCGAAGACGCTGATCGACCGCTTCGCCTCCGGCTCCGTTGTCGAGCAGCCCGACCCCGAACCCGTGACCGACCGCGCCACGCTCGACGCACTGAACAAACGGATGTACGAAGTCGAGGTCGGAGCGGCGGTCCGCGCCGCGCTGCTCGACGTGCTGCGCACGCTCGTCCTGGAGTTCGAGTGCAACGAGACGAACTCGCTGCTCACCGACCGCACCTTCCTGGTCAAGGCGATCAAGATCCTTCGCGGAGCGGCGCTGTTGGCCGGCAGGGATGCCGTCGACCTCCAGGATCTCGCCGCCCTCTCCTGGATGACCACGTTCCGGGTGCCGCCGGAGGCGCACGAGGCCCTGCCCCGGATCATCGGCCGGGTGAGCCGGCAAGTGCGGGCGGTGTAGCGGAGTTTCGTCGCCGCTTCGCGGCGCGCGTTCCTGGCCGCCTTCGGCGGCAGCGGGTCAGAAGACCCGCGCACCCAGCCGGCGAGGGCGCCGGCGCACCCAGTCCCGGAAGCCGGCCCTGCTACTGGCCGCTGCTCGACTGCCCCTTCTCGTACTCCGCTTCCAGTAACCGCGCGCCGCGCAGCGTGTTGCCCGCCGCGTAGTTGCCCTCGTGGCAGGCGTACTCGTAGCTCTTCTGCGTCGTCTTCGCCCACGGCAGCTCACCGCTGAACGGAGCCTCGTACTCGGGGTTCTCGACCGTGAAGCTGTAGAGCAGGCTGTTGCCATCGTTCGGGCTGAACCGCTCGATCACCCGCACGCCCTCGCCTCGCAGGTCGGGCATGTCGCGGAAGTTCGTCGTCTCGACGACCAGCGTGTCGCCTTCCCACCAGCCGATCGAATCTCCGGCGAGCGAGGTGTAGTCAGCCGGCATGTGCTCGCCGCCGATGCGCACGACCCGAGTCCAGTGCATCCACTCGATCATGATCATGAAGTGGTCTTCGGTCTGAACGATCGTCTTCACGTTGTTGTAGGGCAACGGACGAATCGCGACCGAGGCCGTCGGCTGGTAGAGGCAGCGCACGCCGACGATGTTCGTTTCCGGGCCGTCGTACGGGATGTCGCCCGTCTCGAGCCACCAGGCGTAGCCCTTGTTCGGCCACGCGAACTTGGGAGCGGCCGCCGCCCGGGCCTTGCCCTCATCGGTCATGGCCGGCATCTGGCCGTTCGGGGGATCCGTCAGCACCGAGGTCCGGTACTTGCCGTCGATCATGTAGTTCTGGCTGCCCCACTCGAACCAGAAGTTGTTGTAGGCGCCGACGTTGCCGCCTTCTTCGGGAGCCGCACGCTCCGGATCGCTGGGCGCGTCCTGCGTGGCGTTCGTTTCGGCGCGCCACTTGGCCCGCGCCTGCGCCTCCTCGACGGTCAGCGTCAGCTTGTCGCCAAACTCCTCGGGTCTGGCGAACGGCGTGATGCTCGAGATGTCGTACACCCCGGTGAAGTCGGGCTTGCCATCGGCGGTCCTCTTGATGCCGTCTTCGGCGGCGACCACCGCGGACGCGGCGACGACGAGTCCAACCAGCACGGCGGTGGCGATGAGCGACTTCTTCATGTCGGTCTCCCTGCTTCGAAACGCAGTTCTGTGGCTGTAGAAGCGCATCATAGCGCGCTTCCGCTGCGATACTCTTCCCCGCCACGATACCGATCCCTGTCAGGAGGTCCGATGCCACGATCCGTCCCCGTGACCGTCACGGTCAACGGCAGCAAGCACGAACGAGAGGTCGAGCCGCGCACGCTGCTGGTCCACTTCCTGCGCGAGGAACTCGACCTTACCGGCGCCCACATCGGGTGCGAGAGCACCCTCTGCGGCGCCTGCACCGTGCATCTCGACGGTCGCGCTGTGAAGAGCTGCACCGTCCTGGCGGTCCAGGCCGACGGCCAGCAAGTGACGACGATCGAGGGCCTGGCGGCCTCCGCGGACGAACTGCATCCGTTGCAGACCGGATTCTGGGAGAAGCACGGCCTCCAGTGCGGCTACTGCACGCCGGGGATGATCATGGCGGCCAAGCAGCTCCTGGACGACAACCCGAACCCGACGGAGGCCGAAATCCGCGAGGCGATCGACGGCAACATCTGCCGCTGCACCGGCTACCAGCAGATCGTCGACGCGGTCCAGCACGCCGCCGACGTAGCGGGAGGCGCCTGATGACGACGTTCAGACCCAACTCCGTCGGCCGGCCGATCAAGCGGCGCGAAGACCCGCGCCTCATCCGCGGCCTCGCCACGTACACCGACGACGTGAAGCTCCCGGGCATGACCTGTGCCGCCTTCGTCCGCAGCGATTTCGCCGCCGGCGCCATCCGCTCCATCGACACCTCGGCTGCGGCCGCCCACCCGGGCGTCGTGGGCGTCTACACCTACGCCGACCTGGACGGAAAGGTCGGAGCGACCCCCATTGGCGTCGAGATCCCCGGGATGCCGGACCACCCGCTGCTGGCGAACGGCCGCGTCCTCTACGTCGGCCACCCGGTCGCGGTCGTCGTGGCCGAAACCCCCTACGCCGCGCGCGATGCGGCCGCGATGGTCGAGGTCGACATCGAACCCCGGGAGGCGGTGGTGGATGTCGAGGCCGCGCTCGCACCCGGTGCGCCCAGGGTCTACGAGGAACTCGACAGCAACGTCTGCCTCCACATCCCGGCGCCGAACCCGGAAGCCGACAAGCTCTTCGAGCAGGCCGACCAGACTCTCTCGATCCGGCTGCTCAACCAGCGCGTCGCGCCGTTCCCGATGGAGGGACGTGCGATCTGCGCCCACTGGGAAGAAGGTCCGGGAAAGCTGACGATCTGGACCTCGAACCAGGCGCCCCACTCCGTCAAGCAGCAGATCGCGATGTGCCTGGGGATCCCCGAGATCCGCATCCGCGCCATCGCCCCCGAGGTCGGCGGCGGCTTCGGCGCCAAGATCCCCACCTACGCGGAGGACGCCCTCCTGTGCTGGGTGTCCCGCGACCTCATGAGGCCGGTCAAGTGGGCGGAAACGCGGACCGAGAACCTGCTCGGCATGACGCACGGCCGCGGTCACGTCGAGAAGATCGACGTCGCGTTCCAGACCGATGGCCGTGTCCTCGCCCTCAAGGGGCAGACGATCTCCGAGATCGGCGCCTTCCGCTCTTTCTTCGGTCCCTTCATCGCTCTCTCGACGCACACCATGTCCTGCGGCTGTTACGACATCAAGGCGGTGGCCTGGGAAACGTCCTCGGTCTTCACGAACACGATGGCGACGGAGGCCTACCGCGGCGCCGGCCGGCCCGAGGCCGCCTACATCATCGAACGGGTGATGGACGAGGTGGCGGCAGCCACCGGCCTCGACCCGGTCGCGGTACGGCGCCGGAACTTCATCAGCAAGGACGTCTTCCCCCACACCACGCCTTCCGGCGCCACCTACGACACCGGCGACTACGAGAAGCCGCTGGACCGCCTGATCGAACTCGCGGGCTACGACGAAGCGCGGACGGCGCAGCGAAGCGCACGGGAGGAAGGCCGGCTGGTCGGAATCGGGCTCGCCACGTTCACCGAGGTCTGCGGTCTCGGCCCCTCGACCGGCGCCACTCCGCAGCAGCGCATGGGCACGTGGGAAAGCGCGACCGTACGGGTCGAGCCGACGGGCAACGTCACCGTCTACACGGGCGTCTCGCCGCACGGCCAGGGCCAGGAGACCGTGTTCGCCCAGATGGTGGCGGACGCCTTCGGCGTCGGCCTCGACGACGTGGTCGTGGTCCACGGCGACACGGACCAGGTGCAGCACGGCGTCGGTACCTTCGGCAGCCGCGGCATCGCGGTGGGCGGCGCCGCGCTCGACATGGCGCTGGTCAAGGTCCACGCGAAGGCGACCCGGATCGCCGCCCATCACCTCGACGCGCCCGTCGACCAGATCGAATTCGAGGACGGCGAGTTCACCGTCAGCGGCACGGATCGCACTCTGACCTTCCGCGAGGTCGCCGAGAAGGCCCACCTCTGGAACGTCAACGTCCCGGGCGAGGAGCCCGGACTCGAGGCGGTCGCCCGCTTTGAACCGTCGGCGACGACCTTCCCGTTCGGCGCCCACCTCTGCCAGGTCGAGATCGATCCCGAAAGCGGTCAGATCGAGATTCAGCGTTACGTCGCGATCGATGATTTCGGCGAAGTCCTCAACCCGATGCTCGCCGATGGCCAGCGCCTCGGCGGCGTCGTCCAGGGCATCGGCCAGGCGATGTGGGAGGAGGTCCAGTACGACGAGGGTGGCCAACTCCTCTCCGGCACCCTGATGGACTACGCCGTGCCGCGGGCGAAGCACTTCCCGCGCATGGAACTCGACAACACGGTGACGCCGACGCCGATCAATCCGCTCGGCGCCAAGGGCATCGGCGAACTGGGGACGATCGGAGCGACGCCCTGCATCGTCAACGCGATCGTCGACGCGCTGCGGCCTCTCGGCATCACGAACATCGACATGCCGGCCAAGCCGGAGCGCGTCTGGCAGGCGATCCGGTCGGCGGGGGCCGCGTAGACACCTGTTCGCTCGCCTGACCGTCGTCGCGTCCGCGGCGACCGCGCTGGTGGCCGCCGCCGGCTCTGCCGGAGCCCAGGAGCACCGATTCGGCCCGCTACCCGTCGCCGAAGCCTGGCTCGGCTCGGGCTCCGGGTTCCTGAGCCTGCCGGTCGAGGCGCCGGCGGACCCGGAGTCGCAAAGGGGCCGGTGGCAAGTCACCGCGTCCCTGGGGATTTCCAGCTTCTGGCTGCGATCGCCCTCGGTGTCGGAAGTCATCGAGGCGCGGAGATACCGGGAACCGGTCACACCTCAGGAACTCGACGGCATCGCGCCCTGGCCCGGCTTCGAGGGGATCTACTTCGCCGACGCCGAGTACCACCGGCTGACCGTCGACGTGCGCCGGCGCTTCGGCCGGCGGCTCGAACTCGGCCTCAAGGCCGGCGTAGTCAACGCCGACGGAGGCGTGATCGACCCGCTGATCGAGGGCTTCCACGACTTCTTCGGCTTCCGCCAGTCCGGCCGGCCGCAGACTCTCGAGAACGGCTACGCCCTCTACTTCCGCCGCGACGGCCCCGGCGGCTACGGCGAGCGGCTCCGTTTCACCCGCTTCGAGCAAGCCGGGCTCGGCCTCGGGGAGACCATCATCTCGCTCAAGTCTCGCCTCGGGCCGGAATCGGGCGCATGGCGGCAGGCGATCAAGTTCCACCTCAAGCTACCGACTGCCAGCGACGACGACTTCCTCGGCACGGGCTCAGTCGACGCCGCGGTCCAGTACCTCGTGTCTCGCCCCTGGCGGCGATGGACCCTCTACGCCAACGCCGGCTTCACCCGCCTGGGCAGCCACGACCTGCTGACGCTCAAGCCGCAGAACATCGTCACTGTCGCCGTCGCGGGCGAACGCCCACTCGGCCCGAAGACATCGTTCGTCGTGCAACTTCGCCACCAGCAAAGCCCGTTCCGCCAGTTGAACCTCTCGATCCTCGGCGTCACGGCGACCCTGATCGACCTCGGCTGGACGCGCAGCCTGAAGCCAGCCGAGGGCGGCCTGGGTCGCTCCGCCTACCTCAGCCTCACGAACAACACCTTCAAGTACGGCTCGGCCGTCGACGTCAGCCTGCAGGCAGGAATCAGGTTCCGCCCGGGACCGAGCTAGCGCTCGGGGGCCTTGCGGTAGTCGAGCGGCGGCTGCTGACCCTCTTCCAGAGCCGCCCGGTAGGGACGGTCGGCCAGCCGGCGGTCGAGTTCTTCCCTCGCCGCCTCGACGATCGACGGATCGGCGAGCAGGTCCCAAGCAGTCGCGGCGAGAACGCGGGCGGCCATCAGCATGCCCTGGCGGCCGATCGTCGTGCCGCCGGCCGCGGTCGCCTGCCAGGAATGGGCCGGCGTGCCGGGCACCCAGCAGGCCGTGCGGATGCCCGTCGTCGGCGCCACCCAGGAGACGTCGCCGACATCGGTCGAACCGAGGGTCGTTCTTCCGGTCTCATCGCGCAACTCGGAAACGGATGCAAGCGGGCGCGGTTTCAGCAGTGATTCCTGCAGCTTGCGCGCCCACGCCTTCTCCGCTTCCGTGTACTTCATGTCGATGCGGGCCTCGAAGTTGCGCAGCGAGACATCGGACAGCGTGTCGTTTGGCAGCAGGTTGTGGATCCCGCCGAGGAACTCGATCTCGAGTTCCGTCTCGGTGGCGTGGGCCGCGCCTTCGGCGACGAGCACCAGTCGGTCGTAGATGGAACGCGCCACGTCGATGTCCGGGTGGCGGACGTAGTAGTACGCCTCGGCGAACGCGGGCACCACGTTCGGGGCGTCGCCGCCGGCCGTGATCACGTGATGAATCCGCGTACGGTCCGGCGTGTGCTCCCGAAGAAGCTCGGCGCCGTAGTTCAGGATCGCCACCGCGTCGAGCGCCGACCGGCCCGCCTCGGGCGACGCGGCGGCATGGGCGCTCCGCCCGCGGTAGCGGAACTTCGCCGCCACCCGGGCCAGGTTCGTCGGATCACCGGCGGAGTTCCCGTCACCCGGATGCCAGTGGAGCACCGCGTCGACGTCGTCGAACAGGCCCGCCCGGGCCATGAACGCCTTCGCGCCGCCGCCCTCCTCGGCGGGTGTGCCGTATAGCCGCACCGTGCCCTGGATCGCGCCGCCGCGAATGCCGTCGGCCACCGCGAGGGCAGCGCCCAGCGAGCCGGCGCCGAACAGGTGGTGGCCGCAGGCGTGGCCCCAGTCCGGTCCCTCCCGTGGAGAGCGGGTGGGAACGGCCTCCTGCGACAGTCCCGGCAAGGCGTCGAACTCGGCCAGAATCGCGATGACCGGCTCGCCCGAGCCGAACGAGGCAACGAAGCTGGTCGGAATGCCCGCGACCCCGCGAGTGACCTCGAATCCCTCCTCCTCGACGAGGGAGGCGAGCAGGGCCGAGGACTTCGTTTCCTGGTAGCCCGGCTCGGCCCACTCCCAGATCTTCCGGGCGGCGTCCCAGAGCAGATCGGCCCGCTCCGCCACGGCGGCCTCCAGGCCGGCCTTCTCCACGACCCCGCCGCCGGCCGCTGCGGGCGCCAGAAGAAGGAGAACAAGCGCGCAGCAGGCAGCGACGGCCGCACGCATCCGCCTATTCATCGAACACGATGACCTGGCGCGCGACCTCCCCGGTCTTCAGGTTCTGCAGAGCCTCGTTGATCTGCGAGAACTCGATCCGGTCCGAGATCAGCTCGTCGAGCTTCAGCCGGCCGCCCAGGTAGAACTCGACCAGGCGCGGCATGTCGACGCGGAAGCGGTTCGATCCCATCGTGCAGCCCTGCAGACACTTGGACTGCAGCAACTCGTGGCCCGGGATCTCGACCTTCTGGCCCATCGGCACCATGCCGATGACGGTGGCCGTACCGCCCGGCCGCAGCATCGCCCACGCCTGCTCCGCCGTCGCCTTGAGCCCGATCGCCTCAAAGGCATAGTGGACGCCGCCGCCGGTGAGATCCAGCACCTGCTTCACCGTGTCGCCGTCCGATGCATCGATCGTGTCGGTGGCGCCGAACGCCCTGGCCAGATCGAGCTTCGACGGCACGCGGTCGATGGCGATGATGCGCGAGGCCCCGGCCAGGTCCGCACCGTTGATCGTCGACAGGCCGATGCCGCCGCAGCCGATGACCGCGACCGTCGACCCGGGCTCCACCGCCGCGGTCCGGAACGCCGCTCCCACGCCGGTGATCACGGCGCAGCCGATGACCGCCGCCCGGTCGAGCGGCATGTCCTTCCTGATCTTCACCACCGCGTTCTCATGCACCAGCATCTGCTCCGCGAACGAGGCCAAGTCGGCGAACTGCGAAACGGGCCGCGGAGATCCACCGTTGCTCGGCGGCAGAGCCAGCCTCGGCTCGGCGCCTCGCGGCCGCCGGGTGGCCCGCTTGTCGCAAAGGCTCGGCTCGCCGCTCATGCAGTACTCGCAGTAGCCGCAGAACACGGAGAGACAGGTGATCACATGGTCGCCCGGCTCGACGTAGCGCACCTCGGAACCCACCTGCTCGACGATCCCGGACGCTTCGTGGCCGAGGATCGCGGGCGTGCGAATCGGCCACAGCCCGTCCACGAAGTGCAGGTCGCTGTGGCAGACCCCGACCACGGAACTCCGGACCAGGATCTCGTGCGGTCCCGGCTTGCTGATCGCGACGTCGGTGATCTCGAGCGGTTGCCCGACTTCGTGGAAAACGGCTGCTTTCATGGAGCGGAGTCCTCGTAGCTTCAGGTGAGAAACCGGCAGGCTATCAGCGGCGACGCCTGCTTCCCGGCGACCTCGCAGCAGGGTCAGCCGCGCGCCGGCGATAAGCTGCCCCGATGACCACCACAACGGCCCCGGGTACCCGCGTTCGCGTTCTGACGCTCGCCGTCGCCGCCGTCACCGCCGCCGCTCCGGTCCTCGCCCAGCGCACCGTCAAGCCCGTGCTGCACGGGCGACACTGGGTCGCGGTGACCGGCAAACCGCTGGCCGCTACGGCCGGCGCCCTGATCTTCGCCCGCGGCGGCAACGCGGTCGACGCCACTTGCGCCATGCTGGCCGCGACCTCGACCATGTGGGACACGCTGGGCTGGGGCGGCGAGACCCAGGCCCTGATCTTCGATCCGCGCGAGGGCGAAGTGGTCGGGATCAACGCGCTCGGCGTCGCGCCGACCGGCGCGACCGTCGAGTTCTACCGCGAGAAGGGCCACGTGTACCCGCCGGAGTACGGGCCGCTCGCGGCGGTGACGCCGGGAACGCCGGGCGGCCTGATCGTCATGCTCGCGCACTACGGCACGATGAGCCTGGCCGAGGTCCTGGAACCCTCGATCCAGATGGCGGACGGCTACCCGATCGAGCGCGCCCAGGCCGACAACATGGAGCGCCGCAGGGAGATGCTCCAGCAGTGGCCGGACTCGGCGCGGGTCTTCCTGCCCCACCTGTCGGCGTCCGAAGACGGCGAGGGGCGCGCCGCGCCGCGGGCCGGCGAGATCTTCCGCCAGCCGGACCTGCTCGACACGCTGCGCAAACTGGTCGAGGCCGAGGCGGCGGCGTTGAAACAGGGCAAGACCCGCGAGCAGGCCCTGGGCGCCGCCTACGACCGCTTCTACCGCGGCGACATCGCCGAGGAGTTCGTGCGCGGCTCGCGGGAACTGGACGGTCTCATCACGATGGCCGATCTCGACCAGTGGCAGGTCCACATCGAGGAGCCGGTCCGCACGAACTACCGCGGCGTCGACGTGTACAAGCTGACCTCCTGGGTACAGGGGCCGGTCATGCTCCAGGCGCTGAACATCCTGGAGAACGCCGACCTCAAGTCGATGGGCTACAACTCGGCCCGTTACATCCACGCCCTCTACCAGGCGATGAACCTGGCCTTCGCGGACCGCGACTTCTACTACGGCGATCCCTACTACCCGCCAGTGGAGCCGCTCGAGGGCCTGCTCTCGAAGGACTACGCCCGCGCCCGCTACGGGTCGATCGACTGGAAGAAGAACGACGAGAACGCCCGACCCGGCGATCCGTACGCCTTCCAGGACGGCGAAAACCCCTTCCTCGACCTCCTGGAACAGTGGACGGCGATCCCGCCGGCAGCGGAGGCGGAAGGCGAGCAGGGCTTCCAGCAGGCGTCGGCCGGCCGACAGCCCCTTTCCCGGATGACCTAC
>JAJEBV010000043.1 GCA_022822365.1 Thermoanaerobaculia bacterium | reverse complement strand
ATGGCACGTTCTTCGGGATCAAGGGGCTCGTGGCGAGCGGCGCGGCGCCGCACGATCCGGCGTTGCGGTCAGCCTGTCAGTGGCTGCTGGACCGGCAGCGGGCGGACGGCGGCTGGGGTGAGCATCACAGCGGTTGCTTGCCTGGCCGATACGTGCAGCATGAGCAGAGTCAGGTGATCCAGACGGCGTGGGCGTTGATCGCGCTCCTGGAGGCCGCCGATCAGGACTGGGCCGCGATCTCGCGGGGCGTCCGGTTCCTGGTCGAGTCCCAGGAGGCGAGCGGAGCATGGCCCAAGCAGGACATGGTTGGGGTCTTCTTCCGCACGGCTCTGTTGGACTACGTCCTGTATCGACAGTACTTCCCCTTGCACGCGCTGGGCCTCTACGAGCAGAAGCGACGCCGGCGGCCGGGGTGACCGGCGGCGCGCTCAGTTCTCTTCGGCTCTCTCTTCCAGGCGGCTCTCCAGTTCCGCGAGCCGCTCTTTCAGGCTCTCGAGACGGTCTTCCAGCGCCTTCATGTCGGGGCGTCGTTCGTGCAGGAAGCGCTGCAGGTGTTCGTGGCGTTCCTTCCACTCGTCTCCGTCGAAGTACTCCTGGATCTTCTCGTGCATGTTCTCGGGGCTCACGAACACGTCGATCTCCCCGTCGCCGTCCAGATCTTCGCTACCGCGGAGGAAGGAGAAGTAGTTCGCCTGGAGGTCGGGTCGCGGCCGTTCGTCCAGGGTCGTGCTGACCGTCTCGACCTTGCCGTCGCGCCAGACCTCGAGATCGGCCGGATCCCCGGCTTCGGCCTTCCGAACCATGGTCGTCAGCTTCCGGGAACTCGTTACGTCTTCACCGTCGAAGCGGGTGATGATGTCGCCGACCTGGACACCGCCACGGGCCGCCGGGCTGTCGTCGACGACGTTCGAGACGAGGACTCCACTGCCCTCGGGCACACCGAAGTGGGCCCGCAGCGGTTCGTTCAGATTGACGAGTTCGACGCCAAGGTAGGCGCCGCCCCAGTGAAGGGCCAGTGTCGGCCGGCCTCGATCGACCAGCTCCCGGAACTGGACGATCGGCGTCCGGGCCTTCTGGCCATCCTCGACGACCTCGACCTGTCCGTCGCCAAGCACCATCACCCGGACGACACGTTTCTGCTCTTCAGGTGCCTGGGCGAAGGCGGCGACGCTCGAGCCCGTCGCCACGACCGCGGCGAGGATCGTGACGAGAGCGCGTCGGGAGGGGAGACCGGGGACGAGGAAACTGCTCGTGGTCATGGCGGATACTCCTATTGGGTTCTGCCGCTCCCCGTCGACGCAAGGCTGACGGGAAGCGGTTCGATGTCGCGGAGGTCGAAGAGGACCTCGGTCTGGGGATTGATGGAAACCGGTACGAAGGGCTGCGTGTCTTCGGCAAGTCTGTGGAGGGCTTCCAGTTCCCGGCTCAATTCCTGGTACACGGATCTCAATTGTTCGATGCTCTCGGCGGTAATCGGCGCCGGTTCGGGTGCGGCCTGCCGGGCCCACCAGGCGCCGGCGGCCGCCCCGACGACGACGACCGCGACGGCAGCCGCGGCCAGGCGCAGGCGAGGCGCCTGCCGGCTCTCCTCACCGGCGCGGACGCGGCGCAGCACGTCTTCGGTGAAGCCGTCCGAAGCCTTCACACGGGGCAGGCGTTTCAGGTCGAGTTGGTCGGTCACTTCGATCCTCCGTTCCAATACTCGTGGAGGTCTTCCCGCAGCAGGTCCTTGGCGCGGTGGACCCGGGACTTGACGGTTCCCTCGCGACAGCCGAGCGCCTCGGCGATCCGGGCGTAGGGCCAGCCCTCGATCTCCCGCAGCACGACGGGCGCCCGGTAGTGGAGGGGCAGGCGGCCGATCGCCGCGGTGACGGCGTCGACCGCCTCGTCGCCAAGTGCCGCGCCCTGCGGTGACGGCGCCGGCGGCCTGAGCCGCTGCTCGGCCACGAGCGACGGCAGCAACCCCCGCCAGCGGGCGGCGCGGCGCTCCTCGCTGCGCAGTTGATTCGTGGCAATCCGGAACAGGAACGCCTGGAACTGACCCCGTTCGCGGTACCGGTCCGCCGAGCGGTAAACCCGCACGAACGCTTCCTGCGCCAGGTCCTCGGCGCGCTCGCGGCTGCGGGTCATCCGGGTCAGGTAGTTCACGAGGAGGTCCTTGTAGCGATTCACCAGGTCGGCGAAGGCCTGCTCGTCGCCCTCCTTGACGCGGGCCATGAGCGCTCCGTCCTCCAGCGCGCGGTCCACCCGTACCGCCTCCGGCGTGGCGGTCATCTGCGCCGGGGCGCGTCGGGGTCTCCTCGGCGCCGCCAGCGGATCGGGCCTCAGCGCGGCCACCGGCATCTCAGTTGTTGTAACGCGCGAAAGCGCGAAGTGTTCCGTCAGTGTCGGTGCGCCGGCCTTCCGGCCGGCATCAGGCGCCGCCGCGAAGCGGCGTGCGCGAGAAGGTCTCGGGCTAGACTCCGGCCCTTCCCTCGAAAGTCAGGAACCAGGAGGAGCCCGAATGACCGTAGCCGAGATGAAGACCACGCCGGAGCCCGAGTTCAAGGTCGATGTTCAGGACCGCGTCGCCCTGCTGACGTTCAACCGTCCCAAGAAGCTGAACGCGCTGTCCGCCGAGATCACCGCCGGTCTCCAGGAAGAAGTGCCGCGGCTGGCGGCCGACCCCGATGTCGGCGCGATCGTTCTCACCGGCGAGGGCCGCGCCTTCTGCGCCGGCGGCGACGTTTCGGGCATGGGCGGGTCGAGCGGCGCGCCAACCACCCTCGAGGAACGCATCGACAGTCTGCGGCGCGGCCAGGAAGCCGCCTGGCTCGTCCACTCGGTGCCCAAGGTGACGATCGCCATGGTCAACGGCTTCGCGATGGGCGCCGGCCTCGGCCTGGCGGCAAGCTGCGACCTGCGCCTGGCCTCGAGCGCGGCGAAGTTCGGAACCGCCTACTCCAAGGTCGGATTCGGCGGCGACTGGGGCACGACCTGGCAGCTCACCCGGCTGGTCGGCCCGGCGCTGGCCAAGGAGCTTTTCTTCACGGCCGACATCATCGACGCCGAGGAGGCGCGCCGGATCGGTCTGGTCAACCGCATCTACGACGCGGAGACCTTCCGGGATGAGGCGATGGAGTTCGCTTCGCGGCTCGCTCATGGTCCGATGGTGAGCTACCGCTGGATGAAGGAGAACGTGAACCTCGCGGTCACTTCGGACTTCCGGTCCATCCTCGACCGCGAGGCCATCTCACACATCCGTTGCGGCCAGACCGACGACCACAAGGAAGGCGTCACCGCGTTCATGGAGAAGCGCGCGCCGAAGTTCACGGGGCGCTGACGCGGAAACGCCCGAAGCTCGGTCGAGCTTCGGGCGTCAGGCGGAGCCGGCCTGGCGGCCGGCGCGTTTCTCAGGCCGCCTCCGGCGGCAGCGGGTCAGAGGACCCGCGCACCCAGGGGTGCGGCCGCGGGGTCCCCGCCTAGAAGGAGAAGCCGATTCCGGCGAGGAAGTCGACCGGCTGCTCGGGCAGCGCGTCGTCGTCCAGTGCGTCGACGTAGCTGACGAACGCAGACCAGGCGCCGCCGGAGAGACCGAACGTCACGTTGCCGTCGTACATGCCTCCCGAGACTCCGCCGTAGGCGGCGGCGAAGTCGTCACCGGCGAAGCCGGCCGAGACGTCGACGCTCCAGGCCAGGGCGTCGCTCACGTCGCCACCGAACGAGACGCCGACGTTGGCGTAGAAGTCCTGGACCTCGTCGATGTCGTAGTAGACGGAAACGCTGGGCGACGCGGCCACGTCGAAGCCCAGGCTCAGGTAGAGCTCGCGGGTCCCCGCGAAGGCCGTGTTCGGGAACAGGTACTCGATGAAGCCGACCTCGGCGGAAACGGCATCCGAGCCGAAACCGTACGAGGCGGTGAGGTCGATCTCGTTGAACTCGCCGCTCATGTCGTTCGCGTCGTCGATGTCGAGGTTGCCCCAGACGTTGATCGCGAACCCGCTGTCGTTCGAGGCCGTGACCGAAGGCTGCCACACGGCCCCGTCGGTGAAGGTGATGCCGCGCCAGACATAGGCGGACGCGAAGTCGAGAGCGTAGTCGGCGTCAGCGGAAGCCGGTGCGGCCGCCAGACCGAGAAGGGCAACGGTGGTCAGGACAATCGTTGACTTGCGGAACATTGGGGGAGAACCTCCTTGAAAAGGGCAAATTGCCGGTTACGCGGCATGAGTAGCAACACAGGTGCCAACGAAGGGGCTTACACGCTCGCCCCCATGTCAAGTGGTTGCCGGTAAGGCCATTGCACCCACTCTCCCGCTCGCTGGAGACAATCGGATCAGGCCCCTGCCCTACAATTATGTAGCAAATCGGGGTGCTGACGAACAAACATGACGTGACCGAATCATGCTCTCGGGCTGCGTTCTTCTGGACCGTGCGCCGGCCCGCCCGAGGCGCCAGTCTGTTCTCGTTCGCCGTCCGAAGTCCTCCAGTCAGGGTGGCACGCCGGGAGGGTTCCAGCGGGCTGGAGACAAGCGACTGTCGAGACTCTCTCAGTAACCGAGGACCTAGCGGAGCGCAGTCGACCGAAGCGAGCCCCAACCCGACACTCACCAAGCGAGGGCGAGCGTCCGCTGGAACCCTCCCGGCGTGCCACCCTGACGGGTGCACGCCACCTAGTTCGCGTAGCGGCTGGGGTCGATGCCGTACTTCTTGATCTTGTAGCCGGTGATCCGGGGCGTGGTGCGCAGCTTGCGCGAGGCGGCGGCGATGTTGCCGCGGGCGCTTTTCAGCGCGTCGCGCAACAGGTCCCGCTCGTAGTTCTCGACCAGATACTGAAAGCTCCCGGCGGGTTCGGTGCCCGAACTCTCCGCGGTCTGGAGAGTCGGCGGCAGATGGTGCGGGTGGATGACGTCGTCCCGCGCCACGAGAACGGCGCGCTCGATGCAGCTCTCCAGCTCGCGGACGTTGCCGGGCCAGTGGTAGCTCATCAGCATGTCGATCACGGCGCTCGACAGCCGGCGCACGTTGCCGCCGTTCACGCGGGCATAGCGCTCCAGAAAGAAGTCGGCCAGCTGGACGATGTCCGACTTGCGCTTGCGCAGCGGCGGCACGTGGATCGGGAAGACGTTCAGGCGGTAGAACAGGTCCTCGCGGAACGCGCCGTTCGCGGTCATCGCGGACAGGTCCTTGTTC
Source organism: Thermoanaerobaculia bacterium (assembly GCA_022822365.1). GTDB lineage: Bacteria > Acidobacteriota > Thermoanaerobaculia > Multivoradales > Multivoraceae > Multivorans. The sequence goes on along the minus strand of JAJEBV010000043.1, from coordinate 106,664 downwards.
GTGGCGGCGATGATCCGCACGTCCGCCCGCAGCGTCCGCGTGCCGCCGACCCGCTCGAACTCGCGTTCCTGCAGCACCCGCAGCATCTTGATCTGGATCAGGAGCGGCACGTCGCCGACTTCGTCGAGGAAGATCGTGCCGGTGTGGGCGAGTTCGAAGCGTCCCTTGCGCTGCTGGATCGCGCCGGTGAAGGCGCCGCGTTCGTGCCCGAACAGCTCGCTCTCGATCACGCTCTCGGGCAGCGCGGCGCAGTGGACCTTGACGAAGGGGCGGTCGGAACGGGCGCTGTTGTAGTGGATGGCCTGGGCGACGAGTTCCTTGCCGGTGCCGGTTTCGCCGGTGATCAGGACGCTCGTGTTGCTGCTCGAGACGGTCGCGATCTGGTCGTAGACCTCCTGCATCTCGTGCGAGTTGCCGACGATGTTGGCGGGCCGGAAGCGGTCGCGGAGCTGTGCCCGCAGACGCTCGTTCTCCTCCTCGAGCTGTTCCCGCTCCTCCTCGGCGGTGCGGCGGAGCTTGACCGCCTGGGCGATCAGGGAACCGGCGATGAGGAGCAGACGGACATCGTCGTTCAGGTCGTGGTCAGGATCGTAGGTCCGGTCGACGCTCAGCGCGCCGTAGGTCTCGTTGCCGGTGCGGATGGGCACGCAGAGAAAGGAGACTTCCGCGCTCTTGCCGCGCCGCGTCCGGTCGAGGAACGTCTCGGACTCGCTCGTCTTCGGGATCACCCGGGCCTCGCCCGTCTCGATCACCTGGCCGGTCACGCCTTCGCCGAGACGGTAGCGGGCCTCCGCGATCTGCTCCCCGCTCAGTCCGTGCGCGACCTCGACCGTGATCTCGCCGGTCTTCCGGTTGAGCAGCGTGATCGTGCCGTGCTTGAGCTTCAGGTGTTCGGCCAGGGTCTCGAGCGCGGGCCGGGTGACGTCACGCAGTTCGAGGCTCTCGCCGAGGGTCTGACTCAGGCGGTAGAGGAGTTCGAGTTCCCTGGGTTCGCGTGAGTTCACAACGGGCCAGCCGAGGGATCCTGTCACAGCCCAAGTCCGGTCTGTCATGGTTGCTCCTGGCAGCAAGAATCGGGCCGAACCGCTCCGGCATGCGTCCCGCCTGCCGCGATAGCTTGGGGCTGGCCTCATGAACGAACGACCCCCCAGGCCTCCGGGCGAAGCGCGGCGCGCGACGGAGTTCAGCGACGGAGAGGGACTGGAACCGCTCGCGCCGCTCGATCTGAGCGCCGTCGGTTCCTTCTCGGAACTGCTCGCGGCGATGAAGTCGACCTCCTTCGGGGGCCGTCAGCTTGGCGAGGCGGCGGACGTGCTCCAGGAGATGGCGGTCGATCCGGACTGCCTGGTCGTCGGCACGTTCACCGGCGCGATGACCGCGGCGAAGCAGGGGCTGGTCCTCTGCGACATGATCGACCACGGGTTGCTCGACGCGATCGTCTGCACCGGGGCACTGATGGTCCACGGCTTCGTCGAGTCGGCCGGGATGGTCCACTTCAAGGCGCCGGCGGGCAAGCTCGACGATCGCACCGCCTACTACTCCGGCTACGACCGGATCTACGACACGCTCGAACTGGAGAGCAACCTGGACCGCGTGGAGTTGATCGTTCACTCGGTCCTGGAGCAATGGCCCGAAGGCGAGGTCGCCTGCTCGCGCCTGCTGAACGAGGCGTTCGGGCGGTGGCTGACCGAAGCGGAGGGAGCCTCGGCGCCGGCGGGCCCGGACGAAGATGTCGCGCCGGTCCGCGGTGTGCTGTCTTCCGCCTGGCGGCGCGGCGTTCCGGTCTACGTGCCCGCGTTCACCGACTCGGAGATCGGGCTCGACTTTGCGCTGTTCAACCGGGCCCGGCGCCGGCGCGGAGAGGCGCCGATCCGGTTCGACCCGTTCCTCGACCTGGAGCACTACACGGAACTCGTCGCCGGGGCGAAGCGGCTCGGCATCTTCACCGTCGGCGGCGGCGTGCCGCGGAACTGGGCGCAGCAAGTGGCGCCGTACCTGGAGGCGGCGGCGCGCCGGGAGGGCGAAGACGCGCCGCCCAGGCGGTTTCGTTACGGCGTACGGATCTGCCCCGAGCCGGAGCACTGGGGCGGTCTCTCGGGCTGCGGCTACAGCGAGGGGGTGTCCTGGGGCAAGTTCGTCCCGGTCGAAGAAGGCGGCCGCTTCGCGGAGGTCCCGGCGGACGCGACGCTCGTGTGGCCGCTGCTCGTCGCGGGAGTGCTGGAGCGAATGGGCTTGCGCTAGCTATAGCTAGCGTCGCTGGAGCTTGACTGCGGTCCCCACCGCCAGCAGCTCCGCGGCGCCGCTGGTGATCACGGATGTCGTGAAGCGCACGGCGACAACGGCGTCGGCGCCCAGGCTCTCCGCCTCAGCGACCATGCGGTCGAGCGCCTGCTCGCGGCTCTCGGCGACCATCTTCGTGTACTCCGTGACCTCGCCGCCGACCAGGTTGCGGAGCGCGGCCGTTATGTCCCTGCCGACGTGGCGGGCGCGAATCGTGTTGCCGCGTACCAGCCCCAGCGTTTGCGTGATGTCGTGTCCGGCGATCGTCTCGGTAGTTGCAATCAGCATTCAGGGGGCCCTCATCGCTGTACGTTCTTGTACCTGTCCGTCTTGCGGGCGACCAACTGCTGCCGGAGCACCGACAGCAGCAGGAGCGCCAGACCGCCGTAGACAGCGACGACGCCCAGCTTGATGTAGACGGGCGCTTCGTCGTCGACGGCGAGGGCGTAGATCGCGAAACCGACCAGGGCCAGGACGCCGCCGAGGAAGAGCAGCCAGCCGAGACCGCCGGTGATGCCCGCAGGCTTGTCCGCCATCTCTCTCCTCCTTCCGGCCTTCAGACCGCCTGCCGTGCCGGCACCTCGAGTCCGGTCTGGCAGGCCACCCCGGTGCCGCCCAGGCCGCAGTAGCCGCCGGGGTTCTTTGCCAGGTACTGCTGGTGGTAGTCCTCGGCGAAGTAGAAGTCGGGCGCGTCGAGGATCTCCGTCGTGATCGGCCCGTAGCCGGAGGCGATGAGCCGCTGCTGATAGGCCGCGAGAGAGGCCTTCGCCGCCCGTCGCTGCGCTTCGGAGCAGGCGTAGATCCCGGAGCGGTACTGGGTGCCGACATCATTCCCCTGGCGCATGCCCTGGGTGGGGTCGTGGCTTTCCCAGAAGATGCGAAGCAGCTCGTCGTACGAGATGCGTTCGGGGTCGAAGACGACCTGGACCACCTCGTTGTGGCCGGTCAGCCCGCTGCAGACCTCCTGGTAGGTCGGGTTCGGAGTGGCGCCCGCGGCGTAGCCGACCGCGGTCGTGATGACTCCGGGGGCTTCCCAGAACTTCCGCTCGGCGCCCCAGAAGCAGCCAAGGCCGAACATCGCCAGCTCACTGCCGTCCGGGTAGGGCGGCGCGATCGGCGCGTCGAGGACGTGGTGGCGCGCGGGCACGGGGATCGCCTCGGCGCGGCCTGGAAGCGCCTCGCCCGGTCCCGGCATGCGGGCCTTGTTGAAGAACCAGCTCATGGAACGGATTGTAACGCCGGTCCGCCGACCGCCTGGCGGTGGCGCTCGATCGCTTTCTCGATCCGCTCGACGATCTCCGGGTGCCGGGCCGCGATGTCGAACCGTTCTCCCAGGTCGGTGCTGAGGTCGAACAGCAGCGGGGGATCGTGGACCTGCTCGTTGTCGAAGCCGCGCCAGGCGAGTTCGCCTTCCCCGCCCAGGGACTCCCAGGACTCGAGTACCAGCTTGTGATCGCCGACCCGGTAGGCCCACAGCCGGCCACGGGTGCCGTAGTAGAACCACTCGTTCCGCGGACTGGGCTCGCCGCGAAGCACGGTGCCGGAGAGGTCGATCGAGTCGAGGTCGCGGTCCGGCGGTTCGGCGCCGGTGATGGCGGCGAGGGTCGCCATCAGGTCGACCTGGACGCCGATGCCGTCGATGGTCGCCGGCCGGATCGTGCCAGGCCACCAGAACACGCCGGGGACCCGGAAGCCGCCTTCCCAGGCGGTGTGCTTGCCGTCCCGGAACGGGCCGGGCGAGCCGCCCAGGTCGTAGTAGGTGAGCCAGGGGCCGTTATCGCTCGAGAAGATGACCAGGGTGTCGCCGGCTACGCCGCCTTCCTCCAGGGCTGCAACGACTTCGCCGACCGACCAGTCAAGTTCCTCGATCACGTCGCCGTAGAGGCCGGCCTTGCTGTGGCCCTCGAACTCGGGCGAACGGAAGATCGGTACATGCGGCATCGTGTGGCTGAGGTAGAGAAAGAACGGCGAACCGGCCTCGATCTGCCTTTCCAGCCAGGCCACCGATTCCTCCGTGTAGCGCCGGGTCAGGGTCGGCTGGTGGGTCGGCGTTTCGATGGCTTCCTTCTGCCGGAACAGCGAGAAGACAAATCCTCGCTGGTCGCGTTCTTCATTCCTTCGTAGGTGTGGGGGACTTCCGGCCGCCGGCCGCCGTCGTTGAACTCCTCGACGCCGTAGAAGTAGTCGAAGCCCGCGCCGTTGGGGTGCACCCCGCCGTCCGCGAAGCGGCCGGACATGCCCCACTTGCCGACGTAGGCGGTGGCGTAGCCGGCGGCCTGGAACATGTCGCCCAGAGTCGTCTCATCGGCGGGAAGGTTGGACCAGCGGTTCAACTCGCCTCCCTGGATGCGGATCGGCATCCGGCCGGTCGCGAGCGCGATGCGGCTCGGGTTGCACAGCGGGCTCGAGGCGTAGAACGACGTCCATCGCTGGCCTTCGACCGCCAGCCGGTCGACGTGGGGCGTGCGGATGAGCGGGTGGCCGTAGGAGGACAGATCGCCGTAGCCCATGTCGTCGGTCAGGATGATGACGACGTTGGGTGGAGCAGGCGACGACGGTCCGGCTGGCTCCGCGTCAGGCCCGCAGGCGCCGCATACGAGGAGCAACACGGCCGCGGCCGCAGCGGTTCGGCGTCGCTTTCCGGTCACCGCCCTGGAGAGTAGCGAAGTCGAGAACTCTCCAGCCGGCGGACTGGTAGCGTTCAGGAGCGCTTCAGCCAAGGGAGGGTCAGGATGAGCAGACGGGTGCGGGGCATTCACGAGGTCTTTGCCGCCGACCCGGAGCGGGCCGACTGGGAAGTCTGGGGCCGGCAGGTCGATCCCCGCACTCGGCGGGGCTTCCTCCAGGGCCTCGGCGCGATGTCGGCCCTGGTCGGCGCGAAGATCGTCTTCTCCGACCTCATGCCCGCCGGCCTGATTCCGGCGGCGTACGCGAATCAGGCCGAGCCGTTCACGATCGAAGGCAAGGACGGCCTGACCGTGCTGAACGACCGGCCGCTCTGCGCCGAGACGCCGGCGCATCTGCTGAACGACGATGTGACCCCCGCGAGCCGGCTGTTCGTCCGTAACAACGGCGTTCCGCCGGAGGAAGTGGACGCCATGAACTGGACCTTGACGGTCGACGGCGAGTCCGCGGCTGGCGCGAAGACGTACACGCTGGAGGACCTGAAGCAGCGCTTCGAGAACACGAGCCGCCAGCTCGTCATGGAGTGCGGCGGCAACGGCCGCTCGGAGTACGACCCGCCGGCCTCCGGCAACCAGTGGACCGTGGGCGCCGTCGGGTGTCCGCGCTGGGACGGCATCCGCTTGCGGGACGTCCTGGAGGACTGCGGCTACCGGGACGACGCCGTGTACGTGGCCTACTACGGCGCCGACACGACGGCAGGGGGCGAGGGCGTCCCGATCTCGCGGGGCGTGCCGATCGCCAAGGCCCTGGAAGCCGAGTCGATGATCGCCTGGGGCATGAACGGCGAGCCGCTCCACCCGATGAACGGCCATCCGCTGCGCCTCGTGTTCGGCGGCTGGCCGGGGTCCACTTCGGGCAAATGGCTGCGGCGGATCGCGATTCGCAACGTCGTCCACGACGGACCGAAGATGACCGGCATGTCCTACAAGGTGCCGCGTGAACCGGTCGCGCCGGGTACCGAAGTCGATCCCGAGGACATGCGCATCATCGAGGCGATGCCGGTCAAGTCGCTGATCACCTACCCGCAGAGCGGGTTCCAGCACCCGGTGGGTGAGGCGCTGCCGCTCCATGGCCACGCCTGGACCGGCGACAACCAGGTCGAGAGACTGGACGTCTCGATCGACTTCGGCCGCACCTGGACGCGGGCCGGCCTGCAGCCGCCGGCGAACCGCCTCGCCTGGCAGAACTGGGATCTGGAGCTCATGTTCCCCGAAGCGGGCTACTACGAGGTGTGGGCACGGGCCGCCGACGCGAACGGCGACGTGCAGCCGGTGGTCCTGCCCGGCTGGAACCCGCGGGGATACCTGAACAACGCCTGCCACCGGGTCGCTGTGTATGTCGCGTAGGAGAGCACGAAGGGAGCCGCACACTCTCCGCTGGGTGCGCGGGTCTTCTGACCCGCTGCCGCCGCAGGCGGCCAGAAGGAAACGCCGGCCGCCAGGCCGGATCCGCTTTGGCGGCCTGTTCCAAGCAGGCGTACTGAGCCTGGTCCTGGCCACCGGCGGGGTGGGCGCCCAGAAGCCGCCCCAGCCACTGGACACCGAAAGCGGCCTGATCAAGGACGCCTCCGGCGTCTGGCAAACAGCCCGCGACCACTGCACCGAATGCCACTCGGCGACGCTCCTGCAGCAGAACCGCACCACCCGCGCCGGCTGGGTCCGCACGATTCGCCGCATGGAGAAGGACGAAGGACTCGAGCCGCTCGGCGACCTGGAGAACTCGATCCTCGACTACCTCGCCGCGAACTACGGAGTGCACGTCAAGGCGACCGAACTGCGGCGAAGGCGGGCGCCGCTGCGACAACCCCCGGTCGCTAACGGAGAGTAACCAGCGCGTGCCGGAGTCTCTCGATCAGCGCGTGCAAGCGCTCGAGGCGCGAGTTCGCGAGCTGCAGGAGGAGGTCGCCACCCTCCGAGGCAAGGCGGAAGATGAGCAAGCTGCGGCGCCGTCCGGCGCGGAAGCGCCCGAGTCCCCGCCTGCTTCGATCGAGCCGAACTCTCAGCCCGTCGCGACCGCCAAGGCGGCCCGCAAACCCAGGCGCGCCGCCTGGCGCGACATCGACTTCGAGTCGCTGATCGGCGGCCGCTGGCTGAACCGGATCGGCATTCTCACCCTCCTGATCGCGGCGGCCTTCTTCCTGCGCTACGCGTTCGAGAACGAGTGGATCGGGCCCACCGGGCGCGTCCTGATCGGGCTCGTCAGCGGCCTGGCGCTCGCCGGCTACGGCGAGTGGCTCGCCGCACGGAAGATGCGCTACTTCGCCGAGGGGATGTCGGCGCTGGGCGCCGGCATCGTCTATCTCTCGGGCTACGCGGCGTGGGACTTCTACGCCCTCGTGCCGCAGCCGGCGGCGTTCGCCTTCCTCGCCCTCGTCACCGCGGCGGTCATCGGCCTGTCGGTACGGCGCGACTCGCAGCGGCTGGCGGCCCTGGCCCTCGCCGGCGGCTTCTTGACGCCGGCGCTGCTCAGCACCGGCACGGACGCCCAGGTCGTCCTCTTCAGCTACCTCGCCCTGCTCAGCGCCAGCCTGCTCGCGCTGGCCCTGTTGCGCGGTTTCCGCGTCCTGGCGCCGGCCGCCCTGGTCGCGACGGCTGTCTACTTCATCGCCTGGTACGTCCAGTTCTACGAGGGCGAGCGGCTCCTCTCGACCGCTCTCTTCGGCACGCTCTTCTACGCCATCTACTTCGCCCTGCCTCTGGCCCGGGTGCGTCAGGCCCGGCGGCTGCGCCCGACCGAGCTTGGCGTGCTGGTTCTGGCGCTCGGTTTCTTCGTTCTGCTGCTGCAACAGCTCCTCTACGAGGAACACCGGTGGTGGCTGACCGGCGCCGTTCTGGTCCTGGCCGCGGTCCACCTGGCCGTGTCCCGCGCGCTCGGGACCTGGAGTCCCGGCGAAGAGCGGAGAAGCCGGCAACTCCAGTCGCTCTTCGCCGTCCTCGCCGCGCTGCTGGCCACGATCGCCTTCCCGATCCGGCTCGACGGCGACTGGATCACCCTGGCCTGGACCGCGGAGGCCGTCGCACTGGCGATTGCCGGAACGCGTCTGCCGGCAATCTGGATGCGGGTCTTCTCCGTCGCACTCTTCGGTGTCGTCCTGCTGATGGCGCCGGCCGCCTTCGGTGGAGAGCGCGACCTCCTGTTCGTCAACCTGCGCTTCCTGACGCTCACCGGGGTAGCGGCCGGTCTCGTCGTCGCCGCCGTCTACGTGCGCGGCCGGCTGAAGACGAAAGTGCGGATCGAGGCGCCCGTCTGGGCCGTAGCGCTCGTCGTCGCCAACGTCGTCGCGCTCGTCGCCGTGTCGACCGAGTCGTGGGATCTCGTCCAGGCGTTGGACGTCGACCTCGACCTCGATCTGGCCGCCCAGGTCGTCCTGTCGGCCGTCTGGCTCCTGTGGGCAGCCGCCCTGATCGCCGCCGGCATCCGCCGGAGCGCCCCCGGCCTGCGCTGGCAGGGCCTGGCGCTGCTGCTCGTCGTAGTGGGCAAGACCTTCCTCATCGACCTGTCCTTCCTGGAGCAGGGCTACCGGATTCTGTCGTTCCTGATCGTCGGGGCGCTGCTGGTGGCCGTCTCCTTCCTGTACCAGCGAAGTCGCCGCGGAGGTTCGGAGGCGGGCCAGGAGTAGAACCTGCGCCGATAGAATCAGGGGGTGCGCTTCCCCCAAACGGTTGAGCAACTGCTCTGGGAATACGACCTCGAAGCGCTCCGAGCGGAGCCCGAGCTGCCGGAAGTCGTGATCGAGCGCGTCATGGCCCGAGGAGGCTGGGAGCCGATGCGATGGCTCCTCTCGGCGTCCAGTCCAGAACGGCGACGGCACTTCCTGGAAGAACGCGGCCGCAAGGTGCTCCCGCCGCGCGAACTGAACTTCTGGGCCTTCGCCAGTTCGGTGCCGGAGGAGCGGACCTCCGAGTGGGTGCGCGAAGCGCGGAAGCGCGAAGCCGCGTGGCGGGGATGAGCCGGCTCCATTGGGAGGCACTTGAGCCGGAGGCGCGGGAGGCCTTCGCGATCGTCTCGCGGGCTCTGGCGGGCGGGGACTACTACCTGGCCGGAGGCACTGCTCTCGCCCTCATGGAGGGGCACCGGGTTTCGGTCGATCTGGACATCTTCGCCGAACGAATGCCGGACGCCGAGGAAGTGCTGGACCGTCTTCGGGGGCAAGTACCGGAACTCTCGGTTACATCCCTGGAGGCCAGAACCGTCTACGTGGATGTGCTAGGCGTCCAGGTGTCGGTGATCGAGTACAACTACCCGCTTCTCGGCCCGACCGTGTCGTCCGACAGCGACCTCCTGGCGCTAGCAGACAGGGACGACATCGCAGCCATGAAGCTGTCGGCAATCGCCAATCGCGGCAGCCGCAAGGACTTTGTGGACCTCTGGGTCCTGATGACCCGCCACCGACCGCTCGCCGAGTATCTGGCCCTCTACGAGGAGAAGTTCGAAGCGCGGGACGTGGGGCACGTCATTCGTAGTCTGATCCACTTCGACGACGCCGAACGCGAGCCGCCGCTTCGTCTCCTCATCGATGTCGACTGGGATGAACTCAAGACCGACTTCCAAAGGCGAGTTGCGGACCTGTGGTAGGCGACCACAGGCTGCCGATCACGGCCTCACGTTTCGAGCGCCCTCCAGACCACCGAACTCCGTGCCGAGCAGGCGATCCGCCAGACGGAAGGCTCGGGCGGCCTGCGGTGCCGAGGGTGGCCCGGGCTCGTTGGCGGCGGGATTCAGGGTGAAGCGCAGGAACCCGCCGATCGGGCCGGGTCCGAACAGGAGTGTCGCTTCGACCTCCTCCCCGGCTTCGGCCTCCCGGTAGTCGTCGCCGTCGCGCACCAGATCGAAGGTGCCGGTGTCGGTGAGCGTCCGTTCCGTCGTCCTGCCGCCGCCGCAGACGCGGTTGGCGTCGGCGGCCTCGACGACCGCCTGTTCGAGGAGTTCCGGCCGGTAGTCGAGTTCTTCGCCTTCGGCCATGACCAGACAGAGCAGGATGAGCGGAAAGTCGCCCAGCGCGCCGGCGAGCGTGCTCACTCCGGCGCCGAGACGCGGGTTGAGTTCCGTGGGCAGGAACCCCTCCTCGGCCAGGATGCCGTCGATGCCGAAGGACCCGCGGAAACCGACCCGCTCGCGCAGCTCCGCGCCAACGCGGCGGGCGAGTTCGCGCATCGTCTCCCGATCGTCCGGTCGTGGATCGAACCAGGTGGAGCAGCCGGCGTAGAAGAGGCGGTCGCCGCTCGCCGGCCGGAGGACCAGCATCTCGACTGGGCGGAAGGCGACGACAGCGTCCGGGAACACGACGCCGTGGATGCTCGCCGGAATCCCCTCCAGGAAGGGCATGACGCGAACGCGGTCGGCGATTCGCGCCAGGTCCGCCGCGGCCTGCCGTCCGTCGTCGCCGGGTCGTACCCAGCGCAGCGCGACGGCGCCAGCGTTGGCGCCTTCGCGGGCGTCCGGCGCCCAGACGGTGCCGTGGCCTCGGTCCAACGCGTTGGCGGCGGTTCGGAGAGCTTGGTGTTCGGCCGGAACCACTTGTGACGGCGCGCGCGGCACGCCGACCGTGTCCCAGAAGGCGTCGATGACGACCTTGTCTTCCAGGTCGATCCACTCCCTGGGCCGTGCGGCGTAGGCGCTTCGCCTCGCCACCGGCCGGGGCTCGGCCAGCGGGTCCGTGTGCAGTGTCCGCGCCGTTCCCTCGGGATCCCAGGCGTCGACCGCCTCCTGCACCGCGGAAGGAAGGTGGGCCAGGGCGCGCTGGACGTTGCGGTTGTGCTCCAGCGGATCCGTTCCGCGAACGTCGAGCACGCGCAGCTCCGCATCTTCCCGGGGCGGCAGCGGTCCCGTTCCGTGGCTCCCGGCGACCACGAAGGGCCGGGCCGCGCCAAGTCCGCGGAGTTCGAGGGCCACGTTTCCGAGCCCCACCGCGATGTTGCCGGGCAGCACGAACCCGCGGCCCTCGAAGACGGGCCGCAAGAGGGCGCTGTAGTAGGCCCTCGCTTCTTCCAGAAGCGCTGAAATCGGAACGTCGCTCACGATGATGCTCTACGGCTACGGGGCGCCGACGTCCTCGCGCCAGCGTTCGAGCGCCGCCATCATCTCTGCGAGCCGCTGCGGCTCATCGACGGCGAGGTCGGTGGTCTCGCCAAGGTCGGCCTCCAGATCGAAGAGCATGGGCACAGGATCTGTGACTTCCTCGCCTTCTGCCGCGGCGGCTCGCTGCGTCCGGCGGTCGATGACCAGCTTGTAGCGACCGTCCCGAACGGCGGCGCCGCGCCAGAACTGGGCGGGGCTGCTCCAGAAGAGTTGGCGGGGCGGCGCATCTTCGCCCTCGAACAGGACCGGACCGATGTCGATGCCGTCGAACGGCAGGTCGGGATGCGCGGTGCCGCCGGCCATCGCGAGGACGGTCGGCATCACGTCGAGCGTCGAAGTGATCGTGGCGGACGTCGACCCGGCATCGATGCGGCCTGGCATCGACGCGATCGAGGGAACGCGGTGGCCGCCCTCCCAGTAGCTGGCCTTGTGGCCGCGCAGCGGTCCGTTGGAACCCAACCGGGTGGCGCCGTTGTCCGAGAAGAACCAGACCAGCGTGGTCTCGGAAAGGCCCTGCTGCTCCAGGGCGTCGAGGACGCGGCCGATACTTGCGTCCATCGACTCGACCATCTCGCGGTAGGCGCGCTTCCGGTCGGTCACCGCGCCTACGCCCGGAAACGTGTCGTCGCCGGCGTAGCGTTCAGCCGGGTCGCCCGGACCCTGGTACGGGTAGTGCGGAGCGTGGTGTGCCAGATAGAGGAAGAACGGCTCGTCCCGGTGCCCGGCGATGAACCGCTCGGCATGGTCGCCGATCAGGTCGGTCAAGTAGCCGGCTTCGTCCTCGAGCGTCTCGCCGTTCCACCAGTCGGGACGGCCCATGCGGTCGACGTGGGACTGGTAGTCGATATTGCCGCTGACGAAGCCGCGGAACTTGTCGAAGCCGTGGAGGGCCGGGTTGAACTGCGGGAGATAGCCGAGGTGCCACTTGCCGAAGATCGCGGTCGTATAGCCGAGCTCCCGGAAGGCCTCGGAGATCGTGTGTGCCTCGCTGTCGATGCCCTGGTGGTACAGCGGACTAGCGGAGTCTGCGAGCAGGACGGCGGGAACGCCAGCCCGGTGCTGGTAACGGCCCGTGACCAGGCCGGCGCGGGTCGGCGAGCACACTGCGCCGCTGGTGTGAAAGTCGGTCAGCATCATCCCGGCCGCGGCCAGGCGGTCCAGGTTCGGCGTCTCGATCCAGCCGTCGTAGGGGCTGACGTCGCCGTAGCCGAGGTCGTCGGCCATGATGACGATGATGTTCGGCGGCTGAGTGTCTTCGGCGTGCCCGGCCGAACCGACTTCGCCTGACGGCGTGCCGCAGCCGGCCAGCGCGGCAGCCGCTGCGCAGGCAAGTCCCGCGGCGCGGATTCCGTGGTTCTCGCTCACTGCCGGTAACCCCTTTCGTTGTGGTTACTTCGATGCCCGATCGTATACTCGGCCCACAGCTCACTCACATGCGCAAGCCGCCAATGGTGCATTGCTGACCAGCGTGCGCGAACAGACGCTCTACCTGCCAGTCAAGACGTTCCTCGAGGGACAGGGCTACGCCGTCAAGGGAGAGGTCAACGGTTGCGACCTCGTCGCCATCCGGGGCGGGGAGCCGCCCCTGATCGTCGAGCTGAAGACGCGCTTCTCCCTGCCCCTGGTGTTCCAGGGGATCGCACGGCAGGCCCTCTCCGACAACGTCTACGTCGCCGTTCCGCCGTTCTCGGGCCGAACGACGCGCAAGAAGGATGCGCTTGGGCTGTGCCGGCGGCTCGGGCTCGGCCTGTTGACGGTGAGGCTCGAGCCGGCGCCCTTCGTGGAGGCGCTGGTTGACCCGGCGCCGTACCGGCCGCGCCAGCGGAAGCGTGCGATCGGACGGCTGCTGAAGGAGTTTCAGCGGCGGGTGGGCGATCCCAACCAGGGTGGCTCGACCGGCCGCCCGATCATGACGGCCTACCGGCAGGACGCCCTGCGCTGCGCCGCCCATCTCCGTCTGCACGGTCCGACGAAGGCTGCCGTCGCCGCCAGGGGAACGGGAGTCGCCCGGGCCAGGGCGATCATGTACGCGGACCACTACGGCTGGTTCGAACGCGCCGCGGATACACCTCCAGGCGTCTACCGGTTGACGCCGAAGGGCCATGCGGCGCTCGAGCAGTACGCCGACGCGGTGGCGGCGCTGGAGCAGAGCGACAGTAGCCTAGGAGTGTGACCCGCGAACCGACGACTGCCGGCCTGTTCGACGACGCCGCGGAGGCCGGCTCCGGGGCGTCCGCGCCGCTGGCCGAACGGATGCGGCCGGCGACGTTCGACGAGTTCGTCGGCCAGGAGCACATCCTCGCCGAGGACAAGGTGCTGCGGCGTTCCATCGAGGCGGACCGGGTGCCGTCGCTGCTCTTCTGGGGTCCGCCCGGCTCCGGCAAGACGACCCTGGCGCGGCTGATCGCGACCACGACCCGGGCCCACTTCGAGCCGGTGAGCGCCGTCTCGGCCGGAGTCGCCGACCTGCGCCGGGCGGTCAAGGGTGCGCAGGACCTCCGATCCCTCTACGGCCGCCCGACGATCCTCTTCGTCGACGAGATCCACCGCTTCAACAAAGCGCAGCAGGACGTCATCCTTCCCCACGTCGAGGACGGCACGATCACTTTCATCGGGGCGACGACGGAGAACCCGTCCTTCGAGGTCAACGCGCCGCTGCTGTCGCGGTGCCGGGTGTTCACGCTGCACGCTTTGGACGAACAGGCGATGACCGGGATCGTCGAGCGCGCGCTGTCGGACGAGGACCGCGGCCTGGGTCGGCTGGCCCCGGAACTGGAACCGGACGCCGTGGCGCACCTGGTGAACATCGCGAACGGCGACGCCCGGGTGGCGCTGAACGCCCTGGAGATGGCGGTCGTCGCCGCCGAGCCGGGCGAGGACGGCGTGCGGCGCCTCGACATGGAGGCCATCTCGGACGCCCTGCAGCGGCGGACGCCCCAGTACGACAAGGCCGGCGACAGCCACTACGACACGATCTCAGCCTTCATCAAGTCGGTACGCGGCTCCTCGCCCGACGGCGCCCTCTACTGGCTGGCCCGGATGCTGGAAGCGGGCGAGGACCCGCTGTTCATCGCCCGTCGGCTGGTCATCCTGGCCGCCGAGGACATCGGGCTCGCGAACCCGGGTGCGTTGCCCGTCGCCGTGGCAGCGCAGCAGGCCGTCCACTTCATCGGGCTGCCCGAAGGGCGCATCCCCTTGGCCGAGGCAACCGTCTACCTGGCGACGTCGCCCAAGAGCAACGCCGCCTACGTGGCCCTCGGCCGCGCGACGGCGGACGTGCGGGATTCACCGCACGAACCCGTGCCGCTCCACCTGCGCAACGCGGCCACGGGCCTCATGCGCGGCATGGGCTACGGCAAGGACTACAAGTACGGCCACGACTTCGAGGGCAACTTCGAGGAGCAGGAGTACCTACCGCCCGGCCTGTCCGGCCGCCGCTACTACGAGCCGTCCGATCAGGGATCCGAAGCCGCGATCGCCGAACGCCTGCGCCGCTGGTGGGGCGACGCCGACGAGTAGCCCGCTATCGAATCACCAGCACCCGCGCCTGCGGCGGATGGAGCCACTCGATGCCGCGCTCCGTGATCAACGCGTTTTCCTCGACGTTGATCGGGATCTTGTTGCCGTCCCACTCCTCGGCCGGCATGAAGACGATGTACTCGAGCGAGATGATCGAGTTGGGGCGGACGACGTACTTGGTCCTCTCCGGGAAGATCTCGAACAGGCTGGCGGCCATGTCGTGGCCGATGTTGCCTGCCGCGTGCATGCCGACGTTGACCTCGATGCCGGGCGCGTCCTGGGCGGCCTCCTCGAGTTCGGTGTAGACATAGCCGGCGTCCCGGATGAGCTGCTTCAGTTCGTCGAACTGTTCGCGGCCGGTACGGCCGGAGCGGACGTGCTTGCGGATGATCTCCTGCACCTTCTTCGATTCGGCGAAGGTCCTCAGCACGCCGGGGGGCGGTTCGGTCTCGCCCTCGCGCAGGACGTAGGCGAAGCGCTTCATGTCGGTCGAGAAGTTGTTCCGGCCGGCGCCCCAGTCGATCTGGAGCACGTCGCCGCGCTGGATGACCCGCTCGGTGCCGCCGATCTCGCTGCCGTCCGGGCGGTGGCTGTACACGGTCGGGTACCAGGCGCGCAGCAGATCGTAGTCGTGCAGCTTCAGCTCCAGCCAGCGCGCGACGTCGTTGTGGGTCGTCTTGCCCGGGGTGATGACCTCGTTGGACAGCGCCCGCTCCAGGAGCCGGCGGGTGAGGTCGGCGACCCTCGAGAACTCGACGATCTCGCCGGCAACCCGCTCGCCGTGGAAGTCGGCGATCAGGTGCTGGGCCGAGGTGAACCGCGCCGCGTACTTCTCGCCGAGTTCGCTCGTCAGGAACTTGAAGTCGGAGTGGGTGAGTCCGTCGGCGACGTGGAGTCCCTCGCTCTCGTACGGCACGGCGAGGTAGTTCAGGCCGATGGTCTCCGGATCGCGCTCCTCGACGATCGACCGGAGTTCGTCGGCATTGCCGAAGCGGTCGTAGGCGCCGCACTCCGTGGCCAGGTCGGTCTCGGGGCCGAGCTGGATCCGTTCGATGCGGTCGCCACCGCGGTCGGTGAAGATGAAGAACCCTTGGCCGTTCACCGTGGAGATGGCGAAGTCGAGCGTCATCGGCTGGGTGCCGCGGCCCCGGTCGATCACGATCCACATGTCGATGCCGTTGCGGCGCATGGCGCCCGGCAGAACGTAGTCGAACTTGTCGTGCCGGATCATGCAGGAGGTTTCCCACCTCGAGCGCACGTCGTCGGGTTCGGCGCTCGAAGCGGGTGCGGCGATGGCGGTTGCGGCCAGGGCGGCGGCGAGAACGGTCGGCAGCGAAGGCTTCATCTTCGTTCTCCTCTTGGAAGTGGGTTGAAGTCACTATAGAGGGCGATAGCGTCGGGCGCCGGCCCCGGACGGTCGGTTTCCACATCCCCAGCCTTGGAGAACTGAATGAGAGCCGAGCCGCGCTGCCTCCTGCTACTGCTTCTTGTGTTCGCCGTTCCCGCCTGCGCGGTGCCGGGCGAAGAGGGAGCCGCGGACGGGAGTGTCTCTGGCGCCGTCGTCACCCGCACCGAAGACCGGCCCGCCTGCCTCGACGCCACGCCGCTTCGCCAGGCGCTCTTCGGCGACCTGCACGTTCACACCAGCTTCTCCTTCGACGCGGCGGCGAACAGCACCGGCGCGACGCCGGCGGACGCCTACCGCTTCGCGAAGGGCGAGGCGATCCCGTTCTGGCCCATCGCCGAGGACGGTGCGCCGGCGGGCAGCATCACGATCGACCGGCCGCTCGACTTCGTCGCGGTCACCGACCACGGCGAGTTTCTGGGCGAGCGCCGCCTGTGCCGGGATCCCGAATCGCCGCGCTACGGCTCGGAGTTCTGCACCACGTTCCGCTCGAACCAGCGGTTGGGGATGCAGATGCTCGGCGCCGTCATCACGACCGAGACGCCGAGCAGGACGGAGGACATCTGCGGCGAGGGCGGCGCGCTCTGCCTCGAGTGGGCGATGAGCCCGTGGCAGGAGATCATCGAAGCGGCGGAGGACGCCTACGACCGGACGGAGGCATGCAGCTTCACCTCCTTCGTCGGCTACGAGTACACCGGCACGCCGGGGATCTCGAACTACCACCGGAACGTCGTCTTCCGGGGCTCGGAGGCGCCGGAGCTGCCGGTGTCCTACATCGACGCGCCCACGGACAGCCTGCTTTGGCAGCGCCTTGACGAAGTCTGCGGCGACGGGTCGTCCCGGCCGGATTGCGAGTATCTGACGATCCCGCACAACAGCAATCTCGCGAACGGCCGGATGGCGCCATACCGCGGACTCGACGAAACGCTGGAAGCGCGCCGCGCCTACGCGCAGAAGCGGTTGGAACGCGAGCCGATCATCGAGATCTTCCAGCACAAGGGCGGCTCCGAGTGCATCAACGGCCTGTCGACCGTCTTTGCCGAGCCGGACGAACTCTGCGACGTGGAGGCGGTGCGCGTGCTGGGCCGCGAAGAAACGGTCCAGTCCCTGCTTTCGGGCGAGACGACCTTGCTGACCGAGGAGTGCCCGGAGGGTGAGAACGGCAACCAGGGCATGCTGGGCGCCGGCTGCGTCGGCCGGACGGACTTCGTTCGCCCGGCGCTCGTCGTCGGCCTGGAGGAGGAGATGGAGACCGGGCTCAATCCGGTCAAGCTCGGCATCATCGCCTCGACCGACACGCACACGGCGACGCCGGGGGCGGTGGCGGAAGAGGACTGGCGGGGCGCGGTTACCCTGGAAGCGACGCCCGAGGAGCGGCTGCAGCCGGGCTTGCTCACGAGCGGCATCGACGGCAACCCGGGCGGTCTGGCGGGCGTCTGGGCGGTCGAGAACTCCCGCGACGCGATCTTCGAGGCGATGGAACGCCGCGAGGTGTTCGGCACTTCGGGCCCGCGGATCCGGCCCCGGTTCTTCGGCGGCTGGAGCTACTCCGAGAACCTGTGCGACCAGGCGGATCTGTTCGAGCGGGCCTACGCCGGCGGCGTGCCGATGGGCGGCGACCTGACGGAAGCGTCCGCCGGCGCGGCGCCGACCTTCCTCGCCTTCGCCGCCCGCGACCCGGCGGACGGCGCCGGGCTCCTGCAGCAACTCCAGCTCGTCAAGGGCTGGGTCGACGCCGACGGGACGGGCCGCACCCAGGTCATCTCGATCGCCGGGTCGCCGGAGAACGGAGCGAGCGTCGATCCGGCGACCGGCGAGCGAAGCGGCGACGGGCACGACACCCTCTGCACGGTCTACCGCGACGAGGACTTCGATGCCGGCCTGCACGCCTACTACTATCTGCGGGTGGTCGAGAACCCCAGCCTGCGCTGGAGCTGGCACGACTGCCAGCGCCTCGCCCCGGAAGACCGTCCCGCCGTGTGCTCGGACGGCTCCTATCCCGAGACGATCCAGGAGATGGCCTGGACGTCGCCGATCTGGTACCGGCCGGAGTAGGAGGCGGCGTGGCAGAGACGGCACACCGAGCGTCGGTTCCGGAACTGGGTGCGCCGGCGCCCTCGCCGGCATCCGGCGCGAAGCGCCGTTCTGCCGGGCGAGCAGGTCCTGCTTTCCTGGCGGCGGCGCTGCTCGCGGGCTGCGCCGACAACGGCGGGAACCCGGCACCGGCGGCCGGTCAGGAACCGACGCTGGGCGAGAGCCTGGTGGCGCGGGGACAGGAGCACGAGCTGGACACCGTCCGCGTGCCGCCGCCGGGCGACTTCATCGAGCATGAGGCCGCCGGGTTCGCGAAGGTCCTGTGCTCGGCCGTCTTCCTGACCGGACTCGATTTCGAGGACGCCTGGACACAGATCGGCGGGTTCACTTCGCGCCACCAGTACCGGGACCGGCTGCCGGAACGCGTCCTCGACCGAGAGAACGGGCAGGTCCACATCACGACGGACACCGGCGTAACGCGGACCGCCGTTCTCCACGGCGACCAGGGCTGCGTCGCCCTGCCGCAGGGCGAGGACGCGCCGTTCTACGAGACGGTTCCGGTCACCAGCACGCTGGACGAGGACGCAATCTGGCCGATGGGCGACCGACTGCCGGACGAGCCCTTCCCGGACGACGTCGACGCGGAGAAGCTCGTGGCCGCCGTGGACACGGCCTTCGACCCCGACGCGATGACTCTCGCCTTCGTCGTGCTGCACCGCGGCCGGCTCATCGCCGAGCGCTACCGCGAGGGCATCGACAAGGACACGCCCCTCGAGAGCTGGTCGATGAACAAGAGCCTGTCGGCGACCCTGATGGGCGTCCTGATCGAGCAGGGCGAGTACACGCTCGACCAGTTGGCGCCGGTCGACTCCTGGCACGAGGGCCCGGACGACGTCCGCGGCACGATCCGCATCCAGGACATCCTCCGCATGTCGAGCGGCTTGCGCTGCGTGAACGCCGGCGATCCGGAGTACGACGAGGCGGCGATGGGCTACCCGGACCACCTCTACCTCTACACCGGCACGGTGAACTCCCACCTCTGGGCCACGGATCGGCCTCCACAGTGGCCGCCGAACACCATAGGCCGCTACCGGAACTGCGATCCGATCCTGACCAACCACCTGGTGCGGCTGGCGGTCGAGGGCCGGGGCGAGAACTACCACCAGTTTCCCCAGAAGCACCTCTTCGACCGGATCGGCGTCCGGCGCTTCGTCGCCGAGGCGGACCCCTACGGCAACTTCCTGCTGAACGGCTACGGCTTCGGCTCCGGCCGTACGTGGGCGCGGCTCGGCCAGCTCTACCTGGACGACGGCGTCTCGCCGACCGGGGAGCGCGTGCTGCCCGAGGGCTTCGTGGAGTTCGTCAGCACGCCGGCCCCGGCCTGGGTGGCCGACGGCCGGCCGATCTACGGCGGTTTCTTCTGGATCAACCAGCCCCCGCGCGGCGGCCAGCGGCGTTATCCGTCGCTACCCGAGAGCGCGTTCAGCATGCAGGGCGCCGGCGGCCAGAGCACGATCATCGTGCCGTCGCACGAGATGGTGGTCGTGCGCCTCGGGCTGTACGAGGGCTCGTTCGGCGGCCATGCCGGTGTGTCGCTGGAGAGCGCGCTGGCGCTGCTGGTGGAGGCGGTCCCGGAGAACAGCGAGGTCGATTGATGGACCGAGTGTCGGTGCGCCGGCCCTCTGGCCGGCTGCCGCCGCAGGCGGCCAGGAAGACGCGCCGGCCGTAGGCCGGCTCCCTTCTTAGTCGCAGGGACTCGCGCAGGCCGCTCCGCGGCGGCGCGCTGATGCCGGCCAGAAGGCCGGCGCACCGACACTCGGCACTTCGTGGTCTGTCGGGCTAGGCGTCGGGCTGCTCGGTGATCAGGATGCTGCCTAGCGCGGCGGGATCGCTATCGAGAGCCGTCTCGCCGGCCGGGAACTCGTTCGTCCTCAGCATGAAGGTGAGGATGTCCAGGTAAGTCTCGCGCGGCAGGCTGGCCGGGTTGTCGGTCGGCATGGTCGTCCGCATCGCCTCGTACAGCTCGTGCAGGGTCTTGTCGCCCCACAGGAACTGGAAGCTGACGCCGACCAGTCCCGGCGAGTTGCTGCCGCCGCCGAGATCGTCGCCGTGGCAGGTGGCGCAGGTCTCGCGGTAGGCGACGGCGCCCCGTTCTGCCTGCTCGGCGGTGTAGACGCCGTCCCAGACGGTCAGAGAGGCCTCGGCCGCTCCGACGGCCTCACGGTCGGCCTCGGCGATCCGGGTGGCGTCCCCTGCGGCCGCCGGCAGGTCGGCCGGCAGCGCGAAGACGTGGATCGAGTTGCCGTTGCTCGGACGTCGGATGTGGGGGATCAGGTCGCGCGGCACCATCGTGGCCCAACTGGCGCCGCCGGTCCCCACCGGGATCGCGACGTACTGGCGACCGCCGGCGAGGTAGGTCACCGGGAAGCCCTGGGCCGAGGTGGGCAGCCTCGTCTGCCAGAGGATCCGACCGGTGCGGGCGTCGTAGGCGTAGACGTAGCGGTCGTAGTCGCCCGCGAAGACGACTCCGCCTCCGGTCGCGAGGGCCGCGGTGTTGATCGGCGAGAGCGTCCGGTGCCGCCACATGATGTCCCCCTCGCGGACGTCGATGACCAGCAACTCGCCGAGGTTGCCGCCGGAGTACGGATGTAGCGTGTTGATCCGCTTGACCGGACCCGCGCCGCCGCCGCCGAGCACCCGCTCGACCGGGCCGAACGTCGCCAGCTCACAGTTCATCGTCATCGGGATGTAGAGGGCGCCGGTGTTCGGGTCGTACGACATGGCGCGCCAGCTCTTGAAGCCGGACGTGCTCGGGCACATGTTGATCTCGACCCCGATTTCCGGGATCAGTTCCGGGCGGTAGGTCACCTCGCCCGTCTCCCGGTCCACGTCGACCAGGTTCTGGTAGCCGACGTCGATCGCGTCCAGGAACTCGCCCGTCTCCCGGTCGAGCTCCCAGAGGATGCCGAGCTTGCCCATCTTGTAGAGCTTCTTGCGGCCGTCGACGTCGATGAGGAGCGACTCGAAGACCTCGTCCATGTCGTGGGTCTCGCCGGGCAGGTACTGGTAGTACCAGAGCAGTTCGCCGGTGTCGGGATCGAGCGCCAGGCTCGAGTTCGTGTACAGCGCGTCGCCGTCCGTGCCGCGGACGGAGCGGGCCCAGGGCTTGGCCTGGGACGTGGCCCAGTAGACGATCTTGAGCTCCGGGTCGTAGCTGCCGGCGATCCAGGCGTCGCTGCCGGCGCGGAAGCGAAGCGGCAGGTCGCCCCAGGTGTCGCCGCCGGGCTCGCCGGGGCGCGCGATCGTCGATGTGCGCCAGATCTCTTCGCCGGTGTCCGGATCGTGGCCGGTAATGAAGCAGACGTCGTCCTTGTAGCGGCCGCAGCCGGTGATGCCGGTAACCAGCTTGCCGTTGGCGACGATTGGGCCCGCGGTGTAGCGGTAACCGAGGCTCGTGTCCGCGGTCTGCGTCTCCCAGATCAGCTTCCCGCTCCTGGCGTCGAGCGCGAAGATCGTCGCCCGCGAACTGGCGCCGAAGATCCGGTCGCCGAAGATCGCGATGTTCTTCTGGACGCCGCGGCCGAAGGCGCCCGTTCCGTCACCCACCGGCTCCGGCCGGTACTCCCAGAGCAGGTCGCCGTTGGCGGCGTCGAGCGCCTGGACGACGTTGCCCGGATTCGGCACGTACATGACGCCGTTGTGGATCAGGGGCGCCGCCTCCTGCGGGCCGGTGTCGTCCATCGCCCATGCCCAGACCAGTCGTAGCTGGCCTACGTTCTCGGGCGTGATCTGGTTGAGCGGGCTGTAGCCCCAGGCGTTCTGCGTTCCGCGCCAGTGCAGCCACTGGCCCGGTTCCGGGTCGTTCAGCATCTCCTGTGTGACCGGCACGAACTCGGTCTCCTGGGCGGCGAGGCCGGCGCCCAGGAACGAAACAGCGGCCAGCGAACAGACGAGGCGCGTCAACGACTTCATGCGGAAGGCGCGATGCTACTTCACCGTGACGTCACTTGCCGGTCGTCGTCGTGGGCTAGAGTCCGCGTCTTGTCGTTGGAACAGCGAGGAAACGGAGGCGCTGCATGAAGAGCGCTAGCGCGGCGGAGTGCCCGGATGCCGGCGCTCCGCGCCGGATGCCGGCGAGGGCGCCGGCGCACCCAGTCCGGATGGTGGTTGCGACGCTTGCCCTGAGCTTCGCGTTCGGCGCCGCATTGGCGGCCCAGGACGGGGGATCGACGTTCGTACCGGTCACGGACGAGATGCTGGAGAACCCGCCCGATTCGGAGTGGCTCATGTTCCGGCGGACCCACGACAGTTGGGGCTACAGCCCGCTGGACCAGATCGACCGGGAGAATGTGGGCAGCCTGAGCCTTGTCTGGGCTCGCGAGGTGGAGGTGGGAACGTCCGAGATCACGCCCCTCGCGTACGACGGCGTCCTCTACATCCCCTCGTTCGAGGACACGATCGAGGCGGTGGACTCGACCACCGGCGAGTTCATCTGGCGCTACACGCGGGAACAGCCCGAGGGTCTCTACGCGCAGGTCGGCTTCAACGCGAAGAACAACCGGAACATCGCGATCTACGACCGGCTGATCCTGAACAACAGCGACGACAACCACGCCTTCGCGCTGGATGCCGAGACGGGAGAGCTGGTCTGGGAGACGCGGATCCTGGACTGGGAGGTCAACCCCGCCACCCACAGCTCGGGCCCGATCGTCGCGGATGGCCGCGTCGTCTCCGGACGCAGTTGCCGGCCCTGGGGCGGACCGGAGTCCTGCATCATGATCGCGCTCGACGCGCTGACCGGGGAGGAACTCTGGCGGACACGGACGATGCCGGCGCCCGGCGAGCCCGGGGACGAAACCTGGGGCGACGTGCCGTTCGAGAAGCGCCACCACGTCGGTACCTGGATGGTTCCCAGCTACGACCCGGAGCTCGAACTCATCTACTTCGGCACCGCCGTTACGTCGCCCGCGCCGAAGTTCATGCTCGGCGGCACCGATCTGACCCACCTCTACCACAACTCGACCCTGGCGCTCGAGGCGGACACGGGCGAGATCCGCTGGTACTTCCAGCACCTGAACGACCACTGGGATCTCGACCATCCGTTCGAGCGGATCCTCGTCGACCTCCCCGTGTCGCCCGATCCGGAGGCTGTGCGCTGGATCCGGGAGGGTCTCGAACCAGGCGAGACGCGCAAGGTGATGACCGGCATTCCGGGCAAGACCGGCTTCGTCTACACGCTGGACCGCGAAACCGGCGAGTTCCTCTGGGCACGGCCGACCGTGCCGCAGAACGTGGTCGTCGACATCGACGAGACGACCGGCCGGGCCGTCGAGAACACCGAGATCATCTTCACGGAGCTGGAGCAGGAGATGCTCGTCTGTCCAACCTGGATCGGCGGAAGGGACTGGGAGGCCGGCTCCTACAGCCCGCTGACCCGGACGCTGTATCACCCGCTGCGCAACATGTGCGCGCGGATGCTGGCGACGGGCGACACGAACAGTCCGCGGGCGCAGGCGTTCGAACAGCAGGTCGCGATCTACAACCTGGCCGCCGACCACATCAAGGCGCCCGGCGAGGAGTACCTCGGCACGGTGTACGCGATCTCGGCGGTGACGGGCGAAACGAAGTGGCTGTTCGAGACTGAGGGCGGGACCTACTCCGTCGTCGCCACGGGCGGCGGCCTGATCTTCGGCGGCGACGCGCTCGGACACTTCCGCGCCTTCGACCACGAGACCGGCGAGGTCTTGTGGGAGGTCAACATCGGCGCCCCGGCTATGGGCTACCCGATCTCCTACGCCGTCGACGGCCGCCAGTACGTGGCCATCTCGACCGGGCCGGGGAGTCTCCGCCACACCCCCGAAGGCGCTGCCCGCGCCCGGGGCGGGAGTCTGTTCGTGTTCGCACTGCCGGAGGGCCGCCAGGACTGAATCTCCAACAAGGTTGTAGGGGCTGCTAGGATCCAGGAATCCGAATCAATCCCGGCGCGGCTGAGCGTGTCGCGTGACGGCCGGCGTCCGGTCCTTGACGGAGGTTCCTGGTGGCAGAGCGTCCCACCTACGCCTTCGGGCCGTTTCTTCTCGATGCCGCGGCGCGCCGGTTGCTCCGCCGCGGGCGGGTCGTGCCAGTGCGGCCAAAGATCTTCCAGACGCTGAAGGTGCTCGTCGAGAACCGCGACCGTCTGGTCCACAAGGACGAGTTGATGGCGATGGTGTGGCCCGATACCAACGTCGCCGACAGCAACCTCACGCACAACCTGTCCGTGCTGCGGAAGATCCTGGGCCAGGATGGGGAGACGCAGTACGTCGTCACGGTTCCCGGCCGCGGCTACCGCTTCACGGCCCCGGTCAGGACGCCGGTCGGGGGATCGATCGCGGTGCGGCCCTTCGCCAACATGACGCCCGATCCGGAACAGGACTTCTTCTGCGAGGGGTTGGTGGAGGAGGTGGTCGAGGCGCTGGTGCGGGTCGATGGACTTCGGGTCGTGTCCCGGACCTCCTCGTTCGACCGAGGGCTGGCCCGCCTGAGCGCACCGCGGTTCGGCCGGAAGCTGGGCGTGGCGGCGATCCTCGAAGGCAGCGCGCGAAGGTCGGGCGACCGGGTGCGGATCTCGGTTCAGCTCATCCGGGTCGCTGACGGCATCCATCTCTGGTCCCGCCACTACGACCGGGTCCTCGGCACGATCTCCGAGATCCAGATTCAGGAGGATGTCGCCCGGGCGATCGCGCGTCGGGTGAAGGTCGAACTCCGGACTCCCAATGCTCGCCGGGCGAGGCGGCTCCGGGCGGACAACCAGGAGGTGTGGCGGGCGGAGTGGGGCTGATCCCCTAGCCACCCTCACCGAGAGCTTGTTGACAATGTCAACAAGGCTGTGTATGTTGACGCAGTCAACTTCTGGTTGGAGGGAGAGAGAGCCATGAGAAAGCGATCGACGCGGGGCCGAGCCAGGCACCATCGGCGAGGCCGATTCGCCATACTCACGCTCAGGGTGTGCCTGTACGGATGCGTCGGACCTGCCGCCACGCTTCCCGGCGCCCAGCCGGCGGAGCGGTTCGCCTTCGAGCGGTACGACGTGGTCACCGGCGCCCGCGAGCGCCAGACCGTCCTGACGGGCTTCCTCTTGGGAAGCTGGATGGCGGACCTCGCGGTCGTGGACAGCGATGAGAACGATGACCGGCGCCTGCGGATCCTCACGTTCAGGGGCGGTGAATGGGTGCCGGAAATCGAAACCGCGCTACGGCCCGGAACTTCCTTCGTTGACGTGGCCGCCATCGGCGGACGGGACCGGCTGGTCACCTACGATCCCGGTCGCCTGAACTGGTTCGATCCCGAGTCGGCGACAGAACGCCCGCTGGTCGCGGTCACCGCCAGCTTCAACCCGCCTCGGGACGGTGAGATCCCCCACGTCGACGTCAGTCGGGACGTGAACGGCGACGGCCGCGACGACCTGGTCGTACCGAGCGTCGATGGCTTCCGGGTGTTCGTCCAGACGACCGCCGGCGAGTTCGCGGATCCGGTGAAGATCGGCCGGTCGACTGACTTGAGCAGGATCTACGGAGCCGACGGATACCGGTACGACCCCTGGGATGAAAGCCGTGTCCACGAAATGGACTACGACCTGGACGGACGCCGCGACCTGGTGTTCTGGAACGAGGACCACTTCGAGGTTCATCTCCAGGATGAAGACGGGTTGTTCTCCTCGGCCGAGACCTTCACGACCGATGTCACGTTCGCCACTGACGAACTCTCCCCGCTCGCCACCGGAGACATGACGGGGAGAGTGCTCCACTCGATAGCCGACCTGAACGGCGACGGCGTCGGGGACCTCGTGGTTTTCTCGCTGGAAGGTGCGCGCATCTCGCGCAAGCGTTCAACCTACGAGGTGCATCTCGGCGCGCCGGCACCCGACCGCGGAACCCGGTTCGCGCGGGGCGTCGACTTCGCCTTCCAGTCGGACGGCAGGATTCAGCTCGGGATGAACCGGCGCGACTTCGATGACGACGGCGACCTCGATCTGATGTTCACGACGATCGAGGTCGCGTACCTCGAGAGCAGTCTCTGGAAGAGGCTCAAGGGGTTCATGGGCGATGACGTCTGGCTGGATCTCGAGTTCTATCCCATGAAGGAGGGACTCCATTCCGACGAACCCAACGCCATCCGCAGACTGCAACTGGATGGCCACCCCAGTGTCAGGGAGTTCGGGTGGGTACCGCTGGATATCGTGCTTCGAGGGGCCATGCACCAGGAGCGGAAGAGGCAGAAGCGTCACTTGCGCGCGTTCAACACGACCTTGCTGATCGGGGATGTGACCGGCGACGGCCGCTCGGACCTGCTGATAGAGGAAACCCATCGGCAACTGCTCGTCTTCGCCGGCGTGCCGGGACCGGAGCTCTTCGCCCGGCAGCCCCAGAGGGTTGCGGTCGCTATCCCCAACGACGAGGAGTACACCTGGCTCGTGGATCTCAACAAGGACGGCAGACAGGACCTCCTGCTGCATCACGCGTCCACGACGGAGCCCCATCGGGTGACGATGCTGATCGCCCGGTGAACCCGCCGGAGGTCTCTAGTCCGGACTGCGATCTCGCATACCGTCCAGGATTGTCTGGGTGGTTTGCCGGATCAGGTCGTCCACGTCGACGTTCGGGTCGATCTGCCTCTCGATCAGGAGCGACGCCAGGCCGTGGACCGCGCTCCATGCGACGTAGGCCTGTGCCCGCGGATCCGCTGTCTCGATCTCGCCGCTCTCCTGGTGGACCCGAATCACATCGACCAGGTTCTCGAGCAGAGATCCGGCTGCCGTTCGCAGTTCCGGTTGATCCTGGCGCTCAAGGGCCTCCTTGCCGTACATCAGGCGATAGTGGGCCGGATGCTCCAGGGCGAAGCGCACGTACTGCTCGCCCATGCGCCGGAGTCGCTCAACGCTGGTTGAAGAGGCTCCGGTGTCGCCGGACCCCAGGCGCCGGTTGAGACGCTCGAATCCCGCGACTGCGACGGCGACGAGGAGAGCGGCCCTATCGGGGAAGTGGCGGTAGGGCGCGGCCCGCGATACGCCGAGGCGGCTGCCGATCGCCCTCATCGTCACGCTGGCGGCGCCGCCTTCGGAGATCATGGTGGCGGCTTCCTCAACCAGTGCCGCCCGGAGGTCGCCGTGGTGATAGGTGCGCGCTCGCTCGGCCACGAGCGATTATGAGTGCTGAGTGTTGACGGCGTCAACAACAGCATGTATGTTGACTGGGTCAACATGACCTCGAAAGGGAGGAGAAGACAGTGAAGAGACGAACGAATGGCCGCGGGAGGCGGGGAAGGATCCGCGCGAAAGCGAACGCGGAATCACGTGGTCCCGGATGCGGGGAACGTCGCCGCTCGACCCGGATTGCGATGCTGGCGATGCGGGTCTGTCTGTCCGGTGGCCTGTTGCCCGTTGCCGCCCACTCCGGGGCCGATCCGTCGACGGCGTTCGCTCCCGTGCGTTACGAGGTCGTGGTAGGCGTGGCGGAACGTCTGACCGTTCTGACGGGCTTGCTCACCGGAGGACCGGTCGTGGACCTCGCCGCGATCCATGTCGACGCGGAAGGAAACCGCCGCCTGCGCATCTTTGGCTTCGCGAACGGCGAATGGGAGCCCGTGGCTGAGGCGACGCTGCGCCCCGAAGCGGCCCTCGTCGACGTAGCCCGCATCGATGGACGGGAGCGCTTGATCGTCTACGGTGGCGGCCGGCTGACCTGGTTTGATCCGGAGTCGGCGACCGAGCACGACCTGGCAGCCGTACCGTCCGACTTCCGTGAATCCGACAGAGAAGAGGTTCTCCACGTGGACATGACGCGTGACCTGAACGCCGACAGCCGCGACGACTTGGTGCTGGTTCACGGCCACGGATTCCAGGTGCTGGTCCAGATGCCGCGCGGGAGGTTCGCCGACCCGGTACGGATTGGGCCCACAACGGGACTCGACCGGGTCTACGGTGCCGATGGCTACCGGTACCGGCCTTGGGAGGAGGGTGGCCGCGTCCACGAAATGGACTACGACTTGGATGGGCGGAGCGATCTGGTGTACTGGGACGGTGAACGCTTCGTCGTGCATCTGCAGGACGAGAGCGGTCTGGTCTCCATGGATTCCAAGACCTTTACGACCGAGATCAGCTTCGACTCCGACCAGATCGCCTCGCTCGCCGCGCCGACCGGGATTCGCAACCGGCGGCGAGACCACATGCCGGAAGGCGAAAGTACGGGCAGAGTTCTGGACTCGCTGACCGACCTGAACGGCGACGGCGTGGCCGACCTGGTCGTCTTCTCGCTGAAGGGTTCGAGTCTGTGGAAGATGCAGTCGTCCTACGAGGTGCACTTCGGTGCCTCGGCACCCGGCGGCGGCACGGAGTTCTCGCCGGAGGCAGGCGCCGTGGTCGAGTCGCGGGGCATCCTGGCCGGTATCGACCGGCACGACTTCGACGGCGACGGCCAGATCGACGTGATGCTGACGTCGTTCCACCCCACGCTCTTCTCGGCCATTCGCGTGCTCGTGATGTCACTCCTGACTGGGGCCGGGTCCTTCGACCTGGAGTTCTTCCGCATGGAGGAAGGTC
The DNA here is from genome assembly GCA_022822365.1 of Thermoanaerobaculia bacterium. GTDB lineage: Bacteria > Acidobacteriota > Thermoanaerobaculia > Multivoradales > Multivoraceae > Multivorans. The sequence goes on along the minus strand of JAJEBV010000043.1, from coordinate 78,087 downwards.
TATACGGCGAGCGCCCCAACGCGGTGCGGGAGATCCGGCCGAGGGCGCCAAGGAAGACGGGGCAGAGGAACTTCTGGCCTGCGGTCCGGCTGGGCGACCTGAACGGCGACGGACGCTCGGATTTGCTCGTAGTGCGCAACCGGAAGAGACTGCACGTGCATCTCGGTGTACCGGGCCGCGACGTGTTCGCCCGCAGGCCCCGACGCATCGCCGTCGCCGCGCCTGAGGACGAGGAGTACACCTGGCTCACCGATCTCAACCGGGACGGAAGACAGGACATCCTGATGCACCACCCGTCGACCGCAACCGAGCCGCATCGGGTGACTGTGCTTCTGTCCCGTTAGAAGCGCTGCGCGACTGGATCAGGCGGCACGACGCTGCGTGAACCGCGTCGCGAACCGCGGGTTCCTGGCGGTCTGCACGGCACCGGCGACGAAACCCTCGGGCGCGGGTGGCTGGCCCCGGCGGTTCGCTCGATGAGTCGTGGGGAGTAGTCCTTGAGCCGCGCTGAGTGTGCCACAATGGCCAAGAACCCAGTGGGCGGCCGGTGAGTCTTACAGCCGGACGCCTCGCGACTGCCGGGCCTTGGTCACGGCAGGGAGGAAGACGCGATTCCCGAAGCGACCGACGTGAACGTGCGCCACCCTGGTGGTCTTCCTGTGGCCGTCGGCGGCCAGTCGCCGGGGAGAGCTACGCTCCACAACGGTCGGGCCGAGGATGTCTACGGATCGTGGCCTTCGCCCGACGTCATCGTCTCGGATGGCGCGTATGGCGTGGGTGGGTTCCCTGGCGATCCACGGACGCCGGCTCGTCTCGACGAATGGTACGCGTCGCATGTTTCGGCCTGGTCGCGTTGCGCGCACCCGGCCACGACGCTCTGGTTCTGGAACACGGAGATTGGCTGGGCCACGGTCCATCCGGTTCTGGCGGCCAAGGGGTGGGAGTACGTGCAGACGATCATCTGGGACAAAGGGATCGGCCATATCGCGGGGAACGTGAACGGCGTCACGATCCGTCGGCTTCCCACCGTCACCGAGGTCTGCGTGTTTTACCGTCGGCGGCTCGAACTACCTGGACCTGACGGGCCTCTCGCTGCTTCTCGCTGGCTGCGGTCGGAGTGGCAACGGGCGGGGCTACCCCTCTATCGAGCGAACGAAGCCTGCGGCGTCAAGAACGCCGCGACGCGCAAGTACCTGACCCAGGACTGGCTGTGGTACTTCCCGCCCGCGGAGATGATGGCTCGCCTCGTTGCGTACGCGAACGAGCACGGGGATCCTGCGGGTCGTCCCTACTACGCCATTGACGGCCGGCGACCCGTAACGGAGTCACAGTGGGAGCGGCTTCGCCATCCTTGGAAGCACCAGCATGGCCTGACGAACGTTTGGTCGCATCCTCCCCTGAACGGAGCGGAGCGCTATAGGGGAGGGGGTCGTCGGGTGGCGCCCAGAGTCCACAACCCCGGTCGGAACGCTACGGCTCATCTGAATCAGAAGCCGCTGGAGTTCATGCGACGGATTCTCCAGGCGGCCACGAACGGTGGCGACGTGGTGTGGGAGCCGTTCGGCGGTCTATGCTCGGCGTCGGTCGCGGCCATGGAGCTTGGCAGGCGGGCATTCGCCGCCGAGCCCGACCCACACTTCGCGAATCTCTCGCGTGAGCGCTTGGCCGGCGTCGCGAATCAGATTCCCCTGCCCACCTGATTGGTTGAAGTCGGTGAAACGCCCGGAACGGCGGCCTCTTCCGAAAGGCAGCGCGCTCACCGCTCTCGTCGGAACGGTCAAGGAAGCGATTCGGTCGTTGCCGGCCCACTTTCGTTCGGCGACCGTCCTTGAGGGGATGGACGCCGGAGACCTCTTCAGCCTCAACACGGCGCTGGGCGGCACGATCGAAGTCCAGTTGGTCGAGAGCCTCAATCGCATGCGGGACGTTTGGGATCCGGAGGGGCGTTGGTCGACGTTCCGGTTCGAGCGTTTCGCCCAGACGTTCCCCGACGTTCGGTTGTTGGCCCGCAGCGAGGACGGTGAGACGGAGGTAGCGCTCGGCATCGAACTGAAGGGCTGGTATCTGTTCTCGAAGGAAGGCGAACCTAGCTTCCGTTACAAGGTCACGCCAGCGGCCTGTGCGCCGCAGGATCTCCTCGTCGTGGTTCCATGGCGTCTGAAGAACGTCCTGTCTGGCGAGCCCGTCGTGCTCGACCCGTACATCGAGCAAGCGGGATACGTGGCGGAGTACCGCAATTGGTGGTGGGAGAACGGCAGGGCCACGCAGGATCCGCCGGATCAGCGAGGGGTCGACGGGCCGGACGACGCGGTCACGCCCTATCCATCTCCCAAAGACAGGATCAGCGATCGCCCGATCAGAGATGGGGGCGGCAACTTCGGTCGTATCGCCCGTATCTCAGGACTGATGGACGGTTACGTGGAGGAACTCCAGGGGCGTCAAGTCGCCGGTATTCCCGCTCGCGACTGGATCTTGTTCTTTCGTCTGCACGCCGAAGCGCGAGATCCTCTGATGATCCATGAACGGCTACGCAGTGATTTTCTGGGGAGGGGCCTGGATGAGGATGCGGCAACCGAGATTCTGGAGGCGATCTTGCGCATCGTGGCGCGTCTCGGCTAGCGCTGTAGCGCTAGCGAGCCCGTAGTTACAATCGGAACAGCCGCGTGACCTTGACGATCAGGGCCCGGTTGTTGAGCCCCGGAAAGCCCTGCGTCAATGTGTCGCGCTGTTCGTTGTAGACGACGAACAGCTCGCTGCCCGGTTGGTACTCCCAGCGCAGCCGCACGTTCGCCGCCAGTCCGCGGCTCTCGGAGTCGTACTGGAAGAGTGCGCTCACGAACATCCGTGGGGTCATCGTGTAGATCGCCCGCAGGTCGACGAGTTCCACGTCGAACTCGCCTGCCGGCAGCTCGACGCGGTTGAACGAGATGCCCGGCTCGAGGAGTAACTTCGGGCTCAGGCTCACCCGCCCCCAGCCCCAGCCGAGGGACGTCTTGCGGCCGCTGTAGAAGTCGCCGACCTCGAGGAAGAATCCGCCCGAGATCCGCCGCTGCTGGCCCAGTTGCAACTGGACCTGGACGTAGTCGAAGTCGTAACCGCCGACGCCGAGCGTGATGTCCGAGGCGATGGGGAATGGAAACGGCAGGAACTCGTAGGCCTGCACGTACGTCAGTTCGAGCTCATCCCCGCTGTGGAACTCGATGCCGAACTCGGCCTCGGCCTCCCGCGTTTCGACCAGACCGGCGCCGTTCTCGATATAGGACATCGACCCGGTCCACGAGTACTTGCGCACCAGCCTGCTTCCGGCCGGCCGCGGGCTGAACCGGAACTCGCCGTAGGAACTGCGCATGTCCGGGCGGCGGACGAATCCGATGCCGGGATTGAAGTTGCCGCCGACCCGCAGGCGTTCCAGGCGGACGCCGTAGCGGTCGCCGTTGTAGTCCATCCGCAGGCGGTAGCTGGCGTCGTCGTCGGTGAGTCCGGGTGTGCTCGTTTCGGCCCAGTAGGTGTTGAACGTCAGGTTGTCGAAGAAGGCGAAGGTCCCGTCGACGCCGTAGGCCTCGTTGCGTCCCGTGCCGGTCTGATCGATCGAGCGCCGCGTGTAGATGACGCCGACGCTGCTCCGGCGCAGGATGTCCCGCTTGACTCGCATCACGCCGAAGTTCGTCGCGATGGCGCCGGACAGCGGTTCGTCGTCCGACTGGATGTTCAGCAGGCCGAGTGTGTAGCGGCCCGTTCGTCCGGTCAGGCGGGCGCCGGCCTCGATGGGTACCGCCCGGCCCCTGTGCAGGCCGATCCGCCGGCTGTAGAAGAGCGCCGGCGTGTCGCCACTCCCTCCGAATCCACCTGCCCGGCGCCCCCCGAAGCCGAAGGTTCCCTGGTTCTCGAGGAAGAAGTCGCGCTTCTCGGGGAAGAAGAGGCTGAAGCGGGTCAGGTCGACCTGCTGCTGGTCGTTCTCTACCTGGGCGAAGTCGGTGTTGTAGGTGAAATCGGCGGTGAGGTTCTGGCTGACGCCGTACTTGATGTCGATGCCGAGATCGGCGTCGACCTCGTCCGAGATCTCCGGGGTCGCCAGCCGGTCGGTGACCATGTCGGCGACCAGGTAGGGCTTGAACTCCAGGTTCCTCGAGGCCGGTGGGGATTCGAGACCGACCAGGGTTGCCGCCAGCGACATCTGCATGATGCCCATCGTGCTCCGCGCTTCCGGGATCCGGTTCAGAGTCGAACTCTCGTTCTTCCACTGCGTGTAGCGCTGCAGATTGATGCCCCAGATCTGCGAGCTGCCGGGGCGATACCGGAGCGATCGGAACGGGATCTCGGCTTCCGCCGTCCAGCCGCCCTCGAACCTGCCCGTCCGGAGATCCCAGACCGGATTCCAGTCGACGTTCATCTCGCGTTCGTCGGTGATCTGGGCATCGAAGCGGCCGCCTGAGGCGTAGACGGTGAAGATGACGGCGTTCCGCCGGTCGAAGAAAGTGTCGAGAACGATGTCGACGTAGTCGTCCTCGGCGAAGCCGTCGCGCCGCATGTCGTTGGCGGCGATCCGGTCGGGGTCCTGCCAGCAGCGGAGGGAGACGAAGACCGTGGTTTCGTCGAACGTGATCCAGACGTCCGTCCTGTCGGTGGCCGGCTCTCCCGGCTGGGGTTCGACCTGAATGAAGTCGGAGATCGGGGGCACCGTGTCGTAGAGAGGTTCGTCGAGCCGGCCATCGATTCGAAGCGGCGCGGCGAGGGGCACCGCCCGGACGGTGGCCCGGCCGGAGTCGTCCCGGCTCACCACGGCCGGCGGCACGGGGGGCGGCGGCCCGTCGAACGTGAAAGGGAGCTCCAGCGGTCCCGTCAGCGGCGCCGGCGAGCCGGCTTGCGAGCCCGTTTCCTCGGCAAGGACGGCGCCGGCGGCGATGACCATCAGCACTGCGACCGCCATGGTGAATGATCGGCGGTGACGGTTCTCCATGACGAGGTTCTCTTGCTTCATGTGAGCCGTGGGGCAATGCCGCCTTGCGGCCCTGCTCGTAGGACGTTGACCGCGTGGCGATGTTTCATGGGGCGCCGCCTGCGGCGCTAGCCGAGGCGGTTGTCGCCCGCGTTCTCGGCCTGGTGCAGGGTGACCGGCCAGCCGGGGAACTGGCCGTCGTCGCTGTCGTCGGCCGTGCTCAGGAAACGGAACGCCTCGATCCGGTAGGTCCTCGCCGCCTTGTCGACGGTGACCAGGCCGAAGCCGCTGCTCTTCTGCTGCGCTCGCTCGTAGGGGTCACGCGCGGTGCCGACTTCCGGGTTGCCGATGGCGTAGACATAGACCCGGTTGCCCAGGGGATCGCGGAACTCGCCGGTGTGCGGCAGGCCGTGGCGGGGCCGGTTCCGGTGAGGCGTTCCGACTTCGTCCGGCCGCCACCAGCGCGGGTAGCCGGCGCTGATCGCCGGCGTGCAGAAGGCCCAGGATCCGTCGCGCTGCGCATCCGCGCCGTACTGGACGAGCGAAGGCAGGTGCTGGTCGCCGCAGACGTGCAGGCACTTCGCCTTCCGGAGGATGCGGACGAGCCGGTCGCGCGGCGTCTGCGGCCAGCCGCCGCAGTCGAGATCGGCGATCAGGTAGTCGTCGTAGCCGCCGTGGTGCGTCGCGATGCCCGCGAACACGGTCTGGCTGAGCAGCACCTTCATCGTGTGGCCGCGCCAGTCGCCGGCCCACTGCTCCAGGAACTTCTCCTGCCGTTCGCCGAGCAGGGCAAGACCGGGCGCATCGAGCGCTGCTGTATCCAGTTCCGAGTCGAGCACGTGGTCGGCACGGCCGGAACCGGTGTCCACGTGCTCGGGGCCGCTCTTGAACTGCCGGTCAGCGAGGATCGCGAAGCCCACGCCGCCGTAGACCATGTCGCCGTAGTAGACGCTGATGTCCTGGTCGACCGGCGCCGGGTCGAACGGATCCGGATGGTGAGAGGCGTTCGTCCGGTGGACCACGTTGACCATCCGGGCCGGCTCCCGGTAGCCCCCGAGCGAGGAGGTGCCCCGGCCCGTGTCCATCGCCTTGCCGCCCTCGCCCCAGATGTTGCCCTGGAACACGTCGTGATCGTCCGGGATGCACAGCGTCGGCCGGTCCCGCATCGCCTCGCGGAACGCCCAGCCGAACTCGTAGTACTTCCGCAGGTAGTTCAGGATCGCCGGCTCCGCCGGCTCCCGGATCAGGCCGTAGCCGCCGTGGCTCTCGTAGAGCTGATCACCGGAGAAGAAGAGCAGGTCGGGATCCCGCGCCAGAACATGGTCGGCGACCGGCGCGTAGGGGAAGGAGTAATCGTTCTGGCAGGTGAGTCCGGCCAGCCGCAGCGGCCGGTCGGCGGGGTTTGCGCGGATCGTGCCCTGCCAGGCGTGCTCCGTCTCGCCGCCGTCGGTGTGGCGCTCCCGGTACACGAGCCGGAACGGCGCCGCGACCCGTTCGTTCCAGTTGGGCAGGCGGAACGTCGCCGTCCAGGCGTCCGGGTCGAGTTCGGCGAAGCCGTGGGATCGCCACTCTCCGTTGTGCTCGGTCAGCAGCTCGACGCGCCAGTCGTCGTTGGTGCCCAGCGGGGGCAGGAGCGCCGTGAGCTTGACGATGAAGCCCTCGTCGCCGCGGGAATCGCTCATCGAGTACATCGACCACAGGATCGGCCCGAACCGGTGGTCCTCGTCGATCTCGAAGGCATCCCCGTCCGCCGTCCACTCGCTGAACCGGTACCGGGCGCCCTCACCCTTGGGGATCTCCCGGTCGAAGTTGCTGACGATCGCGACGTTGCCGGCGATGTCGGCCGCGGGGAGCGCGTGGTTGACGTTGCCGAGCTCGTCGTCGTCGGCGTCCAGGGCCGCCAGCGTAAGTACGCAGTCCGTACCTTCCACGCGACCCTCGAGGACGAGCACAACTCCGTCCGTAACGCCAGCATCATCGCCGTCAGCGTCCGCACTCGATGAGCCCAGCACCAGCCGCCCATCGACCATCCCTGCATCCACCCCGACGCCACGCGCGAAGCTGTTGCTGCGATGGTCGTCGATCAGGTTGCGGATGCCGATTCGGAACCCCGCTCCGCCGTCCTGCTCCCCGGCCTCCACCCGCCGGCAGCGGACCGACATCCGAAACCGCCCTCCTTCGCCCGTCAGCCGATGCGTGATCAGGTGGACGTTGCGGTTTCCGCCCGACGTCTGCACTTCGGCCGCACCGTCCACAGTCCGCCAGTCCTCCATCGGGTTGGCCCAGAACCGCTCACCGAGCCAGACCCGGTCGTGCGTCCGGTGCCACCGGTCGACCCGAGTTCCACCGGCCGGTCCCTGGGACTCCTGAGGAGCTGCGTGGGCCTGTCCGCTCCGCCGCGGCAAGGACGCCACCGCGGCCAGCCAGGCAAGGAGGCCTCGGCGAGTGAACCCCGGCTTGGGAGTGCTCTTGCCGTTGGTCACTCGAACAACTCCGCGTGCGTGCCGGCCCGGGCGAAGTAGATCGACCCGCTCGGCCGGTCCGTATCGTCGATGCGATAGATCAGAAGGAAGTTGCCGCCGATGTGGCATTCCCGGTAAGGCGCCCATTGACCCCTTGAGCGCGTGGTCTCTCCGTTCCGGACCGAGCGGGGCATCTACTCGTCGCCGGCTTCTTCGAGCTTTGCGAACACTCCGTCCGCGCTGGCGAACCGCGCGCTGCTCTCCTTCACCATCTCATCCACCTCGGCCATGGCCTCTCGGGTCCGAGCGTTCGGCACCTTGAGCTGGAGTAGGAATGCCTGATCGACGGCGATGCGGTGGAACAGCAGCCGCACGGCCTGCGAAGCCGTCAATCCCGTCGCCGCGAGCGCGGCTGTTGCCGCTCGTTTCGTCTCGGCGTCAATCCGGACGTGCAGGATCGAAGTCCGCGTCATCATCAGAGTATTCCGTGTCTCTTCTGCGAGATGAAGGATGTGCCGCTATCTGGTTCGTGTGATGCTGGGCCGTAGGCCAGACGAGCGCTCTTCAAACCAGGTCTGCATCGGAGGTGGAGTTCCAGCGTCCGCGAGTGTCATCGTCAGATCGTTTGGGTGCTTGGCGACCAACGTCTCGTGAGCGCGGCTCGCTATCCAGGCGTTGAGACTGGCCACCAGTTCCTCGGTTGCCGTTTCCGGCGTGAACTTCTGCTTCCAAGGCGGTACGACCAGCGCGCGAGAGGGAGAAAGCGGGAAATACACGGCGTACTCGTCGTCGTCGGGTATCCGGTCCTCCTGCGGAGCAAGGATGTTCACGACCGGGTGGTCGCTGGTAACGAAGCGGCGCTGCGTCTCGTTCCTCAGAACAGTCGGCGGGTGCCCGAGCCGGTCGAAGAAGTGAACGCAGGTCATGTTGGCGCCTACGATTCGCGCCAGAATCGCGGCACCGCCCTCGGACAAGAAGCCCGACTGGGCGACCAGAGCGCGGACGCCGTGGCCGCGAAACGCCATGTCGCCAAGGAACCCGAAGAAGTCGAGACCCGACCTGGACTCGGCCAGAGCGCTGACGTCCCCCGCCAGGAGACGGTCCACGATGGCCTTCGCCCTCCCTTCCGACTTGGCCAGGCGCCGCTCTTCATTGTCTCTGAGAGCACCGGACAGCAGTTCCTTCTCCTCCTCCGACAGGTGCGGCGAAGGCAGGACGAGGGTCTTCAGCGTCGAGTGGAACAGCGCGCCCTCCAGGATCGTTTCTGCCATGGGGCGAGCGTTCTCGGATGTGACGTTCTGCGAGACGAACGTGGACAGGAGGCAGATGTCCTGCATGGTCAGGACCGGAGCCTCGTAGAAGTCGCGCCTGCCGAGGATGTTCCTCGGATTGGTCGGTCCCAGGATCTGGCCGTTCCTCGAGAAGACCACGCGGCCCTTCTCGTCCCCCCAGTTCGCCATGTACCACCGAGGGACATAGTGCTGATGCCTTGCGGCCATCACAGCTTCCTCCAGACGCGAGCCCCTGGACGGCCCCGCCTGAACCTCGGTAGCCCAGGCGGCCGGCGCTCTTGGCTGCCCTGGCCACCACCACCGAGCCGGAACGGAGCGGCGGAGCAGCTTTCTCGATACTAGTCGTCGCGTGCGTTCTGGGGCTACGATGGCCGCTCCGAGAGATCATCCTGACTGACGGGATCGACAATCACACCGACGACGATGACTAGCAGGCAAACCGGCAGCAGCGCAACGACCGGCTACGAGGCCGAACTGTGGGCGATGGCCGATGCGCTTCGCGGCTCGATGGACGCGGCCGAGTACAAGCACGTCGTGCTCGGCCTCATCTTCCTGAAGTACATCTCGGACGCCTTCGAGGAGCGCCACGCGGCGGTGCTGGCCGAGTGGGGGGAAGATGCCGCGGAGGACCGCGATGAATACGTTGCGGAGAGTATCTTCTGGGTACCGCAGGAGGCTCGGTGGGTGCACCTGAAGGTGCAGGCGCGGCAACCGACGATCGGCCAGACCGTCGATGAGGCAATGTCAGCGATCGAGCGCGACAATCCGGCGCTGAAGGACGTGCTCCCCAAGGACTACGCGCGGCCCGCCCTGGACAAGCAACGCCTCGGCCAGCTCATCGACATGGTCGGCAACATCCGCGTCGGCGACGCCGAAGCCCGCTCACGGGACGTGCTGGGCCGGGTCTACGAGTACTTCCTCTCGCAGTTCGCTAGCGCCGAGGGCAAGAGGGGCGGCGAGTTCTACACACCGCGTTGCGTCGTCAGGCTTCTCGTCGAGATGCTGGAGCCGTACCGGGGCCGGGTCTACGATCCCTGCTGCGGCTCATCGGGCATGTTCGTGCAGTCGGTCGAGTTCATTCGCGCTTATGCGAGCGGGAACGGCAACGGTGGCAAGGCGCGCGGCGACATCTCCATCTACGGCCAGGAGTCGAACTACACGACGTGGCGGCTCGCGAGGATGAATCTGGCTATACGCGGTATCGGTGGGCAGATCGCTCACGGCGACAGCTTTCACGATGACCGCCATCCGGACCTGAAGGCGGACTTCATCCTCGCCAATCCTCCGTTCAACGTCTCGGACTGGGGCGGCGAACGGCTAGCCGAGGACAGGCGCTGGCGCTACGGCGTTCCGCCCAAGGGCAATGCGAACTTCGGCTGGGTGCAGCACATAGTCCACCACTTGGCGCCGGAGGGCGTGGCGGGGTTCGTGCTGGCCAACGGGTCGATGTCGTCGAGCCAGTCAGGCGAAGGCGAGATCCGCCGCAGGCTGATCGAGGAGGGGAACCTCGTGGACTGCATGGTTGCCCTGCCGGGGCAGCTCTTCTACTCGACGCAGATCCCGGCCTGCCTGTGGTTCCTCGCGCGGGATCGGCGGTCCGGCGTTTCGCACGCCCGCGACGGCGAGATCCTGTTCATCGACGCCCGCGACCTGGGCCGGATGGTGGACCGCACACACCGGGAGCTGACCTCCGAGGACATCGCCGAGATCGCCGCCACTTATCAGGCATGGCGCGGCGGGGAAGGCGTCGTCGAGTACGAGGACAAGCCCGGCTTCTGCAAGAGCGCGACGCTCGAAGAGGTCGGGGGACACGACCACGTGCTGACGCCGGGGCGTTACGTCGGCATGAAGCCGCGGGAGGACGACGGGGAGCCGTTCGAGGAGAAGATGGCCCGGCTCGCCGCGCAGTGGCGGGAGCAACAGGGCGAGGCGCGCCGGCTGGACGCGGCGATCGAGAAGAACCTGATGTCGCTGGGCTTCGGAGTGGAGAAGTGATCGTGGACCAGGCCGTGTCGCGGGAATCCGGTGCGGCCGGGCGCCTCGGGACAGCCTTCACGACCGATGCCTAAGGTCCGTGAAGCGATTCGCGCTGTCGAACGGGACGGTTGGCGGCGCATCACGACACGGGGGAGTCGTCGCCAGTACCGGCATCCCGTGAAGCCGGGGAAGGTCACGATCGCAGGTAAGCTCAGCGTGGACGTGCCACCGGGTACGTGGAATAGCATCATGAAGCAGGCTGGCCTCAGGAAGTGAGAAGCTCGTGAAGTACATGATCGTGATCGAGAAGACGCCGACAAGCTACGGTGCGTACGCGCCCGACGTGCCGGGCTGCGTTGCCGCTGCCGAGACACGTTCCGAGGTCGTCCAGCTCATGCGCGAGGCGCTTGCCCTTCACCTCGAAGGTCTGCGGGAGGACGGCGAACCGATTCCGCCGCCGCTGGCATCATCCGTGGAAGTGGAGATCGGATTGGCCGCGACGGCGTAAGAGACGGCTTGGCGCGCGTCAGTCCGTGGGCATCGACACGACGTTCTTCAAGGAGTGCCTCGACCGGCTGGAGGTCTACTGCCAACTCCTGGACCGCGACCGTGAGGACGAAACGGCTCGCCGGCTCGGGCGAGAGCTGTGCATCGAGCGGTTCGAGGTTGCTCTCGAACAGAGCGGCAAGCTGCTGAGGAAAACGTTGCGTCCGTGGTTCGCCAGCAACCGGGCAGCGGACCGCCTGACGTTCCGGGACCTGTTTCGGCACGCGGCCAAGCACGGCCTGATCGACATGGAAACCGCAGAGCGTTGGCTGAACTACCGGGACACCCTGAACGGAAGCGGCGAGCCGGACGGGGCCGACCCGGCCGTCGTGGCGGCGGTGGAGCGCCTGCCTGCCTTCGTCGCCGATGCCCGGGCGCTGGTCGAGGTCGTCGAGCAGGCGCGCGATGACTGAACGCCTCCACCTACTGCCGCGCCATCGAGTGCAACTCGAAGCCCTGCTGCGCGAACACCTCCCCGAAGTGGAGGTCTGGGCCTACGGCAGTCGCGTGAACGGCGAGAGTCATGAGGGCAGCGACCTCGACCTCGTGCTGCGAGGCCCGGAACTGGAGGAGATCGACATCTCCGCCCTCGGCGACTTCACTCAAGCGCTTCACGATTCGACCATCCCGTTCCTGGTCGAGGCTCGCGACTGGGCGCGCTTGCCGGAGCGGTTTCATCCGGAGATCGAGCGGCAGTATGTCGTCGTCAGAGAATTCACCGAGCATCGGCGGGAGCGTGTGAAGTGGCTGGAACGCACTTGGGGCGACTTGGCGACGCTTGAGTACGGCAAGTCTCTTCGGGGATACAGAGAGGCTACCGGCCCCTATCGGGTCTTCGGAACGAACGGTCCGATTGGCTGGCATACGGAAGCACTCGATGATGGCCCAAGCGTCGTAGTTGGAAGAAAGGGTGCCTACAGGGGGGTCCACTACTCGCCGGAACCGTTCTTCGCCATCGATACTGCCTTCTATCTGAAGCCCAAGACGGACCAAGTCTTCGATATGCGGTGGGCCTACTATGCGCTCCTGTCGGAAGACATCAATGGTCTGGACAGCGGCTCGGCGATACCGTCGACCAGCAGGGACTCCGTCTATTCCATGCCGGTGCGAGTGCCAGCTCCTCGCGACCAGCGCGCAATCGCTCGCGTACTCGGCACGCTGGACGACAGAATCGAACTGAACAGTCGGATGAACGAGACGCTGGAGGCGATCGTGCGGACGCTGTTCAGGTCCTGGTTCATCGACTTCGATCCGGTACGGGCCAAGATGGAAGGCCGGGATCCGGGCCTGCCACGGGTCATCGCCGATCTGTTTCCGGACAGCTTGGCCGGGAGCGGGGAGCACGCGGCACCTGAGACCTGGGATCGCGGGTGCCTTGCGGACATCGCGGAGTTGCGGAGAAGAGGGGCGGTGCCGGATCGTCTGGCTTCCGACACGCCGTACATCGGTCTCCAGCACATGCCCCGCGAGTCGGTTGCCCTCACAGAATGGGGCGACTCGCGGTCGTTGGCGAGCGGCAAGTCCCGGTTCAGGAGAGGCGAGATCCTCTTCGGGAAGCTCCGGCCCTACTTCCACAAGGTCGGAATTGCGCCGCTGGACGGTGTTTGCTCGACTGACATTGTTGTCATGGCGCCCAAAGCGCCTCACTGGTGGGCCTTTGTGTTGGGCCTGGTTTCTTCCGCGGAGTTCGTCGGTTGGGCAGATCTCACTTCTACTGGCACGAGGATGCCTCGAACGAACTGGAAGAACATGAGTGCCTACGGTCTCCCCCTTCCCCGTCCTGCGGTGGTCAAGACGTACGAGCGGACCGTGGGGCCTCTCTTGGAGCGGATACTCTTCAACGTCCACGAATCGCGGCGGCTGGCGGAGCAGCGGGACTCGTTGCTGGGCGAGTTGATATCGGGCTCGGTTCGAGTAGGCGAGTTCGAGGGCGCGCAGCCCAGACAGGTACGTTCATGCGACTCCACATAGTCACGGTACGCGGGTTGAAGGAGAAGATCCGCGGAGCGACGGTTCGGTGATCGACCCGGCGCAAGCGCTCGCCTTCTCGATTCAGTCAGGTCCGGGAGTTTATGCCGTCCTGCTCGGTTCGGGCGTTTCCAGGGCGGCTGGGATACCGACCGGCTGGGAAATCACGCTTGATCTGGTCGGCAAGCTCAGAAGCTCGCTCGGTGAGGTAGGGACGCCCTCACCCGAGGTTTGGTACGAGCAGAAGTTCGGGGTCGCACCCGAGTACTCCGATCTGGTCGAACAGTTTGCGAAATCGCGAGAAGACCGGCAACAGCTTCTGCGTTCTTACGTCGAGCCGAGCGAAGAGGAGCGGGAGGAGGGAAAGAAGATCCCGACGCGGGCACACCGAGCCATAGCTGCGCTGGCCTCTCGCGGATTCGTACGCGTCGTCGTCACGACGAACTTCGACCGGCTGATGGAGACTGCGTTGGCGGAGGAAGGCGTGGTTCCGGCAGTCCTCGCGTCCAGGGACCAGATCCGTGGCGCGCTTCCGTTGGTCCATTCCCCGTGTACGGTGCTAAAGGTTCACGGCGACTATCTCGACACGCGGATCAGGAACACCGAGGCAGAGCTCGACGAGTACCCGGCTGAACTGGACCAGCTCCTGGATCGCATCTTCGACGAGTTCGGACTCGTTCTGTGCGGCTGGTCGGCCGAGTGGGACGGTGCTTTGCGGAAGGCACTGGAACGCTGCCCTTCGCGTCGCTTCACGACCTACTGGGCCGTGCGTAGAAGACCCTCCGAGGCTGCTGCGAAACTGATCGAACACCGGTCTGCAGAAACGATCCAGACGAAGGGTGCCGACGAGTTCTTCGGCAGTCTGCAGGAGCAGGTGGAGGCGGTTGAGGAGTTCTCGAAGCCGCATCCCCTGTCCACGGAGGCGGCTGTCGCGAACATGAAGCGGTACTTGCCCGAATCGCGTCATCGCATCCGTTTCGCCGACCTTGTTGGTCAGGCGGTGGACGATACCTTCGAGCAGACGCACGGGGACAGTTTCCCAATAGAAGGTGAGCGCCCGACCGACGAGTCCATCGTGGCCCGACTCGAGCGCTACGACAGCGCATGCGGCACCCTCGTGGCGATGGCTTGCGTCGGCGGCGTCTGGGCGGAGAAAGAACACTGCGCCGCGTGGCGGCGCGGTGTTCAGAAGCTCTCGTCGGTGTCGTTGCAAAGTGGCTTTGTGACTTGGCTGAGCTTGGCGCGCTATCCGGCGACGAGCTTGCTCTATGCACTCGGCGTCGGTGCAGTGCATTCGGATCGACTGGAGTTTCTGGGACACCTCCTGAGGACTCCAGTGCAGCCGCGCAGTGCTGTCGCGAGGGAATCAGACGCCGGGCGCGAGTTGGGTGCGCACTTTCTGCGGGAGGGTACCGGATTCCAAGACTTCGCTGTGAACGCTCATCTACGCGAAGTTCTATGGCGGCACTTCGGCGATGTGTTCCCGGATGCTACATCGTGCACGAGTGCGTTTGAACGCTTCGAGGCTCTCCTATCGCTGCACTGCTGCTACTGTAAGGGCCATCTGCCCGACTCCTACGTCGTCGTTCCACCCGGCTCGTTCGTGCGCCGCCCAGACGAGCATCAGCGATGGCTTGTCGGCATTCGCAGTTCACTGTCGGATGGAGGGGCGGAATCGCCCATCGTGAGGTCTCGGCTCTTTGGCCGGACGGTCGAGGAGTGCCTAGCGGCTCTCGATCTGTTGGAGGAACAGACAGCATCATGGGGCTACTTCCGCTTCCGATGACTAGCCGCGATAGACCGTCAGCGTTCTACGACTCCTCGCGCGCCCGGAGCCGCTGCCGCCGCGGCGCTACGCTCCCGCGTTCGGGAACTCTCGATGCTGTCGCGCTGTCCCGGCGACTACACGTGTAGCGGGTGGTTACCGAAGAACAGGAGCGTAGCGGAGGTCGAGGAAGGCTCGACACTCAGCGATCTTTCGATGGAAAGACACGTCGGAGTCGGGGACGCGTTGGCCCAACGAGGCCGCTGCGATTGGGAGTAGCAAGGAACGGGCAAGCAGGTCGTCCGACTGAGTCGTGTGGCCTATGAGCGGCTCGGTCTTCACCGAGTCTGAAGTCGAGTCGGCGGCGCTCGAGTGGCTTGGGAATCTCGGCTGGACGGTCCTCCATGGACCGGACAGCGGACCTGGCACTACGGTCGCCGAACGGCCGGACTACGGCGCGACGGTACTTGAGGGGCGTCTGCGCGCTGCGCTGGCACGGCTCAACCCGGAGCTACCGCGCTCGGCGCTAGACGACGCGGCGCGGCTGCTCCTGCGGCCGCAGGGGGCTACGCTTCTGGCACGCAATCGGGCGTTCCACCGCATGCTCGTCGACGGCGTGACGGTCGAGTACCGGACGGCCGAGGGCGCGCTTCGCGGTGCCCAGGTCGCCGTCCTCGACTACGCGCATGCGATCAACAACGACTGGTTGGCGGTCAACCAGTTTACGGTCGTGGGCGGCGAGCACAAACGGCGGCCAGACATCGTGCTGTTCGTCAACGGCCTTCCACTTGGCTTGATCGAGCTCAAGAACCCGGCCGACGAGAAGGCCACGGTGTGGACGGCCTGGAACCAGATCCAGACCTACAAGGCCGAACTCACGAGCTTGTTCGCCTTCAACGCGACGGTCATCCTTTCGGACGGTGTCAAGGCGCGCATGGGCACCTTCGCCGCTGGGCGGGAGTGGTTCAAGCCGTGGCGCACGATAGACGGAGAGACCCTCGCCGACCGGACTCTGCCTCAGTTGCGGGTGATGCTCGAGGGGGTGTGCCAGTGGGACCGGTTCCTAGCGTTGGTCCGGGACTTCATCGTGTTCGAGGACGTCGGCAGCGGCAAGCTGTCCAAGAAGATGGCTGGCTATCACCAGTTCCACGCCGTCGGAACGGCGGTTGGCGAGACGCTGCGAGCGACCCGGTTGCAACGGCTAGGCGTCGAACTGCGCGAATCGCGCGGCGGCTACGAGTCCGGCCGGCAGCCGGGCGGTGAGCCTGGCGATCGGCGGATCGGCGTCGTCTGGCACACGCAGGGCTCCGGCAAGAGCCTCACGATGGCCTTCTACGCGGGACGCATCATCCGCGAGCCGGCGATGGAGAACCCGACAATCGTCGTGCTGACGGACCGCAACGACCTCGACGATCAACTCTTCGGCACGTTCTTACGCTGCCAGGACCTGCTGCGGCAGCCGCCAGTCCAGGCGAGCAGCCGTGCCGACCTCCGCGCCAGGCTTGCCGTCGAGTCGGGCGGCGTCGTGTTCACCACGATCCAGAAGTTCTTTCCGGAGGAGAAGGGCGACCGGCATCCCGAACTGTCGAGGCGCCGGAACATCGTGGTGATCGCCGACGAGGCTCACCGGAGCCAGTACAAGTTCATCGACGGCTACGCCCGCCACATGCGGGACGCGCTGCCCAACGCTTCGTTCATCGGCTTCACCGGTACGCCCATCGAGAAGGAGGACGCCAATACGAGGGCGGTGTTCGGCGACTACATCAGCGTCTACGACATCGAGCGATCCGTCGAAGACCGCGCGACCGTGCCGATCTACTACGAGAGCCGGCTGGCGAAACTCGGACTGGTCGAGGCCGAGCGGCCGAAGATCGATCCGGACTTCGAGGACGTGACCGAAGGTGAGGAAGTCGAGCGCAAGGAGAAGCTGAAGACGAAGTGGGCACAGCTCGAAGCGGTCGCGGGCGCCGGAGCGCGGCTCAAGCTCATCGCCGAGGACATTGTCTCGCACTTCGACCGGCGGCTTGAGGCCATGGACGGCAAGGCAATGGTCGTGTGCATGAGCCGCCGCATCTGTATCGACCTGTACCGTGAGTTGATTCGCGTGCGTCCGGATTGGCATGACGAGAATGACGACCGGGGTCGGATCAAGATCGTGATGACCGGCAGCGCTTCGGATCCTCCCGATTGGCAGCCGCACATCCGCAACAAGCCGCGGCGCGAGATGCTGGCGAAACGGTTTCGCGACCCTGATGACGACCTCCAGATCGTCCTCGTGCGGGACATGTGGCTGACGGGCTTCGACGCGCCGAGCTTGCACACTATGTATGTGGACAAGCCGATGCGGGGCCATGGGCTGATGCAGGCGGTCGCGCGGGTGAACCGGGTCTTTCGGGACAAGCCGGGCGGCCTGGTCGTCGACTACCTCGGGCTCGCTCATGAACTCAAACGGGCACTCGCGACCTATACGGAGAGTGGAGGCACGGGCGACACGACCGTGGATCAGTCCGAGGCTGTGGCCGTCATGCTGGAGAAGTACGAGGTGTGCTGCGGCCTGTTCCACGGCTTCGACCACTCCGGATGGACCGGCGGAGCGGCGTCGGAGCGGATGACCCTGTTGCCGGGGGCCCAAGAACACATCCTCGCGCAGGAGAACGGCAAGGAGCGTTGCCAGCGGGCCGTACGCGAGCTCTCGCAGGCGTTCGCGCTTGCCGTCCCGCACGAGGAGACAGGGCGGATCCGCGACGACGTGGCGTTCTTCCAGGCCGTCCGTTCGGTCCTGGCGAAGCGTGCGCCAGGAGAGGCGCGCCCCGAGGAAGAACTGGACTACGCCATTCGGCAGATCGTCTCCCGAGCCGTGGTCTCGGAAGGAGTCGTCGACATCTTCACCGCGGCCGGCCTGGAGAAGCCTGACATCTCCATCCTCTCGGAGGAGTTCTTGGTCGAAGTCCGGGGCATGAAGCAACGGAACCTCGCTGTGGAGTTGCTGCAGAAGCTGCTCAAGGGAGAACTGGCCATCAGGAAGCGCAAGAACGTTGTCCAGGCGCGGTCCTTTGCGGAGATGCTCGCTGAGACGGTTCGCCGCTACGCGAACCGAGCCGTAGAGGCCGCCCAGGTCATCGAGGAGCTGATTCAACTAGCCCGCGGCATGCGCGAAGCGAACGCCCGTGGTGAGGCGTTAGGGCTCTCCGATGACGAGCTGGCCTTCTACGATGCGCTCGAGACGAACGACAGCGCCGTACAGGTGCTCGGCGACGAGACGCTACGCGAAATCGCCCGCGAGCTGGTCGACACCGTGCGGAACAACGTCAAGATCGATTGGACGCTCCGCGAGAACGTCCGCGCCAACCTGCGGCGGCTGGTCAGGCGCGTGCTGCGGAAGCACGGCTACCCGCCGGACAAGCAGGAGCAGGCGACGCGGACTGTGCTCGAGCAGGCGGAGGTGCTATCCGCTGGCTGGGCTGTTTCGGGTTCCTCCAGCCGGCCCTTCCCTCCGTAGGCGGCTCCATGCTGGTTCCTTCCCGGAACTGCCGATCACCTGCTCTCCAAGACAGGTCGTCACAGCAGCGGCACTCACAAGGTGTTCGTTGATGGCTCGAACCGAAGTCTCGGCTCCAGCTGCATCCTCCGCCCCTGAGCATCGACCCGGATCAGCCGCCAAACTGCATCCGAGTCAGGGAACGACATGGAGGCAGAGTAGTCCCCGCAGTCTACGTCTAGGTCGCTGAGTTCAATCCGGCGCACCTGGTTGGTGGGGCGGTCGAGAAGGCCGTAGACCGTCGCGCGCACACGGCCTTGTGCGCCACCATCCTCCCAGTGACCACCGCCACAGGGCCATTCGACACTGACCACCAAGACGACTTCGTGTCTCTCGGAGGTCCGGTACGCCGTGTCTACGTTCGCGTCATCGAACTCTCCGAGGGGTATTCCCTCGTCTTCAACCATCTCGCGAACCCACTCGTGCACTTCGTCTAGGACTTGTTCGATGATGAGTTCTTCGTCGAGCTGGTCGAGCACGAGGTCCGTCTGTGTAGCCTCCAAGGCGTCGAGCAGCCTGTCGAGACCAGAATGCACGCTAAGGCTGTGGTTCTTCAGCTCGGCCTCTTGGCTCAGGGACGGAGCCAAACGGCTGCGCGCCCTGTCTTCGTAGAACTGCCCATCTTGGGTAACGAGATGCACGTCGGAGGTGCCGAGAAGATCCAGGCAGTTCTGCCAGATAACCCCGTCGCGGACTCCTGTCGGGACCCTCTTCTCGGCAGCTCTCACGATGGCAGAGCGAGCCGGTTCCAAGGAGATCGGAACGTCGACGGTTTCGCAATCCAGTTCGTCGAGCATCTGGGACACCCGGAGTTGGATCTCCTCGACCGTCGGCAGGGAGAGACGGGGTTCGTTCTCGCCCATGGCGGCGAGCAGACGACGGCCAGAACGTAAGGCCTTATCTCGGTGGCTTCGCAGGGCTGAGACCAAGCCGTTCGTCACTTCGTGGCGAACGACCTCGGGAATCGCCAGTTGGGCTCCGCTGTCGCGAATGAGAAACCGCGTTGCGGTTCCCAGGTTGGACGTCAATCCCTGCTCTTTGATCCAGATGCAACTGTCAAGGAGAACGTACACGACTCTGCTCTCCTAGATCACCTGCGGAAGTACACGAGGAAGTTCTTGCGCTCTGTCGAACGTCTCAACTGGTCGACGATGGCCATGAGATCGGGTTCGAGTTGCGGGAGGCGTTGAGCGTAGGGGTTCGGAGGAGGCTGGGGCCCCCGCGTGGGGCTATCCCTGTTGTCGAGGTGTGCGCTGGCTGCCAATCGGATCTGGGGGGTGCGAAGAAGATCGTGAAGCCGCGCATAGCGTCTCTTCCAGTCCTCTGTGTCGCCCTCGCCGGAGACGAGGTGGCCGTTACATACTTGGCCAATGGCGTCGCTGAGCCGCGCTTTGATCCGCTCGCTTACGGTCGGGAATCTGCGGCGAGTAGAAAACACATGAAACTCCAGCCTTGCTATGGTCGCTTGGGCGATCTCCAGCAGCGCCCCAATGTGGTTGGCCGGAACGCTTTGTGCGCCTTCGAGCAGCATGTACCGCCATTTGACGTAGCCGCCTCCTACCGAGTCCAGGAAGTCCCTTACGGTGCGAACACCGATGTAGTGGTGGAGTTCGACGAACGACTCCCACGCGCGCGACACTTCTTCTTTGTCGTCATCCTCCTGCTCGGCGAACAGTTTGTCGAGGTCATGGGATCTGCCAAGCCGCCGGTCTAGCTCCGGGACTGGAACGCCTTGTCGAACGGCTAGCAGCAGCTTAAGTGACTGCTCGACAAGCTGGTAGCTGTTGGAAATCCACGGCCACGCCTGAACGGCCTCGAACTCCCGGACTAGGTCGGGCTGGATGTCGGGGGCGGCCTGCCAAAGGCGGTTCACAATCCGGTGTGCCGAATCGAGTCGGTGAACGGCCATACTGTAGCGGTCCTTTTCTGACACGAACGGGAGCTTCCATCAGGTGGGGCTGGGTGGACGCTCTGGCCGGGCATCGGACAGTGCGCTGGGGCCTTTGAGCGGGAGAAGGACAGACGACCATACGCGCGGCGCGCTTGTGGCCGGGACCCTAGCCCTTCGCCACTGTACTGTCCACCAGAGGGCGACTCTTGGCGCAGAGGCCGAAGAACCACCTCATCGCGAACCCGCGGCCGTGCGGCAAGATTGGGACGTCCCGACTGGAAGCACCTGTAGTCTAGCCGGATGAGATTCTACGGGACTGTCTGGCCAGTCTGTCCGCAAGAGAAGGGAGGTGCGGCACTATGGATGTGATGAGCTTAGTCGTAGGGGCTCTGGGCGGTGGGCTGGTAACTATGGTCAATCAGTGGCTGGCTCGCCGAGCGCAGAAGCGCCGGGAGGAAGCGAGGGCGCTCCGCGAGGCGAGGATCCCGCTCTACCGGGAGCTCCTCCGGCCTTGGGCAGCTACGTTGGCGGCGACTCGTGTGGGCAAAGATCCAGTCCAAGCCCTAGCAGGATCTGCTGATTCACCCGAGTACAATCTCGTGCTGTACGAGTTCGCGATCACAGCTTCTGATGATCTCATCCGTTCCTTCAGCAAACAGATGTTTGCGGCATCGCTGTACCCGGCTCTGTCCGAAGAGGGGAGGAGCAAGATCGAGGAGCCCCAGAAGCTGATGGCCGACTTCATCTTCCAACTTCGGAGAGACCTCGGGCCTCCGAAGACGAGGCTCGAACGGGATGATGTGATCCGAGTGCTCTTCCCTTCCTCAGGAAACGCCGATATCTCCGAGATCTTGCGAGAGACGCCGGCGGAGTCCTCCCGCGGTCCTAGTTCGGCCACTTCCGAACCATGAGGGATGTCGAGTCCCCCGGGGACCCGCCGGCCACGGTGCGCTGCGCTCCTGCTCGGGTGGGTTCGGGACGGAGTCCATGCTCGAACGTCGGAGCGAGCCGGACTCGGGATCGGCACGATCCGGAATCGGAGCGAAACCACTCCCCGATTCTGGGTGCAGCTGGTTGGAGAAACGGGACGACGGTCGGGGACAGTTGCCGACCCGCTACCCGCCGTGCCGCTCCTCCGCCGTCTGCTTCAGCGCCCTGCCGACGGCGGCGAAGCCGCGGTGCATGGCGCCGCCGAACAGGAGCCGGGCCACGGGCGCCAGCGGCCCTTCGAGGGTGTCCGTGTTGAAGTACGTGCAGCTCGTCTCGCCTCGCTTCTCGAGTCGCTGGACGCGCAGCGCCTTGACGAGTCCGAGGGCGACGTTGGTGGTCCAGGCCAGCCGCGTCGGCGGTTCGACGATCGCGATGCGCTCGGTCTGCTTCCGGTTGTAGCGGTCCAGCTTGACGTCGAAGTGGATGGTGGAGCCGACGCGGACATCGGTCTTCCTGTAGGTCCGGGCGAAGGGATTCCACTCGTGGTAGCGGTCGAGATCGACGAGGAGGTCCCAGGCCACCTCGATGGGGGCGGCGATCTCTACCGGTTCGGAATCGATGGCGTGCTTGAACATCTAAGGGCCTCCTGTTCCTGCCTATTCCTCCCCGAGCGACCGGAACCAGCGGTCCGTTTCTTCCCAGAGGCGTCGTGACGCTGCTTCGTCCCGGGCGTCGGGGATGGGTTCGGCTGTGGCGCAGCGTTCATGGTAGTGGCCGCCTTCCAGGTTCGGGTCCGTGGCGCACTTGATCGTGGTCTGGGCTGCCTGCGCCGGCGTCAGGAGGATCATCGGCGCCAGGGGCGTGGCCAGGCGCTTCATCCGCCTGAGCAACCGGGGCTCGTCCTGCCAGCCGAAGGTCATGTTCGAGTACGCGGAACCAGGGTGCACGGCGGCCGATCGGAGGTTGCCGTCCGCGGCGTAGCGGCGCTGCAGCTCGAACGCGTGGTGGATCAGCCCCAGCTTGGACTGGCCGTAGGCGGTCCAGGAGTCCAACCGGTCCGGGGGAGCGAAGAGACGGTCGTTGCTGCCCTTGTCGTGCTGGTGCGAGGAGACGTTGACCACCCGCGCGTCTCCGCTCCGCCGGCCGGACTCGAGCAGCATCGGCAGCAGCAGGCGCGTCAGGTGGAACGTGCCGAGGTAGTTCGTGCGCCAGTGGATCTCGAAGCCGTCGGCGGAGACCCTGCGCTCGCGCCAGCGCCAGAGCACGTCGCGCAGGATGCCGGCGTTGTTGATCAGCACGTCCAGGCGGCCGCCGGACGTCTCGCGGTACCAGGCGGCGAAGTCCGCGACGCTTCGGGGGTCGGCGAGATCGAGGCGGTGCGCCTCGACGCCGCCAGGAAGGTGCCCGGCGTCCCGCAGGTCACCCAGCAAGGTCTCCCTGGCGGCGTCGCTGTTGCGCGGGCAGGTGACCGCCACGTCGGCGCCCCAGGCGGCAAGCGTTCCGGCGACCTGGTAGCCGATCGACCCGGGCGTCGCGCCGGTGACGATCACCTTTCTGCCCGACATGTCGACACGCTCCGCCATCGGCTTGCGCGAGCAGAGCTCCCACATGTGGTGGAAGGCCTTCGAGAGGCCGGATCCAGGTCGGTAGGTCATGGTGTTCGCTGGAGCGCGCGCGGCGGAGTGTTCAGAGCCGGCGCTTCGCGCCGGATGCCGGCGGGGGCGCCGGCGCACCCGGTGTCGGTGGCGTTTGGGTCTCGAGCAGCACTTCACTCGCTTCCCACAACCTGGCCCCGTTGGCCGGGTCCGTGGCGTGCTCGGACGGGCGCTTCTCGCGCAGCATGTGCAGGTAGATGCCGCTTCGCTGGCCGGCGTCGTCGGCGCAGCAGAGGTAGCTCACGGGTCTGGCGGCCTTCTCCGGCGTCAGGAAGAAGAGCTTCATCATCGGCGCCACGAGAGGCTGCAGGAACCACGGCGCATCCCGCGCGATGGCGGTGTTGACCGGGCCGGGGCAGAGCGAGTGCACGGCGACGTACCCCTCGCCGCCGCGGTTCAGGCGACGCGAGAGTTCGGTCGCGTAGGTGCAGACGACGAGCTTGCTCGCACCGTATTGCTTGATTCCGTCCCGGACGCCGTAGTCCGTGAAGGCGCCGAAACGGTCGAAGTCGACCGGTTCGGCGGAGCGGTGGGCGTCGGAGGAGACGAGGATGATGCGGGGCGAATCCTCGAGCCTCGCGGCCGGACGGACCGTGCCGTCCTTCAGCCAGCGGTCGACGAGGACGCGGTTGGCCAGGAAGTGGACCGCGAACATGAGCTCGAAGCCCTGCGGCGTCCGGCGCGCGCGGCGCGGCACGACACCGGCGTTGAGGACGGCGATGTCGATCGTCGTTTCCCGGTCATGCAATTCGTCGCAGAGCTGGTGGACCGAACGCATGTCGGAGAGATCGACCCGCAGCATCTCGACCCGTTCGGAGCCGGAGGCGGCCCGGACCTCTTCGCCCGCGTCGGGGTGGCCGCCGCGGCAGGCCATCAGGACGTGGCCGCCGCGCCTCGCCAGGTCGATGGCGACGGCCTTGCCGAGCCCGCTGTTGGAGCCCGTGACCAGGCAGGTCTTGCCCTCGAGCCGCACGGAGTCGGCAAGAGGCTCGATCTCCGCCGGCTCGGCGGCACGGTCCCTGACCGCCTTGCGCAGGACCTTGAAGAGCTTCTTCACGTTTCGGTGTCTCCTCTACGCGGTCTCTATCTACTCGATGGGAATGCCGTGCTGCTGCCGGTAGGCCGCCATGCTGTTCTCGATCGCCTCCCGGGTCAGACCGAAGCTACTCGCATCGTAGACGTGGCGTCCGAAGCGGTGCTGCACGTTGCGGCTCGCGGTTCTCTCGGCGGCTTGGAGGGCGTCCGGGCCGAAAGGGATGCCGGTCCGCTCGTAGACCTTGGCCAGTTCGGCCATCGGATCGTCGACCAGGTCGTAGTAGGACACGTCGACGAAGCGGCGGGGGTCCGCAGCCGCCCGGGCGCGGGCGGTCAACTCGACCAGGCGGCGCGTCTTGGCCAACCAGTGCGAACCGATCTCGTGCGGGTCGACCCGGTCGCTGAAGAGGCCGTGGCCATGGGCGACCATGCTGCAGAAGGAGGGGATCGTCTTCAGCGGATCGCGGTGCGTCTGCACGATTGTGGCGGTCGGGAAGACCTCGAGGACGACATCCAGGTACTCCATGTGATGCGGCGTCTTGAGCACCCAGTTGAGACGCGGGTGCTGCCAGTGCAGGACCTGAAGCAGGGTGCGGAACTCCTCGTACGCGCGCGTATGGTCCCGGCCCTCCAGCCAGCGGGCATAGGTGGGCACGTGCATGGTCGCCTCCGCGGACTGGCTCATGAAGGACACGTCGAGCAGCAGCACGTCCTCCTCCGGAGCGTCGTGCTCGGCGGGATGGACGGCGAAGAAGGCGGGCGCCAGGTAGGCGATTGCCCGCTCCGCGACGAGGGCCTGTCGGATTCGGGCGTGAGGATCGCCCGGCTCCTCACGCGGCAGGGGCATCGGATTCAACCCCTCCCAGGCCGCGACGGCGCGCATCTCGGGGTGGGAAGCGATCAGCCGGTGCAGCGTGGTCGTGCCGGTGCGCTGCAGGCCGGCGATCACGACGATCCGGCCGAGGTCGATGTCCCGGATCTCCGGCCGCTGGCGAAGGAGCTCCTCGACCCGCAGGCGCGTCGCCAGCGCTCCCTCGATCCGTCGCCGCTGGATCGTCCGGCCCAGAAGCGTAAGGTCGGCCTCCTCGTTGATTGAGCGGACGAGGACGGACAGGGGTTCCATGAACCACTCGTCGCCGAAGCTGGACAGGCCGGTTCTCCTTCGGGCCTTCGCGACCATCGAGTCGACGTCGACCTGCCCGTCGATCCCGACGCGGCGTGCGGCCCGCCCGGCCGCGTTCAGGAGCGCTACCGGGAGGGGCCGGTACGGCCGCTCGTAGTCCGTCGGTGTCTCGACAACCCGCTTCGGCATTTGTCAGCGGCGGCGCGCCGACAGTTCGGCCAGCTTGACGACCCGGGTCGCCGGCTCGGGGTGTTCCTCGGCCCGGATCCAGCGGAAGGACATCGTGCCTGAGGTGTGGCCGGCGGTGTCGAGCCAGTTCGGGAGCCCGGGATCCTCGTGGGCCACGATCAGGCGCACCGAACCGTCCGGTTCGTACCGAGCGAGGTGCTTGTTCGTGTGGATCGTGTGGTAGCGGTAGTCCAGCGACTCCATCCAGTAGTTGTTGAGCTGGAAGTTCCAGTGCTCGCACTCCGGCGGCACAGCCTCGATGACCAGCGCTTCGTCCCCGGCCAGCCGCCAGTGGGAGTGGTAGTAGGCGATGTTGGGATCGCCTCCCGCCTGGTTCGACGTCTCCTGGTCGAATCGGGGAAGTTGGTTCGAGTGCTTCTGGAAGTCGCGGGCCCACTTCGCGAACAGCAGCGAGGCGCCGGCGACCAGCGTGCTGGCCGAGCGCAGCCCTTCGTCGACCTGTGCGGGAGTCAGCGGCGACGGACGTTTCTCCTCGGGCGCGCAGTTGATCCGCTCGATGTGCAATTCGGCCGGGATCTCGCTGCGCCGGTCGAGGAAGGTCTGGCGCACGATGAGCATCCCCGTGTCGGGCTTCATCGGCAACCAGTTGCCCTCCTGTTCTTCGCAACTGAGAACGAGTTCGAAGCGGCCTTCGCCGTCCATCTCGAGTTCCGCCGCCTCGACGTAGCCGGTCGGCGGCAGGCCGCCGCCCTGGCCGTAGTGGCCGGCCTGGGTGCCGAAGCCGAGGTAGGCGACCGTGTTGCGCCGTCCCGTGATCCGGTACTCGTACGCGCCCGAGAGCGCGGCCGTCAGGTAGTGGTTGTCCGGGTTGTCGGAGCCAAGCTTGACCGTCTCGTTGGCGACCCGGTGCAGCACCGGCGCCCGCGGGTCGGCGTGCTCGACGAAGGCCATGAGCCCCGCCCGGGCCAGCCGGCTCAGGTAGCGGTAGCCCTCCGCCTGGTTGAAGGCGTCACGGGGTGTCCCCGGGAAGTTCAGCGACGCACCGGCGGCCTTCAGCGTGTCGCAGAACTCGTCCCAGGAGCGGCCGGTGACGACCCGCTGCGAGGCGACGTCGTCCTCGGACTGCCCGCGGAGCTTGCGCACCGCCAGCGAGGTCCGGCGAAAGAACGCAAGGAGAGCGATTGCGAGCTTTCTCATTCGTTCCTTCCTCCCGCCGTCACTCTGTCGGGCCGACGGGCGTGCCGTAGGGAACCGGCGGCTCGCGCTCGTGCGTCGGACCGAGCGCGACGATTCGCCAGCGTCCCCGGGTTCTTCGAACGTCCAGGGACTGCGTCTCGTAGCTCGCCTCCCGGACGTACTCGACGTCCAGGCGCACGACCTCGCCGAGATCCTCCCTGCCGGTCACGGCGACCCCCTTGAGGCCGGCGACCCGACCGCGGAGGTACTGCTCGAAGGCGGCATGACCCATCTCGTCGCGCACGGTCTCCAGTTGTTCGCGCACCTCCCCGGCGAAGAGGTCGAGCCAGGCATCCGCAGCGCCCTCGCGGCTCGCGTCGACCATCTCCCAGAAGACGTCGCTGGGATCGCCGGCATCCGTCGCGCGCTCCGGCAGCCGATCGCGCAGCGCCACGACCAGGCCGCCCGCGAGCACGACGACGGTCAGCGCCGTCGCGCCGACGTTGCGGCTCACTCTCACGGCCGGCCGTTCGACCCGGGCGTCAGCTCGCGGCGGAGGAAGTCGATGTCGATCGTGCTCTGGCCGGGCTCGAGGATCGTCTTCCGCATCCGGGGAAGGACCCGCTCCATCGTCTCGAGATAGGTCCGCGTGCGGATCTCGGCACGGGCGCCCTGGTCGGCGTTCGCGATCGAGCGGAAGCGGTCCGCTTCACCGGCCGCCCGTTCGACTTCGGCGGTGCGGAAGCTCTCGGCCCCGGTGACGAGAGCGCGCGCCTCGCCGCGCGCCACCGGGACGACCTCGTTGCGGTAGCTCTCCGCCTCGCGGATCAGGCGGTCGCGATCCTCGCGCGCGCTGGCGACGTCGTTGAACGCCTCGCGCACGAGGCTCGGCGGGCTGACTCCCTCGAGGCTTGCGGACAGGACGGTGACGCCGGTCCCGAAGCGATCGAACAGCTCCTGCGATGCGGCCTGCACGCTCTGTTGGACCGCCACCTTGCCGGTCGTCAGCAGCTCGTCGACGCCCATGCCGGCGACCACTTCGAGCAGGGCGCTGCGACCGCTCGCCTCGAGCAGCGACTCGACGTTCGCGAAGCGCAGAGAGTAGGCGAGCGGATCGTGGATCGCGTAGAGGACGACGAGCCGCACGTGGACGACGTTGCGGTCGCCGGTCAACCAGCGCGCCTCGGCCGGCGTCGCGTCGCCGCCGAGCACGCGGTCGGCCGCCGCGAAGCCGAGCGTCAACCGCTTCGCTTCGCGCACCTTCAGCTTGTCCACGCGGCCGACGGGCCGCGGCCAGTTCCAGTGCACGCCCGGCCCGGCCGGCGTCGCGCTCGCCCTGCCGAGAACGCGGACCACGGCCTCCTCGTCGGGCGCGACGAAGTAGACGCCCCAGGCCAGCCACATGAGCGCCAGGGTCAGCGCCGCAGCCGGGATGGCGCGACGTCTCATTCGGCGCCTCCGCCCAGCAGCGAGAAGAGCTCCGAGTCCGCCGACAGGATGACGGTCGTCTGGTCGTCGAGAATCGACTCGTAGGACTCCAGGGTGCGCAGGAAGCGGTAGAGCGACGGGTCCTGCCGGTAGGCGTCGCCGTAGATGCCGGCGGCCTCGGCGTCGCCCTGGCCGCGGAGGATCTCCGCCTCACGGTAGGCGTCCGCGAGGATCAGATCCCGATCCCGGTCGGCTTCGGCGCGGATGATCATCGCCTGTTCCTCGCCCTGGGCGCGGTACTCCTTGGCGATCCGTTCGCGCTCCGCCCGCATGCGGGCGAAGACGGACTCCAGGTTCTGCTCCGGGAAGCTCAGGCGGGTGAGCTGGACCTCGAGGATCTCGACTCCGAGTTGGGGGAGGGAGACGGCAACCGCGGACTCGCGGACCTCGGCCGCGACCTCCTCGATGCGCAGATGCTTCGGCTTCGTGGAAACGAGCTGCGAGAGTTCCGTGCGGCCGAGGGCGGCCGCCAGGCCGGCCCAGACCACGTCGTGCAGCCGCATCTCGGCGCCGGAGATGTCGCCGATCGTCTCCAGGAAGCGCGCCGGGTCGGCGATCCGCCAGACGACCGCCGTATCGACGACCAGGTTCTTCTTGTCCTGGGTCAGGAACTCGGCCGGCGCGGGATCGTAGAGGAGCACCCGGTTGTCGAAACGGAGCCGCCGGTCGATCGGCCACTTCAGCTTGAGGCCCGGATCCTCGATCGTCCGGACCGGCTTGCCGAAGCGGGTGACGATCGCACTCTCGGTCTCCGGCACGACGAAGACGGTCCGGGCCAGCGCGACGAGCGCCAGCACGGCCAGACCGGCCCGCCACCAGGACGTGGCACGGCGCGGCGGGTGCTTGTGGCCGTCGCCGCCGTCGTGGCGGTGAGCCTCGTCGTGGTGGTCGTGGTGTTGCTGATGGTCGTGGTGGGTCATTGCTCTACCTCGTTCTGGGACGGACCCGGTGGAGGAACGAAGACGTCGAGGAGGCGGTCCGGCGTTTCGTCCACGAAGACGAAGCGCTTGCGACCGCCGGTCGCGTCGGTGATCAGTTTCGGTTTGCCGGCGAGCGAGCTTTCGATCGTCTGAAGCTGGAGCCGGAAGCGGTGCAGGTCGTTCGCGCGCCGGTACGCTCCGGCCCGCAGTTCGAAGCGTTCGCTCTCGCCGCGGCCGGCCTCGACGCGGCGGTTCTGGTAGGCCTCGGCTTCGAGGAGTTGCCGGCGCGCCTCGCCGCGGGCAATCGGCAGGCGCTCGAGCGCGTAGCCCTCCGCCTCGTCGATCAGGGTCTCCCGTTCCTCGAGCGCGCTCGCCGCGTCGCGGAAGGCGTCGACGACGTCGAGCGGCGGGTGGGCGTCCTGCACGGTCGCGCTCACGACCTCGACGCCGGCGCCGAGGCCCTCGAGCAGCGCCGAGAGATGGGTGTGCCAGGCCGTCTCGATGCCGTCGCGCTTGCCGGTCAGCACGTCGTCGAGCGAGTGACCGGCGAGCACGGTGCGCAGCGACCGCTCCGCGCTCGTCTCGACCAGGAGCGCCGGATCGGCCGTGGCGAAGGCGAAGGCGGCGGCGTCGGCGACCCGGTAGTGGATCCGGGCCGCGACCTCCACCAGGTTCTCGTCGCCGGTCAGCATCAGCCGTTCGAGCGGCGGCGTGTCGTCGAAACCGGCGTGGCGGACGTTCCACTCGTAGCTCGCCGCGGCGCCGGTCTCGCCGGCACCGGCTTCCCGGGGCGAGCCGACCGCCGCCATCCGCAGGCGGTCCGGTTCGACCCTGGTCACCCGTTCGATCGGCCACGGCCAGCGCAGGTGTAGCCCCGGATCGAGTTCACCGCCGACGTGTTGGCCGAAGCGCTGCACGAGTCCGACTTCCTGGGGAGCGATCATGCGCAGGCCGCTCGCGGCCCAGACCGCGGCGAGCGCGAACGGCGCCGCGCGCAGTAGCCGGGGGGCCGCGGACCGGATCCGCGCGGGACTGTCTTCGAGCGCGTGTTCGAGGCGATGAACCGTCTCGCGGCGGCCCGCTTTGAAGGCGTTCCAGCCAGCGGCCAGCCCGTCGACCGGACCGGCGAGAAGGCGGAAGCGGCCGAAGCCCCGGTCTTCGCGGGCTGCCACCGCCCGGCCTTCGTAGAGCAGCCGGACGCAGTTCAGGATGACGAGCAGCGAGGCGGCCTGGTGGACGATCGCCGCCGCGGTCGGAGGCAGCCAGCCGAAGGCGGCGAAGCCGACGGCGACGAAGTTGATGCCGAAGGCGAAGATCAGGATGCTGCTGCGGATCCGGGCGACGACGCGCCGCGAATAGCGGAGCAGGGGCGCCAGGTAGTCGAGCCGGTCGGGCAGCAGGACGACCTGGGCCGCCTCGGCCGAGAGGTCGGCGGCGCCGTGGCCGAAAGCTGTGCCGACGGACGCGGCGGCGAGGGAGGGCGCGTCGTTGATCCCGTCGCCGACCATGAGGACGTTGCGGTCGCCTCGGGAGAGCTCGCCGAGCCGGCGCACCTTGTCTTCCGGCAGCAGTTCCGCCTGGATCTGGTCGATGCCGGCCCGGCGGCCGATCGTGCGCGCCGTTCCCTCGGCGTCGCCGGTCAGCATGACGATCGGCTCGACGCCGGCCTGGCGCAGATCGGCGACCGCTTCGGTCGCTTCGTCACGCAGCGGATCGGCGAGGGCCAACGCGCCGGCCAGCGCACCGTCTACGGCGACGGCGAGCCGCGTTTCGCCACTTCCCGGGGTGGGCACCACGCTGTCGGCCAGGGCGCCGATCTGGTCTTCGCCGACGACCTCCGCCAGTAGCGCCTGGTTGCCGACCGCGATCTCGTGCCCGTCGACGGTGGCCGTCACGCCGCGGCCGGGATGGAGCCTGAAGTTCTCCGGCTCCGAGAGGTCGAGTTGCCGCTCCCGGGCTTCGGAGACGAGCGCCCGGCCGAGCAGATGCTCGGAAGTCAGTTCGGCGCTCGCCGCCAGCCGGAGCAGGCGATCCTCGGCCATGCCGCCAGCGGGCGCGATCGCGGTCAGCGCGGGACGGCCGCAGGTCAGCGTGCCCGTCTTGTCCAGCACGCAGGCGTCGATGCGCGACAGCGACTCGATGACGTCGCCGCCCTTGACCAGGGCGCCCTCGCGCGCCAGCCGCGCAATCGCGGAAGCCATGGCCGCCGGCGTCGCGAGCACCAGGGCGCAGGGACAGGCGACGATCAAGGCCGCGACCGTGCGCATCATCTCGCCGGTGAACAGGTAGATGCCGCCGGCCGCGACCAGCACCGCGGGCAGGAAGTACCGGGCCAGCCGGTCCGCCGTGCGGACGACGCGCGCCCGCCGGCTCTGCGCGTCCTCGATCAGGCTGGCGATGCGGGCGACGGTCGTGTCGCTGCCGGTTCGCTCGGAGCGGATGTCGAGCACGCCGTACTCGTTCAGGCTGCCGCTCCACACCGCGTCGCCGACGCCGAGCTGGGCGGGCAGCGGTTCGCCGGTGACGCTGCTCTGGTCGACGGACGACTCGCCGCGCTCGATCATCCCGTCCACCGGCACGCGCTCGCCGGCGAGCACCCGCACCACGTCGCCGATCTCGACCACTTCCAGCGCGACGAGCTCCTCGCCGCCGTCGCGCAGCACTCGCGCCTGCTCCGGCTGGCTGGCAACGAAGCCGGCGATCGCGCCCTTGGCGCGATCGACGGTCCAGTGTTCGATCCCCTCGCCGATCAGCATGATGAACATGACCTCGGCGGCGGCGAAGTACTCGCCAATCCAGACCGCTGCGCCGGCCGCGATGGCGATCGTCAGGTGGGACGAGAAGTGCCCCTGGAGCAGGTCCAGGATCGCGTGGCGGATGAGCGGATAGCCAGCGACCAGGGTGAGGATGAGCGCCAGGTCGATGCCGGCGACGGTGCGGACGACCCCGAGCAGGTAGAGCAGCAACAGGACGCCGACGGCGACGCAGAGCGCGATGTAGCCGATCCGCTGCAGCAGCCCGTGGCTATGCGAGTGGCCGTGACCGTCGTCGTGGCCGTGAACCTGGAAATTCGGCGCGCCCATGGCGGACGGCTAGATCGCGAAGAGCATCATGGCGAGCCCCGAGGCGGCGATGGCGAGGCCGCTCAGCGTGTGTACATGCGCCGTGAGCCGAGGGAGCCGGACGAGATCGAGGCCCCTGTAGGCAAGGGCGACGACTCCCACCATCGTCGCGATCGTCGTCACGCCGAAGGCCGCGGTCACCGGGACCACCGCCCACAGGCCGACCTGGAAGGCCGGCACCATGAGGATCGGGATCAGCGGTTCGCAGGGGCCGAGCACGAAGATGACGAACAGGCTCCAGGCGGTGAGTCCGGCCACCCCGGCAGCCGAAGCCCTGGGGTGCTCGTGGCCAGCCGCCTCGGGATGTTCATGGGCATGGACGAGCCCGCCGGCATGGGCGTGGACGTGGCGCTGCCGCCGCCGTCTGCGGGCCAGCGACCAGCCGGCATAGGTCAGGCCGAACGCCACCAGCGCCCAGGCGGCCAGGTCGCCGCGGACCGCCTCGATCGTCTCGAAGGCGCCAACGCGCCCGCTCATCCAGTGGTAGCCCTCGCCTGTGTCGAGCCCGGTGGCGAAGATCGCGATCCCGATGCCGGCGCCGCCCAGGAGGACGGACGAGGCGACGTGCCCGCCGCCGCACAGGCCGGTGATCCACAGCGTCCGGCGGAGCGACCACCCGCGCGCCTTGCCGAGGACGACGAACGGCAGCGTGTGGTCGATGCCGATCAGCGTGTGGACGAAGCCGATGCCGACCGCGGCCGAAACCAGGACCCAGACTGCGTCCATCCTTACTCGACCGTCACCCAGATCGGCGACGACCAGGCGATCTCCCGATTCTTCTGGATCACCCGCACATAGTAGTAGTGCTCGCCGGGCGTCACGTCGCTGTCGACGAAGGTCAGGTCGACCTCCTGTTCGAGGTTCTGGCGGTTGTAGAGGAAGGTCTGGTCGCGGATGATGTCGATCTGCTCGATGCGGGCGGTGCCGATCACCTTGACC
Source organism: Thermoanaerobaculia bacterium (assembly GCA_022822365.1). Lineage (GTDB taxonomy): Bacteria > Acidobacteriota > Thermoanaerobaculia > Multivoradales > Multivoraceae > Multivorans. The sequence goes on along the minus strand of JAJEBV010000043.1, from coordinate 45,135 downwards.
ACGAGTTCGAAGCGGCCCGAAACCTCGGCGATGTCGCCCTGGAGGTACTCCCGGCCGTTCGCGCGCATCCGGTAATCGAGGATGATGTTGTCCGTCGCGGCGTAGGAGTGCCGCTTCCTCATCGCGTCGAGCAGGCCTTCGGCGGAGAAGTCCTCAGCGATCGTGGCGGCGTAGGAGATGTGGGTCGAGATGTGGTCCGAGGCAGCCTGCACGCCGAGCTTGTAGCCCTTGGCCCAGGCGTTCCAGACGAAGCCGGCCGGCCGAAGACCGCCCTGCTGGCCGCTCGGTTTCTCGCGGGTGGCTGCTCGGGGAGCCCCTTCGTACTCCGCGGACGTTCGATCGCCCTGGTAGATCTCGACCAGCGGTTCGACCTCGGGGTCGTTGTCGCGCCAGTCGGTGCCCATGCCGGTAGCCGAGGTATGGGGGATCGAGATCGCGTCGTGCTCCCGCAGATACGCGAACAGTCGCGCCGCGCCCTCTTCGCTCTCTGACTCGGCCTCGGTGATCGGCAGGGTCGGGATGCCGCGCTTCGCGGACAGGATGTTCCGGTGGCCGCCCGGGTAGCTGATGCTGCGCTCGTAGGTGTAGACAGGCACGAAGCTCCCAGGCAGCCGGAAGATGTCGGCGATCTGGGGATGGAGCCAGTTGACGTACTCGATGTCCTGGCCGCCGCGGTTGTTGTGCTCGCTGACGCCGAGGAAGTCGAGTTCGGCGGCGTCGAGGGCGTAGCGGTAGGCCTCCATCAGCGAGCCGTCGTTCAGGCCGTCGTGCGAGAACTCGGTGTGGCGGTGGGTGTCGCCCCGGTAGATGCGGTAGGTCCGGCCCTCCGACTCGATCGTGTAGGCGCGGATACGCGCGACGTCCTCGGCCTCGTTGGGATGCACCGGGTATGTCGTGTAGGCGCGCGTCTCCGGGTCGACGAGTCGCGGCGGCGTCGCTTCACCGGTCAGTGAGGGCAGCTTCGCCGCGTTGATCGAGGAGTGCTCGAAGAGGTACTGCTCGGAGTTCCGGTTGTCCGTCGGCCAGGCCGCGAACAGGTTGCCCCGGCCGTCCGAAGCCAGTCCCCATCGCACGTCCTGGCGGCCGCGGCTGAACGGCAGGTGAAGCGGCCGGGTCCATTCACCGCCGACGTATGCCGTGCCGAAGATCTGCCAGGCGGCGCGGTGGGCCGGCGTGAAGTCCGGCGTGTCGCGCGCCCGGATCGTGCGGTGGCGGAAGAACAGCCACATCCGACCGTCGGCGTCGGCCTGGAGCACGGGCAGGTCGTTGAAGCCCGGGATGTACTCGGGCAGTTCCCGTTCGAGCAGTTCGTTCACGTCGGCTTCGGGTACCCGCCAGCGGAAGCCGTCCAGCACCGCTACTGCGAGAGTGCGCCACTCGTAGAGGCGCGTCGCTTCCTTGTAGATCTCGAAGCCAGAATCCTTGCCCCACTGGAAGCCGCTCTCGTTCCAGGCGGCCCAGAGCCGGTTGCGGGAGTCGCAGGCGATCGACACGTGGGCCTCGAACTTGGGGGTGTCGGCGACCGGGACCACGTCGCTCCAGCCGGTGCCGGCGAAGCTCCGCAACTGGATGTCGTAGTTGCCCTGGTCGTAGGTGTCCCAGGCGACGTAGACGCGACCGTCGCCGCAGGCCGCGACGGCGGGCGTCCAGTCGTTGGCCGCGGAGGTGGAGACGGGTCCTTCGGCCGACCAGCGGGAGCCGTCGTGGCGGCGGGCGAAGATGTCGGAGCGGCCGTCGCGGAAGCCCTGCCAGACCAGCCACAGGTTGCCCTCCGCGTCGCTCGCCAGCTCGTGCTCGACGTCGGCCTGAGGTGCGTAGGTCAGGCGTTCGGTTGCCGACCAGGATCCGTCGGCGGCGTGTTGCAGGTAGCGGCCGTAGAGGTCGAAGTTGCCGTCCACCTGCTCGGACCAGACGACCCAGGGGCGGCCCCGGCCGTCGCGCCCGAGTTTCGGCATCAGGCGGTCGCCCGGCTCGTCTGTGACCTGGATGGCGGGCTGCCAGACCGAGCCGTCGAAGCGCCTTGCCACGATCGAGACGCCGCCGTCGCGGTAAGCGGTCCAGGCGGCCCAGACCTCACCGTCCTCGCCGCTCGTCATCGTCGCGAAGTCGTTCTCGACCTCGGGCGAGGACAACGGCTCCGCCGGCGCCACCCGGTCGGCCAGCACTGCGCCGTCGAGGAAGGAGAGTTCCTCGCCGATCCGGAGCTCGGACGGCCGCAGGTCGAACTCGCCGTGGGGAGTCGAGAAGGCGAGCCGCGTCCCCGACCCGGCCGCCACGTCGACGACGACGCCCGGGTGGTGGAGGTAGGTCACCGTGCCCTTCGGGTCCTCCCACTGGTAGACCCGGCGCGGGTAGTTCATCCCGGGCCTGGTCGCCATCGTCCAGCTCGTGCCTTCGACCGACTCCGACGGATGCACGCTCCAGTTCCGCAACGCCAGCAGGTCGCCGCCGGTCACTTCGACCGAGCCGTCCCAGGACTGTGCCTCCGTGTCCGTGATCCCGAACCGCACCCGGACGGAGACGACCTCGTCGCCGGTCAGCGGCGGGATGATCTGTGCGCCGAGCGAGCCGGTCAGGAGGAAGGCGGCGAGACAGCCGAGAGCGGGGGCGCGCTGGACAAATCGTCGAGCCATGGCTCCTCCAGGCGAGGCGAACAGAAAGGTGGTTGGCGGTTCATCCTAGCGTCGCCGCGCGGTCGCCGCCGCTAGACTGACTTCGACTCACCGTCCGAAGGGAGGTCCGCCGTGCAGCGATTCGCCGTCTTGTTCCTGACCGTACTCCTGGCCTTCGGCTGCGCTGCCGACGACTCATCCGACCCGTCCGTCGCCGTCGCCGGGACCTCCGGCGAGGCCACCGGCGACCCCGCGGACCGCCAGGCCTTCTTCGGCGACCTGCACGTCCACACGACGTACTCCTACGACGCCTTCGTGTTCGGCACCCGCGCCGGCCCGGACGAGGCCTACGAGTTCGCCAAGGGGAACCCGATCGAGCATCCGGCCGGGTTCGAACTGAAGCTCGACCGGCCGCTCGACTTCCAGGGCGTCTCGGACCACGCGAACTACCTCGGCATGCTGCCGGCGATGCAGGACCCGGACCAGGCCGCATACAACCACCCGGCCGCCGAGACTGTCCGCAGCGCCGAGACCATCCAGGAGCGGCGCGGCATCTTCGCCGCCCTGCAACCCTACGTGCGGTTCATGAAGGACGCCGACCCGAGCAGCCGCGAGCAACTCGACAAGAACGTCGTCCGTTCCGCCTGGAGCGAGATCGTCGGGTCCGCGAACCGCCACTACGAGCCCGGCGTCTTCACGACGTTCATCGCCTACGAGTACACCTCGGCGGGCGCCGGCGGCCTCTACGAGAACCTGCACCGCAACGTCGTTTTCCGCGGCGACGAGGCGCCGGACATCCCGTTCTCGCGGCTCGACTCCTACAACCCGGAGGACCTCTGGGCCCGCATGGACGCGTGGCGCGACCAGGGCTACGAGGCGATCGCGATCCCGCACAACTCGAACGGCTCCGGCGGACGGATGTTCGAGTACGAGTACTTCGAGGGCGGCGCGATCGACCAGGCGTACTCGGATCTCCGCAGGCGCAACGAGCCGCTCGTCGAGATCACCCAGACCAAGGGGACTTCGGAGACTCATCCGGCGCTGTCGCCGAACGACGAGTGGGCGGGATTCGAGATCATGCCGTACCGCGTCTCGACCAGCGTCCTGAGCGAGCCGCCGGGCAGCTACGTCCGTGATGCCTTCCGCCGGGGCCTGACGATCGAGGCGAGCGGCGTGTCGAATCCGTACAAGCTCGGCATCATCGGCTCGTCCGACACCCACGTCGCCGCCGGTTCCTTCGACGAGGAGAACTACTGGGCCGCTTCGGGGTTCATGCAGGTGACGCCCGAGCAACGCGCCTCAGTGCCGAGCGAGCCCGGGGCTGGCGCCGACCTGCAGAATCCCACCGCCGCCGCGGAAGCGGTCGACGACGGCAGCGGCCGCATCTACCCCTTCACCACGGCGATCACGAGCGGCGCCTCCGGCCTCGCCGGCGTCTGGGCCGACGAGAACAGCCGCGAGGCGATCTTCGACGCGATGCGCCGCAAGGAGACCTTCGGCACCAGCGGGACGAGGATGAGGGTGCGCTTCTTCGGTGGCGCCGGCCTTGCCGGCCTCGACCTCGACGACCCGGAGCTGGTCGCCTCCGCCTACGAGAGCGGCGTGCCGATGGGCGGCGACCTCACAGGCGACGACGGCGACGAAGCGCCGAGCTTCCTCGTCTGGGCCATGCGGGACACGATGGCAGCGCCGCTTCAGCGCGTGCAGATCGTCAAGGGCTGGGAATCAGGCGGCGAGACCGCGGAGATGGTCTACGACGTCGCCTGCTCCGACGGTCTCGAGGTCGACCCGGCCACGAATCGCTGCCCCGACAACGGCGCCACGGTCGACCTCAGCGACTGTTCGGCCAGCACCGGCGTCGGCGCCGCCGAACTGAAGACCGTTTGGACCGACCCGGACTTCGATTCGAACCAGCGCGCCTTCTACTACGCCCGGGTCCTCGAGAACCCCACCTGCCGCTGGTCGTCCTGGGACGCGCTGCGGGCCGGCACCGCTCCGCGGCAGGACTTCCCGGCGACGATCCAGGAACGCGCCTGGTCGTCGCCGATCTGGTATACGCCCTAGGGTTGCGCCTTCCGTGTCCGTCGGCGGGCCTGCACGAGAAAAACGACGAGCGCCAGTGCGCCGCCGAGCAGGGCAAGCGCCGGCGTGTCCGCGCCTCTCTCACCGAGCGTGGCGTTGAAGCCGGCGCCGGCGAGGATGCCGATCAGCACGGCGAGCAGGGCCATTCCGAAACGTCTCACGGCGGAAGTATGCCAGCCCCGGGCCTCGCTTCGGAGCCGTGATGCCTTGACCGGTTCCGGGACAACACGTACAGTCATCCTGTACGGATACAGGGGAGTGCGCAGATGATTCACGAGACGACCTATACCAAGGCCCGGGAGCGTCTGGCTGCTCTGATGGACCAGGTGACGGACACCCGCGAGCCGGTCCTGATTCGGCGGCGCGGCCACGAGCCGGTGGCGCTCGTCCCCGCCCATGAACTCGCAGGCTGGCTCGAAACCGCATACCTCCTGCGCTCGCCCAGGAACGCCCGGCGCCTCCTGGCAGCGAGTGAGCGCGCCGAGGGCGGCCAGGGCGAGGTCTTCGCCGTCGACGAGCTCCGCGAGCGGCTCGGTCTCGAAGCGGAGTGACCGCAGCCGGACGGCGAGAAGCCGTCATGGACCCTCACTTCCTCGAGGATCTCGAGTACTGGACCCGCACGGATCGCCGGCGAGCCCTGCGGGCGCTGAAGCTCGTTGAGGCCACGATTCGCGACCCATTTGAAGGCCCGGGGAAGCCGGAGCCCCTTCGCGGCCAGCTCACCGGCAAGTGGTCCCGGAGGATCGACCAGGAGCATCGCCTGGTCTACGCGGTCGAAGGCAAACGAGTCTTCTTTCTGGCCGCTCGTCACCACTACTGACATTCCGTGTTTGGAGACGCCCATGAAGATCGACGACCTCAGCATCACCCTCTTCGCCTGGAACGACATTCCGCCCCACTCCTATCTGGGGCGAGGTCCGTTCGACCCGACCGGCAAGCCGAACCAGGTCGGCGAGCTCGCCTTGGTGACGATCCGTACCGACGAGGGAATCGAAGGCCATTCCTTCCTCGGCATGGGGGCGAGCATCGCGGCGCGGCCGCTGCTGCGGATGCTGAAGCCGGTCGTCATGGGGCGTGATCCGCTGGCCAGGGAGCAGCTCTACCAGGAGATGCTGGAGCGCCGGCTCGTGGTGCAGCCCTGGGTGGTCGGCGCCGTGGACGTGGCGCTCTGGGACATCGGCGGGAAGGCGGCGGGGGAACCGATCCACCGGTTGCTCGGCACGTACCGGGACAAGCTGCCCGCCTATGCGAGCTCCGAGCAGCAGCCCAGCGTCGAGGCCTATGTCGAGCAGGCGCTGTCGTACCAGGGTGACGGCTGGCAGGGCTACAAGATCCACCCGTTCCGCGTCTGGCGGGACGACATGGAGATCTGCCGGGCCGTGCGCGAGGCGGTCGGCGACGGCTTCCCGCTGATGCTCGACTCGACCTGGGGCTACGACTACCCGCAGGCGCTGAGGGTCGGCAAGCTGATCGAGGAACTCGACTTCGAGTGGTACGAGGACCCGCTCGGCGACCAGGACATCTACAACTACACGAAGCTCCGCCAGCAGCTACGGATTCCGATCCTGGCGACCGAGTTCCCCGGCGCCTGGTACGACTCGTTCGCGCCCTGGATCTACAACCAGGCCACCGACTACCTGCGCGGCGACGTCGCGCTCAAGGGCGGCATCACCGGCTGCCTGAAGGCCGCGCACCTGGCCGAGGGCTTCGGGATGAACTTCGAGATCCACCACGGCGGCAACTCGCTGAACAACGTGGCCCACCTCCACCTGAGCGCCGCGATCCGCAACTGCGAGTGGTTCGAGGTCCTGCTTCCGGCCGGCGCGCAGAAGTACGGACTGGTCGAGGACATCGAGGTCGACGCCGAGGGCTACGTCCACGCCCCGATGGGGCCGGGCCTCGGCGTCGAGATCGACTTCGACCTGATCGAGCGGAACAAGATCGCCGAACTGCGGTAGCTCTCTACTTCCCCGTCAACTCCATCTTCAGCCACTTCATCAAAGCCGGCTCGAGGTCCGCGTTCTTCGCGAACATCGGCAGGCCGTGCTCGGGGCCGTCGTAGATCTTCGCGGTCGAGTTCGGGTGCTTCGACCCGTCGACGGCGCCCTTGAGCTGCTTGTCGACGCCGGCCGTGATCGTGTCGCCGGTCGCCGCGGCGGCGAAGACCGCCAGGTCGGGCTTGGCCGCCATGTTCGCCACGGCCGCTTCACTCGGAGGGCCCGACAGCAGCATCAGCGCCTTCACGTCCCGGCGCGCGGCGAGATCCGCCGTCAGCATCGCGCCGCAACTGGCGCCCCCGGCCGCCACGCGGGAGGCGTCGACGCCATCCTGCTTGACGAGGTAGTCGAACGCCATGTCGACGTCGCCGGACGCCGTCTGCAGGAACGGCGGGAAGCCGCCGGCCTCGCGAATGCCGGCGCCGCCGCTCTCGCCGAAGCCGCGCAGGTCCATCGTCAGCACGTGCACGCCCGCGTCGACGAGCTGCGACGCGATGCCGGACCAGGACGTCCGGTCCATGTTGCACTGGTGGATCAGCAGCATCGCCGGTCCCGGCTTGCCGGGCGACATGTAGGTCGCCTTGAGCATCGTGCCGTCGGCCGCCTTGAGGTCGACATCCATCGAGCCGGCCGCCGCCGGAAGCGCAGCTAGCGCCAGGAACGCTGCCGCCGCAAGAACTGAAGTGGTGTACCGCATGAGTGTCTCCTCTCGGTCGGATGCGGCCGTGCGCATCGCAGGCCCCGGCGTGCCGGTTCCCTGGGGTTGTGTGAGTTGTGCGAGAGCGGACTCTACTACCGGGGAACCAACGCGACGATCCGCACCGGCGCTCCGGTGCCGCCCTCGATCTTCATCGGCAGTGCCGCGAGCAGGAAGCCCGCCTCCGGCACCTCCGTCAGGTCGCCGACGTTCTCCAGGTTCGGGACGCCCGCGGCGCCGCCGATCTGGTGGACGATGAAGTCGGTTGACTGGCCGTAGTCGACGCTGGCGGTGTCGATGCCGAGCAGGCCGATGCCGCGTTCCTCCAGCAGCAGGCGCGCCGCGTCCTCGCCGACGCCCGGGAAGTGGAGGTTGCTCGCGTCGCCGGGAGTGTCGTCACCGAGGTAGGCGAGGGCGTCGGGCCAGCGGGACGCCCAGCCGGTGCGGATCAGCACCGCCGATCCGGCCGGCACCTGGCCGTGCTCTTCCTCCCAAGCGAGGACGTCCCCGGCGGTCACGAGATAGTCCGAGTCGGCCGCGGCCGATTCGCTGACGTCAACGACGATGCCCGGCAGGATCAGCCGGTCCAGCGGGATCGAGGCGACGTCATCGCCGCCCTCGGCGAAGTGGACGGGCGCGTCGAGATGCGTGCCGCCGTGCTCGGCCGTCGCGAACTCCTTGGCGGCGTAGAAGTAACCGGCGTCGGTCATGCCCTCGGCGAGGGTGTCGAGCGCGAAGCCCTTCGTGTCCGTGGGCCAGTAGAGCGTGTCGCCACCGTAGGCGTGGCTGAGGTCGATCATCCGCCAGCCGGCGACGGACGCTGCGTCCGGGACGGCCGGCGCGGCGGCTTCTTCGGCCGGTGGCGCGGCGCAGGCGGCGACAAGCACTGCGCCGGCGAGAATGGAGAGCAGCGAAGCGATCGGAGTTCCTCTTCGAGTCATGGCGTTCTCCTAACGGCTAGCTTGCTAGCCCTCGAGCAGTTCGATCATCTCGTCGATCTCCCGGAGCGCCTCGGCGAGTACGGTTCGGTGCTCCTCGGACTCGACTTCCTCGAGGGACTCCATCCGTCGCTGACGCCGGTCGTGGAGGATGTCGAGCGCGGTCTGTCCCTGCCGTGTCTCCGCGCCGTCGTCGACGCCGCGCTCCAGGAGCAGGCGCGCGCCGTCGACCATGCCGTAGACGCTGGCCCAGTGGAGCACGTTGTACCCCTCCTCGTCGGTGGACTCGGGGTCCATGCCGCGGTCAAGGAACTCGCGCAGCAGGTCGACGTCCTCCTGGAGGACCAGTGGGCGGGCGAGGTGGAACCGGTCCGCCTGCTCTCTCGACGGGTCGGCGCCGGCATCCAGCAGGGTCCGCAGGCAGCTTCTGTCTTCGAGCCGGTGTGAGCGCATCAGCGAGACCCAGAGGGGCGACGCGCCGTCCGGGTCCGGCCGGCTGGCAGCTTCGGGATCTCCGGCAAATGCGGCCCGCAAGTCCTTGCAGCGGCCGAGGCCGGCAAGGTCGGCCGTGGAGATGGTCGGGTCGTGCGCCAGCGCGAGGTCGATCTGGGCGTTTTGCCGGATGCTGGGCGAGATCAGGATCAGCGACAGGGGTGTCTGGCCGTTCTCGAACGGTTCGACAAGCAGGTTCGGCCGCTCTGGGAGTGCCCTCTCCAGGTCCTCCACCGGCCGCGAGACGACGAAATGGCGACGGAACGCATCGTCGTCGAGGAACGAGAGCGAAGCGTCGAAGGCCGACTTCCCCGCGATCATCGCTTCGAGGTAGTCGACGTAGGTCTCCCGGCTCTGGACGCCCGCGATCCGATCCTGCTCTTCGCCGTCCCGGAAGAAGAGGACGTGCGGCACGCCGTTGACCCCCAGCCCGCGGTAGATGTCGAGCGACTCGTCGATGTCCAGTTTGCCGATCTTCGCCCGTCCCGCCATCTCCGGCGCCAGACCCTCGACGATCGGGTCGACCACCTTGCAGGGCACGCACCAGGTGGCGGTGAAGTCCACCAGAACGGGCACGTCCGCTTGGTAGACCTCCTGCTCGAAGTTGTTGCTGTTCAGGATGACGACCTGAGCGCTGGTCACCCGAGCGCCGGGCGCGTCGCCGCCGGCGGCGCAACCCGCCAGGACGCCCGCAAGCAGGACGCCGAGGAGAAAGCGAGCCTTCATTGGGGCACCTCCTGGCTACAAGGCTAGCGCGGTTGAGAAGTCGGGCACTCCCTCCCAGCGCCCCGGATCGCTGGCCCGCATCACGGCGATCGTCTTGATCGCCTCCGGATTCGCGATGCCGTGGGGCATCTGACCGGTGAGCACGCGGATCACGTTCTCGGCCTGGCGGATCGGGCACTCGCCGAGGAACACCGGCGAGAACCCGGCGATGTGCGGGGTCACGATGCAGTTGGGCAGCTTCAGCAACGGATCGTCTCGGTCGATCGGTTCCTTCTCGGTGACGTCGAGCGCGGCGGCTTCGATCCGGCCTTCGGCGAGCGCTTCGGCCAGGGCCTCGCCGTCGACGATCTTCCCGCGCGCCGCGTTGACCAGGAGCGCCGTCGGCTTCATCAGCGCCAGCGTGTCCCGGTTGATCAGGTGGTGCGTCTCGTCCGTCATCGAGCAGTGGATCGTCACGTAGTCGGCTTCGGCCAGCAGCTCCTCGAGCGGCACGATCCGGACGCCGTAGAGGTCGGCCGCGACCTGGTCGACGTACGGGTCGGCGGCGATGATCCGGGCAGGGCCGAAGCCGCGGGCACGGGTGGCGAAGGCGCGGCCGATGTTGCCGAAGCCGATGATGCCGACCGTGTGGCCGGCGATCCGCCGGGCGCCGGTGAGGAGGCCGAGCATCGATTCCCGATGGTCCCAGCGGCCCTCGCGGGTCGTGGCGGCGGCGTCGACCACGCGCCGGGTGAGGGCGAGCATCAACGCCATCGCGTGGTCGGCCACCTCGGTCGTGTTCGACCCGGGCACGTTGGTTGCGAGGATGCCGAGCTCGGTCGCGGCGTCGAGATCGATCGAGTCGACGCCGACTCCCAGCCGGCTGACCACCTTGAGCCTCGGGCAGCGCTCCATCACCGAGCGCGTGGTCAGCGGCATGACGCCGATCAGGGCGCCGTCGGCGTCGGACAGCAGGTCGACGAGGTCGTCCTCCGTGCGGCAGACGCCCTCCACGACATCGAAGCCTTGCTCCTCGAACAGATCCCCGCGGTTGAAGGGGCTCTTCTGCATCGCTACTTTCACGTTGCGCTCCTTGTCCGGGGACTGCTGGAAGTCAGACGACGGGACAGAGCCCGCCATCCAGGTTGATTGCGGTGCCTGTGATGTAGGCGCCGCGTTCGGAGACCAGGAACGCGATCAGGTCCGCGTACTCCTCGGCCTCGCCGACGCGGCCGAGCGGGACCCGCTTGCCCATCGCCTCGTAGACCGACTCGACGTCGACGCCCTGGTTCGCGGCGCGGCGCACCCACTGCTCGCTCTTGATCAGGCCGATGCAGATCGTGTTGACGCGAATGCTGTCCGCGGCCAGCTCGTTGGCGAGCGACTTGGTCAGGTTGATTCCCGCGGCCCGGGTGACGCTGGTCGGCAGCGCCCGCGCCGGCGCCGCCTTGCCGCCGCCGATCGTCGCGTTGACGATCGCGCCGCCGCCGCGCTCCCGCATCGACGGCACGACGCCCCGGCAGAAGCGCACCGCGCCCATCACCTTGAGCTGGATGTCCGCGAGCCAGGCGTCGTCGTCGAGCGCCTCGAGGCCCTGGGCCGCCGAGGCGCCGGCGTTGTTGACGAGAATGTCGACTCCGCCGAACTCGGCCGTCACCGCGTCGATGAACCGGTCGATGTCGCTGCTCGACGTCACGTCCGCGGCCTGCGCGAAGACGTCGCCGGCGCCGACCGCGCGCAGTTCGGCGGCGGCCTGCTCCAGTGGCTCCGCCCGCCGCGCGCAGATCGCGACCCGGGCGCCCTCGCCGGCCAGTCGACGGGCCGTCGCCAGCCCCATTCCCTCGCTGCCGCCGGTGACGATCGCCACCTTGCCTTCAAGGCCGAGTTCCAGCATGCGTTCCCTCCTTCAACGGCGCCACAACCTCCTCGAACCGCGGATCCGCCCGCAGCGCCCGCCAGGTCGGCATCGTTCTCGATCCAGCTCAGGTGCGGATAGCCGTGCGTGATCGCCGATTCCAGGTACCGGAGCCCGTTCTCCACGTCGCCGCACGAACACGCCACACAGGCCAGGTTGTACAGGGCGACCGGATCCTCGGGATCCAGAACTTCCGCACGCCGGGCCCACTCGAGCGCCTTGTCCGTGTTGCCTTCCCGCGCCAGGGCGACCGCGCCGAGATAGATCGCGCGCTGGTCGTCGGGGTAGCGCAGCAGCCGCCTTCGTATCCGGGCCAGGGCAAGCTGGGTCAAGCGAGCCGCTTCGGTCTCCCTGCCGAGGGCACGCAGGGCGGAGGCGCCGATCGAGCACGGCGCGAACGCCGCCGGATCCGCCTCGATGGCCCGGAAGAAGAACGTCACCGCTTCCTCCATCTGTCCCTGGGCGAAACGGTGGCGGGCGAAGTTGTGGTTCGCTTCGAAGCTCGACGGATCGAGTTCCAGCGCGCGCCGGAAGTGGACTTCGGCGTCCTCGAGACGGCCGTTGGTGCTGAGCGTCATCGCGCGCGCCGAATGCGCCTCCGCGACTTCGGGCGCGAGTTCCAGGGCGCGCGAGCTGGATTCATCCGCTCGTCTGAGGTTCTCCTCGCTCGGCTCGTGGAACAGGTAGAGGCATGCAGAGCAGTGTGCCGAGGCCGCGTGGGCGAGGGCGTAGTCCGGATCCAGTTCGATCGCTTCCGCGAAGAGACGCTGTGCCTCGTGGTAGGTCTTCTTGCGCGCCTGGTGGTAGAGGCTGCGGCCTCGCAGGTAGAGGTCGTAGGCCTGTCCGGAGGCCGTGCGGCGCGCTTCGTGCCGAGGCGCGTCCGGGGCGAGACGCAGTTCCAAAGTGTCGGCGATCAGGGTGGCGGTCTGGTCCTGCAGCGCGAAGATCTGCTGGGAGTGGCGTTGCCACTGCTCGGACCAGACCTGGATTCCGGTGCGGGCGTCGGTGACCTCGACGCCGATGCGGAGTTCGTCGCCTTCCTTGCGCACGGTTCCCGCAAGCACCAGATCGGCGCCGATCCGCCGTCCCACGTCGCGCGGATCCGCCAGCGCGTCGTACTGGAAGGAAACGCCGCGAGCCGTGACCCGGAGCCCCTCGACGTGGGCGAGACGGAGAAGGATCTCCTCCGCCATTCCCTCACACAGGTGGTCCTGATCGCCCTGCGCGCTGCGGTCGGCGAACGGCAGGACGGCGATCGAGCGCCCCCGTTCTTCCTCCGGCGGCCGTGGCACGGCGATCGAGGGGTCGCCTTCCGGCGCGGCCAGGTCCTCGATCACCGGTCCGGTGAAGCGGAATCCGCGCCCGTACACCGTCGTGATCCACTCGCTGCTGCCGCCGCCGGCTGCAAGCACCTTGCGCGCCTCGCTGATCGCCCGGCTGATCGCAGCCTCCGATACGTACGCGCCGAGCCAGATGCTCTCGAGCAGCTCCTGTTTGGACACCACGCGGTCCCGGTTGGCGACCAGGAAAGCCAGCGTTTCGAACACCTTGGGTTGAAGCTGCCGGGGCTGTCCCGCCACCTCGAGGCCGTACTGCTCGGGCTTCAGCACGAACGGACCGAAGTAGTAGATCACCGACGGATCCTAGCGGACGGGCTCACGCTCCGGTTGCTTGACGCTTCAAGTCCGCTCAAGTTCGGCTCGGGATTGGATCAAGCTATGGGGGGTGTCCCGCCAATAGTCTGTCTAGTGACGTTAGGAGTTTCGTGCAAGTGATCCGTGGGTCGGGCGACCCCGAGGGTGAGGCACGACCTGGTTGGCCGGGACACGCCAGTGGATTGGCCGGTTTGAACGGTAGCGGAGGAACGACGGGTTGGATGAAGGGGGATCGGACATGTTGAACGAAACGAGAACGCGGAATTCGCACCTTCCTGGATGGGCTCTGGCGCTTTCTGTACTGCTGGCCGCGGCGTCAGCCATGGGTCAGGGTCCCACCGCCCAGGTGCTTGGCCACGTGACGGACAGCGAGGGGGCTGGCGTCTCCGGAGCGACGGTCATCCTGCAGTCGCAGGAGATCGAGGATCCGCTCGTCGTCACCACCGACGCCGACGGGTTCTACAACGCGACGAACGTGCGCCCCGCGACCTACCGGATCTCCGTGGAGGCCACCGGCTATGCAGGCGCTCCCGCCTTGCTGGCGGTGCGGGTCGGCAGCATTCAGCGGGTCAACTTCGAACTCGCGGCTACCGAAGAGGTGAGCGAGGAGATCACCGTCGTCTCCGAGCGGCCGCCGATCGAGTCGGTCGATTCGCGGGTGAACAAGTACATCACCTTAGACGAGATCCAGAGCCTGCCGCTCCCGAATCGGAGTTTCCTGGACGTGCTGAAGATCCTCCCAGGGGTTCACGGGGGGCTGGCTGTCGGCGCCCTCGAGAACAGTGCCCCTAACAACAGCTTCAGCGTTCATGGCGCGCGAATGAACCAGAACCAGTTCCTGATCGACGGTGTGGCCAACAACGACCTGAGCGACCTGAACTATGACGACCTGGCCACGTCCGAAACCCGGGCCGGCCCCCGGGGTTCCGCCGGCGCCGGCCAGATGGGATCGACCTTCTCGACGGGAACCGCGCTGCAGACCTACAACCTGGACGCCATCCAGGAGGTCCAGGTGTCGACGTCGATGTTCTCGGCCGAGTACGGCAACGCGTCCGGAGGCGTGATCAACATCATCACCCGCTCCGGCGCAGATCAGTACAACGCTTCGGCGACGGTTCAGCAACGGCACGACGGGTTGGTGGAACCGGGGTTCGTGGGGTCGACGGCGGACGACGCCGAACAGTTGGAAGGCCAGGACTTCACGCTGAGGCAGGCCTCCCTGACCCTGGGCGGCCCCGTCAATCGCGGCACGACGCACTTCTTCACCAGTTACGAGTACGACGACCATGAGATGGGTTACGACTACAACCAGAGCGCTATCTACACGCGGGCCGTCCCGCCCGACTTGGGGCTGACCGCCAACGCCACCAACCGCGACCGCCTGACCGGGAAGCTGACCCACCAGTTCTCGGACTCGAACGACCTGACGGTCTCGGCGAACTGGGTCAGCGAGCAGGCCGCCGTCTCGCACTCGCTCTTTCGCGCCCGCCTGGAAGACGTGGAGCACCAGGATCACGCCAACGACTCGCTGGGCCTGTCCGTGCGCCATGTTGTCGCAGTGGGGTCGGACATGACGCTCGAATCGACGCTGGGGCGGATCGGGGCCGACCGGAGCATGGAAACCTCTTCGGATCCACTGCGGCGATTGCGTCTCTACCGGCTCGATGGCGACCTCATCTTTCACCTCGAGGGCGCCATCGGCCCCGAAGTCGACAACACGTTGGAGAGCTTCCAGTGGAAGGAGCGCCTGTCCTGGCTCCGGGGCGATCACTCCCTGCGTGCCGGTGTTGGCGTGGAACGCTTCGGTCAGCGCACCGAGCAGCCATCGTGGCGCAACATCAGCTACGGGTTCGTTGACGACTTCTCCACTCCTCCGGCCTCGGGCGTCTACCAGTTGGCGACCGACATCGACGCCTCGGTCACGAATAGCCATCTCTTCATCCAGGACGACTGGTTCGTGAACGACCGCTGGACGTTCAATCTGGGCGGGCGCTATGACCGGAACAACCTGGTCGACGATCAGACGCTTGAGGCGCGGCTGGGCGCCGCCGTCGATGTCGGGGGGAACGGCCGTTCCGTTTTCCGCTTCGGCGCCGGGCTGTACCACGATCGGACGAACCTGATCGGCCATACGGGGGCGCTGCGGCCTCCGCTCCTCTTTGGCGTGCCGGTCGATCCCGTGACACTCCAGATGGACCCGACAGGCGTGACCGCACGTTCCGAGAGACTCGTCGACCCGAACCTCCACCTGCCCGAGATCGTCAAGTGGACGGTGGGCTACGAGCGCCAGCTCGGTGAGCGCAATACGTTGAGCATCCACGTCATCGGCTCCGACAGCGATGGCCTCTTCTTTACGGACTTCCTGAACAGGCAGTCGTTCGAGCTCGACGGAGCGCGGCCCGATCCCACCAGGGGACCCATCTACCTCTACACCAACACGGGCTACAGCGAGGTCCTCGATGTCGAGGTCGAATTCAAGCGCCGCTTCGCCAACGGCTCCCTCGTGCATGTGAGCTACACGAACCAGGACGCCGTCGGCAGCTCGTTCTTCGACCTGATCTCGGGCAACTCCACGCTCAATCGGGCGGCGCGCTATGACGACCTGGACAACCCGCCCGCGCTCTTCAATGGGCCGCTCAACACCGAGGTGGAGCACAGCTACAAGCTCTCGGCGGTGGGGAACCTGCCCTGGGGCTTCCAACTGTCGGGATTCCTGGACTACCGGTCCGGCACTCCCTACACCGTCCGGGACGGAGAGTTCATCCGTTCGCCCGGGGGCTTCGCCGCCTATCCCTCGATTCTCTTCGATGGCTTCAACAGCAGGAACGCGCCGGACTACTTCTCGGCCGACGTGCGTTTGGCCAAGTCGTTCACCATCAGGGAGCGGCACGGCCTTCTCGTCTTCTTCGACGTCTTCAACGCCACCGACCGGACGAACGTGATCGAGATGGACGGTCTGCGCAGCTACAACAACAGCGGCCGTCTCGGTGAGCCCGGCACCATAACTCGCGAGGACTTTCCTCGGATCCGGAGGCGCGGACCGCAGCGCTCGGCTCAGTTCGGGATCCGGTGGTCGATGTAGGGGACAGTGACGTGAACGCGGGGTGGTCCGCGGTCCGGCTTGGTCCGCTGCTGGATTACCTGGGGTCGCTCGACGGCCCCGCCGATCTGGCGGTGCTGAGCGGTCTGTTGGGGGACATCGAGGTGACCCGGGCCGACCTCGGCGCCGTCTGCCGCTTCGGTGTGGAGAGCTACCAGCGGAACCCGATCGCCGAGTCGGACTGGTACGAACTCGTCTGCCTGTGCTGGTCCAGCGGGCAGCGGACCCCGATCCACGACCACCGGGGCTCGAGTTGCGCGTTCCGCGTCGTCGAGGGCGTGGCGACCGAGACCGAGTTCGAGCCGACGGCGTCCGGCCTCATCTGCCCCTGCGGCACTCGGGTCCACCGTGCCGGCCGCGTCTGCGCCTCGGAGGAGGACGACTGTCATCAGGTTGCGAACACCCAGCCGTCGGGCGAGGACCTGATCACGCTCCATATCTACTCACCACCGCTCAGGCAGTTCAACGTCTACTCGCTGGACACGCCGACAGCTTCGGATCAGCGACGGCCGGGCTGTTGCCAGTAAGGTTGGAGGCTCCACCCTGCCGTCGCAAACCTGAAAGGGACCCATCGACATGCGATTCAGACAGTGGTTCGGACTGGCGGCGATAGCGGCGGGCGCGCTTGCGCTCGGCTGCGCCGAACCGGCGCCGCAACTCCGCGTCGTCTACGCCGGCGACGCCGGCACCCCCCACGCCGAGGGCTACCACGCACTGCTCGCCGCGCACTTCGACGTGCGGAGCATCCCGCGCAACGGCCTGGCGACCGCCGACCTCAGCGACGCCGACGTCCTGATCGTCGATGGCCAGACGATCGACCGGTCGGAGGAGCGGATCAAGACGATCCCGGGAGTCGAGGGAGTCGATCTGGAGACCCTGTCGATGCCCACGGTCCTGATCGGCGGCCAGGGCGCGCGCATCTCGGACGACTTGAACCTGCTGCTGGGCTGGCGATACGGGTGACTGTGTCTGTTCTCCAGGGCTGTCGTGCCACAGTCCACGTCCGATCCGAACCTTGGTCATCCCATCTTCCACGGACCTCTGCCGATCGAGCTGGAGCTCGAGGAGGTGCCGACCCCGCCCAAGTACAAGTACTACGAACTGGTTGACGACGTTCCGGAGACGATGACCACGGTCAAGGTCCTCAAGAAGGAATGGGACACCCTGAACCTGCCGGTCGGCGAACGGCCGGACAAGAGCGAAGCGGGCGTGGTGACGACCGGCGACGGCTTCCTCGATTCACCGGACACGGAGTGGATCGCCGGCGGTATGCACCTGAAGGGTCCGGACTATTTCGCCATCGGCCGCCAGGGACGGCTGCTGCAGTGGGGCTTCTACGGCACCGTGGACGAGATGACCGAGACCGGCCAGCGGCTGCTGGTCAACGCCGTCCACTACATCCACGGCTTCAGGGATCATCCGATCCTGACGACTCGTGAGGCACGGCCCCGCGAGGGGTTGGCTACTTCCCTTTCTCTCCTCGACAACTACGCGACCGAGGACATGAAGGAGTACTACGACACGCCGGAGAAGGTGAAGGAAGCCCAGGAGCGGGTCCTCGAGCGCACCTTCGGCGAGACGGTCCCGGCGGAAGCGCGCGGCACCAGGGAAGAGCGCCGGGCCTGGTACGAGGAGAACGAGCCGTATCTCTACTGGGACGGCGGGCGGATCGGCAGCGAGTACGCCGGCAAGGCCTACTTCCGGCTGGAGGGGAAGTACCGGATCGACGAAGACGCCAGGGCGCTGGGGATCGCGAACAACGACCCGGCCCTGCTGGAGCGCGCCGCCCTGGACCTGCGCGAAGGCGTGGAACCCGAGCGGGCGCAGCGGTTGCTGGCCCGCTACGGCGGGGCGGACCATGACTCCGCGGACGACTGGCAGGGCTGGATAGACGAGAACGAGGGCTCGCTCTTCGCCTCCGACTGGGGCGGCTACCGGTTCCGGCCGGCCGGTGGGCCCGGAGATCCGGACGTGCGGGGCTCCTCCCGCTTCGCGGTCTCTGGATCCGAACTGGAGAATCTCTCCATCACCGTGAGTCCCGCGGTCGAGGTCACGATGTCGACGACGGCCGACGGCGACGGAGCGCGCGCCGTCCTCGACTTCCGGCTCGAACCGGGGTTCTGGATCTACGCCCCCGACTCGGACGCCGAGTTCGAGTTCGGCGTCCGCGCGCCATCCGGCTTCGCCTGGCAGGTCGCGGGCGACCCCGTCCTGCCCAAGGTGGACCCGGAGGGCCGGATCCACGGCGACTTCCGGATCGAGGTGCCCCTCGAGGGCGTGGGCGATGTGGCGGCGCTGCTGATCGACTACCAGGCATGTGACGAAACGCTCTGCCACTTCCCGGTGACCGACGCGCGGCTGATGAGCAGGGTGGAGACCTGACTCGACTGGCCCGCTGCTCGATTACCTGTACCTGGCCTACAGGCTGATGTCGAATCGAATCGTCGCCTCGGAAGCGAACCGGGTTTCGTCGATCGTAATCCCGGTGCCCGGTGCGTCGGGGACGTCGGCGACGCCGCCTTCGATCGCGTAGCCATCTGCCACCAGGACGTCGCTCGCCAACGGGTCGTGCTCTGCCCGGTAGAAGTTCGGGATCGCGCGACCGACCTGGAGCTGCATGTAGAAGCCGACCAGGGAGCCCCAGTTGTGCGGTGCGACCAGCAGGCCGTGATCGTCCGCCCAGGAGGCCTCGGTGAGAATCCCCTCGAACCCGAATCGGTTCATGTCTCCCTGGTAGACGTCGATCGCTTTCGCCTGCATGAAGGGTTTGAACACATCGATCTCGCGCTGGGTCTCGCCGTCGGCAACGAGCGTGTTCCAGCCGTTGTCCTTCAGGAACGCCTTGAACTCGAGATCCTCCTCGACGGTCTCAGGGAACATCTCCTCTGCGAACGCGATGTCGAGGTCTCCGATTCGCTGGAAGAGGCGTTTCGTTCCGGCCAGGTCGTAGCCGTTGTTGGCATCGATGCCGATCAGGATGTCGGCGGAGTGTTCTCGGATGACTTGTAGTACCTCGACGTCCCGGTCGTCACCCTCGCCTCGCGGCATCCACTTCGCACCGCGGCCGACCTTGACCTTGAACGCCCGGTGGCCCATGGCCAGGCCCGTGTCGATCTCCTCCCGGAAGCGGTGTTGCCAGCGATCGGCGTACTGCGGCAGGAGGTCGGCGAAGTAGATCGAGCCATCGTAGACGGGCACTCGATCCGGCCCGCGGCCGCCGAGAATCTCAAAGACCGGCTTGCCGAGCGCTCGACCGAGGAGATCCCAGAGAGGCATGGTGCCGGATCCAAGGGGCCCCCTCATCCGGTTCTGCTGTGACTCGTAGAGCTCGAACGGGTTCGTCCCCAGGAGCTTCTGTCCCGCCTCACGGTCCACCCGGCAGTTCCCTACGCCCTCGAGCCCGGTGTTGGTGTAGATGCGCAGCATCCGATCGGTCGCCCGATCACCGTGTACGTCGAGCCGGGAGTTCTTGCCGGCGATCTTGGAACGCCTCGTCTCGATGTCGAAACCGACGACGCGAGTAACCGTGATGTCATCAGGCAGGTCTTGCCGCGCAGCGCGCACGGCAGGCTCGAGGAGCGCACCTCCGGCCCATGCGAGAAGGAAGTCCCGGCGTCTCATGATGCGTACTCTGCGCGGCGGAAGCTCAACCCCGTGCTCGGGGCCGAAGTGCCGCCTGAATGCCTCCGAAGGCTTGAGACACCCTTCCGTGTTCTTGCGTTTCACGCTAATGAGGTAGCGAACGCTAGCACGCGCTGCTGTCTGCGCGTCGCAAGCCGCGTAGAGTCAGACCACCTGCAATGATCACGAGACGCGGCTTCCTCTCCAGCGCGGGGATCGCGGCGGTCGGCTTGGGCGCCGGCCTGACTGCGGCCCGGCAGGCGGCCGCCGCGCTGGCTCAACACTCCGAGGCGTCGAAGATGAAGATCACCGAGCTCGAGACGATCCTGATCGACAACATCGACCCGCCGATCGGACACCGCAAGTGGCTGTTCATCCAGCTCAGGACGGACGAGGGCCTGGTCGGCCTGGGCGAGCGCGTCTCCGGTGGCGCCACGAACCTGAAGCCGCAGATCGAACTGCTGAACGACCTGTTCGATCGCTTCGTGAAAGGCGAAAGCCCGTTCGATGTGGAGAAGATCTGGCAGCGGATGAAGACGACGCTGCACGACTACAGCCACCCCGGGCTGTACGGCGTGCCGGCGTTCTCCGCGATCGAGATGGCCTGCTGGGACCTGATCGGCAAGGCGACCGGCCAGCCGATCTACAACCTGCTCGGCGGCAGTTACCACGACAAGCTCCGCGCCTACGCCTACCTGAACAGCTCCGGCATCTGGGACAACCCGTCTCTCGCCGGCGAACGGGCGCGGGAGCTGGTCGACCGCGGCATCACCTGCTGCAAGCTCGACCCCTTCTCGCCGATCACCGGGCCGCCGCGGGACTACTCGTTGAAGACGATCCGTCATGTCGCGACCATCTTCCGCGCCATGCGGGACGCCGTCGGCGACGAACTGGAGATCGGCATCGGCACCCACGGCCAGTTCTCGACCGCGGTGGCGCTACGCGTCGCCGACATCCTGGAGGAGTTCGACCCGTTCTTCTTCGAGGAGCCGGTGCCGCCCGAGAACGTCGACGAACTGGCGCGCGTGGCGGCGCACACGAACATCCCGATCGCCACCGGCGAGCGGCTGGTCACCATGTTCGAGTTCGCGGAGGTGCTGGAGAAACAGGCGGCCCAGATCATCCAGCTCGACGTCGGCCAGTGCGGCGGCCTCCTGGTCGCGAAGAAGATCGCCGGCATGGCCGAGACGCACTACGCGATGATCGCGCCGCACATGTACTGCGGCCCGGTCGCGGCCTCGGCGGCGATACAGCTCGACACCTGCTCGCCGAACTTCCTGATCCAGGAGTTCAACACGAACGACCTGCACAGCGACATCTTCGTCGAGCCGATCAAGTTCGAGAACGGCTTCATCGAACCGCCGACCGGCCCCGGGCTGGGGGTCGAGCTCGACATGGCGGTCGTCGAGAGGCAGCGGGCCGCTTGAGCCGCGGACTGACCCTGGCCGTCCTCGCCGCCGGCCGCTCGGCGAGGTTCGGCCGCCCGAAGACGCTCGAACCGGTTGGCCCGAACGGCGAAGTGCTGTTCGAGTACGCGATCTGCGATGCCGTCCGCGCCGGCTGCGGGAAGGTCGTCTTCGTGACGTCGGCGGACTGGAACGACCAGCTCATGAGCCGGGCGGCCGAGCGGGCCGGCGGGGCGGTTCCCGTCGACTCCGTGATCCAGAGCCTCGACGACCTGCCGGGCGGAGCGTCGCCGCCGGCCGGCAGAGCGAAACCGTGGGGCACCGGCCACGCCGTGTTGGCGCTGCGCAACGAGATCGACGAACCGTTCCTGGTCGTCAATGCGGACGACTTCTATGGCCCCAGAGCGATCGAGTCGTTCGGCCGGCGAGCGAGCGAGTTACTAGTCCGCGGTGACGAGTCGCACTTCCTCGCGGCGTACCAACTCCACCGCACCGGCGTCTCCCGCACCAGCGGCGTCAACCGGGGGATCCTCACGGCCGGACCGGACTCGACTCTCGAGGGAATCGACGAGGTGTACGACGTACGGGAGACGGATGCGGGTCTGGTCGGTCACGACGGCGAGGGCAGAGCTCGAACCCTGGCACCGGACTGCCCCTGCTCCATGAACCTCTGGGCCTTCCAACCGTCCATCTTCGGGCTCCTCGAAGCCGCGTTCACGGAGTTCCACGCGAACCTCGACGATCCGCTCGCGAACGAGTTCCTGCTCAGCGAGGTGGTAGGCGACCTGATCGGCCAAGGTTCCGCAACCGTCCGACTCCTTCCGATGACACAGCACACCGCCGGCCTGACCTACCCCGGCGACCTGCCGCCCGTCGCCTCGACCCTGGAGGAGTGTGTCGAAGCCGGCGACTATCCCGCCAACCTCGGCGACTGGTTTGCGGACCGCGCATCCCGGAGACCCGCTTGAGGCTGAACGGCCTCGACTGGACCGTTCTCGCCGCCTACGGTGCGCTCGCGTTAGCCGTCGGCCTCGTCTTCGCCCGGCGGGCCGGCCGGGGCACCGGGCAGTTCTTCCTCGCCGGGCGGAACCTGCCCTGGTGGCTGCTCGGGACGTCGATGGTCGCCACGACCTTCTCGACCGACACGCCGAACCTGGTGACGGACCTGGTGCGGAACGGCGGCGTTTCCGGCAACTGGATGTGGTGGGCGTTCCTGATCACGGGCATGTGCACGACGTTCTTCTACGCGAAGCTCTGGCGGCGCTCCGGCGTGTTCACCGACATCGGGTTCTACGAGCTTCGTTACTCGGGGCGGGCCGCGGTCTTCCTGCGCGGCTTCCGCGCCGTGTACCTGGGCGTCTTCTTCAACGTGATGATCATGGCGGCGGTCCTGCTCGCCGGCATCAAGATCGGCGGCGTCCTGCTCGGCGCGGACAAGTACACGACCGTGCTCGTGGCGGCCGCCGTCACGGCGGCCTACTCGGCGACCTCCGGGCTCTGGGGCGTCGTCGTCACGGACCTCATGTTGTTCGTGGTCGCCATGGTTGGCTCCGTCGCCGCGGCCTGGTACGCGCTGGCGCATCCCGCCGTCGGCGGGCTCTCGGGGCTCGTCTCGAACCCGGACATCGCCTCGCGCCTCACCCTGTTGCCCGACTTCGCCGACTGGGAGACGGCCGCCACCGTCTTCCTGATCCCGATCGCCGTCCAGTGGTGGTCGACCTGGTATCCCGGTGCCGAACCGGGCGGCGGCGGCTACGCGGCCCAGCGCATGCTCGCCGCCAGGAGCGAGCGGGATTCCATGGGCGCCACCCTGTGGTTCAACATCGCCCACTACGCCCTGCGGCCGTGGCCGTGGATCCTGGTCGCGCTGGCGTCGCTCGTCGTCTATCCGACCCTCGAGTCGATCGCCGAAGCCTTCCCGCACCTCGATCCGTCGATCATCCGCCACGACCTCGCCTACCCGGCGATGCTCGTCTTCCTGCCGCACGGTCTGCTCGGCCTGGTCGTCGCCTCGCTGGCGGCGGCGCTGATGTCGACCATCTCGACGCACCTCAACTGGGGGGCCTCCTACATCGTCGACGACGTGTACCGGCGCTTCGTTCGCCCTGGGCGCGGCGAGTCGCACTACGTCCTGGTCGCCCGGCTGTCGACGATCGCGCTGGTCGCGCTGGCGGCGGTGGTGGCGCTGTGGCTGGAGAACGCGATGCAGGCGTTCCAGATCCTGCTGCAGATCGGCGCCGGCACGGGGCTGATCTTCCTGCTGCGGTGGTTCTGGTGGCGCATCAACGCCTGGTCGGAGATCTCGGCGATGGTCATCTCGTTCACGGTTGCTGTGTGGTTCCAGTTCGGCCACGAGGCGGCCGGCCTGACCCTGCCGTCGGCCGCGGCGCAACTCCTGTTCGGCGTCGCTCTCACGACTGCGGTCTGGTTCGGCGTCACGATGGCGACCCGGCCGACCGAGACGGCGGTTCTGCAGTCGTTCTACGACCGCGTCCGTCCGTTCGCCCGAGGCTGGCGGAGGGCCGTCGAGACGCAGCCGGACCAGCCCGGCAGCGCCACGGCGGCGCTGCTCGCCTGGATCCTCGGCTGCGCCGCGGTCTACGCAGCGTTGTTCGGGACCGGCATGGCGCTCTACGGACGCGGGCTGGAGGCCTTCGCATGCGGCGTCGCGGTCCTGCTTGCCGCGTACGGAGTGTTCCGCCTCGCGCCCCGTACGACCGGCTAGCCGCTCACTGGGTGCGCCGGCGTCCCCACCGGTCTTCGCGAGAAACGGTGAGGCGTAGCCTCGCGCCGGAGGCCGGCCAGAAGGCCGGCGCACCCAGTGGCGCCTTCCTATACTGACGGAATGCCTCTTCCGGGGGATCTGCTGCAGCGGGACGCGGAGGAAGCTGTTCGCCTGATTGCACTCGATTTCGTGGCCCAGGCCCGCGAAGCCGCGCCCCGTTGCCTCGATCCGGAGGACTCCGAGGGCCTCCACGACTTCAGGGTCTCGATCCGGCGGCTGCGGAGCACCTTGAGCGCCTGGAAGGGGCTGCTCCGGGGCGTGGTAGAGAAACGTGACCGGAAGACGCTCGCCGGGTTCCAGAAGCGGACGGGCGCCAGCCGCGATGCCGAGGTGGCGCTGGAGTGGCTGGCAGGCCAGGTCGAGGCGTTGGAGCCCGAGCACCGGCCCGGCTACGAACGGGTCGAGGCGCGACTTCGTTCGGCGGCGCGCTCGCAGACAGGCGACTTGAACCGGGACGTCTGCGCAGAGTTCGTCGAGTGGGCGGACGGCTTCGAGTCGCGTCTGGGCCATCCGGCGCCGAGGCAAGGCGCCGGCGTGCCGTACGCCGAAGCGCTGGCCGAGCGCCTGGAGTCGACCGCCCACAGGCTGGAGGTTTGCGTCAACGGAATCGGCGACGACCGCACGCGGGGGCCGCACAAGGTTCGCATCGCCGGCAAGCGCCTCCGCTACCTGGTCGAACCGGTACGAACGGAAGGCGAAGTCGGGGCCTCCCTGGTTGAGCGCTGCAAACGGCTCCAGGATGTGCTCGGCACTCTGAACGATGCGCACGTCCTCGACGATCTGCTGAAGTCCTGCATCGTCGGCGAGCCGTCCGAGGAAGAAGCCGGAGTGCTGGCGCTATGCCGCCTCAACGCGGCTCGCGCCCGCGCCAGCTACCGATCGTTCCGGGTCGACTGGCTGGACGGCGCCGGCATGCAGATGCTGCTCGATGAAGCCGCGGCTCTGGCGCGGCAGCTCCGCGACGGCTAGTGCCAGTCGGGCTGGCCCCGCATCCAACGCGGCTACTCAGCTTCCAGCGCCTGACGGGGGTCGGCACGGGCGGCGCGGCGGGCCGGCAGGAGTGACGCGCTGACGGCCACGGCCAGGAGCACCAGCGCCGCGACGGCGAACGCCAGTGGGTCGCGGGGAGTCCTTCCATCGAAGAGCAGCGGCTCGACGAAGCGGCTGGCCCAGAGCGCGGCGAGTGCGCCGGCGACGACGCCGGCCGTGGCGAGCGAGACGCCGCGTGTCAGCACCATGCGCAGGAGGCGCGACGGCCTGGCCCCCAAAGCGCGCCGGATGCCGAACTCGAGCTCGCGCTGGCGCACGCCGAACGCGATGACCGAGTACAGCCCGACGGCGGCGAGCAGGACCGCCAGCACGGCGGAGGCGCCGAAGAGCCGGGTTCCGACACTCCAGGTGCGGATTCGCCTCTCAAAGGTCGAAGAGAGGTCCTGGACGTGGCTACCAGGCAGTTCCGGGAACAGCTCGGCCAAAGCTCCAAGCACCGGCGGCTCGACGCGCCCGGGGCTTGAGGCGGTGCGGACGATCAGCGAGCGCTGAATGCTCCGCCATCCGGCCAGTGCGGGGTCGGAAGAGGCCTGCGAGATGGGCAGGTAGTAGACGGGGTAGGCGGCCTCGAGACCCCAGTTCCTTGTGGATTCGACCACGCCGACGACCGTTCTGCAGTGGGCATCGTTGCCGACGAACAGGCATCGACCGACGGCGCTCTGGCCGGGCCAGGCCTGCTCCGCGAACGACGTGTCGACGACCGCGACTTTCTGCGCCCCTTTGCGGTCCCACTGGTCGAAACCGCGACCTTCTCGTATGTCCAGGCCGGCCACCCGGAAGAAGTTGGGCGTCGTGAGATTCACATGGGGACGGTCGCGAAGGGGCAGGAGATCGAACCCCTCGATGCGCAGGTCCCCGTATGCGGCGCCACTTCCCGACATCGGTGAACTCGTTCCCTGTGCAACATCCAGCACTTCCGGCAAGTCCCTTGTGCGGGCCTCCATGGCCTGGATTGCGCTCTCGTCGAGCGGTGCGCCGCCCAGGCCATCCAGGCGGGTATCACCGTGGATGCTCCCCAGGGTCACCGTGAGCAGGTGCTCCTTCGCGTAGCCGACATCCAGTTGGCGCGCCGCTTCGAAGGAACGGTAGAAGACGGCCGTCCCGCTGAGCAGGACCAGCGACAGAGCGGCCTGGACCACGATCAGGCCGGTGCGGACGGGCGTTCCGAGCGCGCTGGCGCCCCGCGACGTATCGAGCTTCTCGATTCCCCGGCTACGCGCCGCGTACACGGCAGGAGCCAGCGCCGCCGCCAGGCCGACCCCGAGCACGGCGATTCCGGTGAACCCGAGCGCCGTGACGCCCAGCGGATTCTCGGCCCACTCGTAACTCGGCAGGAGCGTACGGCGCAGGGCGTCGCCGGTGACCGCTGCCACGGCAATCGCAACGACGCCGGATAGGCCGGCGAGTACCAGACTTTCCGTCACCAGGAGACGCCCGATCCCCCATCTTCCCAGGCCGAGCGCGTAGCGCACCGCCAGCTCGCGTCGCCTGGAGGCGACCCGCAGCATCAGCAGGTTCGACATGTTGACGGCCGCGATGAGGAGCACGACGAAGGTGATCCCGCCCGCGACCAGCGGCAGGCGCATGTGGCGCCGCAGCGTGGTGGGGCCGCGGGTTCGGAGGATCGGACCCAGGGCGACGGTCGCCTCCGCGTCCAGGGAGTCCGGGAACCGTGAGCCGGCACGCGCCGCCCGGACGGCGGCCGTCGCCGC
Organism: Thermoanaerobaculia bacterium; assembly: GCA_022822365.1. Taxonomy (GTDB): domain Bacteria; phylum Acidobacteriota; class Thermoanaerobaculia; order Multivoradales; family Multivoraceae; genus Multivorans. The sequence goes on along the minus strand of JAJEBV010000043.1, from coordinate 18,368 downwards.
GGCGGCTGCGGCCTCCTCCGTCGCGCCGGGCGCCAGCCGCACGAATGGCGTGAGGTAGAAGGTGGTTCCGTACCGTCTCCAACTGTTCCCCCGGCTGGCCGTTGCCGCGTGTTCGAGGGGCAGCCACACGTCGACTGCGTTCGAGCGGGGCCCGGTGAAGCCGGGCGGCAGCACGCCGACGACGACGTAGGTGACATCGTCGAAGCTGAGCGTCGCGCCGAGCGCTTCCTCCGCGCGGCCGAACCGTTGCCGCCGGTAGCCGTCGCTGATCACGGCGACGGGTTGCGCCGCCAGGTCGTGGTCCGCGGCAGCAATCGTCCGTCCGACCGTCGGAGTCACGCCAAGGAAGTCGAGGAACTCTCTCGTGACCCAGGAGACCGTCAGGCTCTCGGCGAGCTGACCGCGGCCGTTCGTCCTTGATGAGACTCTGTGACCCGCGACGCCGTCGATGAGTTCGTTGTCGGCGGTCAGGGCCGTGAGGTCGAGCCACTGCATCGCATCGACGACCCAGGTTCGTCCGGTGGAGGCGCCGAGACCGACTGGATCGATGCGCTCGCTGACCCAGAGGCGATGGACGCGATCCGGGTTCTCGATGTGAGGTGGGGCCTGGAGAAAGAGGCGGGACAGCATCTCGTACATCGGGGCGTTCAGTCCGATGCCGAGCGCCAGGGTCAGAACGACGGCGCAGGTGTAGCCGCTGTTGCGTCGCATCATCCGGAACGCGGCCCGGACGTCCCGGAGGATTCGCTCCACGGGCGCCCAGCCCCAGGCTTCGCGGGTCAGTTCGCGTGTGAGCACGACGTTGCCGAAGTCGCGTCGCGCGGCGGTGTGTGCTTTGTCGGGAGTCAGCCCAGCGTCGATCCGTTCTTCCGCATCTGCGGCGAGATGGAAGCGGATCTCCTCTTCGAGTTCGGCGTCGCGTCGCCGCCGGCCGAGAAGCGAATGCAGGCGCAACCGGAGCTGTTTCAGCATCGGGTCTGGCGGCTCTACTCCGCTTCCAGAGCCCGACGTGGATCAGCGCGAGCAGCCCGTCTGGCCGGGAGGTACGAGGCCGCCATTGCGATCGCCAGGAGCACCAGCGCCGCCACGGTGAACGCCAGCGGATCGCGGGGAGTCCGGCCGTCGAAGAGCAGCGGTTCGACGAACCTGCCGGCCCACAGCGCGGCGAGCGCACCGCCCACGACGCCGGCCGCCGCCAGCCAGAAGCCGCGCGCGAGCACCATGCGCAGGAGGCGCGACGCCCGGGCGCCCAGGGCGCGGCGGATGCCGAACTCCAGTTCACGTTGGCGAACGCCAAAGGCGATGACGGCATAGAGCCCGATGGCGGCGAGCAGCACCGCCAGGAGAGCGGCGGCGCCGAACAGTCCGGTACCGATGGTCCATGTGCGGATCCGTGACGCGAAGAGGGTCTCGAGGCTTCGTACATTGTCGCGTGGCAGGTCCGGGAACAGGTCCGCCAGGGCGAGGAGGGTTGGCTGCACCACGCGCCCGGGGTTTCCGCGGGTCCGCACGATCAACGTGCGCATGTTGTTCACGAAGCTCGCCTGAATGGTGTTGGGCGAAACCTGGGGGATGGGAAGGTAGTAGACCGCAGCCTGGTCGGCGTCCAGCAGACCTCGGTCGAGGGCGGATTCAACCACTCCGACCACCGTCGTGCAGTCCGTGGACGCGTCGCCGAAGAAGAGGCACCGGCCCACGGCGCTCCTGCCGGGCCAGACGCCGCGAGCGAACGTCGTGTCGACGACCGCGACCCTCTGAGTTTCCGCGCGATCCCACTCGCTGAAGCCGCGACCTTCGAGGATCGCCAAGCCTGCGACGCGGAAGAAGTTGGGCGTCGCGAGGCTCACGTACGGACCTTCGTTGAAGGGCAGGCGGTCCAGCCCTTCGACCCGTGGTCCCGGCATCGCGGCCTGGCCCCACATCGGTGAGTTCGTTCCCTGGGCGACATCCAGGACTTCCGGTAGTAGCCGGAGGCGGGCTTCCAGCGCGTTGATCATGGTCTCATCCAGCGGTCCGGTGCGCCGAAAGCCCGCGAGGTCTACCGTGATGACGTTCTCCTTCGCATAGCCGACATCCACCTGACGCGCCGCTTCGAACGAACGGTAGAAGACGGCGGTTCCACTGAGCAGCACTAGCGATAGTGCGGCCTGAACGACGATCAGGCCGGTGCGGACCGGCGTACCGAGTGCGCGGGCACCTCGCGAGCTGTCGAGCCTCTCGATCCGCCGGCTCTTTGCCGCGTACACGGCGGGCGCGATGGTCGCGCCGAGGCCGACCGCAAGCACGGCGATACCCGTGAAGCCGACAGCCGTGACGGTCAGCGCGTCCACGGCCCCCTGATGTCCCGGCAGCAGCGTGAGGCGCAGGATGCGGCCCGCAACCGAGGCTACGGCCAGCGCCACGGCGCCGGAGACCGCGGCGAGCACGAGACTCTCTATCGCCAGGAGGCGTCCGACTCCCCATCTGCCGGCGCCGAGCGCGTAGCGCACCGCCAGTTCGCGGCGGCGCGCCGCCACCCGCACCAGCAGGAGGTTGGACATGTTGACGGTCGCAATGAGCAGCACCAGCAGCGTGACGCCACCTACGACCAGTGCAAGGCGAATCTCGCCGGACGGCGAGGAGGGACCTCGGGTCCGCAGGATGGAGCCCAGCACCACGGTCGCCTCGGGGTCCTGCGAACCCCTGAAAGGCGAGTCGGCGCGTGCCGCTCGGACCGCGGCGGTCGCCGCGGCGCCGGCGGCCTCGAGGGTCAGGTCGCGCGGAAGCCGGGCCAGCGGCGTGAGATAGAAGCCACTTCCAAAGTTGCGCCAGCGGTCGCCGCGGACGGCCGTTACCGCCGGTTCCAGGGGGAGCCAGACGTCGGCTCTGTCCGGATCCGGTCCTGAGAAGCCGGGTGGCAACGCGCCGACGACGACGTAGGTGACGTCGTCGAACTCGAGTGTCGCGCCGAGTGCTTCCTGCGGACTGGCGAATCTCTCTCGCTGGTAACCGTCGCTGACGACGGCGACAGGCACCGCCGCCGCGTCGTCGTCCTCCGGGCCGATCAGCCGGCCCATTGTGGGCTCTACCCCGAGGAGATCGAGGAACTCTCCCGTGACCCAGGAGACGCTGAGGTTCTCGGCGTTCTGGCCGCGTCCGTTCGGCATGAACCGGGGTGGCGTGTAGCCCGCGACCGCGCCGGTGAGTGCGTTGTTGTCGGCCAGGGCGCTGAACTCGGGCCACTGCATCCGGTCCCATGCAGTCTCTGGGCCAGTGAAGACCCCGCGATCGTCCGAGTCGTCGCGCTCGCTCAGCCAGACGCGATGAACGCCCTTCGGGTCCTCGATGCGGGGTGGAGCTTGAAGAAAGAGGCGCGACAGCATTTCGAACATCGGGGCGTTCAGTCCGATGCCGAGTGCCAGGGTGAGGACGACGGCGCAGGTGTAGCCGGTGTTGCGCCGTATCATCCGGAACGCGGAACCGACGTCCTTGAGGAAGCGCTCCACGGGTGCCCAGCCCCAGGCTTCGCGGGTAAGTTCGCGTGTGAGCACGACGTTGCCGAAGTCGCGTCGCGCCTCCGCGCGCGCCTGCTCTGGGGCCAGGCCGGCGTCGATCCGTTCTTCCGCTTCTTCGGCGAGATGGAAGCGGATCTCCTCGTCCAGCTCGGCGTCCTTCAGTGGCCGGTGCCAGATGGAGCGCAGACGGTTGTAGAGCAGCCGCAGCATCGCCTGGTCTTCCCCTTACTCCGCCGGACGAAGCACCCTCGTCACGGCGACCGAGAGCTGCTGCCACCTTGACTGCTCGACGACGAGCTGGCGCCGGCCCGTCCGGGTAAGGCGGTAGTAGCGGGCGCGTTTGCCCTTGTCGGAGGTCTTCCACTCCGCCGCGATCCAGCCGCGCGCCTCCAAGCGGTGCAGGGCCGGATACAGCGATCCGGTTTCGATGCGGAGCGCGTCTTCCGACACCCGCTGGATGTGCCCGGCGATCGCGTGGCCGTGCGCCGGGCCGTAGACCAGGGTGCGCAGGATGAGCAGGTCCAGGGTTCCGTAGAGAAGCTGGTTGCGGGGACTTGCTGGCGTCATGGTGTAGACAAGCTACTCCATATGACGTAGATTGTCTACACCATGAGTACGCTGATTCATCTGGAGAACGTCTCCAAGGTCTTCTACACGGACGAGGTCGAGACCCACGCGCTCGATGGCGTCACCCTGGACATCGACTCGGGCGAGTACGTGGCCGTGTCCGGGCCGTCCGGATGCGGCAAGTCGACCCTGCTGTCGATCCTCGGCCTGCTCGATACGCCGACGGCCGGCGACTACACGCTGAACGGCTATCCGGTGGCGCAGCTCCGGCAGTCCGAGCGAGCGCGCATCCGCAACAGGGAGATCGGGTTCATCTTCCAGAACTTCAATCTGATCGGCGACCTGACCGTCTACGAGAACGTCGAGCTCCCGCTCACGTACCGGGGAATCCGGCCGAAGGAGCGTCGCGATCTGGTCAACCAGGCGCTGGACAAGGTGGAGATGGCGCCGCGGGCGAAGCACCTGCCGAGCCAACTCTCCGGTGGCCAGCAGCAGCGGGTGGCCGTTGCCCGGGCCGTCGCCGGCCAGCCGTCGATCCTGCTCGCCGACGAGCCGACCGGCAACCTCGACTCGAAGAACGGCGGGGCAGTGATGGACCTGCTGCGGACGCTGCACGAGGAAGGATCGACCATCTGCATGGTGACCCACGACCCCCGCTACGCCGACTACGCGGAGCGGGAGATCCACCTGTTCGACGGGCGGGCCACGGACTGAACGACGTGCCCGATCCGGCTGGAGGAATGGACATTGCGCGGCCGGACCTGGCGCGAAAGAAGAAGGTTCGCCGGGTGACCTACTTCTCTCTCGGGGGCGTCCTGTTCGTGCTGGTGACACTCGGCTTGCAGCAGGTCCAGCCGTCGGCGCCGCGCGTTGACCGCGACGCCCTCTACATCGACACGGTGCGGAGCGGGCCTATGGTGCGGGAAGTCCGGGGCCGGGGAACGCTCGTGCCGGAGAAGATCCGGTGGATCCCGGCGACGACGGAAGGCACCGTCGAGAGAATCGTTCTCGATCCCGGCGCCGATGTCACGCCCGACTCGGTGATCGTAGAACTCAGCAACCCGGAACTGGAGCATCAGGCGCGGGAGGCCGAGTTGAACCTGCGCGCCGCCGAGGCGCGCTACGAGAACCGGAAGGTGGAACTCGAGAGCGAGCTGCTGATGCAGAAGGCCGGGCTCGCGAGCGTGGAGGCCGCGCTCGTCGTGGCCCGGCTCGAGGCGGACGCCGACGCCGAACTGGCGAAGGACGGTCTGGCGTCGGCCATCGAACTCCAGCGGGCACAGGCGTCGAAGCGGGAACACGAAACGCGCTTCGCACTGGAGGAGGAGCGTCTCGGCATCGCGGAAACGACGAAAGCGGCCAAGCTCGCCGTCGAGCGGGCGGAGGTGGATCGTCTACGCGCTCTCTGGCAACTCCGTCTTGATCAGGTCGCGGCCCTGCAGGTCCGGGCCGGCATGTACGGCGTCCTCCAGCAGGTGCCGGTCGAGGAGGGGCAGCGCGTCACCGCGGGCACGAGTCTGGCCCGGGTCGGCGACCCGGCGGCGCTGAAGGCCGAACTGCGGATCGCCGAGACGCAGGCGAAGGACGTCCAGATCGGACAGGTGGCGTCGGTCGACACGCGAAACGGGATCGTCGCCGGCCGGGTCGCACGGATCGATCCGGCGGTTGAGGAAGGGACCGTGACAGTCGATGTCGCGTTGGAAGGCGACCTGCCTCGCGGGGCGCGACCGGACCTGACCGTGGCCGGCACGATCGAGTTGGAACGGCTCGAGGATGTGGTCTTCGTCGGTCGGCCTGTCGTCGGTCAGGAGGAGAGCGAAGTCGGTCTCTTCCGTCTGGACGGCGAAGGGAACGGCGCTACCCGAACCCGTGTGCTCCTGGGCAGAAGTTCGGCGAACACGATCGAGGTAATCGACGGGTTGGTTCCCGGCGATCAGGTCGTTCTGTCGGACATGTCGGCCTGGGACGAGTTCGACCGGCTGCGTATCGACTGAGAACGGCGCAGGCGTGCATGGAAGTGGCCGCCCGTTACGGAGCCGGCCTTGCGGCCGGCACGAATCCCTGGCCGCCTTCGGCGGCAGCGGGTCAGAAGACCCGCGCACCCAGTGGGCGGCCACTACCATGCGAGTCAACGCCGAGCAGACACGGCGCTGACTCCTACCCCATGAAGAAGCCCTTGCGGTGCGAGACGCCGAGCACCTTCTTGCACAGGGCGCAGAAGTAAAGGTAGCGCTTGCCCAGGAATCCCGAGATCTCCCGGAAGTAGATGCTCACGGGATGCTCGCAGTGCGGGCAGAGCGGGGTGATGTCGCTGCGTTCTTCAGCCTGAATCATGGGTTTGTCTCCTCTCCCCTTGTTTTCGCCGGTCGTTGCTTCGGTGGCTCGTAGCCCCAGGCCTTGACGGCGAAGCCCCAGTTCCGGTCGACGATGTCGACCGTCTCCGGATCGATCCGGTAGGTGTTCTTGCGATAGCCCGACAGGGCGCTCAGATAGTCGGCGATCGGCTGCCTGGCTCGCTCCCAGCCCGGCAGCGCCAGCTCGTCGTAGAGACGTTCGAGTTCCGCCATGGGGGCTCGTTCGAGATCCTCGAAGCGCACTTCGGCCAGATGTCCCCTCGGGATCGATTCGCGGTCCCTCATGTACTGCTTCATCATCGCGGCGTAGGAGTCGAGCATGCTGGCGACGACCTCTTCAGGATCCGCGTCGTCCAGTTGGCAGATGGGCAGCACGTGCCGGTACAGGTTCGTCATCGACCGGTAGACGACGTAGGGATTGCGCACGATGTGGATGAACTTCGCGTCGGGAAAGAGGCGCAGGAGCTCCGCGGTGCGGCCGAGATTGGTTGGGCTCTTCAGCACGAGTCGGCGACCGCCGGAGGCCAGCGTGGCCTTGCGCAGGACGTCCAGATAGGCGCGTTCCCAGCGCGCCATCTCGGAACCCGAGAGCCGCATCGTGGCGTACTTCTCCTGGTACTCCCTGGCCCGCTTGGGGAAGGAGAGGTGGTGCACGAAAGACAGGTGCGACGTGTTGGCGAGCGCGATCTCCTCTTCCTGGGGCAGCTCGACGGAGACGGCCATGTTGTCCATCGGGCGGGTCGCGGGCATCCCGTTGGCGACGAGGCGCTCCAGCCGGCCGCGCGCGGTCAGGAACATCGGCGCCGCGATGGCCTGGAAGGTCGAGACGATGCCGAAACCCGGGTCCTGGGCGAGCAGGTTGTGCAGATGAGTGGTGCCCGAGCGGCCGAAGCCGTGGATGTACAGCGGCGCCTCGTCGATCGGGACCCGGGCCATTCGCGACGGGCCGTAGCGGAGGCGCTCGGCGATTCGCAGCGGGGTCATCATCGCGCTGATCGCAAGCACCTTTGCCAGCTTGCCCCAGTACCGGGGCGGCACGCCGCCGTTGTCCGCGATCAGACGCAGCCACACCCCGAGCGGCGCCATCGTGAACACGTGCTGGCCGGCGGTCTTCGGGGCCTCCACGACGCTCATGCTAGTGGCGATTGCGGCGGAGCGTCCCGTCAAGGAACATAGGCGCCATGTCCTTCAACCGCGAGAACAAGCCATGAAGATCCTCCTCTACGTCCTGGCCGCGCTCGTCGTCGTCGTGCTGGCGCTGTACTTCGTGTTTCTCTTCAACCCGCAGTCGGCGGAGCAGGAGGAGGTGAACGCGGCCTGGAGCCGGTTCGCCGAGGAGGTCGCGGAGATGGGCCGGGCCATCGAGAGCGCGCCGTTCAACCGCGACGAACAGACCGCGGCCGCCGGGTACAGGCACCTCGCCCGCTTCCTGTCGACCTTCCTGGCCGACTTCACGGACCTGCGGAATCCGGACTACCCGCAGTTCTCGCGCTTCCCGAACAGCGTCGCCCGCATCGGCTGGGACAACCCGGACAACCCCTATCTCGCGTTTCCCGTGCGCGGCGATCACGTCTACAGGTTGCGCGGGAACACGACGAGCTTCGACCTCGTCACGATCAACGTCTACAGCGGCATGCTCGGCCATACTCCGGTGAGGAGCATTCGCACGGTCTCGAGCATCGCCTCGGACGATCTCGACGTCGACGAGAACGGTGACTTCGTCCTGACCTTGAGCGCCGAACCCGTCGAAGGCGACTGGCTCAAGCTGGAACCGGACGTGTACATGGTCGTCGTACGACGCCTGGTATCCGACTGGGAGAAGACGGATGAGGGTCTCTGGGAGGTCGTCAACCTGACCACGCTGGGCACCGGCGCCCCCCGTCCGACGCCCGAGTCGGTCGCCCGGACGCTCGACGACGCCGCGACCCAGACCCGCTCGCTGCGGCAATTGCTGACCCTCGTGCATCGGATCACGTTTCAACTCGCGCTCAGGCCCAACACGGTGTCGGAACCCGCCGAGGCCGACCCGAACCTGCCGATGGCGGACGCGTTCCAGGCAGCCTCCCGGGGCTACTTCCGGCTGGAAGAGGATGAAGCCCTGCTGGTGGACGTTCCAGTCGCCGACTGCCGCTACACGAACATCCAGCTCGCCAATCCGTGGATGGAATCGCTCGACTACGCCAGCCACCAGTCGAGCCTGAACCACCGCACCGCCCACGCGGACGCCGACGGCCGCGTGCGCTACGTCATCAGCCGCCGGGATCCCGGCGTCCAGAACTGGCTGGACACCGCCGGCTGGGCCGAGGGGTCGCTCTGCGCCCGTTGGACGTACTGCAGCGAGTATCCGACCGGGCTCTCGGCCCAGGTGATCAAGCTGGACGAACTGGATCAGTACCTGCCCGCCGAAACGACGAGGGTCGCCCCTGCGGAACGCGCGCGGATCATCGCGGCGCGGCAGGCCGCGATCAGCCGGCGCTACGCCGGCGGTTCGTAGCGGGCTGCGCGGCAGAAACCGGGTGCGCCGGCGTCCCCGCCGGCATCCGGCACGAAGAACGGAAGTCCGAACTCGTCTGGATCCTGTAGAGCCTGAACAGCACCGGGCGCCCCGTCACCGCAAGAGGTCAAGACCATGCAGGAACCGGCAGGAGTAGTAGAGTCCAACAACGCCATGACGAGACGACGCCTCAAGGAGGCCGGTTTCGGCGACGAACAGGTCCAGGCGCTGGTCGATGTAACCGGCGCCGAACGACGGGCGCTCAGCGCGGAGATGGCCGGGTTGAAGGCGTCCGAGGAACGCGTCAAGGGTGAGATCGCTTTGCTGCGCACAGAGTCGGGCGCCTTTCATACCGAGATGCGGGGCGAACTCGCCGCCGTTCACACTCGCATCGACGGCCTGAGGAACGAGGTCAACGCCAGATTCGACGGCGTCAGGGATGAGATGAACGCCAGGTTCGAGAGGGTCGACGCCAAGTTCGACGGTCTGGACAGCCGGCTCAAGCTCATCCTCTGGTTCATGGGAGTGGGCGTGACGCTCTACGCCGGCACGACCGTGTCCCTGGTGATGATCCTCTTCCGGGACGCCCCGGTCTGACACGGCGAAATCGCCGCGCCGCGACAGGCCGCGATCAGCCGCCGGAATGCCGAGGAGTCGTAGGCGGGAAAGCAGTAGAGTCGATCAGCGACCATGACGAGGGACGAAGTCAACGTCAGGTTCGACAGGGTCGACGCCAAGTTGGACAGGCTCGAAGATGCGCTCCGAGCCGGGTTCGACAGGCTGAGCCGGCGCCTGACGATCATGATCTGGTACCTGGGCGTCCATGTGGCGTTCTACGCCGGTACTACCGTGTACCTGCTGATCCTCCTCTTCCGGGACGCTCCGGTCTGAAACGGCAGGTTCGTCCACGGTGGTGGGCACGGTCGCCCTGATCGCCGTTGCCGCCGACGCTGGCGTCGCCAGGTTCGACCGCCGTCGAGTGGGGCGTTTTGGGAGGCCAATGTCGCCTACGACAGCATCGGCACTCCGTTCGCGGTCGACGGCGACGACGATGTGGGCGGCTGGAAACGCCTCCCAAGCGGAGGCTGTGACTCGTGGGAGGTGGGCGGACGCTATCCGCGGTTCCCGGCGAGTTCAGAGCGCTTGGCGGAAGGCCCCGGCCGCACAATCGCGGTCGATCCCGAGCACGGCGACCAGTTTCTCGACGTACTGAAAGCGAACCTCGGCATTCTGCTTGCGCCCGGGACCCTTGGGGAGGCCCCGGAAGGTCCGGCCGTTCCATCTGACCCACCATCGGTGTGTCTTCAGGGTCCGTTTGTGGCCAGGCGCGCACAGCTCAAGCATGCGCCAGATCGCGTTCAGACGTACGAACCCCTTCGTGCCCATCGAACTGCGGTGGGTCGCTCAGGCTGCGAGCGCGCTTGGCGAAAGCTCCTGTGCTGGAGCGTTGGCGGACAGCGCCGGGGCCTCAACGTGCTGGACCTCGATGCCGAGATCGGGGGTCGAGCGCTCCAGCCGGAGTTCAAGGTCGTTCGGCGTTTCGCCCTTCCGAACTCGCTCCCGCGCGGCTTCCCACCGCGCTTCGGCCTCGGGGTCCTCCGTATGGAAGAAGTCCCGGGCTTCCCGCCGAAAGTCCTCGGGACTCGGCGCGTCTGACGCGACATCCACGAGAACGCATCGAAGTGACTCGACGAACTCCTGGTAGGCCTCGTTCAGGGTTCGGCCGAACCCCAGAAGGCTCCCCGGATTCACGCCGCTGAGCTGGAACTCGCCGCTCTCTTCGTCGCGGATGGCCAAGGCCCGGCCGCGGACGCGAATCGAGACGATGTAGCCCTCGCCGAGGACGGGACCTCCACTCTCGAAGAACAGTGCGTACTCGGCCATGTCATCTCCCGTGGTGAGTCGCTCACGGCCTGACGATTCGAGTGCCGTGTGCGAACAGCGAACCCCGCATTCTGCGGCACCGCTCATCTTCGGTCAAGGCTGCCGAGCGTGAGATCGTAGCGTAGGTCAAGCCAGCACTTCCCGCACGACCCGCGCCTTCTCGACGCCCGTCAACCGGGCGTCCAGCCCCTGGTGCCGGTACGTGAACCGCTCGTGGTCGATGCCGAACAGGTGCAGCACGGTGGCCTGCAGGTCGTGGACGTGGACCGGATCCTTGACGATGTTGTAGGAGAAGTCGTCCGTTTCGCCGTGGACGACGCCGCCCTTGACCCCGCCGCCGGCCATCCAGATGGTGAAACAGCGCGGGTGATGGTCGCGGCCGTAGTTGTCCGCGGTCAGGGCCCCCTGCGAGTAGATCGTCCGGCCGAACTCGCCGCCCCAGATGACCAGGGTCTCATCGAAGAGGCCGCGCTCCTTCAGGTCCTGGATCAGCGCCCAGGCGGCCCGGTCGACGTCGCGGGCCTGGGCCGGCAGGACGGTCGGGAGGACCCGGTGGACGTCCCAGCCCCGGTGGTAGATCTGCACGAACCGCACCCCGCGTTCGACCAGGCGCCGCGCCATGAGCGCCGCGTTCTGGAACTTGCCGGGCTGCCTGGCCTCCTCGCCCCAGCGCTCCCAGGTGCTCTCGGGCTCGGCCGAAAGGTCGGCCATCTCGGGCACCGAGGACTGCATGCGGAACGCCATCTCGTACTGCTCGATCCGGGCCAGCGTTTCCGGATCGCCGACCTGGGCGTGGCGCAGCCGGTTCAGCTCGCTCATCCCGTCGAGCACGCGCCGGCGGACGTCCGGCGAGACGCCGTGCGGGTCCTTGAGATAGAGCACTGGCTCGTCGCCGGTCTGGAGGCCGACGCCGGCGTACTCGGGCGACAGGAAGCCGGCGCTCCAGAGCTTGGCCGAGATCGCCTGGATGCCGGCGGAGGGATGGCTGCGCTCCGCGTTCATCACGACGAAGGTCGGCAGGTCCTCGTTCATGCTGCCGAGGCCGTAGGCGAACCAGGAGCCGATGCACGGCCGGCCGGGAATCTGCTGGCCGGTCTGGATGAACGTGATGCCGGGCTCGTGGTTGATCGCGTCCGTGTGCATCGAGCGGATGATCGCGATGTCGTCCGCCATGCTCGCCGTGTGCGGCAGGAGTTCGGAGAACCAGGCGCCGTTCCCGCCGTGCTGCGTGAAGTCGAAGACGGACGGCGCGATCGGGAAGCGCGACTGGCCGGAGGTCATCGTCGTCAGCCGCTGTCCCTGGCGGATCGAATCGGGCAGGTCCTGGTCGAAGTACTCCTTCATCTTCGGCTTGTAGTCGAGCAGGTCCATCTGCGGCGGGGCGCCCATCATGTGGAGGTAGATGCACTGCTTCGCCTTCGGCGCGAAGTGGGGCAGGTCGGGCAGCCCGCCGAAGCGGTCCCTCGCTACGGGGAGGGCGAAGGCGTCGTCGGCGAACAGGCTGGCCAGAGCCAGGCCGCCGATGCCTCTCGCGGCGGTGCCGAAGAACTGGCGTCTCGTCTCGGCTCGAACGGTTTCCTTGAACGGGTCCATCTCGGGCGCCTCCGGCTTACTTGTTCAGTGTTTCGTCCAGGTTCATCAACTGGCTTGCCAGCATCGTCCAGGCCGCCGACTCGTCGGGCGGCAGCGCGGCGTCGTGCTGCGATTCGCCGACGTCGACGAGCTTCTTCGCTTCCGCCTGATCCGTGCGGTAGACGTCGATCAGGCTGTCGTACGTCTGCTTCGCGACCGCCCGCTCGGCGTCGTCGAAGGGCCGGGCCAGGAGCCGGGTCGTGAGGTAGTCGAGCCGTCGGTCGAAGTCGTCGCCCGCCTCTCGCATCGCCCGCTGGGCGAGGTAGCGCGACGCCTCGACGAACTGGGTGTCGTTCATCGTCACCAGGGCCTGGAGCGGGGTGTTCGTGCGCTCGCGGCGCACCACCGAGTGCTCGCGGTTGCCGGCGTCGAAGATCGTCATCGAGGGCGGCGGCGCGGCACGCTTCCAGAACGTGTAGAGGCTGCGCCGGTAGAGCTTGTCTCCGCTGTCCCGCGTGTAGCGGTAGGTGTTGCTGGAGTTCATCGCCACCCGCTGCCAGTGCCCCTCCGGCTGGTATGGCTTGACGCTCGGGCCGCCGATCTTGCGCACGAGGAGACCGCTGGCGGCGAGCGCGGTGTCGCGGACCATCTCCGCGTCCATCCGGAAGCGGGGGCCGCGCGAAAGCAGCCGGTTGTCGGGATCGTGCTCGAGCTTGTCCGGGGTGAGGGTGGCCGCCTGCCGATACGTCGAAGACAGGACGAGCCGCCGGAAGAAGCCCTTGACGTCCCAGTCCGACTCCCGGAACTCCGTCGCCAGGTAGTCGAGCAGTTCGGGGTGCGTCGGCACGTCGCCCTGGGCGCCGAAGTCCTCGCTCGTGGTGACGAGGCCGGTGCCGAAGAGCTGTTGCCAGTAGCGGTTCACGGTGACCCGCGCCATCAGCGGATTCGACTCGTCCACCAGCCAGTGGGCGAGGCCCAGCCTGTTGCGGGGGAGGTCCTCCGGCATCGCAGGCAGCGCCGCGGGCGTTCCGGCGAGGACGCGCTCGCGCGGCTGGTCGTAGTTGCCGCGGTAGAGCACGTGGGCGGCAGCCTCGCTTCCCGGCATCTCCTGCATGACGTGGGTGACCGTGCCGCGGCGGCGGAGCTCCCGCCACTCGGCGTCGATCTCAAGCCGCCGGTCGGCGAGGCGGCGGTATTCCTCGTCTTGCGTCTTGAGGTACGAGAGCAGCAGCGCTTCGCGCTCGCTGGCGGCGAGTTCCGCGGACGGCTTGGCGGCCGCGGTCCGGAGCGCGCTCCACTCCGACACGACCTTCGCCTCCTGCACCGAGAGCACGCGGTCGAAGACGCGCACGTCGGCGACGGCGCCGCCCGCCAGGTTGCGCGGCTGGCCGTTGCCCCTCACGTCGCCGCGCCCGAGGAAGAACGGCCGGTCCGTGCGGATGCGGCCCTCGACCTTCCTGAAGTACTCGCTGCCCTGTTCCGGGACCCGTCCGCCATCGCGGTAGATGTGCATGCCGCCGCGCTCCCCGGAGCCGTCGTAGGTCGCGACGATGTGGGTCCACTCGCCGGGAGTCAGCCGCTGCGTGTTGTTCGGATTGATCAGGATGCTGGTGACGCCTCGCCCCGGACCCGCGCGGTCGCCGTAGAGGCCGAAGTAAAGCTCCCGCGCCGCCAGGGTCATCGCCCAGCCCCGGTTGCCGTCCTTCGGGTCGTACTGGCTGGCGATCGTGTAGGTGCCCTCCGCCTCCGGCATGCGGACCCAGAGGGCGAGCGAGAATGGCGTGTCGGTGTCGACCTCCAGGTTCGGCAGCTCGACCCAGGATTCGCCGTCGAAGTTCACGGCCGGCAGGCCGTTGGGACCCGCTTCGATGCGGACGCCCTGGGACGACGGGAGTGCCTGCCGCTCGCCCTTGACGATCGCGGCGGGTTCTTCAGCGTCGAGGTCGAGCCGGAGGAGCTCGGAGGCCGCTCCGAGAGGCGCTTCGATGGAGCGGTGGGCCCCGGTGCCGAGCCACTCCTCGAACGCCTGCGCCACCGCGTCGGACCGCTCTGCCAGCGCGTCCTCGATCTCGCCGACCTCCTCGCGCAAGCGGTACCAGGTGTCCCGGTCCTCGTCGCGCGGAACGACGAGCGTAGGCGGCGGGTCGGAGATGTTGCCGTCCATCACGTACTGCGTCGTGTTCCGGAAGAACGCGGTCAGCGCGTAGAACTCCCGCTGGCTGATCGGGTCGAACTTGTGGTCGTGGCAGGTCGCGCAGCCGACGGTGAGGCCCATGAAGACGCTGCCGATCGTCTCGGCCCGGTCCTTGGCGTAGATCGCCTCGTACTCCTCGATGACCGCGCCGCCCTCGTTCGTCGTGATGTTGTTGCGCTGGAAGCCGGTGGCGATCAACTGGTCGAGAGTCGGCTCGGGCAGCAGGTCGCCGGCGATCTGGTCGACCGTGAACCGGTCGAAGGGGAGGTTCTCGTTGAACGCCTTGATCACCCAGTCGCGGTAGGCGTACATCTCCCGGTAGTTGTCGATGTGGATGCCGTGAGTGTCGCCGTAGCGCGCGGCGTCCAGCCAGTAGCGGGCGCGGTGCTCGCCCCAGTGAGCCGAGGCGAGCAGGCGGTCGACGAGCCGCTCGTAGGCGCCGTCTTCCGTGTCGGCGAGGAAGGTCGCGAGCGTGCCGGGGTCGGGCGGCAGCCCGGTCAGGTCGAGGGCGGCGCGGCGGGCAAGGGTGCGCCGATCCGCTTCCTCGGCGGGCGTCAGTTCCTCCGCCTCGAGCCGCGCCAGGATGAAGCGGTCCAGCGGATCCCGGCCCCAGGTCTCGTCTTCGACTTCCGGCGGCGCGGGCCGGTCGATCGCTGCGAAGGACCAGTGCTCGTCCCAGGGAGCGCCCTGCTCGATCCAGCGGGTGAGCGTCGCGATCTGGTCGCCGGAGAGCGACTTCTGCGACACCTCGGGTGGCATCCGCCGGAGTGTGTCTTCGTGGTTGATGCGCTCGACCAGCAGGCTGGCGTCCAGGTCGCCCGGGACGACGGCGGGACCGCGCGGCCGGTTGCTGCGTCCTGCTGGAGGCCGCTCGCTGAAGGCTCCGTCCCGGGTGTCGAGCCTCAGGTCCGCCTCGCGGGTCGCCTCATCGGGACCGTGGCAGGCGAAGCAGTTGTCGGAGAGGATCGGCCGTACGTCGCGCTGGAAGTCGACGGCGGGCGCCGGCTCGGCCGCCGTCGCGCCGAACGACGCCGCGGGGCCGCAGATGGCAATCGCCATGGCTACTGAGGACAGGCGGAACATTCTGTGATGCATGGACACAGTAGAGGATAAACCACACCGGGTGCGCCGGCGCACCCAGTGGGTAGCCAGTTCGTGCAAACTTCCGTCGTGATCGAAGAAGTCCTGTCTTTCTGGTTCGAACAGAACGGCCCCGAGCAGTGGTGGACCAGGGACCCGCGGTTCGACGCGGAGATCCGAGCACGGTTCGGCGCACTGCACGGGCGCGCGGTCCTGGGCGAGCTCCACGGCTGGCGGGATACGCCCGAGGGCCGCCTCGCGGAAATCGTCGTGCTCGACCAGTTCTCGCGCAACCTCTACCGCGACGATGCCCGCGCCTTCGCGGCCGACGGGATGGCGCTCGCCCTGGCGCAGGAGGCGGTGCGGGTCGGCGCCGATCAGGCGGTCCCGCCGGTCCAGCGGCAGTTCTTCTACATGCCCTATCAGCACAGCGAATCGCGGCAGATCCACGAGGACGCGATGGTGCTCTTCGAGCGCCTGGAGGAGCCGGAGGGCCTCGACTACGAGCGGCGGCACAAGGCGATCATCGACCGGTTCGGCCGCTACCCGCACCGCAACGAGGTCCTGGGGCGTTCCTCGACGAACGAGGAGATCGCGTTTCTGCGGGAGCCCGGTTCGTCGTTCTGATGGCTGGGCCTGGTTGGCGGTGGACGGGCGCGACGAGGGCGTAGTACGTTGCCGGCGGTGGCGGATGACGAGGTGTTGGGCGCGGGATTCGTGAGGGTTCGTCTCGCGGTGGTTGGGGCCCCGGTTCTGCTACTGGTTGCGGCGCTGGCCTGCTCGGCGGCCGTGGTCACGGCGCCGCCGTCCGTTCCCGTCGAGGCGCCGCCGCCCGCCGCGCCGGAGCCGGCGCCGGCCGCTCTGCCGACCTCCGTCCTCGACGGCATCTTCACCGAGGCCCAGGCGGAACGTGGCCGGGTCGCCTACGACGCGCAATGCGCCGAGTGCCACGGCGAGGGCCTCGGCGGCGGCGAGATGGCGCCGGGCCTGACCGGCGTCGCGTTCCGATTCCGCTGGCGTGGGCTCAAGGTGGCCGACATCTACGACAGCGTCCAGTCGACCATGCCGCCGGAAGAGCCTGCAACGCTCGGCGACCAGGTCTACATCGACGTCGTCGCTTTCCTGCTGAGCGCCAACGGGTACCCGACAGGCGATCGGGAACTGACCGCCGACTCCAGGTTGTTGGAGGGAATCGCGGTCGAGCGGATGCCTCCGTAGGCGTCCGCCGCGCCTACGGCCCCGGGTACTCCAGGGCGAACACGAACAGGTTGTTCGCGAAGCCCGGCTTCAGTTCCGGTGTCAGCCGCAGGAAGCTCGACGTGGTCGCCGAGATTCCGGTACTGACCGCCACGTACTGCGTGCCGTCGACCGCGTACGTGATCGGGTAGCCGGTGACCGGCGCGCCGAGGTTCACCTCCCACAGCACTTCGCCCGTTTCCTGACTGTACGCCTTGAACCGGCCGTTCGTGTCGCCGCCGAAGAGCAAACCCCCGCCGGTCGCGACCAGCGACGTGGTCGACGCGCGCTGCTGGTGGAGCCAGACCGTCTTCCCGGTTTCGGCGGAGATTGCGTAGACCGTGCCGAGGTTCTCCGTGCCGGGCGCCAGCTCGTGGCGGACGCTCAGGGCGTAGTACGGGTGGGAAGCGCTCGGGTCGGTCGTCGTCAGCGTCGGCATGCACATGTTGCGCAGCGGGTAGTACAGCGTGTTCGTCTCCGGGCTGTATGCGCCGGCCTCCCAGTCCTTGCCGCCGTGCATGTTCGGGCAGATCAGCCACTCCTCCTCCAGGGCGTGGAAGATGACCTCGGGGTTCTCGGTCGGCTGACCGGTCTCGCCGTCGATGTTCTGGATCACGTTCTGGTAGACGGTCGGCCGCGCCCAGAGGAACGCGCCGGTCGCCGCGTCGAGGGTCCAGACCAGGCCGGTCTTGCCCGGAATGCCGGTGATGACCTTGCGGGTCTCGCCCGGCACCAGGTCCGGATGGATCCAGGGCACCTCGGCCGGGTCGGGCGACACCTCGGTCTCGACGATGAACCGCTCGAAGACGTGGTCGAGGTCCCAGTTGTCGCGCGGCAGGTGCTGGAAGTACCAGACCAGCTCGCCGGTCCGCGGGTCGAGGGCGAGCGTCGAGTTGGTGTACAGCAGGTCGGCCTTGCCCGATCCGCGCAACGGCTCCGGCAGCGGCGACGGCGGTCCGGTGCCCCAGAAGACGAGGCCCAGCTCGGGGTCGTAGCTTCCCTGCATCCAGGCGGAGGTGTGGCGGCGGGCCGAGCGCGCGAGGCCGCCCCAGGTGTCGCCGCCCACCTGATCGGGCGTCGCCGCCGTGTTCACCCGCCAGCGCTCCTCGCCGGTCTGCGGATCGTGGCCGGTGATGAAGCAGCCGCCGGGCCGCGGGCTCGACGGGTTGCAGCGCGAGCCGGTCACCACCATGCCGTCGACGATGATCGGCCCGGTGGTCTGCGCCACCTGCTCGCGCCAGTCGGCCCGCTGCGATTCCCAGACCAGCTCGCCGGTCCGCGCGTCGAGCGCCACGAGGAACGCGTCGTTGGTGGCGACGTAGATCTTGTCATCGTAGATCGAGACGTTGCGGTAACGCGCGCGCGTGCCGGTGGTGTTCCACGGCTCGTCGGGCGTGAAGCGCCGGTACTCCCACAGCAGGTCGCCTGTCGTCGCGTCGACCGCTTCCACGCGGTCCTCCACGTGCGGGAAGTACATCACGCCGTTGTAGACG
>JAJEBV010000005.1 GCA_022822365.1 Thermoanaerobaculia bacterium | reverse complement strand
CAACGTCGTCTACAACTTCACCGTCGAAGACGACACCATCTGGACCGCACCGTGGACCGGCGAGTACCTGTGGAAGGCCGCCGACGGCCTGGTCTACGAGTACGCCTGCCACGAAGGCAACTACTCGATGGGCGGCACCCTGCGCGGCGCCCGTCTCCTCGAGTCGGAGGCGCTCAGCGGAGCCAGTACCGGCGCCGAGTAGAGGGCTCGTTCGTTTCCGGACCCGGTCTCCGGGCTCAGGGGCGACGTACACCGAGTTGGCGGCAGATCAAGGCCACGAGGCTGTTCTTCACGTCCTGGTGTCTGGGGACGGGCGCCTTCCTGCCGTTCTCGGGGTTCGTGAAGATGTCGTGCTTGCGTCCGTGCCGTGCGAGGTGGCAGCCGGTGGAGGTGAGGTGTCTGGTCAGGCGCCTCCGCTTCACTCTGCGCCCATCTGGATCTCGACGGATTCGTACTCCGTTACGGGAAGCGGCGCCTCTTCCAGCATGAGTTCAAGGGCATCCTCGATGTTGTGCTTGAGTTCCTCCAGGGTCTTGCCCTGGCTGAAGACTCCAGGGTTCTCTCTCAGTCTGCCGACGAACCAACCGTCGTCGATCCAGTAGTCCAACGTGCAGGTCGCCACGAGCGTTCTCCTCTTTACGGGGCGGGGGTGCTTGCCAGCCTCCCCCTAGGCTAACCGCTGACGCTGGATCGGCGAACTCGCCCAACTTGGTGGCGAGCCGCGGTTACGCTTGCGCCTTCCAGCCTTGATGAACAGACCAAGGGGGAGTTCACATGAAGCCGATGACGAGCTACACGTTGCGGAAGTTCGCCGAGAAGCAGCGTGAGGCGACTTGTTCCAGGCTTGCCTGCGAGGAGTGCGGCACGGACGGTCCCACGGGCGGCGTCTGCGGCTCGACGATCGAGCCCAACCGCTCGCTCATGAATGCGCTGGATGACTTCGGACGGGAGCGCCTGTCAAAGCACTACTTCATGCGGGACTTCCTGTACTCGGAGATTGCCGCGGCCCACGGCATTCCGAACGTGCCGGACGACGCCGAGCTTGCCATCAAGGCGGGGACGGCCCTCTGCCGAAATCTGCTAGAGCCGCTTCGGCACAGCTTTGGCCACGTGACGGTCCGCTCCGCATTCCGCAGCGCCAACGTCAACGGCTTCGGCAACTGTCACGACATGAACTGCTCCTCGAACAAGGCCAGCTACGCGAACCACATCTGGGACCACAAGGACGGCGACGGCTTCATGGGCGCAACGGCGTGCATCGTCATCCCCTGGTTCGTCGATTGGATGAACGAGAGGGAGGGGCGCGACTGGCGCGTTCTGGCGTGGTTCATCCATGACCACCTTCCGTACTCGGAGATGGTGTTCTTCGTCCGGAACGCTGCGGTCAACCTCACTTGGCGCGGGGATCCGGACGACCCAACACAGGGCGGCGATGGTTGGAAGTTCGACGGCAGTTGCGGGAGCATCGTCTGGCGGTCGGAACCCAGGCGCTATGTCTCCAGCTTCCAGGAGCCGGCGGGCTGGTCGGTCAAGAACGGAGAGCTGAGGGAGGGGCGCAATCGGAGTGAGCACTACGTGGACTTCCTCCACGATCTCAACCGTTCGGCCTCACGGGCGGACCACCTGAAGCAACTTCGGATAGCGAAGAGGGTGGAGGACGATCGCTTCGAAGAGCTGGTCCAAGAGTGGAAGGCTACGCAGAAGCCGTCGATCTCCTTCGCTAGATGGCGTAGCGGGACGGTAGGTGCCATCAGGGAGGCTTGGAAGGAAGCGGGTCGCGGTCCCGCTCCGTTCTGGCAAAAGGAGCGTTCGTGGTGCGAGGCCGCGGCGGCCGGTTCGTGAGCAGCTCGCCGTCTGTCGGGCGAGGGACGCCAGTGGCGAGCGAATCGATTCTGGGCCCAGGCCTTCAAGACCGCTGCCGCGGCCTCATGGTCGGCCTCGGCGTGGGCAACGTGCTCGGTGTTCCACAGGAGGGTTGGCCCCGGCACGCGGTCGAGGCTTCCTACCCGAACGGAATCCGGGACATCGAAGTAGTACCAGGCGAGCCCGACGACGACGATCTGGCGCAGGCGATCATCCTTACCGAGGCGGCCATCGAAGCCAGGGCCGCTGACCTCGATGTCGAGGAGATCGGGCGACGCTTCTGGTGCTGGGCCGAGGAGAACGGTCGCGGCATCGGCATCCAGACGAAGGACGTGCTGGCGAGGATCGGGGGAGCGTCTCCCCGGTGTGCGCAGGGCGTCGGAGTCGAGGCTCGGAAGCCCGCCGGTCAGCCGGCGCTGGAAGCCGCTCGGGAGGTCTGGGAAGAGTCGGGCAGGTACTCCGCGGGTAATGGCGCCGTCATGCGGTGCGCGCCGCTCGCTATCCGTTGGATGCAGGACGACGTCGGCCTGGCCAGGAACACCGCGCTGAGCGCGGTGGTGACTCATGCGGATCCACGCGGCATCTGGTCGGCGGTGCTGACGAACGTGGCGGTGGCGATGCTGCTTCGTGGCGAGGATGTCGCGCCTGGTGTGGTTGTTGACCGGACCCGCCAGACGGCAGCGGAGCTTGGGAGTTCTCTGAGTCCGTTCGGCATCGAAGGCGCCGTGCCGGAAACGGTCGTGGACGCCTGTTCGATTCCGAGCGCGTGTGCTCCTGTAGACCTTGTGCTGGACGGCCGTGACATGGGCTACACGCTCAAGGCGATGCAGGTCGCTCTCTGGTGTGCGATCCAGGCTTCCGACTTCGAAGAGGCGCTCGTCGCCGTCGTTAGCGCCGGCGGTGACACGGACACGAACGGCGCCGTCGCGGGCGCGGTGCTGGGCGCTCGGTTTGGGTTGAACGCGATTCCGCGCGGTTGGCGCGAGCGGCTGGCCGAGATCCGGCAGGGCAGGCAGACCCTGGGCGAGCTGGCCGATCGCCTGGCCTCGTTAGCGGTATAGCTTCGCAATGGCGGACCTCGGCCGTGGTTGGGAGGGGCAACGGGAGCTATTCTTGTTTGGCTGGCTGGAGGTCCCATGATCAGAGTCCTCAAGATCGCCGGAATCGCCGCGCTCGGTCTTGTCCTGGCGCTGGCCTGCGCTGTCGGTCTCTTCTTCGCTACGGCCGGCGTCGACCGGCCGGAGGGCCAGGCGAGCCGCGAGGTGCTCGCGCGGGGGCCTTACCAGGTCAAGAAGCTGGACACGACGTTCGTCGACCGGAGCCGTCCGACGCAGGCGAACAACGTCTTCCGCGGCTCGGACGAGCGGCGGCTCGTGACCTCGATCACGTATCCGGCGGATGCGAACGCGCGGGGGGTCGCGCGGGAGGGGCGGCCGGCGAACGGCTTTCCGTTGATCGTCTACAGCCACGGTTTCATGTCGAGGCGATCGGAAGGCCGCTACCTGGCCCTGCACTTCGCCAGGCACGGCTACGTCTTCGTCGCTGCCGACTATCCGCTGACGAACTTCGCCAGCCCGGGCGGGCCGCGTTTCGACGACGTGGCTCACCAGCCGGGCGACGTGGGGTTTCTGATCGACCAGTTGCTGCGCTGGAACGACGACGCGACTCACGAGTTCTCGGGCGCCATCGACCCGGAGCGCATCGGCGTGATGGGGCTGTCTCTCGGCGGCATGACCAGCACGCTTGCCGCTTTCCATCCGGACCTCCGCGACGATCGGATCGGCGCCGCCGTCTCGATCGCGGGACCCAGCGCCATGTTCACGCCCGCTTTCTTCGAGACAGCCGACGTGCCGTTCCTGATGATCGCCGGCGATGCGGACGCGGTCGTGCCGTACCCGGAGAACGCGGCCTCGCTTGTGGAGCGGGCGCCGCGCAGCGGGCTGGTCACGCTCAAGAGCGGTTCACATGTCGGTTTCGCCGACATCGCCCGCTATACCTCCCGCTGGTCCAGGCACGGCGACAGTCTGGCGTGTGGCGCCCTGATGGGCGCGGTGACGGAGGACGCCGACCTGGGCGATGTGGCCGGCCTCGGAGGCCTCGACAAGGGAGTGACCCGAACTCAGGGCGGCAGGCCGTGCGATCCCCTCCCGAGTGTGCGATCGATGCGGCCGGCACGCCAGCAGATGCTGACGATCCTCGCCGCCTTCTCGTTCTTCGAGAGCCGGTTTGCCGAGGAGGCCGCGGATCGCGCGAGGGCGGCCGACTATCTCGCCGCGGGACTGGCTGCGGAGAACGACGACGTGACGGTGCGACTGCCGAGCGCCCATGGCGCCGCGTCGCGAACGGCTCTTATCTGGACGAGGCCACCAGAGCCAGCAGCTCGTCGACCTCCTTCGGCACCGCCGCACTCAGGATCTCCGGCTCGCCTTCGGTGATCAGCACCGTGTCCTCGATGCGGATGTGGATGTTCCGCTCGGGGATCTCGATGATCGGCTCGACGGCGATCACCATGCCCGGCTCGAACGGGAGGGAGCTGTCGCCGACATCGTGGACGGAAAGGCCGACGAAGTGGCCGGCGCCGTGGGCGGGCTTGTCCTCGAAGCCCCAGCGGTCGTAGATCTCGCGGCAGATCGCGGTGGTCTCACGGCGGGTCGCGCCAGGGCGCATCGCCGCGATGATCGCTTTCTGCGCTTCCAGCACGGCGCGGTAGGCGCGCTCCTGGACCTCGTCGAACTTGTCCGCAACCGGCCAGGTGCGGGTGATGTCCATCGTCATGTAGGCGAAGGAGGCACCGTAGTCCATGACGACGAGGTCGCCGTCCTGGAGCTGCCGGTCGTTTCTGACCCAATGCCAGATCAGGCCGTTCGGTCCCGAACCGACGATCGCCGGGTAGGCCTCCATCTCGGCGCCATGCTTCAGGAAGACGTGCTTGGCCGCGGCCTCCAACTCGTACTCCCAACCGCCGGCGCGGGTGGCGCGGATGGCCGCCGCGATGCCTTCGGCGCTGACCTTGCCGGCGCGGCGGAGGATCTCGATCTCTCGCGGCGTCTTGACCATCCGCAGCCGGTCGAGGTGCGGCGTCAGGTCGCGCAGCTCGGCGTAGGGGTAGCGGCTCCGGATGGTCGCGATCTGGTGGGCCTGCTCGGTCGGCTGGCCGCCCCAGGGGTTCTGCTCGCGCCGGCCGAGGTACAGGCCCTTCTCGCTGCGGGCGAGGTCGAGTTCGTCCCGCTCGCCCAGGCGCATCCAGAGCAGCCTTCCTGCCTCGCCGGGTAGCCGGCCACGCCGCCGGGCCAGGTGCTCGGGCAGGTAGGCGAGGTGGTCGACCTCGAATCCGCTGCCTTCGGCCTTCTCGGGCGCGTAGAGCCAGTTCGGGCCGTCGATGAACTTCTCCCGGTCGCCCTGGTGGGGCAGGTAGAGGCTCGCCTTGCAGCCATCGACCTCGAGCAGCAGGACCGCGTTCCGGCCCTCGTAGCCGGTCAGGTAGAAGAAGTCGTGGTCCTGCCGGAAGCGGGCGCCGTAGCGCGGCATCGTCTCCGCGAACAGGAGCACCGCGCCGCCGTCGAGACGTTCGCACAGGCGCGCCCGGCGTTCGGTGAACTCCTCGGGCGGGTAGCTGGCTCGCTGAGCGGTCGCCAGGTTCGCGGCGAAGAAAACCGGGAGAAACAGAGTGCCGCGGAGGAAGTTTCTGCGGAAGTTTGCCGAAATAGCCACGTTCTGGAAAGCAGAGTCCGGATTTTCTACCCTTTTCTCCCGCCACCGATGGCCACGGCGCGGGATTTCTCGAACGGCGCGAAGAAATCGTTCCCCTTGTCGTCGATCACGATGAATGCGGGGAAGTCCTCGACCTCGATCTGCCAGATTGCCTCCATCCCCAGGTCCTCGAACTCGCGCACCTCGACCTTGCGGATGCTCTGCTCGGCGAGCGCTGCCGCCGGACCGCCTATCGAGCCGAGGTAGAAGCCGCCGTGCTTCTCGCAGGCGCGGCGCACCTCGGGCGAGCGGTTGCCCTTGGCGAGCATGACCATGCTGCCGCCGTGGCTCTGGAACAGGTCGACGTATGGGTCCATCCGTCCCGCGGTCGTCGGGCCGAAGGAGCCGGAGGCCTTGCCTTCGGGTTTCTTCGCGGGGCCGGCGTAGTAGACCGGCTGGTCCTTGAAGTACTGCGGGAGATCCTCGCCACGGTCGAGCAGTTCCTTGAGCCGGGCGTGGGCGATGTCTCGGGCGACGACCATGGGACCGGTGAGCGCGAGCCGCGTGGCGACGGGGTACTTCGAGAGCTCGGCGCGTATCTCGGCCATCGGCCGGTTCAGGTCGATGGCGACGACCTGGCCGCTGAGCTCGTCCTCCTCGACCTCGGGCAGGTACTTCGCGGGGTTCTCTTCGAGTTGCTCCAGGAACACGCCTTCGCGGTTGATCCGGCCGAGGATCTGCCGGTCGGCCGAGCACGACACGCCGAGACCAACGGGCAGCGAGGCGCCGTGGCGCGGCAGGCGGATGACCCGCACGTCGTGGGCAAAGTACTTGCCGCCGAACTGGGCCCCGATGCCGATCCGGGTGCAGAGGTCGAAGATCTGCTGCTCCATCTCCAGGTCGCGGAAGGCGCGGCCGAGTTCGTTGCCGCTGGTCGGCAGATCGTCCATCGCGTGGCAGGTCGCGAGCTTGAGCGTCTTCATCGTCGCCTCGGCCGACGTGCCGCCGACGACTAGGGCGATGTGGTACGGCGGGCACGCCGAGGTGCCGAGCGTGCGGAGCTTCTCGTCGACGAAGTTCATCAGCGAGATGGGGTTCAGGATCGCCTTCGTCTCCTGGTACAGGAAGCACTTGTTCGCCGAGCCGCCGCCCTTGGCGATGAACAGGAAGCGGTACTCCTCGCCGCGGGCGGCGTAGAGGTCGACCTGGGCGGGCAGGTTCGTGCCCGTGTTCTTCTCCTCGTACATCGACAGGGGCGCCATCTGGGAGTAGCGGAGGTTGCGCTCCTGGTAGGCGTCGTAGATGCCGTGGCAGAGCTCCTCCTCGTCGTCGCAGTCCGTGTAGACGTCCTGGCCCTTGTAGCCGAGGACGATCGCGGTGCCCGTGTCCTGGCAACCGGGCAGCACCCGGCCGGCCGCGATGTTCGCGTTCTTGAGCAGCTCCATCGCCACGAAGCGGTCGTTCGCCGACGCTTCCGGGTCGTCGAGGATGCGGCGCAACTGCTCCAGGTGGCTCGCGCGGAGCAGGTGGGCGATGTCGTCCATCGCGTCCCGGGCGATGAGTCGCAGCGCCTCGGGTGCGATGTGCAGGGTCTCGCGGCCGCCAGCCGGTTCGACGCGGACGTGGTCCGACGTCAGAAGGCGGTACTCCGGCTCGCCGCCGCGGTGTTCGAAAGGACGCTGATGCTGGAAGTCAGACATGGCTGCCCCTGAGTCTGTGCGAGGGATGACCGCGAAGCAAGTTCGGCAGCCGACCGCTGCTAGTCTGCCTGCCTGACCGTGCGGTCCCCCGTCCCCATCCTTCTGCTGGCCGGTGTCGGCGCGGGGGCCTGTGGGTACACGGTTCCTCCGTCTCTGCCCGAGATGCCCGAAGAGATAGCCGCCCTGCGTGAGATCGTGCAAGTGACCCGGCGCCCGTGGGGCGAAGTCGACGGCAGGGAAGTCGAGATCTTCCGTCTCGCGTCGCGGACGGGCCTCCGGGCCGAGATCGCCGAACTCGGCGGCGCGATCGTGTCGCTCACAGCTCAGGGCCGCGACGGGGAGTTCGCCGATGTCGTACTCGGTTTCGACGACCTTGGTTCCTATCTCGCGGACACGAACCCCTACTTCGGCGCCGTCGTCGGCCGCTATGCGAATCGCATCGCCGGGGGCCGCTTCACGCTCGACGGGGAGGTCCACACCCTGCCGCGGAACGATGGGGACAACAGCCTCCACGGCGGTGTCCGGGGGCTCAGCCGCGTGGTCTGGCAGGGCGAACCGTTCGAGGCCGCGAACGGGGCGGGCGTCGTGCTCCGGTACCGGAGTCCCGATGGCGAGGAAGGTTACCCGGGCAAGGTGGACTTCCAGGTGCGCTACCTGTTGACGTCCATCGGCGACCTGCGCATAGAGGCGGAGGCGGTGACCGACAGGCCCACTGTCGTCAACCTGTCCTTCCACTCGTACTTCAACCTCAAGGGGGAGGGCGAAGGCGACATCCTGGACCACGAGCTTTCACTCGACAGCGAGCACTACACGCCCGTTGACGACACGCTGATTCCGACCGGCGAGATCGCGCCCACCGAAGGCACGCCCATGGACTTCCGGACCCCGGCGGCGATCGGCAGCCGGATCGACGACGACTTTGAGCAGCTTCGTTTCGGCGGCGGCTACGACCACAACTGGGTGTTGCGGCCGCCGGAGGACGACGGCCAAATGCGGGTTGCGGCCATCGTCGTCGAACCGACGAGCGGCCGGAAACTGGTCGTGAAGACGACCGCCCCGGGCCTGCAGCTCTACACCGGCAACTTCCTCGACGGCACGCTGGTCGGGAAGAGCGGCCGGCCGTACGTTCACCGCGGCGGCCTGTGCCTCGAGACGCAGCACTTTCCCGATTCGCCGAACCAGCCGGGATTCCCGAGCACGGTGCTACGACCGGGCGAGACCTACCGACAGGTCACGGAGTACCAGTTCATGACGGGGCGCCGGCGGGGTTAGGCCGAAACCCTCGTACCCGTGCCGCGTAGGTTAGAACCATAGAATGCGCGGCATGGAACGAACGGCCGGCGGCGCCAGTCCGCCGAAGCCAGCGGTGCGCCGGTGAGCGCACCAGCAAGTCAGGGCGACGGTCCCGACAACGCGTCGCCACGGCCGGATCTCTCCATCCTGCGAGCCGACGACGAGTACGAATACCGTCCCCGGCGCGGACGCTTCATCAAGTGGGGGATCCTGCTGCTGCTCGCCGCGGCCGCGGTCTTTGCCATCTACCGCGTGCCGCCCGACCAGTACGTGCCGTTCCTGATGCCCGAAGTCGAGACGACGACGGTCCAGCGCCTGACCCCGGAACAGGCGTCGACGGTGCTGACCGCGACGGGCTACACGTACGCCCGAGTGAGGGCCGCGGTCGGCGCGAAGATCATCGGCCGCATCACGGAGCTCCACGTCGACGAGGGCGACGCGGTGGCGGCCGGGGACGTGATCGCGGTGCTCGACAGCGATGACCTCGAAGCGGCGGTGCGGCGTGCCCAGGCGTCGTTGATCGAGGCGACCGCGCGGCTCGCCGATGCGCGGCGGGAGGAGGCCCGCCAGCGGCGCATCGTCGAGGCGGGAGTGGCGCCCTCCGCCGATCTGGACGCGGCGGTCACGCAACTTCAGGTTACGCGAGCCCAGCTCGGCACGGCCCGGGCGAACCTGGAATCGATCGAGGCCCAGCTTGCCTACACGGTCATTCATGCCCCGGTCGACGGCGTGGTCATCGAGCGGACGGTCGAGGTGGGCGAGATGGTCGCGCCGGGAGGATTCACCAGCCAGCAGGCCACCGGCGCGCTGGTGCGGATCGCCGATCCGACCTCGCTCGAGGTCGAGGCGGACATCAACGAGAGTTTCATCGCGCGCATCCAGCTCGGCCAGCCGGCGACGATCAAGGTCGACGCCGTGCCGGACCACGAGTACCACGGCACCTTGCGGCAGATCGTGCCGACCGCCGACCGGCAGCGCGCGGTGGTCCAGGTCAAGGTCACGATCGACGACCGGGACGCACGCCTGGTGCCGGACATGAGCTGCAGCGTCACCTTCCTGCAGGAGGGAGTCGACGAGACCGCGCTCCAGGCGGAACCGAAGATCCTGATCGCGGCCGAAGCGGTGGCGAGCGACGACGGCGGCGACTACGTTCTGCTCCTGCGCGACGGTCAACTGGAGCGGGCGCCGATCGAACTCGGCCTGGAGCAGGACGGCAACCAGTTCGAGGTGCTGTCCGGGCTTCGCGGCGGCGAGGTGGTCGTCCGCCAGCCGACTCCTGATTTGACACCGGGCCTGCGGGTGCGCGAGGCCTCGTAGAACAGCGGACACAAAGAGTCCAACGAGGGAGCTGATGAATGGCTGAAACCGTCGTCCAGATGCGCGACGTGACGAAGAACTACCGCCGCGACGCCTTCGAACTGAAGGTGCTTCAGGGCATCACCCTGGATGTCCAGGCGGGCGACTTCGTCGCCCTGATGGGGCCGTCGGGTTCCGGCAAGAGCACCTTGCTCAACCTGCTTGCCGGGATCGACCAGCCGAGCGGCGGCGACCTCGTCGTAGCCGGCGAACAGGTGAGCCGGATGAACGAGAGCAGGCTCGCTCGCTGGCGGCAGAAGCACATCGGCTTCATCTTCCAGTTCTACAACCTGATTCCGGTACTGACCGCTTACGAGAACGTGGAACTGCCGCTGACGCTCCGGCGCGGATCGCGGGCGGCGCGCAAGCGGCGGGTCGAGACCGCGCTCTCGGTGGTGGGCCTTCAGAACCGGATGAAGCACTACCCGCGGCAGCTCTCGGGCGGCCAGGAACAGCGAGTGGCCATCGCCCGCGCGATCGTCACCGATCCGACGCTGTTGCTTGCCGACGAGCCGACCGGCGACCTGGACGCCGATTCGGGACGTGAAATCCTCGACCTGCTCGGTCAACTGAACGAGCAGTTCAACAAGACGATCCTCATGGTGACCCATGACCCGAACGCGGCGGCGAGGGCTAAGCGCCTGGTGCGGCTCGACAAGGGGCAACTGGTGTCGGGCGACTCGGGAGCGGGCGAATGAT
The DNA here is from genome assembly GCA_022822365.1 of Thermoanaerobaculia bacterium. Classification (GTDB taxonomy): domain Bacteria; phylum Acidobacteriota; class Thermoanaerobaculia; order Multivoradales; family Multivoraceae; genus Multivorans. Next base: position 100,278 of record JAJEBV010000005.1, on the reverse strand, counting down.
CAAGCTGATTCGGCGCAACCTGCTGCGCAACAAGCGGCGCACCTTCCTGACCATGGCGAGTCTGGCCATGGCCCTGTTCATCCTCTCGCTGCTCGGCGTCGTCAACGATGCGATGAACTTCGCCGACGAGTCGGCGATCCCCGACCGGCTGGTCGTGCGCAACGCGATCTCGCTGACGTTCCCGCTGCCCGAGGCGTACGAGCAGCGGCTTCGGACGATCGATAACGTCGTCGCGGTGACGCCCCAGAACTGGTTCCAGGGCGTCTACAAGGACCAGAGGCCTGAGAACTTCTTCCCCCGCTTCACCGTCGAGCCGGAGACGTTCCGGAGCGTCTTCTACGACTACACCTGGAACGAGGAGGAGTGGGAGACGTTCGCGGCGCAGCGGACCGCCTTCGCGGCCGGCCGCGAGCTGACCGAGATCCAGGGTTGGTCGATCGGCGACATGATCACGATCAAGGGGGACATCTTCCCGATCGACGTGGAACTCCAGTTGCGCGCGATCTTCGATTTCGACGAGCCGGGCCAGGAACGTCAGATCTTCTTCCACCGGCGCTACGTCGAGGAGGCGATGGGCAATCCAGGCCAGAACGGCACCTACTGGCTGCTGCTCGACGAACCGGAGGCGGCGCCCGCGGTGATCGCCGCCGCCGAAGCGATGTTCGAGAACTCGGACAACCAGGTGCGGGCGGAAACGGCCGAGGCGTTCGCCGCCTCGTTCACGGAGATGCTGGGCAACATCCAGTTCTTCTTCTCCATGATCGGCCTCGCGATCGTCATCTCCATCTTCCTGATCACGGCGAACACGATGGCGATGGCCGCGCGCGAGCGGACCACGGAGGTGTCCGTGCTCCGTACCCTGGGCTTCCGGCGTAACCAGGTGCTCGGCATGGTGATCGGCGAGTCCCTGGCGGTCGGCGTGCTGGGCTCCGCGCTCGGCCTCGGCTTCACGGCGGTCGCCATTCAGGGCGCGACGCCGTTCCTGGAGCAGATGGGATTCGGCTTCGGCGGCTTCGCGCTCGACTCGCAGGTGCTGGTGACCGCGGTCGTGATCGGCATCGCGGTCGGCCTGTTGAGCGGCGTCTTCCCGGCGGTCGCGGCGGCGCGGCTCAAGATCGTCGACGGACTGAGGCGGCTCTGACGGTGGCCGGCGCGCACGAGGAGACGGCATGATCCCGATCAAGTACACCTACCGCAACCTGTTCGAACGTCGCGGCGTGGCGTTCATGACGCTGGCCTCGATCGGCTTCGTCGTACTCGTCTACATCGGCGTGCTCGCTCTCGCCGGCGGCCTGCGGGCGGCGTTCGACGACACCGGGGATCCCTCGGTCGTCATCGTGATGCGAGACGGCACGCGCGCCGAGATGGAGAGTTCCTACGCGCAGGAGAGCCACCGCCTGCTGACCACGATGCCCGGCGTCGAGCGGACGGCCGACGGCGCGGTGATGGCCTCCGGCGAAACGGTCACGATCCAGATCTTCAACCGGGTCGACGGCACCGAGACGAACGTGATGGTCCGCGGCGTCGAGCCGGGGGCGTTCGGCATCCGGCCGGGCTTCGAGATCACGGAGGGCCGGGTCTTCGAGCCGGGCCGCGGCGAGATCATCGTTGGCCGCAGCCTGGCCGGCCGTCTCGGCCTGCGGGTCGGCGACGAGCGTGAGCTGGGCAGGAACACGTTCCGGGTCGTCGGCCTGTTTACCGGCGTGGGCGCCCACGGTTCCGAGATCTGGGGCGACTACCGCGATCTGGGCGACTCGTTTCGGCGCAGCGGCTACTACTCCTCGACCCGGCTGCAGGCCGCGTCGCCCGCCGCTGCCCGAGACCTGATCGAGACGGTCCAGGCCGACCAGCGTCTCCAGGTGCAGGCCCTGACGGAACCCGAGTACTACGAGCTGCAGTCGGAGACGTCATCGGGCCAGTTCATCATCCTTGGCAACGTGCTCGCCGTTCTGATGGCGATCGGCGCCTGCTTCGCCGCCGCGAACACGATGTACGCCCAGGTCGCCGCCCGGGCCCGTGAAATCGGCACCCTGCGCGCCCTCGGTTTCAAGCGGCGTTCGATCATGGCCAGCTTCTTCCTGGAGGCGGTTCTGCTCGGCGTCGTCGCCGGCGGCTTCGGCGCCCTGCTGTCGCTGCCGCTCAACGCGATCCAGACCGGCACGATGAACCAGGTCACGTTCAGCGAGATCACATTCCAGTTGCGAACGACGCCGTTCGCCCTGTTCTCGGGGATCTTCCTGGCCACCGTGACGGGTGTCCTGGGCGGCCTGCTGCCCGCCTTCGGCGCCTCGCGGCAGAAGATCACCGACCTCCTCCGCGAAGCGTAAACACTGGGTGCGCGGGTCTTCTGACCCGCATCCGGGCGAGGCCGCGAATCGGCGAGCCCGAGTGGCCGTGTACCCTAGGAGGAAGGTGTCCAGCCACTCGGTCCGTCTTTCCCGGGCGTCCCTGTTGGTCGCTACGGCGCTCCTCGTCGCCGGGTGTGCCGACTCGCCGACGCCCATCGCCCCGGATCCCCTCCCCAACATCGTCCTCATCGTCCCGGACGATCTGGGCCGTCACGACGTCAGCTTCCACGGCGGCGACATCGCCACGCCGAACATCGACCGCATCGCCGCGGAGGGCGTGCGGCTCGAGCGGTTCTACAGCGCGCCGGTCTGTTCGCCGACCCGGGCAGGCCTGATGACGGGCCGCTATCCGATCCGTTTCGGCCTGATGCGGGCGGTGATCGCGCCCTGGCGCGACTACGGCATGGACACCTCGGAGACCACGTTGCCGGAGGTCCTGGCCGGGGCCGGCTACGAACACCGCGGCATCTTCGGCAAGTGGCACCTCGGCCACTTCGAACGCAGGTTCCATCCGCTGCGCCGCGGCTTCACGGAGTTCGTCGGCCACAACACGGCGGTCGACTACTTCACGAAGGAGCGCGAGGGCGAGCGGGACTGGAGCCACGACTACGAGTCGGTCGACGAGGACGGCTACGTGACGGACCTGCTGGCCGAGTACGCGGTGCGCTTCATCGACCGCCACGCCGGCGGCGAGGTGCCGTTCTTCCTGTACGCGCCCTTCAGCGCTCCGCACTCGCCGTTGCAGGCGAAGGAGGAGGACCTGCCGCGGTACGCGGACCTGGAGGCGATCGAGCCGCCACGTGGCTGGGAGGAGTCGACGGCCGGCAGGCCGATCGCCGCCGACGAACGGCGGCGGAACGGGCGCCGGGTTCACGCCGCGATGGTCCACGCGCTGGACGAGGGCGTCGGCCGCGTCCTCGATGCGATCGACGGCCACGGCATCGCCGAGAACACGCTCGTCCTCTTCTTCAGCGACAACGGCGGTTCGGTCGGGATCGGCGACAACGGCCCGTACCGCGGCGCCAAGGGCAGCGTTTTCGAGGGCGGCACGCGGGTCGCCGCGGCTGCCCGCTGGCCGGCCGGGAACGTGATCGGCGGCGGCCGGATCGGTGCGCCGATGTCCTACGTCGACGTGCTGCCGACGCTGATGGGAATCGCCGGCATCGACGATCACGGCGGCAAGCCGCTCGACGGCGTCGACGTCGGCGACGTGCTTGCGGGTGAGGTCGAGGCCGGGCCGGAGCGCGATCTCTACTCCTTCATCGCCCAGCTCGACCCGGAGCGGGAGCAGGTCTCGGTGACGGAGGACGAGTGGAAGCTCGTCGTCGTCGGACCGCCGCTGGTCCGCGAAGGCGCGGTGGACGCGTCGCGGATGATGCTGTTCCGGCTGGCCGAGGATCCGCTCGAAGAGCGGGACGTGGCGGCCGAACACCCCGAGCTGGTGGCCCGCCTGCTCGAGAAAGCGGCCAGTTTCCGGGCCCTGCAGCCGCCGAACCCGGTGGCGCCGTTCCTTGCCGGCCGCGAGGGCTTCAGGCCGCCGCCGAACTGGCAGTTTCCGGAGGAATGATGGACGGATCCCGGCGTTGGTCGCCGATCCTGCTGGCGTTGGCGGCGGGCTGCGCGGTGGCGCCGGAGACAGACGAGAACGTCACGAGCGAAGCGGCGCGGCCGCACATCCTCCTCATCCTGATCGACGACCTGGGCTTCGAAGCGGTCGGTTCCTACGGCGGCGCGTCGTACGAGACTCCGAACATTGACCGCCTTGCCGCGGACGGGGTCCGCTTCACCCACGCGTACTCCACGCCGCTGTGCTCGCCGTCGCGGATGAAGCTGATGACCGGGCGCTACAACAGCCGCAACTACACCGAGTGGGGCGTGCTGCCGCACGAGGAGGTCACCTTCGCCAATCTGCTGAGCGAAGCCGGCTACGCGACCTTCCTGACAGGAAAGTGGCAGCTCTCCGGATTCCAACTGGGATGGAGGGAGGACTGCTGCGTGGGCCAGGGGCAGACGCCGGAAGAAGCTGGCTTCGACGACTACCTGGTGTGGCACTACCACGAGAAGGGCGAACGCTACGCCGATCCCCTGCTGTGGGGACCGGACAACGAAGGTGGGGTCTTCGAAGGCGAGTACGGCCCGGATCTGTTCGTCGACTTCCTCCTGGAGAGGATCGAGGCGCAGGTGAGGGAAGAGCCCGAACGGCCGTTCGCCGCCTACCACTCGATGGCGCTGGTCCACGATCCGTTCGTGCCGACCCCCGACAGCGCGGACTGGAACGTCGACCGTGGCGCCCGGGATCCGGCCTACTTCGCCGACATGGTGGCCTATACGGACAAGCTGATCGGCCGCCTGGTCGGCAGGCTGGAAGAGCTGGGCATCCGCGACAACACCCTCATCCTGCTGACCGCCGACAACGGCACACCCCGGCAGATCACCAGCACGCTGCGGGACGGGACCGTCGTGCCGGGAGGCAAGGGACGGACGATGGACTACGGCGTCCACGTGCCGTTCATCGCCTCGTGGCCGGCCGGGTTCGAGAGCGGCCGGACGTCGGACGCCCTGGTCGACCTGACGGACTTCCTGCCCTCGACCGTGGAGGCGGCGGGAGCCGCGCTGCCGGACGACCGGGTCTTCGATGGCCGGAGCTTCCTGCCGGTCCTGCGCGGCGAGGTGGACTCCGCCCGCGACTGGGTCTTCACCGACTTCCGGCCGCGGTTCCTGAACTTCCCGGAAGTGACCTTCGTCCATGACCGCCGCTACAAGCTGTACGACGACGGCCGCTTCTTCGACTACGAGAACGACGTGGAGGAGGAGAATCCTCTCGACGCTGACGATCTGACGGAAGAGGCAGCCGCGGCGATGGCCAGACTGCGCGCCGCGATGGCTGAGGGCCTTGGCGGGTAGTCTGCGGGTCTCGCCGGCGCGGTGATCCTGCTGGCGGCATGCTTCCCGGACACGGATGCTGAAAGACCTGGAGGATCCTGACCATGCGTTCAACGTACTCTGCCCTCGTCTGCGTCGCCCTGCTGCTCGGAGGCTGCGCTGCTCCGGCCGCCGATGAGTCGCCGGTTGCCTCTGCCGCAGCCGCCGACGATCCGGGCGTTCGCTTCCACGGCGTCTGGGAACTTGCCTCGATCGTGCGCTACTCGGGGGACGGCGAGGAGCTGTCGCGCAACGAGACCTCGACCGGCTTCATCATCTACGCCCCGCCGGGGTACATGGGTGTCGTCATCCAGGGCGCCGACCGCCAGCCGTACGCGGGCGAGCGGGCGACGCCCGAGGAGATGGTGGCGGCGTACCGGTCCTACACCTCGTACTCCGGCGGCTACACGGTGGATCCTGAGGCGGGGACCGTTACCCACCATCTGCGGGCGAGCCTGAACCCCGGTGGCGCCGGCTCCGACTACGTGCGGCAGTACTCGTTTGGGGAGGGGGAGTTCGGGGAGGAGACGCTGACGCTCCAGCCCCCGGCCGGCGCCGACGGCGGCGTCGTCAAGCTGACCTGGAAGAGGATGAGCGAGTAGGAGCCGGGCCGGCTAGGCGGCGATCTTCCGCCGCAACCAGTCGATCAGCACCCGGTTCGTTTCTTCCGGCTTCTCCTGCTGCGTCCAGTGGCCGCAGTCGGCGACCGTGTACTTTTCGAGATCGCCGATGAAATCCTCCATGCCGTCGGCGGAGGAGGGCCTCAGGATGACGTCGTTCTCGGCGCCGATGTAGAGGCAGGGCACCTCGATCTCCCACTTGGCGTTCTCGATTCCGGGGAACGGTCGGCCCGCCATGCGGTACCAGTTCAGGCCGCCGGTGAAGCCGGTGATCTCGAAGGTTTCCGTGAAGTAGTCCAGCGCCTCTTCCGAGAGAAACACCTCGCCGGGGTAGTCGTCGCGGTCGAGCATGCGGAGCAGGTCCATCTGCCGTTCCGGCGAGTCCTCCGGCATCGCCTTGAACGCTTCGACATCCCAGATGTAGCCGCGGCGCAGCATCATCTGGAAGGTCTTGCGCACGTTGGCGGAGAGCACCTTCTCGGCCCGGCCCGGCTCCTGGAACTGGATCGTGTAGTAGTTCTCGGACCGGACGATCAGCGGCTCCTCGGTCGGCTGCGGGCGCGGCATGCCGGGAGGCCGCCCGCCCGGCGTGTTTACACCGACGATGCCGAGACAGCGGTCCGGGTGGAGCCGCGCCATCATCCAGACGACCCCGCCGCCCCAGTCGTGGCCGACAAAGACGGCCTTGTCGATCTCGAGCGCGTCGAGCATGCCGGCCATGTCGTCGCAGAGGTGCCTCAGGCTGTAGTCGGTCACGTCGTCCGGCCGGTCGGTCAGGCCGTAGCCCCGTTGATCGGGGGCGATGGCGCGGAAACCCGCGTCCGCCAGGGCGGGAAGCTGGAAACGCCAGGAGAAGGCGAGTTCCGGGAAGCCGTGGCAGAGGACGACGGGGACTCCGGAGCCCTGCTCGTAGACGGCCATGCGGATCCCGTTCGTCTGCACGTAGCGGGGCGCCGGCATCCCCGGCGCCGGACGCACCTCGGCGCCGCGTGCAAGGCCGGGCAGCGCCAGAGCGCCGGCCACGGCGCCGGTCGTCTGCAGGAAGCTGCGGCGTGTCAGGGCGTTGCGGATCAAGCTCTGAGAGGGGATCATCGGGACCTCCGGAATCGGGGACGGTGTGCGGTGGTTTCTGGGGAATGGCCGGAGTATCTCAGGCCGAACCGGGAGAAAGGCGTACAATAGTGGCAATGCGTACCGCGTTCCGGCTGGCAGGTTCGTTCCTGGCGCTTGCCGTTCTGGCATCGCCGGTCGCGGGAATGTGCGCCGCGCTCGCCGTGCCCGAGGACCCCTGCGTCATGGAGACGGCGCACGAGGCGGCCTCCTGCGGGCACGCCGAGATGGTGATGACGGGCTGCTGCAGCGCCGACTCCGTCGATCCCACCGCGGCCGGGGTCCTCCCCGGACCCGCCGGCGACATCGACCCGCCCGCTCTCGCCGGAAGCCTGTTCGCAGCGCCCGGCGGTGACGGCCTCGAGGCCGCGGTACTCGCCTGCGAGGGGGACCCGCCGCCCGCGGTCCCGCGCTACAGGCTGTTCTCGGCCCTGTTGCTCTGATCCTCCGCTGAAGCGAGTTGGAGCGGTCGCCCCGGAAGCGGGCGGCCGCAGGAAGCACGTTTCTGCGGAGGAATCAGATGGTTCGACATACGCCTTGCCTGCTCGCGGCCGTTCTGTCGGCGGTCGCCTGGGCGGGTACATCGACGGCCGAGACAGGCCAGCCTGACGCGGTGGGCGCGTTACCGGCGGGGGCGGCGGCCGACCGGGTCGCCCAGGGAATCGCGGACGACGCGCTGCGCGCGCTCGCCCTTGAGGCGCTGGCGCGGAATCCGGGCCTGCGGGCCGGTCTTGCCCGCGTGCGGGCCGCCGCGCAGAAAGCGCCGCAGGTCGCCTCCCTGCCCGATCCGACGGCCGAGGCGACCGCCTTTCTCGCCCCGCCGGAAACGCGGGTCGGGCCGCAGCGGCTGATGCTCGGCTACAGCCAGCAGCTGCCGTGGCTGCCCAAGCTCGACCTGCGGGAGGAAGCGGCGGTTCACGCGGCCGCCGCCCTGGAGCACGGCGTCCAGGCGCAACGGCTGCGGCTGGTCACGGAAGTCAGGCGGCTCTACCACGAGCTGGCGTTCCTCGACCGTTCGAGGACGACGGCCGAGACCTTCCTCGAGCATCTGATCCAGCACGAGGAAGTCGCCCAGGCCCGGTACGCCACCGGGGTCGGATCGACCCAGGCCGTGCTCAAGCTGCAGGCGGAGATCACGCGCGCCGAGCGGGCGCTGGTCGACCTGGACCTCGCTGAAGCCGCCCTGCGCGCGCGGCTCAACTCGCTGCGCGACCGGCCGGCCGCCACGCCGGTGGCGAGAAGCTCCCTGCCGGTGGCCATCGAGGAAGCCGCCCTGGGGCCCCGCGATCTCGCGGCTCTAGCGCGATCGTCGCGGCCGGAGTTGCGCGCGGCGGAGGCCGGACTCGCCCGGGCCGAAACGCTGGAGGGCCTGGCCCGGATGGCCGACAAGCCCGACTTCAACGTCGGCGTCACGTACACGCTGGTGACCCCGCGCGACGACGAGGCCGCCCGCCTGCTGGCTCCGGCCGGCAACGGCAACGACGTGTTCGGCGTACGCGGCGGCGTCACCCTGCCGCTGCGCCGTCGCAGCCGGGCGGCGGCCGTCCAGGAGGCGCTCGAGCTGCGCTCCCATGCGGTGGATGAGCGGAGCGGTGCCGAGCTCGCGATCGAGAGTGAGGTGGGCGACCTGACCCAGCGCCTGCCGCTGGCCTGGAGACGGCTGCGGCTGCTGGAGGACCTGCTCGTCGTGCAGGCGGAGGAGGCGCTGGAGTCGGCGGAGGCGGGGTACATCGCCGGCTCGCTCAACACGCTCGACCTGTTCGACGCCGAGCACGTCCTGTTCGAGGCGCAGACGGCGACGGACCGCGCGAGGGCGGACTACCTGATCGGTCTCGCGGAGCTGGAAGGGGCGATCGGCAGACCGCTGCGAGCGGTCGGAGAGAGGGGAGGGACGGAACGATGACGGGCAATGCGAACGGATTCGGCGCGCCGCTTCGGAGCTGGCTGCTTGGCGCGGCGTGGGTCGCAGGGAGCTTCGTTGCCTTCTTTCTCCTGTTCTTCGATCCGCTGGACGTCCACCCGGCCGACTCCTGGCTGCAGCGCACCGTCGGCTACCACGCGGGGCCGATGACTGCTGCCGGCGGGGACGGGGAGGCTGCGTCCGCGACCGGCAAACGGGAGATCGTCTTCTACCGAAATCCGATGGACCCGACCATCACCTCACCCGTTCCGGCGAAGGACGAGATGGGGATGGACTACGTGCCTGTCTACGCAGACGAGGCGGAACGGGCTCTCGGCGCGGGCACGAAGGTGGCGATCGACCCGGCCGTGATCCAGAACATGAACGTGCGCACGGAGACGGTGACCCGTCGCGACCTGCGCCACGAAATCCGGACGGTCGGCTACCTGGAGTACGACCAGGAACGGATGGTCACCGTGACGACGAAGTACGACGGTTGGGTGGAGAAGGTCTACGTGAACTACGTGGGCGAGCCGGTGGCCGAGGGCGCCGGCCTGTTCGAGGTCTATTCCCCCGAACTGGTTCAGACCGAGCAGGAGCTCCTGTCGGCGATGCGCTACGCCGCTCGCTTCCGCGATGCTCCGGACGATGCACGGCTGCGGGCCGAGGCCCTGGCCGACGCCGCGAGGGCACGGCTCGCGTTCTGGGACATCTCTCCGGCCCAGATCGCTCGCCTCGAGGAGACCGGCGAGATCTTCCGCACCCTGACCGTCACCGCGCCGGCCGGCGGCCTGGTCATGAAGCGGATGCCGGGCCTGGAAGGCATGGCGGTGACGCCGGGCATGGAGGCCTACCACATCGCCGACATCACCTCGCTGTGGCTGTCGGTCGAGGTGTTCGAGGACCAGGTGGTCTGGATCCGTCCCGGCGCGGAGGCGGAAGTGACCTTTACGTACTTCCCCGGCGAGACGATCCGCGGCACCGTCGAGTTCATCGAACCCGAGCTGTCGGAGCAGACCCGGACGCTGACGGTCAAGATCGCGGTACCGAATCCGGACGGCCGGCTGCGCAAGGGGATGTTCGCCACCGTCGTCTTCGATCCGGTGCTCGTGCGGGACGCGGTCACGGTGCCGACGGAGGCGGTGCTGCGGACCGGCCGCCGCAGCGTCGTCATCCTGGCGCTGGGAGACGGACGCTTCGAGCCGCGGGAAGTCGAACTGGGTCAGGCGCAGGGAGGGCTCGTGGAAGTGCACTCGGGCCTTGCCGCGGGCGACCGGATCGTGACCTCGTCCCAGTTCCTGCTGGACTCGGAGTCCAAGCTGCGGGCGGCGGTGCAGACGATGCTGAGCGGGGCAGCGGTGCCGGCGGGAGCTCACGAAGGCCACGACATGGGCGAGATGGACCACGAGGGTCACGCCGTGACCGATCCCGACGAGGGGGCCGATCCGGACGAGGGGACCGATTCCCACCACGGCCACCACAACCACGGAGCCTGACCCGGTGCTCGACCGGATCATCGAGTGGTCCCTGCGCAACCAGTTGCTGGTCGCGGGGGGCCTGGTGGTGGCGGTCGCGGCCGGCGTGTGGTCGGTGCGGACGACCCGGATCGACGCGATACCCGATCTCTCCGACGTCCAGGTCATCCTCTACACGGAGTTCTCGGGCCAGTCGCCTCAGGTCGTGGAGGACCAGGTGACCTACCCGATCACCTCCACGATGCTGTCGGTGCCGTACGCCAAGGTCGTCCGCGGCTACTCGTTCTTCGGCTTCTCCTTCGTCTACGTCATCTTCGAGGACGGCACGGACCTCTACTGGGCGCGCTCCCGGGTGCTCGAGTCGGTGGCGGGGCTCCAGGGCATGTTGCCGGAAGGCGTGTCGCCGCAGCTCGGGCCGGACGCCACGGGTGTGGGCTGGGCCTTCATGTACGTGCTGAACTCGGATTCCAGGTCCCTGGCCGATCTCCGCTCGCTCCAGGACTGGTACCTGAAGTACGGCCTGCTGGCGGTCGACGGCGTGTCGGAAGTCGCGTCGATCGGCGGCTTCGTGCGCCAGTACCAGGTCGAGGTGGATCCGGTGAGGCTCCGCGCCTACGGGCTGTCGCTGCCGGTCGTGCGGCGGGCGATCCAGGAGTCGAACGCCGATGTCGGAGGCCGACTGATCGAGGTCGCCGAGCGCGAGTACATGGTGCGCGGGCGAGGCTACGTTCAGGAGCTGCGGGACCTCGAGATGATCGTCCTGGCGTCAGGACCCGGCGGGGTACCGGTACTGCTCCGGGACGTCGCGAACGTGACGATCGGCCCGGAGATCCGTCGCGGCCTGGCCGACTGGAACGGCGAGGGCGAGACGGTCGGCGGCATCGTCGTTGTCCGCTCTGGCGCGGACACGCGGGCGACGATCGAGCGGGTCAAGGAACGTCTGGCCGAACTGTCCGCCGGGATGCCGGACGACGTCGAAGTCTCGGTCGCCTACGACCGCAGCGGACTGATCGAGCGCTCCATCGCCACCCTGACCGACACGCTGCTCGAGGAGTCGATCGTCGTCGCGGTGATCTGCCTCGTCTTCCTGTGTCATTTCCGGTCGGCGCTCGTGCCGATTCTGGCGATTCCGGTTTCGGTGCTGCTCGCGTTCGTCGTGATGCGGGCCCAGGGACTCGGTTCGAACATCATGTCGCTGGGCGGGATCGCGATCTCGATCGGCGTGCTCGTCGACGCCGCGATCGTGATGGTCGAGAACGTGCACCGGCACTACCACGTGCACGACAGGAAGCAGTCTCGCGTCGAGGTCGTGCTGTGCGCGGCGAAGGAAGTCGGTCCGACGCTGTTCTTCAGCCTGCTCGTCATCACCGTTTCTTTCCTGCCGGTCTTCACGCTGGAGGCCCAGGAGGGGAGGCTGTTCAAGCCGCTGGCGCTGACGAAGACGTACTCCATGGCGATGGCCGCGGTGGTGGCGGTGACCGTCGTGCCGGTGCTGATGTCCTGGCTCGTCCGCGGTCGCATCCTCTCCGAGGAGCGGAATCCACTGACCCGGTTCCTGCGCTTCGTCTACCGCCCGCTGGTGGCGGGGGCCGTGAGGCTGCGCTGGCTCGTCATCGTCCTGGTGATCGCCGTGCTGGGCACGAGCGTCGTACCGCTCAAGCGGATCGGCTCCGAGTTCATGCCGCCGCTGTGGGAGGGCGATCTGCTCTACATGCCGACGACGTTGCCGGGCGTGTCGATCGGGAAGGCGCGGGAGATCGTCCAGCAGACGGACCGGATCATCCGCAGTTTCCCGGAGGTCGAGTCCGTGTTCGGCAAGGTCGGCCGGGCGGAGACGGCGACGGATCCGGCGCCGCTGTCGATGCTGGAGACGACGATCGTGCTGAAGGACCAGGACGAGTGGCGCCCGGGTCTGACCCCGGACGGCCTGATCGCGGAACTGGACAGTGCGCTGCAGTTCCCCGGCGTCACGAACTCCTGGACGATGCCGATCAAGACGCGGATCGACATGCTGTCCACCGGCATCAAGACGCCCGTCGGGATCAAGCTCGGCGGTCCGGATCTGGAGACGCTGGAGCGGTTGGCGGAGCAGGTCGAAGCGGTCGTCAGGCCGCTGCCGGGAACGCTCTCGGCGTACGCCGAGCGGGTCATGGGCGGCGCCTACCTCGACTTCGACATCGACCGGGAGGCGGCGGCCCGCTTCGGCCTGCGGATCGCCGACATCCAAGACACGATCCAGTCGGCGGTCGGCGGCATGAACGTGTCCTGGACCGTCGAGGGACTGGAGCGGTACCCGATCAACCTGCGCTATCCGCGGGAGCTGCGGGACGACCCGGTGGCCCTGGAGCAGATCCTGGTGACGGCGCCGGACGGCGCCCAGGTGCCCCTCGGCCAGGTCGCGACGATCGAGTTTCGGGACGGTCCACCGGGCATCAAATCCGAGGACGCCAGGCCGAACGCCTGGGTGTACGTGGACCTGGAGAGCAGCGACATCGGCGGCTGGATCCGCCGGGCGCGCGAGGAGGTCGCCGACAAGGTGGCGCTGCCCGCGGGCTACACCCTCCTTTGGTCGGGGCAGTACGAGTACATGGAGCGGGCGCGCGAGCGCTTCCTGCTCATCGTTCCGCTCACGTTCGTGCTGACGTTCGCGCTGCTCTACCTGAGCACGCGGTCGGTGATCAAGACCGCCTTCATCGTGTCGGCGGTGCCGTTCTCGCTCGTCGGCTCGGTCTGGCTGCTGGATCAGCTCAACTACAACTGGTCCGTCGCCGTCTGGGTCGGGATGATCGCCCTGGCGGGGCTTGCCGCCGAGACAGGAGCGGTGATGCTCCTCTATCTCGATCTGGTCTACGACGACCGCAAGAGCGCCGGGACGATGAAGACCCTGCGCGATCTCCGTGAGGCCGTGACGGAGGCCGCCGTTCGGCGGGTGCGCCCCATCACGATGACCGTGCTGACCACCTTCGTCGCCCTGGTGCCGATCCTGGGGTCGACGGGCACCGGCGCCGACGTGATGAAGCGGATCGCCGCGCCGATGGTGGGCGGCCTGGCGACGGTCTTCCTCGGGGTTCTGTTCGTGTTCCCGGCGATGTACTTCATCTGGCGGTCGTTCGGTCTGGCTCAGACCGGATCGACCAGGGACGAGTCGTCATTGCGGTAGTTGCCGACACGGTTCGAGACGGGGAAGAACTCAAGGTCCCCGGTGTACGTCACGAGCTGTTCGCTCAGGGCGTCGGGATCCTGCAGTGGCCCGGCCAGCCAGTGCTCGTAGGGCGGTTCGGCGATCACCGGCATCCGGTCGTGGATCGCCGCGATCGGCTCGCCGGCGGGGCAGGTGAGGATGGTGCAGGCGAGGCCGTCCGGCGTCCGGTTCCAGACCCCTGCGAAGCCGAAGGGACCGCCGCCCGGCATACGGATGTAGTGGGGAAGGCGGGAGCCGTCGGTCTGGGGTTGCCACTCGTACCAGCCGTCGGCGACGACGAGGCAGCGGCGCCGGCTCAGCAGGTTCCGGAATCGGGGCGCTTCCACTGCGGTGTCGTCGCGGAGGTTGATCTGGGGACCGCCGCGCTTCCGCGGGAAGCCCCAGCGCATCGTGCCCAGGGCGCGCCGGCCTTCGCGGTTCAGCGCGACTACGGCGACGTCCTGGGTCGGCGCTATGTTGTATCGGGGTTCCAGATCCGGCAGCTCGTCGAGCTCGAAGTGCGCGCCGACGGATCGGGCCTTCGAGCGGAGCGTGTAGCGGCCGCACATGGGAGAGATGATACGGATCAAACCGGCCTGACCTGCGTATAGGAGGAGGGCCGACGTCATAGGCTGCGAATCGGCGGCGCCAGAGAGGGGAGAAGATCAGATGACGAGACGTCTCAACGCCTTCCTGTTCGGGCTCCTGCTGGTGTCCGCGGTCTGCTTTGCGGTCCAGGGTGCTTCTTCGGCCCCGGACGACGATGCCATTCGCCGGATCCTGGTCGAGAGGATCGACGAGCAGAGACGAAGCGTCGGCATCGTGGTTGGCGTCGTGGAGGACGGGCAGCGCCGGGTCGTGAGCTACGGACGGGTCGCCACGGATGACTCACCGGAAGTGGATGGCGACACCGTCTTCGAGATCGGCTCGATCACCAAGGTGTTCACAGCGATCCTGCTGGCGGACTTGGCGGGGGAGGGGGCCGTCGAGCTCGAAACGCCGGTACAGCGCCTGCTCGGTCCGGACGTCACCGTGCCGACCCGGAACGGAGCCGAGGTCACCTTGCTGCACCTGACGACTCACAGCTCGGGACTGCCGCGCATGCCGAACAACTTCCGGCCGGCCGATGCGGGGAACCCGTACGCCGACTACACGGTTGCCCAGCTCTACGAGTTCCTTTCGTCGCACGAACTGCAGCGCGACATCGGGGCGGAGGTCGAGTACTCGAATCTCGCCACCGGGCTTCTCGGACACGCGCTGGCCGTGAGCCAGGAGACGGACTACGAGGCCCTGGTTTCCGAGCGGCTGCTCGAGCCTCTCGCGATGGCTGACACCTCGGTCACTCTGTCGTCATCCCAGCAGGAGCGGTTGGCCATCGGCCACAGCGTCCAGCTCCGGCCCGTCGCGAATTGGGACCTGCCCACGCTGGCCGGGGCCGGGGCGCTGCGCTCGACGGTGAGCGACATGCTGACCTTCGTGGAGGCGAATCTCGGTTTGCGCGAGTCACCACTGCAGGTCGCGATGGCCGAGACCCACGCTCCGCGCAGGGACTTCCCAGGTCCGAACATGCAGATCGGTCTCGGCTGGGTCATCCGTGGCGGCCACGGACGCGAACTCCACTGGCACAACGGCGGCACCGGCGGCTACCGCTCGTTCCTGGGCTTCGACCTGGAGTCGCAGACCGGTGTCGTCGTGCTGTCGAACTCCGGCGACAGCGTCGACGACCTGGGCTTTCACCTCCTGGATTCGCGCTATCCGCTGGTCATCCCGCCGGCGATGCGTACGGCGGTCGAAGTCGATCCGGCGGTCTTCGACGACTACGCCGGCCGCTATCAGCTCATGGAGAACGTGGTCTTCACGGTGATGCGAGAGGGCGACGGGCTGTTCGTGCACATCACCGGGCAACCGCGGTTGCAGGTGTTCCCCGAGTCGGAGGCGCGGTACTTCTACCGCGTGGTCGACGCGCAGATCACGTTCGGGCGCGGCGAGGACGGTTCCGTCGACCATCTGGTGCTTCACCAGGGCGGTCGGGATCAACGGGCGGAACGGCTGGCCGAGGGGAGTGAGTGAAGGGCTCGGGCTCGCCGCTCCGCGGCATCGCCGGATGCCGGCGTCCCGGTTAGAACGTCAGGACGGCTTCGAGGATCAGTTCACGTACGGCGTCAACGTCAGTTCGCCACACGACGTTGCTGACGGGTGCGCTCGGCTGGTCCAGGGCCCTGGCCAGGGCGGCGGGCCGCAGGTCGGCCACAGTCATGCCGCGCGTGAGCTCGCCGCGTAGTTCCACCGCGACCGGATGCCGCGACCGCTCGAAGAGGTGCGGGTGCGTGGCCGCGGTCACGGCCGTCGCGTCGTGAACGGGAACGGTGGAATGACCGAGGTACTCCCTGAAGCGATCGAGAAGGTACTCGACGACGCTTGCCGCGAGTCCGGTCGCCGGCGTTCCGCCAGCCCGAATCCGCGCGATGTCGCTGTCGCCGAAGACCACCTTGTTCGTCACGTCAAGACCGACCATGGTGACCGGAGCGGCCTTCTCGAAGACGACGGCGGCCGCCTCCGGGTCGGCCCGGATGTTGAACTCGGCGACCGGAGTGATGTTGCCGATGTGCGCGCCGCCGCCCATGATCGTCAGGCCGGCCAGATGGCGGCGGAGGTCGGGGTCGCGCTGGAGCGCGAGCGCGACGTTCGTCAACGGGCCGATCGCGAGCAGGTGCAGATCGTCGACGGAGCGGGCGGTGTCGCAGATGTAGGCGACGGCATCGTCCGACGCTTCGGACCGGGTGAGGTCGGGTAGAACCGCGTTGCCCAGGCCGGTCTCACCGTGGATGCGGCTGCCGTCGACGGCGGCGCCTGCCAGAGGCCGCGCCGCGCCCCGGTGGATCGGCACGTCCAGGCCGGCCATCTGTGCGACGACCAGCGCGTTGCGGGTCGTACGGTTGATCCCGACGTTGCCGGCGACGGTTGTGACCCCGATCAGGTCGGCGTAGCGCGCCGCGACCAGAATCGCGACGGCGTCATCGAGTCCGGGATCGCAGTCGAGGATGAGCTTCACCTGGGTTACTGCGCGTCCCGGAGCTCCATCGCCTTGGAGATGACGAACTGGTGGATCGCGGTCGTCGCCTCCTCGTCGAAGAGCTCGGCGTAGCCGGGCATGCCGAGTGGCAGCAGGCCGTCCTGGACGATGGGCATGAAGTCGTCGTGGACTTCGGGGGACATGCGCCGCAGGTCGGGCGAGGCGGCGGCGACGATCGAGGTCTGGCCGAGGCCGCGATGGCAGAGCGCGCAGTGCTCGTGGTAGAGCGTGTTGCCGAGTTCGATCGTCTCCTGGTCGGCGGTCAAGGCCGGCAGCTCGGGGATCGAGTAGTCGCGCTCCGGTGGTACGTCCAGCGTCGCCTCGCCGTCGAGCGAGAAGACGAGCAGCTCGCCGGGCCGGTCGTAGCGGGTGCTGCCGCCGACCATCGTGGCGACGTACTGCGTGCCGTCCTCCATGTAGGTGATGATCGACGACGAGAACGCGCCGTAGGCGTCGAACTCCCAGATCTTCTCGCCCGTGTCCTTGTCGTAGGCGTTGAAGTCACCGCCGCCTCCGCAGTGGAACAGGACACCGGTCGTCGTTGCGAGAACGCCGCCGTTGAAGGCCGAGGGCAACCGGTTCTCCCAGATCTTCTCGCCCGAGAGGGGGTCGAAGGCGACGAGGAAGCCCCTGTCCTCCGGGCGCGGACCGGCCTGCGCCTGGAGCCTCTGGCGGTAGGCGCCGGAGGCGACACCGAGGCTCAGGCCCCACGGGCGGATCGTGTAGGTGCCGGTCTCCACGAACTCCTCGGGCAGGGCGTAGAAGTTCGCGTAGTCGTGGTAGTAGAAGTACATGACGCCCCGCTCCTCGTCCCAGGACATGGGCTCCCAGTTGTGGGCGCCGGCGTTCGCGGGCGTGATCCACTGCGGCTTCTCCTCGAAGACCACGTCGGGATTCTCGATCGGCCGGCCGGTTTCCATGTCGACGTGGGTGGCCCAGTCGATCCTGTCCGTGTAGGGATGGGCGCGCAGCAGTTCGCCGGTCTCGCGGTCGATCACGTAGAAGAAGCCGTTCTTCGGCGCCTGGAGCAGGACCTTGCGCTCGACGCCGTCGACCGTCAGCTCGCCGAGCGCGATGTCCATCGCCGAGCTGTAGTCCCAGTTGTCGCCGGGCACCGTCTGGTAGTACCACTTCATCTCGGCCGTGTCGGCGTCGACGGCGACGATCGCGGTGAGGAAGAGGTCGTCGCCGCCTCCGGGTGAGCGCACCTGGCGCGACCAGGGCGCGCCGTTGCCGACCCCGATGTAGAGCAGGTTCAGTTCCTCGTCATAGACGAGGGAGTTCCAGGCGGTGCCGCCGCCGCCCATCTTCCACCACTCGCCGCCCCAGGTCCTGGCCGCTATCTCCATCTCCGGGTGCTCGAACGGCTTCGAAGGGTCGCCCGGCACCAGGTAGAAGCGCCAGGCGAGCTCGCCGGTCTCGGCGTCGTAGGCGGAAACGTAACCGCGCCGCTTGCCGCTCTCGGAGCTGCCCTGGCCGATGAAGACCTTGCCACCCGCAGCGCGCGGGGCGCCGGTGATGTTGAAGCGGCCGAGAGCCGAAGGGTGGTACGTGTCCACGTCCCAGACCTCCTCGCCGGTCGCGGCGTCGACCGCCACCAGCCGGCCGTCGAACAGGGCGACGTAGACCTTCCCCCGGTAGACCGCGACGCCCCGGTTCGCGACGCCGCCGCAGCAGGAGTACTTGACGTAGGTGCGGTCGGTCTGCGGGTCGTGAGTCCAGATCTCCTCGCCGGTCGCGGGGTCCAGCGCGTAGATCACGCCCCAGCCGTTCGTCGCGTACATCACGCCGTCGACGATCAGCGGCGTTCCCTGCATCCGCTCCGAGGGACCTCCGATCGGCTTGGACCAGGCGAGCTTCAGATCCACGACGTTGTCGCGGGTGATCTGGTCGAGCGTGGAGAAGCGCTGCTCCTTGTAGGTCTGGCCGTAGGTGAGCCAGCTGCCGGGCTCGTCCTCGGCCGCGCGGATGATCCGCTCGTCGTCGACGTTGCCGGCGGTGGGTGCTGCCGCGGGCGAATCGCCGTTGCCGCCGCAGGCGGCTGCCAGCAGGAGGAGTAGAGCGGTGGCGCATGTTGCCCACCGTGACGTTGCAGTCGGTTCGCTCATCTTGAAGATCCTCGGAGGTTCGCCGGGCAACCTAAGCGCGCTGGGGCGGTGTGTCAACGGTGCAGCGGCGGGCCGGCCTGGGTCCGGCAGCACCCACGCTGGGTTTCGGGCGCTACTGACCGTCGCCGCCCTTGATCAGTGCCTTGTCGACCTCGTAGTGGTCGGCCTCGGTGAGGTTCCGTTTCATCGGGTCGATCCGCTGGCGGGTGGCCTGAACGCCAGGGTCGGGTTCCGGATCGGTCAGACTGCTTGCCAAGAACAGGTAGGCCTCTTCGGTCCGGGGACCCAGCGTGCGACCGACGTGGTCGGCGCCGTAGTAGAGACGGTACTCGTGGCGGATCTTCTGGTCCCAGAGCACCTGGTGCATGAACTCGGTGCCCTCGTAGAGCCAGAATACGTCCTCGTCTCCCGCTTCCAGGAAGATCCTGATGCCGGATTCGCGGATGGCGTTGGCCCTGGCCCGGGCGATCGTCGCCGGGTTGTTCGCGTTCCAGTACTCGCGGTCGACCGGGCTGCCGTAGATCGTCTCCATCAGGGCGTCGCCCCGCCAGAAGCGGTGCTTGGGACGCATGTCGGCCCAGTCGTCGATCGGCGAGATGCCGGGTTCCATCGAAGCGACGGCGCCGAACGTCTCGGGATACTTGAACGCCAGCCTGAGCGAGCCCATGCCTCCCATCGAGATGCCGGTGACCAGGGTGCCGCGGCGATCCGTGCGGACGTTGAAGGTCTCTCGCAGGTGGGCGAGGAACGGCCCGATCAGAAAGGACTCCCACCTCTCGGAGCCGTCCCTGAAGTCCATGTAGAAGCAGCGGGGAGTGACGCTCGGGGTGACGATCACCATCGGCGGCAACGTGCCGGCTTCCCACATGCCTGTGAAGATCGGCCGCTGGCGCACTCCCAGCACGTCGCGGCTGCCCCCGCCGCCGTGGAGGTTCAGGACCAGCGGGAGCGGCTCGTCCGTCTCGTCGTAGCCGGGCGGCAGCAGGGCGTAGTACTCGACCGGGGACGGAACGAGGTCGGACTCGAGGCTGCCAGGGACGAGGCGCGCTGATTGCGCGGTCGCGGCGGCCGTGAGCAGGCTGAGAGCGGCGGTGGCGACGAGGCTTCGCGTTCCGTCCATGGCGTTCCTCCGAAGGTCTGCGTCCAACCTTACAAAGTGTCGTAACGGTACGGTCAGTCTTTCAGACCCGGTGCCAGTTCCATAGGCAAGCCCACATCGCCGGCCTCGAAACGCCGGTAGAGAAGGTAGCTCGCAAGCGTCTCGGTCAGCGGCAGGCCTCGCTGCTCGAGGCGGGGCCGCATGTCATGCACGATGGTGTTGACCGTGGTGTCTGCGGCGCGCCGCCAGGCGTCGTTGGGACCGAGGGCGATGAGGCCGAGCGACAGGATGTCGAGAGCGAGTGCCTCGTGGGCGTTGCTGGCGCCGAAGCGGTTGATCTGTTCGGCCAGGTTGTCGAGACCCAGGGCGATCCGGCCGTGCACCTCCTCCGCGTCCTGGTCACCGGCCTGAACCAGCGCCAGCCAGTACTCGAGCATCGCCCGCAGCATGACGGAGTGGTACTGGATGCGGGCGTTGTGCGGGTCGATCCAGCGGCCGTTGGCCCGCTGGCCGGGCATCGTGCCGGTCTCCATCTTGACCCGGGCCGCGTCGAGCCAGCGCCGCTCGCCGGTGACCCGGTAGAGCCGGGACAGCAGGTAGCCCGAGAAGCTGTTGTAGTTCCAGTTCGTGACCAGGATCTGGCTCGCCGCCCATTCTCCGGCCCGCTCGGCGGCGCGGAGGTAGCGCTCGTCGCCAGTCAGGGAGTAGCCGTAGAGGAGGGAGATGCCGGACATGCCGTTGTCGAACTGGAGGCCGCCGTCGCCGAGGTCGAAGACGTTGACGATCCAGCCGTTCTCGATCACTTCGTCGCGCGTGTGGCCCGCCCGGAACGCGCGCTCGACCATGTTCGCGGCGTTCGCCTTGAGGCCGGAGCCGTCGGGGTGGTAGGGGTAGCCGAAGACTCCGTAGCGCTCGCTCTGAGCCGTCAGCAGGTAGTCGAGGCCCTCGCGCGCCCGCTGCAGGAAGGCGTCGCGGTCCGGTAGACCGGCCTCCCAGGACTGTAGGTAGGCGCGGACGTGACGCACGGTCACGCGCAGGCGGTTTCCCTCCTGGAAGTCGGCGTTCGCCGGAGAGGCTCCCTCCCAACCCTGCCGACCGGCCATCCGGGCGAAGGAGGCGGCCCAGTGCTCGACCAGTGCTTCGAAGTCCGGGGTCGTGTGATCGATCGGCCGGCCGTACTCGGGGCGCCGTTCCGGGTAACCGGAGAAGCCGCCGAGGGAACGCTCGAGCAGGTCGAGTTCAAGCGCCAATGCCTCGCGGTCCCCGGACCGCATTGCGCCTTCGATCTCCGGCGCCCGCTCGCGGAGAGCCCGCTGCTGCGGTGCCGGCAGCGGTTGCCAACGGGCCGGATCGAAGCCGGGGCCGACCAGGCCGGTGTCCTGGGCGGAGGCCGGCACAGCGGATGAGATCAGAACCAGCGTGGTCGCAAACAACGCTCCGGCGGTGGAGGGACGGGTGCTGTCGCCGCGAAGACCCTTACCGTCCGGCTGCGCCGGGCGACATGTCACTCGTCGACGAGGGTGAGAAACCGGTGCAGCCTCATGGGACCACCTCCTCGATCTGTTGGGGAGAAGCCCGGAAACTAGCACGCCGTTTGACGAGTCGAAGTGGAGCCGACGAGCGGATTTGAACCGCTGACCTGCTGATTACGAATCAGCTGCTCTGCCACTGAGCTACGTCGGCATGACCGGGTGAGACTCGCCGGTCGCGGCGCGAGGACGCCGGAGTGTAGCAGCGGTTTGACTCGGCCGGCGTGCGCCGGGATACCCTGCCGCGAGGTTGGTGCCCAGCCGATGACCGTGCAGCAATTCCCCAGAACGCCGGGTCCGCCGCCGGGCCGCGGCGGCATGTGGGAGTCGCTGCGGATACCCCAGTTCCGCTGGCTCTACCTGTCGAACACGACCTTCTTCCTGGCCATGCAGGGCCAGTTGGTTGTCCGTTCCTGGCTCGTTTTCTCCCTGACCGGCAGCGAGTTCGCGCTGGGGCTGGTCAGCCTGATGGTGGCGCTGTCGATGCTCAGTCTGGGCCCGGTCGGAGGCGTTGCGGCCGACCGCTTCGAACGCAGGGGCCTGGTGGCGGCCGGGCAGGCGACGGTCGTGGTCGCCGAGGTGATCGTGCTCGGTCTGCTTCTGAGCGGGAATCTCGACTACTGGCACATCCTGGTCCAGGTAACGGTGGTGGGCGCGGTCTTCCCCTTCGTCATGCCGGCGAGAAACGCCATCGTCGCGGACGTGGTGGGCCGGCGCCGGTTGACGAACGCGATGGCGCTGAGCATGACCGCGGTCAACGTGACCCGGGTCGTGGGGCCGGCGGTGGGCGGCTTCCTGATCTGGGCCGCGGGCGTCAACGTCGCGTACTCGATCAACACCGGCCTCTATGCGCTGGCTCTCGCGGGCATGATGGGAGTCCATCGGGCGCCGGTGGCCGACCCCTCGAAGCACTCGATGCTCCAGAACATGGGGCAGGGCTTCCGGTACGTGGCGGAGAACCGGCTGGTCCTCGTCCTGTTGTTCTTCGGCCTCGTGCCGATGTTCCTGGTCATGCCTTTCCAGACCCTGCTCGTAGTCTTTGCCGAGGACATCTGGCAGGTGGGCGCGGGCGGCCTTGGAGCGTTGAGCGGAGCCGCCGGTGTCGGCGGCGTACTGGGGGCCGCGTTCGTGGCGTGGCGGTCCTATTCGACCCGCCGGCTCCGGTTGATGATGACCAGCGTCTTCGCGTTCGGTCTGTTCATGATGGGTTTCGCGCTCAGTCCGTGGTTCTGGCTGGGCCTGCCTCTGGTGCTGGCGGGTTCGGCCTTCCAGGCGATCTACACGACGCTGAACAACACGGCGATCCATGTCCTGATCCCGGATTCGGTACGGGGTCGCGTGTCCGGTTTCCTGACGATGTCGTTCTCGCTGCCGATGCTCGGCGTGGCGCCGATCAGCGCTCTGGCCGAGGTCTGGGGAGCGCCGGTCGCGGTCGGTTTGGCCTCGCTGCTAGCCATTGTGGTCGCGATCGTGTTCTACCTTGCGAGTTCCGACCTGCGGCGGATGGACCTGTTGATTCGGAAGGCGTTCAGGGCCGCGGCGCGAGCTGATGCCGAACTCGCGGTGAAGCGGGAAGCGTCGGCGCCGGCGGCCACTCGCGGAGCGGCTCGCTGAGGACGCAGCAGGCAGCAGGAGGTACTCGATGCTGATCACGATCTCGAGGCAGTACGCGTCCGGCGGCACCCAGGTCGCGAGGCTGGTGGCGGATCGGCTCGGGTGGCGGTTGGTCGGCAACTCTCTGATCGACGAGGTGGCCAAGCGCGCCGGCGTCCCGCCGGAGGAGGTCCAGGCGCGCGAGGACAGGCCGCCGGGGTTCATCGAGCGGCTGGCCCGGGTCGCCAGCGCCCAGCTTCCCGATCTGTTTCTGCCGGCGCCGCCGATCGGTCAGCCGATCGGCGAAGGCAACCTGGTTCGCGTCACCCGGAGCGTCGTCTGCGAAATGGCCGGCGAGGGCCCCTGCGTGTTCGTGGGCCGGGCATCGGCGGCGGTACTGGCCTGGCGGGAGGATGCACTCCATGCGCGGCTGGTTGCCGGGCCCGAGTTCAGGAGGCGAGTCGCCGTCGAGGTGATGGGCGTTCCTCAGCAGGAAGCGGATGCGGTCGTCGCCCGGCGGGACGTGAACCGGGTTCGCTACCACCGCGAGTACTACGCCCGGGACTGTGACGACCCGCGACACTACGACCTCGTCCTCAACACCGAGCGGCTCGGCTTCCCGGGCGCCGCAGAGCAGATCGTCCATCGGGCCCGGGCGCTCGGCTGGGCCGACTGAGTTCGGTTGATTTCACCCGCTTCTACGGTCGGACTCTCGAAGGGGCGGACGGCATGGTCGTGGTGACCGAAGAGCCGTCCGCCGGTTCGCTACGATCGATGCTACGATGGATGCCGTCGAGACTGGCAACCAGGAGCGGAGAGTTCGACATGGCGATCAACATTGCGCACCGACCCGACCTCGATGAGCGCGTCGAGTACTTGGCCAAGGTCCTGCACGGAGGCGTCCGCGGCAGCAAGGTCAAGGTGATCGAGAGCGCGATCGAGGCGCTCGAGGAGAAGCGGGGCGTTAGGAAGTGCAGCCGCGAGGAGATTCGGGCCGCGCTGATGAAGCGCGCCGAGAGGGGGCCGCAGTTGCGGGCTGAGGCTCTGGCTGCCGACCCGACGCTTGATCCGGACCGGCCTCTGTCCGAGACGCTCTTCGAGAAGCTCTACGATGAGCGGGGACTGCCAAAGTGATCGCGATCGACTCTTCCGCGGTCGTGGCGATTCTCAAGGGAGAGTCCGGGCACGGGGAGTACCTGGAACGGATCGCGTCCGGCGGCGGCGGGCTGCCGCAGCGGGCGGACTGACGTCCGCTACCAGGTATCGATGTAGGGCCGCTTCTTGCCGGTCCGGGGCGGCGGCTTGGGCAGGCGCTTCATGCTCTCCGCGATCCAGGAGCGCGTCTCCGCCGGGTCGATCACGTCGTCGAGACCGCCGCCGGCGGCTGCGTTGACGGCCTTGGCGCGCTCGTAGGAGGCCTCGACCCGCCGCTCGAACTCGAGTCGGCGTTCTTCGGGGTCCTCGATCGCGGCCAGTTCCTTCCGGTAACCGAGCTTGACGGCGCCCTCGATGTTCATGCCGGCGAACTCGGCTGTCGGCCAGCCGACAGTGAAGAAGCCGACCAGCGCGCTCGCGCCGCACATCGCCTGCACGCCGAGGCCGTAGGCCTTGCGGACAACGACGCCGAACAGGGGCACGGAGAGATTGGCGCCGGTGTTGAACATG
This sequence comes from Thermoanaerobaculia bacterium, assembly GCA_022822365.1. Taxonomy (GTDB): domain Bacteria; phylum Acidobacteriota; class Thermoanaerobaculia; order Multivoradales; family Multivoraceae; genus Multivorans. The sequence continues at coordinate 75,655 of JAJEBV010000005.1, read as the reverse complement.
CGCGCACAGTGGCGGACCAGAGCGGTCTTCTCGTGGTCCGGCCCGACCATGATTCCGGGGCAGTCCATCAGGCTCAGCACGGGGATGTCGAAGGCGTCGCAGAGCTGGAGGAAGCGGGCGCCCTTGTCGGAACCGTCCGAGTCGATCGCGCCCGCCAGGTGGTGCGGGTTGTTCGCGATGACTCCCATCGGCCTGCCCTCGACCCGGATAAACGCCGTGATCACGCCGATCCCGAACTTCGGCCGGATCTCGAGCACGGAGCCGACGTCGGCGATCGTGTGGACGATCTCCTGCATGTCGTAGAGGCGGAGCCGGTTCTCCGGAACCACGTGGCGCAGCGGCCGCTGGTCGTGGGCCTCCCAGTCGGAGGTCGGCCCCTGGAAGTAGGAGAGGTACTCCTTCGCCACGTCGACCGCTTCTTCCTCGTCCTCGACCAGGATGTCGACGACGCCGTTCGGCACCTGGAAGGACATCGGGCCGACTTCCTCCGGCGTGTAGATGCCGAGCCCGCCGCCCTCGATCATGGCGGGACCGCCCATGGCGATCGTCGACGCTTTGGTGGCGATGATCACGTCGCAGCAGGCGAGCAGCGCCGTGTTGCCGGCGAAGCAGCGGCCGTTGTTCACGCCGACCAGCGGGATGAGGCCGGAGAGCTTGGAGAACTGCGTGAAGGTGTAGGTGTCGAACGCGACGCGGGGACCCGTGTAGTCGTCGCCCGGCCGGCCGCCGCCGCCTTCGGTGAAGAAGATGAGCGGCAGCATGTAGCGGTTCGCCAGGTCGAACAGGCGGTCCTGCTTGTAGTGGTTGCGGCCGCCCTGGGTGCCGGCGAGGACGGTGTAGTCGTACGAGAGCACCATCGCCCGCGACCTCTCGTCGTCGAAGAGGTCGCCGTTGATCGAGGCGGTGCCGGCGACCACGCCGTCGGCGGGGGTGTACTCGCGCAGCTTCTCGTCGCTGAACTTCTGGTGCTGGCGGGCCACGATCAGCGGCCAGTACTCCTTGAAGGACCCTGAGTCGACGAGTTGCTCGATGTTCTCGCGGGGCGTCCGGAAGCCGAACCGGCGGCGACGGGCGACCGCCTCCGGCCGGTTCTCGTCCAGGGTGTAGGCGTGGCGCTGGATGTTCTCCTCCAGGTCGGGCCGGATGTAGTCCGGATCGATCTCGACGGCCGCGTCCGCGGCCTCGCCGCCCTCGGCCCCTTCGACGAGGACGAGGGGATAGCCCTCCCGGATCGTGTCGCCGGCGGCCATCGTGACCCGGACCACCGTTCCGCTCGTGTCGGAGCGGAGTACGTGCTCCATCTTCATCGCTTCGATCACGGCGACCTGCTGGCCGCGGAGGACTTCGTCGCCCTCCGCGACGTCGATGCTGACGATCGTGCCCTGGATCGGCGCGGCGATTCCCGTGGCGTCCTCGGAGCCATCCTCCTCCGCGAGCCGGCCGCCGGCATCGTCCATCCGTTCCGGTTGCGCGGCCTTCGTCTCCTGGTCGTAGGCGAACAGGGCCAGGGGATCGGCCGTGTCGACGCGGGCGCCGGCGAAGCCGCTGTCACGGGCGCTGTTCCCTGCTGCGACGGCCTCGGCGCCGGCGCCAGGACCGGCGGCCGGGACGAAGCGGGGCCTGCGGCCGTTGGAGGCCGCCGCCGCCAGATCCCCGGCGTTGTCGTCCAGCCAGCGTGTGTAGAGGCGACCGGCCTCGAAGTCCGGATGGGCGAGGACGCTCTGGAGCCAGGGGATGTTCGTCGAGGGGCCGCCGATGCGGAACTCGTCGAGGGCCCGGGAGGCCCGCTTGACGCTGGCGGCGAAGTCTTCCGAGGGCGAGTGGGCGATCACTTTCGCGAGCAGCGAGTCGAACGCGGGGTTCGGCTCGTAGCCGGCGTAGCCGCAGCCGTCGACTCGCACGCCGGGGCCGCTCGGTGGTTCGTAGGCGGCGAGGACTCCGGACGAGGGCCGAACATTGCCGTCGGCGTCCAGGGTCTCCAGATTGACCCGGGCCTGGATCGCGAAGCCCCGCGTGCGGCGGGCGACCGGGTCTTCGAGCTCGAGGTCCGCGAGCGACTCGCCGCGGGCCACGCGCAGTTGAGCCTGCACCAGGTCCACTCCGGTCACGGCTTCGGTCACCGTGTGCTCGACCTGGAGGCGTGCGTTCGTTTCGATGAAGGCGAAGCGGCCGGCGCCGCCGTTGTCTCCGCCCGCGCCGTCGCCGGCATCCACCAGAAACTCGAAGGTCCCGAGACTGCTGTACCTGGCCGCGCCGCCCAGGCGGAGCGCCGCGTCGATGATCGCCTGGCGGACCTCGGGCCCGAGGTTCGGCGCCGGCGCGGTTTCGACCACCTTCTGGTGCCGGCGCTGGGCGCTGCACTCGCGCTCGCCGAAGTCGACCAGGCCACCGACTTCGTCGCCGAGGAGCTGGACCTCGATGTGGCGGGCGCGCGGGAGGAGTTCCTCGACGTAGAGACCGCCGTTGCCGAAAGCGCGTTCGGCTTCGGAGCCGCAGCGTTCGTAGGCCTGGTCGATGTCGCCGGCCGCCGTGACGATGCGAGCCCCGCGCCCGCCGCCGCCGCCGAGCGCCTTGATGATCATCGCTCCGCCGTCGCCGAGAGCGGCGAAGAACTCACGTGTCTCCTCCAGGGTGGTCGTATGGTCCGTGCCTCGCAGCACGGGCACGTCCGCGGCGCTCGCGGCCGTACGCGCTCGGCCCTTGTCGCCGAATAGCTCCAGGACCTCCGGCCGCGGGCCGACGAAGGTGATGCCGGCCTCCGCGCAGGCGGCGGCGAAGTCGGCGTTCTCGGCCAGGAAGCCGTAGCCCGGGTGGATCGCGTCACACTTCGCGTCGGCGGCCCTTGTGACCACGTCCTCGATGTCGAGGTAGGCCCGCACTCCGCGGCCGCCGAGTGCCACGGCCTCGTCGGCGATCCGCAGGTGGAGTCCGTTGGCATCGTCCTCGGAGTAGATCGCGACCGTGGCGATACCGAGATCCATCGCCGCGCGGGCGATTCGTACCGCGATTTCGCCGCGGTTGGCGATCAGGAGGCGGCGCATCGGGCGGCGATTATAGAAGGCTGTGCTGGCGTTCCGGCTCTGGCGCGGGCTCGCTTCCGCCCGCTTCGCTGGCCGGCTCGGCTTCGTCTCCCGGTTGAACCGGAAGGCCATTCCGGCCAAGTTCGATCAGGCGGTGCCTGGCGTCTCCAGTGAGACTTCGCGCGGCCCACTCCCTGACCTCCTCCTCCTGCGTGAAGACGACGATCTGCCGTTCCTCGCTGAGGGCGAGCAGCAGGTCGAGGAAGCGGATCGTGCGGTCGGTGTCCGAGTGCACCGTCGCGTCGTCGAGGAACAGCGGCGCGGATTCCCTCTTGTCGCCGAGCGCCTCGGCGAGGCCGATGCGGAGCAGCAGGTAGGTCTGGTCGACCGTGCCGTGCGACAGCTCGGTGGCGGAGCGGAAGACGCCGTCCTCGACTTCGAGCTGCACCTCCATTCCCTCTTCCGGGTCGATGCGGACGGCCGAGTAGCGGCCGTCGGTCACCAGGCTCAGCCGCTTCTCCAGCGCTTCGCGCAGGTCCGGCGCGAGCATGCGATGGACCTCGTCCTGGGCTGCTTTCAGGTGTTCCCTTGTCGTGTCGAGGATGTCGCTTGCCCGACGCAGGAGCACGACCTCGCGCTCGGCGGCGGCTTGCTCCTCTTCGAGTTCGGCGAGCGAGGGGAGGTCGCCGTCGGCGGCGAGTTCGACCTGCTTCCGGTTGACCTCGATGCGGGCATCGACCGCATCGGCACGGGCCTCGGCCAGCTTCCGTTCCAGCGCGTCGTCGTCGAGCCCCCGAACGTTGTCCGTCTCCGCCGGCAGTGGGTCGGCGGCCCGGCGCGCCTGATCCGCGGCTGCGTCGCGCCGGGCCGCGAGACTCCGGCGGTCGCTGCCGCCGAGGAGGCGCTGCAGGTGGTCCCAGTCGTTTCTCTGGTCCCGGAGCCGGCGCTCCCGATCCTGTAGCCAACGGGCCGCCGCCCCGGCGTTGCGGTGGCAGCGCTGCTCGTACCGATCGAGCAAGCCGGCGACGGACACTTCCGGATCCTCCAGGCCGCGGCTGCCGAGCGCGGCGCGGAGGGCGGCTTCGGCCCCCGTCTCCGCTTCACGCGCCGCTTCTACCCGGCTGAGCCAGAGAGTCTGCTCGCGGTCCCAGGCTTCGCGCTCCCTGAGTGCCGCGAGGGCGGTTCGCACGGCATCCGCGTCGGCTTCGAGGCTGAGCTCCGCGAGTGCTTTGCGTGCCGCCTCGAACTGGCGCTCTCTGCGCCTGTGCTTCCGCTTCAGGTCCCTCAGGTCCGCCTCGGCGTCGGCCCTCTCCATGCCCCGCTGTGCCTGTTCATGGGCTTCGGGTTGGGGAGACAGCCGCTTCTGCGCGCGGTAGATGAGGAGCGAGCAGACGAAGGCGAGAAAGGCGCCCGCAATACCGATCGCTCGCGGCAGGAGGTCGAAGAAGCCCAGCGCCACGACCAGGCTGCCGGCGATAGCCCCGATCCAGGGCCAGCGGCCGAAGCCGGAACTTGCTTCGAGCTGGCGTCTGAGCTGCGTCTGTTCGTCGCGGAACGCCTGGACCCGCCGTTCGGCCTCTTCGAAAGGCTCCGGAGGCGGCAGCTCGAGGACCTCGAGCGCGCGCTTGACGCTCGGCCCGTCGGCCTTCGAGATGACCGTCGCCGGAGGCTCGCCGGGTCCCAACTGTTCGCGCAGGGTGCGCGCTTCGGTGGCCGCGCGCCACGTCCTTGCCGCTTCGGCGACCTCCGGGGCCACTTCGCTGTCGCCGTCTGGCGCTTCGGCCCGACCGGCACGTTGCCCGGCGTTCTCTCGCGCGTTGGGAGAGCTGCTTTCTTCGCCGGGCGCCGGTGGGGCGCCGTCGGGGAACTTCGACGCCAACCGGTCGATCTCTGCCAGACGCGCCTTCAGCCGACCGAGCTCGCGTTCGGCATGCACGCTCTCGCACGCCTGGACTAGGGCGTTGGCGCTCCGGGCCCAGTCGCGGGCAGCGCTCAGCTCGTTCTCCAGGCTCGTACGCAGCTTGTGGCGGCTTCTGCCGGTCTCCAGGGCCTCGCGGGCGCCGGCGGCGCGGTCGATCGACCGCTGCAACGGTCTGGTGGAGTTACGACGCTCCAGGCCGATCTCCTCGCTGGCGTACTCGCTCAAGGTACGGAGCGCCTCGACGGCGGTGGCGGCGCCGCCGGCCGAGGCGGCCGCCCGCTGTAGCTCTTCCTTGAGCGCGGAAGCCTCGTCGCCCTTCTTCTCGCTCTTCTGGCGCAATCTCTGGATGTCGCCCTGGCCGATGACCAGCGTCGACGGCATGACCTGGCGGTTCAGACCGAGAAACCGCGAGCCGTCGATGCTGCCGCTGTAGATGATCTCGTCGCCGATGGCGCGTCCGGTGTCGGCGTCCTGGGCGACGCTCTCCTTCGTGTCGAGGTCGCGCTGCTGGATCTCGATCCGCCGCCCGTCGTCGAGTTCGAACTTCACGGTGGCGCGCCACTGGCCGCCGCTCCAGGGCTTGTACTGGCTCTCGAACTCCCGTTCTTCCAGGGTGTTGGCGCCGCGGCCGCGGCGCCGGCCGCAGAGACCGGCGAAGATCGCCTGCAGCCAGGTCGACTTGCCGGCCTCGTTGTCGCCATGGATGACGGTCATTCCGGGCGCCAGGTCGAGTTCGCCGTTCAGCTTGCCGAACTCGTGCGCGCGGACGCGGTGGATCTTCACGCGGGCTCTCCGATCGGGGGGTCCGCCTCGGAAGCGCCCATCCGAAGTTCGTCGATCACGGCGAGGTCCTCCCGGCCGTCCAGCGCGCGGAGGCCGGCGAGAAGCACGAGCCGCTCGGTTTCCGGGTCCAGGTCGTCTTCGCGGACGCGCTGTACGAACATGCCGCGAACGGTGGGCTCCTGTTCGATCTGCTCCAGGTCGTAGGGCGGCGTCAGACCGGAGATGTCGACCAGCACCTGCTCGATTCCGTCCGGCAGTTCGAACGAGCTGGTGGCGAAGTCATCCTCGTGCAGGTGAAGGTCGTCCGGTTCGCCGATCAGCCGGATACGAGCCGCGCCGGCCATGCCCGAGAGCGCATCGCGGACCCGGTCCCGGGCCTGACCCGGGTTCTCGACTTCCGTCAGGTCGACGCTCAGGGTGTGAAGGGCCGGGGGCCGCGGGTCGAGCCGGCGACGCGTCACGCGACCGTTCTCGATCTCCAGAATCACGGCGCTGCCATAGGCCTCGTTGAACTTGAGCCGTTCGAGCGAGCCGAGGCGGGTCCAGGTCGGTCGATCGGCGGGTTTGTGGGAGTGGCCCACGACCGCGTGGTCGAAGCCGGCGGCGGCGATCTGGTCGCCCTCGAACGGGGCGTGCCGGTACTGGCCCTGGAACGCGGCGTTCCGTTCCTCGCCGTGGAAGACGGCGATGTGAGTACCGGAGCCCTCGCCCCGGAATCCGTCGTCGAAGAAGCCGGGAGTGTCGGCGGGTTTGCGGTGGGCGGCGCCCCAGATCGTCAACCCGTCGGCGAGCGCTCTCGACGTGAAGCGCGTCTCGGTGAAGACGTGGACGTTGTCCGGCCAGTCGATCCGCCGGTACGGGCTCTCCGTGTCCGCGTAATCGTGGTTGCCGGGAGCGGCGAGTACCTGGAGCCCCGACTGCTCGAATGTTCGTCGCAGGAACTCGACCGTGTCCGGCGACACGAGTTCGTGCTCGAACAGGTCGCCACCGATCAGCACCGCGGCAGCGCCCTCGTGCCGGGCCTGCTCGAACGCCCAGGTCACACCCTCGCGAAGCCGCAGACGCTGCCGCCGGGCGACCTCGCGGCTCGCCCAGCCGAGCTTCGAGTCCAGGTGAACGTCGCTGAAGGCGAGGAGCTTCACGCCCCGGGCCTTCCAGGCGGAGCGCTGGCGGCGCCGGCGGTGCGCGTCACTCCTCGAGAACCGCGGGCCAGTTCTCGTCGGCCTGCTCGATGTTCCGGTCGCGGTCCTCGAGCCACTGCCTCATGACCCTCTTGTTGTAGTTCAGGTAGAGCTTGCCGTTCACCAGGGTGAACGCGTCCGGATCGGTGGGGGCGGTGTAGTTGCGGCTCACCGCCCAGGCGCAGTAGCCGCCGTACTGGGGCGCGTACTTCTCCGGATCTTCGGAGAAGGCGTCCCGGTTCCCGGCGCTTGCGAAGCGCCAGTCGGCGCCCTGCCAGCCGAGGGTGAAGTCCTTGTCGCCTTTGACCGCTTTCCCTTCCGTGAAGTAGGCGACCGGGTCGTAGCCGCGGATGGCCAGGTTGCCGCGGGCGGTGAAGACCGGATCCTCGGCGGCGGCGGAGGCCGGAATCGCGGCCAGCGCGGCGATGGCGATGAGGGCGGCGAGGGCCGTCTCGCGAGCGAACGGGCTGCGACGATGGCGGCGCTTTGGCGTAGACATGAGGCGGATCCTCCTTGGGCGAGTCTATTCAGTCGCCGTGCCTGCGCGGATAGTGTCTGTTGCGGCCATGCGGCGTTCTTCTATCTTCGCCCTAGTCCTTCTGGCCGCGGTTCTCCCGGCATGCGGCGAAGCGGACGGCGGCGCGGACGTCTCGACGGCGGTTCCCGCGCCGGAGCCCGTCTTCCTAGAGCGGGCTTCCGAAGCGGGACTCGACTTCGTCCACCGCAACGGCGCCGTCGGCGACTACAACTACCCCGAGCTCCTGGTAGGAGGTGGGGCGCTGCTCGATGTCGACGAAGACGGACTGCTCGACGTCTACCTGGTCCAGAGCGGTCCGGTTCCCGGGGCGCCGGAAGCCGACACTTCGGCGGGCCCGGCCGCCAACCGGCCGGGCAACCGCCTCTACCGCAACCTGGGCGACGGCGCCTTCGAGGACGTGACGGACGCCGCGGGGGTCGGCGATACGAGCTACGGCGCCGGCGCCATGGCAGCCGACTTCGACCGGGACGGCCTGGTCGATCTCTACGTGACGAACGTCGGCCCGAACCGGCTCTATCGCAACCTGGGCGACGGCAGTTTCGAGGACGTGACGGAGCGCGCCGGCGTCGGCGACCCGGCCTGGTCGTCCAGCAGCGTGTTCTTCGACTACGACGGCGACCTGGACCTGGACCTCTTCGTGGCCAACTACGTCGTCTGGAGCGCCGGCCGCGAGCGCCCCTGCCTGGGGCCCAACGGGCTGCGCAACTACTGCAATCCAGCGGAGTACCCGCCGGCGCCCGACACCCTCTACCGCAACGACGGCGGTGGCCGGTTCACCGACGTGAGCGAGGCGGCCGGCATCCGCTCGGTCGCCGGGCCGGGGCTCGGGGTCGTCGCGGCGGATTTCGACGGCGACGGGCTCAGCGATCTCTACGTGGCGAACGACCAGGCGGCGAACCACCTGTGGCTGAACCGGGGCGACGGCACGTTCCGGGAGGATGCCCTGTCGCGCGGAGCGGCGCTCAACGAACTCGGCCAGCCGGAAGCGGGCATGGGGATCGCGGTGGCCGACCCCGACGGCGACGGCGACCTCGACCTGTTCCTGACGCACCTGAGCGGAGAGACGAACACGTTCTACCGCAACGACGGCGCCGGGTTCTTCCAGGATGTGACCGACGAGGCTCGCCTCGGCGGCGTGAGCCAGCCGTACACCGGCTTCGGCACGTCCTGGTTCGACTACGACGGCGACGGCATCCTCGACCTCTTCATCGCCAACGGCAAGGTGACGCCGGGAGATACCGCCGCCTTCGACTACCGCGAGCCGAACCAGTTGCTGCGCGGCACGCCCTCCGGCCGCTACGAGGACGTTTCGGGCCGGGCCGGCGCGGCCCTGGAACTGCTCGAGGTAAGCCGTGGCGCGGCGTTCGGCGATCTCGACAACGACGGCGACATCGACATCGTGGTGGTGAACAACGAGGGGCCGGCCCGGCTGCTCCGCAACGAGGTGGGGAACGCCTCGTCCTGGTTGATTGTCGACCTCTGCGGCGGCGGCGTCTTCGACCGGTCGGCTGTCGGCTCGCGCGTGACGGTCCAGGCGGGAGGCAGGAGCTGGACCCGGGACGTGATGCCGGCGCGCAGCTTCGCGGTTGCCAACGATCCGAGGGTTCACTTCTCGTTCGGCGACACTTCGGGCGTCGATCACATCAGGGTGGACTGGTCTCACGGCGGCGTCACCGAGCGCTCGGGGGTGCCCGTGAACAGCGTTCTGCGCCTGCTCGCGCCTGGTGGCACCGCACCGGCTGAGGGAGTTTGCCGTGATGCTGCGTGAGGTGAACGTCCGCGGGGAGACCGGCGCGCCGCCGGTAGAGAGGCGCGCGAACACCGACGCCGTATCTCTGGGTGCGCGGGTCTTCCGACCCGCATCCGCGGTCCTGCTCACCCTCCTGTATGGCTGTACCGCCCCGTCGTCCGACTCATCGGCCCCACTGTCGCCGATCGCGCAGGCTGAAGTCCCCAGAATCCCCGACCTCTCCGAACTCGACCCGGGCTTCGTCACGGCCGTTCGCGACGCCCTCGCGGTCGTCGACCGCGACCCGTCGAACGGCGCGGCGATCGGCGCCCTGGGCCGCCTCTACCAGGCGCACCGTTACATCGACCAGGCCCGGCGCTGCTACGAGCGGGCGGAGGAGCTCGATCCCTCGAGCCCCGACTGGCCGTACTACCTGGGGTTCCTCGCCGAGGGCCGCGGTGCTCACGGGGAAGCGGTGCGACGCTTCGAACGCGCCCTGGAACTCCGTCCGTCGTACTGGGCGGCGCGCGTACGGCTCGGCAACGCGCTGTTGGCTGCCGGCGACGCGGACGCAGCGGAGGAGGCGTTCCGCGCGGTTCGCGCCGCGGCTCCCGGCTCGCCCTGGGGCGAACTCGGGCTGGGGAAGGCGGCCCGGCGCCGAGACCAGGCCGAGACCGCGGCTGAACATCTGCGCACGGCGCTGGCACTCGATCCTGCCCATCGGGAGACCCGTTACCTGCTGGCGATGACCGAGCGCCAACTCGGCAACCCGGAGCGCGCCGACGATCTGCTGGCCAATCTGGAGGACACGGAAGTCCCGAGCCTCGACGATCCGATGCTGGAGGCCGTGTTCGAGCTGGTACGCGACACCCAGACCATGATCCGGACCGCGAACCAGCGGCTGGCCGAAGGGGACCACGTCGCTGCGGAACGCCTCTACCGCGCGGTTCTGCGGCTCGATCCCGGTTCCTACGACGCACATCTCAACCTGGGCGTGCTCCACGGTCTGGCCGACCGCAACCAGGAGGCCGCCGCGGCGCTGGAAAGGGCGATCGAAATCGACTCGAAACGGGCAGACGCCTACGCGTTGCTCACGATCGCCTACATCAGGACGGGGCGCGCCGAAGAAGGTCTACGGCAACTGGAAAAGGCGCTCGAAATCGACCCGGACCACCCCAGAGCGCGTGAGATTCTCCAGAACCTGAGCGGGAACTGACTCTGGCTAGCGCAGGCACGCCGAAGAACGACCTGGAAGAGAGGTTTGCCGGCTTCGGACGCCTCGTGCGATGCCTGACGGTCGGCCTCGTCGTGGCCGCGGCCTCTGCGGGAGCGGGGCTTGGACAGGGTGTGGTTCTTGAGATCCACGAGATCCAGGGCCGCGGGCTGACCAGTCCCCGGGCGGGTGAGATGGTCAGGACAAACGACAACGTCGTCACCGCCGTCGGCGCCGGCGGCTTCTTCATCCAGACGCCGTCCGCGCGCAGCGACGGTGATGCCGACACATCGGACGGCATCTTCGTTCTGCACGACGGAGCGCCTCCCGTCGATGTCCGCGACCGGGTTGACGTCACCGGTGAGGTCGAAGAGTTCTTCGGCTTCACGCGGATCGACGCGACGGTCGCCGCCGGCACGGTCAGCATCGATGGCAGCAACCAGGCGTTGCCCGCCGCGGTGGAGTTCAACGGCTCTCGACCGTCTCCGGACCCCGCGCATCCGAGTTGCCGGAGGGAGTACGAATGCTACGAGGGCATGCGCATCCGGATCGCGACCGGGACGGTGTCCAGCGGCAGTCAGCACTTCGGCTCGGACCCGGTGGCCGAGATGTACGTCACGCCCACGTCTTCGCGCGGCTTCCGCGAGCCGGGCATCGAGTATCCGGGTCGGCCGGGTCTCCCGGTCTGGGACGGGAACCCGGAGGTGTTCGAACTCGACCCCGACAAGCTCGGCCTGCCGAACGTGTCCTGGGTTCCGGGCACCACGTTCACCGCGACGGGCGTGCTCGGCTACGAGTTCGGCGGCTACGAGATCTGGCCGACCGAGCTGACGGTTCTAACCCGGGCGGCGACCCAGCCGCGCGCCGTGCGCGCGAAGAAGCCGGGCGAGATCACGGTGGCCTCGCAGAATCTCCTGAATCTGCGCGGGGGAGCGGGCGCGACCAAGCTGGCCAAGTTGTCGCGCCTCGTGCGCGAGGTGCTCCGTTCGCCCGACATCGTCGCCGTGCAGGAGGTGGGAGGCCGGACCGCGCTCCAGAACCTGGCCACGCGCATTCGGAGCGACGACTCCAATGTGCGCTACACGGCCCATCTCGAGGCGCCGGGCAGCTCCCAGTCCGTGGGTTTCCTCGTGCGTTCGGGCGTAGCGGTCGTCGGGGTCACCGAACACGGCCGAAGCGAGACCTTCGTGGATCCCCGGGACGGGACCGTCGACCGGCTCCACGACCGGCCGCCGGTCGTGCTCGAGGCGACGGCGGCCGGTCTGGCGTTCTCGGTGGTGGCGATCCACAACCGCTCGCTGATCGATGTCGACGACGCGGCCCGGGGAGAGTGGGTTCGCACGAAGCGCCTGGAGCAGGCGCAGTCCGTGGCGCGGCTCGTCGAGTCGCTTCAGGACTCCAGGGTGATCGTCCTGGGCGACTTCAACGCGTTCCAGTTCACCGACGGCTACGTCGACGTCGTGGGCCAGATCAGAGGCCGGGTCACGCCGGACGAGAGCCTGATGTCGGGCCCGGACCTCGTCACCAGGGACCTCTGCAACCTGATCGACCGCCTGCCGGAGCCGGAGAAGTACTCGTTCATCTTCGGCGGCAACGCCCAGGTCCTGGATCACGCGCTCGTGAACCAGTCGTTGGAACGGCACGTCGTGGACATCCAGTACGCGCGCGGCAACGCGGACGCCGCGCGGCACAACGAGGACGATGCCACGAACGCGCTCTTCGCCGCGGACCACGACGGCCTGGTCGTGTACCTGTCACCCGAAGCGAAACCGCCGGTGGAGCCTTCGCCGTGCGAGGCTGCGGACACCGGTTCGCCGCCCGACCCCGATCCGCCGGTAGTGGCCGACTGCAGCCGCGATGATGTCCTGTGTCTGGGGCACTTCGACGTCCAGGTCGAGTGGCGTACGTCCGACGGCAGAACCGGCCGCGGCATGGCCGAGAAGCTCACCGGCGAGAGCGGGTACTTCTGGTTCTTCGAACCGGCGAACATCGAGATGGTCATCAAGGTGCTGGACGGCTGTGCGATCGACGGCCACTTCTGGGTCTTCGCTGCCGGTCTCACGGACGTCGAAGTGACGACGACGGTTCACGACCGGAAGAACGGCGCCCGCAAGACATGGGTGAGTCCCCTGGGCCGGCTGTTCGAGCCGATCCGGAACACGGGGACGTTCGACGGCTGTGAGGACCGCCGGTAACATCGCGCGGTTCCAGACGGGAGGTGGCAGTGTGTTGAAGGCGGTTCAGTTGGGGCAGAAGAGCGGGCTCCGCGTGTCCGAGTTGTGCCTGGGGACGATGAACTTCGGCGAGCCGGGCCGGGGCCACCAGGGCGACTGGACGCTCGACATCGACGCCTCGCGCCCCATCTTCCAGGCCGCCATCGAGCGCGGCCTTTTCTACTTCGACTGCGCGGACATCTATGGCATCGGCGCCTGCGAGCGGGTGGTCGGCTCCCTGCTGCGCGAGCTGTTGCCGCGCGACGAGTATGTGATCGCGACGAAGGTCTCGATGCCGATGGGGCGGTCGCCGAACCAGGGCGGGCTGTCGCGCAAGCACGTCATGGAGGGCGTCGACGGTTGCCTGGAGCGCCTGGGCATGGACTACATCGACCAGTTGATCATCCACCGCCACCCGCACGGCATTCCGGGGCAGGTCCAGGCGCCGATCGAGGAGACGATGGAAGCGCTCCATGACGTGGTGAAGGCCGGCAAGGCGCTCTACCTGGGCGCCTCGTCCATGTTCGCGTGGCAGTTCACGGAACTCCAGATGACTGCGCGGCAGAACGGCTGGACCGAGTTCGTGTCGATGCAGAACCACTACAACCTCGTCTACCGGGAGGAAGAGCGGGAGATGAACCCGTACTGCGCGCGGACCGGAGTCGCCCTTACACCCTGGTCGCCGCTGGCGCGCGGCATCCTGACCGGCTCCTACAGGGGCGGCTTCGACGAGGGCGGCACCGACCGTTCGAAGGGCGGCGACCGGGCGCGCACGGAGATGCTCTACCGCGGCGCGGCGACCTTCGACATCGCGGATCGCGTGGTCGAGGTGGCGAAGAAGTACGGCCGCACGCCGGCACAGATTTCGCTGGCCTGGCTGGTGAACAAGCCGGAGGTCACGTCGCCCGTGGTCGGCGTGTCGAAGATCTCCCAGATCGAGCAGCTCGTCGAGGCGGCGGCGATCGAACTCGACGCCGAGGACGTCGCCTATCTGGAGGAGCTCTACCAGCCGGTGGAGAACCTGCTGTCGCTCGGTCACTCCTGAGCCGGGGCCGGCGGTCCGCCCGGCGCCTGGCTTGCAGGCGCTATCATCGGCAGCGCCTTCTCACTCTGACAGGAGGGATACCGGGTTGAAGCACCGCGCCTCTCGAGGAAGCTGGTCGGTGGCGGCGATTGCGCTCGCGCTGCCGGTGGCCGCCCTGGGCGCTCCGGTCGATTCAGCGGGCCACGCCTGGGTCGGCGATCTGGAACCTCTCGCCGAAGCGGACTTCGGCTACGAGCAGGCAGCCCACCTCCTGGAACGCGCCGGCTTCGGCGGCACTCCGGCCGAGATCGAGGAACTCGTGGCGCTCGGGCTCGAGGGCGCGGTCGCCCGGCTCGTCGACTACGAGGCGATCGACGACTCGGCGCTTTCGCCGTTCGACGAATCGGGCATCTGGGATCCCGGCATGGACCCGTTCCCGCCCAGCCGGGCGGCGGCGGTGAGGCGGGCGCGACGCCACGGACGGTCACTCGGCGTCGACGTTCTCCCCGAGGGTTCGTCGCGGCCGATCCAGCCGGTCGTCGACAAGTTCTTCTACGGGCTGCGCAGCAACGTGCTGGAGACCCGGCGGCTGGCTCTGTGGTGGGCCGACCGGATGGTGGTGACGCCGCGACCGCTCGAAGAGAAGATGACCCTCTTCTGGCACGACCACTTCGCGACCTCGGAGGTCAAGGTCCGCGACGCCCGGAAGATGCACGTGCAGAACCGGACGCTCCGCAGTCATGCCACGGCGGACTTCAAGAGCCTGGTGCTCGCGGTCATGCGCGATCCCGCGATGCTCGTCTACCTGGACAACCGGGAGAACGTGAAGGACCACCCGAACGAGAACTTCGGCCGGGAGCTGCTGGAGCTGTTCACGATGGGTGTCGGCAACTACACCGAGCAGGACATCCGGGAGGCGTCGCGGGCCTTCACCGGCTGGACGAACGACGTTCTCGATTTCCGCTTCGACGCCGAACTCCACGACGGCGGCCCGAAGACCTTCCTGGGGCGCGAAGGCAACCTGGGCGGCGAGGAAGTGCTCGACATCATCCTCGAGCAGCCGGCGACCGGCGAGTTCATCGCCGGCAAGGTCTACCGCTACCTCGTGCGGGAGGATCTCGACCGGCCGCTCCAGGTCGAGCTGGGCCGCCGCCTGCGCGAATCGGGATACGAACTGAAAGCGCTGCTGCGAACGATCCTCTCCTCGCGCGACTTCTACAGCCCACCGTCGGTCGCCACCCAGATCAAGAGTCCGGTCGCGCTGTTCGTCTCGACCTACCGCAAGCTCGGTGTGCCGAAGGCGCCCACGGTGCCCGACATGAACAGCCTCGCGGGCCGCCTGGGCCAGCAGTTGCTCTACCCGCCGAACGTGGCCGGCTGGGCCGGGGGCCGGACCTGGATCACGCCGGCGACCTTGCTCGAGCGCGGCAACGCGATGCGCTCGGTCCTCTTTCCGCCCACCCTCGAGGAGTTCGGCCATCCAGACCGGCGGATGCCCGGGATCTACCGCCAGGTCGGCGAGCGGCTGGCGCGGGGCATGACGATCACGGCGGCAACGAAGCAGGGCGATGCCGCGTCGAACGCGATGGCCGACGCGGACGAGGAGTACAACACCCGCTACGGCGGCTACCGCGGCTACGTCGTGGCCTACGAACGGGTCAAGCTCGTACCGCGCCACGTCCTGGACGTCGACGTGCGGGACCTGGTGCTGGCGGCCGGCGCCACCGACGCCGAGGGAGCGGTCGACCACCTTCTGCACCGCTTTCTGCGCGTTCCGCTGACCGGGCAGGGGCGCGCGGCGCTGGTGCGGCACCTCGAACGCGAGCTGGAGTCGACCGGCCTGGACGCACAAGGCCCGGGCGCGTCCGAGAAAGTCGAGGAAGCGCTACGCTCGACCCTCTACCTCGTCTTCAGTTCGCCCGAGTATCAGTTGGGATGAGGAGTCCCCGATGACAGAACGACTACCTTGCGGCTGTTCGCGGCGCGACTTCCTGCACCGCGGCCTTCTTGGACTCGGCGTCGCCGCCGGCCTGCCGGCGGTTCTCGGTCGCACCTCCGCGGCGCTGGCGCTCGAGGAGCTGCGGTCCGGTGTTTCCGATGCGTCGGGGCGCACGCTGGTCGTCGTCGAACTCTCCGGCGGCAACGACGGCCTGAACACGGTCATCCCCTTCCGGAACGACGAGTACTACCGGGTGCGCCCGAACCTGGGCATCCGCCCGAAGCGGGCGATCGCGCTCACCGAGGAGGCCGGGTTCCACCCGTCGCTCGTCGGCATGGAGGGCCTGTACAAGGAAGGGAACCTGGCGGTCGTCGAGGGCTGCGGCTACCCGAACCCGAGCCTGTCCCACTTCTCGTCGATGGGCTTCTGGCACACCGGCGTGCCGAACGGCGGCGAGGCGCTCGGCTGGCTGGGCCGTCTCGCCGACGATCACGGGCCGGACGGCACGCCCAACTACATCGTCAACGTGGCCAGTTCGCAGTCCCTGGCGGTGCGCGCCGCCCGGCACTCGCCGCTCGTGTTCGACGACCCGGGGCGTCTCCGCCGCCAAGGGACGGAGAGTGAGAAGCAGGCACTCCAGCAGTTCGGCACCGACGACGCCAGCGGCAACGACGCCCTCGACTTCCTGCGCGGCACGGCCTCGAATGCCGCGTCGAGCGCGGCTCTCGTGCGCGATGCCTGGTCGGGTTACCGGACCCCGGTCGACTACGGCATCGGCGGCCTCGGCGCCGACCTGCGCAAGGTCGCGGCCCTGATCCAGGCCGAACTGCCGACCCGCATCTACTACGTCAGCTTCCGCGGCAACTCCTTCGACACCCACGTCCACCAGGCCGACACCCACGCCAGGCTGCTGATGTACATGTCCGACGCGGTCGCCGGCTTCCTGCGCGACGTCGAGCGCATCGGCCGCGCCGACGACGTGGCGGTCCTCATGTTCACCGAGTTCGGCCGGCGGGTGGAGGAGAACGCGAGTCTCGGCACGGACCACGGAACCGCCGGCCCGATGTTCGTCGCCGGCAAGAGCGTCGCCGGAGGCTTCTACGGCGACACGCCTGATCTCACCGACCTCGACGACGGCAACCTGAAGATGACGACCGACTTTCGGCGGGTCTACGCGTCGATGATCGAGGGCTGGATGGGCATGGACGACGCCTCCGCCGTCCTCAAGGGCGACTTCCCGGCGCTGCCGGTCTTCGGCCCGACGTAGGCCGGACCTACCGGATCTCGACGTAGCGGGCGAGCCGCTCCACCTCGTCGTCGTCGACGTACTTGCCGATCTCGCGGCGGAACTGCGCCATCGCCTCGTAGGGGCGGTACTCCTCGAACTCGTGGCGCATCCGGCGGCCGACGCCGGGAATGGTCAGGATGTCCTCGCCCGAGGCGGTGTTCAGGTCGATGCGGACGTAGACGTACTGGGCGAGGCGCTCCACCTCGTCGTCGTCGACGTACTTGCCGATCTCCCGGTGGAACTGGGCCAACGCGGTGTACGGGCGGTACTCCTCGAACTCGTGGGTCATCCGCCGTCCGACGCCGGGGATGAGACCGATCTCCTCGGACGTTGCGTCGTTCAGGTCGATCGGGACCCAGATCGCGCCGTAGATCGCGTCGAGGCCGTCCTCGGCGACGTGTGCGGAAACGACGGCGTGGAGGTCGGCGGCGCGCAGGAAGGGACGGCCTTCGAGGATGGCGGCGACCGCGTCGGCGCCGAGGCCAGGGGCGGCGGCCAGTTCCTCCTCGCTGGCGAGGTTGGGGTTGAGAAGACCGTGGTTGGCGCCGACCTGTGCCGTGGCAGGCAGGGCGGCGAGGAACAGGACTGTCGCGGTCCACATTAGGGCCGAGCGCTTCATCTGGGGGATTCGTCCTCTTGTAGGTTCTTGCTAGTTGGGCGGGGCGGCAGGTTCCGCCGCGTCACCGTCGGATGACGGGGCAGCGGATCTGCCGGCCGCCGGGTGCTGGAGGCAAACGAGTATACCGAGCAGGCCGAGCGAGATCATCGCCCCTGGCGCCAGCGTCGGCATCGCGCCGCCGAGACTCTCCGCGACGAGTTCGAGCCCGCCGGAGTTCGGGTGCAGCTCCTGCTCGAACTCGACGTTCGACTGGAAGTGGAAGTAGACGCCCAGCAAGCCGGCTGGGACGTAGGCCGCCAACAGAATCCGGAAGATCCGAACTGCCCCTTGGGAAGGACGCATAGCCAGCCAAACGCCAGCAGCCGTACCGGCGACGAGGAGCACCACCGGGATCCACTGCCTCCAGTCGACGTAGTGGTCCAGCAGATAGAGCTCCGCCAGCAGACCCACGGCTCCAAAGAGCAGGATGTACAGCAGGTACCGTCGCCAGGTCTCGATGCTCACGTCGCTCAGGGCGCTTCGCCGGCCGCCGCGGCCTGCTCGTCGGCGAGCATGTTGCGCCGGTGGAGCACATACGCCTTGAGCAGCGCGACATCGTCGCGGTCGAGGACAGGCGCGAAGCTGGGCATGCCGAGATCGACGAGGGCGCCTTCGAGCAGCGCCGCCTCGTAGGAGTCGAAGACCCGCTGCGACGACTGGCGGAGATCGGGGGTGACGCCGCCGGAGACGGCGCCGTAGCCGTGGCAGACCAGGCAGTACTGGTTGAACAGGCGGCGGCCGGCGTCGATGTCTTCCGTCGAGGCGCCGTGGTCGACGCGCGTGACCCGGCTCTCGCGGCGCTCCTGGCGCTCGATCGCCCGGCCGGTGGCGCCCAGGGCGTAGACGATGATCCGGCCCTCGGACTCGACCGCCTGGCGGGCGGACCGGCTGCCGACGATGCCGAAGGCGCCGCCCCAGCCGGACATGACGGCGATGTACTGGGTGCCGCCGCTCTCGAAGGTGATCGGCGGCGCGATGACGCCGCTGCCGGTGTAGCTCTCCCAGAGCTTCTCGCCGTCGTCGGCGCGGTAGGCCGTCAACTGGCCGAAGGGCGTGCCCTGGAAGACGAGGTTGCCGGCGGTGGCGAGCGTGCCGCCGGACCAGGGCATCGTGTACTGCGCGCGCCAGACCTCGCGCTGGGCGACCGGATCCCAGGCCAGCAGGTGGCCCGAGAGCAGGGCCGGGGGCGCGTCCTCGGCCAGCATCTGGGCGGAGAGGCCGGTGGCGTCGACGATCGCCTGCGGGATGTCCTCGGGAGACGCAGCGCGCACTCCCAGGTTCCATTGCCCCGGGGTGTACTCGTAGTTCGGATCCGGGACGTAGAAGTTCCCCATCTCCATTGCCGGGATGTAGACGAGTCCGGTCTTCGGGCTGAAGGCCATGGGATGCCAGTTGTGGCCGCCGAGCGGCCCCGGCATCACGTTGACGGTCTGGTCGGTGTAGCGGGCGCCGGCGAGTTCGACAGGCCGTCCGGTCGCGAGGTCGACGTGACTGGCCCAGGTCACGGTGACGAACTCCTCGGCCGAGATCAGCTCGCCGGTGCGGCGGTCGAGGACGTAGAAGAAGCCGTTCTTCGGCGCCTGCATGAGGACCTGGCGGACCTGGCCGCCGATCGGCAGCTCGGCGAGCATGATCGGCTGGGTGGCGGTGTAGTCCCAGGTGTCGCCGGGCGTCGTCTGGTAGTGCCAGACGTACTCGCCGGTGTCGGGCCTGAGTGCGACGATCGACGACAGGAACAGGTTGTCGCCGCCGCCGGGGCTGCGCAGGTTCCGGTCCCAGGGCGCGCCGTTGCCGACGCCGATGTAGAGCAGGTCGAGTTCCGGGTCGTAGACGATCGAGTCCCAGACCGTGCCGCCTCCTCCTCCCGTCCACCACTCGCCGGTCCAGGTCTCGGCGGCCATCCGCATCGCCTCGTTCTCGAAGCCGTCCGCCGGGTTGCCCGGCACGGTGTAGAAGCGCCAGGCGCGTTCACCGGTCTCCGCGTCGTAGGCGTCGACGTAGCCGCGCACGCCGTACTCGGCGCCGCTGTTGCCGATGATCACCTTGCCCTTCGCGATCCTCGGCGCCCCGGTGATCGTGTACATCGAGTCCTCTGGCACGGTCATCGTGGACCAGGCGAGTTCGCCCGTCTCGGCGTCGATGGCGATCAGACGGCCGTCGAGGGTGGCGGAGATCACCTTGCCGCGGTAGAGCGCGGCGCCGCGGTTGACCGCGTCGCAGCAGGTCTTCATCGCGACCGAGCGCGGCACCTCCGGGTCGTGCGTCCACAGCGGTTCGCCGGTGACGGCGTCCATCGCGTAGATCACGTTCCACGCGCCGGTGGCGTACATCACGCCGTCGACGATCAGCGGCGTGGCTTCGAGGCCCCGCTTCGTGTTCGTCTCCTGGACCCAGGCGATGCCGAGCTGATCGACGTTGCCGTCGTTGATCTGGTCGAGCGTGCTGTAGCGCTGCTCCTTGTAGGTGCCGCCGTAGGTCAGCCAATCGCCGGTACGGCCCGCGGCGCCGACCAGGGCGGCGTCGTCGACTGCGTAGGCGGCTTCGGCCCGGCGGGGCGGCGGCTGGGACGCGGCGGCGGTCGCGAGCAGCAGCGCCGTACCCGCGGCCAGCAGCGTGGACGAAGAGACAGTGCGGGTCACCTTCATGGCTTGGGTTCCTCTCGAGGCAGGGCCAGGGCGACGAGTTCGGGCGAGGAACCGCCGCCGCCGATGCCGAATCGGCCACCGCCGGTGGCCACGGCCAGATACTGCCGGCCGTCGTGTTCATAGGTGATGAGGTTCGAGTTCGGAGTGTCGGGAAGTTTGATGCCGCCCAGGTACTCCCCGGTCTTCTTGTCGTAGACGCTGATCTCCGGCGGCACGTCGGGCTCTTCGGCCTCGGGATCGCCGGAGCGCTCCGGGGCCGCGGTGACGAACAACAGGGTGGACGTGACCAGGGGCGCCGCGGTGTGGTTGACCTGGCCGAGCCGGTCGAGTTCCAGGTGGGCGATCGCGGGGTGCTTCACCGGCCCCACGCCGTGGGGGACCATCCACAGGTGATCGCCGGTGGAGAGGTCGATCGCCGTTATCCGGCCATAGGGCGGCTTGACCAGGGGCAGACCGCGGGGTCCCTCGAGGGTCTGATACCAGCGGTTGGGCGAGAACCTCAGGTTGGAGCGGTTCGGATCGGGCCGGGACAGGGAGACGCTCGCCGGACGGGTGTGCGAGATCACGTAGAGCACGCCGGTTTCCGGGTCGACGGCGGCGCCGGTCCAGTTCGCGCCGCCGCCGTCGGACGGCAACTGGACCGTCGGCTTGCCGGCGCCCTCGACCCTCGGTGGGGTGTACAGCGGCACGAGATCGTAGTCCTCGACGATCTCGAGTGCCTCGGCCCGGAGTTCGGGGGTCCAGTCGATCAGGTCGTTCTCGGTGATTCCCTGGCGGTCGAAGGGGGCCGGCCGGGTCGGGAAGGGCTGGGTCGGTGCCGCCCGCTCGCCGGGGACGTCGCTCTCGGGCACCTCTCGTTCTTCGATCTCCCAGACCGGCTTGCCGGTTCTGCGGTCGAAGACGAAGGCGAAGGCCTGCTTGGTGACCTGGACGACGCCCTCGACCCGCCGACCGTCGACCGTGGCCTCGAACAGGTTCGGGGCGGTGGGCGGGTCGTAGTCCCAGAGGCCGTGGTGGACGAACTGGTAGTGCCAGCGACGCTCGCCCGTTTCGCAGTCGACCGCGACGATGCTCTCGGCGTACAGGTTGTCGCCGAGCCGGTGGCCTCCGTAGAGGTCGTTGGTCGGCGTGCCGATCGGCAGGAAGGCGGTGCCGGCCTCCTCGTCGACCGCGATCATCGACCACACGTTCGTGTTCCCGCTATAGCGCCAGGACTCGTCCTCCCAGGTCTCGACTCCGAGCTCGTCGTTCTGGGGAATCGTGTGGAAGACCCAGGCCAGATCGCCGGTCGGGATGTCGTAGGCGCGGACGAAGCCGGGCGGCGCTTCCTTGTGGGTCGCGAAGTCGGCGACGATCGAGCCGACGATCACCGTGTTGCCGCAGACCGCCGGCGGCGAACTGTGGGTCGTCAGGCGTTCCATCACCTCGCGCCCGAGGTGCGGCGTCATCTCGACCGCGCCGCCGTCGCCGAAGCCGGGGTCCGGTTCGCCCGTCGTGGCGTCGATCGAGACGAGCCGGCGGTCGTGGGTCGGGATCAGGATCCGCTCGCTCTGGCCGTCCGTCCACCAGGCGACGCCCCGATGGTGGAAGCCGAGGTTCGCGGGCCGCCCTGCTCGCCAGCTCTCCGGGTCGTACGTCCAGAGCGTCTCGCCGCTCGCCGCGTCGATGGCCGCGACCTGGCTGAGGGACGTGGAGACGAAGATCCGGCCCCCGACCTCGAGCGGAATCGCCTTGAACTGGCCGCGCCGCACGCTGCTCGGCACTTCGGTGTCGGCGGCGACCGATCGCCAGCTCCAGGCGACTTCGAGCTTCTGGAAGTTCTCGCGGTCGATCTGATCGAGCGTCGAGTACTTGCGGTTGCCGGGATCGCCGCCGAACGCGGGCCAGTCGCCGGCGGCTCCGGTCTGCGCCGTGAGCGGCAGGCCCGCCAAGGAGGCGGCGAGCGCCGCCACGGCCGCAGCGAGGCTGGAACGGGTGCTCAGGACAGCAGCCCGATCAGCCGGGCGTAGACCGAGACGCCGGTCCACATGCCGATCGAGAGGAAGCCGACGACCTTCGGCCAGTGTCCAAGCGATCCTTCCTCGGCGAAGGCGACCCGGCGGCGGATCGTGAAGTTGAAGAGCAGCCCGATGATGACGATCTGCATCTTCCACCAGAAGAACGGGCTGTAGTACTGCTTGAGCGCCGTCGACAGGACCTGGGGCGCGCCGGTCACGAACAGGGCGACGAAGCTCCAGATCATCCAGCGGTCCATTTCGCGGGCGAGCTGGTTGAGCGGCGTCTTGATCAGGCCGCGGCCGAGCAGCCGCATGTCGACCACCAGCACGGCGCCGGCGAACGCCACCAGCGCGACCAGGTGGGCGCACTGGATGATCGGCGACGCCCAGGTTTCCTCCAGCATCCAGGCGCTGAACGGAAGGCCCTGCATCCACTGGAAGAAGGACTGCAACATGGGACGATCCTCCGCGGCTTCTTCAGGCGCCGATGTTCAGGTTGTTCCACCACTGGGGCATCAGGCCGCTGTAGGCCATCATCCGGCCGGTGACCACGACGGCCGCCCACAGCACCAGGGATACGACACCGGCCAGCCGGGCGTTCATCGGGATCTCCCGCCCCTGGTCCCAGGCCTGGACCGACTTGTAGGTCGCGTAGTGGAACCAGAACATGTTGATGCCGGCAATCAGCATCAGCGCCATCTTGGCCCAGAAGTAGAAGTTGCCGTAGTAACGCATCGGCTGGCTGTAGAGCAGCAGGCCGCCGGTGATCAGGTTGATGCCGTAGCCGGTCAGCGCCCAGGGGAAGAGGCGGGTCGGAATGTTGGAGACGGGTACCTTCCTGAGCGTCAACCCGACGAGCCGCATGTCCCAGTAGGCGATCAGGCCGGCGAACAGGCACATGCTGACGACGTGGATCGTCAGCATCGTCGGGTAGGCGTTCAGGGACTCCCGCAGCGCGATGCTGCTGGGCAGCGCATCGACCCATTCGAAGAGGCTACGCATGGGAATCGGTGGGTGGTCTGCGAGGCCGGGGCGCGTTGCCGGGAACTACTTGCAGCGAGACGACTCCGGGTAGCGGCGATAGATCGCGTGGCAATCCTCGCAGGCCCCGGCGAGTGCGTTCGTCAGGTCGCTGACCGTGTCGCGGTCCTCTTCGTGGGCGGCGGCGTAGATCTTCTTCGCGACCTCGGTCAACTGCTTCGCGTACTTCTGGTAGTCCTCGTTGCCCACCGGCGCCGGCGTGCCGTTCTGGCACAAGCGGTCCGGGTTCATGATCAGCGGCTCGACCTCGGCCAGAGCCAGGGCCGCCTGCTGGGGAACCAGCCAGCCGGTGTAGATGCCGGAGAAGAGGGAAGAGACGGTGCCGTCGCCCTCCTCGGCCGGGTCCGGCGGACTCCCCGGATCGGTCATCTGGACATCGAACAGGAAGTTCGAGTTCGGGAACAGGATGGCGCGCATCAGCTCGGCCAGGTTGCCGACGGGTTCCTCGTTCTCGGAGGCCGCGGCGGGCGCCGCGACGATAGACGAGCCGGCGGCCAGGACGACGGCGGCTGCGACAACAGCGACCAGCTTCTTCGAGCGCATATCCGGAATCTCCTTACCTCAGGGGGATGGGTGGGAATCGTCCGCGGAGAGTCTGAGCCGCACGAGTGTAACTCAGAGCCGAGCGGACCTCGTGCGGAGTTCTCAGCCGTCCGATTCCTCCTCCGAGGGTGCCTGGAGGAGTTCTGTCGACGCCGTCGTCGCGATCAACCACTGCATGTCGAGCCCCGCGGTGCGGTGGACCGCGAACTCGGCGACGCGCGGATCGCCCGCGATGCGCAGGAACTCCGCTCGCGAGGGATACTCGACCAGAGCTACCTGGTGGAAGTACTCGTCCGTGTCGCCGATCACCATCGAATCGACGCGGCCGGACCAGATCAGCCGGCCGCCCTGGGAGGTGACCCACCGGATCATCTGGGCGCCGTATCTGCCGTAGGCCTCCTGGCCGGACAGGCCCTCGTCGGGGGCGTCGGCCTCCTTCTTGAACCGCAGCAGGTTGACCATGACGACCGGCGTGTCGGCCGGTCCCTTCAACATCTCCTCGATCTGTTCGGGTTCCGGTGCGATCTGGCCCATGGCGGCGCCTCCGGTGGCCAGCAGGGCCACGGTGAAGAAGGTGAACGTAGCGGCGGAAAGGGGGCGGATCATGACAGGCTCCTTTCGGGTGGGACGTCAGGCGGGCGAGCGCACCGCCATGGGCTGGAACTTCATGTAGGTCAGCGATCGCCACAGCCACTCGAGCGGTCCGAAGCGGAAGCGGGCCAGCCACCAGGGCGACCAGAGCAACTGGAGCACCCAGATCGCCACCACGATTGCGAGCTGGCCGAGACGACCGACCTGCTCGAACAGGCCGAAACCGTGGCCGTAGAAGGTGAGGGTACAGATCACGCTCTGGCTGATGTAGTTCGAGAGCGCCATGCGTCCAGCCGCCGCCAGCCGGCGCTGCAACCCGGGCAGCCATCCGTTCTGCACCGCCAGCATGACCAGGGCGATGAAACCGAGGGCGACGCCGAGCGACCCGGTGAGGTTGAACGTCTGACCCTGGAACGTCGAGTGTTCGAAGGCGAACTCGTGCCGGGCGTTGTACAGCACACCGGCGAGCACGATCGCCAGGCCGACGGTGAGTCCCGTCGCCGCCATGCGCCGGTACGTGGCGGGAGAACTCCTTGCCGAGAGCACGCCGAGCTTGAAGAGCGCCATGCCGACCAGCATCAGGCCGCCGCAGCGCCACAGGAAGAGGATCAGGAACACGGACGTCTCCATCCCGATCGCGGTGGCGCTGCGCACCGGCAGTTGCTCCAGGTAGCCGCCTGTGTAGACCGCGATCTCGGCTTCGACGTCGGCGACGGGCGGCGCCCAGCCCGCGGCCAGCTCGTCCCGGACCTCGGTGGGCATGCTGGGAACGGAGAGCCCGAACAGCGTGAACAGGAGCGGCGGGACGAGAGTCATCGCGAAACCGGCGACGAGCAGCCGCGACGGATGCAGGTTGCGCAGGCTGTAGAGCAGGAAGCCGCACAGGGCGTAGGGAACGAGAATGTCGCCGTACCAGATCAGGTGCGCGTGGGCGAGGCCGATGATCAGCAGCCAGAACTGCCGCCGGTAGTGGACCGCGACCGAAGCACCCCGGGCCGCCGCACGTTCGCTCATCAGGGCCATGCCGGCGCCGAACAGGGTGGAGAAGATGGCGATGAACTTCGTGTCGAAGAAGACGTGCGAGATGAGCCAGACCCAGAGACCGGCGCCCTCGAGCTTGTCGTTGGCGGTCGGGTTCAGGTAGGCCGCCTCGATCATCGCGTAGGACTGGACGTTCATCACCAGGATGCCGAGCACGGCGAAGCCGCGCAAAACGTCGAGCGCCGCGATGCGCTCACCGGCGCGGACGGGCGCTGTCCTGGCAGGGGCGGCGGTTTCGGTGAGCGAGTCGGTGGTCGTCACGGGGGCTGTTGCTGCTGCGTCAGTCGGCCAGAAAGTCCCGCGCCACGGCCACGAACTCGTCGAGCTGATCGTGGTGGACCCAGTGCCCCGCGCCTTCGAAGTTCCGCAGCTCCGCGTTCTGGAACGCCTCGATCCTGCCGTCCTCGACCGGATCGCTGGCCCAGCTCTCCGTGCCCCGCACCAGCAGGGTGGGGCAGGTGATCCGGCCCCAGATGCTCCGCAGTTCCTCTTCGTCGTAGCGGTAGGGCGGGAAGGAGCGGACGTAGTTGTCGAACTTCCAGGTGTAGGTGCCGTCCTCGTTGCGCGCCATGCCGTTGACGGTGAGGTGGCGCGCCTGCTCGGGGCTGAGGAAGCTGTTCACCTCCTGCATCCGCTCGGCCGCCGCGTCGAGCGACGGGTAGCGCCGGGGCTGCCGTCCCGCGAGCTTCTGCATGGCGCCGATCCAGCCGCGCATCCTCTCGTCGACGGGCTTCGATATGCGGTCGCCGAGCACGCGGGGCGGCGGTCCCATGCCCTCGATCGCCACTAGCTTGTGCACGTTCTCGGGATAGAGGCCGGTGTAGTGAAGCGCGATGTTCGCGCCCAGCGAGTGCGCGACGATCTTCACCGGAAAGCGGTCGAGCGCCTCCAGCAGTTGGGCGATATCGAGCACGAAGTCGGTGATCGCGTACATGCCGCCGATCGCCCACTGGCTGTCGCCGTGGCCACGCAGATCCGGCGCGACGATGTGGTAGTCGCCGCGGAGCGCGTTCGCCACCCAGTCCCAGTTGTGCGCGTGGTCCCGGCCGCCGTGGATCAGCACCAGGGGCGGTTTGTCCTCGTTGCCCCAGTTCAGGTAATGGAGCCGAAGACGCTGCGAAATGTAGAACTGCGAAGAAGGCCCGACGATGTCCCGGAAGGGGCTGTCGCTGAACGAGGTGCTCACGGGTTGGCGTCAGGTCTCGGCGGATTGATCATCACGTGCGCGCCCGCCGTGCCTGGCGCCATGAGCCAGGGCGCGCCCGGAACCGGTCGGGTCGTCAGACCGGTCGTTTCGGGCGTTGCGTAAGGGGTGTAGATCACCCAGCGCAGGTAGGCGTCGTTCACCTCGCCGGCCGCGGCGTCGAAGCCGCTGCCGTGGAGTACGTAGAGGGTACGCGGTTCCCGCGGCATCGGCAGCCTGCCCTCGGCGATCTCGCGTTCACGGATGTCGATCCGCTCCTGCCCGCCGATGCCCTGGGCCGTCAGCTCACGGCCGCGGGCCATGAACGGCTCGAGCGACTCGTGGTAGCAGGCGACGCTCCATTGAGGAACGCCCGGCCTGGCGGCGAGGCAGACCAGGTCGTTGCTCCCGGCGCGGAGCTCGACCACCTTGCCTTCGTCGGTCCAGCCGAGCACGCGGGCCCCGTCGCGCCGGTCGTCGGGCGCGGCCTGAATCGCGGCGGCAAGCTGTGCTTCGGCGTCGGCCGGTTCCAAAGCTGCGGAAGGGGCCGCGAGTCCGGCGAGCGCGAGAGCGCCGATGGCTGCTGCGAGAGTCGTCGTCCTGTTCTGCACCGCGTACCTCCTGTTGCGCCAGCCGTGTGTCGGCGGGGCGAACGACAGCGTATCGCGGTGGGTCCGCTATCCTGCGCCGTCTCAAGGTCCATCGAGAGAAGAACCGCGCGGCCAGCCGGGCCGGATTCACAGGAGCCATCGCGATGATCGATCTGCACTACTGGCCGACGCCGAACGGCAAGAAGGTCACGATCTTGCTCGAGGAGTGCGGGCTTCCGTACCGGATCGTGCCCTGCCGGATCGGATTCGGCGACCAGTTCAAGGAGGAGTTCCTCGCGATCTCGCCGAACAACCGGATGCCGGCGATGGTGGACCACGAGCCGGCCGACGGCGGCGAGCCGGTCGCGCTCTTCGAATCCGGCGCGATCATGATGTACGTCGCGGAAAAGGCCGGCCAGTTCTACCCTCAGGACCTGCGTGCCCGCCACGAGGTGAACCAGTGGCTCATCTGGCAGATGGCGAACCAGGGGCCGAAGTCGGGCGAGTGCGGCCACTTCCGTCGACTGCGGGACACGGAGGGCGACCAGAGCTACGCCGTGCGCCGCTTCACCGACGAGGTGAACCGCCTTTACGGCGTGATGAACAACCGCCTCTACGACCGCCGGTACCTGATCGGCGACGAGTACACGATCGCGGACATGATCTGCTATCCGTGGACGGTTCGGTGGGAGGACCAGCAGCAGGACATCGAGGAGTTTCCCTACTTCAAGCGCTGGTTCGAGGAAGTCGGCGCCCGTCCTGCGGTCCGGCGCGGCATGGACGTCTCGAGCGGCGAGGCGATCGACTACGCGAACCTCTCAGACGAGGAACGCGCTCGGCTGAAGAAACTGCTCTACAACCAGCGCGCTCGGCCGGCGCCCCCGGACGGCCTGCTGTAGCGGCGAAGCTCTGCATACGACCCGTGCCCCGTGGCCGGTTCGACGATGCGCTGCCACTCCTGGTTCCAGGCGTGTATGACCTCCCGCGGAACTTCACGGGAGCCTTCGCCGGCCTTGCCTTTGCGGACCTTCGACGTGGTGCCGGAGTCGGGGAGGCCGCAGGCGGCGTTGCGGGCGTTGCGGACGAGATGGTCGTCGAACTTCGAGCCGTGTTCCCGCATGAAGTCGATTGACGCCTGGCGGGCCGCGATCTCGATGTTTGGGTGTTTCGGGTCGAGGCCGAGGAAGGCGGCGACGCGGGCGGTGGCGGCGGGGAGGTCGGCGACGACGTTCTCGAAGCAGAGCCAGAGGGTGTTCGGGTCGAGGCGCTCGGGCCACCAGGACACGAGGTGTTCCCAGTAGCGGCCGCTGCGGGTGCCGTGGAAGACGAAGTCGAGGGCGAAGTCGCGGATCGAGACGGTTCCGGGCTCGA
Source organism: Thermoanaerobaculia bacterium (assembly GCA_022822365.1). GTDB lineage: Bacteria > Acidobacteriota > Thermoanaerobaculia > Multivoradales > Multivoraceae > Multivorans. The sequence continues at coordinate 47,146 of JAJEBV010000005.1, read as the reverse complement.
ACACCCAGCCGCTGAAGAAGTGGAAGAAGGAGACGAGTGAATCGACCGGGTCGCGGACGACGAAGATGTTGCGGCCGCCCTTCGGGGCCAGGTCCCGGCTCAGGTGGGTCTTGAACGCTCGCGGATCGGCGCGCTGGCGTGCGTCGAGGTCGAGGCCGACGTCGTGGGCGACTTCGATCCAGGGGACGACCTCCGTGATCTCGTCGAAGTCCATGTCGCCGCCGGTGCGGAGACCGTGGACGATCTGCTGCATGAGCGTCGTGCCGGCCTTGGGGTAGGTGGCAATCAGGATGTCGTCGGGTCTCAGACGGCGGTTGAGACCTCGCTGTACCCCCTCCCGTGTGGCGAAGCCGGCCATGCGGCGCTGGATTCCCTCGACCGTCGTGGCTCGGCACGGTGTCGCGTTCGCGTCGCTCACCCAAGCACCTCGGCCGACAGGTCGACGCCGACCGGGCAGTGGTCCGAGCCGGTGACGCCGGTGAGGATGAAGGCCCGTTCGACGAAGCGCATGGCGGCTTCCGAGGCGAGCACGAGATCGATCCGCCAGCCGACATTGCGCTCGCGTGCATGGAACGCCTGCTTCCACCAGCTGTAGCGCACCGTGTCGGGGTTCAGGGTCCGGAAGGTGTCGATCCAGCCGGCGTCGAGCCAGCGCTGGAACTCGTCGCACTCCTCGGGCAGGAAGCCCGAGTTCTTCCGGTTCTGCTTCGGCCGCGCCAGGTCGATCGGCTGCGGTGCCGTGTTGAAGTCGCCCATGACCAGGACGCGGTAGCCGGCTTCGCGCGCCTGGTCGAGCTGGTCGAACAGGGCTCGATAGAAGTCCAGCTTGTAGGGCACCCGGCTGTTGTCGCGCTGGCTGCCGCTGCCCTTGGGGAAGTAGACGTTCGCCACGAGCAGTTGGCCGAACAGGGCGAGTTGGAGGCGTCCTTCGGCGTCGAAGCGGTGTTGGCCAAGCGAGGTGCGGACCCAGGTCGGCTCCAGCCGCGAGTAGAGGCCGACGCCGGAGTAGCCGGGACGTTCCGCGCTGGAGAAGGCCGTGTGCCAGCGGGGGGGCCGCCGGAGTTCGGGCGCCAGTTGCCCGGCGCGGGCCTTCGTCTCCTGCAGGCCGACGATCTGCGCCCGGCTGCCTGCCAGCCAGTCGAGGAAGCCTTTGCGTCCGGCGGCGCGCAGCCCGTTCACGTTCCAGGACACGACGCGGATGCGCCGGCGCGTCCGGGGGCTCAGTTGCGGCTCCGCTTCCCGGCGCCCAGGTCGTGGGACATGATCATCATGTCGCGCGTCCGGCCGGAGCGGTCGATGACCCAGTCGGTGAGCAGGGCCTCGGGCGAGAAGCCGAGCCGCTCGAACACCCGCCGCGCGCCGATCTGCTCGCGCGTCATCTGTGCGACGAGCTTGAGCAGGCCCAGCTCTCTGGCGGTCTCGAACACGCGCTCGGTCAGCACTTGGCCGAGGCCGCAGCGGCGGTGGGCCTCGGCGATGATCACGCGGATCTCGCCCAGGTGGCTCATCCACTGCAGTCCCCGCAGGTTCAGGCTGCCGTAGCCGACGAGTTCACCTTCATAGTGGGCCAGAGTCGTGAAGCGGCTGCCGGTGTCGGCGTCGTGGATCCAGCCCTCCACCACGTCGGGATCGGTCAGGTCCGAACGCAGGAACTGGAGGTCGATCTCGGGCAGAGCGCGGGCGAGCGAGACGATGTCGTCCCGGTCTGTCGGGCGCAGGCGGCGCAGTTCGTAGGTGCGCTCGCCGCACTGGACCTGGTCGAGGGATTCGATGTTCACGGGTCGCTCGGTCAGACACCACAAAGCTAGCAGTTTCGGCGTCGGGTATCGTCGCGTCCGAACCGAGTCAGGGGGGACAGGCGATATGGCTCCGATACCGAAGGGCGGCACGGTCGCGGTTACCGGCAGCGCCGGCTTCGTCGGCGGCTGGACGGTCCGGCTGCTGCTGGACAAGGGCTACCGGGTGCGCGCCTGCGTGCGCGATGCGAACGACCCCGAGAAGACGACCTTTCTGCGGGAGATGAACGGCTACGCCTCGGGCCGGCTGACGCTCCACTCGGCGAACCTGGACGAGGCGGGCTGCTTCGACGACATCTTCGCCGGCTGCCACGGTGTCGCCCATATCGCGCACGTCAGCGACTACAACGACTTCGACTACGTGAAGAACGTCTGCGACCACATGGTCGAGAGCATCGAGAAGTCGGGGTCGGTGACCCGCGTCGTCGTCACTTCGAGCATCGCCGCGGTCATCATGGAGGCCGACATCTACGAGTTCGTCCGGCGGCCCGTCCTGTACGAGGACCGCTATCCGGACGAGTCGAATCCGAAGCGGACGCCCGAGCGCGGCCACGGCTACTCGATGAGCAAGATTTACGCCCAGCAGGCGTTCACCAGGGCTGCCGGGAAGAGCGGGCGCTGGGACGCGATCACCTGCTGCCCGGGCGACAACGTCGGCCCGATCCTGTCGGCGCACCAGAAGGAGAAGGGGCCCTGGCAGCACAACATCGAGCTGATGCTGCGCGGGGAATGCGAGCAGACGCAGGCGTACCGGCCCTGGATGACGGTTGACGTCCGCGACGACGCGGAATGCCACATCCGGCTGCTCGAGAGCATCAACGTCGGGAACGGCGAGCGGTACATCGCCTGGTCGGCGGACGCGGTGCCGGTGGAGGAGATCAACGCCGGCATCGACCGGCTGCTCCCCGAACTCCGCCACGACACGCCTCCCATCACCGAAATCCACCCCGAACACATACAGAAGCGCGAGCAGGAGCTCCGCGGCATCTGGGCCGGCGTCGAGCTGCGCAATGACCGGATGCGCGAGGCGACGGGCGTTACGTTCCGGCCGTTCGACGAGTCGCTGCGAGACTGCGTGGAGTCGCTGATCGCCGTGGCCGGCGTGGAGCCGAAGCGGCGGCCGGAGGTGAAGGAGTAGGCTCCGGACTGGTCGGCGCGAACCGGGCGGAGGTTTCGGAAGATGGGAGTTTCCTGGCGTCGCTTGGCGGCGTGTGTGCTGTTGCTCGCCTTGTTGCTGGCTGGTCCGTTGACTGCTCAGCAGTCCGGTGAAGCCGAAGACGATGCAGCCGAAGCGGACGGCGAACCCGCCGGACACATTGACGAGGAGATCGTCGTTACCGGCAGCCGGGCGCGGGAGCGTTCGGTGACGAAGTCGATGGTGCCCGTCGACGTGATCTCCGCGGAGCACGTGGCGCATCAGGGCGAGACGAACCTCGACATGCTGCTGCGGAACGTCGTGCCGTCGCTGAACATCAGCGCGACCTCCGGCGACGCGGCGACGATCGTGCGGCCGACGAACCTGCGCGGCCTGGCGCCGGACCATACGCTGGTGCTGGTGAACGGCAAGCGGCGGCACCGCGGGGCCGTGATCCTGTGGTCGCAGATAGGCGTTTCCCACGGCGCCCAGGGGCCGGACCTCTCCGCGATTCCGGCCATCGCGCTTCGCCAGGTCGAGGTTCTGAGAGACGGCGCTTCGGCTCAGTACGGCTCGGACGCGATCGCGGGGATCATGAATTTCCTGCTCAGCGATGCGCGTTCCGGCGGTTCGTTCGAGGTGCTGACCGGCCTGTACGACGCGGGCGACGGCGAGTCCGTCACGGTGGCCGGCAACGTCGGCCTGCCCTGGGGAGAGACCGGCTTCGCGAACGTGAGCCTCGAGTACGGCGGTTCGAATCCGACCAACCGCTCCATGCAGCGAGCTGATGCTCTGGCCCTGGTCGCCGCGGGGAACACTCACGTGGCCGATCCTGCCCAGAGGTGGGGCAAGGCCGAGGTCGACGACGACGTGAAGCTCTGGATCAACTTCGGCCGGCCCCTGGGAAGCGGCGGCACGACCCAGTTCTACGGCTGGGCGAACCACGCCGACCGCAACGTGACGGCGAGGAACTTCTTCTTCCGCAACCCGAACAGCCGGGACGCGGTCTACAGCGGCGACGGCGGTGCGACGCTGCTGATCGGCGACGCCCTGGACGCGGCCGACGGGACGCCGGACGGCTCGGCCGGGTGCCCGGTCGTCGCGGTGACGGACGCGCTTCCGGACCAGGACGCGCTGGGACGCGTCTTCGACGATCCGAACTGCTTCAGCTTCCAGGAGCTCTTCCCGGGCGGTTTCCAGCCGGTGTTCGGCGGCGACCGCGTGGACTCGTCGCTCGTCCTCGGCGTTCGCGGGTTCACCGCCTCCGGGACCGGTTGGGACGTGAGCGTCAGCGCCGGCCGGAACGAGATCGACTTCCTGCTGTTCGACAGCGTGAACGCGTCGCTCGGACCGCTCAGCCCGACCTCCTTCAAACCTGGCCTTTACGGCCAGCGGGACGTGAGCGCGAACCTCGATCTGCTGCGCCAGCTCGGCGAGCGGCTCCACATGGCCGGCGGCCTGGAATGGCGCGAGGAGCGCTTCGAGATCGGCCTCGGCGACCCCGATTCCTGGCGGATCGGTCCCTATGCCCGGCAGGGATTCAGTTCCGGCTCGAACGGCTTCCCCGGGTTCAGCCCGGTCGCGGCGGGAGTCTGGACGCGTTCCAACGCGGCGGTCTACGGCGACCTGGAGTACGGGCCGCCGGACGAATCCTGGAACCTTGGGCTGGCGGTGCGCCTGGAGGACTACGAGGACTTCGGCTCGACGCTCAACGGCAAGATCGCGGGCCGCCGTCAGGTCTCGGAGGCTCTCGCCCTGCGCGCGAGTGCGTCGACGGGCTTCCGGGCGCCGACGCCCGGTCAACAGAACGCGTTCAACGTCTCGACGCAGTGGGACGCGGAGCGCTTCGAACTGGTGAACAACGGCACGATCCCGCCGGCCTCCAGGGTCGCCGAGCTACGCGGCGGCAAGGCGCTCGACGCGGAGAAGTCGGTCAACCTGGCCGTCGGCGCGATCGTCGAGCGCGGCCCGTTGACGTTCACGGCGGACCTGTTCCGGGTGGACGTGAGCGATCGGCTGGGAGTCACCGGGCTGTTCGAACTCCAGCCCTTCGAGGTCGAGCAACTGCTGGCGGAAGGCATCACGAGCGCCGCCAACATCACGAACTTCCGCTTCTTCGCCAACGACTTCGAGACGCGCACGGAGGGCGTGGACCTGGTCGTCACCTGGCGGCCGCCGCAGGCCGGCGGACACACGACGCTCGACCTTGCCCTCAACGTGACCTCGACCGAGGTCGTGGACTTCAACCCGCTGACCCTGGACCAGCAACGCATCCGCGAACTGGAGGAGGCGCTGCCGGGTCTGCGCTGGAACGCGACGCTGCACCATGAACTGGGCAGGCACACAGCGGCCCGGCGCCCGGTCGAACTGCTCGCCCGGCTCGGCTACTACGACGGCTGGCACGACCCGTTCATCGCCCTCGACTTCGGCGGCGTGTACCTGCTGGACGTCGAGGTCGGCATCCCGTTGCCCGGCGGCGCCCGGCTGGCGATCGGCGCTCGCAACGCCCTGGGCGAGACCGGCGACGGCAATCCGACGCCGACGCTGCTGGGCAACCCGCACAGCACCCGCGCGCCATTCGACGTCAGCGGCGCGTACTACTACTCCAGGCTGCAGTACCGCTGGGGCGGCGGGAACTGAGTCGCTCGCGCGTTCAGGCCTGAACCCGAGAGCGCTGCATCGCAGGAGCGGTCTGCGGAAGGTGCATCCCGGCTTTCCGGGCCGCTTTCCGGCGGCTACGAATCGCCCGTTGCCGTTCCCGGGCGCTCTCGATAACGAGGTAGAGACAGGGCACGAAGATCAGGGTGATCAGGGTCGAGGTCAGCAGGCCGCCGACCACCACGCGCGCCAGAGGCGCCTGCAGCTCGGCGCCTTCGCCGATGCCGAGGGCGAGCGGCAGCAGGCCGAGTGCCGTCGTGAGGGTCGTCATCAGGATCGGCCGCAGGCGGCGGCGCGAGCCGCGGATGACCGCCTCGAAGACGTCGCAGCCCTGGTCGCGACGCATGCGGTTCACGTTGTCGATGAGCACGATCGCGTTGTTGACCACGATACCGACCAGCACGACCAGGCCGAGGAAGGAGTTCATGTTCAGGGTGGTGCCGGTGATCGTCAGGGTCAGGAACACGCCCACCAGTGAGAAAGGCACCGCGGTCATGATGACGAGCGGCTGGAGCAGGGACTCGAACTGCACCGCCATCACGGTGTAGACGAGGAAGACCGCGAGCAGGACGCCGATCACGAGGTCGAGGAACACCTCGCGCTGTTCCTCGAGTTCGCCGCCCATCTCGACGCTGAAACCGTACGGGACCTCGACCTGGTTCAGGGCCGTCTGGACCTCGCTGGCGACGTCGCCGAAGGGACGGCCGTCGATTCCGGCCATGACCCGCATCACCCGCTGCTGGTTCTCGCGGTTGATGGAGAGCGGACCTTCGCCGGGCTCGATCTGCGCGATCGAGCCGAGCGGCACGATGTCGCCGCGCGGGGTCACGATCGGCAGTTGGGCGAGCTGTTCCAGGCGCAGACGGTCCTCGGGGCGCAACTGCACGCGGATGTCGAACTCGTTGCCCTGGTCACGGAACCTGGTCGCGACCCGGCCCAGGACGTAGTTCTCGACCGCTTCGGAGATCTGGCTGCCGTTCAGGCCGAGTTCGGCGAGCCGGGTCCGGTCGACCCGGAGATTGCGCTCGATCTGGCCGGCCTCGCGGTCGAGACGGGGGTGGACGACTCCGGGAACCGTTGCCATCGCTTCAACCACGCGCTCGGCGAGGGCGTTGCCTTCGGCGAGGTCGTGGCCGCGGATGTCGGCGACCAGCCGGGCGTTCTGTCCGCCACGCATCATCATCATCATCATGTTGCCGGAGGAGGCGTAGAGCTGGGTGCGGGCGCCGGGGACATCGTCGATCGCCGCGCGGATCGCGGACACGATCTCGTCCTGCCCGCGGGTGCGTTCCGAGACCGGGGTCAGCATGATCTCCATCGAGCCCTGGTTCGACTGGGCGGGACGCCACCAGTTCTCGGGGCCGGCGGTGGTGACCAGGTTGTCGAGCTCGCCCGGGCGAATCGTGCTCATCACCCGTTTCTCGAGGTCCTCCATCGTGGCGATCGTCGTCTCGAGCGGCGAGCCCACCGGCAACTCGACCTGCATTCCGAGCCGCCCTTCGTCGCTTTCGGGCATCAGCTCGACGCCCAGCACCGGCACCAGGGCGAAGGAGCCGAAGAGCAGGCCAACCGCGCCGAGCAGGACCAGGCGGGGATTCCGGAGGGCCCGTCCGATCAACCGGCCATAGGCCATGTCGATCGGACCGAGGGCGGCGACGCATTCGTCGTCGACCTGGCGGCTCTTCGGCACCTGGCGGAGCCAGCGGGCGGCGGCGGCGGGAATCAGCGTGAGGGCGACGACCAGGGCGCAGAGCAGCGCGAAGCTGACGGTCACCGCCAACTGGTTGAAGAAGATGCCGGCGAAGCCGGAGATGAAGACGACCGGCAGGAACACGGACACCGTGGTCAGCGTGCCGGCGATGATCGCCATCTTCACTTCGTTGCTGCCGTTGATCGCCGCCAGGGTGGGACGCTCGCCCTCGTGGAGCCGGCGGTAAATGCTCTCGAGGACGACGATCGAGCCGTCCACGAGCATGCCGACGCCGAGCGCGATGCCGCCCAGCGAGATCACGTTCAGGGTGAAGCCGTTGAAGTACATCAACGCGATCGTGGCAAGCACGGAGATTGGAATCGCGGCGCCGACGATCAGCGTGGCCCGGATGTCGCGCAGGAAGAGGAAGAGGACGAGGATCGCGAGGGCGGCGCCGAAGATCGCGCCGATCTGCACGTTGTTCACGGCCTGGCGGATGAACACGGAGTTGTCCATCAGGATCGAGATGTCGGCCTGTCCCGCGTAGTCGCGGTTGATCGCCTCGATCTCGTCCCGCAGGCGGTCGGCCACCTCGACGGTGTTCGCGCCCGACTGCTTCTGGACGTACATCCGCATGCCTTCGGTGCCGTTGATCCACAGCTCGTTCGTCACCTCGCGAATGCCATCGTCGACGTGCCCGAGGTCGCGGACGAGGATCGGCCGGCCTTCGCGGATCGCCACGATGGTGTTCTCGACATCGACCGTGCGCTCGAACTCGCCGACTGCCCGGATCAGGACCTCGCGGCCGGTCTCGATCATGTCGCCGGCGGAGACGTTGCGGTTCTCCCGGGACAGCGCCATGGTGACCTCGCCGGGAGTGACCCCCAGAGCTGCCATGCGGTCGGCGGCGAGCTGCACCTGGATCTCGCGAACCCGGCCGCCCTGGATGTCGACCGCGGCGATACCGGGTATCCGCTCGAGCCGCCGGCTCAGCGTTTCCTCGGCGAGGTGCCGGAGCTGGCGCGCGTCTCCCTCGCCGGAGAGTCCGAGGAAGGCGATCGGCATGTCGGAGAGGTTGAACTTGAACAGATTCGGCTCGGTCGCGTCCTCCGGCAGCATGCCGCTTATCCAGTCGAGTTGCTCGCGAATGTCGTTGACCACTTCGTCGAGGTCGACCCCCCACTCGAAGCGGGCCTGGACCCGGCTCATTCCCTCGGCCGAGGTCGAGGTCAGGTCCTCGAGCCCGTCGACGGTGAACACGGCCTGCTCGATCGGGCGGGTCAGCAGGGTCTCGATCTCCTGGGGAGCGACGCCCTCGTAGCTCGTCGTGATGGAGATCTGGGGCATGTCGACCTCGGGCATGAGGTCGACGGCGAGCTGGCGCAGGGCGACGAGACCGAGGACGGCGACGCATACGTAGAGCATGGTCACGCCCACCGGGCGGTTGGCCGAGATGCGGGGGAGGTTCATGGCGGGCTCCTAGGACCCGGCGGCGCCGGCGGGGGAGGGCTCCGGCTCGTTGGGGACCACCCGCACCGGGGTGCCGTGTCCGAGCTGGTTGTGGCCCATCGTCAGCACCAGCTCGCCGGCTTCGATCGGGCCGGCGATGGCGCTGTATTCGCCGGAACGCCCGGCGATGGCCACCGTGCGCCACTGGGCGAGGCCGTCGACCGGAACCATGACGCCGGTGGAGCGCGCGCCGTCCATCTCCACCCGCTCCAGCAGGGCGGCGCCCGGCACGATCAGGGCGTTGTCGAGATCGCGCAGGCTGACGGAGACGTCCGCGTACATGCCCGGCAGAAGCAGGTCGTCGGTTTCGGCGAGTTCGCCCTCGACGAGCACGGTGCGGTCGTTGCGCCGAACCTCGCCGGCGACCCGGCGCACGGTCCCGGAGAAGGTGCGTTCGCCCGTGGCCTCCGTGGCCACGTCGAAGGCGGCGCCGGTCTGGACCGCCGAGAGATCGCGTTCCGGCACCCGGAACTGGACCAGGAGCGGCGCCTCCTCGACCAGCCGCAGGATCGGCGTCCCCGGCTGGACCAGGGTCCCGCGGTCGAGGTAGCGGTCGGAAACGACGGCATCGAACGGGGCGCGCACGCGGGTGTTCGCGAACTGCTCGGCGAGCAGCGCCTCGCGGGCCGCCGACTGCCGGACCTGGGCTTCGGCGGCGGCCAGGTTCGCCGTCGACGTCGCGTACTGGGAGGTGACCTGCTGCTGCTCCTGCTCGGAGAGCAGGCCCTGGTCGTACAGTTCCATCGCCCGCTGGTAATCGGCTTCGACGCCGACGAGTTCGGCCCCGGCGCGATCGCGGTTCGCTTCGGCTACGCCGAGCTGGCCGCGCGCCTCCTGGAGCTGGTTCTTCAACTCGATGTCCCCGATCACGGCGAGCACGTGGCCTCTGGCGACCCGCTGGCCGATTCGCGCCGGCACGTCGACCAGGATCCCCGGGACCTGGGGCGAGATGTCCGAGACTTCGCCCACCAGTTCGCCGGAGTAGGCGGTCCGTACGGAGAGATCGCCGCGTCGCGCGGCCACCGCGCGCACCGGTACCGCCTGTGCGCTACCCGCCATCGCCGGGCCGCCGGCCGGGGATTGCGGCCCGAGGCCGAAGGCGAAAACGGCCGCGGCAGCGAGCACGACCGCCGCGCCGGCGAGGCCCGCGATCTGCAGCCCGCTGATGCGCCTGCGGCGTCGGGCGGCGCCGCCGCGCGCGCCGGGCGGGTGGAAGCTCCCGTCGCCGTTGCTTCGTGGCGCCGGGTCTGGATGATCTGTGGCCATTGGATTCACGTTTCTCTCTGGTTTGTGGGGTGGCGTCTCGAGTCGTCTACGCAGAGCCAGGTCGGGAGTTGCCGCTGTCGCTCTCCATCGCCGCGAGCACGGAGTTCAGGCTGTCGGCGAGGATCGCGTAGAAGCGGATGAACCTCTCCAGGCGGTCGAAGACGACTTCGCCTCCCGCGTTCGGCGGGAGTGCCTGCTTCATCTCTTCCGCGCTGGCCTGGCGGGCCCGGTAGCGATCGGCGATTCGCAACAGGAGGCCGGGCTCCTCGTTGATCTGGAAGTAGTCGCGGCGGTCGCCCGGACGGGTCACCCGCTGGATGACGCCCATGTTCTCCAGCAGACGAGTGTTGGTGCTGATGCTGGCGCGGCTGACCTGAAGGCGCTCAGCCAGATGGTCGAAGCGCACGGGCTCGGGCGAGAGGATGAGCAGGCCGACGAGGCGGCCGGCGATGCGGGGCAGGCGATCCTCCTCGTGCGCCAGCCCCATCGCTTCGATGAAGCGTTCTTCCGCGGCGTGCAGGCTGTGGTCGGCCGCCGCGGAGGGCCTGGCGGATCGGTCCGGCGCGGGAGTCGGTTCGGAGACGGTCATTGATCACGGATGTTGAATCATCCGGTTTGTTTTGTCAAGACTGAACAGGATGAAACTGATGAACGAAGTGGCTTTTCTTCGGTACAAGCCACTAGGCTCGCCTCCATGCCTTCCCCGCAGCCTCGCTCAGGTCCCCGCTTCCTGCCCCTGCTGCTCGGCCTCGCGATGCTGGTCTTCGCTCTGGTGCAGATCAACGACCCGGATCCGCTGATCTGGGTGACCTACTACGCCGCGATCGCCTGCGCCTGCACGGTCGCCGCCTACCGGACGCTGCACCGCGCGGTCTTTCTGGCGCTTGCGGCGGTGACGGCGGCGGGCGTCGTGCTGACGTTACCGGGGTTCATCGACTGGCTCATGAACCGTCCGACCAGCGACCTCTGGGCCCCGATGTCGGCCAGCCGGATGTACATCGAGCACAGCCGGGAACTGTTGGGCCTGTTGATCGCCGGTGGCTTCCTCGTGACCGCGGACCGGCTCTCGCGGCGGTAGCAACCAGCGCTACGGTTCGCTCTCCGGTACCCCCGCGCTCATCATGAAGCCCATCATCATCTCGTCGGTGGAGGGCTGGCCGAAACGGACCGTGCGATTCGAGTCGAAGCCGTAGCGGGCCGCTTTCTCGGCTGAGTTGTCGTACCAGGCGGTGTACTCGATTCGTGTGCCCTTCGGGATGCGCTTCATCTCGTCGTAGTAGTAGACGGTCTGCCAGGAGAAGTCGAACTGCGGCACGTCGAGCAGGACTTCCGTGGTGCCGTCGGGGTAGAACGCCTCGAAGCGTGCGGCCTTGCCTCGCATGTGCATGTGCGGCATGAGCGCGATGATGTCCGTGTCGCGCCGGGCGACGGTGGAGTAGGGGCCGACCTGGTGGTTGCCGTCGTTCGGCGGGATGGCGAACGTGAAGTTCATGATCGGCCTGAGCCCCGAGCCGAGCGAACGCTCGACCGGTTCATCGGCGAAGACGAAGCCGATCGACGACTGGTCCCACTTGCCGGTGCCTTCGCCTGCCTCCTTGTGGTAGTGGATGTCGAACGTCACCCGTGAGCCCTTCCTGAGCAGGAAGCCGTAGCCCTCCGGGTAGCGGTTCGCGTCGCTGCCGGAGGAGACGCCGCCCATGTAGCTGCCCGAGTTCTCGGGCGACGGGGCGATCTGGTCCTGGTTCGGAAACTCGGGCGGCGCCGGCAACTCGCCGTTCTCGTCGGGCGGCAGCAGATGGAGGTTGAAGTGGTGGATGATGTCGCTGTCCGGCTTGCACTGGAAGGCGACGACCCAGCGGTCCTCCGGCAGGTCCTCCTCGGTGAGCACGTAGGAGAACGCGGCATAGAGGTCGTCGACGTCGTCCTCGACGAAGTAGGGCTCCGGCATCGTCACGACAAGGTCGGGCTCGCCGACGACCCAGCCGCCGGTGCTCGGAAACTCCCGCGGCGGGGGAGCGTCGGCCGCGTCACCGGGGGCGGCGCCGGTCCCGGCCCAGTTGACCAGCGTCTCGATCTCGGCCTGGTTGAGCACGCGTTCGTTCGCGAACGTGCCGTCGTGCTGCGGGTGGGCGTCCCACGGCGGCATCTCGCGCGCCGCCACCGTCCGGGCGATCGACCGGGCCCACGGCCGCGTTTCCGCGTAGGTGGTCAGAGCCATGGGCGCCCGCATGCCGCCGTAGTTGGCGCCGGCCGGCCGGTGGCAGTCCTGGCAGTGCATCTGGAGCACGGGCAGGACATCACCGTAGAAGGTCGGCGCGTCGCGGTCGGCGGCGGCCGCGGGCGTGGCAACGGCCACGGCCAGTGGGAGCAGGGAGATCAGGGCTGGGCGCTTCATGCGATCCAGCCTACCAGCGGATGGCCGATCAGGCGGTCGCCAGCTGGCGCTCCGGGTGCATCTCGTCGACGTCGACGCCGACGATCTTCGAGACGCCGCGTTCCTCCATCGTCACTCCATAGAGCGTGCTCGCGGCTTGCATCGTCAGCTTGTTGTGGGTGATGACGAGGAACTGGGTTTCCGCCGACATCCGCTGCAGCATGTCCACGAAACGCAGGATGTTCGCATCGTCCAGCGGCGCGTCGACCTCGTCGAGGATGCAGAACGGGGACGGCTTGGTCTGGAAGAGGGCGAACAGCAGGGCGATCGCTGCCAGCGCCTTCTCACCGCCCGAGAGCAGCATGATGTTCTGGGCGCGCTTGCCCGGCGGCCGCGCGGTGATCTCGATGCCGCAGTCCAGCGGGTCCTCCTCGTCCATCAGGCGCATCTCCGCGTCACCGCCACGGAAGAGCTCGGTGAAGGTCCGGCCGAAGTTCTCGTTGACCTCGCTGAAGGCGGCGACGAAACGCTCGGAGGAGGTCCTGTCGATGTCGCGGATCGTGCGCTTCAGGCTCTCGACGGAGGACGCCACGTCGGTGCGCTGTCCGGTCAGGAACGTGTGGCGCTCCTGCTGTTCGTCGTACTCGTCGGCCGCGAGGACGTTGACCGGACCCATCCGCTCCAGCAGAGTGCGCCGGCGTTCGAGTTCCTCGGTCATGGCCTCGAGGTCCGGGACTTCGCCGTCCGGCCGCGCCGGCGCCTCCTGCGCCGCAAGTTCGCGCCGGAACTCCTCGCGGTAGTCCCCTTCGAGGTGTTCGGCGTCCTGGCGCAGGCCCGCCTGCCGCACTCGCAGGTCCTCGATCCGGTCGCGCTGTTCGTCGCGCCGGGCGCCGAGGTCGCGCATTCGGGCCTCGAGCTCGCGCCCGCGACCCCGCTCTTCCTCGAGAGCTTCCTGGGCGCCGGTCGCTTCGTCTCTCGCGCTCGTCCGCTCGGCCAGGGCGTCGTCCAGCTCCTGTCGCGCCCGGGCCGATGCCGCTTCGAGCTCGACGACGCGGCCGCGCAGCCGCCCCTGCTCGACGAGCCACGCTTCGTCTGCCCTGCGAAGACTCTCGATCTGTTGCTCGAGCCTCTCGGTCTCGTTGCGGTCGGTGGCGGAGCGCTCGTTGATCAACTCGAGCTGGCCCTGACGGCCGGCGCCCGCGGTCACGCGCTCCTCGCGTTCCTCCCGAGCCCGCTCGACCGCGGCGGCCGCTTCCTCGACCGCCCGTTCCAGGCTGCGATGAACCGTCTCGCGAGCCTGGATGTCGGCCTGGATCCGTGCCTGCCGGCTGGCCGTCTCGGCAATCTTGCGGAGCAGGTCCTCGAGCTCGGCTTCAGCCTCGGCGCTCTCGCGGGCCTGTGCGGTTCGCCTTTCGGAGATGTCCTGGAGCCGGGCCTTGGCGACGGCCAGTTGTTCCCGGAGGTCGGACGCGACCCCCTCGATCCGCTGACCTTCCATGGCCGCCTCGCGGCCGCTCTCGCCGGCGGCGTCGATCTCGCGGCCCAGGGTCGCGCAACGCTCCTCAAGTTCGCCGATCCGTTCGCCGAGGTCGTCGAGTTCGCGCTGGCGGCCCAGGGCGCCGGGCGCCGCACCCTCGCCCCGGACGGTGACGCGGCCGGCCTCGATCCAGAGCCGGTCCCGGCACAGGAAAGCGACGCCCGGGTTGTCCGCCGCCAGGCGTTCCGCCGCCTCGGGGCCGGAGACGAGGTAGCCCGGGCGAAGCGCGCCGTTCAGGTCCGGTGAGAGGCCCAGCGCCGTCGACACGTCGCCGACGATCTCGGGATCGTCCAGCTCGGCCAGAGGTTCGCGGGCGTCGGCCGGGCGAAGGAGAGTGACCTGATGGTCGAAGCCGGAGAGCGCGCGGGCGATTGCCACGGCGTCCTCGTCGCAGGGGGCCAGGATCGCGTTGCGCAGCGGGCCCAGGAAGAGGTCCAGGCTGTCTTCCCAGCCCGCGGGCACCTTGACCTCGTCGCCGAGGAAGCGGGGCTCCGAAAGCCCCAGGTCAAGCAGCGCGTCGCGGATCCCGGCCCGCAGTTCCTCGTCTCGCTGACCGAGTTCCCGGAGGACGGCCGCTCGTCTCTGTGCTTCGACCAGCTCCTCGCGACGGGTTTCGAGTTCGGTCCGGGCTTCCCGCCGCCGGTTGCGGCTCGCCTCGAGAGCTTCGGCCGCCCGCCCTGCGGCCTCGGTTTCCGTGGCGAGGGCGACGTCCAGTTCCTCCACCTTGGCGCCGACGGCCCTGACGTCGACGTCGATGGAACGGAGCGCGTCCCGGCTCCGTTCCAGAGTGGCTTCGGCGCGGTCGCGGCGGTCGACGGCCTTCTCGTTGCCGATGCGCTCGGTGACCAGGCTGCTTCTCAGCTCGTCAGTCTCCGCCCGCGACGCCGCCTGTTCCTCGAGCAGGTCCCGGTGGTGTTTGCGGGCGCGCTCGATGGCGGCGTCGGCCTCATCGATCCGCTGCCGGTCCTCCTGGACCTTTGCCAGCGCCTCCTCCCGCTCCGAGAGGAACATCTGCCGGCGTCCGGCGAGGACGGCGAGCGCCTCCTCGGCCGCCGCCAGTTCGCGGCGCCGCGTCTCCTCGCTTCGGGCGCCCCCTTCGAGCCGCTCGGAGATTTCCGCCCGGGTGGCGCGGGCGCCCTTGATCAGCTCCTGGCGCCCCTCGATCGTCGCCAGCAGTGTGGCCTGACGTTCGTGCGAGCGGACGGCCTCTTCGGTGCGTTCGTCGATGGCCTGGCGGCACTCGGCGAGTTTCGCGTTGCCGCGGGCGATCTCCGCCAGGAGTTCCGCCTCCCGGTCGGCTTTCTGTCCGAGAGCGGACCCGAGTTCCTCGAGCTCGCCCTGGAGCCTGGCCCAACGCAAGAGCAGCACGGCGTCGAGCAGTTCGCGGTAGGCGTCCCGGCGCTCGCGGTGGCGCCGGGCGGCGTTTGCCTGCCGCTTGAGGGAGCGAAGACTGCGCTCGACCTCGGAGATGATGTCGTCGAGCCGGAGCAGGTCGGCGGTCGCGTCCTCGAGCTTCAGGCTGGCGAGCCTCTTGCGGTTCTTGTAGCGGGTGATCCCGGCCGCTTCCTCGATCAGCTGGCGGCGTTCCTGGGGCTTGCCGGAGAGAATCATGCCGATTCGTCCCTGCTCGATCACGGAGTAGGCGCGGATGCCCAGACCCGTATCCATCAGGATGTCCCGGATGTCCTTCAGCCGGGCCACCCGATCGTTCAACCGGTACTGACCCTCGCCGCCGCGGAAGATCCGCCGCCCGATCGTGATCCGACCGTCCTCGGCGTTCTCGACGCTGCCGTCGGTGAGGAAGGTGAGGCTGACCTCCGCCATCCCCAGGGGCTTGCGCTGGCCGCTGCCGTTGAATATGACTTCCTCCATGGAACTGCCGCGCAGCGACTTGGGGCTCTGCTCGCCGAGCACCCAGGTGATGGCCTCCGCCAGGTTGCTCTTGCCGCAGCCGTTCGGTCCGACGATCGCCGTGATGCCGCGGGCGAACCGGCTCGTCACCGGGTCGACGAAGGTCTTGAAGCCGTTGACTTCAAGGCTTTCCAGTTTGAGCATGGTTGGCGTGGCGGGGAATCGGGCCTTTCCGGCCCTTTGGGAAGATAACAGGATTCATGCATAAGTCACAAGTAGTTGTGCCGGCGGCCGCTCCCGTCCACAACATGTGGCGTCTCCGGCGCGCCGCTGATACGCTGCCGCGGCGGTGAGCGCGCTGACGGTCAAGAGAACGCTGTTCGACACGGCCCAGATGGCGCGGATGATGCGCCGGATGGCTGCGGAGGTGGTCGAGCGCGCGGGCGGCACCGACTCGCTGTTGCTGGTCGGCGTGCGCACCCGCGGCGTGCCGCTGGCCGACTTCGTCGCCGCCGAGATCAAGCGCACGGAGGGCGTCGAGGTGCCGGTCGGGGTGCTCGACATCACGCTCTACCGGGACGATCTCTCGACCATCGCTCCGCAGCCCGTGGTCAAGGAGAGCGTGATGCCGGTTGCGATCGACGACCGGATCGTCGTGCTCTGCGACGACGTGCTCTACAGCGGCCGCACGATCCGGGCGGCGATGGACGCCCTGATCATGGACTACGGCCGTCCGCGGGCGATCCGCCTGGCGGTGCTGATCGACCGGGGCCACCGGGAACTCCCGATCCACGCGGACTGCGTCGGCGAACACGTCCAGACGACGGACAGCGAAGTGATCAAGGTCTCCTACGCCGCGACCGACGGCGGCAAGGAGATGGTCGAGCTGCTCGAGCGCGAGGGGTGAGCGAAGCGGTCTGGCAGCGCGGCGACCTGCTCGGGGTCGCCGAGTTGTCCCAGGCCGAGATCCTCCACGTTCTCGACACCGCGGAGTCGTTCGTCGAGGTGGCGGCGCGGCCGATCAAGAAGGTGCCGACCCTGCGGGGCAAGACGGTCATCAACCTCTTCTTCGAGGCGTCGACCCGGACCAGCTCGAGCTTCGAGATCGCTGAGAAGCGGCTCTCGGCCGACAACATCAACTTCTCGACCTCGTCCTCGTCCCTCTCAAAGGGCGAGACGCTGCTCGACACGGCCCGCAACCTGGAGGCGATGGCGCCGGATCTCGTCGTCATCCGGCACGCCCACCCGCGGGTGCCGCACGCACTGGCGGAGCGGCTCGCTTCGGGCGTGATCAACGCCGGCGACGGCGCCCACGAGCATCCCACCCAGGCGCTGCTCGATGCCTTCACGATCCGCCGCCGGAAGGGCCGGGTGGAGGGCCTGAAGATCGCGATCGTGGGCGATGTGGCCCACAGCCGCGTCGTGCGCTCGAACGTCCTCTGTCTGACCAGACTGGGTGCCGACGTCACCGTTGCCGGGCCCCGCACGATGATGCCGGAAGAGCCGGAGTCGCTTGGCGCCAGGGTGGTCTACTCACTGGAGGAGGCGATCGAGGGCGCCGACGTCGTGATGATGCTGCGGGTGCAACTCGAACGCCAGGCGCGGGCCGCGTTTCCCTCGGAACGGGAGTACTTCGAGTTCTTCGGGCTCACCGCGGAGCGCCTGCGCCGGGCGAACGACGACGCGATCATCATGCACCCGGGACCGATCAACCGCGGCATCGAGATCGCCAGCGAGGTCGCCGACGGTCCCTGGTCGGTGATCCTCGAGCAGGTGGCGAACGGCGTCGCGGTGCGGATGGCGGTGCTCTACCTGCTGGCCGGCGCGAAGAGCGGCGAGGACGGACCGACGCTGTGAGCGGCTCGGTACTGATTCGCGGGGGCCGAGTCGTCGACCCGACCCAGGAGCTCGACGGCCCGGCCGACGTGCTCGTCCAGGGCGGCAGGGTGACGGCCTGCGGCCCCGGCCTTCCTGCGGCGGAGAACGTGCGCAAGGTCGACGCCGCGGGTCTGGTCGTCGTCCCCGGCCTGATCGACATGCACGTCCACCTGCGCGAGCCGGGCCAGGAGTACAAGGAGACGATCGACACCGGCACGCGGGCCGCCGCGGCCGGAGGGTTCACGGCCGTCGCCTGCATGCCGAACACCGATCCCGTGAACGACGATCCGTCCCTGACGGAGTTCATGCTCAAGCAGGCGGAGCGGGCGGGCTGGGCCCGGGTTTATCCGATCGCGGCGGTCAGCCGGCGGCTGGAGGGCCGCGAGTTGACGGAGTTCGGGGCCCAGCGGCGAGCCGGGGCGGTCGCCGTCTCGGATGACGGCCGGCCGGTCTGGAGTGCCGCGTTGATGCGCCAGGCGCTGCGATACGCGCGGCACTTCGACCTGCCGCTGATCCAGCACGCCGAGGAGCTCGCGCTCTCGGGCGACGGCGTCATGCACGAGGGACGCTTCTCGACCCGGCTCGGCGTCGAGGGGATCCCCGGCGCCGCGGACGACGTCATGGTCTCCCGCGATCTGCTCCTGACGGCCGATACCGGGGGCCGCTACCACCTGGCGCACCTGTCGACGGCGCGCAGCCTGGACCTGATCCGGGCGGCCAGGGCCGATGGCCACAGGGTCACCTGCGAGGTTTCGGCCCATCACCTGCTGCTGACGGACGAGGACGTCTTCGACTCGGGGCTGGACCCGAACTTCAAGATGCACCCGCCGCTCAGAAGCGCGGCCGACCGGGACGCCCTGGTGCTTGGCCTTGCCGACGGCTCGATCGACGCGATCGCGAGCGATCACGCTCCCCACCACCCGGACGAGAAGGAGCTCGACTTCGTCGCTTCGCCGAACGGCATCGTCGGGCTCGAGACGACGCTCAGCCTTTGCCTGGACCGGCTGGTGGCGAAGGGCGTGATCGACCTGGCGCGCCTCGTCGACCTGCTGTCGACGGCGCCGGCGCGGATCCTCGGCGTGCCGGGTGGCAGCCTTGCGCCGGGCTCGGCCGGCGACGTGACCCTGATCGACCTGGAGCGCGAGGTCGAGGTCGACCCGGCCGCCTTCCGGAGCAGGTCGCGGAACACGCCGTTCGCCGGCTGGAAGCTCCGCGGCGCGGCGGCCGGCACGGTGGTCGGCGGGCGCTTGATCGAGTTGTCGTAGGCGCGGCGTTTCCGCTAGCCGATGCTCCGGCCTCCATCGACGTCGAGGCAGACGCCGGTGAGGAAGGCGGCGTCGTCGGAGGCGAGGTAGGCGACGGCGGCGGCGACGTCGGCCGGTTCGGCGAGCCGGCCGAGCGGAATCGTCTCCTGAAGGACTTCGCGTCCCGAGTCGTCCAGCCGCCGCCCTCCCGAGGGGCCCTTCATGAAGTCCGTGTCGGCGGCGACGGGATTGACCGCATTGACGCGGATCCCCGACGAAGCGAGTTCCGCCGCCAGGCCACGGGTCATCGTGATCACGGCTCCCTTCGTGGCGTTGTAGGCGGTGATCAGCGGCCGGGGGCGGAGAGCGCCGATCGAGGCGGTGTTCACGATGACGCCGCCTCCACGCTCGATCAGCCGGGGCACGCCGTGCACGACGCCCAGGTAGACGCTCTTGGTGTTCACCTCGAAGACCCGGTCGTAGTCGGCTTCGGCGAGTTTCCAGAGGGGCCTCGCCCGGTGGCAGTAGCCCGCGTTGTTGACGAGGATGTCGATGCCGCCGAACACGCCGCAGGCCCGTTCCATCAGGCGCCGCAGGTCGTCGCCCTGGGAGACGTCGACCGTCTCGAAGAGAACCTGGGCGCCGCGCCCGGCGAGTTGGGCCGTCGTCCTCTTGCCCTTGCGTGAATCGATGTCCGCGAGCGCGACGGCCGCGCCTTCTTCGGCGAGTCTTCGCGCGATGGCGCGGCCGAAACCGCCGGCGGCGCCGGTCACGACGGCGACCTTGCCGGCGAAGCGGGTACCGCCGCGCGCGATGTCGTTCTTGCTGTCCGAGTCGTTCATGGTGAGTATCCCCTCAGGTTTCGGGCGGCTACGCTACCCGGGTTCGGCGCCGAGAGAGGCGGGTTGATGGAAGAGCGAGCAGCACTCAAGCGGCGTGTCGTCGTGGTCGGCGCCGGCAACGCGGCGCTTTGCGCCGCCCTCGCGGCCCGGGAGGAAGGCGCTTCGGTGACCGTGCTGGAGCGCGCGCCGCGGGCCGAACGCGGTGGAAACAGCCGCTTCACGATGGCGGCGATGCGCTTTGTCTACGACGGCCTCGACGATCTCCGCGAGGTGGCCGCCGGTCTGAGCGAGGAGGACATCGAGGCCAGCGATTTCGGAACGTACCCGGCGCGGCGCTTCATCGAGGATCTCGAACGGACCGGCGGCGGTCAGGCGAACCCCGAGCTGGTCGAGACGCTCGTGGGGGAGAGCCGGCGGACGCTGCGCTGGATGCGCGGCCGGGGGGTCGAGTTCGTTCCCCTCTACGCGGGTCAGGCGTTCGAGGTCGACGGCAAGCGGCGTTTCTGGGGCGGCCTGACGCTGCAGGCACGGGGAGGCGGCCCCGGGCTGGTGGCGGCTCTCGAGCGGGCGGCGGAGAAGGCGGGCATCTCGACGCGCTACGGATGCCGGGCGGTCGGCCTGCGGCTGGAGGAAGGCGCCGTGTGCGGCGTCGAGGTCGAGGAGGCGTCCGGTCGGAGGATCCTGGAAGCCGACGGCGTGGTCGTCGCCAGCGGCGGCTTCGAGGCGAACGGCGACTGGCGGCGCCGCCACCTCGGCGAAGGTTGGGAGGAGGCCAAGGTTCGGGGCAGCCGCTACAACACGGGCGATGGCATTCGCATGGCCCTCGAAGCGGGCGCCGGACGGGCCGGGCAGTGGTCCGGCTGCCACGCCGTGGCCTGGGATCTGAACGCGCCCGAGGTCGGCAACCTCGAGGTTCGTCACCGCTACCAGAAGCACAGCTATCCGCTCGGCATCGTCGTCAACGCGAGGGGAGAGCGGTTTCTCGACGAGGGCGCCGACTTCCGGAACTACACCTACGCCAGGTACGGCCGCGAGGTGCTGGACCAGCCGGGCCGCTTCGCCTGGCAGGTGTTCGACGCGCAGGTGGCTCACCTGCTGCGGGACGAGTACCGGAAGCCGCACGCGACGCGGGTCGAGGCGGACTCGCTGCCGGAACTCGCCGCGAGACTTGACGGCGTGGACGCCCCGGCGTTCCTGCGGACGGTCGGCGAGTTCAACGCCGCGGTGCGTCGGGAAGTGCGTTTCGACCCCAGCGTCCGCGATGGCCGCGCGACCCGCGGTCTCGCCCTGAACAAGTCGAACTGGGCCAACGCGCTCGAGGCGCCGCCGTTCGAAGCCTTCGCCGTGACCTGCGGCATCACGTTCACCTTCGGGGGCCTGTCGGTCGATCGCCGCGCCCGGGTGCTCGACCGCGATGGACGGCCGATCCCGCGTCTGTTCGCGGCAGGCGAACTCGTCGGCGGCCTGTTCTACGACAACTACCCGGGCGGCTCCGGACTGACCGCGGGCGCCGTGTTCGGCCGTCTGGCAGGCAGGGGGGCGGGTCGTCTCGATGCCTGAGTCCTCAGTCGACGGCAGCGTTCGCCTCGGGAGCGTGCAGATCCACGGCCCCAAGGGCCGTGTGCGCTACCTCGAGGTGACTACGGCGAGACTTCAGCTCGGGTTGGCGGCCTCGCTCCTCGTTTGCGCCCTCGTCGTCAACGCCGTGCTGATCGCGCCGACCGTGACGCGTTCCCAGTTCTCGAGGGCCGAACAGGTCGAGGTGTTCGAGGAGCATCGGCGACTGGCGGCCCGTTTCGAAGCCCTGGCGGAACGCTACTCGGAGGTTCGCCAGTTGGCGTCGGAGCTGGATAGCCGACTGTGCAAGATCGTCCTGGCCTACGGTGCCGGGGCGCCGGCGAACGAAGGCTGCGGCGAGCCCGTCGAGGTCCTGGAGGAACCCGCGCTGACCCTGCGGCAGGGCCAGGTAGTGCTGATCGAGTCAGGCGTCGAGGAAGACGTGGAACGGGTGACCGGACGCATCGAGGGCCGCCTGCGGGCGGCGCTGGAGGTCGAGCAGGACGAGCCCGAACTCGTCGAGTTGACACCGTCCGCGGTTCCGCTCCGGGGCGACGACTTCGTTCTCGTCGCTCCGTTCGGACAGACGCGGAATCGGGTTACGGGCGACGACGAGTTTCACCACGGCATCGATCTCGCGGCTTCCGCCGGCGCTCCGGTGCTTGCCACGGCGGCCGGTCGGGTGACCTATGCGGGGCGGGGCGCCGCCCTGGGCCGTGCCTGGATTCGCTACGGGCGCATCGTCGGAATCCGGCATGGAGACCGCTTCATCACCCTGTTCGGACACCTGGATACGACGGAAGTCCGGGCAGGCGAAGCGGTCAGCCGGGGACAGCGCATCGGCACGGTCGGGGCGACGGGATGGAGCGTGGAGCCGAACCTCCACTACCGTGTGCTGCGCCGTCGCGCCGACGGGGCCTACGACGCCGTCGATCCCCGCATCCACATACTGGACTATCGCTGGCACCAGGAGCAGTTCATCGCCTCGAACGTCGCGCCAGCGGGGCCAGTGCCGCTGCCGGCCACATTGCGTAGATAGGGAACAGGAGAAACGGGTTCATGGACTATCGGGCAGTCATCTTCGACCTGGGGGGAGTCGTCTTCGGCTCCCCGTTGCACGCCATCCGGCGCTACGAACAGGCGAACGGGATCGAGGAGAACTTCGTCAACCGCCTGGTCGTGGCGGCCGGGCCGGGAGGATCCTGGCAGCGAATGGAGCGCGGCGAGCTGGTCATGGGGCCGGGGTTCTTCGCCGCCTTCGACGACGACGTAAGGGCTGCCGATCCCTCGGTGGCCGAGCGTTTCTCGGCCGAAGAGATGATGGCGGCGATCACCGAGGAGTCGAAGCCCAGGCCGCAGATGATCGACGCCCTGCGGCGCCTGCGCGCCCGCGGCTACGCGGTGGCGGCGTTGACGAACAACTGGGTCAGCGAGGAGGAACGGGAACCCGCGAGCGCCGAGGAGGCCGCGATGCGGGCCGAGGTACGCGAACTCTTCGATGACTACGTCGAATCGAGCGTCGTCGGCCTGCGCAAGCCGGATCCGGAGATCTACCGCCTGGCCTGTGGCCGGCTCGGGATCGAACCGCGCGAGGCGGTGTTCCTGGACGACATCGGGTCGAACCTGAAGAGCGCCCGGGCGCTCGGCATGACGACGATCAAGGTCGACGACCCGGACGACGCCCTCGCCGAGCTATGGCGGACGCTGGCTACTCCGGAAGGGTGAACGCGAGATCGACCATGGCGGTCAGGCCGTCGAGGAGCGTGACTCCGGAGCGTTGGCTGCCGAGGCGTTCGTGCCAGGCTTCGATCGTGTAGGTGCCGGCGGGGAGTCCGGGAATCTCGAAGGAGCCGTCCGGTCCGGTGACGGCGAAGTAGGGGTGGTTGAAGACGGCGAGGTAGCTCGACATCCACGGGTGGACGTCGCACTTGATCCGGAAAGCGGGCTCTTCGTCCGTGAACGAGAAGGTGGCCTGCTTGATGGCGGCCGGCATGGCCCGGTTGAAGGGGCGGTTGACCTCGGACAGCGAGTGGACGTTGTGGAGCAGTTCGTCGGAGTTCAGCACCTTGAGGTCCTGGCCCACCATGATCCCGGCGACGCGGGGCGTGTATCGGCAGCCCTGCTGATCGATGACGGGGGGCTCCGCCGGCGGGTAGGGCCCTTCCGGAAGGTTGTCGGCGACGTAGACGAGGACGTTGGCCAGGCCGGCCTGGTCGTCGACCGCGAGGATCTCCGGGTAGACGGGCCCGGAGTGCTTGGCGGCGCAGGCCGGGTCCGCGTCCATGTTGAGCGGCCGGAGTTCCGGCACGTCGCCGTCGAAGCGGACGGCGCCTGCGATCGTGCTCGTGCCCAGGGGTTCGGCGGGCGGGGCCTCAGCCGCCGGCGCTGCGCCGCCGCCGGTCCCGTCGGGCGCGGCGTCGCCGCAGCCGGCGAGTGCGAGGAAGGGCAGGATGAGAACCGCCGCGAGAGCCGGGCGAAGCGATGGAGTCAGTGGACAGGTCATGCGTCCATTCTACGGGTCATTCGGGGCGGTTCGGCGCGTTTCCTTGACCCGGATAGGGGCCGGTGTTAGCTTCCGCGCGATTCGTGGCCCGGCTTGGCCCCCTGAGGGCAACCGCCGCCCTACTTCTTCGCCCTCGATGGCACAGAGTCAGGACAATACGCACGAGCCCGTCGCCGGACGTGCGCCGCTGATCGTCGGCGGCTACGACTTCCGTTCCCTGACGGAAGCGGTCGCGGTGCCGGTCGAGCGCAAGACGCCGATCGGCTGGTGGTTCTTCTTCCTGCCGTCGCTGGCGATGCTGGGCCTGTTCGGGGTTTCGATCGGCTGGCTGTTCTGGGAGGGCACCGGCATCTGGGGTCTGAACAACCCGGTCAACTGGGGCTTCGCGATCGTCAACTTCGTCTTCTGGGTCGGCATCGGCCACGCCGGCACGCTGATCTCCGCCATCCTCTTCCTGTTCCGGCAGAAGTGGCGGACGTCGATCAACCGCGCCGCGGAGGCGATGACGATCTTCGCGGTCATGTGCGCCCTGGTGTTTCCCGGCATCCACGTCGGCCGTGTGTGGGTCGCCTACTGGATGTTCCCGCTGCCGAACCAGATGGACATGTGGCCGAACTTCCGCAGTCCGCTGATCTGGGACGTGTTCGCGGTGTCGATCTACGGCACGGTGTCCCTGATGTTCTGGTACGTCGGCCTGATCCCGGACCTCGCGACGATCCGCGACCGCGCCAAGACCAGGATCCGCAAGATCGCCTACGGCATCTTCGCTCTCGGCTGGCGCGGTTCGCACCGCAACTGGCTCCACTACGAGCGGGCCTACCTGATGCTCGCCGGCCTGGCGACTCCGCTGGTCCTCTCGGTCCACTCCGTCGTGTCGATGGACTTCGCCACCGCCCAGTTGCCCGGCTGGCACACGACGATCTTCCCGCCCTACTTCGTCGCCGGCGCCATCTTCTCCGGCTTCGCGATGGTCATGACCCTGATGCTGATCTGCCGGGTCCTGTTCAGGATGGAGGACATCATCACGATGCGCCACCTCGAGAACATGGCCAAGATCATGCTGCTCACCGGCTGCATGGTCGGCTACGCCTACGGCATCGAGATGTTCATCGCCTGGTACAGCGGCAACCCCTACGAGCAGTTCGCCTTCGCCAACCGGGCGCTGGGCCCCTACGCCTGGGCCTACTGGATCATGGTGAGTTGCAATGTGATCACGCCGCAACTGTTCTGGTTCAAGAAGATGCGCAACCACATCGGCTGGCTGTTCATCTCCTCGATCCTGATCAACATCGGCATGTGGTTCGAGCGTTTCGTCATCGTCACTTCGTCGCTCCACCGCGACTTCCTGCCCGCGAACTGGGACTACTACCAGGCCACGTTCTGGGACTTCGCGTCGCTGATCGGCAGCTTCGGCCTGTTCTTCACGATGTTCTGCCTGTTCGCCCGCTTCCTGCCGATGGTGGCCACGGCGGAGGTCAAGACCGTGCTGCCGGAGGCGGATCCGCACCAGGGCGAGGAACTGGTGCGCGTGGTGCCCGCCGGGTCGGGAGTGGAGCCCTCGCCGCAGGCGGCGCCGGCCGGCGGGGGAGGCGCCTGACATGGGCCTGATGACCCTGGACGTGCCGGAAGCGGCGGCGGGCTACAGCCACTACGGCGTGCTTGCCCGCTTCGAGACCGCCAAGGCGCTTTACCGCGCCTGCGAGGCGGTACGCGACGCCGGCTACTCGAAGTGGGACGCGCTGACGCCGTTCCCGGTCCATGGGCTCGAGAAGGCGATGGGACTGAAGCCGTCCAAGCTGCCGTTCCTCGTGCTGGCGACGGGGCTTTCCGGCGCCGGCCTGGGCTTCGCGCTGCAGAGCTGGGTCCACATCAAGGCCTACCCGCTGGTCATCAGCGGCAAGCCGCTGTTCACCTGGCCCGCGTTCGTACCGGTGACCTTCGAGCTCGGTGTGCTCGGCGCCGCGTTGGGGGCGGTGCTCGGGATGTTCGCCTTCAACAAGCTGCCGACGTACCACCATCCGCTGTTCCGGTCGGAGAACTTCACCCGGGTCACGGACGACGGGCTGTTCATCGCCATCGAGGCCTGGGATCCCAAGTACGACGACCGGGACACCGCGGAGTTCCTGAGCGGGCTGGGGGCAGTCGAGGTGGAGCACGTGCCGATCGACGATCCGGCGGAAGCCGGTGACGGGGGAGGCGCTGCCTGATGGCTCACGGGCCTCGCATCGTTCGCCTGGACCAGTTGGTCATCCGGCCGGGAAGCGGCTGGGCGCGCCTGCCCCTGATCGCGGGTGTGGTCGGCGTCGTCTTCACCGTTGTGTCGATCGTGCTGGCGATGGGCTCCAAGGAGAGCACGAAGCAGTTCTTCCACTCCTGGCTCGTGGCCGTCGTCTTCTTCCTCTGCATCGGTCTCGGCTGTCTGTTCTTCGTGCTGATTCACCACGCGACGAAGGCCGGCTGGGGCGTCGTGGTGCGCCGGCTGGCCGAGAACCTGGCGTGTACCGTGCCGGTGCTGGCGGTCCTCTTCATTCCGGTCGTGGCGCTGGGCATGTACGACCTGTTCCACTGGACCCACGCCGATGCCGTGGCGCATGACCGCTTGCTGCAGGTCAAGGAACCGTGGCTCAACGAGACCGGCTTCTGGATTCGTACGGTGATCTACTTCGTGGTCTGGAGCGGGTTGGCCCTCTACTTCCGCAACACGTCGCGGCGGCAGGATGAGAGCGGAGACGAAGCGCTTTCCCACCGAATGGCGCGATTCAGTCCCGTTGCCGTCGCCCTGTTCGCGGTGACGCTGACCTTCGCCGGTTTCGACTGGCTGATGTCGCTGGAGCCGCACTGGTACTCGACGATGTTCGGCGTCTACTTCTTCGCCGGCACGGTCGTCTCGGCGTTCGCGGCGCTGACCGTCTTCACGCTGGCGTTCGAACGGTCGGGCCACTTCCGGGGCGTGATCACCGGCGAGCACTTCCACGATCTCGGCAAGCTGCTGTTCGCCTTCACCGTGTTCTGGGCCTACATCGCTTTCAGCCAGTTCTTCCTCATCTGGTACGCGAACATCCCCGAGGAGACGAACTGGTTCCTCAGCCGGCTGGACGGCACGGACCTCAATCCGGCGAGCTGGCGGCCGGCGACCCTGCTGCTGGCCATCGGCCACTTCGCCGTCCCGTTCTTCTTCCTCATGCCCCGGACGATCAAGCGCAACCGCACCCTGTTGCTGATCGGCGCCGTCTGGATGCTGGCCATCCACCTCTGGGACGTGTTCTGGCTGGTCATGCCGAACCTGCACCGGGAGATGACGTTCAGCCTTCTCGACGTGACCTCCCTGCTCGGCGTCGGCGGCGTGTTCCTGGCCACCGCGGGCTGGCTCCTGGGTCGCGGCTCGCTGGTGCCGTCCCGGGATCCGCGGCTGGTCGAATCCCTGGCCTTCGAGAACATCTGAGTCTTGTTCCACCCGTCGGTCCTTGCTACGCTGCGCAGCGTTCCGGGACCTCTTGCAACACTCTCCCTGTCAAGGAGCATCGACATGATTCCGAAGCAGACGATCCGCGTCTGTGCCGTTCTTCTCGCCTTCGCCCTGGCCACCTCTTCGGTCGCGCTCGGCGGCACGATCGTCGGCAAGGTCACCTACGAAGGCCGCACGCCCCCGCAGCGCCCGATGAGAATGGACGCGGACCCGAAGTGCGCCGAGAAGCACAGCGGCACGGTCCTCGACCAGACGTTCATGATCGGGGATGGCGGCGCCTTCGCCAACGTCTTCCTGGTGATCACCGACGGCCTCGACGGCAAGTCCTTCGATACGCCTGCGCAGCCGGTCGTCATGGACCAGAACGGCTGCATCTACACGCCGCGCATCATGGGCATCCAGGTCGGCCAGCAGTTCAAGGTAAAGAACTCGGACGGTCTGCTGCACAACGTCCACTCGCTGTCCAAGGACAACCCGCCATTCAACCGGGCGATGCCGGCCAGCGTGACCGAGGCCGACTACAGCTTCGACAAGACGGAGCGCTTCCGGATCAAGTGCGACGTTCATCCCTGGATGACCTCCTGGGTGACGGTCGTCGATCATCCGTTCTACGCGGTGTCTGGCGCCGACGGTTCCTTCCGCATCGAGAACGTGCCCGCCGGCACCTACACGATCGAGGCCCGGCATGAGTTCGAGAGGTTCAAGGTCTACTCGGAGACCGTCGAGGTCGGCGACAGCGGCACCGCGACGGTGAACTTCGTGTTCAAGCCGGAGTAGACGAGGAACCCTCAGCAAGCAGCCAGAAAGGAGCGGCGTCCATGGCGGAGCCCGTTCACGCTTCACCCGCACACGACGAGCATCATCACGACCAGAGTTTCTGGCGGAAGTACATCTTCTCGACCGATCACAAGGTGATCGGCGTCCAGTACTCGGTCACGGGCCTGGCGTTTCTCTTCTTCGGGTTCGTCCTGATGATGCTGATGCGCTGGAATCTCGCTTACCCAGGCGAGCCGATCCCCTTCATCGGTTCGCTCCTCGGCGAGAACCGGGCGCCCGGCGGCATCATGCTGCCGGACTTCTACAACGAGCTCGGCGCGATGCACGGCACGATCATGGTGTTCCTCGGCGTCGTGCCGCTGGCCGTCGGCGGCTTCGGCAACTTCGTCATGCCGCTGCAGCTCGGCGCCCCGGACATGGCCTTCCCGCGGATCAACATGATCAGCTACTGGTGCCTGTTCCTGGGCGGCGTCACGATGTTCGCCAGCTTCTTCCTGCCGAACGGCGCCGCAGGCAACGGCTGGACCTCCTACTCGCCCCTCGCCGACATTGCGCTGAACGGCCAGACCGCCTGGCTGATCGGGATGATCTTCCTGATCACGTCTTCCCTGCTGGGCGCCGTCAACTTCATCACCACGGCGATCCAGCTCCGCGCGCCGGGGATGACCTGGATGCGCCTGCCGTTCTTCTGCTGGGCGCAGATCGTGACCGCCTTCCTTCTGCTGCTGGCCTTCCCGCCGCTCGAGGCCGCGGGCGTGCTGCAGTTGATGGACCGGGTCGCGAACACGAGCTTCTTCATCCCGGAGGGTCTGGTCGTAGGCGGCGAGGTGCTCGAACGGAGCGGAGGCGGCAGTCCGCTGCTCTGGCAGCACCTGTTCTGGTTCCTGGCCCACCCCGAGGTCTACGTCCTCATCCTGCCGGCGATGGGCATCGTCGCCGAGGTGATCGCGAACAACAGCCGGAAGCCGCTCTGGGGCTACCGCTCGATGGTGTACTCGCTGATCTTCCTCGGCTTCATGAGCTTCATCGTCTGGGCGCACCACATGTTCATCACGGGCATGGGCTCGGTGATGTCCACCTTCTTCCAGACGACCACGATGATCATCTCGATCCCGTCGGTCATCATCCTGAGCGCGCTGTTCATCTCGCTATGGGGCGGTTCCATCCGCTACAACACGCCGATGCTGTTCGCTCTCGGCTTCCTGCCGATGTTCGGCATAGGAGGGCTGACCGGGCTACCGCTCGGTCTCTCGGCGGCCGACATCCCGCTCCACGACACCTACTACGTGATCGGCCACTTCCACTACGTCGTGGCGCCCGGAACCCTGTTCGCGCTGTTCGCCGGCGTCTACTACTGGTTCCCGAAGGTGACGGGGCGCAAGATGAACGAGTTCCTGGGCCAACTCCACTTCTGGCCCTCGCTCGTCTTCATGAACGGGGTCTTCTTCCCGATGATGATCCAGGGCCTGAACGGCGTTTCGCGGCGGCTCGCGGACGGTGGCATCTCCTACGACTTCGCGGGCGAGGTCGCAGGTCTCAACCGCATGATGTCGGTTTCGGCCTGGTGCCTGGCGCTGGCCCAGATTCCGTTCATCATCAACTTCTTCATGAGCATCCGCAACGGCGAGAAGGCCGGCCGCAACCCCTGGAACTCGACGACCGTCGAGTGGCTGGCGCCGTCGCCGGCGCCGCACGGGAACTTCGATCAGGAGATCGTGGTCACGCGTGGACCGTACGAGTACAGCGTCCCCGGTAGCGACAAGGACTACGTCCCACAGGCCGAACCGGCCTCCACCTGACCGTTCGAGGACCCCAAAGAGATGGAAATCCCCTACACGGTAGAGGCCCACCCCGAAACCGGCCTCAACAACGGCAAGATCGGCATCTGGCTGTTCCTGACCTCGGAGGTCATGCTGTTCGGGGCGCTGTTCGCCACGTTCATCATGCTGCGCATCGGGTCGGACGGCAACTGGGCCGCGATGCAGGCGGAAGCGGAGCTCAACATTCCGCTGGCGACGCTCAATACCGCCGTGCTGATCGCCTCCAGTCTGACGATGGTCATGGCCTGGGCGTCGCTGATGCGCGGGCAGTTGGGGCGGTTCAAGGTGTTCGGCTGGTTGACCGTCGGCTGCGGCGGCATCTTCCTGGTGATCAAGTACTTCGAGTACACGGCGAAGTTCGAGCACCACCACTACCCCGAGTCGAGCACCTTCCTCGCCATCTACTTCGCCATGACCGGGCTCCACGCCCTGCACGTGATCGGCGGCATGGCCTGGAACGCCTACTTCACCGGGCCGGGATCGAAGCTGTTCCACACGAACCGGCAGTGGCTGACGGACCGGGTCGAGCACTCGGGTCTGTTCTGGCACTTCGTCGACCTGGTCTGGATCTTCCTCTTCCCCGTCTTCTACCTGCTGTAGCGGGCGTTTCTCCGCCCTTGACCCCGGTTACCCTGGAGCGAGTCGCATCCCATGAGTGAACACGTCGATATCGACAAGCAGGTCCGCATCTACTTCCTGGTGTTCGGCGCCTTGATGGTGGGCACGCTTGCCACGGTGGGCGCGTACTACCTGGAGGTCTCGGTGCCGGTGGCCCTCACCATCGGCCTGTTCATCGCCAGCGTCAAGGCGTCCCTCGTCGCCTGCTTCTTCATGCACCTGATCGACGAGAAGAAGATCATCTACTGGACGCTGGCGCTGACCGTGGCCTTCTTCATCGCCCTGATGGCGCTGCCGCTCCTCACGTCCGTCGCGGACCAGGTCGGGGAGTTCGCGGAAGTCGAGGCGCACGAACCTCACTGACAGCTTCGCTGATCGAGCCATGAACCTGAAGGTCATCCACATCGTCTTCGTCGGCAGCGCCGTTCTCCTCGCGCTGTTCTTCGGCGGCTGGTGTCTGGCGCAGGGGAGCGCGTACGCGGTTGGCGCCGTGCTGTCCTTCGCGGTCGCGGCGGCGCTCGTCTGGTACGGCATCTGGTTCTGGCGCAAGATCACGACCCCCGAGGAGGAATGGGCCCGCCGCCGGAAGCTGTTCCGCACTGTTCCTCTGCTGGCGGGTTTCTGGCTCTTTGGCTCCGACCGTGCCGCCTGGGCCTGTTCGGTCTGCTACGGCGCCGCCGAAGGCACGATGATCGACGCCGCCCGAGCCGGCGTCTGGTTCCTGCTGGCGGCGGTCTTCGTGCTGCAGGGCGCCTTCGTCCTCTTCTTTCTCTATCTCCGGCGCCGCGCGCGCCGCCTTCGGACCGACCCGGTGCCGCCCTGGTGGAGCACTGTTGAGGAGCCTGTCAAGTCATGATGGATGCCATGTTCCCGGCCGCGGCGTCGGAGCACGCCGGCCGGATCGACAACATGATCGACGCGGTGCACTACCTGATGCTCGCGCTCTTCATCGTCTGGGGCGCGTTCTTCCTCTACACGCTGATGCGTTTCCGCGCCAGCCGCAACCCGAAGGCCGACTACGTGGGCGTCAAGAGCAAGATGAGCACCTACGGCGAGGTCGCGGTGGCGATCGCGGAGGGGATACTCCTGCTCGGCTTCTCGATCCCGATGTGGGCGGAGCGTGTGGACGAAGTGCCGCCGGAATCCGAGTCGACTGTGGTCCGGGTCGTGGCGCAGCAGTTCGCCTGGAACGTCTGGTATCCCGGCGCCGATGGAGAGTTCGGGGCGCAGAACCTGGAGTTGATCGACGAAGCGACGAATCCGATCGGCCTCGATCGTGATGATCCGGCCGGCGCGGACGACATCTGGACGGTGAACCAGTTGCATCTCCCGGTCGACAAGGCGGCGATCATCCACCTGTCGTCCAAGGACGTGATCCACAGCTTCAATCTGCCGAACATGCGGATCAAGCAGGACACGATTCCGGGCATCTCGATTCCGGTCTGGTTCGTGCCCACCAAGACGACGGCCCAGATTCGCGAGCAGACCGGCAACCCGGACTACGTCTACGAGATCGCCTGCGCCCAACTCTGCGGCAACAGCCACTACTCGATGCGCGGCTTCCTGACCGTGCACACCGAGGAGGAGTTCCAGGCCTGGCTCGACGAGGAAGCGTCCTACCTCACCGGCAGCGACGACGACTTCTTCGATTTCTAGGAGCTTGCACCGAGGGAACGCAAGGCCCGCTTCTCTGCTGGGTGCGCGGGTCTTCTGACCCGCTGCCGCCGCAGGCGGCTTTGAACACGCGCCGGCCGCAAGGCCGGCTCCGCTTTGTCCGCCCCGGTGTACGCTCTGAGGCATGACCGCGCCGACACCCCTCTGGGGACGCCGCGAACTGCTGAAGGCGGCCTGGGTTGGACCTGCCGCCGCGGCCGCCGCGGTTAGCGCCCGGGCCGCTGCCGGGCACGAAACCGACGACGCCGAGGCTGCTGGCCAGCGGGACGAAGCGGCGCTCGAGGCATACCGCGCCGGTTTCGCCGCGCCGGCACTCGAGCGCGTGCGAATCGGATTCGTCGGCGTCGGTCTCCAGGGCGGCAGCCATGTGCGCAACTTCCTGCGCATCGACGGCGTCGACGTCGTCGCGATCTGCGACATCGACGAACCGCGGGCCGAGGAGGTGGCCTCGTGGGTCGTCGACGCGGACAACGAGGCGCCGGAGCTCTACACGCGAGGCGATACCGATTTCAAGCGTCTCTGCGAGCGCGACGACATCGACCTGGTGTTCAACGCGACTCCCTGGCGGTGGCACGTGCCGGTCTGCGTCGAGGCGATGGAGACGGGGAAGCACACGGCGGTCGAGGTGCCGGCCGCGATCACGCTCGAGGGCTGCTGGCGCCTGGTCGAGACCGCCGAACGCACCGCGCGGCACTGCGTGATGATGGAAAACTGCAACTACGGCCGCAGCGAGATGATGGTCCTGAACATGGTGCGACAGGGCCTGCTGGGCGATCTTCTCCACGGCGAAGCCGCCTACATCCACGACCTGCGGTCGCTCAAGTTCTCCGATCGCAACGAGGGTCTGTGGCGCCTCCAGCACTCGGTCGACCGCAACGCGAACCTCTATCCGACGCACGGACTCGGACCGGTGGCCCAGTGCATGGACATCAACCGGGGCGACTGCTTCGACTACCTCGTCTCGCTGTCGAGCCCGGCGAAGGGGCTGGCGCTCTACGCCAAGGAGCGCTTCGGCGCGGACGATCCGCGCGCCGGGGTCCGCTACGCCCTGGGCGACATGAACTCGAGCCTGATCCGGACACGGCGCGGACGGAGCATCCTGCTCCAGCACGACACGACGACGCCCAGGCCGTACAGCCGGCTCAACCTCGTGCAGGGCACGCGCGGTGTGTTCGCGGGCTTCCCCGACCGGATCTTCATCGAAGGCGAGGCCGAGGGGCACGACTGGAGCGATGTCGAGCCCTACCGGGAGCGCTTCGAGCATCCCCTGTGGGCGGAGCGGGCCGGCGACGCCGAGGGTGCCGGCCACGGCGGCATGGACTACCTCGAGGACTACCGGCTGATCCGCTGCCTCCTCGAGGGCGCGCCGATGGACATGGACGTCTACGACGCGGCGGCGCTGTCGGCGCCGGTCGAACTGAGCGAACTCTCGGTGGCGCGGGGGAGCGAGCCGGTCGAGTTCCCGGACTTCACCCGCGGCGCGTACCGGACGCGGCCGCCCTTGGGGATCGTCGCCTGAGAGTCGCCTATCTTCTGCCCGGCGCCGCCCTCTATGGTGGCGTCAAGGTCGTCTTCCAGCATGCCCGGGCCTTGAAACGGTTGGGGGTCGAGGTCACGGTTCATTCGCCGGATCCCTGCCCGGACTGGTTCGACGGCGCCGGCGCCTTCTACAGGCAGGTTCCGGCGCTCGAACCTCGCTATCTGCCCCGGGTCGAGGTGGCGGTCGGTACGCTCGCCCCGACGGTCGCTCCCGCGGTCGAGATCGCCGAACGGCTGGCCTGCCACCTCTGCCAGGGGTACGAGCCGGGCCACGACACGCTGGAGCCGGCAGGGCGCGAGGCGATGCGGGCGGCCTACGACCTGCCCGCGTTGAAGCTGGTCGTCTCGCCGCATCTGGTGCGGACGCTGCTCGACCGGCACGGCGTCGAAGCGCGGTGGATACCGCAGCCCTTCGAGCCGCAGCTGTTTCGTCCACCGGAACGGGAACGCGTTGACGATGGCCGGTTGCGGGTCCTCGTCAGCGGGCACTGGGAACTGGAAGTCAAGGGTGTCGCCTGGTGCCTGCGCGCGCTGAGGCCTCTTTTCGAGAGTACGGACGGAGGGATCGAGATCGTGCGCCTGTCGCTCGACGCTGACGAGGAGGAGCTGGCCTTCTGGCCGGAGGCGGATCGCCGTCGGCACGTGCCGCCGGCGCAAGTTCCCGCGCTGATCCAAGGCGTCGATCTCTGCATCGGGCCGTCGTCGCCTCTCGAGGGCTTCGGCCTGCTCGCGCTCGAAGCGATGGGCTGCGCCCGGCCCTGCGTTCTGACGGACATTCCCTCGCACCGGGACCTCGATCCGGAAGACCGGGCCTCCATCAAGGTGCCGTTCGGTGACGGGGAGGCGCTTCGCGGCGCGGTGGAACGCCTGTGGCGTGACCGGAACCTGCGGCGGAGACTCGGCAGGGCGGGGCGCACCATCGCCGAAACGTACACCGAGCGGCGAACCGCCGAAGCGCTGATGTACGCCTTTCGGCGTTGACCCGGGGACTTGCGCGCCGGCAGACTGGGTGCGCCGGCGCCCCCGCCGGCATCCGGCGCGAAGCGCCGGCCTCCGGAATCCCTGCCGCTCTATACGAAGATCGATACGTAGAAGCCGGCCGTCGCCAGACTCTCGCGGTCCGGCGCCATCGAGTCCGGCAGTGCGTCCATTCGCGCCGGCAGGGGAGTCGTCTGGGCGTCGATCCGGTAGCGGTCGAAGCCGGCCGCTCGGAGCCAGTCCTCGAGGGTGCGGCGGGTGAAGAAGCGGACGTGGGTGGCGCATAGCAGACCCATCGGGATGTAGTCCCAACGTCCGGCAATGAGGTCCTCCACGACCGAGTAGTGGCCCACGTTCGGCACCGAGAACACCATGCGTCCGCCGGGACGGAGCCAGCCGGCAGCGCGTTCGAGGAACGCCTGACCGTCGGTCAGGTGCTCGAACAGCTCGAAGGCGACGATCGCGTCGAACTTCTCTCCTGGTTCCACGGTCTGGACATCGCCGTGGATCACCCGGTCGAGCCGGTTCTCGGCTGCCGCGGCCGCTTCGGGATTCAGTTCTATTCCGACCGTGCGGCAGCCGAAGCGTTGCTTGATCAGGGCCGCGGTCGCCCCGCGGCCGCAGCCGATCTCCAGCACCGACGACTCGGATTCGAGATGCTCGGGAAGCAGGGGCAGGACGTCGGCGCGCTCTCCGCCGTAGTAGTCGATGAACTCGTAGCAGAGGCCGGCTCGCGGACCGGAAGGCCGCACCCCCGACGCCCACCGCGCCGCGGCGGCCGGAGACAGCAGTACGGCTGGGCAGGTGTCCGGCTCGGGCGCTCCGGCGCCGGCGGCCTGGGCGTCGTCTGCCAGCCACCTGGCCTCCGCCAGCTCGAAGTCGGCCAGGGTGAACAGGTCGTTGCTCGCCTCCGAACCGGTGGTCGTCAAGTCGGTGGCGTAGACGGCTGAGACCCGGTCTGCCCCCTGCGTCAGTTCTTCCCGCATCCGGCGCAGGGAGGCCCGGCCGATCAGGACGCGGCAGGACCTCAGGACGAGGGTCGCTTCCAGCCTGTCAGGTGCCTGGGTCGGCAGCTCCGGAACGACCTCGACCTCGCCGAAGACGGCGCGCGCCTCAGAGGCGAGCCATCGACGGAGGTACCACCACTCGGCGGACGCGTCGGCCTCGGCGTCCCAGGGCAGGACCAGCAGCAGCATGAGGCGATCGTATGCGGGCTGAGGCCCTACGAGTCCCTCTTCCTCGCGATCACCGACGCAATGATGTGGAGGGGAATCGTCACGAACAGCGCAGGCGGCATGAGGAACAGGGCGCAGACGTGGAGGATGAGGAACAGGCAGGTCATTCCGGTTGTCCCGAGCTTCTACAGCCTCCCCATGACCTCGTCGTGGAACTGCTGGATGACGCGTTCCTGGGTGGCGAGGGAGGGCAGCAGCATGAGCTGGTCCAGCCCGGCGTCGGAGAGGGTGCGGACCTGGGAACGTACCTCCTCCGCCGTACCGGCAAGGCAGGAGGCGCGGATCAGGTCGGGCGTGACGAACTTCTCTTCCTCCGGCAGGGAGTAGGTGCAGTGGCCGGCATGGACCCGCAGGTGGCGTCCTCGCGCCGGCGTCCGCTCGACGAGGGCGCAGTACTCGTCCCAGACCGGCCGCACGTGCGGAGGCGGTTCCCGGTCGAACTGATGCTGCTGGTCGTAGAGGTAGTGCAGGCCGGAGAGCACGAAGGGGCCGCATTCCTCGATGATCCGCGGCGAGGTCAGGTCCTCGCCGGGTTCGAGGATCACGGCGGTGGTGAGCGAGCAGGTGTAGAAGGCGTTGCGGTCGAAGCTCCGGCCGGCCGCCTCGGCGCCGCGGCGGCAGTTCTCGATGGAGCGGTCGAACAGCGAGGCGTTCGGCGGGATCGACATGACGAGGCCGTCGCCGACCTCGCCGGCCAGGCCCTGGCTCTTCGGGCCGAAACCGGAGACATACATCGGAATCCGCGGTTCGGTGGCGATGAAGCCCTGTTCCTCCATGAGGAAGCGCAGCGGCTCGCTGCGGCCGCGGAAGGTGAAGTCGACCTCCTCGCCGTCGAGCAGCGCCCGCACGACCCGCAGGTACTCGCCGAACTCCCTGACGCCGACCGGGCGGTGGCCCATCAGCCGCAGCGCCGTGTTCCCCGCGCCGATGCCCAGGAAGGTGCGGCCTGGCGCCAGCCGGTTGATCGTCGCGATGCTGTGCGCCGTCACCGGCGCGATCCGCGTGCCGGTGATCGCGACCCCGGTCCCCAGCTTGATCCGGCTCGTTCGCTCAGCCGCCAGCGCCAGCACGGCGTAGCAGTCCGACCAGATCATCTGGCTGTCGGCGATCCAGGCATGGCTGTAGCCGAGCGCCTCCGCCTTCTCGATGTAGCCGATGTCGTCGACCTTGCTGGCGACGCAGATGCCGAAGTCCATGGGGGCGGCAGTGTACCGCCGGAAGCGGCCGCTGCAGCCGCCCGGTCCGGGCCGGACCGCTTCGACGCGGCAGCGCTGCGGCGCGGTAAGATCCTCAGAAGCCTGAGAGAGGACTTGGTGCTGGAGCGGCTGAGACGTATGGGCCAGGAAGTCGGCAGGGTGGTCGTGGGCGCGATGCTGATCGTCCCGGGTTTGCTGGCAGGCGGTGCTGTCGCTCAAGCCGCGACGGCGCCGGACTTCGAGTCGGAAGTGCTGCCGGTGCTGAAGAGCCGGTGCTTTGCCTGTCACGGACCGCTCAGGCAGCGGGGGAACCTGCGGCTCGACTCGCGGCCGGCGATGCTGATCGGGGGCGGCCGGGGAGCGGCGATCGTGCCTGGAGATGCCGAGGCGAGTCTGCTGGTCGCGGCGATTCGGCGCGAGGACGAACTGGAGATGCCGCCGCCTCGAGCGCTCGAGGAGGCCGAGCAGGACCTGCTGGAGGCGTGGATCGAGGCGGGGGCGGAGTGGCCTCTGGCGCATGAGGAAGAGTCCGCAGGAGTCGGCGTCGCCGCGCGGGAAGTGCCGCCCGTGGATCACCAGATCGCGGGGCCGGGCGAGCCCCTTTCCTTCCATCGCGACGTGCGTCCGATCCTCTCGGACCACTGCTACGAGTGCCACGGTCCGGACGTAGCGGTACGTCAGGCGGGGCTGCGCCTCGACCAGGCGGAGTCGGCGTTGGGCGTTCTTCCCTCGGGTCGCCGGGCGCTGGTGCCGGGCAGCCTGGACCAGAGCCAGTTGTTCCAGCGGATCGCGGCGAGCGAGCCGCTGGACCGGATGCCGCCCCTGCATGCCGACTCGGCGCTCTCGGAACGGGAGATCGAGATCCTCGGCCGGTTCATCCTGCAGGGCGCGGAGTTCGAGGACCACTGGGCGTATCGGCCGCCGCGGCGTCCCGAGCCGCCCTCGGTCACGGACCGCGACTGGGCGCACGGCGAGATCGACCGCTTCGTCCTCGCCCGGCTGGAGAGCGAGGGCCTCGCTCCCGCGCCCGAGGCGTCCCGCCGCACGCTCGCGCGCCGTCTGTCGCTCGACCTGACCGGCCTGCCGCCGGCGCCGGCCGAGGTCGACGCCTTCGTCGCCGACGCCTCGCCGGACGCCTACGAGCGTCTCGTGGACCGGCTGCTCGCGTCCGAGCGCTACGGGGAGCACATGGCGCGCTCCTGGCTGGACGCGGCCCGCTACGCCGACACGAACGGCTACCACATCGACAACGAGCGGTTCATGTGGCGCTGGCGGGACTGGGTGATCGACGCCTTCAACCGCAACCAGCCGTTCGACGAGTTCACCGTCGACCAGCTTGCCGGCGACCTGCTGCCGGATCCGACGCCGGAGCAGTTGCTGGCGACGGGTTTCCACCGGAACCACATGATCAACTTCGAGGGCGGCGCGATTCCGGAGGAGTACCGGGTCCAGTACGTCTTCGACCGCACGGACACGACGGCCACGGTGTGGATGGGGATGACGGCGGGCTGCGCCAAGTGCCACGACCACAAGTTCGATCCGATCAGTCAGCGCGAGTACTACCAGCTCGCTGCCTTCTTCAACACGGTGGACGAGGTCGGCCTTGACGGCAGCCAGGGCAACGCGGAGCCGAAGGTGCCGGCGCCGGACCCGGGCCAGCGCGCCGCGCTTGAGGAACTCAGGGCGGAACTTGCGCCGCTGGATGCGCTCCTCGACGACGCGAACGGGGACGCCGCGGTGGCGCAGGCCGCTTGGCAGGAAGAGTGGGACCGCCGGCTGGGCGAAACGTGGCGGACCCTGACCCCGGTCTCGCTCGAGTCAACCGCGGGCGCGCGGATGACCGTTCTCGACGACGGCTCGATCGAGGTGTCGGGCGACAACCCGGTGACCGACGTGTACGTGATCGAGGCGGAGACCGACCTCGACCGGGTCGTCGCGCTGCGCCTGGAGGCCCTTCGCGATCGATCCGACCCGTCGTTGGGGATCGGCCGAGCTGCGGACGGCAGCTTCGTGCTGACCGAGATCGAAGTGCAGGCGACGCCGCTGGCCGGCGGCCAGCCACGGGACGTGGACTTCGTGGACGCCCATGCCGACTACGCGACGCCGTCCCTGGGTCCGGAACTGGCGGTGGACGGAGACCTGGAGACCGGCTTTGGCGCGGGCTACGTGACTCGGGCCACCGCCCGGACGGCGGTCTTCCGGACCGCTCCGCCCGAGGCTGGCGACGGCGGACGCCTCGAGCCGCCTCATTCCGGCGGCGCCCGGTTGCGGATCGTCCTGCGGCAGGAGTCGAGCTACCAGCACAAGACGATGCGCCGCTTCCGTCTTTCCGTCTCGGACGCGCCCGAGGTGGCGTTCCAGTCACTGGATCCCAAACTACTGCCGCCGCCGTACGGCGGCCTCGCGGCGGCGTACCGCGACTTCGAGTACCTGGTCGGGCTGCCCGGGGATCAACGGACCGAGGAACAGGCGACGACGCTTCGCCACCGGTTCCGTCGCGGCCACTGGTCTCCGTGGCGGCAGCACGAGGCACGCTACGCCGAGCTCTCGGAGCGCCTTGCCGGGATCGAGGCCGCCGTACCGACGACGATGATCATGCGCGAGATGGACGAGCCGCGGCCCACCTTCCTGCTGCGCCGCGGCGAGTACGACCAGCAGACGGACGAAGTCGACGCGGTCGTCCCCGCGGTTCTGCCGCCGATCCCCGAAGACCTCCCGAAGAACCGGCTGGGCCTGGCGCGTTGGCTGGTGAGCGGCGACCACCCGCTCACCGCGCGGGTGACCGCGAACCGCATCTGGCAAAAGTTCTTCGGTCGCGGCCTGGTCGCGACCTCCGGCGACTTCGGTGCCCAGGGCGCGTGGCCGTCCCATCCCGAACTGCTCGACTGGCTGGCGACCGAACTGGTCCGGCAGGACTGGGATCTGAAGGCGCTCCAGAAGACGATCGTCATGTCCTCGACCTACCGCCAGACTTCGAAGGCGACGCCGGCGCTGATCGAGCGCGACCCGGAGAACCGGCTGCTGGCGAGGGCGTCCCGCTTCCGCCTCGACGCCGAGGTGATCCGGGACGGTGCGCTGGCCGTCTCCGGCCTGCTGGTGGAGAAGCTGGGCGGCCCGAGCGTCAAGCCCTATCAGCCGCCCGGCCTGTGGCGGGAGATCGGCTACGAGAGCCGCGGCCGCTTCAGCGCCGGCATCTTCGAGCAGGACCACGGCGAGGCGCTCTACCGGCGCAGCCTCTACACCTTCTGGAAGCGCACGGTGCCGCCGCCGAACATGCTCGTCTTCGACGCGCCGAACCGGGAGACGTGCGTGGTGGAGCGTTCGCGATCGAACACGCCGCTCCAGGCACTGGTCCTGATGAACGACCCGCAGTTCGTCGAGGCGGCGCGGGTGCTGGCGGAAGACCTGCTCGCAGGGCGGACCGAAGCCGGCGATGCGGGCGTGGTCGACGGTCTCTTCCGGCGGGTGCTGGCCCGGCCGGCTTCGGCCGTGGAGCGGGAGGCGGTGCTCGATCTCGTCGCCGATCTGAGACCCCGATACGAACGGGATCCGGCGGCTGCCGACGCGTTGCTGAACGTCGGCGAGCGGCCGGCCGGCGGTAAAGCCCCCGGTACGGAGCTGGCGGCCTGGAGCGTGGCCGCGAGCGCGGTGCTGAACCTTGACGAGGCGGTGACCAGACGATGAACGGAAAGAAGACCGACTCCTTCTGTAGCGCCCGCGGCCCGCGACCGGGCACGGATCCCCAGGCCGACTACGCGCTCGGCGTCAACCGGCGGCAGTTCTTCGGTCTGGCGAGCACGGGGATCGGCGTCGCGGCGCTCTCTTCGCTGCTCGATCCGGGGCCTTCGTGGGCTGTTCGCAGCGAGGCGACGCGGGCGTTGGGAGCCCTTCAGGGCACCCACTTCCCGCCCAGGGCGAAGCGGGTGATCTACCTGTTCCAGTCCGGCGCGCCGTCCCAGATCGACCTCTTCGACTACAAGCCGCGGCTGGCCGAGTGGCACGGCGAGGAACTACCGGCGTCGGTCCGGGGCGATCAGCGCGTGACCGGGATGACGGCCAACCAGACATCGTTCCCGATCACGGCGTCGATGTTCGAGTTCGCGCAGCACGGCGAGAGCGGCGCCTGGGTCAGCGAGCTGATGCCCCGGACGGCGGAGATCGTCGACAAGCTCTGCTTCCTCAAGGCGGTGAACACGGAGGCGATCAACCACGATCCGGGGATCACCTTCCTGCAGACGGGACACCAGCAGCCGGGCCGACCGAGCCTGGGCGCCTGGCTGAGTTACGGCATCGGTTCCGAGAACAACGACCTGCCGGCCTTCATCGTGCTGATCTCCCAGGGCAGCGCCAAACGTGAATCCCAGGCCCTGTTTCAGCGGCTCTGGGGCGCCGGTTTCCTCCCCTCGGAGCACCAGGGCGTCAACCTGCGGGCGGCGGAGGACCCGGTTCTCTACCTGTCGGACCCGCCGGGAATCGATCGCGGCATCCGGCGGCGGATGCTGGACGTCGTGGCTGAGCTCAACGAGCAGCACCACGAGGAGTTCGGCGACCCGGAGATCGCGGCCCGGATCGCTCAGTACGAGATGGCCTACCGGATGCAGGCCTCGGTGCCCGAGCTCGTCGACACGTCGGGCGAGCCCCAGAGCACCTTCGACCTCTACGGCGAGGACGCGCGCAAGCCGGGCACCTACGCCGCGAACTGCCTGCTGGCGCGGCGGCTGGCGGAACGCGACGTACGTTTCATTCAGCTCTACCATCGCGGCTGGGACCAGCACGGCGACCTGCCGAGCGACATCCGGCTGCAGTGCGGCGACGTGGACCGGGCGTCGGCGGCGCTGGTCACGGACCTGGAGCAGCGGGGTCTGCTGGAAGACACTCTCGTCGTCTGGGGCGGCGAGTTCGGCCGCACCGTGTACTGCCAGGGAACGCTGGCTGAAGACAACTACGGCCGCGACCACCACGGCCGCTGCTACACGGTGTGGATGGCGGGAGCCGGAATCGAACCGGGGAAGACGTACGGCGAGACGGACGACCACTGCTACAACATCGTCTCCGGCGGCGTGCACATTCACGACCTGAACGCGACCATCCTGCACCAGCTCGGGATCGACCACGAGCGCCTCGTCTACCGTTACAGCGGCCGCGACTTCCGGTTGACCGATGTCCACGGTCGGGTGGTGGAGGATGTGCTGGCATAGCAGGATCGGCTACTCGTACTCACATCGCGTCGTGCCGGCGGCGTCCACGCTCAGAGGAGGATCGAATGAACTGGGGTAGGGCAATCGGTGCCGGTCTGGCGGCTGGTTTCGTTCAGAACATCGCGAACTTCGTCATGCACGGCCTGGTGCTCGGCGGCATGTACCTGGAGCAGCCCGCGTTCGTGCAGGAACCCGACAACATGGCGATGCAGATCGTGTGGTTCCTGGTCATCGCGCTTGTCCTGGGCGTGGTGGCGAGTCTGCTGTTCGCCTCGAGCCGGCAGTCCTGGCAGCCGGGCGCGAAGGGCGGACTCCACTTCGGCGTGCTGCTGGGGGCGGTCGTCGGCTTTCAGCAGTTCTACCTGACGCTGGTGGTCAACGACTTCCCGTACCACGTCGCCTGGTTGTGGCTCGCGGTGGACGTCATCTCCTTCGGCATCGGCGGCATGGTGCTGGGCGCCGTCTACAAGCGGACGGAGTAGCGCCGGCCGTCCAGGGCCCTCTCGGGACTGCCGCTACAATGCTCATGTCCCGAGCGCGGTCCTGGCGTTCCGCCTTGGGTCGGTCAGCGAAGAACCTGGTCACGCGTCGTCGACGCCCTCGCAAGAGGGGGCGGGGCCTCCACCACTAGCCGGAGGAAACGAATGAAGCCCCAGTTCGAGCCGTTCTCGTCACGGTCGACTCTTGTCAAGGTACTCCTCGCCGGCGTTGGCCTGCTTCTCGTGGCGTCCGCGGCGGGCGCCCAGGTGTCCGGAGAGGTCGCCTACGTCTTCA
The DNA here is from genome assembly GCA_022822365.1 of Thermoanaerobaculia bacterium. GTDB lineage: Bacteria > Acidobacteriota > Thermoanaerobaculia > Multivoradales > Multivoraceae > Multivorans. The sequence goes on along the minus strand of JAJEBV010000005.1, from coordinate 4,031 downwards.
ATACGTACGCCTTCCTGGTCTGGGGCGCGTTCATCATGTGGATGTGCGCCGGCTTCACGATGCTCGAGGCGGGTTCGGTGCGGACGAAGAACGCCTCCGTCATCTGCATGAAGAACATCGGCCTGTACTCGATCGCCGGGATCGCGTACTACGTGATCGGCTACAACCTGATGTACGTCGATGTGAGCGGCTGGATCGGTTCGGTTTCGCTCTTCTTCGAAGCGTCGGCGGACGAGATGGCCCTCCTCGGCGGCGACGCCGACAAGGCGGCCGCCGTCGTTGGAAGCGGCTACTCCGAGATGTCGAGCTGGTTCTTCCAGATGACGTTCGTGGCCACGACGGCCTCGATCGTGTCGGGGGCCCTCGCCGAGCGGGTCAAGCTCTGGTCCTTCCTCATCTTCACGGCCGTGCTGACCGCGGTTCTGTACCCGATCGTCGGGGCCTGGACCTGGGGCGGCGGCTGGCTGGCCGAGCGCGGTTTCCAGGACTTTGCCGGCTCGACGATCGTTCACTCGACCGGTGGATGGGCGGCGCTGGCCGGCATCATCATCGTCGGAGCGCGGCGCGGCAAGTTCCGCACCGACGGCAGCGTCAAGGCAACGCCGCCGTCCAACGTGCCGATCGTCACGCTCGGCGTCTTCATCCTCTGGATGGGGTGGTTCGGGTTCAACGGCGGCTCGCAGCTTGCGCTCGGCGGCGCCAGCGACGCCACGGCGATGGGCAACCTGCTGATCAACACGAATCTTGGCGCCGCGGCCGGCGTCGTCGCGGCCCTCGTCCTGTCACGGCCGCTGCTGGGCCGGGTCGACCTCCTGGCCGTGCTCAACGGCGCACTCGGCGGACTGGTCGGCGTGACCGCCGGACCGGACCTGGTCGGCCACCACTGGGCGCTCTTGATCGGCGCCATCGGCGGCGTGGTCACGGTCGCCGGCATGAGGCTGCTCGAACGGATGAAGCTCGACGATGTCGTCGGCGCCGTTCCGGTCCACCTGTTCGCCGGTATCTGGGGCACCCTCGCCGTCTGCATCGCGGCCGGCGGCAGTTTCGTCCCGCAGGTCATCGGCATCGTCGTGATCGGCGTCTTCGTCTTCGGGGTCTCCCTGCTTCTGTGGTGGGTGCTCGAGAAGACGATCGGCGTCCGGGTTTCGCCGGAAGTCGAGGAACTCGGTCAGGACATGACCGAACTGGGCATCGAGTCCTACCCCGAGTTCATCCTGATGCCCGACGAGGACGACATGCAGGCGGCCAAGGCGGCGCAGGACCAGGCAAGGAGCTGAGTCGGCCGCCAGAGGCCGATGGTGTAGCTTCGCCAGGTGTTCGCCAGGACGGCCGAGCCGGGAATCGGAGCGTCGCTGCTCGTCGCGGCGTGGCTGGTCACGGCGTCGGCCGGCTGGGCGGAGTCGAACGAACCGAAGTTCCACGACGTCCATTTCCACCTGACGAACTACGTCCAGCGGGGCATCACGCTGAGCGAGTTCCTCGAGATCGCGGCGAACGACGCCGGGCGCACGGCGGTGTTCGGCATCCCGCTGCAGCAGAAGTGGGATTACTTCGAGTCGGGCGACCGCGCGCCGGACTACTACCTGCACTCGGATTCGGCGCTGTACTACTACTCCTTCGTCGATGCGATCATCGCCGAGGAGTACCAGCAGTTGCCGCCTGAGGACCAGGCGCGCTTCGACCCGATGATCACGGGCTTCAACCCGACGGACATGTATGCCGCGGACCACATCCGCCGCGTGCTGGAGCACTACCCCGGCGTCTTCTCCGGCATCGGGGAGTTCTCGATCCACAAGGAGTTCGTGACCTCGAAGATCCTCGGCCACACGGCCAGTCTGCGGAATCCGGCGCTCGACCGCGTGCTCGACTTCGCCGCCGAGGCGGGCCTCGTCGTGATCCTCCACAACGACATCGACGTCGTGCTGCCGACCGGGGCGTACGAGCCGGTGCACCTGGAGCCCTTGCGGGAGTTCTTCCGGGCCCATCCCGGTGTCACGATCATCTGGGCCCACACCGGCCTGGGCCGGTTCGTGGCGCCGGCAGCGGACCATGTGGAACTGCTCGACGCCCTGCTTTCCGACGAGGCCTTCTCCCATGTGCACTGCGACCTGTCCTGGGACGAGGTGGCGAAGTACATCGTGCGCGACGAAGCCTCGCTGGAAGCCTGGACCGCGCTGCTTGAACGCCATCCCGACCGCTTCCTGTTCGGGACGGATTCCGTTGCGCCGGGCGGCCGGGACAGCTACCTCAAGACGTGGCGCGACTACGCGCCGCTCTGGGACAGGCTCGGCGAAGGGACGCTGCACGCGATCACGATCGGCAACTACGAGCGCGTCTTCGACGAGGCGAACCGCAAGGTACGGGCGTGGGAAGAGCGAATGCTGAAGAGGAGACCGGAATGAGTGCGAACCACGTTGCGACGGCTTCGGACACGGCAACGTCGGCCTACGTGCCGCCCCTGCAACTCACCAAGGGGCAGCCGCCGCCCGTTGCCGCGAACGGAGGCCTGTCCTACATGTCGTTCGACCGGGACGGGGATGCGGGAACCGCGGCGGCGACGGAGGCGACCTTCCGGCAGGTGGCCGAGGGGACCGAGAAGGCGTTCGCCGACATGCTCGACAACGCCCCTCCAGGGCCGATCGAGACGAAGTGGGGCCCCGGCTTTCGGCGCTACCGAGAGTGCCTCGAGTACATCCGGGCAAACAACATCGAAGCGCCTGAGGGCGGTCTGGCGCTGCCGCTGCGCTACTCGGTCCGCGAGGAGCCGTCCTACTCGATCGTTTCGTCCAACGCTCTCTGGCGGGACCCGGCGCGACAGGCCGACGCGGAGGCGCTGCGCCGGTACGAACGGGACATCGCGCGGGGGTGCCTGTACTTCCCCCACGTGATGCGCGACGCGCGTCGAATCGAGGAGGTCTACCCGGGGCTCAAGCCCGACAGTGCCGAATGCATGGACAGGCTCGGCCTCTCGCTGGGGCACTGCGAGTCCAGGTGCGAGAACTTCTACGACGCGGCGGAGGTGGAGCGCGTGTTCTACCCGGAGATGGAGAAGCTCCTGCTCGAGTTCTTCCCGGACGCGACGGACGCCTTCGTGTACAACCACGACGTGTTCGACAAGGACTACCAGGGAGACCGCACCGAGGACCAGGACAACAAGAACCCCGGCGTGAACGCCAACTACGCCAACCTCGTGCACAACGACCTGAACGACAACAGCGGCCGCGTACGCTGCCGCGAGCTGCTCACCAGGAATCTGCGGAACTTCGGCCGCGAGCAGCACTACACCGAGGCGGAGGTGGACGCGAAGATGTCGCGGCGCTTCATGTCGATCAATCTCGCCAAGCCGATGGAGACGGTGCGCCAGAACCCCTTCGTGCTCTGCGCCTGGCCGTCGTTCGCGGACCAGCCGTACATCACGAACTACCGGATCTATGACGACCGCGTGGGCGAAACCACCCGCTTCACCTACCGCCCGCACCACGAGTGGTACTGGTTTCCCCAGCAGACGCCCACCGAGGTCTCGATGCTCAAGTGCTACGACTCGGTGACCGACGGCTCCGTCTCGCGCTGGTCCTTCCACACCGCCTGCATCGACCCGACCGCGCCCGAAGATGCGCCCTGCCGGAGGAACGTCGTGGTGCGATCCTTCGTGTTCTTCTAGGGAGCCAGCGCTAGCCCGCATGTTTCACCGGCTCGGGCGTGAGGGCTGAGTTCGGGGTGGGCAGTCCCCTTGAATGCCGTCCTGGTCTGTTGGTGGCTGGTCAGGTGTCCTGCGGGGTCGGAATCGGTTCATTTCGGCGTCGGAGTGGCTTGTCCGCAGCGGTTCGGTGCGGTTTTCGGGCGCACTCGGGGCGTGGAGTCGATGCAAGGCGCCGCGTTGTGGTGTCGGTTTTTCGTCCGGTCTCAGGCCGGCGGGTGGTAGAGGGGTTTTCTCTGGAGGTTTGCCAGGGCCTGTGCGAAGTCGTTTTGCCAGGGGAAGGCGTTGGCCAGGTGGACCCAGATGCGGCGATGGGTGATGCGCAGTCGTGCGG
>JAJEBV010000029.1 GCA_022822365.1 Thermoanaerobaculia bacterium | reverse complement strand
TGCGGAGGCTCCTTCCGAACCCAACCCCGCGAGTTGCACCCCGGCATGCTCAAGCACGAGCTACCCGGTCTTGCCTCCGTCGAAACCGGCTTCCGCGTCGCCCGCTCCCTCCGCATAGGAGGATAGGCCGCGCCAAAACGGAGCCGGCCTCACGGCCGGCGCTGCTCTCTGGCCGGCTACGCCGGCGGCGGGTCAGAAGACCCGCGCACCCAGAGAACGACCCTCGGTCAAGCGCAACCCTCTTCTGCCATCGGCACGCCCTGCGCAACCAAGCGCCCAAAGACCGGCGACCGCCAGCCCGCATGGGGTCCAGGGGAGGGGTCCCGGCGGGCTGGAGCCAAGCGACTGCCGTGGCCTTCCATGAACCGGCAACCGTATGGAGCGCAGGCGACCGAAGCGAACCCCCTGACCCCACATCCTCCAAAGCGGGGGTGAGCGTCCGTCCGGGACCCCTCCCCTGGACTCCACGCGGGCGGGTTCAACGCCCGGACCCGCCGCCGCGTCCGTCCGGGACCCCCTCCCTGACCCCGCACGGGCGGGTTCAACGCCTCAACCCGCCGCGGACGACCGGTGTCGGCGGCTCCTCGCCCCGGTGCAAGGCGAGCACGTTGTCCACGGCGAGTTGGGCCATCGCCAGGCGGGTCGGGATCGAAGCGCTGGCGATGTGGGGCAGCAGAACCGCGTTGTCGAGGTCGAGCAGGTCCGGGTGGACCTCCGGTTCGCGTTCGAAAACGTCCAGGCCGGCGGCCCAGATGGCGCCGGAGCGGAGCGCCGCCGCCAGGGCGGCTTCGTCAACGATCGGCCCGCGGGCGGTGTTCACCAGCACCGCGGTCGGCTTCATCCGGCCGAGTTCGTCCCCGCCGATCAGGCCGGCCGTTCCTTCGGTCAGCGGCAGGTGGATGGAGACGAAGTCCGCGGCGCCGAGTAGCTCGTTCAGCTCGGTACGCCGGGCGCCGAGCTCGCGTTCCAGCTCCGGACGCCCCAACTCGTCCCAGTACAGGATCTCCATGCCGAACCCGAGCCGGGCGCGGCGGGCGACCGCCTCGCCGATGCGACCCATGCCGAGGATGCCGAGCGTCCTGCCGTGGACCTCCTGGCCGGTCAACAGCATCGGCCCCCACCGCCGGTAGCGGCCGGCGCGCAGAAACCGCTCGGCTTCCGGCAATCGACGGGCAGCAGCGAGCAACAGCGCCATCGCCAGGTCGGCGGTGGCCCCGTCGAGCACGCCCGGCGTGTTCGTGACCCAGATGCCGCGGGCCTCCGCCGCCGCGATGTCGACGTTGTCGAAGCCGACCGCCATGTTCGCCACCATGCGCAGGCTGCCTGCGCGGTCGAACAGTTCCGCGTCCATTCGTTCCGTGAGCAGGGCCAGGATCACCTCGGCTTCGGCCGCCGCGTCGAGCAGCGCCGCGCGGTCCAGAGCCGCGTCCTCCTCGAGCATCCGCGTCTCGACGCCCGGCTCCGCCCGCAACCGCTCGACCGCCGGCTCCGGAATCGGCCGTGTGATGAGTACCTTCATGAAGCGTCCTCCCCGGATGTTCCGGACCGCCGACCATCGAGTTCCCACTCGTGCGGCACGTCGAACAGGCTCGGTTCGAAGCGTCCGGCCTCGATCTCCAGGACATTCGCCTGCACCTTGCGGTCGTAGACGTGGAGAGATTCCTCGTCCAGCAGGAACACGCAGGCCGAGTAGTCCCCCTTCGTCATCGGGAGACGTGGCACCGTCACCACCGCCCGGTGGCTGCCTCGTCCCCTGACCGGCGAAAAGCCGGCCCGCTCGGTCGTGAACGCGCAGACCTGGACGCCGTCCGCCGTGTCGAGGCCCACCGCCAGGTGAAAGCCCAGCTCCTCTTCCCGGCTCTCCCACTCGATCTCGAGAGCCCAGGGCTCCGAAGCCCGGCGCCGGGCGGCGCCGTGGGGCCGGATGGCGACGATTCGCGCCAGGGCGCTTGCCGGATCGGCTCCTCCATCGCTCTCCTGGACGCTCTCACCACTCTTGGCCATCAGGAACCGTTCGTACTCGCCGACCACGCGCAGCGCCGGGCCCGCCGCGGCGACTTCCCCCTGGCGAAGCCACAGCGCCTCCTGGCAGAACGCCGTGACGTAGTACATCGCGTGCGAGCAGAACAGGAGGGTGCCGCCTCCGGCCACGAACGCCTGCAGCCGGTCCATGCACTTCTTCTGGAAGTAGCCGTCACCGACCGAGAGCGCCTCATCGACGACCAGGATGTTCGGCTCGACCTGGACCGCGATCGAGAAGCCGAGCCGCATCGTCATTCCGGTCGAGTACGAACGCACCGGCTGGTCGATTGCCGCTCCCAGCTCACTGAACTCGATGATGTCGCCGGTCCTCTCCCTGAGCTCCCGTTCGTCCAGCCCCACGATCGCGGCGCTCAGGCGGATGTTCTGGCGGCCCGTGAACTCGTGGTGGAACCCCGAGCCGAGTTCCAGGATCGAGGCGACCCGGCCCTGGACGTCGAGTTTGCCCGAGGTCTGCCGGGTGACCCCCGCGACGATCTTGAGCAGGGTGCTCTTGCCGGCGCCGTTCTCCCCCACCACGCCCAGCCCCTCGCCGGCCGGCAGTTCGAAGCTGACGTCGTCAAGCGCCCGAAACGGCATGTGCGCAGGCCGTCTCGTCACCGCCTCCCGCAGCCGCCCCCAGGGGCTGGCGTAGACCTTGTAGACCTTGGTCAGACGGTCTGCCGTGACCGCGGAATCCGGCCGGTCGTGAACGACCGCTTGAGCGGCGGCCGTCAACGCCTCACCCGGCGCCATCCTCACCCGAAGCCGAGATCATCGCCGCCACCTGCTCGGGCCGAACCCGCGTAAGCAGCGGCTCGAAGGGACCGATCTCGCGGTCGAGCAGCGGCGTGTGAACGTCCTCCCAGACCAGGGGACCCGTCCGCAGAAAGGACTCGGCCCGCCCGGCGACCGCCGGCACGACCGGCTTCAGGAACACGACCAATTGCCGGAACAGCTCGAGGCCCGTGGTGCAGACGGCCTGCACCTCCGCGGCGCGCTCCGGATCGCGCGCCGCCTCCCAGGGCCGCCGCTCGTCGATGTAGCGGTTGGCGCGGTCGGCGAGCGCGATGACGCGGCGGAGCGCCCGGTTGTAGTCGCGTCCTTCGTAGAGCCCGGCGATCTCCTCGGCTTCCGCGGCGGCCGCCGCCGCCAGCTCGGGCGCGTCGAGCGCCGCCGCCAGGCGACCGTCGAACTGCCGGTGCAGAAAGCCGGCGCAGCGGCTGGCGATGTTCACCACCTTGCCGACGAGATCCGAGTTCACCCGCAGGACGAAGTCCTCCAGGTTGAGGTCGATGTCGGCGAGGCCGTTGCTGAACTTGGCCGCGATGTAGTAGCGGAAGGCTTCCGGATCGAGGTGCTCCAGGTAGGTGCGCGCCATGACGAAGGTGCCGCGCGACTTCGACATCTTGCCCCCGTCGACGGTCAGGAAGCCGTGAACGAAGACCGAGGAAGGCGTGCGGTAGCCGCCGCCGTGCAGCATGGCCGGCCAGAACAGGCAGTGGAAGTAGAGGATGTCCTTGCCGATGAAGTGGTACAGCTCCGCGTCGCTGTCCGGTCCCCAGAAGTCCTCGAAGCCGAGGCCGTTCCGGTCGCAGTACTGGCGGAAGCTCGCCATGTAGCCGATCGGCGCGTCGACCCACACGTAGAAGTACTTGTTCGGCGCATCCGGAATCTCGAAGCCGAAGTAGGGCGCATCACGGGAAATGTCCCAGTCGCGCAGGCCGTCGTCGAACCACTCGCGAAGCTTGTTGACCACCTCGCTCTGCAGGCGGCCCCCGCCGACCCACTCCTCGAGGAGCTCGCGGTAGTCGGATAGACGCAGAAAGAGGTGCTCGGACTCCTTCTCGACCGGCAAGGCGCCGGTCACGATGGAACGGGGATCGATCAGATCGGCCGGCTCGTAGGTCGAGCCGCACTCGTCGCAACTGTCGCCGTTCTGGTCCTTCGCCCCGCAACGCGGGCAGGTGCCCTTGATGAAGCGGTCCGGCAGGAACATCTCCCGCTCCGGGTCGTAGAACTGGCGCACCGTCCGCCGGTCGATCGATCCACGATCGCGCAACCGCTCGTAGATTCCCTCGACCAGCTTGCGGTTCTCGGCCGAGTGCGTCGTGTAGTAGTTGTCGAAGTGGATCGAGAACGCCCGGTAGTCCTCCAGGTGCTCGTCCGCCAGCCGGACGATCAGTTCTTCCGGAGAGATTCCCTCCCGCTCGGCGCGCAGCATGATCGGGGTGCCGTGGGCGTCCTCGGCGCAGACGTAGTAGCACTCGTGTCCGCGCATGCGCTGCAACCGGCACCAGATGTCGGTCTGCACCGCCTCCACCAGGTGGCCCATGTGGATCGGGCCGTTGGCGTAGGGCAGGCCGCTGGTGACCAGAATGCGTCGTCGTTCGGGCATGGCGATCCCTCCAGCGCGGACGAAGCCCGGCGAAGACGGGAACAGGTGGGACGGTGGATTATGCAGGATCCACGGGCGCCCTACAGGAAACTTCGGCCGGGCATCATGCGTCTTCCTGATCAGAGAACGATGGCCTCCAAGCGACAGTCGCAAGAACCCAACCCCGACCTGTTCCTCGCCAGGCGCGCCGCCGCCGGCCACGCCGACGCCTGGGCCGAGCTGATCGAGCGCTACGGCCGGCGCATCTACAACATCGCCTTCCAGTTCGCCGGCAACAGGGCCGAGGCCGAGGACCTGACCCAGGAGATCTTCCTGCGCCTCTACCGCAACCTCGGCCGCTACCGCGGCGACGTGCCGCTGGCGGGCTGGACCCTCCGCCTGTCCCGCAACCTCTGCATCGACCACTACCGGCGGACCCGGACCGAGCGGCGAACGGTCGTGGTCTCGGAGGAGATTCTGAAGCACCAGGCCGGCGGCAGCGACCCGGCCGCCCGCGCGGAACGAAGGGAGAAGCTGCGCCTGGTCTACGGGGTCATCGAGGAGATGCCGGAGCCCTTCGCGGAGATCCTGACGCTTCGCGATCTTCAGGGTCTGAGCTACGCGGATATCTGCGCGTTCCTCGACCTGCCGGAGGGGACGATGAAGTCCAGATTGCGGCGCGCTCGCCTGGAGCTGATCCGCCGGATCGACCGCAAGCGGCAGGCCCTCGGTGATTCCACACCGACCCGCGGTGGAGCCTACCGGTGAGTCGCCAGCGTCAACACAAGGCGGCTCCTCCGGCAGCGGCGTCCCTGGAACGGATGCCGGGCATCGAAGAGCTTGGCGCCGACCTGCCCGTCTCCGCCGAACTTCAGGCCGGACTGCTCGAGATCGCCGTCGGCGCACCGCTTCACCGCGATGGCGAGGCGCGAGCCGCTGAGCTCGAGTCGCTGGTCGGATCCGAACTCGAGCCGCCACCGGCTCTGCTGGAGCGGTTGCGAGCGATCCCGGAACGCAACCCGGCGCACCGGCCCGCGGTTCGCGGCGCGCCGCCCCGGACCGCGACGGCGGTCGCCGCGAGCTACGTCCTCGCGGTTGCCCTGACCCTGCTTCCCGGCGACCCGGTGGCCGCCGGCCGCAAGGCCGCCGCGAACCTCGGCGCCGCGGCCGGCGAGCACGTGCTCGAGCCCGTCGCCGAAGCCGGCTCCTCGATGCAGGCGGGGGTCGCGCAGCGTTTCGGCGCCGTCCAGAGTCTCCGCCCCCCGGTCGACTTCTTCACCGAACCCCTGGTCCTGGCCACCGACCGCGTGAGCGCCTGGTTTCAGAGCGCGGTCGACTCGTCGTCCGAGGCCGCCCGCAAACTGGGCGGCCTGTGGCCATGGAGCGATACCGGCAATGACGACAGTCCTCCACCCACGAGTGGAGACCGCCCACAAACCCCGAGGGAGGGAACTTCCGCATGAGTACCGAGAGCGAACAGACACCGCCACCGCCGCCGGCCGGCACCGACCAGACGTCTCCACCGCCACCGCCGCCGACGTCCACGCAGGGAAGCCTCACGACCCGCCACGTGATCAGCGTCATCCTCGCCCTCTTCCCCGGACTGGGCCACATCTACAACGGTCTCTACCAGCGGGGCATCGTGCTCTTCCTGCTGGCGGTCGGTTCCATCTATCTCGCCACCGAGGAGGGCGTGATGGGAATGGTCGTGGCCTTCGTGTGGCTCTTCAACATCATCGACGCCTACCGGCAGGCCTCCCTGATCGAGCGCGGCTTCGCCACGGACCTCGGGCTGCAGGACGCCCCGAAACCGCCCGCCAACGGGCAACTGGGCCTGCTGGCCGGCGCCGGACTCTTCATCATCGGCTTCCTGGCCCTGCTCGACTACACCTTCGGCTACGACATCGACCGGGTGTGGGAGTACTGGCCCCTTGGTCTGCTCGCGGCCGGCGCCTGGCTGATGATCGGCGCCTACAGGCAGTGGCTGCGCAACCGCGACGAGGCGAGGGCGGCTTCCGAGTAGGCCGATCTCGGCCCCCAACCTGTCATGCGGCAGTGGCTGCGCAACCGCGACGAGGCGAAGGCGGCGGCTCCGGACTAACCCAGCTCGGCCCGCAGCTTCTCGTGGAGCGCGGCGGCGCCGTCGATCATCGCCTCGACCGTCCGGGCGCCTGCCAGGAACAGGCCGGTCAGGTTCAGGGCCACGCCGTCGAAGCCCATCTCGCCAAGCTTCGAGGCGGCCGCGGCGACACGGTCGGGCTCCGTGTAGAAGGTCCGGTCGCTCTCGTTGCCGGGCCGCGGCGGCGGCGACACCTGCGCCTGGAACTCGAGCGCCGCCGGATCGCGGCCGGCTTCCTCGGCGTACCTGCGGACCGCCGCGATGGCCTGGGCGCCGTTCTCGAAGAGCTCCGGCGAGGCGACTCCCATCCAGCCTTCGCCGAGCCGTCCGGCCCGGCGAAGGGCGGCCTCGCTATGGCCGCCGATCCAGATCGGCAGCGCTCCGCCACGCGGCGGTTTGGGTTCCATCGCCATCGCTTCGAGCCGGTAGAACTCGCCCTCGAAGTCGATCGGATCCTGGCTCCAGCAGGCGCGGAGCACCGCGATCGCCTCGTCCATGCGCCGGCCGCGGTTCCTGAAGTCGTGGCCCAGGGCCTCGTACTCCGACTCCTGCCAGCCAACGCCGAGGCCCAGGCGCAGGCGGCCGCCGGACAGGGTGTCCAGGGTCGCCGCCTGCTTGGCGGTCAGCACCGGGTCGCGCTGCGGCAGGACGAGGACCTCGGTGCCAAGCCCGATCCGGGAGGTGCATGCCGCGATGTAGCCGAGGGTGGCGAACGCCTCCATGATCGGCATCCTTGCCGGATAGCGGTTCTTCTCCCGGCCCTCCGTGTCATGGCCCATGACCACGTGGTCGAAGATGTCGAGCTGATCGAAGCCGATCTCGTCCATCGCGCCGGCAAGGCGGGCGATGGCCTCCGGCCCCTCGCGGTACACGACACTCGGAAACTCAAGGGCAAGCTTCATTCTCGGTGCTCCTGGGAAGGTGTCGGCGGCGCTTACGCGCCGGCCAGGAAGCGCTCACGCAGTCGTCTCATGCCGTTGAGCCAGCGGTCGTAATCGGCCGTCTTGCGGCGCATGTACTCCTGGACCTGCGGGTGCGGCAGGATGAGGAAGCGTTCCTGGTCGATCGCCCGAACGACGATGTCGGCCACCTCTTCCGCTTCCATCATTCCGTCGACGCCGGCCACGCCGGGGCCCCTCGCGGTCATCGCAGTGCGCACCGCCTGCGGACAGAGGACCGAGACACGAATGCCGTCGTTGCCGTGAGTGATGGCGATCCACTCGGCCAGGGCCACGGCCGCGTGCTTGGTCACCGCGTAGGGCGCCGAACCGATCTGCGACAGGAGGCCGGCCGCCGAGGCCGTGCTCGCGATGTAGCCCTCGCCACGCTCGATCATCTTCGGCAACACGGCGCGGGCCGCGAAGATGTGGGACATCACGTTGATCTCCCAGATGTTCTGCCAACCCTCGTCGCTCACCTCGACGCCGCCTCCGGTGCCGATGCCCGCGTTGGAGAAGATGAGATCGACGTCGCCGAAGGCGGCCTCCGCGCGGGCGACCATGTCCTGGACCTCGCCCTCGACCGCCACGTCGACCGTCACGGCGATCGCTCCGGCGCCGATCTCCTCGGCCACCGCGGCCGCACCGTCGCCGTCGCGGTCGGCGACCACGACTCCTCTCGCGCCGTCGGCGGCGAAGCGCCGGCAGAGCGCCCTGCCGATGCCGCTGGCGCCGCCGGTGACGACGCAGTTCCTGCCCTGTATCTCCATGGGCGGCGATCGTAGCAATTGCTCGAACGAGCCGCAGGATGTGGCTAGAATCGGCTTCTGACCGGCCCCGCAGCTCGCGCCGCCAAACCCGTCGCAGGCTCCGTGTTTGGCCCCAGCCCCCACCTCACTAGCACCCCGCGTCACAGAACTTGCTTCGCTGCGTTCCATGACGCAGGCTCCTAGATGACCGCAGACCAACTATCGCTGCACCGGCAGTTACTGAAGGGCCTCGAGGAGGAGGTCTACACCGGCACCGCCGACGGTCACGTGCTGCCGCTCTCGGCCCAGGTCAAAGCCGCGATGGACGGCTACACGACCGAGCCGGACGGCCGGAACGTCGAGTTCACGACGGCGCCCTACCGCAGCTACCAGGTCCTGATCGACCGTCTGATGGCAAAGCGCTGCGCCCTGCGCCGCTACCTGGAAGCCGAGCACGGCTGCACCCTGATTCCCGGCGGTGCGCTGTCCCTGGCCGACCCGGATTCCTTCCACTTCTCCGACCCGGACAACCCCTACTACCGCTACATCCGGGACACGTACGGCAACCGGGTCGTGACCGCCTCGACCCACATCAACCTCGGCATCGACGAACCGGACGAGCTGCTCCGCGCCTACCGGGTGTTGCGGCTCGAAGCGGCGATCTTCCTGGCCCTGACCGCGGCGTCGCCCTTTCTGGCCGGCAAGCCGACCGGCCAGCATTCGAGCCGCTGGCTTCGATTCCCCCTGACCCCGGAGCGGGTGCCCTTCTTCCCCGACGCCGCCGCGTTCGCGATCTGGATGGACGAACAGCTCGAAACCGGCACGATGCAGAACCGGCGCCACCTCTGGCTCGGCATCAGGCCGAACGGGCCGGCGACGCCAAGGGAACTGGATCGCCTGGAGCTTCGCATCTGCGACCGGATCAGCGATCCCCACGTTCTGCAGGCGGTCACGGCGCTCTACGAGGCCCGGGTCTGGCAGGTGCTGGAACAGTCCGACCTCGATCCCCTGCGCGAACGGTCCTCGCCGGAACTCGAGGAGCTGGCCGCCGCCAACGAGCGAGCCGCGGGCACGAAGAGCCTCGACGCGATCGCCGTGAACTGGGTCGACGGCAGGAGCCTGACGTTCAGGGACTGGATCCGCTCGATGCTCGACGATGTCGCCGAGACCGCGGATCGCCACGGATTCGCCTCGCTGCTCGAGCCGATCGAAGGGGTGCTCACCAGGGGCAATCCGGCGATCCAGTGGCTGCGCCGGGTGGACCAGGGGGCGACGCCCCAGCAGGTCATTCAGGAAGCGATCGTCGAACTGGCCGCGCTGGACCGGGAGTTCGACCCGAGCTGCCCCCTGGTCGCCTGACGGCAGCCTTCGCTCGCGTCAGCCTGCTGCCAGGCGGGCGTAGCGGCCGCCGTGGAACAGCAGCGGCTCCGCGTCGCGCACGCGTTCGCCGGCGACGACGTCGCCAATCACGATGATGTGATCGCCGCCGTCGATCCGCTCCGCCAACCGGCATTCGAGGTGGACCAGCGCGTTCTCGATCAGGGGCGCGCCCAGGCTGCCGAGCCGGTACTCGACACCGAGCAGGGAGCCCTCGGTCGGCTCCGTGGTGCGAGCGAAGAGGTTCGATATCTCCTCCTGGTCGGACGCCAGGATGCTGAGGCCGAAAGCCTCCGCCCGCTGCATCTGCTGGTAGCAGTTCGACTCCCGGTCGACGCAGACGAGGAGTTGCAGCGGCTCGAGCGAGAGCGAACAGACGGCGTTCGCCGTCATTCCGTGGAGCCGGCCGTCCACGTTCGTCGTCACCACCGTGACGCCCGTCGCGAACTGGCCGATCAGGCTCCGGTAGGAATCGCGGTCCAACTCAGAAGGCATCGATGTCGATCTCACCACAGATGCTTCCTGGCTCGTTGCGGTAGGTCGCTACGCTGTCGGTCACCGTATCGGTCACCGTGACCGTGTACTCCACGTCCGAGAGACCGCCGTACAGGAACCAGAAGCTGCCGTTGACGCCGCGGCCGTCCAGCATCTTCACCGCCAGCTCGACGTTCGAGGGGCTGAAGAACCAGTAGAAGCCCGTCTTGGCCGTCGTCAGCGACGGGATCGCGCTGGCTGCCTGGACCGTGTCCGCATCGGCGTTCGGGTCGATGAACTCGACCTCGACCGCGAACCGGCCGTCGAGCAGGCACAGCCGCTCGTCACTGCCATGGCAGTGACCTGAACCGTCACTTGCCAGCTCGATACCGCCGGGATCAAGAGACGCCACGTTCATCCGCAGGAGGTCGAGGCCCGGTCGGCCCGCACCCGTGTCCGCGGCGGGGGACGGGCCCGTCCCGGCGGCCATGTCGCTGAACGCCAGCAGGTCCTTCTGGCCGCAGACTTCCTTTGGTGGGTTGTGGTACGTCCGCCGCTCGCCGGTTTCGGCGTCTCTCACCGTGATCCAGTACTCGACGTCGGACAGGGCGCCGAAGAAGACCCAGTAGCTGCCGTTGATCGCCGTCCCGTCGAGGACCTTGACGACCAGCTCGATGTTCTCGGACTCGAAGAACCAGAACAGCCCGGACTCGTCCGAGATGTCGACCGGCACGGCGGTGCCCAATCCGAATTCCTCCAGCACGTTCGGCCTGCTCCAGTGCGCCCTCACCTCGAAGCGTTCATCACGAAGACAGAGATAGTCCGCCCCCTCCCGGCAGGCACCCTGGAAGGCGCCGGTGGTGGCGCTGGCCTCCGGGGAGTGGTCCGCGGCCCCGGACCGCAGCCGGAACGTGTAGGGAGTCTCCGGCTCGAGACCCGCGATCACCGTTCCTCCTGCCGTCGCCTGGGACCTGCCGACCTCCGTCCATCCGCTCGCCGGGTTTCGCGCCTCGATGACGAGCGTGCCCCGCGCCGGCCGCGCCCACCTGCCGGTCCAGGTCAACTCGACCGAGGTCTCGCCCGATGGAACGACCATCAGCCCGCCATCCTCCTCCGGCGGGTCGCCGCTCGGCGCCGGCATTCCCCTGACCGTGTTGCTGGCGCGCGAGTAGCCGGCGTCGCTGTAGGCGAAGACGCGGTAGTCGACGGCTTCGCTCCGGGCCAGCTCGAACGAAGTGGCGCCAGCCGGAACCAGAGCAACCCGCGTCCAACGGCCGCCACCCACCACGGTGGTGTCCTGCCGGTCGTACTCGGGCCGTAACTGGACCTCGAAACCCGTCTCTCCGCGCGAGTTGTCTCTCCAGGTCAGCCTGGCCACGCCGCCTTCCGCGCCCCAGTTGAGCCTGGTCGGCGCCGCCGGACCGTGGCCCGCCACGCCCAGACTCAACCTCGCGAAGTTGCGTTCGCCAACGCCCGCGTCGTTGTACGGCAGCACGAAGAAGAGGTAGCCGCCGCCGCGGGCCAGCCCCTCAATCTCAATCACCTCGCTGTTGGCATCGGCCTCGAACAGGCCGAACCAGCCCGAGACGAGCGCCAGGACCCGGAAGCCCAGTTCGTCGGACGAATTGTCGCGCCACGTCAGACGAACGGACGTATCGCCCGTCGCCCTGGCGGTCAGGTCCGAGACGGCCCTGGGCCCCGGCATGGGCGGCGATTCCAGGACGAGGAGGCCGCTGGCGGAGGTCCCGGCGATGCCGTGCGCGTACACCCGAACCCTGTAGGAGATGTCCGGGAAGAGGCTTGTCAGGAGCGTCGATTCGCTGTTCGCCGAGACCCACTTCCGCCGCTGCAGCACTCCCCGGTACAGGAGCTGAACCTCGAAGAGACTCTCGTTGTCCGAGTTGTCGACCCAGCTCACACGCGCCGAGTTCGTCCCCGCGCGGACGGGATCCTCCTCCACGACCGGGCGCCAGGCGAGTCGCGAAGGCGGAGCCGGCGCCGCGCCCGGGACCGCCAGCGTGACCGTGCTGCTTTCCGCCGAGTAGGTGCTTTCCCCCTTGACCGCCCTGACGAAGAAGAAGTAGCGCGTACCCGGGTCGGCCACTGGAAGGTCGACGACCGCCGATCTCCGCGCCTCGAAACGCTGCGTCGCCGGAGTTCCCGTTTGACCCGACTGCCAGTACGTCACTTCGTAGCCATCCGCGTCGGGCGCGTTGTCCTGCCAGAGCAGCCGCACCGAGAGGTCGCCCGTCATCCGGACCACCAGGTCCGTCGGCGCCGCGGGAGCGTCCTCCGGCAAGGGCTCGACGGAGTCGCCGTACCGAACGCCGATGTGGATGCTCTCCCGCAGCGCCCTCTCGTTCTCCCTCTCGTTCGCGATGCCGATCACCCGGCCCTGCGGCTCGATCCGCACGCTCGACAGGTACGGTTCGCCCTGGCCGGTGTAGCTCATGATCGTCCCGACGTTCGGGATGCGTTCGAGATTGCCGTGCCCGAAGGCGTACGGCCTGAACGCGGTCTGCTGGGGAGGACCGTTCGCGGGGTCGTGGTGCGCGCCCAGCCCGTGGCCGACTTCGTGGGCGAAAATCGGCCCATCGTCGGAACAGGCGCTGGAGGTCCAACCATAGGCGTACTCCGAGAACTCCTCAGCCGTCTCGTCGCGAAACAGGACGTAGTGCTGGCCGCACGCGCCTCCAAGCGCCCAGGGCGACTCCCCCGTGAAGAGATGAACCAGATCCGCGCCGTGCTCACGTCGCAGCCGCCGCGCCTCCCCGTCCCACCGCAGTTGCGTGATGATCGAGGCGCCGTACAGACCGGTGCCGTCTCTGCCGACACTGTCCAGGCCCGAAAGCTGCGCCATGTGGACGATTCTCGCGCTCACTCCGATGTTGCCGTTCCGCAGAACCATGTTCAGGTAGTCGCCGGCACTTCGAATCGCCGCCCGAGCGCCTCCCCGATCCGCCCAGTTCGAAGCCGCCGCCCTCGTGTAGACGACCAGGATGTCGAGCTGTTCGTGGTTCTGCGGCGCAGCCACTCGCGCCGGCAGGTCGACGGCCATCGCCTCGGCCGGAAGGCGCGCAGGCTCCCGTGATCGGGGATCGGAATCGCTGCCCACCGGGCAGAAGGCCTCGGGCTCGCGTCCGGGCAGACCGAAGCTCGAGGCCATCTCACCGCCACCGTCGGGCCGGGCGCTGATCCGGTAGCGGACGCCGCCGGGTTCACCGAACCAGCCGACCAGACGGCCACCCTCCACGGTCAGGACGACGCTGTCATGACCCGCGCCCGGAATACCGCCCGACCACATCAGGTCGCCGCCGCCCCGATCCTCGAAGACGCTGAGTTCCGCCTCCACCACCAGGCCATTCGGCGTCGGCAGCTCCAGCCGGACCGGCTCCGTGCGAAGCAGCTCCATGTCGACCTGAACGGCGATCGGGGAAACCTCCGGCGCGAAGTCCTGGACGGAGACAGTTGCCGGCTGGGTCGCCTGCGGAGTCAGCGTCAGCAGGCGCTGACCCTGAAGCGGCGCAGCGAGCAAGAGGAGCGCCGCGGCGGCAAGGACGCCACCGATCCGGCTTCCGCCGTACTCCAATCTGGACAGGACTGACCGCAAGACGTCCTCCTCTGCCATCCAGGACTCAGTACACTGGATTCGTGCAGTACAGGTCTATCTCACCATGCAAGAAGCCCGCCGTCGATCTCCTTCGGTTTCGCGGGCCGACCGTCATCCCCGTGCTGGTCGCGGCGATCGCCCTGGCGCTTTCCGGCTGCCGCGGTATCGACGCCCCGCCCCGGCCCGACATCGTCCTCATCATGGCGGACGACATGGGCTTCTCCGACCTGGGCAGCTACGGCGGCGAGATCGGAACTCCGCACCTGGATCACCTGGCCGCCAACGGCCTGCGCTTCAGCCACTTCTACAACACCGCCCGCTGCTGCCCGACCCGCGCGTCCCTGCTGACCGGCCTCTACGCTCACCAGGCCGGCGTCGGCCACATGATGGGCGACGACGGGCTCCCGGGATACCGCGGCGACCTCGCCGCCAACGCGGTGACGATCGCCGAGGCCCTGAAGGAGGCCGGCTACGGCACCTACATGTCGGGGAAGTGGCACGTCACTCGTCACGTGGGCCACTGGAGCGGCAACGACGAACTCACCTCGACTCACAACTGGCCGCGGCAACGCGGCTTCGACCGCTTCTACGGCACGATTCACGGCGCCGGCAGCTTCTACGACCCGATCTCTCTCACCGAGGACAACGAACCCGTCGAACTCACGCCGCCGGACGACCCTGAAGCCCCCGTCTACTACTACACGGACGCAATCTCCGAGCACGCGGCGCGCTTCGTGCGCGACCACGTGGAGAGCGAACGCAGCGACGATCCGCTCTTCCTCTACGTGGCCCACACCGCGCCCCACTGGCCGCTGCACGCGCTGCCGGAGGACATCGCCCGCTACCGGGGCCGCTATGCCGCCGGCTGGGACGCGATCCGCGCCGAACGGCGACAGCGGCTGATCGAACTCGGGCTGATAGACGCCGACTGGCCGATCGCCGAGCGCGACCCGAAAGTGCCCGCCTGGGAAGACGTCCCCGGCGAGGAACGGCCCTGGTTCGAGCGCGCGATGGAGGTCTACGCCGCCCAGGTCGACCGCATGGATCGAGGGATCGGCGAGGTCGTCGCGGCGCTCGAGGAGACCGGCCGTCTCGACAACACGCTGATCCTGTTCCTGGCCGACAACGGCGGCTGCGCCGAGGTCCTGACCGACCGGGGCGGCCTCTCCATGCCGAGGCAGGCCCTGGACGGAAGCCCGGTCGCCGTCGGCAATGACACGAGCGTGCTCCCCGGGCCGGAGTCGAGTTACCAGAGCTACGGCCCCCACTGGGCCCACGCCAGCAACACCCCGTTCCGCCTCTACAAACACTGGGTCCACGAAGGCGGCGTCGCTTCCCCGCTGATCGTCCACTGGCCGGCACGGATCGCCGACGGCGGCGGCATCGTGCGCGAAACTGCCCATGTCATCGACCTGATGGCGACCGCGCTCGACGCCGCCGGCGCCGCCCATCCCGCGAGCCGCGCCGGCAGCGACTCGATCCCGGTCGAGGGCGTGAGTCTGCTGCCGGCGTTCCAGGAACAAGCCCTTGACCGCGAAGCCGTGTTCTGGGAGCACGAGGGCAACCGGGCGGTCCGCTCGGGCAAATGGAAGCTGGTGTCCCGCTACCCGGGTGAGTGGGAGCTCTACGACCTGGTCGCCGACCGCACGGAAGTCAACGATCTGGCGCTGGCCGAACCGGAGCGGGCCGCCGCCCTCGCCGCGCTCTGGAACGACTGGGCCGCTCGCACCGGGGTGGTCCCGTGGGACGAGATTCGGGATCGCCGCCGGGCCGTCCGCGAGGCCGGTCAGGGGTCCTGAACGCCCGCCTGCGTGATACCCTGCCGGCCATGAAAACGAGAGCTTTCCTGGCTGGCGCGGCCCTGGTCTGCGCCTCTCCCGTGCTTGCCGCCGACGTGCCCACATCCGCCGAGGATGTCCGGCCGCTCCTGGTCGGCAGCGCCGTCCCCGAAGTCGAACTTCCCGCCGCCGACGGCGGTGTCGTTGATCTGGCCGCCCAGGCCAGGGCACAGCCGACGATCCTCATCTTCTACCGCGGCGGCTGGTGACCGTACTGCAACACGCAACTGGGTCAGTTGCAGGAGATAGAGCAGGATCTGATCAACCTCGGCTACCAGTTGTTCGCGGTTTCGCCAGATGTCGCGGAGCAACTGCAGGCCACCGTCGACAAGAACGAGCTGAAGTACCGGCTGCTTTCGGACCGGGGCATGGCCGCCTCGCAGGCGTTCGGCATCGCCTTCCGCGACGAGGAGATGGTGCGGACCTACCGGGAGAGCTACCAGCTCGACCTGGAGGCGTACGCCGGGGACGATCACCACATGCTGCCGGTGCCCGCGGTCTTCGTGCTCGACACGGACGGCCGGGTCGCCTTCCACTACGTGAACCCGGACTACAAGGTCCGTCTCCCGGAGACGGTTCTGCTCGAGGCCGCGAAGGCGGCGCTCAAGTAGCTGGCGCTGCCGGCCGCCGAGCTCGCCGGTGGCCGACCGCATAGTGGATTCCAACCGACAGGCGCTCGCGCGCAACGATCCCGCGGTGTGGGCCGCGATCGCCGGCGAGGAGGAGCGCGAGCGGCGCGGCGTCGAACTTATCCCCTCGGAGAACTACACCTACCCCGAGGTGTTCGCGGCGAACGGCTCGGTGCTGACGAACAAGTACGCGGAGGGCTATCCCGGCCGCAGGTACTACGGCGGCCAGGAGTTCACGGATGCGGTCGAGCGGCTGGCGATCGAGCGCGCCTGCCGGCTGTTCCGGGCCGAGCACGCGAACGTTCAGGCGCTGTCCGGTTCGCCGATGAACCAGGCCGTCTACTTCGCCTTTCTCGACCCCGGCGACACCGTGCTGGCGATGGACCTGTCGCACGGCGGCCACCTCACCCACGGCGCGCCCGTCTCCCACATGGGCCGTGTCTTCAACTTCATCCGCTACCGGACGGACCCGGCCAACAAGGGCGCGATCGACTTCGACGCCCTGCTCGCCCAGGCCCGCGAGCACCGGCCGAAGATGATCCTCTGCGGCTACTCGTCCTACCCGCGGGACTACGACTACCGCGAGTTCAAGCGGGTCGCCGACGACGTGGGGGCGTTGACGATGGCCGACGTGTCCCACATCGGCGGCCTGATCGCGGGCAATGCCATGGCGAACCCGCTCGACCACGGCTTCGACGTAATGACGACGACCGGCCACAAGACCCTGCGCGGTCCCCGCAGCGGGCTCATCCTCTCCCGCGCGGAGCACCGCCGGAAGATCGACAAGGCGGTCTTCCCCGGCCTCCAGGGCGGTCCCCACATGAACGCGGTCGCGGCGCTCGCGATCACACTGGGCAAGGCGCTCGAGCCCGAGTTCGCCGTCTACGCGCGGCAGGTCCTGTCCAACGCGAAGGTACTGGCGGACGAGTTGATGAGCCGCGGCGCCGACCTGGTCACCGGCGGCACCGAGAATCACATGATGGTGCTCGACACCCAGAAGAGCTTCGGTATCGACGGCCGGATCGCCGAGGAGACCCTGGACAAGGTCTCGATCACGGTCAACAAGCAGTTGATCCCCGACGATCCCCTGCCGCCGCTGCGGCCCAGCGGCATCCGCCTCGGCAGCCCGGCGGCCACCACCCGCGGCATGGAAGAAGCGGAGATGAAGCTGCTCGCCGAGTGGATCATGGACGCCCTGCGGCGCCACCGCGACGAGGAGCGGCTCGACGCCATGCGCCAGGACATCGAGCGCTTCTGCCTGCGCTTCCCCGTGCCCGGCGTAGCCCCGTCAGACGGCGGCGCCGCCAGACCCTGAAGATCAAGCGCCGCCAGACACTGAACAACAGACGCAAGAGGCTGAAGAACGAGATGGCTTCCGAACCCCACGACCACGCGATCCGCCACGAACTCGAGGACGGCGTCCTCACGATCACGCTGAACCGGCCCGAGCGTCTCAACGCCTTCAACGGCCAGATGATGGCGGAGATGATGGACGCCTTCGACCGCGCCGACGCGGACGACGACGTCCGCGCGGTCATCATCACCGGCGAAGGGCGAGGATTCTGCGCCGGCGCCGATCTGTCTTCCGGCGGCGACACCTTCGCCCGTTCCAGCGCCGACCTCGACGACTACCGGGACGGCGGCGGCGTCCTGTCGCTGCGAATCTACGACCTCCGCAAACCGATCATCGCCGCGATCAACGGCCCGGCGGTCGGCGTCGGCATCACGATGACCCTGCCGATGGACGTTCGCCTGGCCTCGACGGAGGCGAGGATGGGTTTCGTCTTCGTCCGCCGGGGCATGGTGCCGGAAGCCTGCAGCAGCTACTTCCTGCCCCGGCTCGTCGGCATGGGCCGGGCCTCCGAGTGGACGCTGACCGGCCGCGTCTTCCCGGCCTCGGAAGCGTTCGAGGCGGGACTCGTCAGTCGCGTCCTGCCGCCGGACGAGCTGCTCCCCGCCGCCCGTGAGCTGGCGAGCGAGATCGCGGCCAACACCTCGCCCGTGTCGGTCGCGATCACGCGGCACATGCTGTGGAAGGCCCTCGACGCCGAGTCGCCCATGGCTGCGCACCGTGTCGAGTCCAAGGGCATCTACACCCGCGGCCGGAGCGCCGACGCCAGGGAGGGCGTCACATCCTTCCTCGAGAAGCGCCCGGCCGAGTTCCCGATGAAGGTCAGTTCCGACATGCCCCCCTACTTCCCGTGGTGGGAGGACGAACGGTTCTGAAACAGAACGGCGGCAGCGCAGGAGAGACCTCCGACCGCCGCCGGGCGGTGGCGTCCTGGTGTCTCTACGACTGGGGCAACTCCGCCTTCACCACCCTGGTGGTGACGTTCGTCTACGCCACCTTCTTCACGCAGACCTTCGCCGAGAACGCGGACCGGGGCACCGTCCTCTGGTCGCGCGGCGTCACGACCAGCTCCCTGATCATCGCGCTGGTCTCGCCGGTCCTGGGCGCGATGGCCGACCGTTCGGGTCTCCGCCGCCGCTTCCTCACCGCGGCCACCTTGATCTCGGTCGGAGCGACCGCCTGGCTCACCTTCGTCGTTCCGGGGAGCGCCAACGCCGTGCTGGCGGCTCTCGCCCTGTTCGTCGTTGCGAACATCGGCTTCGAGGTCGGCATGGTGTTCTACAACGCCTTCCTGCCACAGGTATCGACCCCGGCGACGATCGGCCGCATCTCCGGAATCGGCTGGGGCATCGGCTATGCGGGCGGCCTCGTCAGCCTGGTACTGGCGCTGCTCGGACTGGTCGGGCTCGGCGACGCCCAACCCTGGGTGTCGTTGAGCACCGAGGACGGCTTCAACGTCCGCGCCACGAACCTCCTCGTCGCCGGGTGGTTCCTGCTCTTCAGTCTGCCGATGCTGCTACTGGTGCGGGACCAGAGGGGTGCCCGAAGCGCCTCAACCTCCGGTACGGCGGCTTCCATCGGTAGGGCGTTCCGCGATCTGGCACGCACGTTCGGCCGCATCCGGGAGTTCAAGGACATCGTTCGCTTCCTGCTCGCTCGACTGGTCTACAACGACGGCCTGATCACCATGATGGCCTTCGGAGGCGTCTACGCCGCGGGGACGTTCGGCATGGACACGGGCGAAGTCATCCTCTTCGCGATCTCGCTGAACGTCACCGGCGGACTGGGCGCCTTCCTGTTCGGCCTCCTGGACGACCGCCTCGGGGGCCGGGCGACGGTGCTCTGGAGCCTGGTCGGCCTGTTCGTGTGCACCTTCGTGGCGGTCGTCGCAACGAGCAAGGCCGTGTTCTGGATCGCGGTCCTGATTTCCGGCCTGTTCATCGGCCCCGTCCAATCCGCGAGCCGGTCGCTGATGGCCCGATTCGCACCCCAGCGCTACGAGTCGGAGTTCTTCGGCTTCTTCGCCTTCTCCGGCAAGGCGACCGCCTTCCTCGGGCCGCTCCTGCTCGGGCTGATCACTGCCGGCTACGGGCAGCGGGCCGGCGTCTCGATCGTCCTCGCTTTCTTCCTGGTCGGCGGCCTGCTGTTGCTGCGAGTCGACGAGGCTCGGGGCATGAAGCGTGCCCGCGAGGCCGCCTAGGACGGAGAACAGCCAGGCCCGAATCAACGTACAAGGACTAGGGAGGAGCGATGGAGGCAGTCAGCGACTGGTGGGGCTCTCTGGAGGGGGCATACCGGGTCTTCTACACGCTGGGGATCGTCTCGGCACTGGCGCTGCTCGTTCAGGTGATCCTCGCCGTCTTCGGACTCGACGATCTGTTCGACGCCGCCGACGGCGAAGGCACTTCGCTGCTCTCGCTCCGCACCGTGAGCGGCTTCCTGGCCGGCTTCGGCTGGACGGGCGTCGTGATGATCCGCGCCGGCTACTCGACGCTGGCCGCCTCGATCGGCGGCACCATCGTCGGCCTCCTCTTCGCCGGCATCCTGTTTCTGATCATCCGCGTGATGATGGGCCTGCGCCACAGCGGCACGATCGACTACCGGAACGCGGTCGGCGTCGCCGGCAAGGTGTACGCGCCGATCGGCGGCAGCCTCAAGAAGCCGGGGCAGGTCGAAGTCCTGGTCCAGGGCCGGCTGCGTACGGTCGCCGCGATGACGCGGCACGACCAGGGCCTGCCGACTCTCACCCGCATCCGCGTGGTCGACACTCTCGATTCCAACACCCTGCTCGTCGCTCCCCTGGACGCGGAAGCCGGCGACGCGAAAGAAACCAAGTAGCAGTTAGGAGAATCCATACGTGGACCTGATCATCCTCATCCTGTCCGCCCTGGCGGCGGTCCTCATCCTCATCTTCTCGCTCTCGAGCCGCTACCGCCGTTGTCCCTCGGATCGCATCCTCGTGGTCTACGGCAAGATCGGCGGCGCCGGTTCGGCGAAGTGCTACCACGGCGGCGCCGCCTTCATCATCCCGATCCTTCAGGCCCACCAGTTCCTCGATCTCGAACCGATGACGATGGACATCAACCTGACTGGAGCCCTCTCGAAACAGAACATCCGCGTCAACTGCCCGTCGACGTTCACCGTCGGCATCTCGACCGAGTCCGGGGTGATGGAGAACGCCGCCGAACGCCTGCTCGGCATGCAGATGGAGCGCGTCTCCGCGCTCGCCCGCGACATCATCTTCGGTCAGATGCGCGTCGTCCTGGCGACGATGCCGATCGAGGAGATCAACGCCGACCGCGACAAGCTGATCGAGAACATCTCGAACGGCGTCGAGGTCGAGTTGAAGAAGGTCGGCCTGCGGCTGATCAACGTGAACATCCAGGACATCACGGACGAGTCCGGCTACATCGACGCGCTCGGCAAGGAGGCCGCGGCGCGGGCAATCAACGAGGCGAAGGTCAAGGTTGCCGAGCAGGAGCGCGACGGCGAGGTCGGCGCCGCGGCCGCCGAGCGCGACCGGCGCATCCAGGTGGCCGAGGCCAGGGCGACGGCTCAGGAGGGCGAGAACGAATCCGCCGTGCGCGTGGCCCAGTCCGACTCCAGCCGGCGAAAGGAAGAGGCCGAGGCCGAGCGCGACGCCTCCGCCGCCGAGAAGGTCAAGGCCGCCCAGGCGCTCCAGGAAGCCTACGCGGCGCAGCAGGAGTCCGAGGTCGCGCGCGCCAGCCGCGAGCAGGCGACCCAGCGGGCGGACGTCGTCGTCCCCGCCGAGATCAAGAAGGAGGAGATCGCCACGCTCGCCGAGGCCGAGGCCGAGCGCAACCGTCGCCTCAAGCGCGGCGAGGCGGACGGCATCCGGTCCCTGACCGACGCCGACGCCGACCGCATCCAGCGGCTCCAGGAAGCCGAAGCGGCCGGCATCGAGGCGGTGCTCAAGAAGAAGGCCGAGGGCTTCGACCAGATCGTCGACGCGATCGGCGGCGCCGACAACGCGGCGCTTCTGCTGGCCACGGAACAGCTACCGAAGCTGGTCGAGGAGCAGGCCAAGGCGATCGCCAACCTCAAGATCGACAACGTGACCGTCTGGGACTCGGGCCGCGGCGAGAACGGCAAGACGGCCACCGCGGACTTCGTCTCCGGCCTGGTCGGTTCGCTGCCGCCGCTGCACGAGCTGACGAAGAACGTCGGCATCAAGCTGCCGGAGTACCTGGGCGCCCATCAGCCCGATGAAGGCGCCACGAGCGAGGCGCCCGAGTCCGGTCGGGAGACCGACTCCGATCAGGGTTCGTAGCGCCCGCGGGCGCCCGGGGCCGTCCATCGCGCCGCCCGCGGCGCTCCTCAACCGTCGCGGAGCACCTCGATCGGATCGAGTCGAGCCGCGTGTCTGGCGGGGTAGAAGCCGAAACCCATACCGACCGCGCCGGCCGTGCCGAGCCCAAGGGCGATGCTCATGCCGGACAGTTGCCAGGTCCAGCCCGCGAAGGAGCTGATCAGCAGGGTCGTTGTCAAGGCGAGCACGGTTCCAACGAGGCCTCCGAGCAGGCAAAGCAGGCCGCTCTGGGTCAGGTACTGGCGGCGAATGTCGCTCTGGCGGGCGCCGAACGCGCGTCGAATGCCAATCTCCGTCCGTTGCTCCCTCACCGCCCCGAGCATCGCGTTCATCAGGCCCACCCCGCCGAGCACGAGGGAAATGCCGCCGACCGTTCCGAGCAGGAGCGCGAACAGGCGCATCTGCGCTTCCCTCTGCTCGATGATCTGGACCGGGCTGTCCACCCGCACGACGAGTCTCGGCTCCAGGCGCCGGAGATGTTCCGTCACCGCGGCGCTCGCCGTCAAATAGTGGACCTCGGGCGCCATCCGCAGCGTGATGCTCGTCAGGTTCCTCAAGGCCGACTTCCTTGTCATGTACCCGAGGGGCACGAAGATCGTTTCGTCGGGGCGTATGGCCTCTCGCCCGCGAGGGTCCGGGCAGAGCACGCCGATGATCGTGTAGAGCGTGTCATCCATCCTGACCGTCGCGCCGGGCACGGGTTCCTGGCCGTCGCTCCGCAGCGCGCCGGCTACGTCGGCGCCGATCACGGCGAACGGCCGGTAGCCGTCGAGAGGCGAGAGGAACCGGCCGACCTCGAGATCCAGGTTGTGGACGCGGGCGAGCTGCCGCGTGGCGCCGACGACAGTCACCGGCCGGTTGCCCTGGCCCCCCAGGCGCAGTTCTCCTTGCCGGATCGCGTAGGGCGCCGCGCGGCTGATCGATGGCAGCCGGGCGAGATCGGCTGCGTCGGACTCGGCGAGGCCGGTCTTGCGCGCTCCGGCCGCGTTCGACTCGAGCAGGAAGGCGTACACCGAGAGGACGTCGGTTCCCAACGCCCGGAACTGCTCCGTCGCCTCGTTCCTGGCGATTACGCCGACGGTGACCAGGGCGATGACGGCGCCGGCGCCGATGGCGATGCCCGTGAGCGTCAGCAGACTGCGTTGCGGCGTGGCGAGGAGCCTCGACGCCGCCTCCCGCAGTTGGGCGCTTGCCGGCATGGTCATCCGGATGTGCCTCCGAGGCGCCCGGCCCGCTCCCGGTCACTCTCCTCGATCACGCCGTCCACCAGGCGAACGAGTCGGGAGCACTGCCGGGCGACGCCGCGATCATGGGTCACGATGACGAGGGTGATCCCCTCCTCGGAGTTCAGCCGGAGCAGTTGGTCCATGATCTCGTGCCCGGTGTCCCGGTCGAGCGCCGCGGTGGGTTCGTCGGCGAAGACGATCGCCGGCCGGCCGACGAGGGCCCGGGCGATGCCGACCCTCTGCTGCTGACCGCCGGACAACTGACTCGGGCGGTGGTCGACGCGATCGCCCATCTCGACCCGTTCCAGCATCTCCACCGCGAGCCGTCGCGACTCGGGGACGCTGACTCCACGGTAGACGAGCGGTAGCGCGACGTTCCCCCATGCGCTCAGGTGCCCGAGCAGGTGGAAGGCCTGGAAGACGAAGCCCATCCGCCGGTTGCGCAGGTCGGAGCGTTCGTCATCGTCCATTCCCAGGAGGTCGCGGTCGCCGAGCAGACAGGACCCGCTGCTGGGGCGGTCCATCAGCCCCATGATGTTCATCAGCGTGGACTTGCCGCTGCCGGAGCCGCCCATGATCGCCAGGCTGTCGCCCTGCCGGACTTCGAGGTCGACCCCCTTCAGAATCTCCGTCGTGACCGGACCGACGTTGTAGTGCTTGCGGACAGCCGACAGGGTCAGTCCGGTCGGCGCGCCAGGCAGGGCGGTCGGCGAGGCGGCGGGCGTCTTCATCGCGCCGGCAGCAGGATGCGATCGCCGGGCTCAAGACCCTCCCTGATCTCGACGGAGTCGAAGGTCGTCACGCCAGTCACGACGGGCGCTTCCCTGACTGCGTCTCCCTCGGCGATCCTCACGGTCTTTCTGCCGTCCTGGATCGTGACCGCTTCGATGGGGACCAGCAGGACATCCTCCTCGTCCCGCACGACGACTTCCAGCGCGACCGACATGCCGATACGAAGTTGCGCTCGCTGCCTTTCCGTCAAGTCATGGACGACGGCGACGAACTCGAAGGCGGGCGGCGCGTCGCCGATGTCCCGCGCCAGCGCCTCCGACGACACCCGGCTGACTGCGCCCCGCAGAGTAACGTCGGGAAAGGCGTCGCCGCGGATCGTTACGGGATTGCCGGCACGGACCTGCGCGACATCCAGCTCGTCGACGCGGCCCATGACGGACAGGCCCTCGACATCGCCGATCGTCAGCAGATGCTCGCCGTAGGTGGTGGGCGCGCCCGCCACCAGGCGCTCCTGGGAGCGTTCCTCGGTTGCCGCGACCTCGCGCGGCCGCATGACGACGCCGGAGATCGGCGCGCGCAACCGCGCCAAACGCAACGTTTCGTTGAGCTCCGCGAGTTGCGCGCGGGCGTTCTCGAGTTCCAGCCGGGCGATCTGGCCATCGGAGACGCCCTTCCGCAGAACGACGGCGAGATCCTGCTCGGCGGCCTCGAGATCGAGCTGGCGGTTGTCGAAGTCCCGGCTCGCCGCCTCGTGCTCGGCGGCCGGAATCACGCCGCGCTCCAGCAGAAAGGCCGTCTCGTCGAGCTGGCCGCGGCTGTTCTCCAGGTCGATCGCCGCCTTCGTCACGTCACGCCGCGCCCGGGACACTTCGACGCTCTCGTCCCAGGTCTCGGCCCGGTCGAACTGCTCGCGGGCGGCGATCCACTTGGCCTCCGCTTCCCGGCGACGCACCGTCGTCTCGCTCACGTCAAGGTCCACCAGGGGCTGGCCCGCTTCCACCCGGGCGCCGTAGGCCACATGGACCGCGGCGATCCTCCCCGTCATCGGGCTGGTGATGTCGACCTCGCGCCGGGGCGCCAGTTGGCCGCTCACCGTGACGACGGCCCGGAGCGGCTGCGACTCGACCAGGTGGACGATGGTCTCCGCCGGTGCGTCCTGAGCGTCGGCCGGGCGCGCCGGCTGCGGATCCGGCCGAAAGTCGAGAACGAAGAAGGCGACTGCCGCGAGCAGGAGAACCAGCGCCGCCGACCCGGCGAACCAGGCGAACCGCGTACGCTTCCGGGCGTCCGCCAGATCCCGGTTCCGGTGCTCGAGTCGAAGGTAGGCCTCCTTCAGTTCCCGGTGCTGGTTCTCCACCTCGCGGGCAAGCTCCAGCTCCTTCTGGCGCAGCTCGCGGATCTCGGAAATGTCGTCGAAGACGACGGCGACCGCCGCCTGGCCGCCGGCGCCCTGCTCTACCTTGGACACGCTCATGGAGAGCGTGCGCTTGCCGGCGGGGAACGTGGCGTCGACGACGCGGCGGCGCACCAGCGGCCCGCCGTACACGGCGTCCAGAACCGTCTCGCAGAAGGCGTCGACTCCATCGAGGGCGAGGAAGATCTCCGCGAACGTCCGCCCGATGACCGACTCCGGCGTCAGCCCGGTGATGTCCGCCGCGGCCGCGTTGAAGGTGGTCACGACGCCGCCGGATTCCAGCGAAATCACGGCGCCGGCCAGCGTCTCGAGGATCGCCTCGTGAGTCGAACCGGGTATGTCCGCCGCCGGCCCTGGGTCCGTCGTCGCCATCAGGGGTTCGCGGCCGGCGGCCCCTGTTCGACCTGATCGATCGCGATGCCCCAGCGGTCGAGCGTCGTGCCCAGGGTCCGGTCCAGCTCGGTCACGGCGTTCAGGTAGGCGACCGTCGCGTCGAGCTCGTCGATCTCCGCGAGCACCAGGTCGTTCTCGAAGGTGACGAGCTGGAAGTTCGTCGACACGCCGAGATTCAGCTTCTCGCGCTCGATTCCGGCCTTCTCCTGGGCGAGGCGGCGGCCTTCGCCCGCCAGATCCGCCCGCTGCCTGGCCAGCGCGACCTCCCGGAGGGAGTTCGTGACATCGATGACGATACGCTGCTCCAGTTCGACCAGGCGGTTCTTCGCCATTTCGAGGCTCGCCGTCGCCTCGCGATGGGCCAGTTCGGCGGGACCCGCGGCCGGCCGGCCCACCGGAATCGTGAGATCGAGTCCAACGTAGCGGTCGGTTCTGTCCAACTGGTTCCAGGCGGCGTCGAACGAGTCGCCGACTCCGGTGAGACTCGCGCCCAGGGTGAGCGAGAGATCCCACAGGCGGTCGTTCCGCGCGACCAAGGCCTGGGTTTCCGCGTTGCGAACGCCAAGAAGCGCCGACAGGTAATCCGGCCGGCGCCCGAGGGCGGTTTCGACCGCTTCCCCCAGGCCCTCGGAGGCGGGTTCCAGTGCGTCGGGGTCGAACTCGCCGAGGCGTCCGAAGCGCGTGGCGGCGTCGATGTCCAGGATGTCGATCAGAGCGAGACGGGCGGCGTCGAGGTTGCCTTCCGAGGCGACGAGATCGAGGCGGCGGCGGGCGATATCGGCCTGGGTCTGCACGATGTCGCGTTCCGCCATGCGCCCGGTCTCCACCAGCAGGCGATTCACCTCCAGCAGATCAAGGGCGCGATCGAGCGAACGCTCCGCGATGCCGGTGCGCTGCCTTGCCCGCGCATAGGCCCGGTAGGCGCGAATCGAGTTCGTCGTCAGGTCGATGACTACCGCGCGGAAGGCCTGCACGTTCATCTCGTCGGCCAGCCGCGCGGTGCGGAGCGCCGCGCCGCCGACGGCGAGACCGCCGCCGCGCAACAAGGGCTGGGTGAAGGTCAGATCGAGGACGCCCGCGTGGGGCGCGACGGCGGGCGATCCGTCGGCCGTGTAGCCGAGGCGCGAAGCGAGGCCGAGTTCGCCGCCCGTCGGGACGCGGAGCCGGAGCGCCGTCACAAGCCCTGAAGTGGTGACCGACTCGTCCGTCAGGTCGCGGTCCGTGTAGGCGCCGGCCGTGACGCGCGGCTGGAACTCGGTCTCGGCGATCTTCAGCGCGAACCGTTCAACGGAGCGCCGCAGGCGTTCGTTGGCGAGCGTCCTGCTGTTGCGGAGCGTCAGGGCGACGACATCCTGGACGGTGAGGTCTGTCGCCGCGAGGTCTTCGCCGTCGACGTTCTGGTTGGCTCGAACAGGGGCGAAGGCCTGGAGCGCCAACGCCAGCCACAGCAGGAGGGCCGGCGCGCCAGCCCGCCGCCGTCCGATCACACCGCGCGCGGCACGCCGATCAGGGTAAGGCCGCCGATCAGCAGCTGCCGACCTTCAGGAAGCCGTAGGCCTGGTTGCTGGGGTGACACCAGTGCAGTTTCTTGACGTTGTTGTACCAGCCGGTCCAATCGACGTCGGTGTCGTAGCCGTTCCCGCAACTCAGGTCGAGGTTGCACTTGCCCTCGGAGGTCGCACTATAGTCCGAAATGGAACAGAACGACCTGGACTGGGACTCCTGCCAGCGGTTGTAGCAGTCGGTATCTGTCGGGGCCTGCGTCATCGCGATGGGGTTCGCCTGTGGCTCTACCGGCGTGGCGGCGTCCTCCAGCGGCGCCTGGGCAGCGTCCTGGGCGAAGGCGAACGCCAGGCAAGCGACCAGCAGGGCAACGGCGGCGGAAAAGACAATGATGGGGCGCTTCATGGGTCGACTCTCCCTCCTGTTGTAGCCAGTTCAACCACTGACGCATGTTGGAACGGGAACATCCTGCCCAAGACTTCGCGGCTCGTCAAGTTCCGGCGCCGTTGCTACCCGGCCGGTTGCCGCCGCGGGAGGTCGGAAACCCGCGCAGCCCAGCCGCAATCGCCCGGGGCCTCAGGTCACGTCGCGGACGGTCAGGCCTCGGCTCTTGAGGTAGGGCAGGAGCCCTTTCTTGTCGATCGTCCGCAGGGCGCGGGTCGATACTTTGAGCTTCAGCGTCCGCCTCAGTTCGGGGACGTACAGCCGCTTGGTCTGGATGTTCGGCCGCTGCCACTTGTTCGTGACGTTGTGCGCGTGGGAAATGTTGTGGCCGCTGAGCGGCTTCTTGCCGGTGATCCGGCAGACTCTGGGCATGATTCAGGACTCCATCGACGCGACGCCGTGATGAGAGCGTCGGGGCGGTCTCGTTGGGCGCGCGATGATAGCAGCGAAGCCGTTCCCTGTCGCGCGAAGGCAGCCGACCGGCTGCTAGGCTCCATCGACCAGAGAAAGCAACCGCAACGCCGGAAACGTGCCGGCGCGCCACACCGGGAGGACCCACCGTGAACGAACTGGTCTACCGCTTCCTCCGCAACGATCTCTCGCGCCGCGGGTTCATCCAGGCGCTGACCGCGCTGGGGCTCACCGGCACGATCGCGGAGTCCACGGCCAACGCGGCGGCCGCGGCGACGAACGCCGACCCGGCATCGGCCGGCCACACGGCCAACGGCACCGGCGGCGAGTTGATGGTCGAACAGATGGAAGCGGCCGGCGTCCGCTTCCTGTTCACCAACCCCGGGTCCTTCGAGGTCGGCCTCTTCGATGCCTTCCTCGACCGGCCGAAGATGCAGCTCATCATGGGCCTGCACGAGGGGATCGTCATCGCGATGGCCGACGGCTACCACAAGGCCTCCGGCGAACCGGCTCTCGTCAATGTCCACGTCATCGCCGGCACCGCGCAGTCGGCCGGTCAGCTCTACAACTCGAGCCGCGACGGCTCGGCTCTCATCGTGACCGCCGGCCTGCTCGACAACGAGATGCAGGACGACAACCTGCTGCTGGGGCCCAGGCCGGGCTTCGACCAGAAGGACGTGAACCGGCAGTTCACGAAGATGTCCTGGGAAACGCGCGATGCCGAGTCCATACCGGTCATGCTCCGGCGCGCCTTCAAGGTCGCGACCACGGCCCCCGGCGGCCCGACCTACCTCGCCCTGGCCAACCACGCCCTGGAAGCCAAGGGGGTCAGCGCCGCGATCCACGACCGGGCCTCCTTCATCATTCCGGACGACATCCCGGCGCGCGACGAGGACATCGAGGCGGTCGCGCGGACGCTGATCGAAGCCGAAGCGCCCATCATCCACGTCGGCGACGAAGTCAGCAAGGCCGGCGCCCAGCAGGCCGTGCTCGAACTCGCCGAGTTGCTGCGGATACCCGTGGCCGACGTGAACTGGCCGTTCCACAGTTTCCCGCGGATGCACCCGCTCTACGCCGGCGGTTACAGCAGCCGCGACCGGGACTTCGTGCTGCGCATCGGCGTCGGCGACATCGGCGGCACCGCCGCCGCCGCGCCCGACGCCGAGGGTTCGCGGAGCGCCTGGATCGGCCTGAACACGGGAGCTATCGGCGGCGACAGGCCGTTCGGCCGCGCCGTCGTGGCGAACACGAAGCTCGCCGCCGAGGCGCTCGTCGAGGCGGTCGAGTCGCTGACCACCGAAGAGCGCCGCAAGAAGATCCGCTCGTCGAGGCCCGAGAACGCTCGCCGGCAGCCCCAGCTCGACCCGGCAAACGTCGGCAACAGCCCGATCCACGCCGACGAACTCGGCCACGTCCTCGAAACGGAGCTCGACCCGAACGCGATCATCGTCAGCGAGAACCTGAGCGGCTCGAACCAGTTCTTCTCCACCGGCCACCGGGACGACGAGAAGACCTGGCTCGCCACCTCCGGCGCCGGCCTCGGCTGGGGCATCGGCGCCGCGACCGGCGCCAAGCTCGGCCAGCCCGACCGCCAGGTCGTCTGCAACATCGGCGACGGCTCGGTCATGTACAGCGCCGCCGGTTTCTGGTCCCAGGCCCGCTACGGCGTGCCGGTGCTGACCGTCGTTACCAACAACCGGAACTACCAGACCGTCCGCTTCGCGTACGCCCGCTACGACGGCAGGATGAAGGCGGCCAACCGCTACACCGGCATGCACCTCGGCGACCCCGACATCGACTTCGCCGGTCTCGCCCGGAGCCAGGGCGTCGACGGCGTCACGGTCGAGTCGGCTGCCGATCTCAGGCCCGCGATTCGCCGCGGCATCGAGGTCACGCGCGCCGGCGAGCCCTTCCTCGTCGACGTGGTCGTCGATCGCAAGGGCGACGGCGGCGACTCCACCTGGCACCAGGAGTTCAGCCTTGCCGACAAGCGCACGAAGTCGGTCTAGGGGTCTGCGGGCCGCACTTCTTCTCTCCCTCGGCATCCCGCCTCTCGCGGCGGCCGCACAGACGAGCACCAGCCCGCGGCCCACGATCGAGGCGCTCCGCATCGACACGCCGATCCGTGTCGACGGCGTCCTCGACGAGGCCGCCTGGGAGCAGGCGGCCGTCGCCGCCGACTTCACCGCCCGCGAGCCGGAGGACGATCGACCGGCCGCCCAGCAGACCGAGTTCTCCGTCGTCTACACGGACACGGTCCTGTACTTCGGGATCCGCGCCTTCGACTCCCGGCCGGAGGCCATCGTCGCCAGGGAACTACAGCGCGATTCGGACCACGGGGGCAACGACGACTCGCTCGCCATCGTCCTTGACACCTTCCACGACCAGCGCAACAGCGTCACCTTCGAGGTCAACCCGCTCGGCGCCCGCACGGACTCGCTGGTCACCGACGAAGGCAAGGACCAGAACATCGAGTGGAACGGCGTCTGGACCACCTCGGCCCGCACGACGGCGCAGGGCTGGCAGGCCGAGGTCGCGATCCCCTTCTCGACGCTGCGTTTCGATCCGGCGCAGAGCGTCTGGGGGCTGAACGTTCGCCGGGTCGTCCGCCGGACGAACGAGGAGAGTTACTGGGCGCCGATCGGACGCGAGATCGGCATGTCCGCCGTGACGCGCATGTACGCCGGCCACCGGGTTTCGCTCGCCGGCGATCTCGTCGGCATCTCGAGCGTCAAGCCGGGGCGGCGGCTCGACGTCAAGCCCTTCGTCCTGGCCTCCGCCGCGGAGACACCGCGCGTTCCGGCAAGCGGGACGCTCGACGACATCGACGGCGGCAGCGACCTGAAGTGGGGCCTGACGAAGTCGCTGACCCTCGATCTCACCTACAACACGGACTTCGCGCAGGTGGAGGTCGACCAGCAGCAGGTCAACCTGACCCGCTTCTCGCTCTTCTTCCCGGAGAAGAGAGAGTTCTTTCTGGAGAACGCGGGCATCTTCGAGTTCGGCACGCCGGCTCCGCCCGGCATGCAGCCTCCGCTGATGAAGGCCTTCTTCTCGAGACGGATCGGTCTCGCCGGGGGTCAGGAAGTGCCGATCGACCTCGGCGCCCGCCTCACCGGCCGGGCCGGCGCCTGGAATCTCGGCCTGCTGACCGTGGGAACCGAGGCCCTGGCGACCGGCGATCGATCCGCGATCCCGGCCACGCAACACAGCGTCTTCCGGCTCAAGCGCGATCTCGGGGAGCGTTCGAGCGTCGGCATGATCTACACCGAACTCGATCCGCGCGCTGGCGAAGGCAACCGGCTCTACGGCGTCGACGTCGACTACAAGCCGAACCGGCAGTCCCAGTTCTACCTGTTCGGGGCAGCCGGCGAGGACGACGGACCGAGTGACGATACCGGCGCTCTCGGCGCCGGCTGGGCCTACACGACGCGCACCGTGCGCGCCAACGTCGATCTGATGGAGGCCCAGGCAGACTTCCAGCCCGCCTCCGGCTTTCTCCTGCGACGCGACTTCCGCCGCTACAACCCCAGGGTGCGCTGGGAACCGCGGGTCAACCGGGGCGTCGTCCGCAGCGTGACGCTCGAAGCGGAACTCGACTACTTCGAGCGCGAGAGTCTGGGCCAGGTGGAGAGCCGCAAGCTCCTCCTGGCGCCCATCGGCATGCGCACCACCGGCGACGACCGGTTTCGCCTGGCATTCGTCAACGAGGTCGAGCAGCTCTTCGAACCCTTCGAGATCAGCCCGGGGATCGTGATCCCCGCGGGTCTCTACGAGTTCGATTCGATCTTCCTGCGGGGGTTCTCCAACCAGGGACGGCGGCTGGCCTGGCGCGGCAACATCAACGTCGGCGAGTTCTTCGGCGGCGACCGCCGGAGCTACGTCCTGTCGAGCTACGTCCGTCTCTCGCGCCACCTGCTGACCGAGTTCCAGTGGAACTACAACGACGTCACGCTGCCGCAGGGAGACTTCACCGCCACGATCTACACCGTCCGCCTCGACGCCGCCTTCAGCCCGGACCTGCGGCTCAACACGCTGGCCCAGTACAACGAAGCGGCGCAGCTCGCCGGAATCAACGTGCGTTTCAACTGGATCTACAAGCCTGGCGCCAACCTCTTCGTCGTCTACAACCACAACTGGGATGCGCCCACCTTCAACGCACGGGAGACCGCCCGCCGCGAACTGATCGTCAAGTTCAACTACCTCTGGCAGCCCTAGCGCCCGGCGCCGCCGGGGTACGCCCGATCGGTCGTAGACTCGCGGGATGACACGTCTTTCCCCGCGCTCCAGCCTTCCGTTCCAGCTCTCCTCCGGCTTGCTCCTGGCTCTCGCCGCCGTTCCGGCCCTCGTTGCCGAGGACGCGAAGGAGTGGGACGTGAACGACCCGCCCGGGGACGAGTACGAGGTCGGGATCGACACGACCGAGGGCACCTGGATGGGCCTCGACGTGTCGCCGGACGGCGAGCGGATCGTCTTCGATCTGCTGGGCGACCTCTACCTGCTGCCGATCGGCGGTGGCGACGCGGAGGCGCTGACGAACGGGATGGCGTGGGACATGATGCCGCGCTTCAGCCCGGACGGCAGCCGGATCGCCTTCATCAGCGACCGGAGCGGCGGCGACAACGTCTGGACGATCCCGGCAAGCGGCGGCGAACCGAAGCAGCTCAGCCGCGAGGACTTTCGCCTCGTCAACAACCCGGTCTGGAGCCCGGACGGCCGCTTCATCGCGGCGCGCAAGCACTTCGTGTCGACCCGTTCGATCGGCAGCGGGGAGATCTGGCTCTACCACGCCAGTGGCGAGGGTTCGGGCCTCCAGTTGAACGAGAAACCGAACGAGCAGAAGGACCTCGGCGAGCCGGCCTTCTCGCCGGACGGGCGCTACGTCTACTTCAGCCAGGACACGACGCCGGGCGGCGTCTACGAGTACGGCCGGAACGCGGCCACGGGCATCTACTCGATCCGCCGCATCGACCGCGAGACCGGGGAGATCGAGACCGTGATCTCGGGGCCCGGCGGCGCCGTCCGCCCGACTCCGTCACCCGACGGCAGGTACCTCGCCTTCGTGCGCCGGATCCGCTTCCAGAGCCACCTCTTCCTGCACGATCTCAGAAGCGGCGAGAACATTCCGATCCATGACGCGCTCGACCGCGACATGCAGGAGATCTGGGCGGTCCACGGCGTCTATCCGGGCATGGCCTGGACGCCGGACAGCCGCTCCGTCGTCTTCTGGGCGCGCGGCGGCCTCCACCGGATCGACATCGAGACTCGCGAGGTCAGCGGGATCCCGTTCCGCGTGCGCGCCATGCACCGGATGAAGGAGGCTCTCGCCTTCGACTTCGAGGCGGCGCCGGACACCTTCCGGACGAAGATGCTCCGCTGGATCCAGGTCTCCCCCGCCGGCGATCAGGTCGTCTTCCAGACCCTCGGGCGGCTATGGACCCGCGGCCGGGACCCCGAAACCGGCGAGGTCGGCGAAGCGCGGCGACTGACCGCCCAGGACGACCACTACGAGTTCTACCCGTCCTGGTCGCGCGACGGGCAACAGATCGTCTACGTGAGCTGGCACGACGAGGACCTGGGCGCGGTGCGCATCGCGCCGGCCGCCGGTGGCGAAGGGCGGACGATCACGCCGGATCCCGGCCTCTACCTCGAACCCGCCTTCTCGCCCGACGGAGCGACCGTCGTCTACCGCAAGAGCCGGAGCGGCGGTATCCTGAGTCCGTTGTGGTCGAAAGACCCGGGGCTCTACCGGATCGACGCCGCCGGTGGAGGCGTTCCCGTGCGCTTCGCCCGCGCCGGCGCCGGCCCGCACTTCGGCGGCGACGCGGATCGCGTCTACTTCACCGTCACCGAGAGATGGGACCGGCGGGTGCTCCGCAGCGTGCCGCTCGTAAGCAGTGGCGACGCGAAGACCCGCGACCACGCCGGCAGCAAGGTCGCCACCGAGATGCGGGTCTCCCCCGACGGCCGCTGGCTGGCCTTCGCGGAGCGCTTCGACGCCCACGTCGTGCCGTTCACCCCGGCTTCGAAGGCGATCAAGGTTGGGCCACGGACACCCGGCCTGCCGGTCAGAAACGTCTCGACCGACGACGGCGCCTACCTCCACTTCTCGGGCGACAGCTCGACCCTGTACTGGTCCCTGGGGCCCGAGCTGTTCGAGCGCCGGCTCGGGGACGCCTTCGCGCCGGCAGGCGACGAGGCCGAGGACGGAGACGACGACGTAGTCGAAGAGCCCGCGAGCGGCCTCGACCTCGGCTTCGACGTCACCGCCCACCGTCCCGAGGGCCGGATCGCGATCACGAACGCGCGGCTGATCACGATGGCAGGCCAGGACAACCTGAAGATCATCCGCCGCGGCACGGTCGTCGTCGACGGCGACCGGATCGAGGCCGTCGGCCCGTCACGCCAGGTCGACGTGCCGGCCGACGCGACGGTGATTGACGCCGCCGGCATGACCGTCATGCCCGGTCTGGTCGACGTCCACTGGCACGGTCCGCAGGGCAGCCAGGAGATCATTCCGCAGCAGAACTCCGAGCTCTACGCGACGCTCGCCTTCGGCGTGACGACGGCCCACGACCCCTCGACCGACACCAGCACCTTCTTCGCGGCCAGCGAAATGCAACAGGCCGGCGAGATCGTCGGGCCGCGGCTGTTCGCCACCGGCACGATCCTCTACGGCGCCCTCGGCGCCTTCCGCGCGATCGTCGAGACGCCGGATGACGCGGTCCAGCACGTGCGCCGCCTGCAGAAGGCCGGCGCGATCAGCGTGAAAAGCTACAACCAGCCCCGGCGCGACCAGCGCCAGAAGATCGTCGCCGCCGCCCGCGACCTCGGCATGCTCGTGGTCAACGAGGGCGGCGCGCTTTTCCAGCACAACATGACGATGGTCGCCGACGGCCACACCGGCATCGAGCACTCGCTCTCCGTGGGCGCGATCTACGACGACGTGATCCAGTTCTGGGGCAACAGCCGCGTCGGCAACACGCCGACGCTCGGCGTCGCCTTCGGCGGCATCCAGGGCGAGGCCTACTGGTACGAGCACACGGACGTCTGGGCCAACGAGCGGCTGCTGAACTACGTGCCGCAGGAGGTGATCGACGCCCGTTCCCGCCGCCGCCAGAAGGCGCCGGAAGGCGAGTACAACCACATCCTTGCCGCGCGAGTCACCAACGCCCTCGACCAGGCCGGCGTGCAGATCATGCTCGGCGCCCACGGCCAGCGCGAGGGTCTCGCCGCCCACTGGGAGATGTGGATGTTCGAGCAGGGCGGGATGAGCCCGCACCGGGCGCTGATCGCCGGCACGATCAACGGCGCCCGCTACATCGGCATGGAAGCCGACCTCGGCTCCCTCGAGGCCGGAAAGCTGGCCGACCTGATCGTCCTCGACGAGAACCCGCTCGAGAACCTGCGTAACTCCGAGCTCGTCCGCTACGTCATGGTCGGCGGCCGCATCTTCGACGCCCTGTCGATGAACGAGATCGCCGGCGAGAAGCTGCAGCGGAAGCCGTTCTGGTTCCAGCGGTAGGGCCCGGCCGGCGGACGGTCGGGAACCTCGCCGGCGGAGAAGGGTGCCAAGCCATGGCAGACGCGTCAGCTACGACCGGGAAAGTCCGAGTCGGAACCTGGAACACCGAGTTGGCCAAACCCAGTTCAGTTCGAGGGAAACGAGTACGTCCGATTCTTGCCGCCCCCGGCTGCGACGTTCTCTGCGTCACCGAGGGCCATCTGGACATCTTCCCGGACGGCGGGTACACGATCGAAGGCGGCGACGACCCGTGTCACCCCCTCGAGGAAGGCCAAAGGAACGTGCTGCTCTGGAGCAAGGCACCTTGGAGAGATGTCGAGTGCGGCCTGGAGATGCCGACGGGCGGATTCGTCCCTGGGACTACCGAGACGCCCATCGGCCGCCTGACGGTAGCGGGCGTCTGCATTCCCTGGCACTTCGCCTGTGTGGCGACCGGCTGCAAGGACCGACCACCGTGGAAGGTTCACGAGGACTGGCTCTGTGCCTTCAAG
This sequence comes from Thermoanaerobaculia bacterium, assembly GCA_022822365.1. Lineage (GTDB taxonomy): Bacteria > Acidobacteriota > Thermoanaerobaculia > Multivoradales > Multivoraceae > Multivorans. The sequence goes on along the minus strand of JAJEBV010000029.1, from coordinate 54,320 downwards.
CGAACCCCCTACGCCACCGCCAGTACGAAGACGATCGTCCTGGGCGACTTCAATCAGTGGATCCCAAGAGCTGGCGCCTGGCCGCCGAGAAAGCCGTCCGCTGCGCTATGCCAGACACTCCAAGGGCTGTGCATCTCGACCCGCGGCAAGTTGCCGTGGAAAGCTGGCGACGGCCACGGCGCAGGCCCGCCAGGTAGGGGCACACACCTGTGGGAAGCCACGCTTGACCTGGACCGGGAGGGTCCGAAAGCCGGCGACAGGGACCAACTCATCGACCACATCGCTCACACTCCGGACTTGGTTCTCGCCCGCACCGAAATCCGCAATGGCGCCGAACGAACCGTCGGCATCTTCCCCCGGCGAACCCCCGACGGGCCCCTGTCGGATCACGCCGGAGTCTGGGCGGACTTCACGGCCGGCTAGTGTCGGTCCCTTGAACGCACGACGCACGTAGCGGAGATCAGCACCTCGGCCCGACCGAGGCCCTGGTACACGACCTCCCGAATCAGCCCGAGTCACTTGCGGACTTCATGGACCGCGAGTTCCGAGCCGTAGGCGACGCCGGCCACGTCGCAGGCGCGTTCCAGGTTGCGCAGCTTGTCGGCGGTCGAGAGATTAGTGCTGATGTGCCAGCCACCGGGAAGGGGGCGAACGTGCTTGGCCGGAACTCCCGTCCCCTCCGCGGTCCGGGCGATCTGCGTTCGCTTGCGGCCCCGGATCTTCTCTTGCAGCCGCTGGTAGAAGTCCGCGCTCCGACGGAGTTCGTAGAGGCGACCTATAGCGGCCACGTAGACCTCCGTGTGGTTCCTCACCGTTCGCGTCTCGTCCCGGAACGTCCAGGAGACTCCTCGCCCGGCCTTGGGCGGAGCCGGCGACCGGCGACGACGTCGGGCAGGCGGACGCGCTTCGAGGTTCTGAGATTGTCCATCCGGCGCGTCGATACCCCCAACCCGAGCCATGTCTGGGAAACGGAATCCGTGCTGGATGAAAGCCCTGACTTCGTCGTTCAGTGCACGACCGGTGGGCGCCTTGGCACCCTTCCGGGTCGCCGCAGCCCTGGCTGCAGCCGCTATCGTCCTGGCGAGCTTGTCGTTCGACCCGGCCAGCAGATCGGCCCATCCAGCCTCGACGACACGGTGGATGGCAAGACTCGCCAGATCTCCGGACGCTGCCGCGAGGGCTCGACCCGACAACACGCGGCCACGGGCCAGATAGCGCAAGAGGAAGTTGCCCGCGTTCTCAGCGCTGTCGGTGGCGAGATTGACCGTGCGCACGAGCCGTTCTTCCGAGCTTCCGCCGCCCAACGGCAGATAGAAGGCCCAGATAACACCGTCGGTCGTCAGCCCAAGGTGGGTCTTCGTCTTCATCGCGTACAACAGGAGCTGATCCCTGGCGTCAGCGTCCAACTTGCCCGGGGCCTTCGCCTCGATGACGAACGCGACCGCTCCGTCCCCGGCCAAGAGTGCGTAGTCGAAGAAGTAGTTCTTCCCGCCAGTGACCGGATACTCCCGCTTGACGCTTCCCGGATCTTCGGGATCCCAGCCCAGGTCCCGAAGCAGCGGCGACAGGACGTAGGACCGAACGTCTGCTTCGACTCGTATCTGGTTCCCCTCAAGATGCCCGCGGACCTTCTCGATCGTTTCGCAGACGCGCCGCACGTTAGTCAAACGCTGCTCTCCATGCTGTTTGTGGCTGTTAGCGACACCGGATAGTACCCAACCGCAGGCCGGCTCCGTGACGCAGACCTCCGCGCCAAGCTCTACGAACCGCCCAGTGCCTCCAGGCGCGCAAGCCACGAGTCGAAGCGCTTGCACTCCCGTCGAATGGCGGCCAGCCCGATTCTGGTCGCCAAGCGCGGGCCATGAACTTCCTTCCGATAGCGAGGCAGTGCTCTCTGGATCCGCTTGCTCGGCGCCGTGTGCTTGCCGTCGTTGATGAGTTCCGGCGAAGCGAACCCGGCGCGCACGCTGCGAAGCTCTGCAACGGAGGATTCCCGCGCGTCGGGAACGGACTCGAACGCCTCTGGCCGCGAGAACAACAGCCCCTCGAACTCGTGCAGTTGGACGTATGGGATCACGCGGTCGAACCGGGCCTTGGGACCGAGTTTGGCCCGCAGTTCCTCGATCAAGTCCGCTACGAGTTCGTCCACCGTGCGGCCCTCCCTGCCCCGAAAGCCGTAGAAGTCGACCAGCGACGTGACGGCATCGAAACTGTGCGACAGGAGCCGCATGTCGCCGACAAGCACCGCGGCAGAGACGTTGCCGCCCTTCCACCGATTCCTGGCACTGCCCACGAGAATCGGCGTCACATCCACTCCTGCCGCCCAGAGGTGCTCCTGGAGCAAACCCCTGACGAACTCTTCCTCGGTGCGGCCCTCCACCGAGATTGCAAGTCGGATCACGGACGGCCACCGAGGAGGTTCTTTTGCCACAGTTCGCCAGGTGTGAAGTCCTCGTCAAGCCAGACCCGGTAGTCGTCCGAGGACAGCTTGCGGGCCTCCGTTCGGCCTCCGCGCAGCTCCAGCACGAAGATCTCCTCAAGGTCGAACGCATCGACAAGAAGGGGCGATTGAGTGGCGACGACTATCTGTCGCTCCTCGGAGAGGGACCTGATCATCCCGCCTACAAGAGTGATCGCAGCGGGATGAAGCCCAAGTTCGGGCTCGTCCAAGAGCAGCACGCTCGGCAACATCTCGGCCGGCAGGCTCAGCAAGGTCACCAGAGCGAAGAAGCGCAGGGATCCATCCGATGTCAGGTGGGCGCCGAACGTCTTGTCGATGCCCTTCGCTTTCCACCGCAGAGACACCCGCCCAAAGCTCTCTTCCAGTTCAAAGCGGTCGAAGCCGGGGAGGATCCGGCCGATCTGCTCGCAAATCAACTCGTAGCGATCAACGTCCTCCCGCTCCAGGCGAAGGAGCACGGCCGCCAGATTGCCGCCGTGGGAGCGGATGTAGTCGTTGTCGTCCACCTCCCAGCCCTTCTTGAAGTTGGACTCATCAGAGGTGTCGTGGAACTGGTAGACCGAAGAGTCGCGCAGCAGGTGGACGACGACGCGAGCCGTCGTGACGTTGACCCCGGGGTGGGCGCCTGACTGAGCCGCCCTGACGATCTCTGCCTCTTGGCCGCCGGTTCCGAGATACTGCCAACGAGCCTCAGTCGGCTGATCTTCCCTGCTGAAAAGAAAACCCTCCTCGACGAAGAAGAGTCGGTCCGGGTGTGCATGGCTCAGCGCGAAGCGGTAGTCGTTCTTCCCTACCTCGGTGCGAATCGAGAGCTCGGCTTCCATGCGCGGAGTCGTCCGGTTGCCCCCGTGCAACTGGTCGTCGGCACCTCCCTGTTTCTGGACGAACTCGTCCAGCCGCCGCGCCTTCAGCATCCAGCTCAGCATCTCGAAGAAGCGAATGAAATTCGACTTCCCCGCACCGTTGGCGCCGATCAGAACTGCGGCTCGCGGCAGATCGTCCAACTCGACATTGGCGAGCGAGCGAAAGCCCCGGACATGTACACGTTCGATGCGGGTTCCGCCGTTCATCGAAACCTCCAGCAGTTCTCAACGTAGGCGCCCGGCTCGCGCCACTTCGCCAGCGCCAGATTGCTCCGCGTCCGATTCAGCCACTCGCGGGGATCTTGGGGGCCGAAGCGCTCAAGCGGCTGCATAGAGGACTCTGCCCTCGCGTAGCGCGGGCGCAATCACAAGCGCGTGGCTGTCGCCGTAGCGCTCGACGTCCTGCGGCGTAACGACCACAGCATCCACCGCCGCGCGCACGCCGACCAGCTTCCTGTAGATGCGAGTCGCCACCTCCCAATGGTCCGCTCTCTCCTTGATGACGAGCAGGTCTACGTCACTATGCGAGCAGGCGTCCCCGCGAGCCTCGGAGCCGAACAGGATGATCTTTTCGGGTTCCACCGCTTCCACGATGCGGCGAACGATCTCGTCGAGCTTCTCCTGATCAACCACTTGGACGGTCTCCCCTAGCGAAGCCTACCCCTTTCAGATCTCACCTCGACCGCCACTCTCCATCACCAAGTTGGACCGGCGTAGGAGTCGACGCCCGTCAGACTCGACGAAGCAGATCGTCGATCGCCTCCTCCGTCGTCGCGTCTCCTCCGCGGTCAGGAGTTCGAGGACCGGCCGCCCGGTGCTCGGCGAGAGCCTCCTCGACCCGTCCGGCTTCCTCGGCGAGACCGACCCGCTCCAGGACCAGCGCAGCCGCGGAGACGGCAGCGATCGGGTTGGCGATTCCCCGTCCGGCGATGTCCGGGGCACTGCCGTGGACCGGCTCGGCAAGGCAGAAGCGCTCGCCGCAGTTGGCGGAGCCGACGATGCCCAGACCGCCGACCAGGGCGGCGCCGGCGTCGCTCAGGATGTCGCCGTAGAGGTTGGGCGCGACGATCACGTCGTAGCGCTCCGGCTCGAGGATCATCCGGTAGGCCATCGAATCGACGAGCTGTTCCTCGACTTCGATCTCCGGGAAGCCAGCCGCGACGTCGAGTGCGGTCTCGCGGAACAGGCCGTCACTCAGGCGAAGGACGTTCGCCTTGTGGACGATGGTGAGCAGCGGCCGTCTTCCTCGATCGGCGGCCCGTGACTGTGCCAGTTCGCAGGCGAAGCGCGCGATCCGCTCCGTCGCCCGACGGCTGATCACCCGCTCGGCGATCGCCACCTCACTTTCCCGTTCCCAGCGTTCCCGGCCGGCATAGAGGCCCTCCGTGTTCTCGCGAACGACGACGGCGTCGACGGCGCCGCCGCGGAGCGGCCGGACGTTCGCATAGAGGTCCATCCGCCGGCGAAGTTCGACGATAGGGCTGCGATAGCCGTCGACCGCATGGCTGGGCGATGAGACGGCGCCGAACAGGGCTCCGGCGCAGCCCTCCAGTACGTCGACGGTCGCGTCGGGCAGGGCACTGCCGGTTCGCTCGAAGGTCCGCCAGCCCATCTCGGCCTCGACCCATTCGATCCGGTCCCCGCACACGGCATCCACGACGCGCACGGCCGCGTCCACGACCTCTGGCCCGATGCCGTCGCCACCGATGCGGGCGAGGCGAACCGGCGCCGCGGTCGAGTCGTCGTGGCTTGGCGTCACGGCGCGCCTACTCGGCCGCCAGGCGTCGCTTCGTCTGCTCGATCAGGCCGCCGGCCGCGATCATCGACCGCACGGCCGGGCTGAACGGCGAGAACGCGAACACGGCCTCGCCGCGGCGGATCGCCGACGCCTCGAGATCGACCTCCACCTCCCCGCCTTCCTCCAGAGCGTCGACTGCCTCCGGACAGACGATCGCGAGCAGGCCGTTGTTCAGGGCATTCCGGTAGAAGATGCGCCCGAAGCTCCGCGCGACCACCGCGCCGACGCCGGCGTAGCGCAGGCAGACCGCCGCCTGCTCGCGGCTCGAACCGCAGCCCCAGTTCCAGCCGGCGACGATCACGTCGCCCGGCCGCACTCGTTCGGCGAACGTCGGATCGAGATCCTCCAGCGCGTGGGGAGCGACCTCCTCCGGCCGGCTCTTTGTGTACGTGTAGCGGCCCGGAAAGATGACGTCCGTGTTCACGTGGTCGCCGTAGCGAAAGACCCGGCCACGGAACGGTCGTGCGACATCGACCGGACCGTTCACTCGGTCACCTCCCGTGGATGGACGATCCGGCCGGCCACCGCGCTCGCCGCCACGACCGCCGGTGAGGCGAGGTAGACCTCCGAGCCCCGGTCTCCCATCCGGCCCTGGAAGTTCCGGTTCGCGCTGGAGATGCAGACCTCGCCCGGCGCCAGCACGCCGAGATGGTTGCCCATGCAGGGGCCGCAGCCGGGCGTGCCGAAAACGGCGCCGGCCGCCGCGAGATCCGCGACCCAGCCGCGAGACAGCGCTTCGCTCCAGACCTCGCTCGAGGCAGGCACGATGACCATCCGCGTTCCCGGCGCTGTACGCCGACCCGCCATCACCCGATGCACCGCGCCGAGATCCTCGATCCGGCCATTCGTGCAGGTGCCGATGAACGCCTGGTCGACCCGCACCGACTCGAGTTCGCCGACGCCGACCGTGTCGTCGACCTGATGCGGGCGAGCTACGCGAGGTTCGACACGGCTCAGATCCAGTCGGTGCTCAGCCGCGTACCCGGCACCGGGATCCGGGTACAGCGCCCCTTCCTCGAGTCGCGCCGCCACCTCCGCCGCGGCCTCGCCGGCCTCCGCTCCCCGACCCGCACGACGCCCGGGACGCGTCAGCAACCGTTCGGCCAGGTACCGGAAGACGTCGTCGTCCGGCGGCATGTACGCGTTCTTCGCCCCCATCTCCGCCATCATGTTCACGAGCGCCGCGCGCGAGTCGAGGCTCAGGCCGCCGATCCCGGGACCCGCGAACTCGACGCTCCGGTAGAGCGCGCCGTCCGCCCCCAGATCGCCGATCAGGGTCAAGGCCACATCCTTCGTCGTCACCCACTCGCCCAGCGCGCCTTCCAGCCGGATCCGGATCGATTCAGGCACCCGCAGCCAGAGTTCGCCGGTGGCCCAGATCACGGCCATCTCGCTGCGGCCGACGCCGGCGCCGAACGCACCCAGCCAGCCGAAATGCGGCGTGTGGGAGTCGGAACCGAGAATCAGGTCGCCCGGCAGCACGACCGCCTCCTCGCTCAGCACCTGGTGGCAGATGCCGCGACCGACCTCGAAGAAGTGGGCGACGCCCTGTTCGGCGACGAAGGCCCGTACTTCCGCGTGGTTCCGGGCGTGACGGACCGTCGGCGCCGGCACGGCGTGGTCGAGAGTGACCGCCATCCGCTCCGGGATGGAAACCCGCTCCTGGCCGAACTGCCGCCAGATCTCCGCGATCGGCGCCGTGTTGTCGTGGCTGAGCACGATGCCAGGCCGCGCGTCGACGATCTGACCGACCGCGGCCGCCTCCTCGCCGGCGGCACGGGCCAGCGCCTTCTGCGCGAAGGTCCGGGCGGCCGTGTCGGCCGGCCGACCGTGTTCTGTCACCCTGCTACTCCGGCCACGGCCGGCACCAACTCCGTCGTGTGGTACTCGCGCAGCAGCGTGTCGACGTCCGAGAGACTCAGCGGCTTCTCGTCCGCCAACGCCTTGACGTGAGCCGTGATCTCCTTGATCTGCTGGTCGCTGAGGTCGAGCCGCAGTTGCTCGGCACGGGACTTGATCGCGTTCCAGCCGGTCAAACGGTGGGCCACGTGGACGTAGCGGTCGAGGCCGAAGTCGGCCGGATCGAGAATCTCGTAGGTCGACGGATCGTTGAGGATCGCCTTGGCGTGAATGCCCGCCTTGTGAGTGAACGCCGTGTAGCCGGTGATGTAGTTGTTGAACGGCACGTCGATCTTGACCAGGGAGGCAACGTAGTTCTCGATCTCGCGCAGAAGCGGCAGGTCGTAGCGGTCGCGCACTCCTTCGGGATCCTCGGCGTAGAGGCGAGCGACCAGCCCCCCGAGCGGCGTGATGCCGTTCCGCTCCCCGATTCCGAGCACCGACGTGTCGACGTGCGTCGCTCCCGCTTCCAGCGCGCAGAACGCGTTCGCAACAGCGCAGCCGGTGTCGTTGTGACCGTGGAACTCGATGTCGCAGTCCACTTCCCGGCGCAACCGCCGCACGAGGTCGTAGACCTGACGGGGACTCGCCACCCCCACGGTGTCCGCGACGCCCACGCGGTTCACGCCCACCGCGTTCACGGCGCGGTAGGCCCGGATCAGGTCGTCCAGATCGCTGCGGAAGGAGTCCTCGGTGCTGAAGCGGACCTCGACATCGTGCGACCGGATGTACTGGACGACCTCGATCGCCGTCTCGATCACCTGGTCCATGCTCTTGCCGTGCGAGTACTCCCGGAGGTAGCGGGACGTACCGAACACGACATCGATGCCGTCGACGCCGGTCTCGAGCGCCAGCTTCGCGTCATCCAGATGGCAGCGCGTGTGAGTGAGCACCTTGGCGCGCAGGTCGAGATCCGCCACCCGTTCACAGTCGGCCCGGCTACGGCGGCTGGCCGCGGGAGAGGTCAACTCCAGGTACTCGACCCCGAAGGCGTCCAGCAAGCGCGCGATCTCCACCTTCTGGTCACTGTCGAAGAAGGCATTGGCGAACTGCTCGCCTTCGCGCAGAGTGGACTCGATAATCGCTGGGTGGGAGGGCATGGAGAGTTCCTCCAGGTACAGAAGAGCCGGCGCATCCCTGAACTGGATGACCGGCCGGTAGGTTAGACCAGCCCCTGAAGCTGTTCGAACGCGCGCCGCGCCGTCCTGATGTGGGCATCGGCATCAGCGCCGAGGCCCCCGCCCAGCGTGCGCAGGCAGAGATGGGTCAGCCCCTTCTCCCGCCAGCCCCGAACGCGATCCCGCCACTCGTGCTCACGTGGTCCGACGACCGCGACGCCGGCCTCCGAACCGATCGCCGCCGGGTCGCGGCCGGCGGCCCGGGCGGCGGCGGCAATATCGGCCGAAAGATCGTCGAAGTCCTCTGGCGAGCACAGCACGAACCAGCCGTCCGCCTGCCGGCCGATCCTCCGGCGAATCCGCGGCACCGGCAAACCCCGCGCGCCGATCCAGATCGGAATCGGACGAGACGGCAGGGGATCGATGCCCGTGCCCTGGACGATGTCCCAGCGGCCCTCGAAGTCGACCTCCGGTTCCGTCCAGAGGCGCCGCAATAGTTCGAGCTGTTCCTCGCAGCGGGCGCCCCGGGTGCCGAAGTCCTGCCCCAGCGCCCGGTACTCCGCCTCGCTGCCGCCGACGCCGACGCCGAGACGCACGCCGCCGCCCGACAGCCGTTCGAGTGTGGCCACTTGCTTCGCCAGCAGCACCGTCTGGCGGGACGGCGTGACGATGACCGAAGGTACGAGTTCGATCCTCTCCACCGCCGCGGCGACGTAGGCCAGCATCACGAGAGGCTCGTGCAGGTGCCCGCTCTTCGGCCGCGCGACCAGGTCCGGCACCCGCAGGTGCGTGTAGCCGAGCTCGTCCGCCGCCTGCGCGAAGGCCCTGACCGCGCCGAGGTCGTCCTTCAGCTCGCGAACGGGTAGCGAAATGCCGACTCTCATGGGTTGAACTCCTGCTGGTTTCGGACGCGACCGGCGAGGCATCGTAGCAAGGCCATAGACTCCGGCACCGCTGGTTCGTACGAATGACCGACGCACAGCAGATCTGGACCGGCACGGTCCTGCCGGAGTGGATCGACCACAACGGTCACATGAACGCCGGCTACTACCTGGTCGTGTTCGACGACGCGACGGGGCCCTGGACGGCATTCCTGGGCATCGACCGGACCTACCGCAGGTCGAACCGGCGTTCCACGTTCTCGATCGACAGCCACCTCACCTGGCTGAGAGAACTGCCGGAGGGCGCGCCCATCGTGGTCGAAGCGGAACTCCTGGGCTTCGACGACAAGAAGTACCACACCTTCATGCGCATGCTGCACGCCGACGACGGCTACGTCGCCGCGACGCACGAGCTGCTGAGCATCCATATCGACCTCGATACGCGGCGCAGCACGCCCTTCCCGCCCGAGATCCACGAGCGGATGAACGAAGTCCTCTCGAAGCAGCGCGCGATCGCCGAACCCGGCGAGGTCGGACGCGTCATCCGCACCAAGCCGTGGCCGCCGGACGCGGCGCCCTGAATCGGCGCACCCGCGGGCTGCCTCAAGCCAGGCAACGCGCCCAGGGGGACCTGTGCTCAGCTACCATGCCCGCCATGACGACCCACGACGACTCCAGCAACTCCGACGCACCCATGACCCGCCGTACCCTGATCGCCGGCTCAGCCGCCGGCGCCGCCGCCCTCGCCGCGAACTCCGGCGCCGCCGCGGCGGCTGAGCAAGACAGCCCGGTCTGGCCCGAGCCGAACTACGTCCGCACCAACGGCGGCCTCCGGATGGCCGTTTACGAGGCCGGGACCGAGGGCGTACCCGTCGTGCTGAGCCACGGCTTCCCGGAGCTGGCCTACTCCTGGCGCCACCAGTTGCCGGCGCTTTCCGAGGCCGGATTCCGCGTGCTGGCGCCTGACCAGCGCGGCTACGGCAACACCCAGCGGCCGCTTCCGATCGAGGCCTACAACATGGCCGAACTCTGCGCCGACCTGGTCGGGCTGCTCGACGCCCGCGGTGTCGAGAAGGCCGTCTTCGTCGGCCACGACTGGGGTGGGGGCGTGGTGTGGGCCATGCCCCGGCTGCACTCGGACCGCGTGCTCGGCGTAGTCGGCGTCAACACCCCGACAGGCCCGCAACCGCCTTCGCCGCCGATCGAACTCCTCCGCCGGATGCGTGGCGAGGACAACTACGTCGTCGCGTTCCAGGAGCCCTGGAAGGCCGAGGAGGTGCTGGAAGCGGACGTCGAGAAGACCTTCCGCACCTTCATGCGGCGCGGCTCGTGGGACGCGGAGGAGTTCAACAAGCTCCCCGCCGACGCTCCGGAACGGAAGTTCCAGTTGCTCGAGATCATCAAGCACGGTTCACCCGAGACGCTGCGGGGCGAGCTGCTGCTGACCGAGGCGGAACTGACCCACTTCGTGACGACATACGAGCGCACGGGCTTCACCGGCGGCGTCAACTGGTACCGGAACATCGACCGCAACTGGGAGTTGATGAAGGGCGTCGACCAGAAGATCGACCAGCCCTGCCTCTACATCGGCGCCGAGAACGACGTCGTGCTGCCGCCCTCCTCCGCCGACGGCATCGAGGCCCTGGTACCGAACATCGACAAGCACACGATCAGGGACTGCGGCCACTGGACCCAGCAGGAGCAGCCAGAGGAGTTCAACCGGGTCCTGATCGACTGGTTGAAGGCGACGTTCGCCTAGAGCCTCGCAGCGCAATGAGTATCGGCGACATCCGTCGAAGGCTGGCTGCACACGAACCGGCCATCCTCCCGCCGACCGCGTTCGAGGCCAGCGTGGCGATGGTGCTGCGCCCGTCGACAGCCGGACCGGAAGCACTCTTCATCGAGCGGTCGAAGAAGCCGCAGGATCCCTGGTCGGGGCAGATGGCCTTCCCCGGCGGCCGGCACGACGAAACCGATCGCGACCTGAGGCACACCGCCGAGCGCGAGACGGTCGAGGAAGTGGGCCTGTCGCTTGAAGGCGCCCGTCTGATCGGCCGGCTCGACGACCAGAGCGGACAGCGGGCCGGCCAGGGCCGACAACTGCGGATCGCGGCCTTCGTCTACGAAGTCGGGGACGGAACCGGTGACGACCTGGTCCTGAACTACGAGGTCGCCGAGACGCTCTGGGTGCCGCTGGCCTGGTTCGAGGACCCGGAGCGCGTCGTCGACTACCGCCATCCGCCCTATCCCGAAGTCAGCTTTCCCGGCGTCGTCGTCGGCGACCCGAAACGGCATATCGTCTGGGGCCTCACGTTCCGCTTCCTGGTCGCCTTCTTCGAGATCCTGCAGCGCCCGTTCGCCGCGAACGGCCGGCGGTAGCGCTCACTCGACGATCTCCAGATACTCCCGCATCGACCAGCCCCGCTCCCCTTCCGGCAGTTCGATACGCACCCACTCGGGGCGTTCCTCGATCACGCGCACTTCCGTGCCGGCGTGAAGCTGGAATCGGACGACCGAACCCTCGCCGGCGGCGGCGTGGAGATCGATCTCCGGCGGAACCACGACAGCGACCGGGGAGCTGAAGGCGGCGTGGGCCACGAGCGAACCGGCCAGCGCGAGACCGACCGCGAGCAGGCAGACCGCGGACCAGCGAAGCACCTCCGATGCCGGCCGGTAGAGCCGAAGCGCGAGCACGATCCAGAAGCCGAGACCGACCAGCACCGCGGTCCTCAGCACTTCGACCGGGGCCAGACTGTAGTGCCAGAAGAGAACGGTGCGAAGGAGTACGGGCGGCTCGGGCGGTGCGATCTCATCGCGCGCGCTCCGGCGAGCGAACGTCAGGTTCGCGCTGGCGTCTTCGTCGCGCGGCAGGAGCCTCAGCGAACGGCGATAGGAAGCGATGGACCGGCCCAGTTCGCCGGCGCGCAGGTAGGCGTTTCCCAGGTTGTAGTGCAGGTGGCCGTTGTCGACCCCCATCTCACGCATCTCTCCGTAGAGGGCGACGGCTCGACCGAAGTCGCCCGCCTCGTACGCCGCGTTGCCATTGACCCAGAGCTCGGCCGGTTCCGGGGCCGCCGGGTCTCCCTCGGCCGGCAGGGCTTCGGTGACCACGGGCAGTTCTTCGTCCTGTGTGAACCCCGGGATTGCCGCGGCGGCGCCAAGCAGGGCGAGAATCGCGACTCCTCTCATGTCGGCACGTTTCATGGTCGGCGGCCCCGGAGCTGCCTGTCGATGGCCTTGATCAGGTCGCTCAGACCTTCGGCGCCGGTCTCCGCCGCCAGTCCGCCGCCGCCCGCCACCGGGGCGAGGCCGTACTGGGCGGCCTCGAGTCGCTCCAGCAGTCCCCGGCAACGCGCCGCCAGAGCGCCGTCCACGCCTGCCCGGACCAGCGCGGCCTCCGCCTCCGACGGCGTCAGGGCGGAGCCCTCGACCCCCAGCTTGTCGCCGACGTAGCGACGCACGATCCGGGAGGCCTCAGCCGCGGAGGCGGGCCCCGCGCCGGAGCGGAGCTTCCTCGCAACGGACAGTGCATCGCGCAGCGCCCGGTGGCGCCGGCGCAGCGTCCTGTCGGCGGCGTAGCGGCGTTCGCGTCGATGGTGCGCCAGGAGAGCCACGTACAGGAAGGGGGGCAACACCCCGCCAACGAACCAGACCCACAAACGCCAGCCCTGAGGCATGGCCGAGACGATGCCGGCCGCCGTCCGGCGAACCGGCAGGATGTCGTCGGCGAGGATCCGCACCGCCACCTTGCCTGTGGTCGGCGCCAGCGACTCGGTGAGCATCAGCTCCTCCTCGCCCTCGGCCGGAGTGACATCGAAGTCGATGCGCTCGGTCGACCGGGTCACGTAGTCGCCAACCTCGGGATCGAAGTAGACGAGATCGATCGGCGGGACGTCGAGGGCGCCGGCGACCAGCGGGACCAGGGCCCGTCGGAACACCTTGCGGCCGGTCAGCAGGCGTCCGCTGCGGTCGATGCTCGCGTCCGGCTGGTCCGGGTAGATCTTGAACGCCGGCAGTTCCGGAATGTCGGGCTCGGTCAGTAGCTGCACGTTGCCGCTACCGCCGACCTGCACTTCGAGCGTGGCCGACTGCCCCACCTGCAGCTCGCGCCGGCTGAGCGAAGCCCGAATGTCAAACTCCCCGACCAGACCGTTCCAGCCGGCTGGGGCCGGCGGAAGCGGCCGGACGTCGAGCGTCAGCGGATCCGTGAGCAGGTACTTCGTCGCCCAGCGCCCACCCGCTCCGAGCAGACTGTCGAACTCGTCGAAGATGCTCCGCCTCCGGCCCGGCCGGCGAGCCTGCTCGGCCTCCACCTGCACCCGAAGCTGGGTCTGCGGCAGTGTCACCTCGCCGGATCGCTGGGGGAAGAGCGCCTTGCGCACCTCGTTCACCGAATACTGGACACCGTCGATCGAGGTCGAGAACTGCCGCACCTCGCCGAGGTCCTCCACGACCACGTCGCTGCCGAAGTCCATCGACTCGATCGACCCCTGCCCCACGGGCACGCGACTGTAGAAGCGCCAGGTGTAGATCACCTGCTGGCCCTGCCAGGGTCGATCCGTCGACACGGTCGAAGTGACGAAGAGATCCCGGTCCTGCTCGTCGTCCTGGCCCCCGGCGTCGGTGACCTGAATCGTGAACGGCCGACTCCGGACCTCCGCACCGTCGATCACGGCGGTGGCAGGGCCGATCTCGTAGCTGCCGGCCCGCGTGGGAATCAGGAGATAGTTGTAGGACGTACTGTTGCTGACCCGGCCGTTCGTGATCTGCATGTCGCGCCGTTCGCCACGCGACAGGACTCGAAAGTCCGGCAGTTCGGGCAGCCCCGGCGGTTCGTCCGGCGACCCTTCGATTCTGATCGTCAGGTAGAGCTGATCGCCGAGGGCGACCTGATTGCGGTCGACGGTGACCTGGATCCGGTCCGGCTCCTGGGAACCCGCCCCGGCCGGGCCCAGAAGAACAGCCCAGGCGACCAGAGCCGCGACCCGGAACCAGCCGAAGGACCGCCCGTGCATGCTCGTGTCCATCGCGCTACCAGTCCTTCGCCAGCCGGCTTCGGCGCCCGCGCTGCCCCCGGCGGGTCGGGTCCGGCCGGCCCTCTTCCAGAGCCTGCAGGTAGCGCTCCGCCTCCTCCGGCGTCATTCCCGCCTGCGGTTCCTGCGGACGACCCTGACTGTCGCTCTCCGGTCCGTCAGGCTGCGTCTCCGGGTCCTCGGCGTCCGGGATGCCGTCCCCGTCGCTGTCCTGCGGATCCTCGCCACCCTGGGGCTGCTGGTTCTCTCCCTGGTCTCCCGGGTCCTGCTCCTGACCGGACGGTTGCTCTTCCTGACCGTGCTCCCCCTCCGACTGCTGCTGCGCGCCCTGGTCCTCCTGGTCCTGTTCCTGCTCCTGCTGCTCGTTCTCCTGCTGGTTCTCGCCGCCCTGGTTCTGCTGCTGGCGCCGCCTCATCTCCTCCCGCACGAACTCCAGGTTGAACTTCGCGTCGACGTCGTCGGGATTCGCATCGAGCGACGCCGTGTAGAAGTCGACCGCGTCTTCGAGCTTGTCCTGGCGGTAGGCGCTGTTGCCCAGGTTGTAGAGCGCCTGAGCACGCAGCTCGTCGTCACCGATGGCCGCGGCCCGGTAGAACTGGCTGTCCGCCGCTTCGAAGTCGTTCAGCTTGTAGTGGGCCGCGCCGACGTTCAGACTCAGCTCCGGGTCGTCCGGCCGCTCCGTCTGATGGTCCGCGAACCCTCGCAGGGCCTGGTCGTAGGCGCCCGCGTCCCAGGCCGCATAGGGCGATGCGTACTCGACCGGAGGCGTTTCCACGCCCGCTTCGCCGTTCATGTCCGCGGAAGGCGGCTCCTCGTTCGGAGCCTGTGCCGTGACGGCGACCGGAAGGAGAAGCAGCCCCAGCCCCGGCAGCCAGGTTGCAGCAGCCGGGCCCCTGCGGCGACGCCGGCCTACCGGCTCAGGTGGCCGTGGCATGGTCCCTTCCCTCCTCGCCGGCACCACGGCGCGCCAGACGCTCGCCGATCAACGGCTCGAGCATCAGCGCCGCGAGCGCGATGACCAGCAGCCACTGGAATCGCTCCTCCCAGCGCTGCTGCCGGCTCGAGCCGAGTTCCTGGTCCTCCAACTGCGCCTTGATGCCCTGAGCGTAGATCTGTTCAAGGTCGACGTCGCCGGTCACCGAGCGGACATAGCGGCCGCCCGTGGTCAGGGCGATCCGCTGCAACGACGCCTCGTCCAGACGGCTCAGGACGATCTCGCCCCGGCGGTCGGTACGGAAGCCGCCGCCCTCTCTGGGTATGGGCGCGCCCTCGTCCCGTCCGATGCCGATCGCGAAGATGCGCACCCCCGCCTCGGCCGCGGCCTCGGCGGCGCCCTGTGCCTCGCCCAGGTGATCCTCGCCGTCGGTTATCAGGATGATCGCGCGCGACTTGCGCGAACCCGTCTGGGCCACCCGGTCGAAGGCCTCGAGCGAAACGCGGAGCGCCTCTCCAATCGCGGTGCCCTTGACCGGAATCAGATCCGGCTCCATCGCCTCGAGGAACAGCGCCGCCGCCGAGTAGTCCAGCGTCAGGGGCAGTTCCAGGAAGGCGCTGCCGGCAAAGGCAACCAGCGCGATCCGGTCTCCTTCCAGCCGCTGCAGCAGATCGGCGATCTCGCGCCGGGCACGTTCGAGCCGGCTCAGTTCGCCGCCCGCCTCCGCGTCCAGCACGAGCATCGAGTCCGAGACGTCGAGGGCGACCACGATGTCGACGCCCTCCCGGTGCACCTCCTCCCACACGAAGCCCCAGCGCGGCTGCGCCAGCGACGCCACGAGCGCGAGCACGGCGACGAGCACGAGGACCGCCTTCAGACGCCGTCTCGGCCGGCTGACGCCGGCAATCAACTCCGGCAACATCTCGCGAGAGGCGAAACGACCGAGCAGGCGCGCGCGGGTGCGGAACGCGTAGACGTAGAACAGCAGGAGCGCCGGGCCGAGCCACAGGAGCCAGAGCGCGTCCGGCCGACCCGTACGCATCTCGCAGCCGCCTAACAACAGCAGAAGCGGAATCAACGCCAGCAGCGCCCGGCGGCGGCGCAGGCCGGCGCCGTCCGGACCAATGTCGCGGGTTGCGGTGCCGCGGGTTGCGGACCTTCCGCTCACGGCAGCTTCCTCAGACGGGTATCGAGCAGCACGACCTCCAGCAGCAGCAGGAACACCGCCGGCGCCACCAGCCAGGCGAAGCGTTCCTCGTACTCCATGTAGGACTCCTGGCTGATCTCCGTCTTCTCGAGCTCGTCGATCCGTTCGTAGATCTGCTCCAACCCGGCCTCGTCCTCGGCCCGGTAGTAGGCGCCGCCTGTCGTGTCCGCCATCCTGCGCAGCGTCTCCTCGTCGATCTCCACGTCCTGGTAGACGACCCGCGGCCCGAAACCGGTCTCGACCACGAAGGGCGCCTGCCCCCTGGTGCCGACGCCGATCGTGTAGAGCCGGACGCCGAGCGCCGCCGCCGCTTCGGCCGCACGCAGCGGCGACAGGGAGCCGGCGTTGCTCCGCCCGTCCGTGAGCAGGATGGCCACCTTCGACTCGGCATCCGAGTCCTTGAGGCGCTTGGTGGCGACTCCGACCGCCGATCCGATCGCCGTGGCATCTCCGGCCATGCCGATCTCCAGTTGCTCGAGGAACGTGGCTGCGACCCCGTGGTCGAGCGTCAGCGGACACTGCGTGAAGGCCTCCTCGCCGAAAACGACCAGGCCGACGCGGTCGTTGGGCCGGGCGGCGATGAACGTCTCGACGACCCCCTTCGCCACTTCGAGCCGGTCCCTCCGGCGGCTCAATGAACGTTCGTGCGCGTCCAGGTCCAGTGCCCGCATCGATCCTGAGGTGTCGATCACGAGCACGATGTCGATTCCCTCCGTACTCACCTCGGTCAGCGCGCGACCGGTCTGCGGGCGCATGACGGCAAGCAGGATCAGGGCGACGACGAGGAGCCGCAGAGCCGAGACCAGCCGGCGCGCCGTCAGCGCGCCGGAGCGCGGCGTTCGCAGGGCATGGCCGAGGGAGGAGTACGCCACCGCCGCATTGTCGCCACCGGCGCCGCGCTTCGCCGCGACCTGGCGCAAGCGCGGCCGGAGCCACCACAGGAGCGCCCAGATCACGTACAGCGGAAGCAGCACCCAGAGCCAGCGCGCATCGGCGAAGACAAGTTGTTCCGTCATGCCGCCTTCTCCGCTTCAGCGGAGGCCGGTTCAGCGTTCCCGCCGTCCTCCGGGTCCTCCATCGGCCGGGTCGCCGTGACGAAGCCCAGGGCCTGCTCGTAGGTGCGCTCGATCTCCTCCGGCACCGGCAGATGGGCCGCGAACTTCACCTGGTCGGTGGCGACCAGGAAGCGCTCCAGGCGCCGCGCCTGCGACGGATCGAGCCGCACCAGCCCGCCCAGCCGGCCCAGGATCTCCTCGGTCGTCAGGTCGGTCGCGTTCAATCCGAAGCGGCCTTCGACGTAGGCCCTGACCACCGAGGAAACAGCGAAGTAGTAACGGCGGAGTTCCCGCAAGTCGGAGAAGTCCGTGCGACGCAGCCGCTCCAGTTCCCGGATCGCCAGGTCGTAGGGCGGAGTCGGAGGCGCTTCGGACGCAACGCCGTCCGGTCGGCGGCGGCGCCACCACCACGCCGCCAGTCCGAGCGCGGCGGCGGCCAGAGCCACACCCGTCCACAACAGCCAGGACGCGGTGGTGTCGATTCTGCGCAGCGGCTTGATGTCGCGGATGTCGGTCGCTTCACTCCGGTCGTTCGGCAGCACGGACTCGACCTCGACGGTGATCTCTCCCGCTTCCAGGTCACCGCCGGGACCGGACGGCTCGCTGTACGTCGCGGTCAGCGCCGGCAGGACGTAGGAGCCCACGAGGTCGGCCCGGAGTTCGTACCACCTTCGCTCGACGAGTCGACCGGAAGGCAGGGTCTCCGCGGGGCTCCGCCCCAGGTCGACGATGCGGAAGCCGGCGATGTCCGCGCCCGGATCATCGAATGCCACCTCGACCTCCGGCGCGCGCTCGACTTCAACGGTGTACGTGATCAGGTCGCCAGTGGTGGCGGTGGACCGGTCCACGGAGGCGCGCAGTTCAGCGGGCGGCCTCGCTTCGGCCTCGCCGGCCGGTTCACCGGCGGCGCAGCCCAGAGCGAGCAACGCCGCCGCAAGCGGCAGCGCGACCGTGGCTCTGATGATCCGCGGCGCCATTCCTACACCCGCACCGATTGCTCGCGCGCTCTCATGTAGCGCACCAGGGGCTCGATCCACGGCCGGTCGGCCCAGACCTGAATCTCGCCGACCCCCGCCTGGCGGAACTGTTCCGACCGCCGCTCCATGTCCTGTCTGGCCAACCGTACGAAACTCTCCGAGACCCGCCGGTTCGCCGTGTCGATGACCAGTGTCTCGCCCGTTTCCGCATCTTCGAGCTCGATGAGCCCCATGCGCGGCATGCTCACCTCACGCTGATCAAGCACGCGGATCGCCGTCAGATCGTGACGCCGCGCGGCCACGCGCAACCGCTCTCCGAAACCTGAATCCAGGAAGTCCGAGATGACGAATCCCACCGACCGGCGCCGCACCACCCGTCCCAGGTACTCGAGCGCGCCGTCCAGGTCCGTACCGCGCCCGGTGGGCCGGAAGCTCAG
The DNA here is from genome assembly GCA_022822365.1 of Thermoanaerobaculia bacterium. Classification (GTDB taxonomy): domain Bacteria; phylum Acidobacteriota; class Thermoanaerobaculia; order Multivoradales; family Multivoraceae; genus Multivorans. The sequence goes on along the minus strand of JAJEBV010000029.1, from coordinate 35,657 downwards.
GACTTCCCGAATCACCCGCCACACGTGCGCCCGTCCCTTCTTGGGCGGAATGAACCGCTCGATCCGGTCCGAGAAGATGATCATCCCCACCCGATCGTTGTTCTGGATCGCGAGGTAGGCGAGCACGGCCGCCAGCTCGGCGACGACCTCCCGCTTCTGCTTCCCTGAGGTCCCGAACGCCCCGGAGGAACTCACGTCGACGATCAGCATCACCGTCAATTCGCGCTCCTCGCGGTGTTCCTTGACGAAAGGGCTCGACATCCGCGCCGTCACGTTCCAGTCGATGTGGCGAATGTCGTCGCCCGGTGCGTACTCGCGCACCTGCTCGAACTCCATGCCCCTTCCCTTGAAAGCGCTGTGGTACTCCCCGGCCAGCGCATCGGTCACCAGGCGCTGGGTACGGATCTGAATCGCCTTGATCCGCGCCAGCAGCTCGGGCGACAGCGTCGCCGTCTCCTGCTCCGGGGCTTCGTTCCGCTCTGGTCTGAAGAAGAACATCGATCGCCCAGATCCCTGTCTACCCGGGCGGCCTCAGGGAACGTCGACGGTGTTGAGGAACTCCTGGATCAGGTCGTCGGAGGTGAGATCCCTGGCCTCGGCCTCGTAGGAGATCAGCACCCGGTGCCTGAGCACGTCCGGGGCCACGGTCTTGACGTCCTGCGGCGTGACGTAGGACCGGCCCGACATCAGGGCCTGGACGCGAGCCGCGGCGGCAAGGAAGATCGTCGCGCGCGGCGACGCTCCGTACTCGATCAGCGGCTCGAGCTTCTCCAGGCCGACCCCGGCCGGCTCCCGCGTCGCGAACACGAGGTCGACGACGTATTCCTCGACCTTCGGGTCGAGGTAGATCGCGTCGGCCACATCGCGCGCGCGGCGGATGTCCTCCGGGCTCACCACCGCCTCGACCGCAGGCCGCTCGCGACGGGCCATCCGGCGCATGATCTCCATCTCCTCCTGACGGTCCGGATAGTCCACGCGGAGCTTCAGCATGAAGCGGTCGACCTGTGCCTCCGGCAGCGGGTACGTCCCCTCCTGTTCGATCGGGTTCTGGGTCGCGAGGACGAGGAACGGGTCCGGCAGATCGAAGGTCTGGTCGCCCAGTGTGACCTGTCGTTCCTGCATCGCCTCGAGCAACGCGCTCTGGACCTTGGCCGGTGCCCGGTTGATCTCGTCGGCGAGCAGCAGGTTGGTGAAGATCGGTCCCTGCTTGACCTGGAAGTCGTGTTGATCCGCCCGGTAGATCTGGGTTCCCAGGAGGTCCGCCGGCAGCAGGTCCGGCGTGAACTGGATCCGCGAAAAGCCGGTGTGAACCGCTTCAGAGAGGGTCTTGATCGCCGTCGTCTTCGCCAGGCCCGGAATGCCCTCGACCAGGACGTGACCGTCGGCGATGAGCGCCATCAGCAAGCGATCGATCATGTAGGTCTGACCGACGATCACCTTGGCCACCTCGGCGCGGACTCGCTGGAGCAGATCGGCCTGGGCGGCGATCTCCGTGCGCAGCTCTTCGCTGACACCCGGCACGGCAGGGCCGGCAGGGGATGACTGAGGCGCCGCCAGGGGCTGTTCGGTCGGAATGTTCTCGCTCGAATCCATCGTCATCTCGGTCGACTCTCCCAACCCGGAAGTCGCCCGGGTTCTTCCCGAACTGCCGGGGGCAGAACTGTATCCGAGCACCCCGTCCGAACCGGGCGATCGCGGGCGCCGACCGAACCGTCAGATCCCGGACACCTGACCGCCATCCGCGGTCGCGGCATCGAGGTGGTCGCAGCAGTTCACCAGGGACGCTTCCCAGGGCGCGCGAGCCTGCACATGGGTCACCGAGGTGTTGCCCCACCGGGTCGGAGCCTCCACGCCGTCACCCAGGTGCAGGTGACGGAGCGCCAGCGAGTAGCAGACGAGGCCGTGGGTGACGAAGACGCTGTCTCCCTCCGTCGCCTCCGCCGTCTGCTGGATCCGGGCCCAGGCCGCGTCCACCCGAAGGTGAAACGCCTCCCAGTCCTCCCCGCCCGGCGGTGCGTAGCCTGGTTCCATGATGTCGAGGCCGATGTCGGCGTAGGCCCGCCCCCGCAGGTCGCCGAAGTTCCGCTCGGCGAGCAGGGGCTCGATGAGCAGAGGCAGTCCCAGGGCTCCCGCGACCGGCTCCGCGGTCATCTCCGCCCGCCGCAGGTCGCTGGCGACAACGCAGCCGATCGGACGGTCGCGGTGGTGCTCCACCAATCGCGACGCCAGGCGCTCCGCCTGACCGACGCCGCGTTCGTTGAGAGGCGTCCCTCGCGTCTGCACGACGCGGGAGGCGTTCGACGCGGTCTCGCCGTGGCGCACGATGAGGAGCACGGGCGGCAGGGTATCAATGTGCCTTCGGGCACGAGCAACTCCGGGGCGGGGCTAGGATCGAAGAAGACCGTCATGCCGCCGCAGCTCTCGATCGTCGCCCCGGTGTACAACGAGGCGGGCAACCTGGAACGCCTGGTGGCGGAGACGCACGACGCGATGACGTCAGCCGGCCTCGACTACGAGCTGGTCCTGGTTGACGACCGCAGCACCGACGGCAGCCGCGATGAACTTGCCAGGCTGTCCGCCGGAGATGAGAGGGTGGGGGCTCTGAGCCTCGAACGCCATGCCGGCCAGTCGGCGGCGCTGCTCGCCGGGCTGCGAGCCGCACGGGCTCCCCTGGTGGTCACGATGGACGCCGACCTCCAGAACGACCCGGCCGACATTCCGGCCATCGTCGGTCTGCTCGAGGACCACGATGTCGTCTCGGGCGTCCGGGCGAAACGCAAGGACACGGCGCCGCGGCGGCTGGCGAGCTGGATCTCGAACCGGGTGAGGCGCCTCATCCTCGGCGATCCGTGCACCGACATCGGATGCGCGCTCAAGGGCTACCGCGCCGCCGCTCTCGAGGACCTTCCCGCCTTCGACGGGCTTCACCGCTTTCTGCCCCTGTTGGCCTTGCGGCACGGCGGCAACTACGCTGAGATCCCGGTTGGACACCGTGCGCGCACGGCAGGTGCGAGCAAGTACAACATCCGGGACCGCTTCCTGCGCGGAGTTCTGGATCTGTTCGGCGTCTCCTGGTACCGCCGGCGTGCGGTCTCCGTAACCGTCAAAGCACTGGAGCGCTCACCATGCCACCCTTCACACCCGATCTCATCTGGAAGGCAGTAGGTTTCGGAGGACAGGCCCTCTTCGGCTCTCGCTTCCTCGTCCAGTGGATTGCCACGGAGCGACGCCGCCAAAGCGTCGTTCCAACCGCCTTCTGGTACCTGAGCCTCTTCGGCGGCCTGACCCTGCTGAGCTACGCCATCTCGATCAAGGACCCGGTGTTCATCACAGGCCAGAGCTTCGGAGTGCTCGTGTACGCGCGCAACCTCTGGTTCGTACACCGCAAGGCGGTCGCGGCGGACTGAAGCGAGTCGCCCGCACCCTGGCTTCAGGATGCGGGCGACAGGCTCGACTCAGAAGTTGTACTTGATTCCGAGCTGGACGATCCGGCCGTCGCCGTTCGTCGCGGTGATCACGCCGTAGTCGCGGTCGCCGATCCGGTTGCCCGGCTGGGCGAAGTTGACCCGGTCAAAGACGTTGAACGCCTCGACGCGGAGTTGCAGCGACCGGTCGCCTCCGCCAAGCGGGACGTGCTTGATCAGCGACAGGTCGATCCGTTCGAAGTCCGGACCGCGAATCGGGTTGCGGCCCGCGTTGCCGCGCCGCTCGGCGGTCTCGGCCAGGGTCCGTGCCACGAAGCACTCCGTGTTGAACCACTTGTCCACCGTCTTCGGCGCACCGCTGTTCGGGTCGCAGACCTGGTCCGGCCGCGAGGTCAGGCCACGGATGTCGTCGCCGCGAACCCGGATCGGGAACGGATAACCCGTCTGGTACTGCAGGATGCCGTTCAACTGCCAGTTGCCGAACACCCCGCGAACGAAGCCGTTGCTGCCTTCGAGCGACGGCAGATCGTAGCCGAAGCTGAGCACGAGCCGGTGCTCGACGTCGAACAGCGCCGGGCCGCGTTCACGCTCCAGCGCCTTGTCGATCGAACTCAGGCGCGCCAGGTCGACCGGAACGATCGGCCGCTCCTCGCCGCCGATGTTGAGGCCGGAGACGTGATCTTCCGCTTCGCCGTAGGTGTACGAGAAGAGGAAGTTGAGACCGCGGGTCGGCCGCATGCGCACGCTGGCCTGGAATGCGTCGTACCAGGACTTCGCCACCGTGAACGTCGGCCGCACCAGGCTGAACGCCGGGAACTGCCGCGGCCCGAGGGTTGTCTGACCAGGCTCGACGACCCGCGGGTTGACCTCCATGAAGATCGGCAGGTTCCGGCCGCGGGACCCGACCCAACCGACCTCGAGCCCGATGTTCTGGCCGAGCTGGCGCTGGTAGGTCAGGTTGTAGTGCTGATAGTTGGGCGTCGTGAACTCGCTGCCCCAGCCGATGAAGATGATCCCCGGCGGGAACCTCGTCGGGCCACCCGTGAGGTTCACGAGCGGGTCCGCAAGCGGCACCACGGCGGGCGGCGCGTTCAGCTGAACCAGCGGGTTGAACGGCGGCGCCAGAACCGAGTTCTGGAAGAAATCGCCCTGACCCGGCAGGCTGTCGTGGAACAGCCCCCAACCGAGGCGGACGCTCGAACGGCCGTCGCCCTCGGGGTCCCAGACCATGGCAAGCCGCGGCGCGAAGTTGTTCGAGTCCGTGTCGTACGTTCCCGCCGGCACTCCCGCGTCTCCCGGGTACACCAGCCCGGTCGGCGCATCGGGGAAGCGCGTCGACTGCTGCCCGGGCCGGAAACTGTTCAGCGCATCGCCGCTGTCCTCGAACGGCTCGGCCAGCTCGTATCGGAGACCGAGATTCAAGGTCAGCCGCGGCGACAGGCGGAACTCGTCCTGAATGTAGCCGGCGTACAGCGAACCGTCGCCCTCGTTGATCGAGTCGGCGCCCGGCACCGCGGTGCGGACCAGCGACGGCAGGCCGAGCAGGAAGTCCGCCGCGGCGCTGCCGGTATGGATGCCGTTGAAGAGGAAGTCCCCGTTCGGCCGGTTGATGAAGCCGATGAACATCTTCTCGTTGCGGTAGTCGATTCCCGCCTTGATCGTGTGGCGGCCACGCAGGATGGTCAGATCCTCCGTGAACTGCTCGACCTCGTTCTCCCGCTTGACGAACGGCTGGTTCCGGTCGCCCATGCTCGGGAAACCCGAGATGGAGAACTGCGGCAGACCGACCGCCAGTTCGTTGATGTTCGGCAGGTTGATGCCGTACTCGGAGTTCGTCAGGCCGCTGGTAACGACCGGTTCCGCGTCGATGGCGCTCGACATCACCCGCACCTGATTGAACACGTTCGAGCCGACGGTCGCGGTGTGGGACACCATGTAGTCCTCGAGGGTGGAGGCCGCGGTGTTGCCGATCGGCCGCACCGTCGGCGGCTCGAAGCGGTCCGAGGTACTCCTGAGCGCCCGCACCAGAACGTTCTGGGAGTCGGTGATCCGGTAGTCCAGGCGCAGACCGAACTGGTCGCGATCATCCGTGACGTCGGGCGACACGATGTAACGGCTGCCGACGTTCGCCAGCGGCATGAACTCGCTGATCAGCCGGGTGGAGATCGGGCTCAGCCGATCGGCCGGGATCACGTTGCCGGGGAAGGGTTCGCCGGTCATCGGGTCGATGATCGTGCCGCCGCCGGAGAAATCACCCATCCGCTCGGCCGCGGACATCACGGCGATGTTCTGGGTCGTTCCGCGCGTGTTGCGGAACCCCTCGTAGTAGCCGAATCCGAACAGCCGGTCGGTGATCATCGGGCCGCCGATCGTGCCGCCGAACTGATCCTGTGCGAGCGTCGGCTTTTCCTGGTCGGGCGGCGAGAAGTAGTTCCGGGACTCCAGCGAGTCGTCGCGGTTGAACTCCCAGATGCTTCCCTGCAGGCTGTTGCTGCCCGACTTCGTGACCACGTTGACGATCGAGCCGGCGTTGCGGCCGAACTCCGCGGTGTAGGAGTGGGTCAGGATCTTGAACTCCTCGATCGCGTCCGGCGGCGGCCGCACGACGAAGCCGGTATTGAACGTGTCGTTGTTGGCGGCACCGTCGAGCAGGAAGTTGTTCGACTGGTTGCGCACGCCGTTGACGGCGAAGCCGGCGGTCACGGCCCCGAAGCCGTGGATCGCAGCGTCGGCGTCGCCGCGCGCCCCGCCGAGGCGGGCCGGCGGCTCGACCACGCCCGGAATCAGGGTGCCCAACTGAGTGAAGTTGCGACCGTTGAGCGGCAACTGGACGATCTTCGCCTCATCGACGACGACACCCAGGGTGGCGTTCGAGGTCTCGATCAGCGGCGTCTCTCCGGTGACGGTCATCGTCTCCGAGAACTCACCGACCGAGAGCGCCATGCTGATCCGCGCGGTCTCGGCCGCGGTGACGCGGACGCCTTCCCGGCTCAACTGGACGAAGCCGTCGAGCGCGGCCGTGACGTTGTAGTCGCCCGGCGCCAGCAACGGCGCCGCGAAGTAGCCGTCCTGTCCGGTCATGACCAGCCGGGACTGGTTCGTGGCGACATTCGTCACCGTCACGCTGACGCCCGGCAGGGCGCCGCCCTCGGCATCCGTGACGAAACCGCTCAACTGTCCCGTGGCCTGCGCCCACGCGCCCGTAGCGCAGAGTGCGAGCGTCAACGCCAAGAGGCCAGCCACGCGCATCCAACCAACCGAGTTCCTCATCAAGGCCTCCTTCCGTCGCCCCTTCCTGGGCACAAACACGGGGCAAACAAACAAAGAAAAACCGCACGGCGTTTCGCCGCCGGAATCCAGGTCAGTGGGTCGTCAGGCAGCATAGCACCGCCGTCTCCGCGAGGTCCCCCGGACCGCGGCCGGCGATCTGTTAGCATTCGCCCGCTTCGGCCACGGTTCTCCGTAGTCGGGGCAACTCATCGAGACCGGCTGAGGGATTAGGCCCGTCGACGCCGGGGCAACCACCGGGAGTTCGCATTCCCGGGAAGGTGCCAACTCCTACGGGAGTTCCGCCTCCCCTAGTGGCTGCGCGGGGCTTGCCGAGAGATGAGTCAAGAGCCGCGCCAACGCGGTCTCGACGCCACCTCCGGTTCACTCTCCGTAGAAGTCTTCTCGAGAGAGCGTTGAATCCGTTCCGCGCAAGCGGGACCACCCAACCCCTTTCGACCGGAGACTCGCATGACCTCGAACCACGACCCGGCAACCCGCGCCGTCCGCGCGGCGCTCGCCACCGACGAACACCACGGAGCCGTCGTTCCGCCGCTGCATCTCTCGGCCAACTTCACGTTCGCCGGCCTGGACGGCAAGCGCCCCTATGACTACACCCGCTCCGGCAACCCGACGCGTTCGGCCCTCGCGGCCGCGCTGGCCGATGCCGAGGGCGGTCACGGCGCGGTCGTCACCGCCTCCGGCATGGCGGCGGTGACCCTCGTCTGCCAACTGCTGGACCCTGGGGATCGAATCGTCGCGGCCCACGACTGCTACGGCGGCACGTTCCGGCTCCTGGACCGCTGCCAGCAGCGCGGCCTGCTCGAAGTCGAGTTCGTCGATCTGACGAACCGGGACGCCATGGCGACGGCTCTCGCCTCCCGGCCGAAGCTGGTCCTGGTCGAGACGCCCAGCAACCCGCTGCTCCGGATCACCGACCTGGAAGCCGCCTGCCGGCACGCGAAACGGGTCGGCGCGCTGGTCGTCGCCGACAACACGTTCATGTCGCCGGCGCTCCAGCGACCCGTCGAGTGGGGCGCCGATGTGGTGATCCACTCGACGACGAAGTACCTGAACGGCCACAGCGACGTGATCGGCGGCGCGGTCGTGGCGGCGACTCAGGAACTCCACGAGTTCTTCGAGGAGTGGGCGAACATGATGGGCGTGGCCGGAGCGCCGTTCGACAGCTACCTGACGCTGCGCGGCCTGCGCACGCTGCACAGTCGCCTGCGTTGCCACGAGGAGAACGCGTTGGCGGTCGTCGGGATGCTCCGTGAGCATCCCGCCGTCGAGCGCGTCTACCATCCGAGCCTGGCGGACCACCCCGGCCACGAGATCGCCAGACGGCAGCAGGACGGCTTCGGTGCCATGGCGAGCTTCGACCTCCAAGGCGACCTGGGCGACGTCGCCCACTTGGTCTCGCACCTGACGTGCTTCTCCTTCGCCGAGTCCCTCGGAGGCGTCGAGAGCCTGATTTCCCATCCAGCCACGATGAGCCACGCCTCGATGACGGCTGAAGCACGCGCCGCGGCCGGTATCAGCGACCAGCTTCTGCGACTCTCGATCGGTATCGAGAACGCGGACGATCTGGTGGCGGACCTGCGCGGGGCGCTCGACCGCGTCCTGAACCGGCCCCGGTCGGCTACAGCGTAGCGCCGGCCGCTACGGAGCGCGGGCGAGAGCCAGTCGGATCATGCGGTCGCAGAGGCCTTCGAAGGAGATGCCGAGGACTGCAGCGGATTGGGGGAGGAGGCTGGTGGGGGTCATGCCCGGCAAGGTGTTGACTTCCAGGCAACAGGGGTAGCCCGCCGCGTCGAGGCGGAAGTCGACGCGGGAGAAGTCGCGGAGGGCCAGGGCCTCGTGAGCGGCGAGAGCGAGTTCGCGGAGCCGGTTCTCGAGGTCCTCGTCGATCTCGGCCGGGAAGACCTCCTGAGCGCGACCCGGCGTGTACTTGCTGTGGAAGTCGAAGATCCTGCCCGGCGAGATGATCTCGCCGACGCCCAGGGCCTGACCGCCCAGCACCCCCGCGGTGTACTCCCGCCCCGGCAGGAACTGCTCCAGGATCACCTGATCGTCGAACGTGAGGGCCTTGCCGACCGCCGAGTCGAGGTCGAACAGGTCCGACATCAGGGTCAGGCCGACCGTCGAGCCCACGCGTGACGGCTTGACGATCAGGGGCAGGCCGAGTTCTTCGATCTCAGACTGCCGGGTCGGCCAGGTCAGCCAGTCGGGGGTTGGGATGCCGGCATCGCGGAAGCGGCGCTTGCTCTCATCCTTGTCCATCGCCAGGCGGCTGCTCCGAGCATCGCTGCCAGTGAAGGCGATGCCGGCCGCTTCGAGCAGCTCCTGGATTTCGCCGCCCTCGCCCTGGCGGCCGTGGAGCACGAGGAACACCGCGTCGTGGCGCCCCAGATCGCCCGCGACCAGGGCCGGCAGGTCTTCGCGCGCTTCCAGTTCGCGCAACTCGGCCAGCGACGGCGGGCGGGTGCCGACCGCCCGGCCCAGGCGCTGCCGCTCCAGTTCCCGGTCCAGGGGTCCTGGTTCGATCGTGTCGAACACGCTGACCTCATGGCCGCCGCCGCGCAGGGCGGCCGATACCTTGGCCGCGCCGGCCAGGGCGACCGTTCTCTCCGGCGTCGAACCTCCGGTCAGAACTGCGATTCGCGCCATGGGTCACCCACCGAGGGCGGATGCTACTGCCGATCCGCCGCCGCTGTTACTCTGACCGCCATGAGGATCAGCAGACGCATCCTGCGCACCGTCATCGTCGCGTTCACCATCCCGGCCATCGCGGTCTCCGCGACGTCAGCCGACGACGCCGGCGCGCCGCTCGCGCCCATGCTGGAGGGTCTGGGCGACCTGCACTACGCCATCACGACCTCGTCGGACGCGGCGCAGCGCTTCTTCGACCAGGGGCTTCGTCTCGTCTACGCCTTCAACCACGCCGAGGCCGTTCGCGCCTTCGAGGAGGCCGCGCGGCTCGACCCGGAGGCGCCGATGCCGCACTGGGGCAAGGCCCTGGCCCTGGGCCGCAACCTGAACGACTCGATGCCGCGCGAGCGCGAGCTCCAGGCGCTGGAGAGCCTGAAGCAGGCCCGGGACCGGAGCGACAACGCCAACGAGCGTGAGCAGGCCCTGATCGGCGCTCTGGCGAGCCGTTACTCCACCGACGAGGACGCCGACCGCGCCACGATGGACGCAGCCTGGGTCGACGCCATCGCGAAGGTAGCCGAGCAGTTCCCCGACGATCCGGAGCCGGCCACCCTGCACGCCGCGGCGATCATGAACATGATGCCCTGGGACTACTGGCGCGGCGGCAAGCCGCAGCCAGGGACCGTGGAAGCGAGGGAGCTCCTCGAACAGGTGATCGCGGCGCATCCCGACCACCCGGGCGCGCACCACTACTACATCCACCTGATGGAAGCCCGGGAGCCGCACCTCGCCGAACCGAGCGCCGACGCCCTCGGCAAACTCATGCCGGCCGCCGGCCACCTGGTCCACATGCCGGCTCACATCTACATCCGCGTCGGCCGCTACGACGACGCCGTCACGTCCAACCAGCGCGCGATCGCCGCCGATCTCGACTACATCGCGCAGTGCAACGCCCAGGGGCTCTACCCGGTCGCCTACTACCCCCACAACATCCACTTCCTGTGGGCATCGGCCACCTTCGGCGGCCGCGCCGAACTGGCGATAGAAACCGCCGACTCGCTGGCAGAGCAGGTCCCGGCCGAGATGGCCTCCAGCCTCGCCTTCCTCCAGAACTACCTGGCGACGCCTCTGTTCGCCCGCGTTCGATTCGGCCGCTGGCAGGAGGTCCTCGAGACGCCGCGACCTCCGGCCGGCCAGACCTTCCAGGCCGCGATGTGGCACTACGCCCAGGGTCTGGCCATGGCCGCCGGCGGCGACCCGCGAGGCGCCAGGCGGCACCTCAAGGCGCTCGCCAAGCTGCGACGGAGTTCCGAACTCGCGGATCTGCGCATCTCCTTCGCCACCGGCTCCGACCTGGTGCGTTTGACCGAACACCTGCTCGCCGGCGAGATCCAGGCGGCCCGGGGCCGGTTGCCGCGGGCGATCAACGAGATGCGCTCGGCCGTGGCGCTACAGGACGGCTTTCGCTACGCCGAACCGCCGTCGTTCCACTACCCCGTGCGCCAGTCCCTTGGCGCCGTGCTGCTCGAAGCCGGGCGGGCCAGCGAGGCAGAAGCCGTCTACCGCCGCGACCTGGAGCACAACCCGCACAACGGCTGGTCCCTGTTCGGCCTCGCGGAGGCACTGCGAGCGCAGGAGCGCGACGAAGAGGCGAACGATGCGCAGCAGCGCTTCCAGGAAGCGTGGAAGAGCGCCGACGTGACACTCGAAGCCTCCGTCTTCCGCTAGCGCAACTCCCACTCCGCCGCCAACCGATCTGCTCTAGCCATACCCTCGAGCGTCGGCGTCAGCCGGCGACCGGCCACCCGAAGCCAGCCCGCCTTCTCCCAGACCTCGATTCGTCCACCGTTCCCAACCGACGGGTCGCTACCAAACCGCCTCTCCAGCTCCGCGCAGTCGACGCCGGACCGCTGCCGCAGTCCCATCATCACCGCTTCCAGCAACAGTTGACCGTCCGTCAGCTCCTCCCGCCCCGCCACCGGCGACCCGCCCCTCTCCACCGCATCGCTCCACTCCCGCCACGGAGCAACGTTCCACCACCGGCTGCGACCGGCAAAGGAATGCGAAGAAGGTCCCAGCCCCAGGTACGGCTGATGCCGCCAGTACTTCCGGTTGTGCCGACTGCGATCCGCCTCGCGCCGGGCGAAGTTCGAGACCTCGTACCCCTCGTAACCCAGCTCCGCCAGCCGCCGATGCGTAGCCACGAAGCTCGCGGCCCGCTCGTCTTCGGCGGTCTCCCGCAGCCTCCCCGCGTCCCGCCGCCGGCCGAACGGCGTCCCGTCATGGATCGTCAGTTCGTAGCAGGACACGTGGTCCGGCCCCAGCGCCGCCGCCTCGTCCAGCGTCCGCAGCCACCAGTCGGCATCGAAACCAGGCAGGGAGTAGATCAGGTCGACCGACACCGACCGAAAGCCCGCCTCCCGCGCCAGTTCCACGCTCGCCCGCGCCTCCGCCGCGTCGTGCCGCCGGCCGAGAAACCGCAACGCCGAATCGTCCAGGGCCTGCAGCCCCAGGCTGATCCGGTCGAACCCAAGCTCGCGCCACCCCGCCAGCGACTCGGGCGAAGCATCCTCCGGGTTCACCTCGATCGTCCATTCGGCCTCCGCGTCGATCGCGAAGGCCGCGGCCAACCGCCGTCGGATCGCCCCAAGCTGCCCCAGACTCAACGCCGACGGCGTCCCGCCGCCGAAGTACACCGTGTCGAAACGGCTGGTCCCGAAACCCCAAGCCTCGCCACCCCGATGCCTCTCCCCTTCCCCGATGAGATCAATCTCCTCAACCAGGGCCCCGACAAACCGCTCCCGATCCGCCCCACTGCCGCGCGCCACCGCGAAGTCACAGTACGGACAAACAGCCGAACAGAACGGAACATGGACATAGAGCCCCGCCGCCTCCCCTACGACCGTCCCCTCCCCCACGCCTGAACCCTACCGCCGACGAACTCCGACACCTCGCTCCACATCACCGGCAGTAGACACTCTCGCCACGAAACCACCAGGAACAGTCCGGCCAGGCAACCCACTTCCTGAGCGCCGTCGGTCCACACAGATGACGACCTCCAGCCGGTCCGGGCCTGAGGGGAGGGTCCCGGCGGGCTGGAGGTAAGCGACGCCCAACAGCCTCTCGTAGTCCGACAACAACCGGAGCGCAACCGACCGAAGCGAGCGCAGACCTCCCATCTACTCCGAAAGCGCGAGCGTCCGCCGGAACCCTCCCCTCAGGCCCCGGACCGGCGGGTGCCCGCCGCCGACGCCGGCTCCGGCTCCGGCTCCGGCTCCGACGCCTAGCGCGGCTTCTCGCCGCCGACCCACCAGGGGCTCGACCACGCCAGATGTCCGTCGATCTGCTCGACGCGGAGGTAGTACCAGTCCTCCTCGGTACCGAAGTCGGTGAAGCGGAAGGTCACGTCGTCGCGGAGCCCCTCGATGAAGTCGACGCGGACGCTGTCGCGGTAGTCGCCTTCGTGGAAGACGTGCTCGTTGCCGCCGCGGGCGCCGGCGGACGTGCCCGGCGCGGCCGGGAGAGCGAGCGTGAACTCCGCGGCAGCGAACTGCTGGGGAGTCCGCACCTGGGTTGGAGCCGTGCCGTACTCAACGGCGGCCGCGACGTCGAGGTCGAGCCGTACCGCCGCCGGATCGCCCTCCAGCACCAGCGCGAAGGAGCGACGCGAGCCGCGGGTCGTGAAGTCGAAGCTGGCCGCGTTCCCGTTGACTCCGAAGCGGTCCGCCACCAGCGGCGTCCCGGTCAGGCGACCGCTGACCAGCTTCGCGCCGTCCACCGTTAGCGTACCCCGCCACGGCCGCTGACCGCGCGGGTTGTCCCGGATGTCGACCCAGGTCTCCGAAAAGAAGCTGACCAGGGCCTCGAACTGGTCCTCCGGCAGCGCGGCACCGCCTGCACCGCGCGTGTCGAAGGTGGCCACGACCTCGCCGTTGCGGATCAGGTCGACCCGGCGAATCGGCCCCGTGCCGATCGCCCGTCCCTCGAGCACTCGGCGGTCCGTCTGGTCCAGTTCGCTGCCCATCGGCGTACCGTTCAGCCGCGCGTCGAGCACGATCCGCTGCGCGCCGGTCGTCGCGTAGGCGTGACGGGACTTGAGAGCGCCGAACACCGCTTCCGTCGTGCGCGCCGGCGCCCAGGCGGCGGCAAGACCGCCGAACTGGAAGATGTTCGATCGCCGGCCGGAGGCGCTGCCGGCCTGGTGGCCGGGCGAGTAGCCCGGATGCCCCAGGTGATCGTCCGACGCGGAGATGAAGCCGACCCGAAAGCCCTGCTCCAGGTAGCGGCTGCCGAACCACTCGAACGTGCCGTGGCCGGACATGATCTCGATCAGGTTCTCCATCTGGAAGTCGTTCTGCCGCCAGTCGCCGTTCTGGTGCGCGTGCGGGATGATCAGCACGTCATCCGTGTCGTACTCGGCGCGCAGGCCGCGGTAGAGGTCGGACAGGTTCGGCGCCGCCTGGACGCCGACGCGCTGCATGCCGACGTTCCGGAAGAACACGTTGTGGTGACCGCCTCGCTGACGAGGCGACGTCCACTCGTAGCCGGCGAAGACCAGCAGTTCGCCCTCACGGTGGAACTTCCGGACCGCCTCGTTCAACTCCTCCCACAGGCCGTCCGTCAGCCAGATGTCGTGCTCGCTCATCGTGATGAAGTCGAGGCGGGCATCATCGCGGGCGAAGGAGAAGTAGCCCTCCGGCGTGCCCTGGCCCTCCGCGAAGCCTGAGTGGCCGTGGGTTTCGCCCCAGTAGAGCCGGAGTTCCGGATCCGCCCGTACCCACACCGGGTTGGCCGCGCCCGTCACGTCGCCGTCCGGACTGCGGAACGTGTAACGGCGAACGCCTTCCTCCCCGGCAACGAGCTCCACCAGGTGGATCGCCTGCCCGGCCGGCAGTTCGGCCACCTGTTCACCGTCGAGCAGCACCTGCAGGCCCGGGATGTCCCGCGTTGCCCGGTTGTACGCCCGGTCCTCGGCGCGCACCGAGATGACGAACCGTTCACCCGTGCCGACGACGGACGGCGCGAAGCCGTGGACCCGCTCCGCCGCGCCACCCGTCACCTCGAGCGTCGCCGGCGGCATTTCGTAGACCCTGCCGTCGCCCGGGTCGACGTGGATCGGCAGAGCAATCCGATCGTTGCTGAACTGGCCGAGCCGGAGACCGCGGCCGCCGCCGCTCCGGTCGCCGTAGGTCAGCGTGATCGTGTCGCCCGGCGCGAGATTCCCGCCGCGAATCCGAAGTGTCGGGAAACCGACCGGACCGCGGAAGCCGCCGTACGGACCCCAGATCGGATGCGTGTCCTGCTCCAGGCGGACTCCCTCCCGGCTCACCCGGGCCGACACGTAGTGATCGCCGGCCGGATCCGTCGTCTGCAGCCGACCGTAGCCGCCGATGCCCTGGGTCGAGACGACGATGCCGCCGCCTTCCGCCATGCCCAGGGATCCGACGGTGTAGACGACCTCGATGGTCGCCCAACTGCGCGCCTCGAATGCTCCGGACCCGGTTCGCGCCACGGTGCCGAGAGCCTCCTCGTCCTCGTCGAGCCAGGCGAGCAGCCGTACGTAGTCGTCCACTGCCTCGATCTGGGCCCGCGTCGGCCGCGTGCCCGGCCGCGGGAACGGGCCATAGAACGCGACGAGAGGCAGGTTCTTGGGCACGAATCCACCCTGCAGAGAGGCGGCGTTCGCCCAGTCCCACAGCACCGGAATCCGCTCGGCGATGTTCGAGGCGGTGGTCGGGGACTCGGCGACATCCGCGATCAGCGCGTCGACGCGGGCCCTGAGATCGGGGTCCAGCTCGGCACTCGAGGCCGGCGACACGGCCACCGACATTCCCACCACAAGGACGAGTCCGCCCGTCAGTCTCGGCACAACGAGGCCTCCCTTCGCGATCGGGAGCAATGGAATTCCAACAGCGATAGCAGGACGACAATAGTAGACTGCCTGAACACCGTTCTTGAGGAGAGAGCCGATGAAGAAGCTGACGACGGTCACGGCAGTGGCCGCGTTCTCCGTGTTCCTTATCACCGCCTGCGCACCGGGCGACGACCCCGCCGATGGCGGCGAGGCGCCCGGCGGAATGGCCGAAGGCCCCACCCCGAACCCCACGAAGAACGCCTACTTCGGCGATCTCCACGTCCACACGCGCTACTCCTTCGACGCCTTCATCTTCGGCACGACGACCGATCCGAACGACGCCTACGAGTTCGCCAAGGGCGGGACGATCAAGCACCCCGCCGGCTTCGACATGAAGCTCGACCGGCCGCTCGACTTCCAGGGCGTGACCGACCACGGCATGTACCTCGGCATGCTGCCGGCGATGACGGAAGAGGGTTCGCCCGCGTACGGACATCCGATCGCCGCCGACATGCGCGCGGCTGAAGAGGCCGACGAGCGCCGCGGCATCTTCGTCGGCATGCGGCCCTACCTGGGCGCCCAGAAGGGCGAGGACGAGCATCTCAGCATGGACGTCGTCCGGGACGCCTGGTCCAAGATCATCGAGGCCGCCGAGGCGCACAACGATCCGGGGAACTTCACGGCCTTCATCGCCTACGAGTTCACCTCTTCCGGTTACGACCGGGACAACCTGCACCGCAACGTGGTCTTCCGCGGCTCAGAGGCCCCCGACGCGCCGTTCAGCCGGATCGACTCGCAGAATCCCGAAGATCTCTGGGCCGCGATGGACGGCTGGCGCGACCTCGGCATGGACGCGCTCGCCATACCGCACAACCCGAACGGCTCCGGCGGCCGCATGTTCGAGATGGAGCAGTTCTACGGCGACCCTCTCGACGAGGGCTACGTCAACGTACGGATGCGCAACGAGCCGCTGGTCGAGATCACCCAGGTCAAGGGCACGTCGGACACCCACCCGGCGCTCTCGCCCAACGACGAGTGGGCCAACTTCGAGATCATGCCGTACAAGGTCGCGACGACGATCATCAGCCAGCCGGAAGGCAGCTACGTCCGCGACGCGCTGCTCCGCGGCATCCGGCTCGCCGACGGCGGTCTGACGAATCCGTACAAGCTGGGCATCATCGGCGCCAGCGACACCCACGTCTCCGGCGGCGCCTTCCGGGAGGACGACTACTGGTCCAAGGTCGGGGTCCTCGACGCCACCCCGCAGCTTCGGGGTTCGGTACCCGGCACCGGCGCCAACCAGACGCTGGGCGATCCGGCCCAGCAGTCGGACGCGGCAACGCGTACCGACGACGGCTCGGGACGGACCTTCCGCGACACCTACTACTACACCTGGGGCGCCTCCGGCCTGGCCGGCGTCTGGGCGGAGGAGAACACCCGCGAGGCGCTCTTCGACGCGATGCGGCGGAAGGAGACATTCGGCACGTCCGGACCGCGCATGATGGTCCGCTTCTTCGCCGGCGACTTCACGGACGGCGACCTCGACGACGCCGAGTTCCTGACCAGGGCCTACGCCGAAGGCGTGCCGATGGGCGGCGACCTGCTGGCTGCCGACGTCGGCGAAGCGCCGACCTTCGCGGTCATGGCGATGAGGGACTCGATGGCCGCGCCGCTGGACCGCGTGCAGGTGATCAAGGGATGGTCCAGCGACGGCCAGGGCGACGAGTTGGTCTACGACGTGGCCTGCTCGGACGGCGCCGCGGTCGACCCGGCCACGCACCGTTGCCCCGACAACGGCGCCACGGTCGACCTCTCCACCTGCCAGATCAGCGACGACTCCGGGGCGGACACCCTGCAGGCGGTCTGGACCGACCCCGACTTCGACGCCTCGAAGCGCGCCTTCTACTACGTCCGCGTCCTCGAGAACCCGACCTGCCGCTGGTCGACCTGGGACGCCCTGCGCGAGGGCGTCGAGCCCCGCTACGACGTCTCGCCGACGATCCAGGAACGGGCCTGGTCCTCGCCGATCTGGTACACGCCGGAGTAGGCGCTTCGGATCGCGCCCCGGCGCGTATAGTCGGCCGCTCGGACGATGAGCGTCGACGCGGAAAGTCACCTGGCCGCCGTGGAGCGGTCCGTTTCGTTGCGGGAACGCGACGGCCGGCCCGCCGGCATGCTCTCTCTCGGCCGCAGCTTCCCCGTCCCCCTGGAGGACCTGTGGGACGCGCTGACCAACGCTGAACGAATCCAGCGCTGGCTCCTGCCCATCAGCGGCGAACTCGAACCCGGAGGCCGCTTCGAACTGAAGGGGAACGCCAGCGGCGAGATCACGGCCTGCGAGCCGCCCTCGCACCTCGCGGTCACGTGGGAGTTCGCCAGCGACGTCAGTTGGGTGGAGGTCCGCTGCTCGGCACACGGAGCCGGCGCCGCCCACCTCAAGCTCCTCCACACCGCTCTCCTGTCGCCGCACTGGGACGAGTACGGACCGGGAGCGGCCGGCGTCGGCTGGGAACTGGGTCTGCTTGGACTGGCCCTCCACCTGGAACAGCCGGACAAACCACAACTCGACGAACACGCCTTCGCCGCCTCGCTTGAAGGCAAGGCCCTGATCAAGGGCAGCGCCGAAGCATGGGGCGCAGCCGCCATCGCCGCTGGCGAAGAGCCGGACGCCGCCCGCGCCGCGGCTGGACGAACGGCTGCGTTCTACACCGGCGAATCGAGCTAACCGTCGCTGCGCAACACGGACACGAACGCCTCCTGCGGGATGTCGACGGAGCCGACCCGCTTCATCCGCTTCTTGCCTTCGCGCTGCTTCTCGAGCAGCTTGCGCTTGCGGGTGATGTCGCCGCCGTAGCACTTGGCGGTGACGTCCTTGCGGAAGGCGGTGATCGTCGTGCGGGCGATGATCTGGCCGCCGATCGCGCCCTGGATCGCGATCTTGAACTGCTGGCGCGGGATCGTGTCCTTGAGCCGCTCGCAGTAGCGGAGGGCGCGCCGCCGTGCCTTGTCCCGGTGAACGAGCTGGGAGAGGGCGTCGACCCGCTCGCCGTTGACCAGGATGTCGACCTTGACCAGATCGGTGGGCCGCAGGCCGATCAGCTCGTAGTCGAACGAGCCGTAGCCCTGGGTCACCGTCTTCAGCTTGTCGTAGAAGTCGAAGAGGACCTCGGCCAGCGGCAGTTCGCAGGTCAGCTCGACCCGCCCCACCGCCAAGTAGTGAATGTTCGTCTTGCCGCCGCGACGTTCGAGGCAGAGTTCCATCACCGAGCCGAGATAGCGCTCCGGGAGCATGATCGAAGCCTTGATGTAGGGCTCGGCGACTCCCTCGATCTCGGACGGATCCGGGTAGGCGGCCGGATTGTCGATCTGCCGTTCCGCGCCGTCCGACATCGTCACTTCGTACCGCACCGACGGCGCGGAGAGCACGAGCGACAGCCCGTACTCCCGCTCCAGGCGCTCCTGGACGACATCGAGGTGCAGCAGGCCGAGGAACCCGCAGCGGAACCCGAACCCGAGTGCCGACGAGGAGTCCTTCTCGTAGGTCAGCGAGGCGTCGTTCAGCGCCAGCTTCTCGAGAGCGCGGGTCAGGTCCTCGTAGTCGTGACTCGAGACCGGATAGATCGAGGAGAAGACCACCGGCTTGGCCTCGCGATAGCCCGGGATGGGTTCCGCGGCGCCATTCGGGACGGTCGTGATCGTGTCGCCGATGTCGATCTCGGAGATCTTCCTGATTCCGGCGATGACGTAGCCCACGGCGCCGGCTTCCAGCTCCTCGCGCTGCCTCCGCTTGAGCAGCAGGGTGCCGATCTCCTCCACCTCGTGCTCGCTGCCGGTGTGCATCAGGCGGATCTTCTGTTTCGGCCGGAGAGTGCCCTGGCGCACCCGCACCAGCATGACGACGCCGCGGTACGGATCGTACTGGGCGTCGAAGACCAGCGCCTGGAGCGGCGCCGACCCATCGCCTTCCGGCGGCGGCAGCCGCTCCACGATCGCGTCCAGCACGTCCTCAACTCCCTCGCCGGTCTTCGCGGAGCAGAGCACCGCCTCGAACGGGTCGAGGCCCAGGTCGCTCTCGATCTCCTCCCGCACCCGATCGACATCGGCGGACGGCAGGTCGATCTTGTTGATCACCGGGATGATCGTCAGATCGTACTCAAGCGCCAGGTAGAGGTTCGCGACCGTCTGCGCCTCCACGCCCTGGGAGGCGTCGATCAGCAGCAACGCCCCCTCGCACGACATGAGCGACCGGCGGACCTCGTGCGAGAAGTCGACGTGGCCCGGCGTGTCGATCAGGTTGAGGCGGCAAGTCCGGCCCTCCGCGTCCTGGTGGCGAAGCGTCACCGTGTTGCTCTTGATCGTGATCCCGCGCTCCCGCTCGATGTCCATCGAGTCGAGGATCTGGTCGCGGAACTCCCGGTCCTCGACCGCGCCGCAGTGCTGGATCAGGCGATCGGCGAGGGTCGACTTGCCGTGGTCGATGTGGGCGATGATGCAGAAGTTGCGGACCGACATGAGCAGTCCGCATCCTATTGCGCCCGCGTCCCTGCCGGCATCCGGAACAACCACACCGTCCCGCAAGTTGCTAGCGTCGCACCATGCCTGTGCAGGCCCCGCCAGCCCAGACCACGATACGCATCGTCGGCGCTCCCCTCGACCTCGGGCAGTCGCGCCGCGGCGTGGACCTGGGCCCCACCGCATTGCGCTACGCCGGCCTCAAGTCGGCCCTGTCCCGGCTCGGCTACCGGGTCGAGGACCGCGGCAACATCGAGACCGTCGAGCGGGACTCTCTGCCCGAGGAACCTGGCCTGGGCTTCCTCCGGCCGGTCGTCGACGCCTGCGAGCGCATCTACGAGGCAAGCAGGCAGGCAGTAGCCGAAGGCGCCTTGCCGCTGGTGCTGGGCGGCGACCACTCGATCGCCGTAGGAACGGTGGGAGGCGTGTCGCACGAGCACCGCACCGGCGTTCTCTGGATCGATGCCCACGGCGACTTCAACACCCCGGACACCTCTCCGACCGGCAACCTCCACGGCATGCCGCTCGCGGCCCTGTGCGGCCACGGCGCGCCCGAGCTGGTCGATGCCGGCCGCCCGGGCCCGAAGCTGCGGCCGGAAGACGTCGTGCTCTTCGGCGTCCGCGACCTCGATCCCGGCGAGCAGGCCCTGATCCAGGAGGCGGGCATCACCACCTACACGATGCGCCAGATCGACGAACGGGGCCTGGCGCCCGTCGCCCTCGAAGCTCTCGAACGTCTGGGCCACCTGGACCGGCTCCACGTGAGCCTCGACATGGACTCCATCGACCCGCGCGAGGCGCCAGGCGTGGGCACCCAGGCGCCCGGCGGCCTGAGCTACCGCGAGGGGCACCTGCTGATGGAACTGATCGCCGAACACGGCGGTCCGGGCTCCGTCGACGTCGTCGAAGTCAATCCCATTCTCGACACCCGGAATCAGACCGCGAAGCTGGCCCTCGGCCTGTTGAGTTCCCTCTTCGGGCGCAGCATCCTGTAGCGGTTGCAACGATCAGGAGACCCCTCATGACCGACGAACCCCGCCAGTACTGGCTGATGAAGAGCGAACCGGGCGAGTACTCGATCGACGACCTGGAACGCGACGGCAAGACCTACTGGGACGGCGTGTGCAACTACCAGGCCCGCAACCTCATGCGGGACCGGATGCGGATCGGCGACGGGGTCCTCTACTACCACTCGAACGCCAAGCCGACCGCGGTGGTCGGACTGGCGCGGGTGTGCAGCGAGTCGTACCCCGATCCGACGCAGTTCGATCCGGACGACGGGCACTACGATCCGAAGTCGGACCCGGAGAACCCGAGGTGGTACCTCGTCGACATCGAGTTCGAGCGCAGGTTCGACGAGCCCGTCACACTGGCCGAGCTACGTCAGCGGCCTGACCTGGAAGGCATGGCCCTGCTCCGCCGGGGTCAGCGGCTCTCGGTGCAGCCGGTGACCGAGCGGGAGTGGCGGATCGTCTGCGCGATGGCCGGCGTCGCCTAGTCCGGACGCGTCGGGCAAGCCCCGCCGGCCTGAGGCCGATCAGTTCGCGGTCGCGACGCGGACGCTGCCGGCGCCGGTATCCAGGATCACGCTTGCCCTGCCGTCGCCGGAGACGAAACGCATCTCGCCCCGGCTCTTGTGCAGCGTCCGGGCGATCGGCACATCGACGTCTATGCCGCCGGCGCCGACGTCGATGTCGAAGCGGGCCGACACGTCCTCCGGAACGAGCAGAGAGATACCGCCCGAACCGGTGTCGATGTCGAACTCCCCATCGCCCATCCGGACAAGCGCCAGGCGTACGCTGCCGCTGCCCGTGTCGATCGACGCGGCGTCGATCGCGGCGGACTCGACTCCGACGCCGCCGCTGCCCGTGTCGACCACGAGCCGCTCGGCTTCGACGCCGCTCATCCGGACGCCGCCGCTGCCGGTGTCGACATCGATGCTCTCCGCGTCCACGCCCGCCACCTCCACGGAACCACTGCCGGTATCGATCACGAGTTCGCCGCCCTGGAAGTCCTCGAGCGAAATCCCGCCGCTGCCCGTATCGAGCTCCAGTTCGCCGCGCATATCGCGGACCGCCAACCGGCCGCTGCCGACCCGAAGTTCCGACTGCCCGTCCAGTCCGGCCGCCTCCATCACCCCGGCCTTCACGTCGATGTCCAGGTCGGCCACGAGGTCCCGCACTTCCACGTCGCCGGCGCCGTGCTCGAGCGTGAGCGACGCACCCTCCGGCACGCGGATCGTCAGGTCGGCCCAGACCTCCATGCCGCTGCCGCTCCTCTGGACCCGTATCCGGCGACCCGAGACGGCCCGCAGGATTTCTCCCAGCAGGCTGCTGGACCGACCCTCGCGGAACCAGAGCTGGGCCCGCCGGCGGCTGAACTCCGGGTACACGAAGCGGCGCTCGTCGTCGACCGGGAAGACGACATCCAGCCGGGCGCGGGAACCGCGCTCCTGCTCGATCTCGATGTTGCGCCGCACGCCGTCGGCGCCGCGCACGGAGACATCGACCTCGAACTCGTCGCCGGTTGCCTGCCTGATAGCCACCTTGCCGATCAGGTTGGCGACCTCCAGCGAACGGGCGTCGAAGCGGTGGCTCTCGTCGAACCCGGCGAAAGCCGGCGCCGAAAGCACAGTCGCCGCGACCAGCGCGGCGAGCGCCAGGCCGCAACGAGCACCTGGAGCGTTGGAATCCGGAGCGGGGATCGAAGGCTGGTTCGTCATCGCGTTCTCCCTCGTTCGGGGCAGGGCTTCCGTCGCGGTCGGGAAGGACCGGGAACTGCCGCCCTTACCGCCATACAACGCAGGCAGGAGGCGGTGAGTTTCACCGCGGCCTGCTGCTAGGGTTCGCCGCAGCGACAGCCGCCGGCGGAGGGGCGTTCGGGATCGATGGCCAGCTACAACATGAACCAGGTCCGCACCGGACTCAAGGTGCTCGAAAACGGCGAGCCGAACGTGATCATCTCGTGCGACTTCATCAAGCCCGGCAAGGGCCAGGCGTTCACGCGGGTCAAGATGCGCAACCTCCTGAACGGACGGGTCAACGAGAAGACCTACAAGCCGGGCGACCTGCTCGAAGGCGCCGACGTCATCGAGACCTCGATGCAGTACCTCTACACCGACGGCGAGCACTGGTTCTTCATGAACCCGGACACCTACGACCAGGTCGAGGCCGACGCCGCGGCCTTGGGCGGCGCCGAGCAGTGGATCAAGGAGGAGGACATCTGCAGCGTGACGCTCTGGAACGGCCATCCGATCCTCGTCGCGGCGCCGAACTTCGTGACTCGTGAGGTGGTCGAAACGGATCCCGGACTCAAGGGCGACACCTCCAGCGGCGGCAGCAAGCCGGCCAAGCTCGAGACCGGCGCGGTCGTCAAGGTGCCGCTCTTCATCCAGACGGGCGAGTCCATCCGGGTCGACACCCGCACCGGCGAGTACGTTTCCCGCGGCAAGACCTGAGGCGGACGGTGACGGGCGACGCCGCGAAGTGGCGGCCCACCGCCGGGTTGACCGCGCTGAACCGACGCGCGGCCATGCTCGCCAGGCTGCGCGCCTTCTTCGCCGAGCGGGACGTGCTCGAGGTCGAAACCCCCCTGCTGTCCGCCGAGACCACCCTCGACCCGCATCTGGAGCCCCTGAGCTCCACCGTCGACGCCCCTGGCATCGACGGCCGGCGGATGTACCTCCAGACCTCGCCGGAACTCGCCATGAAGCGGATGCTGGCCGCGGGTTCCGGCTCGATCTACCAGGTATGCAAGGCGTTCCGCGGCGGCGAGCGCGGACGCTGGCACAACCCCGAGTTCACGATCCTCGAGTGGTACCGGGTGGGATGGGACGTGCACCGGCTGATGCGGGAAGTCGCGGCCCTGATCGAGACCCTTCTCGGGGGCTCGCGCCGCCTGGAACCGGCGACCTATGTCAGCTACGCCGATCTCATGCGGCGGCACGCCGGGATCGATCCGCAGGAAGCCTCGATCCAGGCCCTGCGCCGGGCCGTCGCGGACGGTCCTTCACCGGTCGACACCAGCGGCCTCGACCGGGACGACCTGCTGTCCCGGCTGTTCGGCGAACGGGTGGAGCCTGAGTTCGCGCCCGACCGCGTCACGGTCGTCTTCGACTATCCCGCCTCCCAGGCCGCGATGGCGCAATTGAACGCTTCCGACCCCCGCACCGCCGAGCGCTTCGAGGCCTACGTCGGGGACATCGAGCTCGCCAACGGCTACGGCGAACTCCGCGACCCGATCGAGCAGCGGCAACGCCTGGAACGCGACCTGGCGAGCCGCCGCGGAACCGGCCGGCCGCTACCGCCTGTTCCGTCCCGGTTCCTGGCCGCGCTGGAGTCGGGGCTCCCGCCCTGCGCGGGAGTAGCCCTCGGCTTCGACCGGCTGCTCGGTCTCGATCTTGAAGCCGGAAGCATCGACGAACTCATCTCCTTCCCGATCGAGCGAGCCTGACGGCAGCAGGGCCGGGCGGCACGACTTCGAGGAGCTCGACGGCGGGGCGGCCATCGCAGAAGATCGTCGCGAGACGGCCATGAACGCGCGGCCCCTTGCAGTCCACCCGGTCGCCCAGACCGAAGTGGCGCCGCATCTCGCCGTCCGGCTCGATCTCGAGCAGACAGTGGGTGCTGATCCGCCGCAACCGGCTGTGGCGAATCAGCACATGGCCGAGCGGAGTCGTTTCGCTGAGGATCTCGCGCCGGGCTGCCTCCCTCGTGAACCGGAAGTCGATGAGCACGATCCCGAACAGCACCACGCCGGCGGATTGTCCCGGCGCGACGGCCCTGGCGCCGGCACGCCGCAGGAGGATTCTGCGCGCGTAGCGTCCGTCGTACGCGACGCGATCCAGGACATCGACGTCGACCGCGGCCCCATGGTGGGCCTCCAGGGTCACCGTCATGTGATCTTCGTGATCCAGGAGAGCCCGCTGAGGCTGTGGAACGGCAGACCGCGGTACAACCACGGCTTCCGGCGCCCGCCGGCCGAACAGACCGTACAGGTCGCCGATGTCGTGCGCCTGCGCAATCACCTCTTTCACGGCGGCGGACTCTACCCCTTAATCCCCGCGGCTCTCATCCGGGACCGCTGCCCTTCAGTGGCGCAACGACCTGTTCCGGCGTTTCCTGGCGACGCCGGCCTCGAGCAGATCGGAACATTCCACTTCGGGTTGGAGTACCGAGCGGCGCCAGCCTTCGATCTCCGCCGGCCAGACCCACATGCCCCGTTCGAGACTCCGCGCCGCCCAGGCCTCGAGCGTCCTCCTGGGCAGGAGGAACTCGGCCGGAACGTCGAGATCGGCGGCGACTCGCGCAACCAGTTTCCGCAGTCCCTCCGACACGCTGCTCGACGACCGCCTGCCGGAGCGTTCCAGACGTTCAGGGAGCCGATCCCCGGACAGCGCGCGGGCACCCCGCACGAGATCGAGCAGTTTCGTCCCGTACCGTCCTGCCTGGCGCCGCCCCAGGCTCTTCACCGGGACGAGGTCCTCCGGCGTGCGGGGCAGGCGTCGCGCCAGGTCGACCAGGGTCTCGTCCTTCAGCACGAAACCCCGCGGCACGTCCCGCCGGCGAGCACGCCGCTCCCGCCACGCGGACAGGGCCTCCAGGGCCGCCAGTTGACGCCTCGACATGCCCGGTCGCCGCAACCGGTTGTAGGACCACGCCGGATCCAGACGCGCCTCGGCGGTCTGCAACAGGCGGTCGAAATCCTCCCCGGCCCAGCCTTCCCGGCCGAGTTCACGCAGCCTCGCCAGTAACCGCTCGTGCGCCGGCAGGAGGTAGGCCACGTCGAGACCGGCGTACCGCACCTGCTCGTCGCTGAGCGGACGCCGCAGCCAGTTCGACCGCTGCACGCCCTTCTCCAGCTCGACATCGAAGAGCCGCGAAACCAGACGAACGTAGCCCAGCGAACCTCCCAGTCCGCACAGCGTGGCCGCGACCTGACAGTCGAACAGGGGTTCTGGAGGGTGGCCGACGGCCTGATGGAGGATCTCCAGGTCCTCGCTCGGCGAATGGAACACCTTCGTCACCTCCGGCGCCTGGACGACGGCAACCAGGGGCGCCCGATCCCTGATCGAGACCATGTCGACCAGGTAGCAACCCTCCGAATCCGCCACCTGAATCAGGCCGAGCCGGGCAAAGAAGGTCCGCTCCCGCACGAACTCCGTGTCCAGGCCAACGGCCGGCTCGCGCAGCCAGCGTTTGGCGAGATCGGCCAAGCGATCGTCACGGTCCACGACCTCGGGAGTCGGCGGCGGAGGAAGTGTCATCGAACAGAAAGGCGGACGACCGGAACGAGGCGGTTTCACCGGATGGTAACGCCAGACCCGGCGAGTCTTGGGCGTCGGATGATCCCCGGCGTACAATCGGCTCGTCCCGACGAGAGAACCGGACGACGACCGATGGCCAACCAATCCGTACCACTCGTCATCCTGGGAGGCAGCGACCGCAGGCCCGCCTACATGCCCCCGGGAGGACGTTCCAAGCACCCGCTCGCCGGCATCAAGGGCGTGGACGTGAAGATCGGCGGCAGGCCGCTGATCGAACTGGTCATCGAGCGGATCCGCCAGACCGACGCCTTCGACCCGATCTACGTCGCCGGACCCGGTCACGCCTACCGGTCTTTGCCTGACGGGATCTCCGTCGACACCGACGGCGGTTTCGGCCGCAACATCCAGGTCGGCGTCGAGGCAGCCCGCCGGCGGCACGGCGACGGACCGCTGGCGATCGTCACCTGCGACATCGTTCCCGACCCCGCCGAGATGAAGACGGTGGTCCGCGACTTCTGGAGCCACAGCCCCCTGGACTTCTTCTTCCCGATGATCAAGGCGCCGCGAGACCCCGAACGGCTCGGCGAGTCCGGGTGGAAGCCGCAGTACCACGTCAAGCCCGAAGGGGCGTCCGCGCCCGTCCCGGTACTGCCCGGTCACCTGGCCATGTTCGACTCGGCGGCGCTTCGCTGGAAGTTCATCTACCGTTTGATGGACCTCGGCTACCGGACGCGCAACCGCCCCATCCTGTACCGCAACGCCTACATGGCGCGGCGCCTTCTGTGGATCATGCTGGTTCAGGACTTCATCCACCTCCTGAACCTCCGCCTTCCGACCTTTACCTGGGACACGTTGCTGTCGGGCACGCGCGCGGCGCGGCGCCTCAAGGAGAAGGTCATCCAGCAGTCCGAGCTGGAACTCGCTCTGCGCCGGATGTTCATCAAGCGACGCCACCGGCGCAGGCATCCCGACCGCAAGGTCCGGATGCCGGTCGTCGACGCGATGTCCCTGGCTCGCGACATTGACACACAGGAAGAGGCGATCGCCTTCGGGGCCGTCTCGGCGTGAGCGTGGCCGGACGACGCCTCCTCCTCGGCACGGCGCTGGCGGCCGCGATCTGCGCACCTCTGGCCGCGGCCGAGCCGCACCTCGTCCTGCTCTCCGTGGACACCCTGCGGGCCGACGCGCTCGGGGCCTACGGCGGCGAGTCAGCCACGACGCCGACGATCGACGCTCTCGCCGCCGAAGGCGTGCTGTTCGAGGACGCGCACACCACGATCGGCAAGACCGGTCCCGCCTTCGCCTCGATGTTCACCTCGCTCTATCCGCCGACTCACGGGGCGCGTCGAAACGCCCAACGGATGCGAAGCGACATCCCGGTTCTCGCCGAGATTCTGGGCCAGACGGGGTACGAGGCAGCCGCCTTCATCTCGAACTGGACGCTGCGAGCCGACCTGGTCGGCCTGAACCGCGGTTTCGACCACTACGACGAGGAGTTCACCCAGGCCCGCAACGCCGTCGGCGTGATGGAGCGCCACGCCGACGACGTCGCCAGAGCGGCCGAGCGATGGCTGCGCCAGCGCGCCGGCGACGAGGACCGGCGCGGTCGTCCCCTCTTTCTCTGGGTTCACTTCTCCGATCCCCACAGCCCCTACCTGGAACGAAAGGGCTTCACGCCTCCGTTGCCGCCCCGCGAGCAGCGCGGCAGCGGCTGGCAGAGGCGCTGGCGCTACCAGTCGGAGGTGAACTACGTCGACCACTGGCTCGGCAGACTGTCCGAGGCGATCGACGAACTTCTGGCCGGCCCCCGGTACACCCTGTTCGTGAGCGACCACGGGGAGAGCATGGGCGAGCACGGCTACTGGGGACACGGCAAGAACGTCCACTGGCCCAACGCGCGCATACCGATGATTCTCGCGGGGCCGGGGATTCCCGAGGGCAGGCGGATCGAGGCGGCGGTCGGCGTCGTCGACATCCTGCCGACCGTGCTCGACCTGCTCGAACTCGAAGCCCCCGCGAGCGTCGCGGGACGGAGCCTCGTGCCGATCGGCGACGAGCCGGCCGGCGAGGCGCGGCCCCGCTACGTCATCGGCGACAAGCACAGCGCCCTGCTCGGCAGGTCGCGCCGCAACGCCCCTTACGAAGACCCGCTGCAGATCAGCCTGGAGGTTGACGGCGCGAAGGTCCTCCACGACTTCTCGAAGCGGACGACCGTCTACTTCGACCTCACCGTCGACCCGGAAGAGGAACGGCCGCTCCAGGCGCCGCCGGTAGACCTGGTGCCGCCGCTCGGCCGCCGTCTCGTGAACTGGTACCGGGACCTGCCGAAGTACGAGGCGAGGAGCGGCAACGTCCTCAGCGAGGAGGACGTCCGCCAATTGAAGAGCCTCGGCTACATCGACTAGGAGCCAGCGCTCACCAGCACGATGCAGTCGGTGAGCAGCCGGGTCGCGGTTTCGATCTCGTCGAGACCCGGCAGCGTCGGCGCGATGCGGATGTTCCGGTCCTGCGGATCGACGCCGTACGGGAACGTGGCGCCCGCGGGCGTCAGCTTGACCCCGGCCCGGCCCGCCATCTCGACCACCGCCCGCGCGCAGCCGGGTTCCGTGTCCAGGCTGACGAAGTAGCCGCCCCGGGGCTGGCTCCAGGTCGCGACGCCGAGGCCCTCCAGCGATTCGTCGAGAACGCGCAGCACGGTCTCGAACTTCGGCCGGATCAGCTCGGCGTGTCCTCGCATGTGCTCGCGGACGCGCGCGAGGCTGCCGTCGAAGAAGCGGGCGTGAGCAAGCTGGTTCAGCTTGTTCGGGCCGATCGTCTGGATCGAGCGGAAACTCCGGATCCAGTCGCCGTTCCGTGGGCTCGCGGCTAGCGCGGCCAGACCGGCGCCGCCGAAGGTGACCTTCGAAAACGACGTGACGATGAGCGCCCGATCCTGGTTGCCGTGGGCGACACAACGATCGTAGAGACTCGCCAGGCGATCCGGCTCGCCCTCGAAGGCGTGCAGCGCGTAGGCGTCGTCCCAGATCACCCGAAAGTCCGGCGCCGCCGTCCTCATGGCGGCGATCGCCTCGACCACGTCGTCCGAGTAGGTGACACCGGTCGGATTGCTGTAGCGCGGCACGCAGAACATCCCCTTGACGTTCCGGTCCTCGCCGGCGAGACGCGCGACCTCGTCGACGTCCGGGCCGTCGTCACCCATCCCGATCGCCAGCATCTCGATGCCGTAGCGCTCCAGCAGAGCGAAGTGACGGTCGTAGCCGGGACAGGGACAGAGGAACTTCACCGGCGTCTTGCGCTTCGGTCCGCCCCACGGGTCGCCGCCGGGGACGCCAACCAGCATGGCCTGCACGACCAGGTCGTGCATCCACTGCAGACTCGCGTTGCCACCGACGAAGACCAGCTCCGGATCGACCTCGAGAATCTCGGCGAAGATCGTCCGCATCTCCGGCAGGCCGCGCGGATCGCCGCCGTAGTTGCGGCAGTCGGTGCCGTCGCCGGCGCGACTGTCCTCTTGATCGACCGAGCGCAGCAGACCGTGGGACCGCGCGAGCTGCTCTGGCGACGGCTTGCCCCGCGTCATGTCGAGGTTGAGACCGGCGGCGCAGGCCGCGTCGTAGCGGACTTGCGCCGCGTCGACGACGGCCGGATCGAGCGACGGCATGTCCCTACTGCCCGGCCGCCGAAGCCGCGGTCCCGTCGTAGACGATGCGGTAGATGACGCCTCGCATGTCGTCCGACACGAGGAGCGACCCGTCGGCCCGTTCCATCACGTCGACCGGCCGGCCCCACGAATCCTCGCCCTGGAGCCAACCCGTGGCGAACTCCTCGTACTCCGCGGCACGACCGTCCCGGTCGACATGAACCACCATGACCCGGTAGCCGATCTTGTTGCTGCGGTTCCAGGAACCGTGCTCCGCGATGAAGATCTGCCCGTGGTAGCGCTCAGGGAACGCGGCGCCCTGGTAGAAGCGCATGCCCACTGCCGCCACGTGCGGGCCGAGGTCGATGGCCGGCGGCACGAGTTCGTCGCAGGGACGCTGATCGCCGAACTCCGGGTCCGCGATGTCCTGGCCATGGCAATACGGATAGCCGAAGTGCTGGCCGTCCTCCGTCAGCACGTTCAACTCGTCGGGCGGAACGTCGTCGCCCATCATGTCCCGTCCGTTGTCGGTGAACCAGAGTTCGCTCGTGCCAGGGCGCCAGTCGAAGCCGACCGTGTTCCGCACCCCGCGGGCGACGACTTCGTAGTCGCCGGTCTCGTCCAGCCGGAGGATCGTCGCGAAGGGATCCCCTTCGTCGCAGATGTTGCACGGGGCGCCCACCGGCACGTAGAGGCGTCCATCGGGACCGAAGCGGATGAACTTCCAGCCGTGATGGGTCTCTTCCGGCAGGTCGGCGGTGACCACGACCGGTTCGGGCGGGGAGTCGAGCCGGCTCTCGATCCCTTCGAAACGAAGCACGCGGCTGATCTCGGCAACGTACAGGTCGCCGTCGTGAAAGGCGACGCCGTTCGGCCAGTTCAGGTCGGAGCCGATGCGGTAGCGGTCGTCGGCCTTTCCGTCGCCGTCCGCGTCCAGGACTGCGTGAACGACTCCGCCGCCCCTGCGTCCGGTGCCGACGAAAACGGTCCCGGACGGACTCTGGGCCAGCGAGCGAGCATTGTCGATCTCCGCGGCGAAAACGT
This sequence comes from Thermoanaerobaculia bacterium, assembly GCA_022822365.1. Lineage (GTDB taxonomy): Bacteria > Acidobacteriota > Thermoanaerobaculia > Multivoradales > Multivoraceae > Multivorans. The sequence continues at coordinate 4,998 of JAJEBV010000029.1, read as the reverse complement.
CGATCGAGAAGCCGGCAGGCAGTTCGATCTCGTCCAGACGGAGTGCGTCGTCGTCGGCCGCCGACGCGGTTCCCGCGGAAAGAGCCACGGCCATGAAGAAAAGCGAGGAACGGAGCATGCTGCTGACTCCTGAGGTGGTTGACCTGCACGTCCCGGAACCTGGGCGCCGGGAGCCTGGGAGCGACGAGAGTATCGCTAGGGGCAACTGTCCGAAAAGGCCCTGGCGTCCGTGATCGCGGCCGCTGGCTGCCCGGGCTCGTTCCGGTACTCCCGGACGCCGCCCGTCGCCGTGTCCGTGACGCGGATGACGTAGCCCAGATCCGTCGTCGAAGCGCCGTACACCCAGTAGTGACCGTCGATATCGCAGCCGTTCAGAACCTTGACCAGGATCTCCCAGTTGGACGGTTCCAGGAACCGGAACAGGCCGGAGTCGTTCGTCGTTTCGCCAGCCACCTGGGCCGATCCCGTCTCACCGTCGCCACTCCACCACTCGACCCGCACCGCGTACCGGTCGCCGTGCAGACAGAGGGTCTCCGCGTTCGCAACACAGGGGCCGTCCGGCACAGCAGGAGGCGGTTCGGGGTCCGGGTCGGGATCAGGTTCCGGATCGGGCGGCGGCTCGGGGTCCGGGTCCGGTTCGCTCGCGGACTCATGGACAATGCGGTAGACGGCCCCCCGCCGATCGTCCGAAACCAGCAGCGAGCCGTCGTCGCGGACCATCACGTCGACCGGCCGTCCCCATGCCGTTCCGCCCCGGAGCCAGCCCGTGGCGAACTCCTCGTAGCCGATTGCCCGTCCACCGGCGCCCAGACGAACCACCATGACCCGGTAGCCGATCGGATCCGTGCGGTTCCAGGAGCCGTGCTCGGCGATGAAGATCTGCCCACGGTAGCGCTCCGGGAACATGGTTCCGGTGTAGAAGCGCATCCCCAGCGCCGCCACGTGCGGTCCGAGCTCCCGCGCCGGAGGCCGGAACTCGGAGCAGGAACGGAGGGAGCCGTACTCCGGATCGGAAACGTCCCGGCCGTGGCAGAAGGGGTAGCCGAAGTGCTGGCCGTTCGCCGTCAGCACGTTCAGCTCGTCCGGCGGGCTGTTGTCGCCCAGCCAGTCGCGGCCGTTGTCGGTGAACCAGAGCCTCCGCGTTCCGGGATGCCAGTCGAAGCCGACGGTGTTCCTGACGCCCCGCGCCACGATCTCGTAGCTGCCGTCGGCAGCCATCCGCAGGATCGAGTTGTACGGATCGGCTTCGTTGCAGATGTTGCAGGGAGCGCCGACAGGCACATGGAGCCGCCCGTCCGGCCCGAAGCGGATGAACTTCCAGCCGTGGTGCGTGTCGGTCGGCAGCCGGTCCGTGACCACGACCGGCTGCGGCGGCGAGCCCAGCCGATTCTCGATGCCGTCGTACCGGAGGATCCGGCTGATCTCAGCCACGTAGAGACTTCCGTTGCGGAAGGCCACGCCGTTCGGCGAGTTCAGACCCGACGCGATGGGATACCGCTCGTCCGCCGCACCGTCGCCGTCCGCGTCGACCAGGGCGTGGACGACGCCGGCGTCGCGGGTGCCCACGAACACCGTGCCGCCCGGACTCTGCGCCAGCGAACGGGCGCCGGTTACACCACTCGCGAAGATGCCGATCGAGAAACCGTCCGGCAACTCGATCTCGGACAGCCTCGACACCTGGGCCTCCGCGCCGCCAGGCCCGATCGCCAGAAAACCCAGAACGGCCAGCAGGAAGGGCCGACAGTCGACCGGGAAACGGCTGGCCATCGCCGGTCAACCTACCAGAGCATCACGGCGACACCCGCTGCGATCACGGCCACCGTCAGCACCTTTCGCGGCGTGAGCGGCTCCGCGAAGAAGACGCGGCCGAGAACCAGCGCCAGCGAGGAGCCGATGCCCCGCTTCACCGTCTCGACGAAGCCGACCCAAGCGTGCTGAAGCGCCAGCAACTGGAGCCCCTGCGCCGCCGCGCCGAGGACGACGGCGGTCAGCAGCAGGGACCAGGTTCCGGCTCCCGCGCGCACGTCCGGGCGACGCCCCACACCCTGCGCCTCGCGGAGGCCGCGAAGCGCGAGCGTCAGCACGGAGAGGCCAACGCCGAGGTGCATGACCAGGCCGTGGAACGCCGCGTTCGACGCTTCGGTTGCGAGCTTGTCGAGCGGCAGCGCCGAGGCCCAGAGGAAGGCGACCAGGATCATCCACCACGCTCCCGCACTCAGTCTCCACTGCCGGCGACGCCCTCCGGTCCGCTCGCCCAACTGGAGCGCGAGAGCGCCGAGCACGACCATCGCGATGCCGAGCCACTCGCGGGCGCCCGGCAGCTCGCCGAGCAGCGGGATCGCGAGCAGCGACGTGAAGACCGGCGTCAGCGAGAGCAGGGGAATCACCGCGCTCAGCCCCGAGAGACGCACGGAGCGCAGGAAGCCGTAGTTCGCGCCCAGATTGCACACGACGGAGGCAACACCCGGCCACACGTACGCGGCACTCACGGCAACGGGCGGCTGCAATGCCACCCACACGCCGTAGAGGGGCACGGCGCCGAGCGCCAGGACCATGACCAGGAAGGCGTCGCTCAGGCGACCGGTGAGCTTCTTGCGCAGAAGGTCGAACAGCGAGAAGCAGAGCGTTGCCCCGACCACCAGCACGATGCCGAGCAGTGAAACCATGCGCCAGGGTCAGTCTAGGACCAAGCGCAGCGGAGCGCTACAATCCCGGCGCCCGTGACTCCGCCCGAATCATCGCCCGGCCATCTCCCGTCCGGGGCCACCGCCGGTGGCTCGGCGAAGGGGCTGCTGGCCGGCCGGCGGGGCCTCGTCGTCGGCGTCGCGAACAAACGCTCCCTGGCCTGGGGGATTGCCCGGCGAGCGCACGAGGAGGGCGCCGATCTCGCGTTCACGTTCCAGGGCGACGCCCTCGAACGGCGGGTACGGCCTCTCGCCGAGAGCGTGGGCTCCACCATTATCGAACCGCTCGACGTCACCGACGACGACCAGATCGATGCCGTGGTCGAGACGCTGAAAGACCGCTGGGGGCGGCTCGACTTCCTCGTTCACTCCGTCGCCTTCGCCAACCGCGAGGATCTGCTGGGACGCACGGTAGACACCTCGCGCGCCGGCTTTGCCACCGCTCTCGACATCAGTTGCTATTCGCTGATCGCTCTCGCCCGCGCCGCCGAGCCGCTGATGACAGAGGGCGGCAGCATCATCGCGATGACCTACTACGGCGCCACCAAGGCCACGCCGAACTACAACGTGATGGGCATCGCCAAGGCGGCGCTCGAAGCGTCCATCCGCTATCTGGCGGTCGACCTGGGGCCGAAGAACATCCGCGTTCACGGCATCTCCGCCGGCCCGGTCAGGACCCTGGCCGCTTCCGGCGTCTCCGGGATGCGCGGCATGCTGAAGGTCATGCCGGAACGGGCCCCGCTCGGCCGCAACATCACCGTCGACGATGTCGGCGCCACCGCCGCCTACCTGCTGTCCGATCTGAGCGCCGGAACGACCGGCGGCATCCACTTCGTGGACGCCGGGTTCAACATCACCGCGATGCGCCACCCGGACCGGAACGCGCCAGGCGGCTAGCGCCCCTCGCGCGAAACCCTGTCCGCTCCGGTTCCGTAAACCGGGGACAGGGGCAGGGCGGCCCGCTCCTCCTCGTGTGGACGTCGACTGACTACCTCCCCAGTGGACCGATACCGGCCGCTCCGCCCCTGTTTCCACAGTGCCGCGCCGGCCCGGAACTTGCAGTTCTGTCGCTCGCCCCATGGAGGATTGACGACCATGACGCGAGACCGACGCCTTGAATCCCCCAGACGTCACCTGATCTGGACGCTGGCCGCTGCGGCACTGCTGACCGTAGCCACCGGCGCGACACCGTCGCCGGCCGTCGCCCAGAAGGTACGCTTTGAGATCACTCCGTACTACGGACACAGCTTCCTCGGCAGCTTCGAGATCGACGACTACGAGTTCGGAAGGCTCGATCTCGAGATCGACGACGGCACGGTGGACGGCGTGGTCATCGGAATCCCGCTCCGGCGGAATCTCCACCTCGAACTGTTCGTCAACGAACAGGAGACCGGCTTCGGGCTGGACGAGGGCCCCTTCCTCGGCGCCGCGTATCTCGGTGGGATGGACGTCGACTACTACCAGGCCGGCGTCTCGTGGACCGGGTCACTGGGTCAGGTGCGTCCCTTCGCGTCGCTGACCGCCGGTGTCACCCGCCTCGCGCCGAACAGCGACTTTCTGCCGGAGTCCGAGAGCCACTTCTCCATAGGCCTCGGCGGCGGCGTGAAGGTCTTCTTCACGGACCACGTCGGCCTGCGGCTGGACGCGCGCCTGCTGGTGACCGACACCAGCAACGAGGACGGGTGTTGTTACGACTGCTGCTACGGAGCCGAACGCGACGACCTGGTCCAGGGCCTCGTCAGCGCGGGCCTGGTCTTCGCGTTCTAGATCTCTTGAACAAGCGGCGTCTTTACAGATGAGTCAAGTTTCGCGGCGAGGCGACTGTCGGTGCGCCGGCCTTCTGGCCGGCATCCGGTGCGTAGCGCCGGCATGTCCGGCCTCATGCTCGTCGGTCTGAGGCGAAGCCTCGCTAGCGGAGAGCCTTGGGCCGCGCTGTTCACGGGGCCCGAGTTTCAATCCACGCCCCCCCGCGCGGAGGGCGACGAGACCCGCTCGGGATCGCAACGACGGTGACGCAGTTTCAATCCACGCCCCCCGCGCGGAGGGCGACGGGTCGCCGGCCCCATCGACGAGCCGCCAGTACTCGTTTCAATCCACGCCCCCCGCGCGGAGGGCGACTGGTGTCCTGAGCGGTGACCACTCGTCGGAGTTGGAGTTTCAATCCACGCCCCCCGCGCGGAGGGCGACAGTTGGCGGATGGCGTCGGCGGCGGCGGCCACATGTTTCAATCCACGCCCCCCGCGCGGTGGGAGACCCACTTCGCCGGCGGGCACCTCGTCCGTTCTTGGTTTCAATCCACGCCCCCCGCGCGGAG
>JAJEBV010000020.1 GCA_022822365.1 Thermoanaerobaculia bacterium | reverse complement strand
GGGGATGTGGCGTCTACGCATCGTCTCGGACGGCGATCTCGAGGCAATGAGCCTGCTCGAGAGCCCCGACGGGCATCTCGTGAACCTCTCGGGCGGTGGGTGGTCGCTGGCGCCGCGTTCCCGTGGGGTGCGGGCCGTGCCGTACTTCCCCTCGGCTTCGGACGCCCTCGGCCGGCAGGGCTTCCTGCGCATCGTCAACCACTCGGCGGAAGACACCACCGTACGCATGCAGCCCCGCGACGACACGGAACGGCGCTACGAGCCGCTGACGCTCGTGCTCGGTCCCGGCGAGGCGGCGCATCTCGACTCCCGGGACCTGGAGCTTGGCAATCCCGAGGGCGGCCTCTCCGGGAGCACCGGGGCGGGCGCGGGCGACTGGCGTCTCGAGATCGCCACCGAGCCAAGCGTCGAGGTACTGCCGTATCTCCGCACGCCAGGGGGCTTGCTTCTGCCGATGCGCGATGTGGTGGCCCCAGGCAATGCCGACCGGCCCGTCGACCCGGCCGCCGACGTGGAGGAAGCGAGGTAGGCGCCCCGGAACCCGCCACGGGGAAGCTCGGTGTCTCCTGAAGCGCCTCCTGGCGACATTGCCAGTCTGTTCCCGCGACTGGGCAGGGCCCCGCGGCGTCTGAGACGGTAGACCCTCTCATGGCCTCAACCGCGCTATCGTAGCGCCCGCAACGGATAGCCAGGAGGCCAGCCATGCCAGCACTCGACGGTCTGCGCATTCTCGATCTGACGCAATACGAAGCCGGGACTTCGTGTACCCAGGCGCTGGCGTGGCTGGGGGCGGACGTGATCAAGGTGGAGCGGCCCGGGACGGGCGATCCGGGGCGGGGGCTGGGGTCTCTCCGCGACCCCGGCAACACGAAGGACTCCGAGTACTTCATCAACTGGAACAGCAACAAGCGGAGCGTCACGATCAACCTGGCGTCGGAAGAAGGCCGTGAACTGCTGCTCCGCATGGCGCCGCGGTTCGACATCCTCATCGAGAACTTCGGGCCCGGCGTTGTCGAGAAGCTGCGCCTCGACTACGAGAGCGTCCGGGAGGTCCACCCGGAGGTCATTTACGGCCGGATCAAGGGGTTCGGCAACAGCGGCCCGTATAGCGGGTTCAAGTGCTTCGACCCGGTCGCCCAGGCCGCGGGCGGGGCCATGTCGATCACGGGCGAAACGGACGGGCCGCCGCTGCGCCCCGGCACGACGATCGGCGATTGCGGCACCGGCGTCCTCATGGCGCTGGCACTGTCCGCCGCCTACGCCAGCAAGCTCACGACCGGCAAGGGTCAGCTCGTCGAACTCTCGATGCAGGAGGGCGTGACCTGGTTCATGCGGACGGCAATCGGCACCGGCAGCAACTTCGGCCAGAAGGCGGCGCCGCGCAGCGGCTCCGGGCGCGGCGCGATGATGAACCTCTATCCGTGCAAGCCGCACGGCCCGAACGACTACGTCTATCTGCTGGTCGTGACCGACCGGATGTGGCGCGCCCTCTGCGGCGCCATTGACCGGAAGGACCTGATCGACGACCCTCGCTACAGCACTGGCAAACAGCGCTTCGAGAACAGAGACGATCTGTTCGAGGCCATCGCCTGCTGGACCCGCGGCCGCACGAAGCACGAGGCGATGGCCATTCTCGGCGAAGCCGGCGTGCCGGCGAGCGCGGTGCTCGACACGGCCGACCTGTTCGCCGACCCGCATCTTGCAGAGCGCGGCTTCGTCCGCACGGTCGAGCACGAAACCAGGGGACCGGTCCGGGTTCTCGGATCGCCGATGAACCTCAGCGAGAGCGAGGTCGAGATCGAGGCGGCGCCGCTGCTGGGCCGCCACACGGACAGCGTCCTGGCCGACGAACTGAACCTCTCCCAACCCGAAATCGACCGGCTGCGCGCGGACGGTGTGCTGGGCGCAGTGCCCGCTCCCGGCGCCGACGGCCAGGAGACCGCTACCAGATGACGACCACCACCGGCGCCGCCCTGATCTCCCAGAGCCTGAAGCAGCAGGGTGTCGACTACATGTTCGGCATTGTCGGCTTCCCCGTCTACGGGGTCGCCCACGCTGCCCAGCAGGCGGGGATCAAGTACTACGGTTTCCGCAACGAGCAGGCGGCCAGCTACGCCGCGGGCGCGGTCGGCTACCTGACGGGACGCCCCGGGGCCTGCCTCGCCGTGTCGGGTCCCGGCATGGTGCACGGCATCGCCGGTCTCGCCAACGCGGAGAAGAACTGCTGGCCGATGGTGCTGCTCGGCGGCGCCAACGACCGCTACCAGAACGGCCAGGGCGCCTTCCAGGAGTGCCCCCAGGTCGAGGCGGCGCGGCCATTCTCGAAGTACTCGGCGGAGATCGACGCCGCTCACCGGGCGCCGTTCTACGTGGAGCAGGCGGTCCGCACGTCGATCTACGGCCGACCCGGCGCCTCCTACCTGAACCTGACGAACGACGTGCTGACCGCCCAGGTCGACGAAGAAGACGTCGAGTTCCCGCCCCGCTGCGCGGAGCCGCCGACCTCGCTCGCCGACCCGCGGGAGGTCGAGCGCGCGGTCGCGGTGCTGCGCGAGGCGAAGAACCCACTCGTCATCGTCGGCAAGGGCGCTGCCTACGCCCGCGCCGAGAGCGAAGTGCGCCGCTTCGTCCAGCGCACGAATCTCCCCGTGCTGCCGACGCCGATGGGCAAGGGCGTCGTCTCGGACGACGATCCCCACCTCGTCGCCCCGGCGCGCTCCTTCGCGCTTCAGAACGCGGACGTCATCCTGTTGATCGGCGCGCGGCTCAACTGGATCCTCCACTTCGGGCTGCCCCCGCGCTTCAAGAAGGGCGTCCGGGTGCTTCAGATAGACGTCAACGCGGAGGAGATCGGCACGAACGTGCCGACCGAGGTCGGGATGGTCGGCGACGCGCGGGCGGTGACCGCGCAGTTGAACCAGGCGCTCGACGCGGAACCCTTCACGCTCTCGGCCGACAACGAGTGGCTGGTCAAGCTTCGCGAGAGCGCGACGGAGAACCAGGCCGCGGTCCAGGCGATGCTCGAGGACGACAGCGAGCCGATGGGCTACTACCGGGCGCTGCGGGAGATCGCCGACCGCCTGGAGCCACAGGACATGCTGGTGGCCGAAGGCGCGAACACGATGGACATCTCCCGCACCGTGCTGCCGAACATGGAGCCGCGCAAGCGGCTCGACGCCGGCACCTTCGGCACGATGGGCGTCGGCACGGGGCTGGCGATCGCGGCGGCCGTGGTCCATCCGGACCGGCGCACGATCTGCGTCCAGGGCGATTCCGCGTTCGGCTTCTCCGGCATGGAAGTCGAGGTCGCCTGCCGCTACGACATGCCGATCACCTTCGTCGTGATCAACAACAACGGCATCGGCGGCGGCGTCAGCGAGTACATCCCGGGCAAGCCGCTGCCGCCGTCGACCTACACGCTGGGCGCCCGCTACGAGCGCGTGATCGAGGCTTTCGGCGGCAAGGGCTACCTGGTCGAGAAGGTCGCCGACCTCGGCCCCACCCTGGACAAGGCGCTCGCTTCCGACCGGCCGGCGCTGGTCAACGTGCTGATCGACCCGAAGGCCTCGCGGAAGCCGCAGAAGTTCGCCTGGCTCACGCGCTGACGCGGCGGCTCCTGAACCGGAACAACAACGACAGGAGACGGTTGCGCATGGGCATCAAGATCGGCGACGTATCGATCACCCCGATCATCGAGATCGACTACCCGGTGCCGGCGTCCTTCCTGCTGCCGGACGCGACGCCGGAGAACCTGGCGCCCGACCTCGACTGGCTCGAACCGCACTTCGTGACCCCGAACGGCGAGCGGCTCAAGATGATCATCCAGGCGTTCCTTGTCGAGTCGCGGGGCCTCAAGATCCTCGTCGACACCTGCGTCGGCAACGACAAGAAGCGGGCCCTGCCGGCGTGGAACGAGCTCGACGGGCCGTTCCTCCAGGAGATTCGCGACGCCGGCTTCCCTCGCGAGCAGGTCGACCTCGTGGTCTGCACCCACCTGCACATCGACCACGTCGGCTGGAACACGATGAAGGTCGACGGCGAGTGGGTGCCCACCTTCCCCAACGCCCGCTATGTCATGGCGCGTCCGGAGTTCGAGTACTGGAGGGACGAAGGGGAAGCCAACTGGGGCGACGTCTTCGGCGACTCGGTCGCGCCCGTGTTCGAGGCCGGCCTCGTCGACCTCGTCGACTGCGACCACCAGATCAACCCGGAGCTCCAGTTCTTCCCCACGCCCGGCCACACGCCGGGCCACTGCAGCATCGCCGTCTCCTCCGGCGCCGAGGAAGGCGTGATCGCGGGCGACGTGATGCACCACCCGTCTCAGTGCACGCACCCGGAGTGGTGCTCGATCGCCGACATCGACCGCGACGTCGCAATCGCCACGCGCCGGAGCTTCTGCGAGCGCTTCAGCGACACCGGCATCACGATCGTCGGCGCCCACTGGCCGTTGTCCAACCCGGTGAAGATCACCGCCCACGGCGACGTCTGGAAGACGGTGATTTGAGCAAGGGGAGCCTGGCCACTCGGCTACACTCCCCGCCCGTCATGGCTGACGCCCGCAAGTTCCTGGCTCTGAAAGGCGTTGTCGCCGCCCTCGCGCTCGCCGCGTGCGCCGCCGGGGAGACCGGACCGCCGTTCCGCGAAGTCGCAGGCACGAGGCTGTTGATGGCGTCGGTCATGGAACCGGCCGCCGACCACCTCTGGGCTTCGGTCGGCTGGATCATCAGTTCCGAGGGCGAAGAGAAGATCCAGCCGGAGACCGATGAGGAATGGACTCTCGTTCGCAACGCGGCGGTCACGCTCGCCGAGTCGGGCAACCTGTTGATGATGGACCGGCGCAAGATGGACGACGAGGACTGGATCGCCTGGTGCCGGGATCTGATCGACGCCGGCGACGCCGCGATGCAGGCGGCAGACGCCCGCGATGTCCAGGGCATCTTCGACACCGGCGAGCAGGTCTACTTCGCCTGCGCCGGCTGCCACGCACAGTACTGGGCCAACGACCCGAACCAGTTCCGGCAGTAGCGACAACACACGGGGAGTGACCGGCGTGCGGCGTGCCCTCGTCCTTCTCCACCGGTGGCTCGGCGGCCGCGGGGTTCGACGGCGGCGGGGGAGGCGCGCCGCTTCACTCGCCCCGGCGGCAAAACGCCTCAGGCGGCACGGGGCGCGCCTGAGGCGTCAGGAAGGCTGATGGCACGCGCATGGCTCCCGGAAGCGGGGGGTCACGCCCCGTTCCCGGAAGCCGGCGCTGCGCGCCGGATGCGGGTCAGAAGACCCGCGCACCCAGCGGTTTACCGGGGCGGCTCGGTCGGGTCGCGGCCGTCGCGCGGCGCGCCGGTACCCGAGGAACCCATGAAGATCTTGCTGCCGTCCTCGAAGGTCACGTCACGGCCGTTCGCGCGGCGCGAGCGATCCTTGCTCTGGTAGCCGTCGACGATGATGACGGTGCCAGGCTGGAGGTCGTCCCGGGAAAGGCCGCGGCGCAGCAGGGTGTTGGGCGTGCCGCCCTCGACCATCCAGACGTGCTGCGTGCCGTCTTCCTCGGTGTGCTCCATGTGGATCCAGGTGTGCGGATTGACCCACTCGACCTTGACGACCGGGCCCTTCAGCAGCAGCGGACGGTTGGGATCGAACTCGGCGCCGAACGCGTGGTGCGCCGCCAGGGGCACCGCCACCGCGATGGCCGCAACGACGAGGCTGATCCCCGTGATGATCATGGCTCGCTTACTCATGGCTGTCTCTCACTCCTCGGTTGTGGTGTAAGTGGGTGATCTCTGGGTTTCTCGTTCAATTGGAAGCGTGCGCGGCACGTATTCCAGCGGTCGGTGAACCGCACTCTAACAGGATCGGTACGTCCTCACTCTCCGGAGTCCGCACCTCCGGCCAGAGCGTCCTCCTCCAGCAAACGCGCGCCGCGCATGATGTTGCCGAGGGCGTAGTTGCCCTCGTGACAGGCGTACTCGTAAACGAGGGCGTCACTGCGAGGCCAGGCGTACTCGCCGCTCCACGGCGCCGTCCAGACGTTCGGATCTTCGACGGTGAACTCGTACCGCAGGTGATCCGGACCCATGGGAGTGAACCGCTCGACCACGTGCAGGTCGCGGGTCGCCGAACGCAGCGCCGGCCGGTCCGCGAAGTTCGTCGTGTCGATGACCAGAGTGTCGCCTTCCCACCGGCCGATCGAATCGCCCATCCACCGGCGCTCCGAGGCCGGGGCGTGCTCGCCGCCGATGCGGACGACGCGCGCGTCGTGCACCATCTCGACGAGGATCATCACATGGTCCTCGGTCTGGACGATCCGCTTCAGGTTGTTGTAGAGGGCCGGCAGCATCGGCGGCCCGCCGGTCGAGCTGAAGCCCAGGAGGCAACGCTCCGCCAGCGGCCGCAGTTCCGGATCGTCGTAGGGGCCCGGCCCTTCGCGCTCAAGCCACCAGGCCTCCCCGGTGTTGGCTCGGAAGAAGCCCCTGCGGGCAGCGAAGCGTTCCCGGACGGCATCGGTCACCGGCGGGTAGCGGCCATTCTTCGGATCGACGATGATCGACGTGCGGAACTTGCCGTCGACCTCGAAGACGTCCGTCCCACGCTCGATCCAGAAGGCGTTGTAGCCGCCGACGTTGCCGGCGGCGCCGGGCGAGCCGTCGCCGCCTTCGGGAGGCGCTTCGCGGTTGGGATCGCTGACCTGAGCCTCTGCCTGCATGCGCTTGCGCTCTTCTTCGGCGATCCTGTCGGCTTCCTCCCGCGAGAGGAACAGGTTGTCGCCGAACGCCTGCGGCCGCACCAGCGGCGTCAGGGTGCCTACGTCGTAGTAGCCCGAGATGTCGGGCCGGCCCGAGGGGGTCCGGGCTACCTCCTCGTCGTCGGCCGCGGCCAGCGGAGCCGCCACGGCGACGAGGATCACGGTCAGGAACGCGCTCAACCTGCGATCAAACACGAGATCAACCTGCGAAGACATCGGTCCAGCTCCTTCCACCTGTTCCCCCGGGCGCCCCACGCCGCTCAGGTATCGGCGCCTAGTCGACCAGCTTCATCCGCGGCAGTGGATTGCGGCGGTACTCGCCGTACATCAGTTCTTCGACGAACTCCACGCAGCGGAAGTCCATCAGGCGGGCATTGGGCTCCATGCGACGGTAGAGCGGCATCTCGATCGTCCACGGCTCGGTGTACGTCATCGGGTCCGTCAGCGTGGCCTCATAGTGCATGTGGTTGGGGCCGGCCAGCGTGTAGCGCTCCTCCACCTGCAACTGGTTGCTGTAGTGGTTGCCCGAACGGTCGAGCCAGCCGCCGCAGCCGGGCATGTCTTCCGGGCGCTCGGCGCAGTCCTTGGCCAGCAGCCCGCTGACGTCCACGACCAGCGTGTCGCCCTCCCAGCGGCCGTAGGACGTCCCCATCCAACTGTCGACCTGCGAAGGCTTCGGATCCTCCATGTAGATGTCGCGAACCGCGCCGGCGTACTGGTAGGCGATGAACACCGCGTTCTCGCTGTGGAAGATCTGGAACGGCTGCGGCATGTACGTGGCACGCGGCACGCCGGGCAGGTAGCAGAAGACCTCCTGATCGCGGGTGGACCAGTTCGCCATGTTCTCCATCTTCGTGGCGGCCGCCGCGTCCGTGTACGGGATCTTCCCGCCGCCCTTGATCACGCCCATGCCCGGAGGCACCGAGCCGACCGCGCCGAAGTTGAGAACCTCGGCCGCGGGCAACGGACCGTGCGGGCCCTCGCGCAACTGCATCGAGGCGCGCGCCATGTGCAACTCAAGGTCGTAGTTCGCCTCGTTCAGGGCCTGCCAGATGCCGTTCAGGTCGGGCTTGCCGTCCGAGAGCCGGTTCGGCTCGAAGTCTTGGGCCGCGAGCGGCGCCACCGTCAGTGCGAGAACCGCGGCCACGGCCACGGCAGTACGAGAAGACACGCTAGTTCCGAGTTTCATGACGCTGGCCATACTCCTCTTCGGCAGAACGCCGGGTTGTCCACGCAGAATGCGCGAACCCTGTCACCTTAGGCGCATGGGGTCAACCCCGGCCCGGGCGTCGAACGAAGGCGCGCCCCGGATCGCTACCGACCGTGCTGCTGCTCGGCGTGCTGCTGCTCCAGGTACCGCGCGCCGCGGAGCGTGTTGCCCATCGAGTAGTTGCCCTCCTGGCACGCGAACTCGTAGAGGCGGTCGTCGGTGCGAGGCCAGGGCAGCGACCCGCTGTAGGGGGCGGTGAACTCGGGGTCGTTCACCGTGTACTCGTAGAACAGGTTGTCCGCGTCGAGGAAGCTCAGCCGCTCGATGACATGGGCGCCCTTGCGGTGGAAGCCCCAATCACCCAACAGGTTCCTCGTCTCGATGACCAGCGTGTCCCCCTCCCATCGGCCGACGGAATCACCGGCGTAGGAGCGGTAGTCCTCCGGAAGGGGCTCGCCGCCCAGACGGATGATCCGCGCCCAGTGCATCCACTCGATCAGGATGACGATGTGGGTGTCGGTCTGGACGATCGTCTTCAGGTTGTTGTAGGCCCTCGGGCCGATCGGCAACGTCGAGCCCTGGTGGAACACGCATCGGTTGCCCAGCGTGAGGGACTCGGGCCCGTCGTACGGGTCGTCGCCGTTCTCGAGCCACCAGGCGGTGCCCGTGTTCTCGTAGCCGAAGGGCGGCAGCGTCTCGAAGCGCGCCTGGCCGGCCTCCGTCCGGGGCGGCAAACGACCGTCCGGCGGATCGGTGAGCACAGAGGTCCGGTACTTGCCGTCGATCTTGAAGGCGGCCGTGCCGCGGTCCAGCCAGAAGGCGTTGTACGCGCCCACGCCCCGGTACCCGTCCTCGGAGCGGCCGGCGATCACGCCCCGGTTCGGGTCGCGGACCTCCTGATCGCGGGCGTTGGAAGCTGCCAGTCCGTCGGCGATCGCTTCCGCCTCCTCTTCGGTGAAGTACTGCCGCTCGCCGAACCGTGGATCGCGCTCGAGCGGCGTCAGGAAGGAGACGTCGTAGTTGCCGGAGAAATCCGGCCTCCCGCCCGGCGTGCGCGGAATGTCCTCGGCGGCGAGGCACGGCACGAGAAGCAGGCTCGCGGCTGCACACAGGGAGAGGGCACGGGTCTTCATTCTCGACCTCCTGTTACGCGCTGTCGGTGGACTGCAACGAGCGTAACGCACCGTGCCGACGTCAGGGCAGCGCGAACACGAACAGCGTGTTGTTCGAGCTTGGCCGGAGCTCCGCCGTCAGCCTCCGGAAGGTCGAGGGCGACCCGCCCTCGGCGCCCGTGCCGACCGCCACGTACTGTCTGCCGTCCACCTCGTAGCTGACCGGGAAGCCGGTCACCGAGGAGCCGAGGTTGATCTCCCAGAGCACGTCGCCGGTCTCCTGGTCCAGCGCCCAGAAGCGGCCGCCGACGTCGCCGCCGAAGACGAGTCCGCCCCCGGTCGCGGCGAGCGACATCGTCACCGGCAGCCGCTCGTGTAGCCACAGCGTCTCGCCGGTCTCGGCGGAGATCGCGTAGACCGTGCCGAGCGTTTCCTTACCCGGCGCAAACTGCGTGTCGTTGACCAGCGCGTAGTGCATGGCGCCGCGGCCCACGCGCGTCGTCATCTGGGAGCAGAGGTTGCGAAGCGGGTAGTACATCGCGTTGGTCAGGGGACTGTAGGCGCCGGCCTCCCAGTCCTTGCCGCCGAGGAGCGAGGGACAGATCAGCCGCTCCTGCTCCAGTTCGGTGAACACGACTTCCGGGTTCTCGACCACCGCGCCCGTCTCGCCGTCGATCCGCTCGATCACGTTCTGGGGCACCGTCGGCCGCGCCCACAGGAACTCTCCGGTCTCCCGGTCCAGGGTGTAGACGAGGCCGGTCTTGCCCGGAACGCCGGTCACAACCTTCCGCGTCTCCCCCGCCTCGATCCGCGGGTTGCGCCACGCGACGGCCTCCGCGTCCGGCGCGACCGCCGTATCGACCAGCAGCCGCTCGAAGGGATGGTCCAGGTCCCAGTGGTCGTTCAGGTGCTGGTAGTACCAGCGCACTTCGCCGGTCGCGACCTCGAGAGCCAGGGTCGAGTTGTGGTAGAGGTGCCGCTTCTCGTGGCCGCCGAGAAGGAACTTCGGCGCCGGCGACGTGACCGACGTGCCGACGAGAAGCAGCTCCAGTTCCGGGTCGTAGCTCGGCGCCATCCACGACCCGACGTGATGCCGGTTCTCGTACGGCAGGTCGCCCCACGTCTCGTTGCCGGGCTCGCCCGGTCCCGGGATCAGCGGCCGGCGCCAGAGCTCCTCGCCGGTCGCCGCGTCGTGGGCGGCGATGAAGCAGGCTTCGGGGCCCCGGTGCGGCCGGCAGCTTCGCCCCGAGATCACGTGGCCCGCGGCGATGATCGGTCCGGTCGAGTGCCGCGCCGGCTCCGTTTCGTAGTCGACGATCTCCGTCTCCCAGGCCAGCTCGCCGGTCACCGCGTCCAGCGCGTAGACGTAGCCGTCGTTCGCCGTGTCGATGATCAGACCGCCATGGATCGCGATGCTCCGGTTGACCGTCTCCAGGCCGCCGACGTAGGTCGCGATGTCCTTCGGGATCGGCCGCCTGTACTCCCACAGGAGGTCGCCCGTCGCCGCGTCGATCGCCTGGGTGACGCTGCTCGGATTCGGGTAGTACATGACGCCGTCGTAGACCAGCGGCGTCCCCTGCTGGCTGCCTTCTTCCAGTCCGCGCGACCAGGCCAGTGTCAGTTCGCCGACGTTGTCGCGGTCGATCTGGTCGAGCGGGCTGTAGGCCCAGCCATCCTGGGTGCGGCGCCAGTGCAGCCAGTCGCCGGGGGCGGGATCCTCGAGCATCGCGTCGGTTACGGGGACGAAGTCCTCGTCGGACTGTGCGTGAAGCGGCACGGCCAGGGCCAGCAGGATCGAGGGGACACCCACGATCCGTACAGCCACCCGAAAGACAAGTTCTCGCTTCATGTTCGGACTCCCGTTTGTCGCGCTCGCCGCTCCGCGGCCCGATGCCGGCGAGGGCGCCGGCGCACCCAGTGGGTCCGTTCAAGCTTCCTGCGGTGAGAACGGCGAGCGTAGCGCAGGGGACGGCGCTATCCTCGTCCGATGCCCGCGACGGACAACGGCCGGATCGTGATCACCGGCCTCGGCGCCGTGACCCCCGTCGGCAACGACGTAGAGACCTTCTGGCGACGGATGAAGGCCGGCGACTCGGGCGCCGGCCCGATCACCGCCTTCGACACGGACGGCTTCAAGGTCAAGATCGCCTGCGAGGTACGGGACTTCGACGCGAGGCAGTGGCTCGAGGGTAAAGCGGCCCGGCGACTCGCCCGCGCCACTCACTTCGCCGTGGCCTCGGCCAAGCAGGCGGTCGCCGATGCCGATCTGGCGATCGACGCGGCCTCGGCCCATCGCTGCGGCATCACCTTCAACACCGGTGGCGGCGGCCTGGCGAGCATGGAAAGCGGCACGCGCAGGCTCGTCGCCCGGGGACCGCAGCAGGCGAATCCGTTTCTGGTCACCGACGTCATGCCGAACGCCGTGTCCTGTCTCATCTCGATCGAACTCGGCATCACGGGGCCGACCACGACCTCGACCCTTGCCTGCGCGAGCGGCAACTACGCTCTGCTGGAGGCCTACCGCCTGCTCCGCTCCGGCGAAGTCGACGCGGTGATCGCCGGGGGCACCGAGGCGGGAATCACGCCGCTGATCATCGCGACGTTCTCGCGCCTGCAGGCACTCTCGACGCGCAACGACGATCCGAAGGCCGCGAGCCGACCGTTCGACGCCGACCGCGACGGCTTCGTGTTCGGCGAGGGCGGCGTCGCCTTCGTCATCGAGACGGAGCGACACGCCGAGCGACGAGGCGCCCGCATCTACGCCGAGGTCCGGGGCGGCGCGGTCACCGCCGATGCTCACCACCTGACCGCGCCCCGGCCCGGAGGCTCCGGCGCGGCCGCCGCGATGACCCGGGCGCTCGAGTCGGGCGGCACGGATCCCGGCGAAGTCGACGCCGTGTTCGCCCACGGCACGGCGACGCCGCTCGGCGACGTGGCCGAGACGCTGGCGATCAAGACCGCGCTCGGCGACCGCGCCCAGGACGTCGCCGTGACCGCGACCAAGTCCCAGGTCGGCCACATGCTCGGCGCCGCGGGCGCGGTGTCCGCCCTGGCCGCGGTCAAGACGATCGAGGAGGGGACGATCTGCCCGACGATCAACCTCGAACGGCCGGACCCGGACTGCGATCTTGACTACGTTCCGAACCGGGCCCGCGCCCACCCGACCGGAGTTGCGCTCGTCAACGCCTTCGGCTTCGGCGGCCAGAACGTGGTCATCGTGCTGGCTGGCGTCGACTGAGGCTCGTCAACACGCGATCACGCAGCGCGTTGAGGACCCGCCGCAAAGCGCGCGGCGCCGAGTAGTCGACGACCCAGCCCGGAAGGCGACCACCGGGGTCAGTCAGCAGTCGATAGACCACGAGCGTGCGCTCGGCACTCACCGGAATCAGAGTCCAGGATCCTCTGCTCTCCCGGATGTTCCCGGAGCCCTCCACGTAAGTCCAACGGGCCTGCCAGCCCGCACCGGCGCCGGTTCCAATGGCTCCCGTCTCGACGCGAACCGTGTAGCGCCGATCCTCCACCGGGAACGGCATGTCCAGGGTCTGCCGGTTCAGGTAGACGCCCGGCGAAACCGGCTCGACGTCGGACTCGAGAATGCGCGGCATGAACTCGTCGAACTCCGCTGCGGCATCGATGACCTGGCGCACCGCCCGCAACGGCGCCTCGACGGTACCGACGCCGCAACCCTCGCGCACTCGCCGGCCGGCATCTCTCCGGACGACCCGCCACTTGCCTGCCGGAGGCAGGTCCCAGGTCAGAACACTCTCGGTCGGAATCTCCTGTCCCGACTGCCCGAAGTCGATGTCGCACGGATCGACCGCTTCCACCCGAGCGGCGGCCAGGACCAGGCAGACCGCAACCCCGCCGGCCGCTCTTCCCATGTCGCGGGACTCTACTGCGGTGCGGGCCGGCCGCTACGGAGAGCCCCGGCGCTCCGCTCGCAGCCGGTCGAAGTAGTCCACCGCAGCCGCCTTCACCTTCGGCGCCAGGAGCAGCGTCGCGATCAGGTTCGGCACCGCCATCAGGGCCAGGGCGGTGTCGATCAGGTTGATCACCATGCTGGCGCTCCACCAGGCGCCGACGAAGATGCCCAGGAGGTAGAACCAGGTGTAGAGCCCGTCGCGCTTCGCGCCGAACAGGTAGGCGAAGCAGCGTTTGCCGTAGTACGAGTAGCTCACCATCGTCGAGATCGCGAACATCATGACGATCAGGACCAGCAGAGCGCGGCCGGGCGCGCCGAGGGCGCTCTCGACGGAGTCCGCCGTCAGTGAGACGCCGCTGATCTCCCCGACCGTCTCCAGGCCGCTGGAGAGGATGACGAAGGCGGTGAGAGAGCAGACGACGATCGTGTCGATGAAGGGGCCTAGCATCGCCACGAGGCCCTCGCGTACCGGTTCGTTCGTCTTCGCCGCGCCGTGCGCGAGCGGCGCCGTGCCGAGGCCGGCTTCGTTCGAGAACGCGGCGCGGCGGACGCCGATCATCATCGCCTGCTGGAAGCCGATCCCCATCGCTCCGCCGGCCGCCGCCGTGCCGGTGAAGGCCTCCCGGAAGATGCGGCCGAAGACTTCCACCGCGACGTCCGAGCGCACAAAGAGCACCCAGAGCGCCATGCCCAGGTACAGGACGCACATGACGGGCACGAACCGTCCCGTGACCGCCCCGATCCGCTCGACGCCGCCGAAGGCGACCAGAGCGACCAGGGCCACGCAACCCGCGCCGGTGAGGATCGGATCGAGTCCGAACTGGGCGTTCAGAAGCTCGGCGACCTGGTTGCTCTGGAACATCGGCAGGCAGCCGAACAGGCCGAAGGTGCAGAACATGATCGCCAGCGGCTTGAACTTCTTCCCGAGGCCAAGCTCGATCGTGTACATCGTCCCGCCGAGAAGCGCGCCGCGTTCGTCCCGGCCGCGGTAGATCTGGGACAGCGTGCAGGAAAAGAACTTCGTGCCCATGCCGACGACGGCCGCGACCCACATCCAGAACACGGCGCCGGCGCCGCCCTGGGTGACCGCGATCGCCACGCCGCCGATGTTGCCGACGCCGATCGTCGCCGCCAGCGCCGTGGACAGGGCCTGGAAGTGGCTGATGTGACCCGGGTCGTCGGGCGAGTCGTACTTGCCCAGGGTCACCGCGGTCGCGTGGCCCATGTGGAAGAGCGGCCGCAGGCGGACGTAGAGGCAGAAGAAGGCGCCGGAGCCGATCAGCAGGACGACGAGCGGCATGCCCCAGGCATAGCCGACGGCGACTTCCAGGAAGTTGTCTAGAGCCTGCAAGCGATCGCGTTCCGTTCCGCCGACGGCCACCTGGGGTCCGGTCTCACTGCTCCACCACTTCCAGACTCACCGGGTCGCGAGCCGGCAGCATCGTGACGCCGCCACCGATCTTCTCCGCCACCTCGGCCATCGTGGCGCGGCCGTCAGCGTCGCCCGGCTCGATCTCCTCCCAGTCGCCGACGATCAACATGACCAGCCTGTCCGGCAGCAGATGCCGCTCGGCCACGCGCTTCACGTCCGCCGGCGTCACCGCTTCGACGTTCGCACGGTAGGTCCGCCAGTAGTCGTGGGGACGGCCCAGGAACTCGTCCTGCGCGAAGATGGAAGCGATGGCCTCGGCCGACTCGAAGCTGCTCGGGAAGGTCTCGATCGCGGCCGCCTTGACCGTCTGGAGTTCGTCCTCCGGGACGAGTTCCGTCCTCATCCGGTCGACCTCTTCGAGCGCGATCTTCGCCGCGAAGGCGACCGTCTCGCTCTTCGACTGGAAGCCGATGCCGAGATTCCCGGGCCAGTAGTTGCCGATGCCGAAGCTCGAGTACGCACCGTAGGCGAGGCCCTCGTCAGAACGGATCCTCTTCATCAGCCGCGACGTGAAGCCGCCACCGCCGAGGACGCCGTTCATCATCGACAGAGCGAAGTGGTCGGGATCGCCCCAGGCGTCCCGCTGGAAGGTGCGGTGGCCGATCTGCACGCGGCCCTGCGGGATCTCCTGCTGCGCCACGTAGACGCCGGCTGCGGGCTCGTAGGCCGCCGACTGCGGCGGCCACGGCGCCTGCTCGCGGCCCTCTTCCTCGAAGCGTCCGAGCAGCGCCGAGAACTTGGCCGCCAACTCGTCGCTATCGAAGTCGCCGGCGGCCGCCACGACCATGTGGCCGGGATGAACGTAGCGCCGGTGAAACGCCACCAGGTCGTCGCGGCCGACCGCGTCCAGCGAGGCCGCGGTGACGAAGCGCGATTCCACGTGGTCCGGGCCGTAGAGCAGCCACTGGCCCTCGCGGCCCGAGACATCGACCGGATCGTCGTTGCGCTGCTTGAGGCTCTCCAGCTCGTTCTCCTTCGCCAGGTCCAGCCGGTCGCCGTCGAAACGGGGCTCGGTGAGCATGGCGAAGAACAGGTCGAGACACTCGTCGAGCACCGTGGACAGGCAGTTCATCGACATTCCGGCGCTGGTGCTCCCGATGAACGCCGAGAAGTTGCCGGCAACCGCCTCCACCGCCTCGTCGAAGGCCTTCGCCTCCAGTTCGCCGGCGCCGCCGGTCCGCATCAGTTCGCCGGTCAGGGAGGCCAGCCCGGTCTGCTCGGCCGGCTCCAGCCAGGAGCCGATGCGGAACCGCACCGCGATGTCGACCAGCGGCAGCGAACGGTCCGGAACCAGATAGGCGGGAACGCCGCCCGCCAGCTCGTGGCGAAAACCGTCCGCGTCCGGCAGTTCGAAGTCCAGGGGACCGTAGGTCAGTTCACTCGGATGCGCAACGATCTCGGCGCTGCCCTGGGCGCCTGCCGATGCGGCCGGGCCGAGACAGAGAACGACGGGAATCAGAACTCTCACAAGGACTCGTCCGCTCACGGCTCACCTCCCCCATCTTCCTGCAACTCGGCCAGCCGTTCCTCGATGACGCCCCGCATCCAGTCGAGCGCGGGGCGCATCTCTTCCGGCACCTGGGCAGCCTGGGCCTCCATCTGCTGGAGGACCATCTCCAGTTGCGCCGGATCCTCGATCTGGGCGATCGCCTCGGCCTGGGACATGAGCGCCGTCCGCATCTCCGGCGGCAGCGCTTCGAGTTCGGACGGCGTCTCCTTCGCCTCGGTGCCCTCCTTGCGGTAGTACAGGCTGACCAGGCGCTTCGAAGGCTCGAAGTACTTCGCCGCCACGCGCTGCACGTCCTCCGCGGTGACCTCGTTCGTCCGCTCCGCGACCGTGTTGAGATAGCGCCAGTCGCCGAGCGCGTCCATGATCGCCAACTGGATCATCAGGAAGAACGGATCCCGGAGTTGCCGGTAGGTGTCGGCCGACACCCGGTTCTTCACCTTCGCCAGTTCGTCCTCCGGTACCGGCTCGGCGATCAGTTCCGCGACGATCCCGTCCCAGGCGGCAAGGAGCTGCTCGGGGGTGGCATCGCCCTTCGTCTCGGCCTGCAGATTGAAGACGCCCGCATACTTGCGCGCCTCGTAGAAGGCGCCGGCGCTGGAGGCGATCTCCGCGCCCTCCACGAGCTGTTCGTAGAGACGGCCGGTGCGGCCGTTCAGAACGCCCGCGACGACATCGAGGGCGTAGCCGTCGCCGTGGCCGAACGGCACCGCGTGGTAGCGCACCTGGAGCTGGGGCTGGCAGTCGCACTCCGCCGTCATCCGCTTCTCCGCCAGTTGCTCGGCCTCGAGCGTCACGACGTCGGGCGCCGGCCGCTCGGCCCGGGCGAGGCGGCCAAAGTAGCGCTCCGCCAGCTCCCGCACCTCGGCCGGATCGAAGTTGCCGACCAGCACCGCGCTCAGGTTGTTCGGCGCGTAGTAGGTGGCGAAGAACTCGTCGGCCTGCGCCTTGCTGATCACCTCCAGGTCGGACGCCCAGCCGATGACCGGCCAACTGTAGGGATGGGACTGCCAGAACATGGCGTCCGCCTGCTCGTCGTAACGGCCGGTCGGCGTCGACTCGGTGCGCAGGCGCCGTTCCTCGTAGACGACGTCGCGTTCGGCGTAGAACTCGCGGAACACCGGGTTCAGCAGCCGGTCCGACTCGAGCCAGAACCAGAGCTCCAGCCGGTTCGCCGGCAACTGGTTGATGTAGACCGTGAAGTCGTAGCTGGTGAAGGCGTTCAGGCTCGTGCCGCCGCCGTCCGTGTAGACCTTGTCCAGCTCGTCCTTGACCATGAGCTCCCGCTGCTCTTCCACGAGCCCCTGGAACTCCGCGCGCAGGGCGTTCAACGTGTCGGTGCGGTGGTCGGGATCGTACGGATCTTCGATCTCGCCCAGGCGCCAGCGCCGCCGCTGCTCGCGAAGTTCGGCGCGAATCCGCTCCTGGACCGCCTCCTGCTCCTCGATGATCTCGAGGTCGCGCTCGATGTCCTTCGTGCCGATCGTGTGCGTCCCCTTGAACATCATGTGCTCGAAGAAGTGGGCGAGGCCGGTGATCCCGGGCCGCTCGTCGGCGGAACCGACGTGAGCCACCCAGGCCGCGGCCACCGTCGTCAGTTCGGGGCGGTTCACGAGCAGGAAGCGCATGCCGTTGTCGAGTTCGAACTCCTCGACCGGCACGGCGGCGGCCGTCGGTGCGGTCTGGGCCGCGCCGCCGGCCGGCCAGACGAACACCGCCGCGAACGCCGCGAACAGAGCCGCCCGGACGGCCGCCACGCCGCCGTTCGTTCGTTGAGGCCACATCACAGGCGAGTCTCCTTTCCGGTCCCCTGCATCGGAGACCGCGTCAGCGGGACCGGCAGACTCTACCGCCTGCGCCGCACGCCCGCCGCGCACCGAACGCCCTGGACCTGTCATGGACTGTTGACATCCGGGCCGCAGTGTTCTTATTGTTAGCACTCGCTCGGGCCGAGTGCTAACAGCCGCTTCGTCCCGACCACAACGACCACATCCACCGACACCAACCCAAGAGGAGGAGATCGCTGGTGAGTGTACGTCCGCTTCATGACCGGGTGCTCGTCAAGAGGCTCGAGGAGGAGGAGCAGGTCCGGGGAGGCATCATCATCCCGGACGCTGCGAAGGAGAAGCCGCAGGAGGCCGAGGTCGTCGCCGTCGGCCCCGGCAAGCTGCAGAAGGACGGCGAGCGTTCCGCGCTCGACGTCAGCGTCGGTGACCGCGTACTGATCGGAAAGTACTCGGGCAGCGACATCAAGATCGACGACGAAGACATGGTCATCCTGCGCGAGGACGAGATCCTCGCGGTCGTGGGATAGGCCGGAACTGGAGAAAGCTACATGGCAAAGCAGATCGTCTACTCCGAGGACGCGCGCGGCGCGGTCCTGCGCGGAGTCAACAAGCTCGCCGACGCGGTCAAGGTAACGCTCGGCCCCAAGGGCCGCAACGTCGTCCTCGAGAAGTCGTTCGGCTCCCCCACGATCACCAAGGACGGCGTCACCGTCGCCAAGGAGATCGAACTGAAGGACGGCCTCGAGAACATGGGCGCGCAGATGGTGCGCGAGGTGGCCTCGAAGACGTCCGACGTGGCCGGTGACGGCACCACCACCGCGACGGTCCTGGCGCAGGCGATCCTGCGCGAGGGCGCGAAGAACGTGACCGCCGGCGCCAATCCGATGGAGCTGAAGCGCGGTATCGAGATCGCGGTCGGCGCCGCCGTCGACGCCATCCACTCCCTCGCCAAGGACGTGAAGGACAGCGAGGAGATCGCCAACGTTGGCACGATTTCCGCGAACAACGACGCCGAGATCGGCCAGATCATCGCCGAGGCGATGGACAAGGTCGGCAAGGACGGCGTGATCACGGTCGAGGAGGCCAAGGGCCTGCAGACCGAGCTCGAGGTCGTCGAGGGCATGCAGTTCGACCGCGGCTACCTGTCGCCCTACTTCGTCAGCGACGCCGACCGCATGGAGTGCGTGCTCGAGAACTGCGTCGTGCTCCTCCACGAGAAGAAGATCAGCTCGATGAAGGACCTGCTTCCCGTCCTCGAACAGGTGGCCAAGCAGGGCAAGCCGATGCTGATCGTTGCCGAGGACGTCGAGGGCGAGGCTCTGGCCACCCTGGTCGTCAACAAGCTGCGCGGCACGCTGCAGGCGGCCGCGGTCAAGGCGCCGGGCTTCGGCGATCGCCGCAAGGCGATGCTCGAGGACATCGCGATCCTCACCGGCGGCCGGGTGATCACCGAGGACCTCGGCATCAAGCTGGAGAACGTCCAGTGGCAGGACCTCGGCGAGGCGAAGAAGGTCGTCCTCTCCAAGGACGACACGACGATCGTCACCGAGTCGGGCGACACGGGTCGCCAGGCCGCGATCGCGGGTCGGGTCAAGCAGATCCGCAACCAGATCGAGGAGACGACCTCCGACTACGACCGCGAGAAGCTCCAGGAGCGGCTGGCGAAGCTGGTCGGCGGCGTCGCCGTGATCCGGGTGGGCGCCGCGACCGAGACCGAGATGAAGGAGAAGAAGGCTCGGGTCGAGGACGCGATGCACGCGACCAAGGCCGCCGTCGAGGAAGGCGTCGTGCCGGGAGGCGGCGTGGCTCTGCTGCGCGCGATCGACGCGGTCGGCGGGTTGAGCGACAACGGCGACGTGGGCATCGGCATCGCGATCGTCAAGCGCGCGCTCGAGGAGCCGACCCGGCAGATCGCCGAGAACGCCGGCGTCGAAGGCTCGGTCATCGTCCGCGACGCGAAGGCGCAGACCGGCTCGACCGGCTACAACGCGGCAAACGGCGAGATGGAGGACCTGATCGCCGCCGGTGTCATCGACCCGGCCAAGGTCACCACGACGGCGCTGCAGAACGCCGCGTCGATCGCCGGCCTGATGCTGACCACGGAGGCCCTCGTCTCCGAGATCAAGGAAGACAAGCCGGACGCCCCGCCCGCTCCCGACATGGGCGGCATGGGCGGCATGATGTAGCGAATCGACCTCCGGGTCGACCGGCTACGGAATGAGGGCGGCCTTTCGGGGCCGCCCTTTTTCGTCCTTTCGTCAGGGCCGGCCGTCGAGCAGAGCCGCGAGCACGTCCTCTACCGTTGCACCCTCCGGCTCGCCGCGGAAGCCGGCGAGCCGGATATAGGCCTCCGCCGCCGCGCGATGGAACCCGGCCGGCAGCCCCGCTGCCTCGAGGGTCGAGGCGATCTCCTCCATCTCGCCGGCGAAGCGCCAGGCCTTCGGAGCCGTCGTGGCTGCCGCGCGCACGCTTCGCTTCTCGAGTCCCGGCTGGGAGCGGCTCCACTCCTGTAGCAGGCCTGCTTCGACACCATAGGCGCTGGCCGCGGCCCGCAGCGACAGCAGCAGAGCCGCGCTGCCCTTGGTGAAGCCGGCGTAGCACATCTTCAGCGCCGAAGCCGCGCCAGTATCCGCGTCGAGATCGATCGCTTCAAGGGTCGAGTCCTCGAACAGAACCGCCAATTCCGACGCGGCGTCTCCCGAGAGATAGAGCCGCGTGGTCCCCGGCCGGACCGCCGGCGGCCCGACGATGCCGCCGTCCACGAACCGTGCTCCGCCCGCCGCCGCGGCTTCCGCGATCTCGAGCGCCGTCGCGGGCGACACCGCGTTCGCATCGAGGTAGAGGCCGTCGAAGCCGGTCGTGGCGACCTCCTCGGCCAGCGCCAGGGCGCCGTGCGGGGGGCAGACCGAGAGCACGGCGTCGGCCGCCGAGGCCAGGCCGGCGAGCGTCCCCAGATCCACGAAACCGGCGCCCGCGGCCCGCTCACGGGTCTCCCGGCTCCGCCCTTCGGACGCCCACACGACGCGGACCGGCTCCCGCACCGCCGCGCCGACGGTGACGCCCATCGCTCCCGGATGGAGCAGGCCGACAGTGTCGATCGTCAAGGCAACGCGCGCGGGTCGACGGCCGGAATCAGCCGCCCGAGGTCTCCGCCCTGGCGGCCGCCTCGGCTTCGGCGTCCTCCGCCCGAGCGCCGCGCAGCAGGTTCAGCATGCCGTAGTTCCCCTCGTGGCAGGCGTACTCGAACATGGGCAGCGGATTCCTGGTCATCGGTATGACCGCCGTCCAGGGAGCCGCGAAGGACTCCGGGTCGTCGATCGTGTACTCGTAGACGAGGCGGTCCTCCTCCACCCGGGTGAACCTCTCCGTCAGGCGCATGTTCGGGCCGGAACCCCGGAAGCTCGTCTGGTCTGTGAAGTTCGTCGACACGACGACCAGGGTGTCCCCCTCCCAGTGCCCCCGCGGGTCGCCGCGCCACTGGCGGACGTCCCCAGGCAGCGGCGCGCGTCCGTCGAGCGGCACGACCCGCGAGTCGTGGACCATCTCCACCAGCAGCACGACCGTCTCCTCGGTCTGGAAGATCTGGACGTTGTTGTTGTAAGCGCTCGGACTCATCGGCGGTCCGGCGTTGAAGCCCAGGATGCAGCGTTCGGCGACGCCGCGGTCCTCGGGGCCGTGGGCCGGCCGGCGGCGCGCCGCGGCGCGCTCGGCGACCCGTTCCTTCGCCACCCGGGTCAGCTCGGGAATCCGCCCGTCGGGAGGATCGACGATCAGCGACGTCCGCCGGTCCTCGGTCAGTTTGTCCCCGTAGTCCCACCAGAACTGGTTGTAGGCGTTCGCGACGTCGGCCTGGGCGGAGAGCCCGTCCTCGGTACGCCGGTCCTTGTTCCGCCGCGCCAGCGTCCGCTCCTCGAACGCGGCGGCGGCCTCCGCGCTGCCGAACCGCTCCTGCTCCCCGAGTTCCTCCGGCCGCTCGAGCGGCGTGATCGTCCGGAAGTCCCAGACGCCGCGCAGGTCGGGCGCGCCCCAGGGAGTGCGCTCCAGTTTCGGTCCGTCCTGCTGGGCGGCGAGGGGCGCCCCGGCCAGCACGACGATGGCGAACACTGCGCCGAACACCAAGACCTGCGACTTCGGCTTGTCCATGCGAGTTCCTCCTTCCCGGGTCTTCGCAGTCTACTGCTCCGCCTTCGGCCCACCGGTCAACGAGGACCGGTCCGGCGGCCGGCAGAACCAGATCGACGCCGCGCCCAGGATCGCCAGGACGGAGCAGGTCCAGAGCGTGCCGGCATAGGAACCCGTTCGATCCGCCGCGGCGCCGGCCAGGGCCGGTCCGAGAGCGCCGATGATGCCGATCAGGAAGAGCCGGGCGCCGGTCGAGCCGACGAACGCCGCCCGCCCGAAGAACCAGCCGAAGACGACGACTTCGCTCGTGTAGGCGAGGCCGTAGCCAACGCCGATGGCGAAGACGCAGGGATAGGCCACGACCGCGGAACTCGCCGACACGAAGAACGACAGGGCGACCGCGGTGAGCAGCAGGGCCAACGCGAGAACGCGCGTCGGCGCCATGAAGTCCCCCAGCGAGCCGCTCAACCGGCCGAACAGGCTGGCGCCGACCCGTACGCCCAGGATGGCCGATGCGGCAAGCGTCGTGAAACCGAGATCCTCGAGATGAATGCCGCCGTGAGCGGTCACGACTCGCCACGGCACCGTGTTCGCCAGGGTCGCGAAGGTGGCGATCCAGAACTGCGGAGTGCGCAGGGCCCACATCAGGGCGCCCTTCGGCGCCGACTCCCCGGCCGTTTCGGCGCCGCTCCCCAGCGGCTGGGCCTCCGCCGGATGGCCCGAATCGCCGGGGTCCTGACCGGAGGCGTCCGCCGGCGGCAGGCCGTCACGACGCTGGCCGATGTCGCTCGGCTTGTTCCGGATGAAGAGAACGGCGATCACGGCGACGACCAGGGAGATCCCGGCGACGATCCGCCAGCCGACGCGCCAGTCCCAGAACTCGAGGACGAGTCCGGCCGCCGGCGGCCACACGAAGCCGACGATCGCAGCGCCCGTCAGGATGATCGCCGTCGCGCGCGCCCGATACCTGCGGAACCAGAAGACCGGGATCGTCTGGGCGGGCAGCAGGGTCGAGAAACCGATCCCGATGCCGCCGACGAGCGAGTATCCGACGTAGAGCTCGGTCACGCTCGAGGCCTGGCTCACCAGCCAGAAGCCGCTGGCGGCGCAGAGAGCGCCCGCCGTCACCGTGGCCCGGACGCCCCAGCGGCGGATGACGGCCGCCGCGACCGGACTGATCAGGCCGTACGTCAGCGTGAACGCCCCGAAGATCTCGCCGATCTGCTGGCGGGTCAGCCCCAGATCGTCAATCAGCGACGACGCGAAGACGCCCAGGCCGTAGTAGGCCGGCGCGATGCCCAGGCCGTAGGTCACGAAACCCACGGCGACCATCGGCCAACCGTAGAACCTCCGTCGAGGCTCGCGTGAAGCGGTCAAAGCGCCAGGTCCCCGGCCTGGCCTGCACCGGCGGCAGCCGGCGACGAATCCGCGTACAGGTGGCAGGCGACCCGCGCCGGGCCATCCGCTTCGAGCAGAGGCTCCGCGCGGTCGCAGTGGCTGAGCACCTTCGGGCAGCGCGGGTGGAAGCGGCAGCCGGACGGCGGGTTCCGCACGCTCGGCACTTCCCCGGCGATCAGGTGGTGCGCCCTGGCCGCCTCGACGATCGGGTCCGGCGTCGGCACGGAGGCCAGGAGGGCCTCGGTATACGGGTGTCGCGGACGCTCGAACAGTTCGTCGCGTGCGGCGACCTCAACGATCCGTCCCAGGTACATCACGCCGATCCGGTCGCTGATGTGGCGCACGACGGACAGGTCATGGGCAATGAAGAGATAGGTCAGGCCCAACCGCTCCTGGAGATCCATCAACAGGTTCAGCACCTGGGCCTGAATCGAGACGTCGAGCGCCGATACAGCCTCGTCGCAGATCAGCAGGTCCGGCTCCAGCGCCAGGGCCCGGGCGATGCCGATCCGCTGGCGCTGGCCGCCCGAGAACTGGTGGGGATAGCGGTCGGCCATTGCCGGCAGCAGGCCGACCAGGTCGAGCAGCTCGGCGACCCGCTCGCGGAACCGGCGGCGGCTCCCGGCGACGCCGTGCACCTTGAGTGGTTCGCCGACGATCTCACGCACCCGCATCCGCGGATTGAGCGAGCCGAAGGGATCCTGGAAGACCATCTGCATGCGTCGTCGCAGCGGCCGCAGCCCCCGCTGGTCGATTCGTGAGATGTCCTCGCCGTCGAAGACGATCCGCCCGGCGGTCGGCTCCAGCATGCGCAGGATCGCCAGCGCCGTCGTCGACTTGCCGCAGCCGCTCTCCCCCACCAGGCCGAAGGTCTCGCCGCGCCGGAGTTCGAACGACACGCCGTCGACCGCCTTCACGGACCCGACGCGCCGCCGCATCAGCACTCCTTCCGTGACCGGGAAGTGGACCTTCAGATCCTCGACGCGCAGCAGGACGTTGTCCGGACCGTTCACGCGGCCCCCTCCTCGTAGCCGTAGCAGGC
Source organism: Thermoanaerobaculia bacterium (assembly GCA_022822365.1). GTDB lineage: Bacteria > Acidobacteriota > Thermoanaerobaculia > Multivoradales > Multivoraceae > Multivorans. The sequence continues at coordinate 34,350 of JAJEBV010000020.1, read as the reverse complement.
CCAGGCCCTGCCGCCGGCGCCGGCTTCAAGCAGCGGCGGCGCCGTGAGGCAACGGTCGCGCACTTGCGGACAGCGGGGCGCGAACGCGCAACCTGCGGGCAGCGCCGCGAGATCGGGCGGCTGGCCATCGATCGAGTCGAGGCGGCCGCCGCAGTTGCCCTCCAGCCGCGGCACGGAGCGCAAGAGGCCCTGCGTGTACGGGTGTCGCGGGTCGGCGTAGAGGGCTGCGGCGGGCCCGCTCTCGACGATGCGGCCGCCATACATCACGGCCACCCGGTCCGCATAGCGCGCCACGACGCCGAGGTCGTGGGTGATCAGGATGAGCGCCGAATCTGCCTCCCGGGTGCGCTCCTTGAGCAGCTCCAGGATCTGCGCCTGGACCGTCACGTCGAGCGCGGTCGTTGGCTCGTCGGCGATCAGCAGACGTGGGTGGCAAGCCAGGGCCATCGCAATCATCACGCGCTGTCTCATGCCGCCGGAGAACTGGTGCGGGTAGTCCCCGAGTCTCTTTTCGGCGTCGGGAATGGCCACCGACTTCAGGTGCTCCACGGCCCGCTCCAGCGCCTCGCGTCGCTTGAGTCGCCGGTGCAGGCGCAACGGCTCCGCGACCTGGCGGCCGATCGTCAGCACGGGATTGAGCGAGGACATCGGCTCCTGGAAGATCATCGCGATCCGGTTGCCGCGAACCGAGCGGATGCCTGCGTCGTCGAGCGCCAGAAGATCCTTCCCCTCGAAGAGAATCCTGCCGCTCTCGATTCGCCCCGGCTCGGGGATCAACCGCAGGATGGAGAGCGCGGTGACGCTCTTGCCCGACCCGCTCTCGCCGACGATCGCCAGGGTCTCGCCCGGCGCGACCTCGAGCGACAGCGAGGTCACCGCCCTGACCTTCGGCCGGTTGCCGAAGCCGGCGCCGAACGTGACGTTCAGATCGTCGATGCGAAGCAGGGGCTCCTTCACGGCCCGAAGCCCATCTCGCGCTTCATCTCCTGGTCGATCCAGAGCCGCGCGTAGATCGGGCCCGGGCGCACCGCTCCCGCCCGCAGTTCGCCGGCGTAGTTCTTCACCCAGGGCCACCACGCCGTGTAGATGTAGGGCACGGGGAGCCAGAGGTAGGGCGCTTCGTCGAGTATCTCCTTCGTGATCTGCTTGACGATCCGCTGCCTCTCCGCTTCGTCCCGGGTCAGGAACATCTCGTGGATTCGCCGGTCGAGTTGGGGATCCGACCACATGGACGGATTCCAGGTCTGGCCGGTGACGAAGTTCTTGCGCAACGTGGTCGTCGGGTTCACGTGGCCGCTGGCCATCAGGTAACCGGGACCGTGGGTGCGGGTGGTCATCATCGACAGGTAGGCCGCGTACTCCACGACCTCGATCTCGATCGTCACCCCGATCCGGTCCAGGTAGCTGGCCAGCAGCGGCGCCAGCTCCATCCGCATCGCGTTGTTGGCCGACACCTGCATCCTGAACGTGAAGCCGTCGGGGTAGCCCGCCTCGGCGAGCAGGCGGCGCGCCTTCTCGGGCTTGTACTCGAACAGTTCCTGCACGGACGGCGGCATCGCCTCGAGCGGCTCGAAGTAGCCCTCGAAGTTCGGATGCTGCGGGAAGGCAAAGAGCTCCGCGTTGCCGCCGAAGAACAGGTCGACGATCTCCCGCTGGTTCACCGCCAGGTTCATCGCCCGCCGCACTCTCACGTCGTCGAAGGGCTCCTGGTCGACCCGCATCACCATGAAGGTGCCGCCGGTCGACAGCCACCGCGACCAGCGCAGTTCAGGAGTCGTCTTCTTCAGGTGGTCGACGGCGATCCAGCGGATGTACTCCAGGATGTCCAGCTTTCCGGTCCGAATGGCCGTCAGGTAGGTCGCCTCGTCCTTGATCGTGCGGTAGGTGAGCTCGTCGATGAAGGGAATCTCGTAGCTCTTCCCCCCGATCGTCGTCCGGTCCCAGTAGTCCGGCCTGCGGACGTAGGTCTGGGAGTTGCCGGGAATGAACCGCTCCAGCGTGAACGGCCCGGTGCCGGTGACGTTCCGCCAGTCCTTGGCGTCGACATCCGCCAGCTCCCGGGGCACGATGCCCGAGAAGTAGCCGTAGCCGAAGCGGTAGTCCCACTCGGCGTTGAACTCGCCGAACTCGAAGACGACCGTGTGGTCGTCCCTCGCCACGACGCGATCGATGTGGTCGAAGTAGGTCGGGATCGCCTTCGGGCTGTCGCGCAGGCGCTCGTAGCTGAACACGACATCGTGGGCGTCGAGTTCGCGCGCCTCCATCACGCCCGGCTTGCCCGGGAACATCATGCCGCGCCGGACCGCGATGACCAGGGTCAGCGGATCCTCCCATTCCCAGCTCGCGGCCACCTCGCCGCGGATCGTCTCCGCCGAGAGATACGCCTCGGAGACGAATCGCTGGTCGCCGCCGCGGACCGCGGCCCGGTCGAGATCGGCGACGAAGAGCTGCTCGTAGAGCATCCCCGTGTCGTGGTTCTGCTTCCAGTTCCAGTCCGTCGTGTCCCAGGAGAGGGCCGACAGGGTGACGTAGACGGTGCCGACGTTCAGCTCGCCGCCGTAGCGGGGCGGCTCCACCGGCGCCGGGCCCGGCTCGAAGGACAGATCGGCGCCCATGTCGGTGCCGCCGCCGAAGGACGGTCGATGGCGGTCCGGACCGTCGCCGCAGCCGCCCAGAAACGCTACGAGAGACCCCGCCACGAACAACGGGACTACCCGCGCAAAGAACCGCGAGGCCGGCGCCAGCGACCCGATGCCGGCCAGAAGGCCGGCGCACCGACACTCGGAAGCCCCGTTCGTTGGCCGGTGAGAATCGAGCATTGGGTCAGGTTCCTCTCATTCGTGGATCGAGCAGGTCGCGCAACGCATCACCGAAGACGTTCGCGGCGTAGACGACGACGGTCAGACAGATGCCCGGCGCCAGCGCCAGCCACGGCCCCAGGTACAGGTAGGTGCGACCGTCGCCGGAGAGCATCCCGCCCCACGTCGGCGCCGGTGGCGGCACGCCCAGGCCCAGAAACGAAAGCGCCGCCTCCGACAGGATGACGGCGCCGACGCGCGTGGTGAACAGCACGATGACGACCGGCATCACGTTGGGCAGGATGTGCCGGCGCAGGATGTGGAACGTCCCCGCGCCGATCGACTGCGCGGCGTGGGTGTAGACGTGCTCGCGCACCGAGGTCACCGCGCCGCGGATGATGCGCGAACCGGCGATGCCGTAGAGCAGGCCCAGGATGATGACGATCTGGGTGATCCCCGGGCCCACCACGGACACGATGACGATCAGGAGCACCAGGTCGGGAAACGTCATCCAGGCGTCGACCAGGCGCTGGGTCAGCATGTCGAACCAGCCGCCGAGATAGCCCGACAGCACGCCGATCACGATCGACACGACGGTCGCCAGGGCGGCCGCGCAGAAACCGACGATCATCGACAGGCGAGCGCCCATCAGGACCCGCGAGAACAGGTCGCGGCCGAGGTGGTCGGTGCCCAGCAGGAACTGCCGGGACGGCGGCTCGAGGCGATGCGCCAGGTCCGTCTCGTTGATGCCGTAGGGAGCGATCACGCCGGCGAAGATCCCGGAGAGCAGGAAGATCGCGAAGACGACTGCGCCGGCGGCACCCAACGGCTTGGTCCGGAACAGGCGAACCGTGAAGCGCCACCAGCGCGCCTGGTCGCGCCCCGGCAGAGCGTCGGGAACGGCTGCGGCGACGGTGGTCACGGCACGTTCATCCGTAGCGAACCTTCGGATCGAGCCAGCCGTAGCTCAGGTCGACGAGCAGGTTGATCAGCAGCACCGCCACGCCGACGACCAGGAACACGCCCGAGATCACCGGATAGTCCCGCTCGTAGACCCCCTCCAGCAGCAACAGCCCCATGCCTGGAATGACGAAGATCTGCTCCATGACCACGGCGCCGCCGATGAGAAGAGGCGCCTGCAGTCCGATCAGGGTGACCACCGGGATCAGGCCATTCTTGAGCGCGTGCTGGACGACGACCGCCCGCTCCCGAAGTCCCTTGGCGCGGGCGGTGCGCACGTAGTCCTGGCGCATCACCTCGAGCATCATCGTCCGGGTCATCCGCATGGTGACCGCGGACAGCGAGAGTCCGAGCAGGATCGCCGGGACGATCAGGTGCGTGAGGTTCGCGATCGGATCGACGAGGAACGGCGTGTACTCGAGCTCCGGCGCCCATCGCCACCACACGGACGGGAAGACCATGACCAGGGTGCCTAGCCAGAAGCCGGGGATCGCCAGCATGACGAGGGAGAACGACCGCGCCGTGTAGTCGAGCGCGGAGTCCTGCCGGGTGGCCGAGAAGATGCCGATCGGCACCGCGACGGACAGCGCGACGACCAACGCCAGCAGACCCAGCTCGAAGGTCACCGGCAGCCGCGCCAGGATCTGCTCCGTCACCGGCGTGCTGCGCCAGAGCGACTGGCCCAGGTCGCCGCTCAGCGCGTCGCCCGCCCAGCGCAGATACTGCGAGGCCATCGGCTGGTCGAGGCCCATCGCCGCCTCCAGCGCTTCCCGGTCGAGGCTCGTCGAGACATCGTTCTGCGCCAGCATCAGGTCGATCACGTCGCCGGGGATCACCCGCATCGACACGAAGACGATCAGGCTGGCGAAGAACAACGTCGGCACCATCGCCAGCAACCGACGCAGGATGTATGTCTTCATGGGAAGTGTCAGAGGATACAGGCGGCCGGCATCGATTGGGGACACCGGTGTCCCCGAACCCGACATCCCGCGGGCTTCGCACCGTCCCTGGGCGGATAGCCTCTCTCCCGCGCATGCCTCCAGGAGCCGAACCGCCTCGAGTCCGCCGGCGAACAGCGCTGGCAACTCTCGTCGTCCTCGTTCTGTGGACGGCGTTCGAGTCGCCCGCATCCGCCCAGTCAGGGCCCACCGGGGACGGGCTCGGGGTCGAGGACGATGCGCCAGACCTTGCGGCTCTGGAAGGCGCCTGGGTCCGAAATGCCGAACTCAGCGAAGATCCCGTGCGGCGCATGTCGCCGGCGTTCCCGAAGACCGCCGACGTGCCGGCATCTGAAGAGGACTTCGACGCCGGCCGCTCCGCTTCTTTCGCCGAGCAGCTCTCGACGGCGCGTCGCGGCCTGTGGATCGAAGTCGACGGTGACCGGGTCCTCATGGAGAACGCGGCCGGCGAGAGAATCCACCTCCCGCTCGACGGAGTCGCGCGCCGCTACACCCCAGGCCGCAGGAGCGCCGCCCACGCCGGAGAAGGCGTGCTGGAACTCGTCACGACCGGGGCGAACTCGGCCTGGCTCTGGCTGGAGACCTTCTATCGGTCGGGAGACCGACTGGTCCACGTCTCAGAGTCCCGCAACCTCCCGTTTCCCGACATGAGCTTCAGCACGGTCTACGACTACAGCGGCGGCAGCCCACCGCCGGCCGGCCGGGTCGACCTCGGGCGCATCCAGGCCAGCCAGCCGGCCGCGATCCGGATCGTGCCGCCCGAACACAGGCATCGGGAGTTCCTGACCGGTCCGGTCGAAGTCACGACTCTCGTGGTCGACCCGCTCGTCCGGACCGTCGAGTTCCTGCTCGACGGCAAGCCCGTCCGAGAGGCCTCGAAGCCGCCGTTCAAGACCCGTATCCGGCTCAGCAGCCCGCCCCGCGAACAGACGATCGACGTCCGCGCCTACCGCGACGGCCGAACCCACGTCGGCAGCGACCGGATCGTCCTGAACCAGCGTCACTCGCCCTTCACGGTCGAGATCGCGGAGATCCGACCGCTCGCGGCGAAAGGCCCGTCGGACGTCAGCGTCGCGGTCCGCATCACCGTTCCGCGCGCAACCGCCCTGACCCGCGTCGAGTTCTACCTCAGTGAACGCCAGGTCGCGGCGTTCGACGATCCGGACTGGCGGGAAAGCGGGGGAACGCCGGACACGATACGTGTCGACGCGGTGCTCGAGAACGTCGAACCCGGCGACTTCGTCCGGGTCACGGCCAGGCTCGCCGACGGCCGGGAACTGGAGGACGCGGAGCTTCTGCAGGGCGCCGAGTACCGGAGCGAGATCGACGTCCAACTGGTCCAACTCCAGATACTGGCGGTCGACCGCGACGGTGAACCGGTGAGCGATCTCGAGCCTGGGGACTTCGAGATCCGCGAGAAGGGTGAGAGTCGTCCGGTGGAGAATCTGCACGTCTCGAACGACGTCCCTCTCGTCCTCGGCATCGCCGTCGACTCCTCGGGGAGCATGGGACGCGTCTGGCAGCGGCTGCACACGGTTCTACGGACGTTCATGGCAGGCGCCCTGGCCGCGAACGATCGAGCGTTCCTGGTCGACTTCGACGACACCGTCCGGTTCCTTCAACCGCCGACGGGCAACAAACCCCTCCTGAATGCCCGACTCAATCGCCTGCTGGTCGGCGGCGGCACCGCGCTGAACGACGGCGTTCTGTTCTCGCTCCTGCAGTTCCGCCGCGAACCCGGGCGCCGCGCCCTGGTCGTGGTAAGCGACGGCCACGATGAGAACAGCCGTTCCAGGGCAGGTCGGGTCAGCGACTTCGCCGAGTGGATGGGAGTTCCCATCTACTTCATCGGCGTGGGCAGGTCCGCACCGCCCATGGTCTTGGTTCGAAAGCTCACCCGGCGCAACGGCGGCCGGTTCTTCCGAATCCACCCGGGCTTGCCGCGAGCCGAGGTGGCCGCCGAAATGGAACGGATCTTCGAGCGGATCGACGCGGACCTCCGGCACCAGCACGTACTGACCTACTACAGCAGCCTCCCGCCGGGCGAAGGGATCGAGCCGGAGGTCCGGATCCTGCGAAGAGGCCTGACCCTGAAGAGCGTCCTGCCCCTGTTCGGCCCGGAGTAGGAAGGCGTGATCGCAGCAGCCATTCTGCTCACGGTCCTCGTCACGGCCGTGATCTCCGGCGTGCTCGGCATGGCCGGCGGGCTGATCCTCATGGTCGTCCTTGCCAGCGTCCTGCCGGTCAGCGCCGCGATGATCCTGCACGGCGCCGTTCAGGCGACTTCCAACGGTGCCCGGTTCGTGTTTCTTCGGGATCGCATGATGTGGTCCGTGCTGCCGTGGTACGCGGCCGGCGCCGCGCTCGCAGTGCTGCTGTTCGTTTCGGTCGCGTTCGTTCCCGACCCGGCCCTCGTGCTGATCGTCGTCGGCTCCTTCCCGTGGCTGGCGAGGCTGCTGCCCATGCTGCGGGGGCTGGACGTGCGCAACCGCGGCACGGCCACGGTCTGCGGTGCAACGGTCACGGGAGCGCAGCTTCTGGCCGGCGCTTCCGGACCGCTGCTGGACGCCTTCTACCTGGAGACCGACGTCGACCGGCGGTCCATCGTCGCCACCAAGGCCTTCACCCAGACGGTCGGGCACGTCATCAAGGTCGGCTACTACGTGTGGATCTCCACCAGGGTACTGCCCGACGTCGAGAGCCTCCGCCTCTCGCCCTTCCTGATCGCGGGAGGGATGCTGCTCGCCGTCGCAGGCGCCCGGATCGGCACGCGGCTACTCGACCGGTTCGACGACCGGCAGTTCCGGCGAGTCACCGGGCCTGTGATCCTGGCGCTCGGCGCGATCTGCGTCGCGCAAGGGGTGCGCGAGTTGCTCGCGGCCTAGAGGCGGGCACGGCGGCGCTGGCCTGTATCCTGCATGCAACTCGTCAGGCACTCGACATGACCAGAAGGCACGACACACCGCGCCGGCTGCCCTCAGGCCGGTTCCGGCTGCCCACGCTGACCGCGGGCCTCGCGAGTCTGGCGCTCTGCGCTGCGGCGGGTCAGCCCGCCGCAGCTCAGAGCCGCGCGCCGGAAGAACCGCCAGCGGCGGCCGCGCCGTCCGACCCGACCGCAGCCATCCCCGGGATCTGGATCCGGGACGAACGGCTGAGCGAGGATCCGATCGAGAAACTGGAAGAGACCTACGGGCAGACCTTCGGGGGCGGACCGGGCCGCTCGCCCGGCGCGAACCCCGGGAGCGGCCGCACGGGCGGCCTGGGCCGTGGCGGCCAGGGCGGATTCGGCGGTGGACGCGGGGGTTTCGGCGGCGGCCGAGGCGGCAGGCAGCCCGGCAGCGCCCAGGACGGCCCATCGGGGATGCGCGAGATGGCGCGAGAACTGGCGGAGCGGCTCGACGTGCTGCTGATCCGGATCGACGATCCCCAACTCCTGATCCGCAACGCGAAGCGCGAGGACCGCATCCTGTATCTCGACGGCCGCGACATCGCGGACGGCTTCGGCGGCCGCAGCCGCGCCCGCCTTCTCGGTGACTCCCTCGAGGTCGAGACCGCCTCCCAGGGGCGCCAGCGAATCGAGACCTTCTACCTGGAGGGCGATCGGCTCGTTCTCGTAACCGACCTCCAGGGAGGACGTTTCGCCGATCTCTCGTTCCGCACCGTCTACGAGCGCTCGGGCGACGCACCCGCGGTGCCGATGCCGGCGCCGGCGGCACGCGCGCGCGAGACCGCCGCGGCGCCCGACCAGGACGGCTTCGACAGGACCGACCTTCTGCCGCCGGTCGAGGGCGGCAATCCGCGACGGCGCCCGGAACGCGCGGACGCCGCCCGCAGCGCGCGTCCCGCCACGATCCGCATCCTGCCACCGGAGCGCGGCTACCGCGAACTGCTCACCGGCCGGGTCATGATCCAGACCCTCACGATCGACCCGCAGATCGCCGTCGTCGAGTTCCTGCTCGACGGCGAACAGGTGGCACGCGTCACGACGCCGCCGTTCGAGGCGCGAATCAGGCTCGCCGACCCGCCCCGCGAGCAGACCATCGAGGTTCGCGCGACCAGCGCCCGGGGCGCCCACGCGGGAACCGACAGGATCGTTCTGAACCGCCTCGATCCCCCGTTCGCGGTACGTATCGCCGGCATCACTCCCGACGAAACCGGCGGCCGGGCCACCGTTCGCGTGGAGGCCGGCATCTCCGTGCCGCGCTCCGAGACCCTGGACCGGGTCGAGTTCTACCGTACGGACCGGCTTGTCGCTTCCTTCGACGACTTCGAGGGTGAGGCCGGGCCCAGCGGCGTGCGGACAGTTGCGGCGGACATCCCCACATCCGACGTCACGCCTCAGGACTTCGTCCGGGTCGTGGCTCGGCTGGCCGGTGGCAGCGAACTGGAAGACGTCGAACTCCTGCAGGGGGCCCAGTTCAGCAGCGAGATCGACGTCCAGCTCGTCCAGCTCCAGGTGCTGGTGGTGGACCGGAACGGCAACCCGATCGGCGATCTCAAACCCGAGGATTTCGAGGTCCGCGAGAACGGGGAGCGGCGCCAGGTCGAGAATCTCCACGTCTCGAACGACATCCCCCTGTCGCTGGGTCTGGCGATCGACTCGTCCGGCAGCATGGAGCCGATCTGGCGTCAGACCAACGCGATCGCCGAGGCCTTCCTGAACGGCGCCCTGACCTGGCGCGACCAGGCGTTCCTGGTGGACTTCGACTCGACGCTCCGCCTGGTGCAGCCGCTGACCGGCAGCAAGCCGCTGCTGGCGCGGGGACTGGGACGGCTATTCCCGCAAGGTAACACGGCTCTCTACGACGCGATCCTGTTCTCGCTGCTCCAGTACGGCGAGACGCCCGGCCGCCGCGCTCTGGTCGTCGTCACCGACGGCTTCGATTCGAACAGCCGCTCCGATCCGACGCGGGCGATCGACTTCGGCAAGCGGCTGGGCGTGCCGGTCTACGTCGTCGCCATGCGCTCGCTCGGCTTCGGCCCGACGACGATGGAGGACGCGAACCTCCGCAACAGCATGCGCCTGATCACTGGTCCGACCGGCGGCCGACTGTTCCAGATCGAGTCGATCGACCAGATGGCCAGCGTGTTCGAGCACATCGAGGAGGAGTTGCGGCGCCAGTACGTCCTGACGTACTACAGTCAACGGCCCTTCGGCTCAGCGATCGAACCGGAGGTCCGGGTGACCCGAAGGGGACTCAGGGTGCGGAGCGCACTGCCGCTCGATGCGATCGAGTAGGCCTGAACGGATGCGGGTAACGCTCACGCTCCCGGCCCGGACGGACGCACCGCGGACGATGAAGCGCGTCGTGCTCGCGCTGACGATCGGGCTGGCAGCCGCGCACTCCGGGTGGCCGCAATCCGCGCCGGCCACCAACCCGGCCGCCCCCTACGGCGAAGCGACGCACGGCGGGGTTTCACTAACTCCTCTGCTGGGCCCGTGGATTCGGAACGGGGAACTCAGCGAGGATCCGGTTCAAAAGACTGCGGGCATGTACCCGGGAAGCAACTACGCCGCGCGGCTCCTGCGAAGGTTGGCCCAGGACGCCGCCGATCGATTCGACACGTTCCTGATCAGGGTCAAGGACGAGTCGATCGTGATCCTCGACGGGCGCGGTTCGCTCCGCGTGTATCCGCTCGACGCCAGGAAACTCCACAATCATCCCGAGAAGATCGAGGGCCGCATCCTCGACCTCGACGAGTCGCCCGAGATTGAAACCTCGGGTTCGGAGTGGCGGCGAGTCGAGACGCTCCACCGCGAGGGCGGCCAACTGGTGCGAGTGGCCGAGTTTCGTGGCACCACAGCTGCAAGCGTGAGGTTCCGCACGGTCTACGAACGTCCGGAGGCCGCCTTTGGATCGAACTCTCCCGACACCCGCCGGCCGGAGCCCCTCGCCACGCCGGCGGCAATACGGATCGTGCCGCCCCTGGGCCGACACCGCGAACTGCTGAGCGGCCGTCTCGAACTCGAGACTCTCGTCATCGATCCGCAGATCGCGACTGTCGACTTCTTCATCGACGGAGAGCTTGCCGGACAAGCGAAGAAGCGACCCTTTGCGACGCATCTCAAGCTGGCCGATCCGCCCCGCGAGCAGACGCTTGAAGTCCGCGCCTGGGCCCCCGACGGGCAGTACATCGGCAGCGACACGATCGTCCTGAACCGGCTCGATAGGCCGTTTACCGTCCGGATAGCGGAGATTCGCCCCGAACACGCGGGCGAGAACAGTCCGGTTCGGGTCGAAGCAGCCGTCTCGGTGCCGCGCAACGCCGTGTTGGAGCGAGTCGAGTTCTACCGCAGCGAAGCACTCGTCCACACGCTGGATGACTTCGAGGAGAAGGCGGCACTCAGACACACGGGTCCGGTCCCACTCGGGGCACTGATCGCTGGCATTGACGTCGACGATTTCGTTCGCGTCAATGCACGGCTGACCGACGGTCGCGAACGGGAGGACGCGGAACTGCTCCAGGGCGCCGCCTACCAGAGCGAAATCGACGTTCAACTGATCCAGATCCAGGTCCTGGTAACGGATCGCCGAGGCAATCCGGTCAGCGACCTCTCACCCAGCGACTTCGAGATCCGCGAGAACGGCCGGGCGCGCCCCGTGGAAGACCTCCACTCGGCCATGGACGTCCCGGTCGTTCTGGGTCTGGCGGTCGACTCCTCGGACAGCGTGCTGCCCATCTGGAGGAAGCTGCACGCCATCGCGACGAACTTCCTCAGGACCGCCCTGGCGCCAGGAGACCGGGCCTTCATTGTGGACTTCGACGACGCGATGAGGCTCCTCCAGCCGCTGACCGAAGACAGGGAGCTTCTCTCCCGCGCCCTGGGTCGACTGACCCCGTGGGGCGGGACCGCCGTGAACGACGGGCTACTGTTCTCGCTCCTGCAGTACGGTCACGAACCGGGCCGTCGCGCGCTCGTCGTGATCACGGACGGCGCCGATCTCCACAGCCGCACACGACCGGGACAGTCCGCTGACTTCGCGGAGCGCCTCGGGCTCCCGATCTACTTCATCGAGCTGGACCAATCCGACGACCCGTACGCCGCCCATGATCCTTACGGCCTCGCATGGAGGGAAAAGAGGAAACAGCGAGAAGCGAGCGGACGGCTCAGGTGGATCAGCCGGCGGACCGGCGGGCGTGTCTTCAGGATCCGACTCCTCGTCGACGATCCGCCGTGGGCCGAGCGCATCGAAGGAGTCTTCGACCAGATCGAAGAGGACCTGAGGCATCAGCACGTCCTGACCTACTACAGCAACCGGCCGCCGGGTGCGCCCATCGAGCCGGAGATCAAGGTGACCCGGCGCGGACTCAGGCTACGAAGCGCACTGCCGCTCGATGCGATCGAGTAACCGAGTCGGGAACTCGGACAGCGCCCGGCTCAGGGCCCTGGCGGCGCTGGCGCTGGCGGTCTACCTGCCGGCGACGAACGCCATCCAGGCCCAGGACGACCCCTCCCGGGGGATTCCCGGCGTCCGCCAGGACCTCCCGTTCACCGACCTCCTCGGACCATGGGTCAGGAACGACACGTACAGCGAGAATCCGGCCCGGAGGGTCGAAGGCCTGGCTTCCGGCGACGAAGCCTTGAGGATGCGCGACATCGCGCGGTCCGTCGCCAGCAGGTTCGGCACGCTGATGATCCGGGTTCTGGACGACAGCGTGGCGCTCCTCGACGGCGCCGGCGGCATGGTCATCCTCCCCTTCGACGGTGCACGACGCCGCCTTGGCGGCGGTGTCAGGGGGCGCGTTCTCGAGGCCGGAGAAACGCTCAGAATCGAGATCCGCGCTTCCGGGGTGCGGCAGGTCGAGACCTTCCAACGCGACGGCGAGTGGCTGGTGCGGTGGACCGACCTGGAAGCCCGCGACCTGCCCTCGTTCCAGATCGACACCGTCTACGAGCGGCCGGACTTCGGGCCTGACCAGGATTCCTGGGCGACGGGACTTCCACAGACCGCGATCCGCATCGTGCCTCCCGCGCGAAGGTACGGCGAGATGCTCAGCGGCCGGATCGAGATCCAGACGTTGATCATCGACCCGCGCATCCTCGAAGTCGAGTTCCTCCTCGATGGCCGCCCGCTCCGGAGAGTCCGGAGCCGGCCCTTCAGGACCCGCATCCGTCTGGCCGCCCCGCCGCGCGAGCAGATCCTCGCAGTCCGCGCCTACGGCCAGGGCGAGGCGTACCTGGGCAGCGACGAGTTCGTCCTCAACCAGGTCAACCGTCCCTTCGGCGTTCGCATCGCGGAGATGATCGGCGTGGAGGCCGGAGACGACGACGCGATCCGTGTGGCGGTCTCCGTATCGCTACCGCGCGCCGCGACCCTGGACCGGGTCGAGTTCTACCGCAGCGACTCTCTCGTTGAAGCGGCACACAGCTTCGGAGAAGAAGGGGCTCCCGGCGCCGCGCGCACGATCCCCGTCGAGGCGGTGATCCAGAGCGGCCCGAGCAACGACTTCATCCGCGTCGTGGCGAAGCTCTCCGACGGCCGGGAGCGGGAGGATGCGCAACTCCTCCAGGAGTCCGAACACCAGAGCGAGATCGACATCCAGCTCGCCCAGTTCCAGGTCCTGGTCACGGACGGCGACGGCAACCCCGTGAGCGGGCTTTCGCCCGAGGACTTCGAGATCCGCGAAGACGGCCGGAAGCTGCCCACGGTCGCCCTCCACACGTCCGTCGACGTGCCCCTCGTCCTGGGGCTCGCGATCGACTCCTCGGACAGCATGCTCCCCGCGTGGAGTCGGCTGAAGTACATCGCCCGAACCTTCCTCGAGACCGCGGTGGCGGCGGACGACCGCGCCTTCCTCGTCGACTTCGACCACACGGTGCGTCTGATCCAGCCCCTTACGGGGGACGGCCCGCTACTGTCCGAGCGGCTCGACAACCTGATCCCGATGGGAGGCACCGCCCTGAATGACGGACTTCTCTTCTCCCTGCTCCAGTACGGCAGCGAGCCCGGCCGGCGGGCCCTGGTCGTCATCACCGACGGCGCCGACGAGAACAGCCGTTCCCGTCCCGAGCAGTCCAGCGAGTTCGCGGAACGGCTGGGCCTGCCGATCTACTTCATCGAACTCGACAACTCCCGTGCGGGCGATTCGGGACTCGCCGCGATTCGCCGCAACCGCGAACGGCTCCAGCGCATCGCCGAAGAGACGGGAGGACGCCTCTTCCATCTGGAGCTCCACGGCGACACGCGCTGGTGGACCGAGCCGATCGAGCAGGTCTTCACCCGGATCCAGGAGGACCTGCGCCATCAGCACGTTCTGACGTACTACACGAACCAGCCACCGGGCGACCCGATCGAGCCCGAGATTCGCCTGACCCGGCGAGAACTGACGCTGCGGAGCGCGGTGCCGCTCCCGGGGATTGAGTAGGGCGTCGGGAATCGGCATGAGGACTCCCGCTCGTCGCCAGACGGTACTGGGGATCGTGGCCGTGTTCGCAATCGGGCCGGCGTTTCCCGGCCCGGCGCCGAGCCTTGCCCAGGACGCGACCCCCGACTTCGGGACGGGTGCGGAGCGGAAGATGATCCACATCGTGCCGCCGACCCGCGGTTACCTTCAGCCGTTCGGCGGCCGGGTCGAGATCCAGACCCTGATCATCCACCCGTTGATCACCGCGGTCGACTTCCTTCTCGACGGCGAGCGGATGTGGCGCGCCGCAAAGAGGCCGTACATCGGCCACGTCGAACTGGCGGAGCCAGCGCGTAGGCAAGAGCTGGAAGTCCGCGGCTACGATGCGTTGGGCGAGCTCATCGGCACGGACCGGATGATCCTCAACCAGCCGGACGTCGCCCTGGGTGTCCGGATCACCTCGCTACGCCGCCTGCCTGCTGTGAAGTACCCGGCCCTCCGAATCGAGGCTGTGGTCTCGGTGCCCCGCTCCGCGCAACTCGAACAGGTCGCGTTCTATCTGGACGAACGCAAGGTCGAGGTCGCGTACGAGTTCGTGGGGGATGCGGCTCCCGGTGCGCCGCGTTTGATCCCGATCGAGACACTGGCTGAGTACACCCCCGGGGACGACTTCGTACGTGTTGCTGCGAGATTCGCCGATGGCCGCGAAGTGGAAGACGCCCACATCCTCCACGGTGCCGAGTATCGAGACGAGATCGACATCCAGTTGATCCAGCTCCAGGTGCTGGTGACCGACCGCGACGGAGATCCCGTGCCCGACCTGAAGCCTGCGGACTTCGAGATCCGCGATGGTGGCATCAAGCGTCCGGCGGAGAACCTCCACACGGCGCGCGACGTCCCCCTCGTTCTGGGTCTCGCGATCGACACCTCGGACAGCGTCGTGCCCATATGGCAACAGGTGAGCGACCTGTCCGCCGGCTTTCTTGAGGCTGCCTTGTCACCGGGCGACAGAGCCTTCGTGGTCGACTTTGCCGGCACCGTTCGTCTGGCAAGTGAGCTGACCGGCTACAAGGTCCTGCTCCAGAGCCGCGTGCGATCACTCGCTCCCCGCCGGGGCACGGCACTGAACGACGCGATTCTCTTCTCGCTGCTCCAGTACGGCAGGGAGCCGGGCCGACGCGCGCTGGTCGTCGTGACCGACGGCGTCGACCAGCACAGCCGATCGAAACCGAAGCAGTCCGCCGACTTCGCGGAGCGCCTGGGGCTTCCCGTCTACTTCATCCAACTGGACCGGGGAACCAGGAGGCGAAGCGTCTCGAGAGCAATCGAGCGCCGACAGCATCTGAGGCGGCTCCGTTACATCAGCCGCCACACGGGCGGCCGTCTCTTCGACATCGACCTCTCAGGGGACACGCCACCCTGGACGGAGCGGATCGAGCGGGTCTTTGAACAGATAGAAGAGGACCTGCGACACCAGCATGTTCTGACCTACTACACGGACCAGCCGCAGGGCGCAGCGACCGAGCGGAGTGTTCGCGTGACGCGCCGTAACCTCAAGCTGCGGAGCGCGGTACCCGTCGAGGCGATCGAGTAGGCCAGGCCTCGAGAACAGCCCGTTGAACGCAGCCGACTCAGACCACGAGCGCCGCCTCAACGGCGCAAGTGTCCCGCCGTGAGAGTTGCCATGCGATTCCGAACCGGCCATGCCGTTCCGGCGCTCCTCGCCTTGATGGTCCTTTGCTCCAGCCCGCAGCCCACGGACGCCCAAGGGGGGCGCGGCCGGGAAGGGAGTGTCACCGACCCGCGCGTTCCTCCCGGCAACCTGGTTGGCCCCTGGATGCGGAACCCGGAGCTCAGCGAAGATACGGAAGTCAGGATTACGAGCGCATGGCCCGAACCGGAAACGATTCCGCGAGTCCTGCGGGAACCCATCGGGAGCCTCAACGACCGCCTCGCAACGGTCCTGATCAAGGTCAATGGGGATGTGGTCGTGCTCATGGACGGCAGGGGCGACTTCAGGTCCTCTCGCCCGAAGGAGGTGGGTGAGCGGCTAGGTCGCCGCCGTCTCTCGCCCTCCCCGTACGCGACGGTGACGCCCGACGGTCTCCGGATCGAGACCTTCATCTCCAAGAGGTGGACCAGAACCGACGACTTCGCGCGGCAGGACGACAAGCTCGTCCGAACGACAGCGATTCTGGGCGGCTCGACTCGCACGCTGGAAGTCCGCACGGTCTACAACCCGGTGGGGAGCGACCATCCCTCCGTCTCCCAATCCCCAGGCGCCGCAAGTCCGTCCGCGCGGACAGCCGTGATCCGGATCCTGCCGCCCGAGCGCGAGTATCGCGAACTCTTGAGCGGCAGCGTCCAGATCCGGACCCTGGTCACCCACCCGGGCATCCGGATGGTCGAGTTCCTGCTGGACGGCAGGCCGGCACAGCGGACACGGAGACGGCCCTTCAAGGCCCGGCTCGACCTGGCGGAGCCGCCGCGAGAGCAGACGCTCGACGTCCGCGCCTACGATGCCGAAGGAAGGCTGGTCGGCGGTGAAAGGACCATCCTGAACCGGGTCGATACGCCCTTCGGCGTCCGCATCACCACTCTTCGCGGCGAGGAGATGAACGGCAGCCCCGCGGTTCGGGTCGTAGCCGACATCCTGATGCCGCGATCCGCAACTCTCGAGAGAGTGGACTTCTACCGCAGCGAGAGTCTGGTTGCGACGCGGAACGACTTCGACTCGGGTACCGGCGCCGGTACGGCCAGAAGGACCCAGGTCGAAGCGCTGATCCAGGACGTATCGACGCACGATTTCGTGCGAGTAAGGGCCAGGCTGGCCGACGGTCGCGAGTTGGAAGATGCCGAACTCCTTCAGGGCGCCGAGTACCAGGATGAGATCGATGTCCAACTGGTCCAGCTTCAGTTACTGGTCGTGGACGGCCGGGGCAATCCGGTCCCGGACCTCAAGCCGGACGACTTCGAAGTACGTGAAGGCGGCGTGGAGCTTCCCGTGGAGGCACTCTTCACCGCAATCGACGTCCCCCTGGTTCTGGGGTTTGCGATCGACTCATCGGAGAGCATGCTGCCCATCTGGCGCCAGTTGAGGCATGTCGCCTCCGCCTTCCTCGAACAGACCCTGACGCAGAAGGACAAGGCCTTCCTGGTCGACTTCGATCGGGCGGTACGGCTGCTGCAACCCCTGACCGGCAACAAGGCTCTGCTCGCGGGCTGGCTGGATCGGGTTACACCCTGGGGAGGCACCGCTCTGAGCGACGGCATCCTGTTCTCGCTGCTGCAGTACGGAGACGAACCCGGCCGTCGTGCTCTGGTCATGGTCACGGACGGCGCCGACCTCCACAGCCGCCAACGGCCGGAAGACCCGGCAGACCTCGCGCGCCGGCTGGGGCTTCCGATCTACTTCGTCGAAATGGACAACCCCCTCACGGAGCTCGTGAAGGGGCCCGACGGAATGCCCCTGACCCGGCGGAGCAGCCACCCGCGGGCACGAAAACGGATCCGTCGAATCAGCGAAGAGACGGGAGGCCGGCACTTCCACATCGACCCCCTCGCCGAAGATCCACCCTGGACCGAACGGATCGCACGGGCATTCGACCAGATCGAGGAAGACCTGCGTCACCAGCACGTGCTGACCTACTACAGCAGCCAGCCCCGCGGCGCCCCGATCAGACCCGATATCCGAGTCACCCGCAGTGACCTCAAGCTGCGAAGCGTCGTGCCGCTGGAGGCCATCGAGTAGCGGCGCCGGTGTGGTGCCAGGCTCCTGGCTCGCCAGGAGTCCTACTGACCGCCGTCGCCAGCCGCCGCTTCCCGCTCCTGGGCACGGGCGCCCGACAGGATGTTCGTCAGGCCGTAGTTTCCCTCGTGGCAGGCGTACTCGAAGATCGGGTCCTCGGTGCGGGCGAGCCGGATCATCATCGTCCAGGGCCGAACCCAGGTTGCTCCGTCCTCGTAGGTGATCTCCCACTCGATCGTCTCCGGGCCGGTGCGTGTGAAGCGCTCCCGAACTCGCAGGCTCGGCGTCGCGCTGCTCCTGGAGCTACCGCCTTGCGAGTAGTTCGTCGTTTCGACCACCAGAGAGTCGCCCTCGAACCAGCCGCGCGAGTTGCCGTGCCAGAGCCGCAGGTCGTCGGGGAGCGGCTCCGGCTCTCCGAGCGGGATGAGGCGCACGTCGTGAATCAGCTCCTGGTGGATGGCGACATGATCCGCGGTCTGGAAGATCTGGAAGTAGCTGTTGTAGCCGGCAAGCGTGTTCGGGACGCCGTAGCTGATGCAGCGCACGCTGACCGGCATGTCCTCGGGGCCGGCGGGCACCTCGTCGCCGTAGGCCACGGCCGCCCGCATCCGTTCCATCGCCTGCTCCGTCAGGGCCGGAATGCGGCCGTCCGGCGGATCGACCACGAGTGACGTGCGATTGTCGAGTTCCCGGTCCACGAGCCAGAAGGAGTTGTAGTTACCCGTCACCTGGTCGAAGCCGCGGAACTCGGGATCCTCCAGCACGCGCTGGATCAGGTAGTCGCCCAGCAGATCGCCCGCCTGGGAACCCTCCCGGATCTCCTCGAGCCGGCGCTCGAGGTCGGCGAGTTCCTCGTCGGTCAGAGTCGCCTTCTCGCCGAAGGCCTTCGGCCGCTCGAGCGGCGTCGCGCTGTTGTTGGCCCAGATGCCCTGGAAGTCCGGGTGGCCGTCAGCGGTCCGCGGCGCGGTCCACTCCTCGGCAACCGCCGTGCCCGCGGCCAGGAGCAGGATCAGGAACGTCGGAATCACGATTCGGCCGAAGTGGCATCTCGACATCGTCTCATCTCCCTTCGATCAGCGGAGCCCTGAGTATACGGGCGGCGCTATCCTCCGCTCGCCAATCCCAGGGGAGACCAGAGCCATGCAACTCAGCCAGTCCGTAACCGTCGAACGCCACGAGGAGCCGGGACTCGGCGTCGTCGGCGCGATCTGGATCGACAACCCGCCGGTCAACGCGCTGAGTCAGCATGTGCGCGAGGGGCTCGCGGCGGCCGTACCAGCGGTTGCTGCCGACCCCGAGATGCAGGCGGCCGTCCTCGTCTGCCGTGGCAGGACCTTCATCGCCGGCGCCGACATTCGCGAGTTCGGCAAGCCGCGGCTTCCCCCGGACACGAACGAGGTGCGGCGGATGATCGAGAAGTCGCCCAAACCGTTCGTGGCGGCCATCCACGGCACGGCGCTCGGCGGCGGCCTGGAGATGGCGATGGCCTGCCACTTCCGGGTGGCCGACACGAAAGCGCGGCTCGGCCTGCCCGAAGTCAAGCTCGGCATCCTGCCGGGCGGCGGCGGCACTCAGCGGCTGCCCCGGCTGGTCGGCGTGCCGCGGGCGCTCGAGATGATCACGAGCGGCGAGCACATCACCGCCGCCGAGGCGCTGGAACTGGGGCTCGTCGACGCGGTGGCGGACAGCGGGGAGCAAGGCGGCCTCGCCGCCGGCGCGTTCCGCTTCGCCCTGCGTGCCGTGGCGGAGGGACGGGGCCTGCCCCGGGTGAGGGACATCGAGAGTCACCGCGCGGCGGTCCGGGAGAACCCGGGTATCTTCGATGATTTCAGGCGTCGGATCGCCCGCAGGACGCGCGGGTTCAATGCCCCCGAGGTCTGCATTCAATGCGTCGAAGCGGCGGCCGCGCTGCCGTTCGACGAGGGGCTCGCCCGCGAGGCCGAGCTGTCGCGGACCCTCCACGCCGACCCGCAGTCGCGGGCACAGCGCTACTACTTCTTTGCCGAGCGCGCGGCGCGCAAGGTTCCCGACATCCCCGCCGACACGACGGTCCGGGACATTCGCCGCGTCGGCGTGCTCGGCGCCGGCACGATGGGCGGCGGCATCTCGATGGCCTTCGCCAACGCCGGGTTTCCGGTATCGATCGTCGAGCAGAACCGCGAAGCTCTCGACCGGGGTCTGGCCACGGTGCGGAGCAACTACGAGCGCAGCGCGGCGCGCGGACGCTTCACGGCCGACCAGGTCGAGGAACGAATGGCGCTGCTCGACGGCGGCACGGACCAGGACGCGATCGCCGAGTGCGACCTCGTGATCGAGGCCGTGTTCGAGGACATGGAGCTGAAGAAACGCGTCTTCGGCCAGCTCGACCGGATCGCGAGGCCCGGCGCGCTGCTGGCGACGAACACCTCCTACCTGGACGTCAACGAGATCGGCGGCGTCACCGGCCGGCCCGAGGACGTCGTCGGCATGCACTTCTTCAGCCCGGCAAACATCATGAAACTGGTCGAGGTCGTGCGTGGCGAGAAGTCGGCGCCCGACGCGATCGCCACGGCCATGTCGATCTCCCCGGCAGTCGCTTCGCCTTTAGCCCCCTGCGACCCTCTCCCCGCTGCCCACGCAGGCTGGTATGCGCCGCCGGACCGGGGCCGGACCTCGCTGCTACTGTTCCCTGATGCTTGGCCGGAGGCGACGTCGGGGTTTGAGGTGGCTTCCCGTCGGACTGATGTTGGGACTCGGGGTCGCGGTTCTTGGTCAGGAACCCGACGATACGGACTGGCTGGTCGTGACCGGCAACAATGCGAGCCAGCGATACGCGCCGCTGGAGCAGATCGATCGGGACAACTTCGCCGAGCTCGAGGTCGCGTGGCGGTGGTCGTCGCCGGACAACGAGTTGATGACCGGGGATGGTGAGACGACGGGGCGGCGGATGGTGCCCCGGAACCATGAGGCGATTCCGATCAAGGTTGGTGACCGGCTGTACGTTACGACCGGCTACGGGCAGATCGCGGCGATCGACATCGACGAGGGGACGAGTCTCTGGACTTACGATCCGCAGGCGTACGGCCACGGGCGCCCCACGAACCTGGGATTCGTTCACAGGGGTGCGGCCTACTGGAACGACCCGGACCTGCCCGGCGAGGGAGGCCGGCTGGTCTGGGCGGGCGGCGACTCCTTCCTGCGCGCCGTGGACACGCTGAGCGGCGAACCGATCGCCGCGTTCGGAGACGGCGGCAGCGTCGACCTCACGCTCGGTCTGCACCGGGAAGTGTCGCGCCGCGTCTACAGCGTCAGTTCGCCGGTCACGCTGTGCCGCGACGTGGCGATCGTCGGCTCTTCGATCTCGGACGGGCCGCGCGCGCCGGAGGCGCCGCCGGGGGACGTCCGCGGATTCGACGTCCGCACCGGCGAGCAGCTCTGGACGTTCCACTCGATTCCGCAGGAGGGCGAACCCGGCCGCGACACCTGGGAGAACGGTTCGTGGAAGGTCAGCGGCAACACGAACGTCTGGACCCTGATGAGCGCGGACCCGGAACTCGGTCTCGCCTATCTGCCCTTCGGCACGCCGACGAACGACTGGTACGGCGGGCACCGTCTCGGCGACAACCTCTACGCCGAGTCGCTGGTCGCCGTCGACTGCGAGACCGGGGAGCGCCGCTGGCACTTCCAGACGGTCCACCACGGCCTGTGGGACTACGACCTGCCGACTTCGGCCATCATCGGCGACATCGAGGTCGAGGGCCGCTCGATCCGGGCGGCGATGCAGCTCTCCAAGCAGGGCTTCCTCTACGTCTTCGACGCCGGCACCGGCGAACCGGTGTGGCCGATCCTGGAACGCGAGGTGCCCCAGACCGGCATCGTCGGCGAGCGGACATCGCCGACGCAGCCCTTCCCCACCAGGCCGCCGGCCTTCGAACGCCAGGGCCTCGGCCCGGACGATCTGATCGACTTCACGGCGGAACTCCGCGGCGAGGCGATGGCCATCCTCTCCCGACACCAGTACGGGCCGATGTTCACGCCGCCCACGGAACGCGGCACGTTCCTGATGCCCGGCTACGGCGGCGGCGCGAGCTGGCCCGGTGGCGCCTTCGACCCGGAGACGGGCATGCTCTACGTGCCGTCCTTCACCTGGCCCGTGGTCAACACGCTCCGCAAGCCGGACCCGAGCCGCTCGTCCTTCGACTACGTCGGCCGCATCACCAGCGACGTCCGCGGCCCGCGCGACCTGCCGCTGGTCAAGCCGCCCTATTCCCGGGTCACGGCCTACGACCTGAACCGCGGCGATATCGCCTGGACCGCGCCTCTGGGCTACGGCCCGCGCCGGCACCCGGACCTTGCCGCGCTCGACCTGCCGGCACTGGGCTCGGGCGCCCGCGGCCATGTCGTGGCGACGAAGACGCTGCTTTTCGTGACCTCCGGCCGTTCGCTCGCCTTCCGCGGCATCGACCGGGAGGCCACGGCCGAGGGCGCCGGACGCGACGACTGGCGAATCGAGACCCCGGCGCTGCGCGCGTTCGACAAGGCGACCGGCGAACTCGTCGGCGAGATCGAGTTGCCCTCGCACACCGACGGCAGCCCCATCACCTTCCTGCATCAGGGCAAGCAGTACCTCGTTTTCGCGCTCGGCGGCCGCGGCGCGCCGTTCGAGCTGATCGCCTACCGGCTGCCCATCTAGGAGTACACGATGAAATCGAAGATCGGAATCCTGACGCTCTGTTCCATCCCGTTCCTCGCCGCTGCGCTCGCCTGCGCGCCGGCCGGCAGCGATCTCCCGGCCGCCAGCGAGCATGCCGGTTTCGGCGCCTACACGCGCGAGGCCACCTACGACGGCGCCAACCGCTACTCCGTCTATGTGCCGATGCCGGACGGCGTGCGGGTTTCGGTCGACTACTTCATCCCAACGAGAGAGGGCGTCGAGGCGTCGGAGCCGCTGCCGACGATCCTCCACTACACGCGCTACACGCGCGCATTCGAGGTCCAGGACGAGGAGGGCAACACGACGATCCTCGCCCAGGGCGAACAGGATCCGGTGCTGCAGCACGTGCTCCACCGCGGATACACCGTCGCCGTCGCCGACGCCCGGGGCACCGGCGCCTCCTTCGGCGTCCACAACGGCGCTTTCTCGGTCGAGGAAACGGCCGACTCGTACCACATCATCGAGTGGATCGCCGCCCAGCCCTGGAGCGACGGCAACGTCGGCATGCAGGGCCGCTCGTACCCTGGCATGACGCAGTACCAGGCCACGACGCGGAGGCCACCGGCGCTCAAGGCGATCTTCGCCGAGATGGCCGGACCGACCCCCTACGACTTCGTGTTCCGGGGCGGCACCTACAAGAACGAGTTCATCGGCACCTGGGGCGCCGGCACCAAGGAGGCGGACCTGTCGACCCGGGCAGCGCCGGTCGACGACGACGCGGACGGCTCGCTGCGCGACGCCGCGGTGGCGGAACATGCCGGCAACCTGTGGGCCCACGAGATGGTCGCGCAAGAAGGCTCCGGGCTACGCGACTGGACGCTCGCTACGGCGGACGGCGGCCAGGTGTCGTGGGACACGATCGGTACGAGTGACGACTGGAACGCAATGGATGCATCCGACATCGCGGTCTACCACCTCGCCGGGTGGCTCGACATCTATTCCACGCAGCAGCCGATGGCCTTCGCCAACCTCCCGAACGCGTCGCAGAAGATGATGATCGGCCCCTGGATCCACAGCGGCGGCTACGGCGGCGACCTCCACAATGCCGAGTTCCTGCGCTGGTACGACTACTGGCTCAAGGGGATCGAGAACGGCGTGATGGAGGAAGCACCGGTCCACTACTACGTGATGCAGGGCAGCCACACCCTCCCGGACGACCCGGAAGTCGAACTGAGCCTCGACGAGAAGCGGGCCGAAGAT
The DNA here is from genome assembly GCA_022822365.1 of Thermoanaerobaculia bacterium. Classification (GTDB taxonomy): domain Bacteria; phylum Acidobacteriota; class Thermoanaerobaculia; order Multivoradales; family Multivoraceae; genus Multivorans. Next base: position 10,644 of record JAJEBV010000020.1, on the reverse strand, counting down.
CCCGCGACCTGGACCGCGACCGATTCTTGGCCGCCCCCGGGCCTCTCGACCCGCCGGTTCGCGCTCAAAGGCGGCGGCTCACTGGCCGATGGCCCGGGCGGCGACGCCGGCCAGGACGAGTACACCGTCGACTACTCCTCCTCCGTCGGCTCGTTCTCACGCTGGATGAACGGCCACGGCAGCCGACGGCAGGATCGGCAAGGGACGACCTTCTTCGACGAGCGCTCGGCCGAGAACGCCAAGGCGCTGACCTACACCACCGAGCCGATGACCGAAGCGATGACGATCACGGGCCACCCGATCGTCCATCTCTCCGTCACGTCCACTCACGACGACGGCGACTTCTTCGTGTACCTGGAGGAGATCGACGCCGACGGCCGCTCGCACTATGTGACGGAGGGCGCGCTAAGGGCCTCGTATCGCGCCGTCGGCGAGGCGCCGTGGGACGACCTGGGCCTGCCCTTCCACCGCGGCCACGCGGAGGACCTGGAGCCGCTGCCCGACGAACCGGTCGAACTGCAGATCGACCTGATGGCCACCGCGGTCACGATCGACGAAGGCCACCGGCTGCGCCTCTCGATCGCCGGCGCCGACGCCGCGAACCATGCCCTCTATCCCGACCCGGAAGGCGTCGACGCGCCGACCGTGACGATCCACCGCGGCGGTGACAACGGTTCCTGGCTGGAAGTGCCGGTGGACGGCGGCTGAATCTGCCGGTGCGCGGGTCTTCCGACCCGCTGCCGCCGCAGGCCGCCGGAAGACGCGCCGCAAAGCGGCGACCGATGGAGGCGAGACCCGCGGGGATCCGCGGGCAACCTCAAAGGAACAGGCGGTGATCCCACCAGACGGGCGTCTCGAGCCCGACCTCGATCGGCAGACCCTCGAAGTCGGGATGGCGGGTGTTGATGAGGACGTTCGTCTCCGTGCGCGCCACGACCGAGGGCACGATCAGGACCACGCTGCGGCGCTCCTGGTACCAGTCCCGGCCGAATCGTTGAGACGCGTCGTGGTTCTCGAGATGCCAGCCAGGCAGCACGTCCGCGGTGACGACCTCGTAGCTGGCGCCCGCCGGAATCACGACCTTCACGAAGTGCTGGTTCGGCGGCATCCTTCGATTCCAGTTTGCCAGCACCTCGAGCATGGCGGTCGAGTAGTTCCCGGACGTGTAGATCACTTCGGCGCCGTACTCGTGCCACCTTCCCGCGGTACGTCTCGCCCCTTCGGCGCTCCACACCGGAAATTCTCCCCTGGCGTCGCCTATTCGATACGCGTGCATCGGCGACGGGAGGCCTCGCGGCATCAGACGGGAATGCCGTACCGGGCCCTGTTGATCGCTTCGATCACCGCGCGGGCGCCGGCGGAACTGGAGCACGCGACATCCAGCGGCCTCCGGCAGCCCAGCACGGGGTGGCGCCTCGTCAGGTAGGCCTCGATGCCCTCCCGATCCCCGTGGTACGCGAGGCTCAACAGGTCGACGATGCGGCTGAGATCGTAGAGCCTCTCGCTCATCTCCCTCGACAGCGGCTTCCCGCCGTTGCGCGCTCGCCGCAGCGTCGCTTCGGGAATCACGGGCCCAACGACGTTCTTTCGACCCAGAACGTCGACCAGCGCCGCTACGGCCTCCGGTTGCAGGCCGCGGCCCACGTGGTCCGCAAGTTCCAGGTCGCTCAGCGCTTGTGCGTCTTCAATGCCCAGCCACGTCCCGACGCGGGCAGACTCGGTGACCGGGAGTTTCTCCGGGTCGGCGTAGGATTCGAGCACGGCAACCTCCTTCGGCTTCGTCGTCATTTGACGGAAATTATCCCGTCACTTGACGCCAGGTCAACGGCCAAGCCGTCCAACGCCACAGTCCACAAGCGGCAGGCAGCGGCGCCTTCCACGCCGCCTGAATCGCAGGCGATCGCGTACCAGCCAACGAGATCCGTGTGTACGCCCGCCTCGCGGTCGAGGGTCGCACGGAGCCGCAGGCGTCCGCTGTGGTCAGTTCCCGCGACGCCGTCGCGACACTCCAGCTCGACATCCGAAAAGCCGAGCACCTGCCGGTAGAGGGGGAACAGGGCCTTGTACGCGCTCTCCTTGGCCGAGAACGCGAGCGTGAACATCTCGGCCTCGGTCAGGCCGCCGGCGCTTCCCTGACGAAGACTCATCTCGCGGTCGTTCAGCACCCGCGCACGGAGCCGGCCGGCCTGCTCCGGTGAGACGACGCGTTCCACGTCGACGCCGAGGCCCCGGTACCGGTCAGCCGCTGCGACCGCAGCGAAGCCGAAGCCGGCGCCGTGGGAAATCGAGCCGACGACACCCTCCGGCCACCGCGGGACATCGTCGTCGTCAGCAACGATCTCGCCCTCCGAAGTCGCGGGCCCGAGCAGGCGCTTCAGTGCGTATCCGGCGCTGATCCGGCCAGCGAGGTACTCCCGCTGGCGCTTGTCGATGGCGCTCTCGAGGGCGGCAGGCAGGCTGAAGCCGAGCTGCCGAGCTTCCTCGACCAGCTTCTCCAGGGGGCCGATCTCGTGCGCCGCGACGCTGATGTCGCGGGGAAGGCTCTCCGCGAGGCTCGGCGGCACCCCCCGCGCCGCGCTCACGCGAGAAAGTAGCGCCGCTGCTCCGGCGTCGGCACCGGGCACTCGGGCAAACGCCGGCCCACACGGAGGCGGTTCCTGGCCACGAACCGGTAGCCCCAGTCCAGCACCGACCGCGGCGCCATCCATGGAAGGAGCGCGAGCCAGCGCTCCGGTCCCCGCAACTGGGAAGCAAGCCAGATCACAGCCTCGCTGCGCACCTTGATCTGGCCCGTTGGTGGCGAAGCCGAAGCGGTGCCGTCAGGCGCCGGCAGAATCTGCAAAACCATGCTGTCCACATCCGCCAGATCGGGCCGGGCGGCGGTCAGGTGCTCGAAGGCTTCGCCGTCCTGCGGCGCGAACCGCACGCCGGGCGGTACGCCGCGAGACAGACACCGGGCCACCGACCAGTTGCAGAGCGCGCAGTCGCCGTCGTAGTAGACGATGACCCTCGGCGGCCGGCGTTCGCGGCGCTCGTCCATCCGGTAAGCCGACCTACCGGTTGGCCGCCTCGTCCAGCACCCGCAGGAAGGCTCTGCCGCTCATCAGGCGGGGTTCGCCATCGACCATCTCCATCCGTTCGATGTACGAGGCCGTCTCGCCGTCGGCGCTATACATGACCAGGGTCGGATAGCCCCGTACGCCGAATCTCCGGGCAAGCTGGCTCTCCTGGCCGCCGGATTCGGGATTCATCCGTACCGCCAGCACCGCGTCCAGGTAGCCGTCGACTTCATCGTCGGTCAGCAGTTCCCGCTCGAACTGCCGGCAGTACGGGCACCAGTCCGTGTAGATGTACAGGAACAGGGGCAGGCGGTCGCGCTGCTGGACCTCAAGCGCCTCCGCCAACCCGGCGGCCCCCTCGTACCAGCCCTCGAAGTCGGGACGGCCCACCGGCGAGTCGGAGGCCTCCGCCGGCGACGCAAGCGAATGCACAACCAGGGCCGCCGTTCCGGCCAGCAGGAGCACCGCGAGCGCTCCCCAACCGATCCTCCTGAGCTCAGGGCAACAGGTCATGGCGGGTGCGATCGTATCAGCGCGCGGCGGCCGCTCGCCCGCCCGACGGGTCCCCCGGCAGGAGCGGCGCGACCCGGCCCATCGCCTCTTCGGCACGGTCGATGAGGCCGCTGAAACCGTCCCGCGTGCGCGCGCTGACCGCGACCGCGTCGAGCTGGCCCGCCTTCCGCCGCGCCTGCTCTTCCGTCACCAGATCGCACTTGTTCAGCACGACGAGAAGGGGCTTCGAGTCGAGCGACAGTTCCTCGATCAGCCGGTCCACCGCCTCCACCTTCGTCCGCCATCCCGGATCGGCGGCGTCGACCACGTGGAGGAGAAGATCCGCGTCGCCGAGTTCCTCCAGCGTGGCCCGAAACGCCCGCACGAGATCGGGCGGCAGCTCCGCGATGAAGCCGACCGTGTCGGTGATGACGACTTCGCCTTCGCGCGGGAAGCGGATGCGCCGACTCGTCGGATCGAGCGTGACGAACAGTTTGCCGGCGGTCTCGACTTCGCTGCGGGTCAACGCGTTGAGCAGGGTGCTCTTGCCGGCGTTCGTGTAGCCGATCAGGGAAAGCACCGGCACGCGACGGTCGCGCCGCCGGCTGCGGGCCACGTCCCGTTGCCTGGAGAGCTTCTCGACCTGCCGCTCCAGATTGCGGATCCGGTCGCGGATCCGCCGCCGACCCACCTCGAGAACCGTCTCGCCTGGGCCCCGGCCGCCGATGCCGCCCGTCAGCCGCGACAGGCCCGCGTCCTTCTCGGTCAGCCGCGGCAGCGAGTAGCGCAACTGCGCCAGCTCGACCTGGAGCTTGCCGTCGCGGGAACGCGCCCGCTGCGCGAACACGTCCAGGATGAGCTGCGTGCGGTCGATCGCCTTCAGCCCGGTCGCGTCCTCGAAGGCGCGAGCCTGGGCGGGCTTCAGGTCGATGTCGAAGATCGCCACCTCGGCCCCGGCGCGCATGCTCTGCAGAACGATGTCGGTCAGCTTGCCCCGCCCGACGATCGTCCTCGGATGAACCCGCGACCGGCGCTGCCTCAGAGTCCCGGCGACGTCGACCCCCGCCGAACGGACCAGCTCGACCGTCTCGGCGAAGTGGCCGTCCTCCGGACGCACGCCGATCACCAGCGCCCGTTCCCGCGTCGCCTCGCGGCCCCGCCGGTGGCGGCCGAACTCGCGCTCGACCTCGCGGATGGTTGCCGCGAAGTCGAAGTCCAGCGCATAGACCTGAGGCGCCTCGACGGTCAGAAAGGGTGAACCGTCGCCGTCGCCGCTGCCGGGATCCTCGCCAGCGCCTGCCGTGTCGGTCGCCGAGGGCGAGAGGTACGCGACCTCGATCGCACCGGCGGAGCCGTCCGCCTCGGCCTGCACCACGGCGACCAGGTCGAGCCGAAGCAGCGCGAGGTCGTTCAGGTCGTCGGCGGAGAGCCCTTCGCCCCGCAGGTGGGTATGGACCAGGCGCAGTCGACGGAAGCGTCCCGGACCGCCACGCAGGCGGCCGATGTCGGGAATCTCGAGCTGCCGCGCGTCGCCGACGATCACCTTGCTGACCGCGCCGTCGCGAGTCAGCAGCACGCCTACCTGGCGGCCGATCTCGCGCGAGAGCGCGCAGAGGTGACGGGCCAGCTCGGTCGAGACCACCTCGTCGGGGCGGACCTTCCGCCGGTACGTGCGCTCGAGAGCGCCGCGCTGCGCGGCCTTGAGTCCGCGAATGTCGCCGTGAAGTGGTCTCATTGGGGCCAACCGACGGATTTGGGTCGCAAGTTCAAGAAACTGCTATGCTTGCCGCCACGGCGGCGACGCTGGCCCCACCTTTGGCACGCGCCGCGCACTCGACAGTACGAGTCAGCGCTTGGCTTCAGCCTTTGTCCTTTAGACAGTCCGTCCATTCCGAGACGACTCATGTCGCCCGAGGGCCGTCCCAACGGCCCGTGGTGCACTCAAGGCTATACCCGCCGCCTGGAATGACGATCCGGTTCTTCAAGCTTCTCGCGCAGGTGGAACTGCAGCGAACGCGGGGCAGCCGCCCGGCGGATTCCGTTCATGGAATCCCGCCGTGGCCCGGCACCCGCGCAACCGGAAGCGTCCCACCCGATTCAACCGACGGCGCACTCGCCGTCACCCGGAGACTTTGTGACCCGAAGAATGCTCATCAACGCGCAGAGCTCGACCGAGCTCCGCATCGCCATCGCCAACGACTCGGTACTCGAAGACCTCAAGGTCGACATCGCCGAGCGCGGCCTGACCCGCGGCAACATCTACTACGGCAAGATCGCGAACATTGAGCCGAGCCTGAACGCCGCCTTCATCGACTACGGCGCCCCCAAGCACGGCTTCCTCGCCATCCAGGACGTGGTGCCGGACGCCTACTACCAGGCGGTCCCCAAGTCGAAACGGCCGAAGATCGAGGACGTGCTCGTCCGCGGGCGTCCGATCGTCGTTCAGATCACTCGCGAGCCCGAGGGCAACAAGGGCGCCGCCCTGACGACGAACCTGAGTCTGGCCGGCCGCTACCTGGTTCTCACACCCTTCGACAAGACCTGCGGCGTCTCCCGCAAGGTCGACACGGAGGACGTCCGGCTCAAGCTGAAGGCGATGGCGGAAGCCTTGCCCGTCCCCGACGGCGGCGGCGCGATCGTGCGCACCAACGCCCTCGGCCAGACCAAGACGGCGCTCAGCCGCGACATGAACGCGTTGCTCCGCCTGTGGAAGCGCATCTCCCGCGATGCCCGCGACTCGAAGGGCACGAAGCTGCTCTACAGCGACCAGGACATCGTGCTTCAGGGCCTGCGGGACTACCTGGACAGCTCGATCCAGGAGGTCTGGGTCGACGAGGACACCGCCCATGGGCGAGCCGAGCAGTACATGCGCGCCTTCATGCCGCGCAGCAAGACGTCCCTCAACCGCTACACCGGCCGCCGGCCGCTGTTCTCGGTCTACGACCTGGAACCGCAGATCGAGAACATCTTCGAACGGCGCGCCGATCTGCCTTCCGGCGGCTCGATCGTGATCGACCCGACCGAAGCCCTCACGGCCATCGACGTGAACTCGGGACGCTCCAAGAAGGGCTCGAGTCAGGAGGAGACCGCCGTCAGCACGAACGTCGAGGCCGCGGCGGAAGTCGGCCGGCAACTCCGGCTGCGCGACATCGGCGGCCTGATCGTCGTCGATTTCATCGACATGCGCAGCCCGCGCAACCGGCGCAAGGTCGAGAAGGCGATGAAGGACGCGATGAAGGCGGACAAGGCGCGCTTCAGCGTCGGCCGGATCAGCGCCAACGGCTTGCTCGAGATCAACCGCCAGCGAATCCACCAGGCGCTCCAGTTGCGCACCCACGGCGACTGCCCGAACTGTGCCGGCACCGGCCGCGTCGCCAGTCCGGACCTCGTCGCCCTGCGCCTGCTGCGCAACATCGAGTCCCATGGCGCCGGCGGCTACATGCGCGGCGTGCAGATCGCCTTGCAACCCGAGCTGGCCGACTTCGTCCAGAACCGTCATCGTCAGGCGCTCGCAAAACTGGCGACGGAGTTCGATCTCGAGATCGAGATCTCGGGGCGGCCGCATCTGGAGGGCCGCGAGCCGGACATCAGTTGGATCGCGCGCGACCTGGCCGACGTGAAGAAAAGGGAGAAGGAGGAGGCCAGGGAGAAGAGGCTCGAGCAGGAAATGCTGGCCACGCCGTCGATTGGAGACACCGACGACGAAACGGCCGAACCCGAGACCGACCCGGATGACATCCCCGCCGAGAGCGCACCGAAGCGGCGGCGGCGGCGGAGCGGACGGAGGCGACGGTCCGGAACGGCCCGCCAGGCGAAGACGACGGAGGAGGCCCCCAAGGAGGAAAGCGCCGCCAAACAGGACGGCGCTCAGCAGGCGAAGAGGGGCAGGAAGGCTCCCGCCAGGGCGAAGAAGAGCACGAGGAGGCCCGCCGCCAAGGCGAAGAAGACGGCAGGGACGGAAGCCATCAAGGTACCCGGCATCGACACTCCGTCGGCGGATGCAGCGGCAGGAGGCAACGGCAAGGGCGGCGAGACGGCCGCGGCAGCCGGCAACGGCGCACCACGTCCGACCAAGCGGCGAAGGCGACGGCGGAGACGGCCCCGCCGGCCCCAGACCACGGCGGCGGGCAGTGAGTCGCCACCTGCCGAGACGGGTTCCTGACACGCCCGGCGGCATCTGGTCTCCCGAGCGCTAAACCTCTGAGAACACGAAGTTTGACAAGGACCGGGCGAATCCATAACTATCCGGTCACAAGTCGTTCCGCTCACGTCACGAGGCGTTGGCGGCGGTCCCGGGATCAGTCGGGGCGATCCCGTGGCCGGGCGGGGTGGGACCCGCCGATTAGTGGATTAGCCCGGAAAGGAGGTGGTCTAGTGGAGTACTGCAGATGCGGCTTGATGGAGGTGGCGGCTCCCTAGGAAACCCCTACCAGGCGTAGGACATCTCCTCCGGGAAGCAATCCCACGCCATCCCATCGGCCAAGAAACGCTCAGCCGAGCCGCGCAAAGCGCGGTCCAGGAGCGTCAACGGAGCCCCGAGGAGCCATCGGCCCCTCGGGGCTCTCCTCTTTTCAGCGCGGCCCCTTCCCCTTGCGGCCCGGTTCCGTAACAATCGCTCACCTGAAACTGGTCCCCGACTCACCTTCCCACCCGGCGGAGACAGCAGATGACAGCGATCGGCACACCCACCAAGCTCCTCGAGGGCGAGCCCAAGGTCAAGGGCTCGCTCCGCTACTGCGGCGACCTCGACCGGCCCGGGCTCCTACACGCCCGCCTGGTCACCAGCCCTCACGCTCACGCCGAGGTGCTGAACGTCGACACGACCGTTGCAGAGGCGTTGCCGGGAGTCGTCGCGGTGATCACCGCCGCCGGCCTGCCGGAACTGCCTGCCCGGAACCGGCCCACCCTGCTTCTGGCTCGCGAGCGGGCGATTTTCGTCGGCCACCCGGTCGCTCTCGTTCTCGCGGAGAGCGAGGCGGCAGCCACGGACGCAGCCGAGGCTGTCCTCGTCGACTACGAGCCCATCGAGGCCGTCGTGACGATCGAGCAGGCCGAGGCGGTCGATTCCCCCGCCGTCTGGCCCGACGGTCTACCCGGCCAGTCCGAGGAGGCGGCCGCGCACGGGGCGGGCGACGTGTCGGAGGAGGAAGACGCGGCGTCCTCGTCGCCGAACGTGACGAACGCGATGCGCTTCGAGCGCGGCGATCTCGCCGCCGGTTTCGCCGAAGCGGACGCCGTCGTGGAACGGGTGTTCCGCACGGCGTCCGTCCACCAGGCGTACATCGAGCCGCACGCCGCCCTGGTCGACCCCGACCCGATGGGGACCGGGATGACCGTCTACAGCTCGACCCAGGCGCCCTTCTTCGTTCGGGACGCGGTCGCCGGCATGGTCGGCCTGACGCAGGACCAGGTCAAGGTCATCGGCACTCCGGTAGGCGGCGGTTTCGGCGCCAAGTTCGTGCTCTACGAACCCCTCCTCGCGCTTGCGGCCGTTCAGCACCAGCGACCCGTCCGCCTGGTGATGACCCGGACCGAGGAGATGCTGGCGGCGACGCCCGCGCCTTCGACCCGGATCACGATCCGGGCCGGAGCGAAGCGCAGTGGCGAACTCACCGCGCTCGAGGCCGAACTGGCGATCGACTGCGGCTGTTTCCCGTCGTCGATGACGGCCCTTGCCGGGATCCTGCTGGGCAGCTCCTACCAGACCCCGAACCAGGCGGTTGGCGGCTTCGAGGTCACGACGAACAAGCCGTCCGTCGGCGCCTACCGCGCGCCGCTCGGGCCCCAGGCGGCGTTCGTCGTCGAGACCGTTCTCGACCAGCTCGCTCGTGAACTCGACCTCGACCCGGTCGAGTTCCGGATGAAGAACGCCTCGGAAAAGGGCAACCCGATGGCGTCCGGCATGCCCTGGGCCGGAATGGGCCAGCGGCAGGTCCTGGAAGCTCTTCGCGATCACCCGGCCTGGCAGAACCGCGAGCAGGCACGCGCCGAAGGCCGCGGCGTCGGCATCGCGCTCGGCGCCTGGCCCGGCGGCACGGAGCCGGCTTCGGCGGCCTGCGCGCTGCAGACGGACGGCACGCTCAAGGTCCACATCAGCACCGCCGACATCAACGGCACGAACACGAGCATGGCCCTCATGGCGGCCGAGGCATTCGGAGTCGACCCGGACAAGGTCACGATCGCGACGGGCGACACGTCGTCGGGGCCCTACGCCGGGGCCTCCGGCGGCAGCAAGACGATCTACACGGTCGGCCCGCCCGTCATTCAGGCGGCCCAGGAGGCACGCCGCCAGACGCTGGAACTAGCGGCCCAGACGTTCGAGGCCGACCCCGAGGACCTCGAGATCGTCGACGGCGCCGTCCAGGTCAAGGGCTCGCCCGACAAGGCGATTCCGCTTCGCAAGATCGCCCAGCGCACGATGCGCTTCGGCGGGCGGCAGGCACCGGTCTTCGGCCACGGCCGGCACGCCCAGACCAGCCAGGCCCCGGGCTTCTGCGCCCAGCTTGCGGAGGTAAGCGTCGACCGGGAGACCGGACGGGTCGATGTCGACCGGGTCGTCGTCATCCAGGACTGCGGCCGGGCAATCAATCCCGCCGCGGTCGAAGGCCAGATGATGGGCGGCGCCCTGCAGGGCGTCGGCTGGGCCCTCTACGAGGAGATGTCGTACAGCGAGGACGGACAACTCCTGACCGCAACCCTGAACGACTACGCCCTGCCCCACTCCGCCCAGAGTCCCGTCGAACTGGAGACGGTCCTGGTCGAAGTGCCGTCGGACCACGGGCCCTACGGCGCCCGCGGCGTCGGCGAGCCGCCGGTCGTCCCCACCGCGGCCGCCATCGCCAACGCCATCGCGGATGCCTGCGGCGCGCGACCGACGGAGCTGCCGATGACGCCGCCCCGAGTGCTCGAAGCGCTGAACGGCGGCGCGTGAAGTAGACGCCACAGCCCAAGGTCCTAGCCCGCATATCTCACGGGGTGATTTGAGATCGGGCCTCTTCCCGCGGATAATCCAAGTGTTGTCAAGCATTTGGACAGTCCACAGGAGCGAGACCCGTGAAGACAGAGTGTACTCCGTCGCAGCTTGAGTTCGGTT
>JAJEBV010000041.1 GCA_022822365.1 Thermoanaerobaculia bacterium | reverse complement strand
CCTCGCCGGCGTCTACAGTTTCGTCGGCGCGCTGGACGGAGACGCGACCCTGTTCGCGGCCCGTTCCGGCGCTCAGAGCGAACTTGAACTCCACTTGCCGATTCTGCGGGGCGACCGGATCTGGACGACGCCGAGCGCGCGACTCGCGGTCCTCATGTCGGACCGATCGATCCTGGCCCTGGACCACGACTCGGAGATCACCCTCGAGCGCATCGCCGGATCGCCGGACGGCGAGGACCAGGACTCGCTGTACGTCCTCCACCGGGGCCGGCTGAGCCTGGAGGTCGCAGATCACCTTCTTGAATCGGAGTTGCCGGTGGTGGACACCGCCAACGCCAGGGTCTATGTCAAGCAGGACGGTCGCTACCAGGTTCACAGTGACGGAAGCCGCTGGACCGAGGTGACCGTTCTTGCCGGATTCACGGAGGTCGTGACGCAGCGGGGGTCGGTCATCGTTCGTAGCGGCGAGACGCTCGTGGCCAACGGTCTCGACAACCCCTGGATCGAGCTCCAGAACGGTGCGGGCGTGGCGGCGGCCGCGCTGGCTGACTGGACGGAAGGCCATCGAGCCAGTCTCGTGGCCTATGTCGCGGTCGATATCGGCGGCTACCGCGACACGCTGGGCGCGCATGGCGAGTGGGTCGAGGTCGACGATCGACGGGCCTGGAAGCCGCGCGTCGAGCAGAACTGGCAGCCCTACAGCCGAGGTCGGTGGACGGATACTCCCGCCGGGCTCTACTGGGTGGCTCGGGATCCCTGGGGTCCGCTCACCTACCACTATGGCAGCTGGAACATGCATCCGGCCTGGGGATGGATCTGGTTCCCGGGTCTGCGGTACGCCCCCAGCCATGTCTACTGGTACTGGGGGCCCTCCTACGTCGGCTGGATTCCACGCGGTTACTACCAGCACTACTACCGGGGGCTGGGCCATGGCCTCCGTTTCGGGCTCTATGGTTGGGCGGGCGGCTACTGGGATCCGTTCAATACCTGGATCTTCTGCCCGACCGGCTATTTTGGTTACGGTCGCGGCTACACCTACGGCCGTTCCCTGCGGCGCCACCATCCCCAACTCGAGCGCGGCATCATCACGACAGACACCCGCGGCATCGACCGCCGGAACTGGCGCGATCCGGCGGCCACCCAGCGGGTCCTGATCAACCGGCGCGGCGGCCTGGACGAAAGCGAGATCCCGAACGCCGACAACTTCGTTGCGCGCGTTCCCGACCTCGACCCCTCGTTCCGGGGCGAGATCAGACGCAGCGACGGCGACCCCGCCGTCGTATCGGTGCGCCGCGAAGGGCCTTCCGGGAACAGTTCCGGGTTGGCCCGCGTCACGGAGGGTGGCCTTCGGGCAGCTCCCACAAGCCGGGCGGCCCGCGCCGGCGTGGTCCGGAACGGCGATGCGGATACCGGGATCCGGCGGTCCGCCCCGGTTCTCTCGGCCCGGGACGACGAACCCGGGAAGCAGGGCGTGTCTGTCAGGAAGGCAGCGCCCGCGAGCCCTGGCGCCGTCCCTGCTCCGAGCCGACGGCCAACAGCCGGTCGCCGCGTACTGGACGCCATCCGGAGCCGGGACGACGCTCCGAGTCCCACCCGAGTGCGGTCGACACCGCGGGCTTCAACGCCAACGACGGCGCCTCCCACCCGGGTGCGGTCGACGCCGCGAAGCTCGGCGCCCGAGGCGGCGCCCCCCACGCGGGTGCGGTCGACGCCGAGGAGTTCAACGCCCAGGTCGGCGCCCCCCACCCGGGTGCGGTCGACGCCGAGGAGTTCGACGCCGAAGGCGGCGCCTCCAACCCGGGTGCGATCGACCCCGAGGGCCTCTACGCCGAGATCTTCGTCGCGGCCAACGCGAGTACGGTCCACGCCCAGGAGTTCTTCGCCGCGATCTTCCTCGCCGCCGAGGAGCTACTCTCCTCCTCCAAGTTCAAGCCCGTCAAGCTACTCGCCGCCGTCTTCCCCGCCCTCTTCCTCACCCTCCTCGTCTTCGCCGCCCTCGGGCGGCGGCGGGCGGACGCCGCCGTTCCTTCCCTGACGGCGACCTGATGCCGGCGAGCCCGTGACCGGGCTCTGTCGGGTCGAGCGCGTGAGAGAGCAGCCCAGGATTCCGGAACTGCTTGCGATCAGCGCCCGGCAACTCTGCGGCGGCGCCGCGGGACTTGGAAGCTGGGCCCGGTCGCTCCCGGCGGGTACGGCGATTCAACTGCGCGAGAAGGACCTGAAACGGGCCGACCTGATCCGCCTCGGCCGCTCCCTCCGAAGCGCCTTCGACGGAGTCCTGATCGTGAACGGCGACCTCGGGGCCGCCGTCGCCTGCGATGCCGATGGCGTTCACCTTCCATCCGACGCGTCGTGGCCGGACTTGGGCAAGGATGTTCACCAGCGCGGTCTGCTGCTGGGCGTCTCCACACACAGCGTGGCGGAACTCGAGGCCGCTTCGGAGTCCGGAGCCCACTACGCTCTGTTCGGCCCCGTTTTCGACTCTCCGGAGAAGCGGCGCTTCGGCCCGGCCCAGGGCCTGGAGCGGCTTCGACGGGCCGTGAGCGTCGGCCTGCCGTTGCTCGCCGTCGGCGGTGTCGATGCCGGCAATGCGGCCTCGATCGCTGATGCGGGCGCGCACGGCGTGGCGGCGATCAGGGCCTTCCTCGACCCGCGCGCGGCGGTCGATCTCGAGACCGCCTGGACCGGAGCGGCTGGTACGATGCCGGCCCGTGACGCCAGTGATCCCGAGCCCTACTGATCCCACGCCCCGGCGGCTCACGCAGGGTAGCCATGCGGGCTAGGTTCCTCGTTGTTTCCGCGCTGATTCTGGCGCTGGATCAGTGGACCAAGCTCTGGATCGAAGGCGTCCTGGAGCCGCACGAGCGAGTGGAAGTCGTGCCGGGCTTCTTCGATCTCGTGCACGTGCAGAACACCGGCATCGCATTCGGACTGTTCCCGGCCGGGCGTGAACTCGGCGGCACACTCGTGCTGACCGCTCTCGGTTTCGCCGCCCTCGCCATCGTTTCGATCTACTTCAGACGCACATCGGAACGGGAGCCGCTGCTCCTCCTTTCCCTTTCCCTGGTGCTCGGCGGCGCTGTCGGCAATCTGGTCGACCGCATCCTGCTGCGGGCGGTTACCGACTTTCTGGACGTCTACGTCGGCACGTATCACTGGCCCGCCTTCAACGTCGCCGACAGCGGCGTGACGGTCGGCATCGTCCTGATGCTGGTCCACAGCTTCGTTCCGTCGTTGGGGAACCGGACCACCGAGGCCAGGGCAGGCCGAAACGACCTGGTCGGCGCCGGCACGTCGAAGTGACCTCGATCGAGGCGCCGGCCTCGGCGGCCGGCCAGCGGGTCGACGTCTACCTCGCGCGGGTCCTCGACCAGCCCCGGAACCGGGTTCAGAGTCTTTTCCGCCGCGGTCTTGTCACGGCCGGAGGCTCGCCGCTCAAGCCGTCCTACGTACTCCGGGGCGGCGAGGAGATCGCCTACAGCCTGCCTCCGCCCCCGTCGGAGCAGCCGCTCGCCGAGCCCGGGCCCGTCTCAGTGATCCATGAGGACGAGGACCTGCTCATCGTGGACAAGCCCGCCGGCCTGATCGTGCACCCCGGAAGCGGCGTGCCGGGAGGCACCCTGGTGAACAGGCTCCTCCACTACCGCCCCGGCATCGCCGGAGTCGGGTCCGCGGAACGGCCCGGCATCGTTCATCGCCTGGACGCGGGCACCAGCGGCGCCCTTGCCGTCGCGTGCAACGATGGCGCCTACCGGCGGCTGAGCCGCGCCTTTGCCGAACGCGAGGTCGACAAGGTCTATCTGGCCGTGGTCTACGGTGGGCCCGAACCGCCGCAGGGCGAGATCACACTACCGATCGGCCGCGACCCGGCGGTGCGCACCCGCATGGCGGTAGTGACTGAGTCCAGGGGCGGACGGCCAGCGGTCAGCAGATACCGGCTGTTGGCCGGGACAGCCGGCGTTTCACTGCTGGAACTGGAAATCCTGACCGGCAGAACCCACCAGATCCGGGTTCACTGCAAGGCGATCGGACACCCTCTTGTCGGCGATCCGACCTATGGCGAGGCACGCTGGAGAAGCCTCGAGCCATCCATGCGCCGGCCGGTGCGCGAGTTTCCGCGACCGGCTCTCCACGCTCTGCGGCTCACGCTGCCGGGGTTCGGCGGCACACCGTCGCGCGCCTTCGCCGCTCAGGTGCCCGAAGACCTTCAGGCCCTGTGCAAGGCCTGTCGCCTGGATCAGGGATTGCCGGTCGCTCGTCAGGAGTCGCCCGGGCCGCCGGCAGCGCTCGCGTAACTCCGACCAGGCGTCGCGCCGATCGCCAGCGTGCCGCTCATCTCGATCCTGCCGTTGCAGATGCCCCCCTCGGCGATGGACACGAGAGGAGCGGTCAGATCGCCCTCGACGGAGCCCGAGGACAGCACTTCGATCTTCTCCGATGCCCGGATATCGCCCTTCACATGACCCGAAACCTGGACGGACTGGGCAACCACGTCAGCCTCGATCCGCCCCCGCCGTCCGAGCACGAAACGGCCCTTGAGCTCCACGTTCCCCGCCAGGGAACCGTCGACCAGGACCTCGGCATCGCCAGCGATGCTGCCGTCGATGTGTGAACCCGGCGCGACGTAGGTGCGCGCCGGCGCGGCCGAAGGCGACCTCACCTCCCCGGGAGGCGTCAGCGCGGCTTCCGCCGCTGTTTCCTCGAGATCCTTCTTGAAGAACGCCATCTGCTGTTTGTACCCTTCCTGTCTCTTGAACTCGTTCCGGACCAGGCTACACGGCGGCTGAGGCGTCTGGAGCGGGCAACGGGACTCGAACCCGCGACATCCAGCTTGGGAAGCTGGCACTCTGCCAACTGAGTTATGCCCGCAGGCGCTCAGACCGGGTTCAAGGTAACCCAGCCCCTGCGGACGGTCAAGCACCCCGGCCCCACCTCGGAAAAAGACGCTATGATGCGCCCCGTTACGCCCCTCGTCCTCGCGCTTGATGGTCCGCCGCTCCCAGCCCCTCTACTTCTTCCCGGAGCGGGACGTGACCGGCGAGGAACTCGAAGAGATGCTCCACGGCGGAAGCCGCGAGGATCGCTGCACCGCGATCTCCTGCATGCTGCGCTACGCACAGTGGGAAGACATCTGGGACTACGTTTCCCGGGATGATGTGCGGGAACTCTTCGACGACCTGGACCTGCCCGAGAGCCTGCGCGCTGCCTGGGCCCGCATGCTGAAGATCGAGTCGGTCGCCACCTGAGCCGCTGACGCCGCGCATGCAACTGGCCGCCCACTGGGTGCGCGGGTCTTCTGACCCGCTGCCGCCGAAGGCGGCCAGATGAGCGGGCAGGCCGGCACCTTTCTGGCGGCCTGTTCCATGCGCGGCGTCAGCGACGATCGCCCATCACCAGGCCGCCCAGACCGCCGAGGACGGAACCTTCGCCCTTGCGAGTCCCGCCGGTCTGGGGGGCGGCGGCGTAGACCCGGCTCGCCAGGCGGCTGAACGGAAGGGACTGGATCCACACCTTTCCGGGTCCGGTCAGGCTGGCGAAAAAGAGCCCCTCGCCGCCGAACAGCGCGGTCTTGATCCCGGGCACCGTCTGGATGTCGTAGTCGACCTGGCGTTCGAAGGCGACCAGGCAACCGGTGTCCAGCCGAAGCGTCTCGCCGGCGGCGAGATCGCGCTCGACGACCGTGCCGCCGGCGTGGACGAACGCGAGTCCGTCGCCTTCGAGCTTCTGCAGGATGAAGCCTTCGCCGCCGAACAGACCAGCCCCGAGCTTTCGCTGAAACGCGATGCCCACCGATACGCCCTTGGCGGCACAGAGGAAGGCGTCCTTCTGGCAGAGGATCGTGTTGCCATGCGCCGGAAGGTCGAGTGGAATGATGCGCCCCGGGTAGGGCGAGGCGAAAGCCACGTTGCGGCGGGCACCGGCGCCGTTACCGAATACCGTCATGAACAGGGACTCCCCCGTCAGGACCCGCTTGCCGGCGGAAAGGAGCTTGTCCATGAAGCCGCCCCCGCCACGCTCCGAACCGTCGCCGAAGATCGTGTTCATCTCGATGCCGGGATCCATGTACATGAACGATCCCGCTTCCGCGATACAGGCCTCGCCCGGGTCGAGCGTGATCTCGACGAACTGCATCTCCTCGCCGACGATCACGAAGTCGATTTCATCAGCGACGCCCCCCGGCGGCTTGGGGATCGGCGTGCCGAAGGCGGCGGCGAACCGCGGCTCGCTGACGACCGGCGCCCAGTTGCCCATGCCGTCCCGGTAGACGTGAGCGCCGCGCGCGACTGAGCCGGAACGGATCCTCTCCTCGATCTCCTCGGCCTTGTACGGTCCTTCCTGCTTGCCGTCGACGGCGACGTACCAGATCTGATCGCTCATGCTCTGAAGTACTCCTGTTTCGGTCCCTGGGTTTCGTCGCGCTTCAGGTTCATCGGGCGAGCGGCGGATCGTAGCCCAGGATCCGCACCTCGAAGATCCAGGGCCAGTACTTCCCGGTCAGCAGGAAGGTCCCGGTCTCGGGCCGGTAGGCGATGCCGTTGAGGACGTCCGCATCCTCCGCCTCCTCCTCGGTCAGGAGGCCCGAAGCGTCGACCATGGCCACCACCGATCCGGAATCCATGTCGATGGCGGCGATCTCGTCGCTGCCGAAGAGGTTCGCGAAGAGCAGGTCGTCCACCAGCTCGAGTTCATTCAGGTCGTCCACCGGCATGCCGCTCCTCGTTACGCGCAGGCGCCGCCGCACCGTCAGGGTCTCGGGATCGCGGAACGTGAGGATCGGTGTGCCGTCGCTCATGATGAGGTCCGATCCGTCGTAGGCGAGTCCCCAACCTTCCCCGTCGAAGCGCATCGTCCCCAGTTCGGTGAACGGTTCCAGAGTCCACACCAGGGCCATGCCTCGTCGCCAGGTCAACTGGATCAGCCGCTCCTCCGCGCCCGGAACGAGGGCGATGCCCTCGCCGAAGAGGTCCCGGTCGAGATCGACCCGGTCCAGTTCCGAACCGTCATCCCAGCGCCACGAGCGCAGGCTCGAGGCGCCATAGGAGCCGGTGCTCTCGTAGATCACCCCGTCGCGCCACAGCAGGCCTTGCGTGTAGGCCCCGGGATCGTGTGGACGCCGGTCGAGGATCTCGACCAGCCAGCGTTCCGGGTCTGGCGGCCGCTGGCCAGCCCCGTCGTTCGTCGATGAATCGCTCGACCCGGCCGGCGCGCACGCCGGAGCGAGGAGCAGGGCGAAGCTCAACAGGCTGAGGGCCGAGAGGGTCTTGTGCATGCGCCGACGGCCACGCTAGCAGCCCGTGGCGCCGGGCCGCGCTTGACGGTTCCGGCGGTGGTTGGAAGAGTGTCGCCGCCATGACCTCTCCCGTCCTGCGAAGGGTCAGTCTTCTCGCCAGCGGCGCGCTCCTCGCCGCGGCCTGGTTCGCCTTTGCCCAGCCGGCGGCTGACCAGTCGTTGTCGAGTCCACGGGAAACGATGCGCGTCTTCCTCGAGGCCTTCGCGACCGACGACGGTCGTCCCGATCTGGAGACCGCGGCCGGCTGCCTCGACCTTGGGGATCTCCCCTTCCCGGTGCGAGCGCGGCAGGGAAGGAACCTGGCCAGCGAACTGAAGCACGTGATCGACCGGCTCGAGTTCGTGGACCTCGCGGCCATTCCGGACGGGGACGCCCTGGACCGGTGGGTGTTCAGCGACGACCTGTCCGTGCCGATCGTGCTGGCGCCGGACGCGAACGGGAACTGGCTGTTCACGCGCGAGACGGTCGCGTCTGTCCCGACGTTGTACGAGGAGTTGCGGGACCGCTCCGTGGTCGAAGGGGTCGAGGAAGCGCCGGTCACGGCGGCGACCTGGCTCCGCGATCGTGTTCCGTCCTATCTGCGGACCGGTGGTTTCGTTCTCCACCCCTGGCAGTGGCTGGCGCTGCCGATCCTCGTTCTGGTCGGCCTGCTGATCGACCGGGTCGTCGTCTGGATCGCCTACGGATTGCTCGGCGGACCGCTGAACCGGCGCTACGAGTCCCTCGACCTCAAGGGAGCGCGTCGCATCCTGCGCCCGACCGGACTGCTGGTCATGGCCGGAGTGTGGTGGCTGGGCCTTCAGTGGCTGGGCTTGCCGCCCCGGGTTCATGCCTGGCTGGACGTGGTCGTTCTCGTGCTGTTCCTGCTGGCGCTCGGCCGGGTGGCATTCGCCCAGATCGATCTCCTCGGAACGGCGCTTCGAGCGCGTGCCGCCAGAGCCGAGAACCGCTTCCAGGACCAGTTGGTCCCGTTCGTCACCAAGACGCTGAAGGTGGCGGTCGCCGTCTTCGGCGTCGTCTTCCTGCTCGCCCAGCAGGGGCGGGACGTGACGGCGCTGCTCGCCGGCCTGGGATTGAGTGGCCTCGCGGTGGCCCTCGCGGCGCAGGATCTGCTCAAGAACCTGTTCGGGTCGGTCACCGTCCTGCTCGACCGGCCGTTTCGCATCGGCGACTGGGTCAAGGTCGGTGACGTCGAAGGCGTGGTCGAGGAGATCGGCTTCCGCAGCACCCGCGTCCGGACGTTCTACGCCTCCCTGATCACGCTCCCCAACGCCAGGTTGATCGACGCCTCGGTTGACAACTACGGCGCTCGGGCGTTCCGCCGGTGGAGCACGCGCATCAGCATCACGTACGACACGCCGCCGGAAAGCGTCGACGCCTTCTGCGAGGGCCTGCGGCAGATCGTCCGCGCCAACGACTCGATGCGCCAGGACGCCTTCGAGATTCACCTGAACGAGTTCGGCACCGACGGCCTGGAGATCATGCTCTACGTCTTCTTCCTGGCCCCGGACTGGAGTACGGAGTTGCGGCTCCGCCACGACCTGGCCCTGGACATTCTTCGACTCGCCGACCGGCTCGGCGTGCGCATCGCCTTCCCCACGCGGACGATTCAGTTGGAGGCCACGGCGGACGACGATTCGTCCGACTGATCGCCGGGAAGAACGATGCGAACCGAGAGTCCTCCGCCAGGCCTGGCGGCCGCGGTGATCGATCCGCCATGCTCCTGGATGATCCGACGGGCGATCGGAAGCCCCAGACCGGTGCCCCCGCTCGAGGTCGAGAAGTAGGGCTCGAAGATCCGCTCCAGATCGCTGTCCGGGACGCCAGGGCCCCGGTCCGAGACGGTCAGGGCGACTGCGCCGTCCGTACCACCGGGCGCGATTCTCACGAGCACTTCTCCATCCTTGCTGCTGGCCCGGAGGGCGTTCTCGATCAGGTTGCGCAGCGCTCTCTGCATCAGGCGCCGGTCGAACGCGAGGGCGGCATCCGCCGCTCCAGGCTCCGACTCGAAAAGGACGGCCACTGCCCCATGCGCCGTGCTTCCGTACCCCTCGACGACTTCCCGAGCCGCTTCCGCCAGATCGTCGGACGCCGGTCGGGCGAGCGGGATCCTGCTGTAGGTCGAGAACTCGCCGGCGGTCCGCGCCAGCTCTTCCACCTGCGTCAGGATGTTCCCGGTACACCGGTCGAATACCTCCTCCAGGCGGTCCGGGGCATCCCGCCACACCTGTCGCAAATGTTCGGTCGAGAGCCGGATCGGCGTCAGCGGGTTCTTCACTTCGTGCGCGATCAACCGCGCCATCTCGGCCCAGGCCTCGAGTCGTTGCGCGCGGACCAGATCGGCCCGCGCCGACGCGATGCGAGCCGCCATGCCGTCGATCGCCTCGGCGAGCGTCCTGAGCTCCGTTTCCCGCGGTGCGAAGCCCAGCGAAGCCGCTCCGCCGGCAATGCGGTCGGCGCCGTCGATCATTCGCATCAGCGGACGGGTGAAGCCCCGCGCGAGCCGCGCGCCGACCGTGACCAGCAGCAGCACGAGAGCGGTCGTGACGACCAGGGCCTGCCGCCTCAGGGCAGCCAGTTCCCGCGTCGCCGCCTCCTGCTGAGCCAGCAGTGGCACGGACACGAACAGACCCGATTCTCCCGGGCGCACCTCCCCCAGGGACACCGGCGTGTACAGCTCCAGATAGGAGGTTCCCTGGCGCGTCGTCTGCACCCGCGACGCCGTCGGATGGCCCAGCAGCGCCAGCCGGCTGTAGACGTTCCCCGGAATCCGTTCCGGCATCAGGCCGGCGGTGAAGAGGTCCGGCTTGCTGGACGCGTAGACGCTGCCCCGCCAGTACAGGTTCACTTCGTGGCCCACGACCTCCGCGAGCCAGGACAGAAGCTCGTCGTCCAACTGGGCGTCAATCGAGAAGCCTGCTTCCAGACCGAGCAGAAAGTCCGTCAGAACGTACTCGAGGGACACGAGAGCGGTACGGCCCGCGGCCTCCTGCTCTGCCTGAACCCGCGCCGCCAGATTCCGGAAGAGCAGACCATTGAGCAGCGTCAGCGGCACGATGGCGATCAGGGCCAGCACCGCCGTGAGCCGCACGGAGTAGCGCCGGATGTCGGGTAGCAGGCGTCTGCGCAGCTTCGCCGTGGGCAGGCTGATCAGGAGAACGGCGAAGGCAACCGCGGACACCGCCAGCACGAGCCGCGTTGCCACCGTGGCGATCCGCCAGAGACGCTCCGCCACTGCCTCCTCCGGTAGCAGCGCGACGATCCAGAGACCCGGCAGATCCGTCGGGCTGAACCAGGCCAGGGCCGGTCCCGCGGGGGTCTCGACCTTCAGGCTCCGGCGCGGATCCACGGCCTCGGACGGCGGCGGCAAGAGCCAGTCTTCCTGCCACGGCGAGACGAGGGGACGGCCGGCGCCGTCGACATAGGCGAGTTCCGCATTCGCCGACGGAACCGAGCCGCTCCGGCTTCGGTCCGGACCGCCCCGCAGCAGGCGTACCTGCAGCTCGGCGCCGGCGCCGTCCGTGGCGCCGCTCCAGACCTCGGCTTTCGGCAATGCCATCGTCCAGAAACGAACCGTGCCCCAATCCTGTCCCGCGGAGTCCAGCGAGAACTCATCCGAAGCGCTTCGCTGCTGCTGCCAGATCGGGAGGTCACCCGACGGCCAGCGTGCGCTGGCGGTGTCCAGACTGCCCGTCTCCGGATCGATCGGCAGGCCATAGGAAAACACAGAGCTGCCGCCCTCCCGGATCACGGCGAGCGCGGAGACCATCTCGGAAGCGGCCAGGGGTGATCGGCTCCAGAGTTCCAGGGCCAGGTCCTGGTGATCGTCGAGTTCGTGTGGATCGCCCAGGGCCAATCGTCTCAGGTCGATCGTCGCCAGGAAGGCGCTCGTGCTCTCCGCCAGCGACGCGACCTCCTGCGGATGCGGACCGTCGAAGCCCCCTCGGAGGTCCTCCGAGAGCAGCGCCCGCAATGCCGGCCGGTGGGTCGCTTCGGCCAGCAGACCCACGCCCGCGGCCGCCGCGGCAGCGATCAACAGAACATGCATCCAGTCCCGACGCTCCGACCAGCCGAACGCCCAGAACAGGATCCCCGCGAGGACCGACCAGGCCGCCATCAACACGACCCAGTCGCCGACCGGACCTCCGAAGGAAGTCCCCGGATCCGGCGGCGTACCGGTCGCATGGGTCACCCAGATCCGCCACCGGAAGAGACCGTAGCCCACTGCCGCCGCGACTCCGGCCAGACCGAGGGCCGCAGCCGCGGAGCCAGGGCTCGCGGCTGCTCGGGCCCTCCAGCGCCGGAAGAGCCAGACCATCGACAGACTGACCCCGAGAGCGAGGGCGACCAGAGCGAGCGAAGCCACGATGGTCGGGGACTGTCCGCCCGAAGGCTCGAAGCGAAGCCGTAGCCAGGGTCCGGGAACGCCATCGGGCGGAGGCAGCTCGAGAATGCCGAGCGCCTCGAGAGCCGGCGTAAGAGGTTCCGCGGAATGGTCCCGTACCGACCACCTGACGTCGTGGCGCCGGAGCCCGAAGGGCGTGGAAAACGGCAGCGCGTCGGTCGGGAAGCTGTTGCCGACGATCAACCGCCAGCCGCCCTCCCCCGCGCTCATGTCGACGGCCGCATAGAACGAGACCGCGGTGAAGCCGGCGGTCTGGCTGATGCCTCCGGGCAGAAGGCGATCCAGGGGCAGATCATGACGAAGTCCCGGACCGCCCCAGGCCTGCGCCAGGTCATCGGGATCGACCAGAACCAGCGTGCGTCCGCCCGAGCGACCGGTCCGGTCCAACTCCTCGAACACGCTCTGTACCGCCTGCGCCGAGCCGAGAGGCACGGCTACGGTGAGTCGGACACTCTCGGCGGCCCGTTCCGCGTCCTCCAGCAGGTCCAGCAGCAGGTTGCGATAGGCGGCTTCCATCGCGGCCGTCTGAGCGCGGGTCGGCAGCGGCGGACCGTCGCTTCTCCGCGACCAGCGATCGACCGCGAACAGGACAGCGGAAAGGACGAGCAGGCCGAGGATGATGCGCAGCTCAGCCGACCTTCCGCCGCGCCGGCCCGCCGGGGCAGTCATGGTTCCGTCGCTGCCGCCCGTACGGACCGGAGGATCCGGGCAGCAACCTGCTCCGCGTCGCCAGCCGAGGTGTCGATCAACTCGTAGGTTTCATCGCGCCTCAGCGGCGAGGCGCTACGGTGGATGTCGCGCTCGTCCCGGGCACGCATCTCCCTCAGCAACCGGCCGCGGTCGCCGCATTCGCGACCAGCGAGCTGGCGCAACCGACGCTCGGCCCGGATCTCGAGCGGAGCATCCAGATAGAACTTGTGCGGGGTTTCCGGAAAGACGACCGTGCCGATGTCCCTTCCCTCCACCACCGCGCCCTCCCTGGCGGCGAACTCGCGCTGCTTCGCAACGAGCCAGGAACGAACCGCCGGGTGGACGGCAACCCGCGAGGTCGCCGCGTCGACCCGCGGGGTTCGGAGCAGGACGCCCGGCGCTGCTCCGTCCACCACCACTTCGGCTTCGTCCTTCCGCGGGCGCAGCTCGAAGTGGAGCCCCGCGATCAACCTGCTCATTGTCAGCCCGTCGGCCGGATCGAGATCTTCCTCCAGGGCCTTCCACGCGACGGCCCGGTACATGGAGCCGGTATCGAGGTAGGGCACGCCGAGTTGCGCCGCCACCCGGCGCGCCACGGTGCTCTTGCCGACGCCGGCGGGACCGTCGATCGCCACGACGACAGTCATCGGCGACGCGGTTTCCGCCGGCGTGGGCCGGGAGAGCCTTTCCCCGGTCCCGGTCCTGAACCTCCGCGGAGAGCGGTGACTTCATCGGCCGAAAGTTCCCGCCAGGACCCGAGCGGAAGCTCCGCGTCCTCAAGGCGGCCGATTGCCACCCGACGCAGCCGCTGCACGGGATGCCCGACACGGAAGAACATCTCGCGAATCTGCCGCGTCCTCCCCTCGACCAGCTCGATCTCCCACCAACTCGAGGCACGGGCCGGCCGGGCGCCGCGCCGGGTCGGCGCCCGGGTCAGTCTCACCGGCGCGGTCCGGCGACCCGCGATCACCATGCGGCCTCGAAGGCGCGCGATCGCCGAGTCCGCCGGAAGGCCCCGGACCTTGGCGAGGTACCGTTTTGAACAGCCGAAACGAGGGTGGGTCAGGCGGTACGCCAGATCGCCGTCATCGGTTACCAGCAGCAGGCCCTCCGTCCCGTAGTCGAGCCGTCCGACGGGCTTCAGCCGCCGGCGCCATCTGTCGGGAATGAGGTCCATCACCGTGGGCCGACCCTCGGGGTCCGACCGCGTCGTCACGTAGCCGGACGGCTTGTTCAGCAGGACGTATCGCGAGGCAGCGTGCCGACGGATCGGCTCACCGTCGACGAGTACCGCGACCGGAGGCTCTCCCGCCGAGGCAACCCGGTCGCCGAGCACCGCCACGCGGCCGTCGATCGTGACCCGCCCTTCCCGAATGAGATCCTCCGCTGCCCGGCGGGACGCGACACCCGCTCGGGAGAGGACCTTCTGGAGCCGTTCGCCCCGCCGGTGCTCAGCCATCTCCTGAGTCCACCGGCGCCAGGGTGAGCTCGGACTGGGGGACCTCTTCCTCCGCCGCCGCCAGGAAGGTCTCCTCGAACTCTTCGAGCGGCGGCAGTTCCGACAGCGAGCGCAGGCCGAAGTGAAGCAGGAAGTCGCGCGTTGTGGCGTAGAGAAACGGACTGCCCACGACCTCCTTGCGGCCGGCGATACGGATCAACCGCCGCTCGAGCAGTGTCTTGAGGACACCGGCGGAGTGCCGGCCCCGGAGGTCCTGGATCTCGGGGCTGGTCACCGGTTGACGGTAGGCGACGATCGCCAGGGTTTCCACCGCGGCCATCGAGAGCTTGCTGCGGCCAGCGACCTCGAAGTACCTCCGCAGATAGGCATGGAGGTCCGGCCGCGTCACCAGCCGGTAGCCGCCGCCGACGTGATCGACGACGACTCCGCGGTCAGGCTGCCCGCCGGACTCATCGGCGCGGTAGCGCGCCAGGACGGTCTGAAGAGCTTCGCGCGCCTGCTCCCGGGAGTTCTCGGGGAAGACCTCGAGCAGTTTCGCTTCGGGTTGCGGATCCGGGCTCGCGAAGAGCAACGCCTCGAACACCGCCGCCATCTCTGCCTGGTCGGTCATCCGGTGAAGTCCTCAAGCAAGATCGGATCCAGCGGCCGCGTCGTCCGGAACAGCAGTACCGATCTGTCCCCGGCTGAGTGCAGCCGGACGAGGTTCAGTCTCGCCATCTCGAGCACCGCCAGGAAGCAGGCGATCGCCTCGGCCCGGCTCGACAGCGCGAAGAGGTCATCCTGGAGGTCGAGCGACCGGCCGCCGTCGAAGCGCCGCAGAAGCCTCTCGATCTGGCCCCGAACGCTGAACGTCTCGCCTTGGTAGGTCAGCGGGCTCGGATGCTCCTCGTCGTAGCGCTTCAGCACGTTGCGGAGGACCTGAAGGAGGTCGAAGAGCGAGAGATCCCCCATGTCGAACTCCTCGTCGTCGTCCCCGGACGCCGCGGCTGGCGTGCCGCTCCGCGTCCACAGACCATGGCGGAGATCGTCAACTTCCGCGAGCGTCTGTGCGGCCTCCTTCAGCCGCTGGTACTCGAGGAGCCGTTCGATCAGTTCACGTCGCGGGTCGTCGGGCGCTTCGCCCGCTTCCGGTTCGGGTAACGGCAGCAGCACCCTGGCCTTGAGCTGAATCAGCAGCGCAGCCTCGTAGATGTACTCGGCGGCTATGTCCAGGTCGAGCTCGTCCATCAGCGCCAGATACTCGTGGAACTGGTCGCAGACCAGCGCGACCGGGATGTCCGTGATCTCGATCTCGTTGACGCGGACCAGGTGCAGAAGCAGGTCGAGAGGGCCCTCGAACGCAGGGAGCTGAACCCTCCACGACGCCGGCAACAGGCTGTCGTGCCCATCCACGAGCTTCATCCGGATGGATTCTCCCACACTGCCGGCGCCGGAAGGCCGACAGAGCCCACAGCTTCGAACCACTCCCGGACCGCGTGGTGCGGGCGAAACCGCTGGTCGAGGCGTTGCCTTCCCGCTTCGCCACGGACTCGCGCCTCCTCGGGATCGGACATCGCCTCGATCAGCGCGGCGGCGAGCGCGGCCGAGCGTTCAGGCGGGACGAGCCAGCCGGTCTCCCCATCGACCACGACCTCGGGAATGCCGCTGACCGTCGAGGCGATGACGGGGACGCCGTCGCTCATCGCTTCCAGGACGACGAGAGGCATGCCCTCGTAGGTCGAGGGCACGATCAGCGCGGTCGCCCGTCGCCTCAACCGCGCCGCTTCCGCCCGTGAGCAGCGTCCCGCCCAGTGAACGCAGGCGTCCAGTCCGAGCCGTTCGCACAGCATGCCGAGCGCCTCTCGGCGCTCGCCGTCGCCGGCCACGACCAGCCGCGGGCGGTGGCCGCTCTCGCGCGCCTGCGCCATCGCCTGCAACAGGATCTCCATTCCCTTCCGTATGCGCAGCCGGCCCACGGCCAGCACGTACGGTTCGCCGCCAACCGGTTCGTCCCGGCCTGCGGCGGGCGCCGATTCTCCCCCGAGGGTGTCCAGCGGCGCGCCGGTGACGTTCGGCACCACGCGCACATCCTCCACGCCGTAGTCGTCCTCGATCTCGCGCGCGGTCGCCCGGCTCGGGGCAAGCCGCACGTCGGACCGCCTCGCGGTCAGCCGGCCGAGCGCGATGTGCAGGGGAGTGCGGAGCGCGCGGAACAGCCGCTCGCTCCGAACCGGTCGGGCGACCACCCTGGCGCCCAGGTCGTGATCGACGAGCGGGCGGACCGCGTGGCGTTCCCGCACGTAGCTCACCTGCTGGAGCGCCACCAGCAGGGGCCTCGACGCGCGATCGAGCCGCGCGAGATCGCGGATCACCAGGCCGCCGTCGCTTTCATGCACCTGCACGACGTCCGGCCGCCACTCCCGGACCACGCGCCGGACAGCACTCCGCGCCCGCCAGGGAAAGGCTGGCTTGGAGACCTTCGGTCCACAACGGTCGCGACCCAGGATGTCGACTTCGCAGCCGGCCTGCCTCAGCCCCCAGGCGAGTTGCAGCACCTGTTCCCCGGCGCCGGACAGGTCCTTCGGCGGCAGCACGTTGGCGACCAGCAGCACCTTCATGGCAGAAGGCCGGGGATGCGCCGCCCCAACTGTCGCCGCAGAGCGTCGTTCCCGGGATCCGCCAGACGGTCCAGCAGTTCGGTCGCGTCCCGCCGCGCCGCGACCAGCCAGTTCCAGTCGCGGGCCAGGTCGCCGAACCGGAACTGCGGCAGACCGGCCTGGCGCGTGCCGAGGATCTCGCCGGGTCCCCGTTGCCGCATGTCCTCTTCCGCGATCCGGAAACCGTCGGTCGAGTCCGCGAACACGCTCAGGCGCCGCTCCGCCTCGGCGGAGGGCTCCCCCGCGATCGCGATACAGAGCGGATCCCCCAGCCGTGGATCCGTACCGCGGCCGATCCGGCCCCGCAACTGGTGCAACTGGGCGAGGCCGAACCGCTCGGCGCCCAGAATGACCATCGCCGTCGCCTCGGGCACGTCGACGCCGACTTCGATCACGGTCGTCGCCAGCAGGACCTGGATCGATCCACCGGCGAAGCGGCTCATCGTCTCATCCCGCTCCTGGCGCCGCAGGCGTCCGTGCACAACGCCGTGGGGAACCGCGAGCGCGCGCGCCCATTTCGGGCCGGACTCCGTGAGCGAAGGCAGTCCGGCGGCAGCGCCCTCGCCGCCGTCGATCCGGGGGAAGACGACGTAGGCCCGGCCGCCACGCTCCAGGCGCCTCCGCACGTCGTTCACCGCCTCCTCCATCCGGCCGCCCGTCGTCACCCTGGTCTCGATCGGGCGGCGACCGGGAGGCATCTCGTCCAGGATAGACACGTCGAGATCACCGTACACCGTGAGCGCCAGCGACCTGGGAATCGGGGTCGCCGTCATGACCAGGAGGTCCGGTCGCAGGCCCTTGCGAACGAGGGACTGGCGCTGGACGACGCCGAAACGATGCTGTTCGTCGATCACGGCGAGGCCCAGCCGCGTGAACCGCGTACGTTCCTCGATCAGGGCATGGGTGCCGACGACGAGGTCTACCCGGCCGTCCGCGATTCCCTCCTCCACCGCGCCGCCGTCGCTGGCAACGCACTGGCTCGAAGTGACGAGCGCGACCGTCATGCCGGAGCCGAGCAGTCCTTCCAGGGAGGCGAAGTGCTGCTCCGCCAGAAGTTCGGTCGGCGCCATCAGCGCCGATTGCAGGCCGCTCCGGGCGGCGATCAGACAGGAGAGGGCCGCCAGGACCGTCTTGCCGCTGCCCACGTCGCCCTGTACCAGACGGAGCATGGGCTCCTCTCCGGCGAGATCGTCGGCGATCTCTCCGAGCACGCGTTCCTGGGCGCCGGTCAGGCGAAACGGCACAAGGCTGGTGGCAGCCTCCCACGCGACGCCGTCGGCGCGGTACCGATGGGGCTTTCCCGATCGACGGCGCCGGCGACGGGCCGCCGCGAGTTGCAACTGCTGGAGCAGGAACTCGCCGTAGGCGAGGCGGGCATGGGCGGGGCTCCGTCTGGCGTTCAGTTCCTCGACCGAGGCTTCCCGCGAAGGCGAGTGAACTTCCGTCAGGGCCTCCGCCAGTCGGGGCAGCTGGTGCTTCGTCCGCTCCTCGTGTGGAAGCCACTCCTCGATCCACTCAGGTCCCGAGGTGTCCCGCAGAGTCCGGATCGCGTCGCCAACGAGCCGGGCCACTCGGGACGGCGGTACCTCCCCGATCCGCCCGTAGACCGGCCGCACGCCGCCGCCGTCGGATTCTGCGCCACCGATCCGCTCGACGGACGGATTCGAGAGTTGCCAGGGACCGTCCGCGCCGCGTCGGCGGAGTGGGCCGTGCAGGAGGTACGGCACGCCCTCCTCGAGTTGCTGCGCCAGGTAAGGGCGGTTGAACCAGACCACGCCGACGCTTGCCGCACCGTCGTGGGCGACCGCCTCGACGCGAGAGAAGCGTCGGCGCCCGAACACTCGTTTCAGGTTCTCCAGTCGCGCGACCACGGTCAGGGGACCGGGCTTGACGGGCTCCGTTGAGTCGTCGTCGGCACCCGGCAGCCGGCCCAGGGAGCGACGGTCCTCGTAGCGGAGCGGGAGGTGCGCCAGCAGGTCCACGATCCGCCGGCAGCCGGCTGCGGCCAGACGGCGCCCCAGCACCGGTCCGACGCCGCGCGCAGTGGTGATCGGATCGCGCGCGTCCATCGTCCCCGCCGGAGCTACCGCTGGACTTCGAGCGTCGCGTTGCGGACGTCGAGGGACACGCTGGCGCCCAGCGGCAGGGTGTGGTTTGGCGCCTCATGGCCGGCGGGCAACCCGGTGAACAGCGGCGCGCCGAGGGCGCCGGCAAAGTCGATCAGGCTGGCACCCGCGTCGCAGTTCGTGAAGTGGCCGGCGATCACGGCCCGGACACCGGCCGCCTGGCCGGATGTCCGAAGCTGGGTGAGCAGCCGGTCGATCCGGTACTCCGGCTCGTCGATGTCCTCCAGCACGAGGATCGCGTCCTCGAAGCTCGGCAAGAGCCCCGTTCCGACCGTTGCAGCCAGCATGGTGAGGCATCCTCCGAGCAGGCGGCCTTCGATCGCCGTGGGTCGGCCGGCCGACAGTTCCGCTGAAACCCGTTCCAGCGCCCAGGGCCCCGGAAGCCGGCCGGCAAGCGCGTCGAGGAAGGAGCGGCGCTCCTCCGGCAACAGGCCCCGCGCGAAGTCGACCGCCATGGGGCCATGAAAGGCCACCGTTCCCGTCCTCGCGACCAGCGCCAGGAGCAGGGGCGTCAGGTCCGAGTAGCCGACGTAGGGGCGCGGCCTGGCGGCAAGCAGTGTCCAGTCGACATGCCCGAGGATGCGGGGGACGCCGTAGCCCCCGCGCGCGAACACGATCGCCGCAACCGACTCGTCGGCCGCCAGTTCATGGAAGGCGTGCAGCCGTTCCCTGTCCGAGCCCGCGAACAGCGGCCGGCCGCTGAGCCAAGCCTCGGGCCGCAGGTTCGCAGCGAGGACCGACTCGAAGCCGAGTTCCTCCAGCGCGGCGACGCCGGCCGCCAGCCGCTCCGGGTCGATACGACCCGAGAGCGCGGCGATCCCCACGCGGTCGCCGGGCTTCGCCACGGGCGGACGTTCGACTGCGGAAACACGCTGGCCGGGGTGCAAGGTCAAGTGCCGGAGGACCTCGTAAGCCGGATTCTGTTCGTCCCACAGCCCGAGGGCTTCGGGAGGCGGCCATTCATCTATGCGACCTACCCGGAGAACGTCCCGCGCCGCGAACAGCCCGGGACCGGGACGGACAACCCGATCCGCTCTCCCTATTTGGTCTTGCTCCACATGGGGTTTGCCATCGCCTCGGACCGTCGCCGGCCGAGCGGTGCGCTCTTACCGCACCGTTTCACCCTTGCCTGCCCTCGACTCCCCGGGTTCTTTCGGGCACCGAGGTCCAGGGCCGGCGGTCTGCTCTCTGCTGCACTTTCCGTCGCGTCACCGCGCCTTGCCGTTAGCAAGCATGCCGTCCGTTGGAGTCCGGACTTTCCTCCACCGGCGGTTCCCCGCCGGCAGCGACCGCGTCCAGTCCTCCGGCACCGCGGAGGCTACCAGCTTTCAGCCGCCTCACTGCCCGGAGCGCGAACGTTCGCCGTGGACCGAAGCGTAGACCGATCGCGCCAGCTTCGGTCCGAGCACCTCGCGCAGTTGCTGTTCCGAGGCCTGGGCTACGCCGGCGTAGCTGCCGAAGCGTCGCACCAGCAGCTTGCGCCGTTGCGGCCCGATACCCCGGAGGTCGTCGAACCGGCTGTGCAATGCCCTCCGGGAGCGACGGCGCCGGTGGCGGGAAACGGCGAAGCGATGGGCCTCGTCCCGAACCTGCTGCAGCACGCGAAGGCCCGCATGGCTCCGCTCCAGCCTGAGCGGCGCGGGACGTGCCGGGAGGTACAGCTCCTCCTCCCTCTTGGCTAGTCCGACCACCGGCGTTTCGTCGACCCCCAGCTCCACGAGGGCTTCGAGTGCGGCGTTCAACTGCCCGCGACCACCGTCGATCAGGATCAGGTCCGGCATCTCTCCGACCTCATCGAGTACGCGCCGGTAGCGCCGGCTCACGGCCTGGCGGATCGCGGCGAAGTCGTCGGCCTGGGAGAGCCCCCGGATGTTGAAGCTGCGGTACTGGCCCTTGACCATCCGTCCGTCGCTCCAGACGACCAGCGAAGCGACGGTCTGGCTGCCGCCGAAGGTCGAGATGTCGAACCCCTCGATCCGCCGCGGCGGGTCGGCGAGGTCGAGCGCCTTCAACAGCGCCGCGCCGGCCTCGACGCCCGCACCGGCACCACGGAAACGGCGGCGGAAGGCCATCGCCGCGTTGCGGTTGGCGAGCGCGATGCGTTGCGCCTTCGGCCCGCGCGACGGCATGCGGAGGTAGACCCTGGATTCCCTGCGGCTGCTCAGCCACTCGATCAGCGCCTCCTCGCCTTCGA
Source organism: Thermoanaerobaculia bacterium (assembly GCA_022822365.1). Taxonomy (GTDB): domain Bacteria; phylum Acidobacteriota; class Thermoanaerobaculia; order Multivoradales; family Multivoraceae; genus Multivorans. Next base: position 89,088 of record JAJEBV010000041.1, on the reverse strand, counting down.
TCGGCGCCGGCAGGTGGATCTCCTTCGGAATCAGCGTCGTCCGGTCGTAGAGCTGCGGCAGCAGCTCGGAGAGCAGGCGCTCGGCGGTGATCCTGGGCACGCCTTCCCAGAACAGCTCCCGGCGGTCCAGCACCTGGCCGCCCCGCATGACGAGAACGGTGACTGCCGCGTTGTCGCCGCCCGTGTGGACGCCGAAGATGTCGACGTCCTCCCCGCGGGCCGAGCTGAGCTTGCGGCGCTGGCTGACCTCGTCGATCTCGTGAATCGTGTCCCGCAACCGCGCCGCCGCCTCGAACTCGAGTCCGTCCGCGAGGGTCCGCATCCGGGCACGCAGGTCCTTCAGCAGTTCCTCGTTCCGGCCGGCCAGGAACAGCCGGGCCTTCTCGACCGCGTCGGCGTACGTTTCGTCCGTGGTCAGTCCGTCGACGCAGGGACCGAGGCAGCGCTTCATGTCGTAGTAGAGGCAGGGCCGCGGCAGGCTGCCGTCGATGTCGATCCGGCAGACCCGGATGCCGAAGAGCTTCTGGGTGAGCTTGATCGCCTTGCGGGCCAGCCCGGCCGGCAGGTAGGGACCGTAGTACTCCGCCCCGTCGCGGCGGATGCGGCGGGTGAAGGCAAGCCGCGGGTGTCCGTCCTCCAGGGTCAGCTTGAGGTACGGATAGGTCTTGTCGTCGCGCAGGCGGATGTTGAAGCGGGGCTGGCGCTTCTTGATCCAGTTGTTCTCGAACAGCAGGGCTTCCGCTTCGGAGTCGGTCACGACGAACTCGACGTCGGCCGCATCGTGGAGCATGAGCGCGATGCGCGGGTCGTCGGCCGGCTTGCGGTAGGCGGCGGCCCTGCGCTTCAGGGACTTCGCCTTGCCGACGTAGAGCGCCTCCCCCGCCTCCGACTTGAAGATGTAGATGCCCGGCAGGTCCGGCAGTTCGCCGAGCTTGCGGGAAAGCTCCGGGTGCATCAGCCCATTACCTTGAGTTCCTGGAGTTCCCTGAGCCGGTCCCGGAGCACCGCGGCCTGCTCGAACTCGAGCCGCCTCGAAGCCTGCCTCATCGCCTTTTCCAGGCGCGCGATCCGCCGTTCCAGGGGCATCTCCGGCGCGTCCTCGCGCAACAGATCCTCCACCGCGGCCTCGGCTTCCGCCCCCGCCTTGTGCAGGTAGTCCAGGTTGCTCATCTGCACCAGGGGACTGTGCACCTCCTTGAGGATGGAGGCCGGCTCGATTCCGTGTTCGCGGTTGTAGCGCTCCTGGACCCGCCGCCGCCGCGTTGTCTCCTCGATCGAGCGGTCGATCGACTCGGTCCGCTGGTCCGCATAGAAGATCACCCTGCCGTTCAGGTTGCGGGCGGCCCGGCCCGAGGTCTGGATCAGCGACACTTCGCTGCGCAGGAAGCCCTCCTTGTCGGCGTCCAGGATGGCGACGACCGACACCTCGGGCAGATCGAGGCCCTCGCGCAGGAGGTTGATGCCGACCAGAATGTCGAAGTCGCCGCGGCGCAGGGCGGTCGTGATCTCGACCCGTTCCAGGGTGTCGATGTCGCTGTGCAGGTAGCGCACCCTGAGACCGAGTTCGTTGAGGTACTGGGTGAGTTCTTCCGCCATGCGCTTGGTCAGCGTCGTCACCAGAACGCGCTCGCCACGGTCGATCGCCTCGCGGGCCTCGGCCACCAGGTCGTCGATCTGATTCGCCGAAGGCCGCAGTTCGATCCTCGGATCGAGCAGTCCGGTCGGCCGGATGATCTGCTCCACCACGACCCCGCCCGTCCGTTCCAGCTCGAACGGCCCCGGGGTCGCCGACACGTAGATTCGCTGACCGCAACGCTCCTCGAACTCGTCGAAGCGCAGCGGCCGGTTGTCCAGCGCGCTCGGCAGACGGAAGCCGAACTCCACGAGAGTCTCCTTGCGCGCCCGATCGCCGCGGTACATGCCGCCGACCTGCGGAATCGTCTGGTGGCTCTCGTCGACGACGAGCAGGAAATCCTCGGGCAGGTAGTCGAGGAAGGTCGGCGGCGCTTCGCCCGGCGCCCGTCCGGAGAGGTGGCGGGAGTAGTTCTCGATGCCGGCGCAGGAGCCGAGTTCACGGAGCATCTCCAGGTCGTAGCGGGTTCTCTGCTCCAGCCGCTGCATCTCGAGCAGACGGTTCTCCCGCTCGAGCGCCGCCAGGTGCTCGCCGAGTTCCTCACGGATCGACGCGATCGCCCGCCGCATCCGCTCCTCCGGCGTCACGTAGTGGTTGCGCGGGAAGACCGGGATCCGGTCCACCTCCTCGAGGACCCGGCCGCTGATCACGTCGAACCTGCAGACCCGGTCGACCTCGTCGCCGAAGTACTCGACCCGGATGCCGCGGTCGTCGTAGGCGGGGAGAATCTCGAGCACATCGCCGCGCACCCGGAAGCTGCCGTGGAAGAGATCGAGGCGGGTGCGCTCGTACTGCATCTCGGCCAGACTCCGCTGGGCCCGTTCGAGCGGCAGTTCGACCCCGCGCTCGAAGAACTGGAGCATCGAGAAGAAAACGTCCGGCGCGCCGAGACCGTAGATGCAGGAAACGGAGGCCACGATCACGACATCGCGGCGCTCGAACAGGGAGATCGTGGCCCGCAGCCGCAGGCGGTCGATCTCGTCGTTGATGCTCGTCTCCTTCTCGATGTAGGTGTCGGACTGGGGAACGTAGGCCTCGGGCTGGTAGTAGTCGTAGTAGGAGACGAAGTACTCCACCGCGTTGTGCGGGAAGAAGCTCCTGAACTCCTGGTAGAGCTGGGCAGCCAGCGTCTTGTTGTGAGAGAGGACGAGCGTCGGCCGGTTCACGGCCTCGATCACCTTGGCCACGGTGTAGGTCTTGCCCGAACCGGTCACTCCGAGCAGAACCTGTTCGGGGACGCCGGTCCGGACTCCGTCGGCGAGTTCAGCGATCGCCGCCGGCTGATCGCCCTGCGGGCTGAAGGGAGACACCAGTTCGAAGCGTCCGGTGCTCTCGGTGCCGGAAGCGCGCTCGGTCCGGGAATCGACGGTCCCCCGCAAGTCAGCCTCCCGGATCGGACGTCGCGATGTTCTCGAGGCGCTCCGTCAGCCGGCGCAGGTCGTCCTGGTCGAAAAGGCCCCGCTCGAGCCTCCGAAGCGCGTCGGTGAGCGCCAGCTGCAGGCGGCGGTTGTCTGCCGGCGTGGCGCTGCCGCTCCGGTAGTGCTCGAGCACGGAATCGAACGCCCGCTCCAGACGTTGACGGTCCGTGTGCTGCACGTCCTCCGGCAGCTCGGTCACGATCCGTTCCCGGCTGAAGTCCAGGACGAATTCGAGCAGTTCGTCAGCCTGGGAGACCAGAAAGCCCAGGCCGACCAGCAACAGCACCACGATCAGGCCGCAGCCGACAAGGCCCGCAACCAGGCAGCCGCGACGTTTCCGATCCGGGTCCGCGGGCTGAGCCGCCGTCGGCTCGGGGAAGGGTTCCGGCAGCGGCGGCAGGCCGGACGCCTGGTCGGCTTCGGGAGTCATGGAACGCGCCGTATGATATTCCCGAGATGAACGCGGCGCGGAAAGCCCCCGACGCGGTGCGGGGCTGGTGCGTCAGGCACTGGCGCTGGCTGGCGCCGGTCGCCGTCACCCCGGTCGCGGGCGTACTCCTGGGCGTCGGCGTCGCCGCGGTGATCGATCTGCCGCAGGTCGAAACCGTGGCCGAACTGACGCCCAGCCAGATAACCCGGCTGAGCGATCGCGACGGAGAACCGTTCAGGAGCTACTCGGTCGAGAAGCGCATCCTGCTCGCCGAGGGCGAGGTGCCGGACACGTTCACGCGTGTCCTGCTCGCCGCCGAGGACCGGAACTTCTACGCCCACGGCGGCTTCGACATCATCGGCGTCTTTCGCGCGGTCCTCCAGAACTGGCGGCGCGGGGAGCGTTTCTCGGGCGCCTCCACGATCACGATGCAGGTGGCGCGGATGCTCTTCCTGGACCGGGCCAAGGTCTGGCGACGAAAGATCCGGGAGACCCTGCTGGCGGTCGAACTCGAGAAGCGTCTCAGCAAGCAGCAGATCCTCACTCTCTACTGCAACCTCACCTACTTCGGCCACGGCAACTACGGCGTGGAATCGGCGTCCCGCTACTACTTCGGCAAGCCGTCCGCCGAACTGACCTACAGCGAAGCGGCGACCCTGGTGGCGATCGTGCCGAGTCCGAGCGTGTGGACGCCCTACCTTCGGCCGGAGATCGTGCGCACACGACGCGACGCCATCCTGCGGATGCTCGGCGAACGCGGCGTGATGACGCGGGACGCGGCCGACGAGGCGGCCGCGACACCGCTCAACGTCGTCACGCAGCGAGAGCCGAAGCCGGTCGCGCCCTACTTCGCGGAGAAGGTCCGCCTCGACCTCTACCGCTCGTACGGGCAGAAGGGCCTGTACGAGCGCGGCCTGCAGGTGCAGACGACCCTTGACCAGCGAATGCAGGGCGCGGCCGCGCAGGCCCTGCGCGGAGGTCTGGTGAGGATCGACCGCATGCGTGGCTTCCGGGGCGCGGTCGCCCAGGTGAACCAGGACGATCTGACGGCCCCGGACCTGGCCGAGTCGTTCGGCGGTGTCCTGGCCAGGTGGGTCGGCTTCGAGCCCGAGGCGGGCGCCTGGGCTCCGGGTGTCGTTCTCCAGCGCGGGCGGGAGAACGCGGAGATCCGGATCGCGGACCACCGCTTCATGCTGGAGCCCTCCGGCTACGAGTGGACGCGCAGGGATTCTCCGCCGCTGCGGAGGGGCGACGTCGCGTGGTTCGAGTTGCGGCCTGTCAGCGAAGCCGCTACAGGTGGCGAGGAGGGCGCGGACCAGGCCCGCTTCGAGCTGGAGCTCGTCCAGGAGCCGCGGATCGAGGGCGCGGTCCTGCTGCTCGAGTCCGCGACCGGCGCGGTGCGGGCGATGGTCGGAGGCTGGGACTACGAACGCAGCGAGTTCAACCGCGCCTTTCAGGCCCGGCGCCAGGTCGGCTCCCTGTTCAAGCCGCTCGTGTTCGGCGCCGCTTTCGAGCACGGCTTCACCCCCGCCGACACCCTGTTCGACGCGCCCGCCGTTTTCCTGGGCGCGGACAATCAGCTCAACTACAGTCCCCGGAACTTCTACCGGCAGTATCTCGGCATCGTGACCCTGCGCCGGGCCCTGGAGAGGTCGATCAACGTCACGTCGGTCAAGCTCCACGACATCGTCGGCGCGGAACGGGTGGTCGACTTCGCCCACCGCACGGGCATCCGCTCGCCGCTCCTTCCCTATCCGAGCCTCGCCCTGGGCGCGGCCGACCTGACCGTGCTCGAGGTGGCGACGTCCTACGCCACGATCGCCAACCTGGGCGTCCACGTGGAGCCCTACTTCGTCGAGCGCGTCACGACCCGCGACGGCCGCGAACTCGATGCCCATCTGCCGCAGGCATCGACCGTCGTCACGCCCGAAGTCGCCTTCCTGCTCACCCACGTCCTCTCGGGCGTGGTCCAGCGCGGCACAGCCCAGTCTGCGCGGGCTCTCGGCCTCGCGGCCGTCGCCGGGAAGACCGGTACGACGGACGGGTTCACGGACGCCTGGTTCGCGGGCTTCACACCCCGGTACACCCTGGTCGTCTGGGTCGGCTACGACCAGCAGCAGCGAATCGGCAGGAACATGACCGGCGCCGTGGCTGCCCTGCCGATCTGGAACGACGTGCTCCGTCGGGGCATCGAGGACGGCTGGGTGGACCCCGCCCTGACCTTCACCAGGCCCAACCAGGTGCGGCTCCGGCCGGTCGAGTACCACTCCGGCCTCCTGCCCGCGCGGCGCCGCTCCGGCCAGCGCGTCATCGAAGAGGCCTTCATCGTGGGCACCGAGCCGGTCCTGTCGTTCGACCCCGAGACTCGCGCGGTCTACGACCTGCCGTGGTACCAGCAACGAGCGCTGTACGGCGAGCCGAAGGCGGGAGAGAACATGCCGGAAGACCTCGTCGACTGGACGCCGATCATGCGCGGCTGGCAGAAGGGCGACAGCTAGCCTTCCGGCCTCAGGCCGATCAGGGCGTAGTCGCGGTAGCCGAAGAGGAAGTCGTCGAGTTCGTCCCGGAGGCGATTCAGCCGATCGGCCAGCTCCCGGCTCTGGCCGTCCAGTCCGTCGAGCGGGATCTCCGGCAACCGCTCCTCCTCCGGATACGGCCGGAGGTTGAGTCGCTCGAGACCGGTGAAGCCCGCCTGTTCGTAGAAGGCGGACAGCGCCTCCGGATGAACCGGTCTCCTGTGTGTGGGATCAAGCCAGAAGCTGCGGGCCGTCACCGCGACGGAGAGCGGATTCGGCGTCTCCAGCACCAGAATCCCTCCCGGCCGCAGGGCCGCGAACGCGAGGCGGACCAGACGCTCGACGTCTTCCGGAGCGAGGTGTTCGATGACGTGGAAGGAGACGACGCCGCCCAGAGATGCCGGCTCGGTCTGGACCAGCGCGGTCAGCGCGTCGTTCTGGTCGACGCCAAGACCCTGCTCACGGCAGTGCCGCACCATCGCCGATGAGGGATCGACGCCGCGGCACTCCACGCCCTCCGCTTCCAGCAGCGCCAGGGCTTCACCCCGGCCGCAGCCAAGGTCCAGGACCGGTCCCGCCTGAAGAAGCCGCGGCAGGTAGACACGGAGGCGGTCGCGGATGTCCTCTTCCCTGCCGCGGAACCTGTGCTCGAAGTCGATGTAGGAAACGTCCGCGTCGGCCTCCCGGAGTCCCTTCTCCCCTTCGGGGCCCCGGGCCAGGGCCGCCCTCAACAGCCCCGCCAGTTCGTCCGTTTCCCGGCGGTAGCGGTCCAGCTTCCGGTCGACGCGGCCGAACAGGGCGTCGTCGTGGCGCATGACCTCGTCGAGTCCCTGGCGCAGGAAGTTCTCCAGGTGCCGCGTCCGGTGGCCGAGATCGCCGATGCGCTGCTCGAACAGTCGCTCCACGCGTTCCTGATGATCTCTCCACTCCTGGAGATGGTGCTGGAAGACGTCGAGCAGGATCAGGTTGAAGACCCGCTGCCGCTCCCAGAGATCGTTCTGGGGCAGCGAGACGAACGGGCGCAGCAGCCGCTTGAAGGCAACGAGCAGACGGCCGGCGAGGCCGCGATCGCTGCGAATCGGGAACGGGATGTCCCGCTCCCAGAGATGGCGCCAGTCGCCGAGGTCACGTGTCGGCTGGTCACCCAGGAAGTCCTCGACTTCCGGTGGGGCCCCGGCGCCGGAGCCGTCGCTATCGGCCCTAGGTTTCAGGCACTACCTCGATGGCGACTTCGGCGATGACTTCGGTGTGGAGGTCGACCCGCACCAGGTGATCACCCACCGTCTTGATGCCGCCGGTGAGATCGATCATGCGGCGATCAACCTGCACGCCGGCTGCGGCGAGCGCCTCGGTGACCTCGGTCGGCGTCACGGAGCCGTACAGGGTTCCCGTTTCGCTGGCCCGCTTCGCGAGCGTCAACTTGACCGCCGCGAGTTCCGCCGCGACCTCGGCGGCGGCCGAGCGCTCCGCCTCGTGGCGAGCGTCGAACTTCTTCCGCTGCGATTCGAACCAGAGCTTGTTCGACTCGGTGGAGGGCGCCGCCAGCTCCCGCGGATAGAGGTAGTTGCGGGCGTAGCCGGGCTTCACGTCGACCACCTGGCCGCGCGTGCCCAGTCCTCTCATGTCCTGTAGCAGGATGACTTCCATTGCCTCGTTCCTCGCCGCCTCGGTCGCCGCCGACGCCGGCGGTCAGTCCGTTGTGTAGGGAATCAGGGCCAGGAAACGGGCCCTTCGCAGCGCGCGGGCGAGCATGCGCTGGTGGCGCGCGGAGTTGCCCGAGATCCTGCGCGGCAGGATCTTGGCCCGTTCCGGCACGAAGGAGCGCAGCGTGGCGACGTCCTTGTAGTCGATGTACTCGATCCCGTCGGCGGTGAACTTGCACACCTTGCGGCGGCGGAAGAAGGTTCTGCGCTTCGGCATTTCTAGACGCCTCCAGCCGCCTGGCTCGGGACATTGGCCATGGTCGTCTGCTGGACCGGCTCCTTGCCCTTGCTGGCGGCGCGTTTCAGGTCGAGGTCGGTCCGCACCACCAGGTGCCGCAGGACCTTCTCGTTCTGGAGCATCCGCTGTCCGATCTCCGCGAGGCCGTTGTCGCCTCCGTCGGACTCCAGGTAGTAGATGTGGTAACGGCCTTCGGTGAACTTCCTGATCGGATAGGCGAGCCGCCGCTTGCCCCAGGATTCCTCCTGGGTGATCCGCAGCTTGCCGTCGGCGACCAGCAGCTTGCCGAAGGCATCGCTCAACTCCACGGCCTCCTCATCCGAGAGGCGCGGATCGGCGATGAAGACGAGTTCGTATGTCCGGGTCAATCGTTCATCCTCTTGGGGTGTAGCCGGCCCGTGGACCGGAACGAATCGGCGGCGGAATCTATCACGGTCCGCTACAGCACCAGCAGCGGCGCGATGACCAGCGACACGACCGACATCAGCTTGATCAGGATGTTCAGGCTGGGCCCGGCCGTGTCCTTGAACGGGTCCCCCACCGTGTCGCCGACGACGGCCGCCTTATGGGCGTCGGAGCCCTTGCCGCCATGCGCGCCGGCCTCGATGTACTTCTTCGCGTTGTCCCAGGCGCCGCCCGCGTTCGCCATGAAGATGGCGAGCAGAACGCCGCCGGCGGTCACGCCGGCCAGGACCCCGGCCAGGGCCTCGACGTCCCAGAAACCGACGGCCACGGGAACCAGCACGGCCAGCAGGCCCGGCGCCACCATCTGGCGCAGCGCGGCCGCGGTGGAGATGTCGACGCAGCGCGCGTACTCCGCCTTCGCCTCTCCTTCCATCAGGCCCGGAATCGTGCGGAACTGACGGCGGACCTCCTCGATCATCTCGAAGGCCGCCTTGCCGACCGCCTTCATCGCCATCGAGGAAAACAGGAACGGCAGCATGGCGCCGATGAACAGCCCGCACATGACGCGCGGGTTGACCAGGTCCATGGTCTCCAGGCCGACGGTCGTGCGGAAGGCCGCGAACAGCACCAGAGCGGTCAGCGCCGCCGACCCGATCGCGAAGCCCTTGCCGATCGCCGCCGTCGTGTTGCCGACGGCGTCCAGCTTGTCCGTGCGGGCGCGGACGTCCGGACCGAGGGCGCTCATCTCGGCGATGCCGCCGGCGTTGTCGGCGACCGGTCCGTAAGCGTCGACGGCGAGCTGAATGCCCGTCGTCGAGAGCATGCCGAGAGCCGCGATCGCGATGCCGTACAGACCAGCCTGGCTGTGGGCCACGAGGACGGCGGCGGTCAGAACGACGATCGGCAGCGCGGTCGACTGCATGCCGACGGCCAGGCCGCCGATGATGTTCGTCGCGCTGCCGGTCTGGCTGTCCTTGGCGATGCTCTGCGCCGGCGCCTTGGACTCGGCCGTGTAGTACTGGGTGATCAGCCCGATCAGCAGTCCGGCGGCGAGGCCGGCGACCGTGGCCAGGAACACCCCCATGAAGCCGAATTCCTTCCCCTCGACCACGTACCTGACGTCGCCCAGCAGGCTGCGGGCCGTGAAGAAGGTGACGACCAGCATGATGCCCGCGGCGGCGAAGGTCCCCAGGTCCAGGGCATGCTGCGGGTTTCCGCCCTCCTTCGTGCGGACCAGCAGCGTGGAGGCCAGGGAGACCAGGATGCCGAGACCCGCAAGCAGCATCGGCAGCAGGATGAGGTTCGGCGTGAACTCCTCCCCGGCCAGGGTCGTCGTGCTGATTCCCAGCACGAGCGTGCCGACGATCGCGCCCACGTAGGACTCGAACAGGTCGGCCCCCATGCCGGCGACGTCGCCCACGTTGTCGCCGACGTTGTCGGCGATCACCGCCGGATTGCGCGGGTCGTCCTCGGGAATCCCGGCCTCGACCTTCCCCACCAGGTCGGCGCCCACGTCGGCCGCCTTCGTGTAGATGCCGCCGCCGACCCGGGCGAACAGCGCGATCGAGGAAGCGCCGAACGAGAAGCCGGTCAGCACGGTCACCACCTGGCCCAGCGAGCCGTTGTCGCCGCTGCCGAACATCGCGGCGTAGAGCAGGTACAGCAGGGACAGGCCGAGGATGCCGAGACCCACGACCGCGAAGCCCATCACGGCGCCGCCCGAGAAGGCGACGGCCAGGGCGCGGTTCAGGCTCGTGCGGGCGGCGGCCGCGGTGCGCACGTTGGCCGATGTCGCCACCCTCATGCCGAAGAACCCGGCAAGGCCCGAACAGAGGGCGCCTCCGAGAACCGACAGCCCGATCAAGGGGGAGCTGCCGGCGCGGTCCCAGTTGGCGAGCGCCAGCAGAGCCGCCGCCAGGACGACGAAGATGGCCAGAATGCGGTACTCGCGGCCGAGGAACGCCATCGCCCCGTCCCGAATGTGGCCGGCGATTTCCGGCATCGCGCCGTCTCCGGCGTCCTGCCGGTTGATCCACCGGCTCCGCAGCAAGGCGTAGAACAGGGCCGCCGCGCCGCAGGCGGGCAGAAGGTAGTACATCGTGTCCACTATCCGTTTCCTCTCATCCGTTGTACTCGTTCATCGTGACTTCGACGCCTCGGTCAACCCAGCTCAGGACGCAGTCGGCGGCCCGCCGCACCATTCGTTCCGCCGTTTCGACCTCGCCCGCCGCGAAGGGAGCGAGCACGAAATCCGGCAGATCTTCCCCGCGGCCGGCCGCGGCCGCCGTCGCTTCGTCCGGCGCGATGCCAAGACGCAGCCGCGGCACCGCCGTCGTGCGCAGGTTCTCGATGACCGACTCCATGCCGCGATGCCCGCCGGGACTCCCCTTGCCACGAAGCCGGAGCCGCCCCAGGGGCAGATGGACTTCGTCGTAGACGACCAGGATGTTCCGGGGAGCATAGCCATTCCGTTCGGAGAGGCAGCGCGCGCTGTAGCCGCTGCGGTTCATGTAGTTCTGCGGCATCGCCAGATCCACCCGGTCGTTGGAGGCCCAGAACGCTCCGCACACGTCCAGTCCGAGTCGGACGCCCAGACGCCGGGACAGCTCGTCGACGACCCGGAAGCCGAGGTTATGACGCGTGTCGGCGTAACGTCCGCCCGGATTCCCGAGCCCAAGAACCAGACGCGCCTCCTCGCTATGCGTCTCCATCTTCGGATTCGTCCTCGTCGCCGACCCGTTCGGGCTCGTCGGTGAGGGCCTCGAGCAGCTCCCCTTCCTCCGGCTCCTCGACCTCCTCCTCGACCACCCGGGCGGCGGCCACCGACACGATCACCTTGCTCTCTTCCTCGCTGAGCGTCACCGCGTCCGGCAGGACCACTTCCCCGGCCTCCACATGCTGGCCGATGTGCAGGGACGAAACATCGAGTTCGATCGAGACGGGAATGTCGCCGGGCAGGCAGACCACGCCCACCTCCCGGGTGATGAACTCGAGGAGTCCGCCCTCGTTCCGCACGCCCTCGGGCGTCCCCACCACCTCGATCGGCACCGAGACCTGGACTTCCTGGTCCATCTTCACGCGCTGAAAATCGATGTGGACCAGCGCGCCCGTCAGTGGATTCCACTGCAAGTCGCGGATCATCGTGTGGCGCGTCCGCTCGGTGCCCTCGAGCTGGAGCAGGAAGACGGCGTTTTCGCCCCCCTCCCGAATCAGGCTCTGGACCATCTTGCCGTCGACCCGGATCGCGGCCGAGTCGGCGCTGCCGCCGTAGACCACGGCGGGAATCTCGCCGGCCGCGCGGAGGCGGCGGTTCGCGTTCTTGCCGATCTGCTCGCGCAGCCGGACGGTGACAGTGGGTTCGCTCACTTCGAACTCCTCAGGTGACGTACGGCTCAGACGAAGAGCGATGTCACGGAGCTGTTGTCGTGGATTCTGCGGATGGCTTCCCCGAGCAGGGCGGCGACGCTGTGGGGGCGCAGCCTCGTGCTCCGGGCCAGCTTCTCTTCGAGCGGCGTGGTGTTCGTCACCAGGACGCCCTCGAGCTTCGACTTCTCGATCCTCTCGATGGCCGAGGCGGAGAGTACACCGTGAATGCCGGCGGCGAAGATCCTCCGGGCGCCCTGCGCCGCCAGGGATTCGACGGAGTTGATCAGCGTGCCGGCGGTATCGATGATGTCGTCGAGGATCAGCACGTCGCGCCCCTCGACCTCGCCGATCACGTTCATCACCTCCGCCTGGTTCGCGGCCACCCGGCGCTTGTCGATGATCGCGAGTTCCGTGTGCAGCCGCTTGGCGATCGCCCGCGCCCGGGCCACTCCGCCGGCGTCCGGGGCGACGATCATCAGATCCTCGATGCCGAGCGCGCGGATGGCGTCAAGGAGCACGGGCGCCGCGAACAGGTGGTCGACCGGAATGTCGAAGTAGCCCGAGATCTGCTGCGCGTGGACGTCCATCGTCAGCAGGCGGTCGGCCCCGGCGGCGGTCATCACGTCGGCCACGAGCTTGGCCGTGATCGGCACGCGGGGCTTGTCCTTCTTGTCCTGACGGGCGTAGCCGTAGTAGGGCAACACCGCCGTCACCCGCGCCGCCGAAGCCCGCTTCACCGCATCGAGCATGATCAACAGCTCGACGAAGTTCTCGTTGACCGGCGGACAGGTCGGCTGCACGATGAAGACGTCGGCGCCGCGCACGTTCTCCTGGATCTGGCAGAAGATCTCGCCGTCCGCGAAGTTGTAGGCCGTGACCTGACCCGGCACCATGCCGAGGTAGTTGCAGATCTCGTTGGTCAGCGCGGGATGCGCCCGTCCGCCGAAGACCTTGAGTTCGGTGTACATGGCGCGTTCGACGTTGTTGGGATGGAGGGTCACTTGAGCGACCCGCCGGCGATCGTTTCCGGGAAGTCCGGACGCCGGTGCGCGCCGGGACCATCCGCGTGCACGGAGACTCTCGACACGGGCGACCTCGGAATCAGTTCGAATTCAGGGGGAATTGGCTGCGGCGCACTAGTGGTTGGGGCGGGAGGATTCGAACCCCCGAATGCGAGATCCAAAGTCTCGTGCCTTACCACTTGGCGACGCCCCAGACGGGACGGCCCATCTTACAGAAAGTGACGACTACATGAAGAGCCCGCGATCTTCCCGAGGCAACGTTCGCGTCCGGAACACACGCACGCCGGTTCCGGCCAGTGCGGCCCGGATGCCGGGTGTCTCGCCGACCGCGAACACGGCGCCGCCGCTGCCCGAAACCTGGGGACCGCCGCCACCGTTCGTGCTCCCGGCGCGCCCAAGCGCCAGGAGCAGGCGGTCCACCTCGGGATGGAGCCGGCGCACCACCGGTTCCAGGTCGTTGCCGAGCACCCAGGCGGCGGCATCGCCACGGTGTGAGGGAGGAGGCAACAGGGCGGACAGTCTCCCCTCTCCCCTCCTGCCTGCCGCCATCGCACCCTTCCAATTGCCGTAGACCTCGGCTGTCGACACCTCTACCGCCGGCACGACGACCAGCACGGGCGCTGAGGGCATATCGTCCAGCGATTCGACCCGCTCACCACGGCCGGTCGCGAACGCCGTCCCCCCCTCCAGAAAGAACGGGACATCCGAGCCGACCGCCGCGCCGGCCCCGTGCAACTGCCGGGCGTCGAGAGGTCCTCCCCAGAGCGACTGGAGGCCGAGCAGCGCTGCCGCGGCGTCGCTGCTGCCCCCGCCCAGGCCGCTGCCCTCGGGAATCCGCTTCTCGAGCCTGAAACGGACGCCGGCCGGCGGCTCGCCAAGGACGCCGAAGAAGGCGCGCGCCGCCTTGAGCACCAGGTTCGAGTCGTCGGCCGGGGCGCCGCCGCCCGGGACCTCGATCCGCAGTGGGCTCGCCGGGTCGACGCGGTGGATGACCAGGCGGTCGCAGAGGTCGATCGTCTGCAGGACGGTCGAGATCTCGTGGAAACCGTCGGGCCTGCGGCCGTGAACGCGGAGACTCAGGTTCACCTTGGCCGGGCATGCAAGGCTGAGTTCGGCGGGCATCAGGCATCCGAGCCGCAGAGGCCGGGCCGATATCCGGCGGGGACTTCGGGGGCTGGAAGCGGTCCGGCGAGTTCCGTTGCGGGCCGCCGCTGGCGCCAGCGCAGTTCGAGACCCGTGTCGGATTCCACGAGCCGCGCCACTTCTTCCTCTCCTTCCACACCTCCGCTCCAGGAGGCCCTGGCGCGATCGCCGTCCCACAGCGTCCAGCGACTCGGGCCGGCCGCGGTCCCCTCGGTCGTCCACAAGCGGCCGCGGCGGTCCTTGAAGTCGAGCTTGACGCTTCGGTCCGCCCGGCCGCCGACCGCGGTCTCCGCCCATCCGCGGGGATCGGCCGGCGGCGACGGCAACCGCCGCATCAACAGGGCGGCGACGGCGCGGGCCGGCACCGGACCCAGCGAGAGGGCGGGGACCTCGAGGTCGCCCGCATACCGGCAGAACGTGCGTTCGCGCACCCACAGCACGAGGGCGTCTCCTTCCCTCACGTTGAGGTCCCACCATCGTCGTCCCAGGCGGTCGGAGGCTGAGACATGAAAGCGCTCCGGGTCCTCGAAACGCAGCACGAGACGGAGCGTGCCGTTTCCCTCCGGTCCGTCGTAGTGCATGCGGACGATGCGCTGCGTCCGCCACTCCGTCTCGGGAATCTCCCACGGCGCGGTGGCCGGAACCGGACGGCCGGCGGCAACCCCCGCTTCGCGGCCAGGCCCGGTGCTGGCGCAGCCGCAAAGCCACGCCAGACTGAACAGAAGCAGCGGGAACGACCGCCGCATGAAGATCGGCCCCGACCGGTCAGCGCCGGGAGAGTTCACTCAGCTTGCGGCGCACGGACTCGACGTTCTCCTCGTCGTTGATCGCCAACGCCTGCTCGTAGGCCTCCCGAGCCCGCTGCGGTTCGCCCAGCGCGACATAGACGTCCCCGAGATGCTCGAGGATCGTTGAGTCGCTGGGCACGAGCTGGTTCGCCCGTTCCAGGTGACGCCGGGCCTGCTCGAACTCGCCGAGACGGAACAGGGCCCAGCCCAGGGAGTCGACGAAGGCGCCGTTGTTCGGGTCGAGATCGACCGCGCGTCGAATGAGCTCCAGCGCCTGCTCGAGGTTCTCGCCGTTGTCCGCCCACATGTAGCCGAGGTAGTTCAAGGCGTGACTGTTCTCGGGCTGGAGTGTGAGCACCGCCCGGAACTGATCCGCCGCCTCGTCGTAGCGCCGGCTCCGTTCGTAGGCCTCTCCGAGCTGGAACCGCAGTGCCGCGCGGAGGGCGTCCTTGTCCATGTCCAGTTCGGTCGCGGCGCCGCCGTCGATTCGCGCCAGCGCCCGCAGGAGGAAGGGGATGGCCTCGCCGAAACGTCCCTGCTCGCGACAGGACTCCGCGACGAGCATGAGACGCCGGACATCTCCGTTCGAGGCCAGGTCCTCGTAGACTCTCAGGGCGAGCTTCTCCGCACCCAGGTTGAAGTAGAGCCTCGCCTTCTTCTGAAGCGCCGGAAACTCCGGCTCACCGTCGTCGCCCGCCACAAGAAGCCGCTCGTTGGCCACGACGCCCCGGCGCAGCATCGCCATGGCCCTGCGCTTTCTGCCGGCCTCCGCCAGCAGTTCGGCCTGACTGAGAACCAGTTCCGCGGATTCTCCGGCCCGCTCCTCCTCGGCTTCCAGGACCTCCAGCGCGCGGTCGATCTCTCCCAACTGGCGCATGGCCTCGACCACCAGGCTGAGACCGAGATCTCCCGCCTGCTCGCCCTCGACGGTGCTCCGGTCGGCCCGATCGACCATCGTCTGGCCGATGTCCCTGATCCGGCGCCATTCGCCTTCCCGCATCAGCAGGCGCACGAGTTCCCGCACGATGCGCGGATCGTCCTGGGACTCCCGCCTGAGGTCTTCCAGCAGCACGATCGCCTCCGGCGTCCGTTCCGATTCGGCCAGGATCGTCGCCTCCAGGAGGCGAGCGCGAGGGTTCGCACGGGCCGCGCGAGGCAGCTCACGCAGGCGGCCCAGCGCCTCAGCGAGATCGTCCGCCCTTTGCTGGGGGGTCCGTCCGCGGGCGACCCCGCGGCGAAAGTACTCTTCGGCCAGGGCGCCACGCACCGGGATACTCTCCGGCTGCTCGGCGACGGCGCCCTCGAGCAGTTCGATCGCTTCGCTGTGGTTGCCTCGCTGGCTCTCCCGGTGAGCCAGTTCCATCCTGGCTTCGAGGGAGAGACCGTCCAGTCGAAGCATCTCGTTCCGGACTTCCTCGGCCCGGTCTTCCTGCCCCGCGCGGCGGAACGCATCGACCAGCATGCCCTGAAGCTGCCGGTGGCCGTTGTGGTAGCTGACGAGTTCCTCGAGCACGGAAGCAGCCTCGTCGTACTCCTCCCGGCTCTCTCGAATCCGGTAGAGGAGCATCATGCCGTCGATGTCGCTCGGGGCGAGACGACGGAGACGCTCCAGCGCCTCGATCGCCTGATCGAGCGCCCCGCCGGAGCGGCCGCCATTGCCTCGGGTCAGGCGCGCGAGAGCTCCCGCATGGGCGCGGAGCACGTCCACGTCGTCCGGCGCGAGACGGTAGGCGACGCCCGTGTGTTCCGCCGCCTCGTCGAAGCGACGCAGCTTCTCGGCAAGGAACTCCGCCAGAGCAATCCGGAGGAAGGGAGCGTCCGGATCCGCGGCCACGGCCCGTTCGAAGAGATCGAGCGCTTCCTCCTCCCGGTCCGGTTCGGCAGCCAGCAGCCGCGCCGCCGTGAACAGGAAGGGTCCGCTCCCGGAAGGCGTGGCGGAGGCTTCCTGCGCCCGGGTCGACTGCGCTCCGAGGAAAAGCAGGACGATCGCAGCCACCGGCGCGGCGCCGCGCAACGCATGGCCGGAAAGGGGCCGGGAACCTGCTTCCTCGCGATGCATGGGACGGCCAAGAGTAGCACTCTCCCGTGACCGCTTCGGCCACCTCGGCTCTTTACCGGAAGCGCCGCCCGGGTTAAACTCGGGGGTCCACGTCGGGTCGTGGCCGGTCGTGACGGCGGGCCGATTCAGGGAGGAGGCGTCGAGATGATCAAGGCGGATATCGTGAACCGTGTCGCGGAGAATTCCGATCTTCCCCGGGTCAAGGCGGCCCGCGCCGTCGACACGATCCTCGGCGCGATGAAGGACGCTCTCGGCGACGGCAAGCGGATCGAGCTGCGCGGTTTCGGCGTCTTCCAGGTGCGCGATCGCAAGCGCGGCGTGGGCCGGAATCCGAAGACGGGCGTCGAGGTGACGATTTCCCCCGGCAAGACGGTTCGCTTCAAGCCCGGCAAGGAACTGAAGAACCTCTAGCTAGAAGTCCAGCACGAAGGTGACCGGTCCATCGTTGACCAGGTCCACGCGCATTCGCGCTCCGAACCGGCCGCACTCCACCGGCACGCCGGCCGCCTCCAGCCGGAGGCGCAGCGTCTCGAGCAGCGGCTCGGCCACTTCCGGCGACGCCGCCCGGTCGAACGACGGCCGCCTCCCCTTGCGCGTCGACGCGGCCAGTGTGAACTGCGACACGAGCAGCACCGCTCCACCTGACTGGCGCACGTCGAGGTTCATCCGCGCCTGCTCGTCGTCGAAGAGCCGGAGTCCGGCCAGCTTGGCCGCGGCCGCCTCCACCTGATCCTGCCCGTCGCCGACCTCCACGCCGGCAAGGACCACCATGCCCGGTCCAATCTTCCCCACCGTCCGGCCGTCGACCGAGACCTCGGCGTCCGCCACGCGCTGCACGACCAGCCGCATGCAGGGGACACTACGCCAGACTCGAACCGCACGCCCGACGGACCACGGAATCGGCGACAACCGCGCCTCCGAATGCGCCTACAATGGTCCTCCGCCAGCCCTCCAGGGCACGCCCCGGCGCAACGACGCTCCACGCCTTGAACGCGAATGAGAGAGGAAGAACAAGAGCATGCTCAACAAAGTGATCCTGATCGGCCGTCTCGGCAACGATCCTGAAATCCGGACCACCCAGTCCGGCCAGACGCTGGCCACCTTCAACGTCGCCACGAACCGCCGGTGGCGCGACCGCGACGGCAATCGCCAGGAAGAAACGGAATGGCATCGCATCGTTTGCTGGGGACGGCAGGCAGAGGTGGCAGGCCAGTACCTCAACCGAGGAAAGCTCGTCTCCGTCGAGGGGCGGCTGCAGACCCGCTCCTGGGACGATCAGCAGACCGGCCAGAAGCGTTTCATGACCGAAATCGTCTGCGACAACTTCCAGATGCTGGGCAGCCGCGGCGACAACCAGGGGCAGCAGGGCTACGGGGGCCAGAGCCGCCGCGAACAGCCTCAACCGGCGCCGCAGGACCAGGGCTTCGACGCCGGCGAACAGGACGACGACATCCCGTTCTAGCTCCGTTGTCGGTGCGCCGGCCTTCTGGCCGGCTGCCCGCGCACCAGCGGCCTGCTACTTCACGCCAAGCCGGCTCTGCAGGGTCTGGAGGAGGTTCAGGGCGGCCACCGGCGTCAACTGGTCCACGTCGACCACCCGCAGCGCCTCGATCACTGCCTCGTCCGCGCCACCCCACAACGCGAGCTGGTCCGCGCCGGGACTCGGCGGCGCTCCGGAAGCGCCGTCGACGACCCGGGGCCTGCCGGAGAAGCCGTACTGCTGGGACTCGATGTTCGAGAGCACGGCGGCGGCGCGCTCGACGACCTCCCGAGGCACACCGGCCAGACGCGCCACGTGCAGACCGTAGGACTTGTCGGCGCGGCCTTCCGCGACCCTGTGCAGGAACAGGATCTGGTCCTGCCACTCCTTCACCGCCATCCGCGAGTTCCTGACCCGCGCAAGAGTCGCCGGCAGGCCGGTGAGTTCGTGGTAGTGGGTGGCGAAAAGCGCCAGCGAGCCGTTGTGCTCGTGCAGGCGTTCGATGATGGCCCACGCCAGGGAGAGACCGTCGTAGGTCGATGTGCCCCGGCCGACCTCGTCCAGGACGACCAGGCTGTCGGGCGTCGCGTGACGCAGGATGTTCGCGGTCTCGACCATCTCGACCATGAAGGTCGATTCGCCGCGGGCGAGGTCATCGCTGGCGCCGACACGGGTGAAGACCCGGTCGACCAGGCCGATCTCGGCGCTCCCGGCGGGAACGAAGCACCCCGCGTGAGCCATCAATACGATCAGCGCGGTCTGCCGGAGATAGGTCGACTTGCCACCCATGTTGGGACCGGTCAGCAGGATGATCTGCTCCCGGTCCCGGTCGAGGCGCACGTCGTTCGGCACGAAGCCGGAAGCGCCGCGGATGGCCGCCGTCGATCGTTCGACCACGGGATGGCGGCCCTCGCGGATCTCGATCCTGCCGGGCGCCGCCAGCATCCGCGGTCGGACGTAGTCGTAGCGGCCCGCGGCCTCCGCCAGTGCGCTCAGGCAGTCGAGCCGGGCCAACGCTGCCGCCAGGGCAAGCAGGCGCGGGGCTTCCCGGGCGGCCTCGGCCCGGAGCGACTCGAAGAGCTCCTGTTCCAGCGCAAGCTGGCCGCTCTCGGCGCCCAGGATCTGCTGTTCCAACGTCTTCAGATCCTCCGTGACATAGCGTTCGGCGTTGGTCAGGGTCTGCCGGCGGACGTAGTGGTCGGGAACTCGCTCCTGCTGGGTCTTGCGGACCTCAAGGTAGTAGCCGAAGACCCGGTTGTAGCCGACCTTCAACGTAGGGATCCCGGTCGCCTCCCGCTCCCCGGCCTCGAGCGCCGCCATGTGCCCCTTGCCGTCCCGTGCCAGAGACCGGAGTCGGTCGAGTTCCGGGTCGACGCCGGCCGCGATCACGCCACCATCGCTCAGCGAGCCCGGCGCTTCCGCAAGTGTTGCGTCGAACCTCGCTCGCAGCCCGGGCAGCGCGTCGGTCGTTGCCATGCGTGCGAGGAGGTCGGCATCCAGCCCCGCCACGGCCGCCAGTGTGGAAGGAGCGTCGCGCAGCGTTTCCCGCAGGGCCGCCGCCTCGCGCGGAGTGATCCGGCCCAGAACCAGCCTCGACGTCAGCCGCTCCAGGTCCGCCATGCCCTTGAACCGGGAGCGGAGCGACTCCCGCAGCGAGGTGTTCCGCAGCAGCACGTCGACCGCGTCGTGGCGCTCCTCCAGGGCGTCAGCGTCCCGGAGCGGCCGGCTCAGCCAGCGCCGCAGGGCGCGGGCGCCGGGCCCCGTGAGCGTGAGGTCGAGCACGTCGACGAGAGTCCGCCCGCCCTGGTGCTGGAGGTGCCGAAAGACCTCCAGGTTTCGCAGCGTCGTGTCGTCCACCACCACGCAGCGGTCGTCGTGCTGAACCTCGAGACCCGTTACGTGATCGATGTCCGATCTGGCGGCGCTGCGTGCGTACTCCAGCACGAGGGCGGCCGCGGCGACCGCGGCCTCACCCTCGACCAGGCCGAAGCCCCGCAGGTTGTCCACCTGGAACTGCCGGCGCAGGGCGCGCTCGGCGGAGGCTGAGTGCGGCGCCTCAGAACTGTCGACCGCCGTGTGCGGAACTCCGGCTCGGTCGATCCAGGCCGAAAGCTGGCCGGCCGGGTCGGCGCCACTCCTTTCGAAGTCCGCGCCGCAGGTGAGAACCTCGCGCGGCGCGAGCCGTTCGAGATCGTCCACCGCGAGCGCAGCGTCCGGCCAGCGGCGCACGAAGAACTCGCCGGTCGAGACATCGAGGAACGCGCCGGCGCCCGCCCCGCCGTTGAAGCGGATCCCGGCAAGGTAGTTCGGCCGGTTCTGATCGAGCATCTCCAGGTCGCTGATCGTTCCCGGCGTGACGATCCGCGTGACCTCCCGGCGCACCAGCCCCCGGGCCTGCGCCGGATCCTCGACCTGATCGCAGACCGCGACCTTGTAGCCCGCGTCGAGCAGCCTGGCGATGTAGGAGTCGACCGCGTGGTGGGGCACCCCGCACATCGGTGCCTCGCTGGCGGTTCCCTTCTGCCGCGCGGTGAGGGCGACATCGAGTACAGGTGCGGCGGTCGTGGCGTCCTCGAAGAACAGCTCGAAGAAGTCACCCATCCGGTACAGCAGAATCGCGTCCGGGTAGTCGGCCTTGACCGTCAGGTAGTGTCGGAGCATCGGCGTGAGGGTGGCGACGTACCGGGCCCGCCCAGCCGATCGACTGGCGGATGTCCGTGAATCCCCCGCGTTCTCTGCAGCGCTCCCGTCCACGAACGGCCGCCAGTATAGTGAGCGGCCATGGCTTCCGGGCCGCTGCTCGCGTTCGACACCGGTTCGGCCGTCGTCAGCGTGGCGCTCGCTCTTCCCGACCGGGTCGACACGCTCGCCACGCCTCAGGGCCGTTCGTCGCGCGAACTCATCGCGATGATCGACGAGTTGCTGGTCCGCGCGGGTCTCGAAGCCCGGGACCTGGCAGGGGTCGGGGCAGCCAGGGGACCGGGCAGCTTTACCGGCCTGCGGGTTGGACTGGCCACCGCGATCGGCCTGCACCAGGCCTCCGGGGTGCGCGCGGGCGCGGTCTCCACCTTCGAGGTCCTGGCCAGCCACTACGCCGAGCGCGCGGCTGCGCCGGAGCCAGTGGTGCTGGCGGTCGTCGACGCCCACCGGGACCGCTGGTTCGCCCAGCGCATGCGGCCCGGCGCCGCCAGCGCCGATGGGCCGCCTGACATCAGAAGCCGGGCCGAGCTCGAGCGAACCGCTCTTCCTGTCGTCGGCCACGGAATCTCCGCGCTGGAGGTCTCTGCCGGGGCCGTCGAAGCGACGGAGCTCGCCCCGAACATGCTGCGCCTGATGCGAAGCGGCGACTTCCCCTGGGATCCCTCGGCGCTCGTCGAACCTCTCTACCTGCGCCCGCCCGCGACGAGCCCGCCCAAGCTGGTACGCTCGAAGCAGGATCCGCGGAAGGCCACCGAACGACCACGAAGGGAGGCGCGCACCGAATGAGCGATGACGCAGTCAAGGAAGAACTCCTGGCGCAGGATGGCGAGTTCAGGAAGCTCTACGAAGAGCATCAGGCCTGTGAGAGTCAACTCGAAGAACTGGTCGGCCGCCCCGTCCTCTCGCCGACGGATCAGTCCGAGGCCAAGCGCATCAAGCTCCACAAGCTCGCTCTCAAGGACCGCATGGAATCGATCATCCGGTCACACGCCCTTCAAGCAGCCAGCTAGAAACGTCGAACCCGTCGCGGGCTCCTCGTTTGGCCCCTGGCCCCCATCCCGGTTGAACGGATGAGATTCGCTCGGGAGGCTTGGCCGTTCGTGCTGCCGTTCCTGGCCGCGGCGGCGGTCTTCTGGCCCCTTGGCTGGCACGTAGCCGCGGGCACGATGGCCGTCCTCGGCGTCCTGATCCTCCTCTTCTTCCGCGACCCCACGCGAAACTACGAGGGACCGCCCGACGTCGTCCTTTCTCCCGCCGAGGGAACGGTGATGGCCGTGGAGGTGATCACCGACAGCGCCCTCGGGGACGAGGCCTGGCGGCGCATCTCGATCTTCCTGTCCGTCTTCAACGTCCATACCCAGAAGACACCGGTCGAGGGCGTGGTGATCGGCAGCATCGCGACGCCCGGGAAGAAGCTCCCGGCCTTCCGCAAGGAGGCGGGCGACGTGAACGAGAACCACCTCACCCTGCTGCGCCGGCCCCAGGGCGATCTCATCGCGGTGCGCCAGATCGCCGGTCTGGTGGCCCGACGCGTGGTTGCCCATGTCCAGGCCGGCCAGCGGGTGATTCAGGGCGAGCCCCTTGGCCTGATCAAGTTCGGCTCCCGCGTCGACGTGTTCGTGCCGCTTTCCTACGACCCCCTGGTCGAGAAGAGCCAGCGCGTGATCTCCGGGGAGACGCCGCTCGCCATGCCCACGGACCCGTCCACGCCGCCGCCGGAGGACCTTCCGGTCCGGCGACCCGCCGTCCGAACCGGAGACGAATCATGAACTGGAAGCCGCGCAAACCGAGACCGTTGCGGGCCGGGGCCTACGTGATCCCCAGCCTGTTCACGACCGCGAACATGCTGCTCGGCTTCTACGCTCTGCTGGCAGGTCTCGAAGGGCAGTTCCAGGCCGCCGTGCTGATGCTCTTCGCCGCGGCCTGCCTCGACACGCTGGACGGCCGGATAGCCCGTCTGACCGGTACCGCGAGCCCCTTCGGCAGGGAGTACGACTCGCTGGCCGACCTGGTCTCCTTCGGGCTGGCCCCGGCATTGCTCTGCTACCTCTGGGGCCTTCACGAGCTCGGGCGCGTGGGCTTCGCGGCGCCGGCCGTCTACCTGCTCTGCAACGCCGCCCGCCTGGCCCGTTTCAACGTCAGCCGCCGCACGGCCGACCCCGCCTACTTCATCGGGCTGCCGGCGCCCGCCGCCGCGGGGGCGATCGGCTCGATTCTCTTCTTCGTCGACACCCGGGGCGACTCCTTTCTGTTCCAGATCGTCGTTCTGTCCGCTCTGGTCGTCGTCGGCCTGCTCGCCGTCTCCACCTTCCGCTACGTCAGCTTCAAGGAAATCGACTTCCGGCGCCGCCGGAGTTTCCGGGTGGTGCTCGTCATCGCCTCGATCGCCGTGCTGGCGCTGATCCACATCGGTGTCTTCTTCCTGGTCGGCGCGGCCAGCTACGCGCTTTCCGGACCGACCGCCTGGCTCGCTCGCCGCCTCAGGCGCCGCCGGGCGATCCGTCTTCGCGCTGCTACGCTCCGCGGCCGATGACGACCGCGCCGTCCGCCTCTCCAGACCACCACCGGCTGACCATCCTCGGATCAGGACCAGCGGGACTCACCGCGGCCCTGTACGCGGCGCGCGCCGATCTCTCGCCGCTGGTTCTCGAGGGCAGCCAGCCGGGCGGACAACTTACGATCACGACCGATGTCGAGAATTACCCGGGCTTCCCGAAGGGAATCATGGGGCCCGAGCTGATCGACCAGATGCGGGCCCAGGCTCAGCGTTTCGGAGCCGACACCCGCTTCGAGACGGGCCTGGCCGTGGACCTGAATGAGCGCCCGTTCCGGCTCCGGACGGACGGCGGGGAGTACTCCACCGACGCCCTGATCATCGCCACCGGCGCCTCGGCCCGCCAATTGGGGCTGGCATCGGAAACCGAGCTGATGGGCTACGGCGTCTCGGCCTGCGCCACCTGCGACGGTTTCTTCTTTCGCGACAAGGAACTCGTCGTGATCGGCGGCGGCGACACGGCGATGGAGGAAGCCACGTTCCTGACGAAGTTCGCCAGCAAGGTGACGATCGTTCATCGCCGCGGCGAGCTGCGGGCGTCGATCATCATGCGCGAGCGCGCTGCCGCGAACGAGAAGATCGAGTGGCGCTTCCACGCCACCGTGGAGGAGATCTACGGAACCCAGGCCGAGGGCGTTCGCGGCGTGCGCCTGCGCGATCCCCGGTCCGGAGACGAATCGGATTTCTCCTGTCAGGGCGTCTTCATGGCGATCGGCCACAACCCGAACACCGGGCTCTTCGAAGGCAAGCTGGCGATGGACGATGTCGGCTACCTCAAGGTCCGCCATCCGGGGACGGCAACGGACGTCGACGGGGTCTTCGCCTGCGGCGACGTGATGGACCCGATCTACCGGCAGGCGGTCACCGCCGCCGGCACCGGCTGCCAGGCGGCGATCGACGCGGAGCGCTGGCTGAGCGAGGCGCACTGAGTTCCGGCCGCCGAAGATGCACCGCTTCGCGTAGACTGCCCGCCGCTCCCAGCGAGACAAACGAGGACCGACAAGAACGGGGAACGCGGATGACCGAACGAAACCGCAGGGACTTCCTGGGCACGGCCGCTCTGGCCGGCGCCGGCGCCGTCGCCGCCTGCGGCGGTGCCGAATCGACCGCCTCCGACGGAGCTCCCGGTGTCGTCACGAGGCCCCGCCTGACCTGGCGCCTGGCCTCCAGCTTCCCGCGCGGTCTGGACACGATCTTCGGCGCCTCGGAGGTCTTCGCCAACCGGGTCGAGAGCCTGACCGAGGGCCGCTTCCGCGTGCGCGCCTACCCCGCCGGCGAACTGGTTCCGGCCCTGGGCGTGCTCGACGCCGTCCAGCAGGGCACGATCGAACTCGGCCACAGCGCGACGTACTACTACACCGGCAAGAACCCGGCGCTCGCCTTCGACACCGCGATGCCGTTCGGCCTGAACACCCGGCAACAGAACGCCTGGCTCTACCACGGCGGCGGCCTGGAGTTGATGCGCGAGGTGTTCGCTGACTTCAGCATCGTGAACTTTCCGGCCGGCAACACGGGCGGTCAGATGGGCGGCTGGTTCCGCCGCGAAGTGAACACGCTCGCGGAACTGCGCGGCATCAAGATGCGCATTCCCGGTCTCGGCGCCGAGGTGCTGAGCCGCCTGGGCGTCACCGTCCAGACCATCCCCGGCGGCGAGATCTACCCCGCGCTCGAGCGCGGCGTAGTGGACGCGGCGGAGTGGATCGGTCCCTACGACGACCTGAAGCTCGGCTTCCACCGGGTGGCGAAAAACTACTACTACCCCGGCTGGTGGGAGCCGGGGCCGACGCTGTCGCTCTATGTCAGCCGCGCCGCCTGGGATTCCCTGCCTTCCGAGTACCAGGCGATCGTCACCGCCGCCGCGGCCGAGACGAACATCGACATGACCGCCCGCTACGACGCCCAGAACCCCGGCGCCATGCGCACTCTGGTGAACGAAGGCGTCACGCTCCGCCCGTTCTCGGACGAGATCATGACCGGCTGCCGGGACACCGCCTTCGAACTGATGACCGAGAACGCGGCTGCCGACGCCGGTTACCGGAAGATCTTCGAGTCCTGGGACGAGGCCCGCCGGTCCTCCTTCCGCTGGTTCAGTACCGCCGAACAGGCGTACGCACGGTTCTCCTTCGGCGGCGGTTGAGGCCCCCCTGGGGGCTGCTACAGCAGCGCCGTCACCAGCTCCGGATACAGGCAGATCAGCGCCAGCCCGATGAGCTGGATGACGATGAACGGAATCACCCCGCGATACATCTCGACCGTCGTGATCCGCCGCGGGGCCACGCCACGCAGATAGAAGATCGCGAAGCCGAACGGCGGGGTCAGGAACGACGTCTGCAGGTTCATCCCGATCATCACGCCGAACCACACCATGTCGACATCGAGGATCCGCGCCGCCGGGGCGATCAGCGGGATGACGATGAAGGCGATCTCGAAGAAGTCGATGAAGAAGCCGAGAATGAAGATCGCGAGATTCGCGACGATCAGGAGGCCGATCTTCCCGCCGGGCAGCCCGGTCAGCAGGTCCTCGATCCAGATGTCGCCATAGAGACCCCGGAAGACGAGAGCGAAGGCGGTCGAGCCGATCAACAGGAAGATGACCATCGTGGTCAGCTTCGCCGTCGCGTCCATCGTCTCCTTCACGGCCTTCAGCGTCAGCCGCCCGCGCGACAGCGCCAGGGCGATGGCGCCGACGGCGCCCAGGGCACCCGCCTCGGTAGGGGTCGCGATGCCGGCGAAGATGCTGCCCAGGACGACCAGGATCAACACCATGGGCGGCAACATGACGACGGCCACCTGCCGGGCCAGCGCGGCGCCTCCCAGCGTCCGTTCCTCGGCCGGCAGCGCCGGCGCGGCGGCCGGTTTGGCGATCGCGACGCCGGTAACGTACACGGCGTAGAAGCCCGCCAGCATCAGCCCCGGTATCAGGGAGCCGATGAAGAGGTCGCCGACCGAAATGCCGAGCTGGTCGGCGAGCACGACGAGCACCACGCTCGGCGGAATGATCTGGCCGAGCGTGCCGGCGGCGCTGATCACGCCGGTGGCGAGCATCGGCGAGTAGTCGTAGCGCAGCATGACCGGCAGCGAGATCAGGCCCATCGCGACCACCGAGGCGCCGACGACGCCGGTGGCGGCGGCGAGCATCGCGCCAACGACGACCACCGCCAGCGCCAGGCCGCCGCGCAGCCGGCCGAACAGCATGCCGATCGTGCGCAGCAAGTCCTCCGCGAGCTGGGATTTCTCGAGCATCGTGCCCATGAAGATGAAGAAGGGCACGGCGAGCAAGACGCCGTTCGACATCACGCCGAAGACCCGCTCGGGGAACGCGTAGAGCAGGTTCCAGGAGAAGAGCCCGAGCTCGATGCCGATGAAGGCGAAGATCAGCGCGGTCCCGCCGAGGGAGAAGGCGACCGGGTAGCCCGCGAAGATGAACAGGAAGACGACCACGAACATCAGCGGGCCGAGGAAGTCGCCGCTCACAGCAATCCCTCCTGCTGCAGATCTTCCTCTTCCGCGCCGGCCTTGAGCGCCCGCAGACGCAGCCAGTTCCGCGCCGCCTCCGCGAACCCCTGCAGGGCGAGGAGCGTGAACGCCACGAGCAGCACGCTTTTGATCGGATAGCGCGGCAGACCGCCCGGATCGGAGGACACCTCGAGCACCGCCCAGGAGTTCCGTACGGCCGGCCAGGACATGACGAGTCCGAAGACCGCGAACGGGACCAGGAAGAGCAGCGAACCCCAGAGGTCGATCCGTCGCCGCCAGCGCTCCGGCAGCCGGCTGAAGATCACGTCGACCCGAACATGGGCGCCCGTCAGCAGCGCGTACGAGGCGCCCAGCAGGAAGACCAGGCTGAACATGTACCACTGGAGTTCGAGGTAGGCGTTCGAACTCAGGTTCCAGCCGGTGAACCGGCCCAGGTACCGCACGACCGCGTTGTACGCTCCGACCGCGACCATGGCCAGCGTCAGCCAGGAGACCGCGACGCCGAGGCGTGAATTGAAGCGATCGGTCCAGGCGACGAAACGTGCCAGGAAGCCGCCAGGAGTTGGTGCCGACGCCATGAACGCGCGCAGGCTACCACCAGCGCTCCGGCCGTGATGGGGGCTCCCGGGACCAGCCTTCCCCGCCGGTTCGCGCGCCTTACGGCGCTCAACACGGCCTCGAACCTCACGGTGCCGCTCGCCGGCCTGGCCGACACGGTGATGCTCGGCCGGCTCGACGACGTGCGCTTTCTAGCCGGCGTCATCCTGGCGGCGCTCATCTTCGACTACCTCTACTTCGGCTGCGCGTTCCTGCGCATGAGCACGACCGGAGTGACGGCCCAGTCGCGGGGCCGGGGAGATCCGTTCGAGATCGCCGCCCACCTCTACCGCGCGCTGCTCCTGGCAGCCGTTCTGGGCGCCGTGTTCCTGCTACTCCGGGATCCGATGGGCGATCTCGGCTTCCGGCTACTGTCTGGCGAGCCCGGCGTCGAGGCGGCGGGGCGAAGCTACTTCGACGCGCGCATCTGGGGAGCGCCGGCGACCCTCGCCAATCTCGCCCTGACGGGGTGGTTCCTCGGCCGCGCGGAGGCCGGCCGCGCCCTGGTCGTCGTCGCCGCGGCGAACCTCGCCAACGTGGCGCTCAACTGGTGGTTCATCGTCCACCTCGGCTGGGCGGCCTACGGGGCCGGGATCGCCACGGCGTCCGCGCAGTGGCTGGCGGCTGTCCTCGGTCTGACTCTTGCCGTCCGGACCGGCCTCCCGGCCGTCTCTCCGCGGCGGCTTCTGGAGCCCGTCGAGCTGCGCCGCATCGTCGCGCTCAACGGCCACCTCGTGGTCCGGACGCTGTTCCTCATCACGGCCTTCGCCGCGTTCACGAACGTCAGCGCCCTCTTCGGCACCGCCAGGCTCGCCGCCAACGGCCTCATCCTGCGCCTGCTGGGGGTGGCGTCCTACCTGATCGACGGCGCGGCGTTCGCCGGCGAGACGCTGGCCGGGACCGCCTTCGGGGCCGGCGACCGTGCGGAACTGCGGCGCGTGCTGTTTCTCACGGTGCTCGTCGCCGAACTCTGCGCGGTCGCCTTCCTGCTCCCCGTCCTGCTGCTGCCGGAGACGATCTACGGCCTGCTGGCGGATCATCCGGACATCGTGGACCTGGCCGCGGCCAGCAACCTCTGGCTGCTGCCGGTACTCCTCCTCGCCGCCCTGGCCTACGCCCTGGACGGCTTCTACCTCGGCCTCACCGAAGGTAGACTGCTCAGCCGTTCGATGGCAATCAGTTGCGGTCTGGGCTTCGCGCCGTTGCTCTGGGCCGCGGTTCACTTTGACGACAACAACCTGCTGTGGCTCAGCATGGTCGGTCTGATGGCGGCGCGGACCGTGACTCTCGGTCTGGCCGCGCGCCGCTTCATCGGCCCGGGAGTACCGGCGGGAGGAAGGCACTGAGATGGGCAAACTGGAAGGCAAGACAGCTCTGGTCACGGGCGGCGGCACCGGCATCGGCCGGGCGACCGCGCTGCTCTTCGCCCGCGAAGGCGCGTCGATCATCGTTTCCGGCCGGCGGCTCGAGCCGCTCGAGGCCGTCGTTTCGGAGATCGAAGCCGAGGGCGGCAGCGCCTGGGCCCGCTCGGCCGACATGGAGGATCCTGAGGCCGTTCAGGGGCTGGCCGCGGCGATCCTCGAGCGTCACGCCACGGTCGACGTCCTGGTCCACAATGCCGGCCACAGTTCCAGGGTAAGAAGCACGCGCTACATCTCCCAGGAAGAGTGGGACAGCGTGATCGCGGTCAACGCGACGGGGCCGGCCATGCTCACCAAGGCGCTGCTGCCGGCGATGCTCGCCCACGGCGGCGCGACCGTCATCATGGTCTCCTCGATGGCGGCGATCCGCCCGGGCGTCATGGCGGGCACCGCCTACGGCGCCGCGAAGGCGGCGTCCCGGAACTACATCTTCGGCCTCGGTGCGGAGCTCCGGCAGCTCGGCATCCGGGCGACCAGCGTCCTGCCCGGCGAAGTCGACACGCCGATCCTCGACAACCGGCCGCGGCCGCCGTCGGCCGACGAGCGGGCCGGCATGATGGCCTCCGAGGACATCGCCGAAGCCATCCTGACGGCCGCGGCGTTGCCGGAGCGGACCGTGATCGAGGAAATGACCCTGATGCCGACGAAGCTCCGCGACTACTCCGCCGACATCGCGGCGGCACGGACCCTCGGCGCCCCCGAGGAGGACTAGCGACCCATGCCGACGATGACCGACAGCGAACGCGACGCCTTCCTCGCCGAGCCCGGCATCCTCATGCGGATCGGCACGGTCTGCGACGACGGCCGACCCCTGGTGACGCCGATCTGGTTCATCTTCGAGGAAGAGGCGATCTGGTTCACGCCGCGCGAGAACTCCGTCTGGTTCGCCAACCTGCGCCGCGATCCCCGGACCTGTCTGGCCATCGACGAGCAGAACCTCCCCTACCGCAAGGTCCTCGTCGAGGGCGAAGCGGAACTCGTCCACGACATCGGCGTCGACGATCTCTGGCGCGACCGCTACCGGCGAATCGCCTGCCGCTACGTCCCGGAAGACGCCGCCGAGGACTACATCCAGGCGACAATCGACCAGCCGCGCGGCCTCTACCGCCTGCCTCTGGCCCAGGCGTCCGTCCGCACCTGGCGCATGCCGG
Source organism: Thermoanaerobaculia bacterium (assembly GCA_022822365.1). Lineage (GTDB taxonomy): Bacteria > Acidobacteriota > Thermoanaerobaculia > Multivoradales > Multivoraceae > Multivorans. Next base: position 58,987 of record JAJEBV010000041.1, on the reverse strand, counting down.
TGGACGACGAGGACCAGGCCGGCATCTGGCACCAGCGCTACTACCGCCCGGGCACCATCCTCAGCCGCTGATTCCCGCCGCGGGGGCTACTCCGCCGCGGGCGCCTTCCTGTGCACGATGGCCGCCCCGATCACGCCGCCGATCGTCGAGAAGGCGACGTTGATCACCAGCGAGAAGATGACGATCGCGATGATGCCCAGGCCGGCAATCGTGCTGAAGAGGCTGAAGGCCTCGAAGTCCTCGACGGATTCCGAAACGAGAGCACCGATTCCCATCGCGCCCGTGAGACCGCCCAGGATCAGGAGTCCGATCAGGATGCTCAGGGCGGAGCCGAAGACCCCGGCCAGCGCTCCTATCTTCGCGCCCTCGCCATAGGGCGCGGTCGCGGCGGGCTGATCGTCCTTCAACGCCAGGTAGACCGCCAGGATGCCGCCGCCCACGACCAGGGCGCAACAGGCCAGGTTGAGTATCTGGAGGCCGGGGATCTGCGAAGCGACGGCGCCCGCTCCTCCGCCGATGGCTGCCGCACCGACTTTCTTTCCCGTCACGATGACGCCTCCTAGGCTCCGGTCTCGAGCGTGGGCTTCTTGTGGAACACCGCGGCGCCGATGACACCACCGATCCCTGAGAAGATGACGCTGGTGACGAGGTTGAACAGGAACCCGATCAACCCGAGCGCCGCCCCGATGTCGGCCTCCTCGCCGCCCAGGGCCTCGAGCACCTCCGGCGGCATGCCCTCGATCCCTTCCATGATCGACCGCATCTGTTCCATCGGATCACCAACGACCGCCGCCAGCGGGATCGCAACGATCGCACCGACCACGGCGGCCGCGACGCCGGCCAGAACGCCGACCATGGCGCCATCACCAAGCGGCGCCTTCTCGGTCGCGGGCTCGCCACGCATCGCCAGGTAGACCGCCAGCATGCCGCCGCCCACGACCAGCGCGCAGCAGGCGCAGTTGACCAGGTTGACGAGGGGAATGCTGGAGGCGATCCCGGCCGCGCTGCCGCCGATGGCGGCGGCCTTCAGTTTCTTCGGTGTCATGGAGTCTCCTCAGAAGTCGAACCGGAAAGCGCGCCGACATTACGCCCTACGGCTTCTCCCGGTGGCAGGTTTCGAGGCATCTGCTGGACGATCTGGCCGATCGCAGCCCAGATCAGGACGGCGATCCCGGCCCCGGCGAGAACGGCAGTCACAGAGCGGCTCGCCGGCGTGTTCATCGGGAGCAGCCAGTCGACCGCCGTAGGCGCCAGAAGCAGGAGAATGCGCCTGGGCTCGTCGAGCAGCCAGTCACGCGCCGGACGAACCAGCGGCAGCACGATCAGTCCCAGGGTGAAGCCGGAGTAGAAGCCAAAGCAGCGATGGCACACGGCGAGGGGGTGGCCTGCCAAGTGAAAGCTGCGCTCGGCGAGCTGATGGCAGACCGGGGCGAAGACCTCGTAGAGAAACGTGGCCGCCCGACCGCCGGAGGCGGCGACAAGCGGCGCCGCCACGACCATTCCGACCACCAGGCAGCACGCCGCGCCGACGGCCGCGGTGACCCGGCCTCGCGTCACGAGCGCTGACAGCCTGACGCGCCCCCGGCCGGCCCTCCCGGAAGGCCCGGCAGAAACGCTTCGGGTCGAAACCCCGAGCCGCCGGCGAAGCATCGCGGGCTAGTGTAGCGACTCGTCTCCGACGGCGGTCGCGGCGGCATCGGTATGATCCCTGCCGTGGGGCTCGATCGGTGACGGAGTGGAACTCGATTCCCGAGCTCGGGGGCCTGATCGGCCAGGACGTGAGGCTGCGCGGCTGGGTTGACGGCCGCCGCTCCAGCGGGCGGATCGGCTTCATTCAGCTCCGGGATTCGGGCGCCACTGTTCAACTCGTCGTCAGCCGCAAGCAGGTCGACGAGGCCTCCTGGGAGGTGCTCCAGCACGCGACCCAGGAATCGACGGTCGCCGTGACCGGCACCGCCGCGGCGGATCCCCGTTCACCCGGCGGAGTCGAGGTCCAGGTCTCGTCCCTGACCCTGGTCCACGGAGCGGACGGCTACCCGATCACGCCGAAGGAGCACGGCACCGCCTTTCTGATGGACCATCGCCACCTCTGGCTGCGCTCCAGCCGCCAGCGCGCGGTACTGCGGATCCGCAGCGAGGTCTGCCAGGCGATCCACGACTTCCACCGCGAGCGCGGCTACTACCTGGTCGACTCGCCGATCCTGACGCCCGCGGCATGCGAGGGCACGTCGACCCTGTTCGAGACGCCGTACTTCGACCACGGCAACGCCTATCTCAGCCAGTCCGGCCAGCTCTACCTTGAACCCGCGGCCGCCGCCCTGGGCAAGGTCTACTGCTTCGGCCCCACCTTCCGCGCCGAGAAGTCGAAGACCCGGCGGCACCTGATGGAGTTCTGGATGGTCGAGCCGGAGGCAGCCTTCCTGGACTTCGAGGGGCTTTGCGGCCTGGCCGAGGATTTCCTCGTCTACCTCGCGGGCCGGGTGCTGGAGAACTGCGGTGATCCGCTGGCGATCCTGGAGCGCGACCTTTCGAAGCTCGAAGCCATCCAGGGACCGTTCCCGCGGCTGCGCTACGCCGAGGCGATCGACCTCCTGCGCCGGCAGGGTTCAGGGATCGAGTTCGGCGAGGACTTCGGCGCCCCCGAAGAAACATCGATCACCCGGGAGTTCGACCGTCCGGTCATGATCACCCACTACCCGACCTCGCTCAAGGCCTTCTACATGGAACCCGATCCGGACGATCCGTCCCTCGCTCTGGCGCTCGACGTGATCGCTCCGGAGGGTTACGGGGAGATCATCGGCGGCAGCCAGCGCATCCACGACCACGATCTTCTGCTCGCGCGGCTCAAGGAACACGACCTGCCGCTGGACGCCTTCCAGTGGTACCTGGACATCCGCCGCTACGGCACGTTCGAGCACAGCGGCTTCGGGATGGGCGTGGAGCGTTTCGTCGCCTGGATGGCCGGTGTGCCCCACCTCCGGGAGACGATCCCTTATCCGCGAACGATGGACCGGATCTACCCCTGACGGACCCGGTCGAGGATCTCGAGGCGCGCCTCGGCCACCGGTTCGGGAATCGCGCCTTGCTCGAGCAGGCCCTGACCCACAGCTCGTTCGCGAACGAACGGGGTCTGGAACACGACAACGAGCGGCTGGAGTTTCTGGGCGATTCGGTCCTCGGACTGGTCGTGGCGGCCTGGCTCTTCCGGCGTCATCCGTCGGCTCCGGAAGGCGTGCTGTCGCGAATCCGGTCCCACGTCGTCAGCGCCGAGGCTCTGGCCCGGCGCGGCCGGGAGCTGGATCTCGGGTCGGCGCTTCGGCTCGGCCACGGCGAAGACCAGTCGGGAGGCCGCGGGAAGCAGTCGCTCCTGGCGGACGCCCTCGAAGCCGTCATCGGGGCCGTGTTCGTCGACGGCGGCCTCCAGGCCGCCCGCCGCCTGGTCGAACCGTGGATCGACCCGGAGGCCGCGGAAGCGATGGACGCCCTGGATGCGAAGTCGGACCTGCAGGAATCGCTCCAGGGTCGGGGTCTCGAACCCCCGTCCTACCGCCACGTCGGCCGTGAGGGGCCGGATCATGATCCCGTCTTCCACGTCGAGTGCTGGGTCGGCGGCCGCGCCGTGGCCACGGCGTCGGGCCGCTCCAAGAAGGAAGCCGAGCGGCGCGCCGCCGCCCGGGCACTGGCGGAGATGGAGTTGGCCCACGACCCGTAAACTCCCGGCCCGGCGAGACGATTCGGTGTCGGTTCAGGTGGCTGCTTTCCGTCCTTGTCGGTGTTAGCCCCTTAGGCCCGAAAGGACGGAAGATACCGATGGAGCGAGTAAACTCCGAACGCGATGATGAAGGTTCCGATCAGCGGACGCGACGACGAGATCGCGGAAGGACTGGACGGATGACTGCGGGAACAGCCGGACCCACGGCGCAGTCGAAGCCCCATGCCGAGGAGGGCGACTTCGTACGTCTCAGGGCCGAACTCTCCGAGAGAATCGAGAACGAGTGCGCGCATGTGAACGCCGTTCTCTCGGAGAGGATCGCCGGCGTCCGGGAGCTTCTGGATCAGAGAATCAACGACCAGACCCGGCTGCTTCGAGCGGACTTCAGATCGCTGGAAGCCAGGCTCGTTCACGAGACCGGATCCCTCCGAACGGAGATCAGCGCAGTCAAGGACGGGACAGAGGCCAGGCTCGTTCACGAGACCGAATCCCTCCGAACGGCGATCAGCGCAGCCAAGGACGGGACAGAAGCCAGGCTCGCTCACGAGACCAGAGCACTCCGGTCCGAGATCAAAGGCCTCAAGGATCTGCTCCTGGGCCGCCTGGAGCAACAGGAGAGAGTCCGAGCGGCCGAGTACGCGGCGACAAAGTGGTCCATCCGCTCCATGATGGCGGCCATGGCCTTGCTGGTCGCGATGATGGCTCGCTTCACTCTGCTCCAGTGACGTCCGAGTCTGGCGTCAGGGGAAGGGCCGGCCAGCCGCCGTAAGACATGGCACGGCGTTGATTTCCGGCTGCTAGGGTTCGGCGTTGCTCGAAGGAACTCCAAGGGAATGACGCGCGAAACCACGGCCAGGGAGCGGCTGGAAGCACTGGGCATCGAACTGCCGGAACCGGCGGCGCCGGCCGCCAACTACGTCCCGTTCGTGCGAACCGGCTCCCTCGTCTTCGTGTCCGGCCAGGTCCCGGTAAGGGACGGGAAGTTGGCCTACCGCGGCAAGGTCGGCGTCGACTACTCCCTCGAGGAAGCGCAGGAGGCCGCCCGCCTCGTCGGCCTCAACATCGTCGCGGTCGTGGGGGCCGCCTGCGAAGGTGACCTGGAGCGGGTGAAGCGCTGCGTGAAGCTCGGCGGCTTCGTGAACTGCAGCGACGACTTCGAGAATCACCCGGCCGTGATCAACGGCGCCTCCGACCTGATGGTCGACGTGTTCGGCGAGAAGGGGCGGCACGCACGCTTCGCGGTGGGGACGAACAAGCTGCCGTTCAACGTGCCGGTCGAGATCGACGCCGTCTTCGAGGTCGACTGAAAGGCTGACAGCGCGTCATGTCCACCCAGCGAGTCGAGATTCTGGGCGACACGATGCGCCGGCTGGCCCGGCGCGGCGCGCGCCGGAACCTGTCTCGCGTGCTGAGCAAAGTGCGGCCTGGAGACGTCGCCGCCGCGCTGCGGAAGCTCGTGCCCACGGAGCAGTTGTTCGTCGTCCGCCTCGCCCTCGAGGACTACCCGGACTCGGCCGGCGAGGTGCTGCTGGAGCTCGAACCGGGCGAACGGCGGCCGCTGCTGGAAGAGCTCGCTCCGTCCGAGATTGCCGGCCTGCTGTCGCCCCTGGCGGTCGACGACAGCGTCGAGATCGTCGACGGTCTGGAGGACGAACTGCGGGAGGCCGTCCTGGCCTTGCTCGACCGGCCGGACCGCGACGAGTTGCAGACGCAGTTCGCCTACGAGGAGGACACGGCCGGGCGGATCATGAACACCGAGTTCTTCTCCCTGCCGGAAAACACCTCGGTCGGCGACGCGATCGCCAAGATTCGCGAACACGGCGAAGTGGAGATGATCTTCTACCTCTACGTTGTCGATCCGGAGGGGCGCCTGGTCGGCGTCCTGTCGCTGCGCGAGCTCCTGCTCTCCGTTCCGAGCCGCACCCTGAACGAGATCATGAACCGCGGCCTGGTGACGGCGAAGACGGACACTGACCAGGAGGAGGTGGCGCAGCTCGCTTCGCGCTACGACTTCCTGGCGATTCCGGTAGTGGACGAAGGCCGCCGCCTGCTGGGGCTGGTGACCGTCGACGACGTGATCGACATCGTGCAGGAGGAGGCCGAAGAGGATTTCTACAAGATGGTCGGCACCTCCGACGACGAGCTGCTGTACCGGGAGCGTGCCTGGCGCGTCGCGGGCATCCGGTTGCCCTGGCTCCTGGTCAACCTGATCGGCCTGACCCTGACCGGCGTGCTGATGAAGCAGTTCCAGCTCCGGCTCAACGAGGCGTTCCTCCTTGCCTTCGCGCCGGTCGTCATGGGCATGGGCGGCAACATCGGCAGCCAGACGATGACACTGACCGTGCGCGGCCTGGCGACCGGCCGGATCGGCGAAGGCGGCGGCCGGATGCGCCGGTTTCTGTTCCAGCAGATCCGCATCGGGCTCGTGGTGGCGCTCGTCTGCGCCGCCGTCGCGGCGGCGGTGGCGGCCTTCCTGGAGCAGAACCCGGCGTACAGCGCGGTCGTTGCCAGTTCGCTGTTCCTGGCCATCGTGCTCGCCTCCCTGATCGGCTCGCTGCTGCCCATGGCGTTCGAGCGGATCGGGATCGATCCGGCGATCGCTTCCGGTCCCATGGTCACGACCAGCAGCGACATCACCGGCATCCTCGTCTACTTCGGCCTGGCGACCCTGATGATCGACTGGCTGGTCCGCTGAGCGGCGGCGGGTTCCGGGCATGAAGCAGCACAGCGGCGAGGCGCTGCTGCTCCAGACGACGGACCTGCACGAACGGGACCGCATCGTCGTCTTCCTCAGTCGCGATCGGGGACTGAAACGTGGAGCGGCCCGCAGCGCGCGGACGCGCTTCAGCCGTTTCGGCGGCGAGCTGCAGCAGCTCGCCAAGGTCCACCTGACGTGGTTCGAGAAGCCGGAGCGCGAACTCGTTCGGCTCGGCGAGGCGGAGATGATCCGCAGCGCGCGATCCCTGCACGAGGACCTGGAAGGGATCCTCGTATCGTCCTACCTGGCGGAACACATGCAGGTCTTCGCGCAGGAGGACGAGCCGGAGAACCACCTCTACCGCCTCCTGGACACCACGGTCCAGGCACTGCTCGACGGCTGCGACCGCTGGCTCGCCGCGCGCTACCTGGAATGCTGGACCCTGCGCCTGAGCGGCGTCTTCCCTACGCCCCGCCGCTGTCCCGCCTGCGGCAAGGCCATCGCCGACGAGGCTTTCCTGGCAGTCGACGCGGCCGGCCTCCTGTGTCCTTCCTGCGGCGGCGGCGCGGGCGCGAACCGAAGGGTGGGGGCTGAGCCCCTGGACTTCCTGCGCCGGATCGGCGGCTCGGATCTCGCGAGCCTGCAGGCGAACGGACAGGTCGACGAGGCGACGCTCAGATCGGTCGAGTCGTTGACGCGCGAGGTGCGCCGCGCCTTCCTGGGCCGGGAACTGAAGAGCTACGGCGTGATGCAGCGGACCCTGCGGGACATGGCGCCCTGATGACCGGACCCAGCCCGGAACGGCTCGGCCTGCAGCGCCTTCCCGACGCGCTGATCTCCAAGATCGCGGCGGGCGAGGTGGTGGAGCGGCCGTCTTCCGTGGTCAAGGAGCTTGTGGAGAACGCCCTCGACGCGGGCGCCGGCCGCATCGAGATCGAACTGGAGAACGGCGGACGCGACCTGATCTCGGTGGCCGACGACGGCGGCGGAATCGCCGCTGAGGACGCGCCCCTCGCACTCGAACGCCATGCGACGAGCAAGATCGCCTCCTTCGAGGACCTGCTGGAGGTGGCGACCCTCGGCTTTCGCGGAGAGGCCCTGGCGTCGATTGCCGCGGTGTCGAAGTGCGAGCTCCTGACCGCCCGGTCGGCCGGAGACGGACATCGGCTGGTGGTCGAAGGCGGCCGGCTGGCGGTCGAGGAACCCGTGAGCCGCCCCCGCGGCACCACGGTGACGGTCGAGTCCCTGTTCTACAACGTGCCGGCCCGCAAGCAGTTCCTGAAGCGTCCCGCGACGGAGCTCCGTCACGCGCTGACCGTGGTCCAGGGTTACGCGCTGGCGCGGCCGGACGTGACCTTCGTTCTGCGCCACGCCCCCGACGCCGAGTCGCCGGGGCGGGAGCTGCTGCGGGCCCAGGCGACCGGAGTCGACGCGGCCGGTCGGCTGAACCGGATCGCGCAGTTGTTCGGCGAAGACCTCGTGAGCCACCTCACGCCTTTGCCCGAGGCCAGGAGGGAGCAGGGAATCTCCGGCTTCGTCGGCGACCGGGAGACGACGAAGGGCCGGCGCCTGTTCCTGTTCGTCAACGGCCGCCTGCTGAGGGACCGAGCCGTACTCAGCATCTACTACAAGGCGGTGCGCGACCTGATGAAGGGAGAGCGGCCGCCCGCTCTCTTCCTGTTCCTCGACATCCCGCCCGAGTCCGTCGACGTGAACGTACACCCGCAGAAGGCCGAGGTCCGGTTCCGCGACGCGGCGCTGCTCGGCCGTGTCGGCAGCGCGCTGCGCAGGGGACTCGAGGCCGCCAAGGGGGAGGAACCGGCGCCGCTGCGCGAGTTGGGAGGACCGGTGGCGCCGCCCGCCTGGACCGGCGCCGGACAACTGCGCGAAACCGGGGCCGCGGCGGCGTGGTGGCCGTCCGGCGCGGCAGGGGAAGACCACCGGGAGGAAGGGGTCCCGGCGCCGGAGGCGCCCGCCTGGGCGGCCGAGCTTGCGGCCCGCTATGGCGGCGCCCAGCCGGGGCCCGCAGGAAAGCTGGCGGAGGTCGCCTACCGGCCGGAGCCGTCCCGCCCGGTGCGCCTGTCGGGCAAGGCCCGGGAGTCGCTCCGGCTGATCGGACAGTACAAGGGCACGATGATCCTGCTCGAGGGTCCGGAGTCGTTGCTGGTCGTGGACCAGCACGTGGCCCACGAGCGGATTCTCTACGAGCGGTTCCGCCACAGTCTCGCCGAGCAGGAGCCAGCCAGCCAGACCCTGCTCGTGCCGCGCGTACTGGAACTCTCCGCGGCCGAGAACGCGGCGCTCGCGGAGTGCTCCGCCGGGCTGGAGCGCTGCGGCTACTCGGTCAGCAGCTTCTCCGGCGGCAGCGCCGCGATCACGGCCATCCCCGCCGTGCTGCCGGACAGGGAAGCGGAGAGCCTGGTGCTGCGGATCGCGACGCAGGTCGCCGGCGGGGATGAGCTGCCGAGCGAGGAGGGGGCGCTGGGCGAATACCTCCTGACGCAGCTGGCGGCCAGCCGGGCCTGCAGGGCCGCGGTCAAGATGCACGAGGCGCTGTCGGCGGAGAAAATGGAGAGCCTGATCGCGGAGCTCTTCGCCTGCGAGCATCCCTACACCTGCCCGCACGGTCGCCCGGTCGTGCTGGAACTCACGGACCGCGACCTGGAGCGGCGGTTCAAGCGTCGTTGAGATGGCCTGCCGTCATCCCCTCAGCTCCCGTCGAAGGCGGCGAACAGCTCTTCGAACGCCTTGATCTGGTTGCCCGCCGCCGACGACGGAACGAGGATGGGAGTGCGAATGCCGGCGTCGAACCAGCGCTCGACTCCTTCGCGAACCTCCGCGGCTGTCCCGAACAGGGTGCAATCCGCCAGCCAGCGGTCGGAGAGGAGGGCCGGAATGCGCTCCGTCTCGCCCCGCTCGACGGCCTGCTCCACGGCTTCCATCTCCTCGACGTAGCCGGCCGCCTTCCAGTAGTTGCGGTAGTTCGGCAGCAGCGCGTAGCGGCTGAGCGTCTTCCGGTTGCGCGCCGCCGCCAGGTCGCGGTCGTCGGAGATCACGGTCGGGATCATGTTGCCGACGAAGAAGTCCGGGTCGGTCGCCTTCTCCCCCGCCGCCGCCAGCGAGTGACCCATGCGGGAACGGGCGCCGTTCGCGAACACCATGCCGTCGCCGATCTCGGCTGCCGTGGCGATCATCCGGTCGCGCAGCGTGGCGAGGACGATCGGCGGCAGTTCGCCGGCGCCCCGCACCGCCTTCACTTCGTCCACGAAAGCACGGATGTCCCCCAGCGGCTTGCCGACGGTAACGCCGAGCCGCGCATGCGCCGGCGCGTGGCTGACGCCCACGCCGAACCAGAACCGCCCCTGGGACACCTCGTGGATGAAGGACGCCGTGTGCGCGAACTCCGTCACGTGCCGGGTGTAGATGTTGACGATCGAGGTCCCGAAGTGGATGCGCTCGGTGCACAGCGCGATCCCCTCGCACAACGCCAACCCGTCGCCCATGCTCGGGCAGTAGATGCCGCTGAAGCCGCGGCGCTCGATCTCCCGCGCGAGATCGAGAGTCAGCCGGCGGCGGCCCGGCACCGCGGCGAGCGAGATGGCCGGGAGGCCGTTGCGTGCTGTATCGGTCGTGGTCATGGCGGCGGCAGAGTATCAACGCCCCGGGCTGGAGATCTCAAGCTGGTCGAGGACCGCCTGTGCCTGCCTACGGTCAAGATGAGGATGAGCGAACTGGTTGCGATAGCTCCGCAGACAGCCATAGCAACTGACATCGCAGCCGCAGCCGCCGGTCACGCGTCGACGCGCCCCGGCAAGCACTCGCAGCAGAACATCGTCGTCGTCCAGTTGAGTGACCAGGCCGGCACCGCCCGGAACGTTGTCGTAGAGCACAACCGCCGATGAATCCGGTTCGGTCCCGGCCGTAATCGTGACGTTCAGGTCGTTCTGCGGAACTCCGAGGGCGTCAGCCGCTCCCAGGAGAATCGCGTAGGCGACCGAGTATGCCGTCCACTGGTCTCGCAGGTCCGGGAACTCCATCCGAACCACGTCCGTGACCAGTTCGTGGCCCAGCGAGAACTGTTCCAGCGTTCCCCTGCACTCCCGACCCGATGGAGTCTCGTGTTTGGCCGTGCGCTTCGCGGAATGGGCGCCGCATGACCGGCAAACGAGGAACCCTCGACCGCCGTGGCCTTCGCAGAGCACGACCAGGGTTCCCGAGGCGGCCGAACTGACCCACAACCCGGAGCGGTTTCGCGCGACATCGGCGCCGGCCTCCGAAAAACTCTGGAAGAACGGACGAGTGCTGTACACCCTGTGCGCTCGTCGCCTAGGAGGCTTAGGGTCCCTGAACAGGGGCGTGACGAAACCAAACCGCGGAATCAGGTACTTCTTCCGTACGTTGGCAGGCGCATCGGATCTTCCCTCGGTCCACTGCTCGAAGCTTCTCGAGTCGTCGTACCGGTACATGCGTACGGGCCATTCCTTACCGGACACTCTCCTGATCCCGCAGGACTCCCACTCGAGCTTGTTGGCCACGACCTTCCCGCCCGGCGCGTACTCGGCGATCGCCTGCGAGAGATCGCGCTGGAGGGCGACGCTGGCGTCATCGCGCCCGACCTGCCACGAATGCAATTCGACGACGTCGACCGGGAAGCCGTACTTGGGGATGACTGCCTTACGGGAAAGGAACTCCAGAGTCGTACGCCCTGTGACCGTGTCCATCCGTTTCTTGACACGCTGAGCCTTCCTGTAGTCACGCTGATCCACGGCAGCGGATTCGATGTCCTCCAGTTCAAGGTACTCTGAACAGACCTCAGCCTCGGCGAGGCCAAGCCGGCTGTCGGGACCGGCGATGCGCTCGATCCAGTGCCGATCCGAGAGCCCGACGGCGTCTGCCACCTGCTCAGGGACGATCTGGGTCAGCATGGACTCAATGGGGGTCGCGTTCTCTTGGCACCAAGTGGTGAAATCGAGCGCCGCCCGCGGCACCTTCCAATCCTCGAGGAAGTCGGCGACGTTCGCGAAACGCTGTCGGTGGTGACGGAAGAACCCGCTCAGGACGGCCGCCGCCACGTGGCGCAAGACGATGCGATCGTTCGAAAGGTGGAGTTTCGGCGGATCCACATCGCCGTGGATCATGCTCGCTTCCGGATTCTCGTAGTGGTGAAGATCGTGCGGGTTGCGCCGGCAGTAGGTCACCGCCAAACCGGCTCGCTCTCCGCGCCCGGCCCGCCCCACTCGCTGGACGTAGTTGAATGGCTCGGGCGGGACATTACGGAGAAAAACCGCGTCGAGATCGCCAAGGCTCACACCCACCTCGAACGTCGTCGAGGAGCTGAGGAGTTGAATCTGTCCCTCCTTGAACTCCTCCTGCAAGCGCCGGGCCTGTTCCGGGGCGACCTGGGCTGTGTGCTCCTCGGCCCGGAGCCGGGGTGGCAGATCGAGGCTCTCGTAGAGCAGCCTGTAGTGGTTCTCCGCAGCGGCCTCAGGATTCGCTGGCTGGAGGCGCCCGAAGCAGCCGGTGCGGGGACACACGCCTCGAACGAAGTGCGGCGTCAGCGTGGTGCAGGTATCGCAGCACCAGATCGAACCGTCCCCGACAGGGTGAAGTCGCAGCCATTCCGAACCCAGACGAAACGTCCCGTCGAACTTCCCGCGGACCAGCAGCGGTGTGCTCCGCATCGCGGTCAAGGACCTCCAAACCTCGTACGCGGCCTGCGCGCTCAGGTCACGGACCGTCTCCTCGTCCCGTCCGTTCTCGCCCAACACGCGGGGAAGAAAGTGCCTGACGAGCCCGGAAGCCCGGCTTCCCCATTCCGCAACGTGAGCGCGCCCGCCAGGCCTTCCCAGGCCGTAGGCCGTCTGGGGCAGTGTAGAGACCTCGCCCCAGGCCGGAACGCCCTCCGTTCGCGGCAAGCTAAGGGCGCGGCGAGCCGAGAGTACGCTGAGGCAGTACTGAACCAGGCTCAACGCTTCGCTCTCCGAGAGTGCCCAGGGCTGTTCGAGCAGGCCGGTCGGGACTGAGAAGTCCGCGGGAAGCGCGACGCTCCACCGAACGAGACCGACACCGCTCAGCGAGATTCGCCGTTCTTCCGTGACGATCTCGCGAAGAATCGAGGCGAGGACTGTTCGGCGGCGAGTCTCCGGCGTGTCGGAGGCTCTGAACAGCCCGGCTTGCTCCCACACCTCGTGCAGTCTGCTGGTCAGATCCTCGATGCTCAGGCCTTCCCCATCCGGCGCGTCTCGCACAGCCCGGAAGATCAGATTCCGGTCCCGCAACCGCTTGTAGGAATCCTCGGCATACCACGCGAAGAATGCCGCCTCCTGCCGGCTGTCGGCAAAGGCGAGCACTTTCCGCCTCTCTTTAGGCAGCAGCTCGATCAGCGCTGTGGCGATGACGGCATTCGGCCCGTCTGAGCCGTGGACGATCTCTTGGACCGGATCACCAAGGCCGCCCCGACGGTAGCCGCAGGCCGCGCACTTGCCGAGCCGGTCCGTGTGGTCCTTGTGCGGTTCGCAGCGCATCACGTCGATCGCTGCGTCACAGCCACAAGCTAAGTCGCCCTTCCCTATCGCGCCGCACCGGCGGCACAGCGTCGCGTCGCCGTGCTCGGACGGCATGAAGAAGTCGGCGCCGAACCCGGATTGACTGGGATCGCGCACTGCCTCCTCTAGCCTGCCGCCGCGTACCTTGCCGACGTAGTAGTGCTGGCCGCATTCCCGGCAAAGGGCGATCTCAAGTGGCGTCCCCTTATCTTCCTCCCCCACGTCGTCGCCACGATTGAGACGGACGACATCGCGACCTTCGCGGTGGACCAGGAAGGCACCTTCTAGCGCCCTGAGAAACGCGTGGTAGCGGCTTGCTTCGGCTCCATCCTCCTCCTCGCGTTCCGCGAAAACCACATCTCCTGAACTGAAACGCTCACCAAACAGAGTCCCCGCGAACTTCGCCACCGCCAGCCGGTCGCCCTCTCCCTCACCAGTCGAGAGTGTGGCGCTGGTCGCGATGCAGCGGAACGGCTTGTCGCCACCTCGACCGCCTTCGCGAATCCGCTGCTTGAGCCGCCGGATCAGCATTGCCATCTCCATCCCCTTGGAGCCCCGATACTGGTGCGCTTCATCGAGCACCAGGAAACGCCAGAGGGAACCCCGGCCCTCGTCGAAGAGCGGACTGTCATCGGGCCTGATCAGGAGGTATTCCAGCATGGAGTAGTTCGTCAGCAGGATGTGAGGTGGCGAATCCCGCATCTCGTCACGGAACACGAGCTCTCCCGGAAGCCGACCCTCCTCCCTCGTCTTGCCGTGCCGCCACCTGTCACCGACGTTGTAGGGCGTCTGCCCGATGTACTGCCCGAACGTCGGACGAAAAGCAGATTCCGACGCAGCAAGCGCCCGGCAGATCCCACCCAGCCGTTCGCGTTGATCATTCGCCAAGGCGTTCATCGGATAGAGAATGAGCGCCCGGACACCGCCACCGTCCAGTCCGCCGGACAGGTGTTGCCGATACAGATGCAGGAGAATCGGATAGAGAAAACTCTCTGTCTTGCCGCTGGCCGTCCCGGTTGCCACGACAGCGTTCCTGTCATCGGCGTGAAGCAGACGGATCGCCTTCTCCTGATGCACATACAAGCGTTTGTCGATCAAGGCTGGCGCTATGCCGGAACTTCGGCCAGGAAACCACTCCTGCGCCAGCACTCGTGCCGAGACGCTTCGCCGGAAGTCTCGAGAACGTTCAGGAATCGGCCCCTTGAGCAGGGTCCCCTCCTCGCGAAGCGCCCGCTGAAAGGAGGCTCTGAGAGCCGGTTCCCGAAAGAAGAACGAGGTCTTGAGATAAGCCTCGTAGCGACGGCGGATCCGCTCGGGCCATTCGTTGATGTCAACTTCGTTGGGAGTCAAGCCACCCTCGCAACCGATCGACGTTGTCCTGTTCCACCTCGGCCCGTCCTTCCTCGATGGAGATCTTCCGCCTCCGAGCCTCGGCAATCGTCAGGCCGGCCTCTTCCAACTCACCTTGGCTGTAGCCGACCTGTCGCCAGACCCGGGGCTTGGGTTGGATCCATGCCGACGGCGGAGGCTCATCCCAGATCCGCAGCGGCCTGATGGTCACATCCCCGAACCGGGTATGGAGCGCCCGCTCTCTCGCCGCGGGCCGAGCCGCCGCCGCATAGTCCCGGAAGTCCCGCAACGGTGCCCGCACGACACGCCATTCTCCAGCTAGAGCCGCAGGGTAACTCCTTCGCGTCACTGAATCGAAGCCGACCCGGACGCTCCTTATCGCTTGAGGGAAACGAACCTCCAAACACCGCCCCTCCTCGCCGAGTCTCTGGAAGTCCTGCCGCTTCAGCTCAAGTCGGAGGTCCCGCCAGCCACCCGGTTCACCCTTCGCCTCCCGAAGCCGCCACCACACTCGAGGCGGACGGACTTCAACACTCACAGCGCCGAAACCTGACTCCAACCTGTAGAGGGCTTGCTCGTCGTCCGGTTCCGGTGGTAGACGGCGAACTCGCCACGCAGCACCGGCTTCGTGCCGGTCCGTGGCGAGAAGCTGCACCCTCGCTTCTCGGTGGCCTGTCGGCTTCGGCAGCAGCACGGTACGTCGGGAGTACGGCTCTCCGTTGACCCGGATCTCCCGGAGCCCCTCGAGAAGGCGGAACTGACCGCTGTCGCGCAAGCCCGAGTCGTCGTAGACGCGAACGAAGAAACGGCCTTGGCGTCCGCCGAGAACCTCCGCCAGGTGCTTCTCGCTCGGGTCGAACGTCTCGCCGGGCCAGGAACCGTCGCCTTCGGAGCCGACGCGAACCTCCCGAACCCCCGGGGCACAGGAGAGGCCGGGGATCGTTCGGAAAAGGTCGCCATGGCAAGAGTCGTCGAAGACCCGCACACCACTGAGTGTGAACCCAGGGCCGACAGAGTCGAGTTCGTGTCCGCGGAACCCCACGGGGCCGTCAACCGTGTCGTCCTCCTCGAAGTGAAAGTAGTGCGCCAGGAAGCCCCGTCCGCAAGCCGCCGGCTCCACCGGAGCCTCGCCGATTCGGCGCCACTCTTCGGGGGCGACCACGAGAAAGTGGCCTTGACCGACGCCGCGCGCCAACCGGCCCATACTCCAGTCCGTGTCCGTCCTGAAGACGAGCGCTTTCTCCTCAAACAGCGGCACTTCAATCTCCCCTTTACTGGCGGTCCTCACGATCAGAACGCCACAGCACGATGGCAAGTCACAGCTCCCGTTCTGGACGTCCAGTTCCGTCCCGTCGAAGAGCACCGCCCGGACGTTCAAACCGTCCGGGATGGACACCGACAAGTTGTATCTCCAGCCTTCAGGGGCTTCGCGGCACTCCAGGACTGGGCGCAACGACGGGCGAGGCCGCGGGCCACGCCGCTGTGGCTTGCCAGCCGGCACTACGCCCTGCTTCCGCCGCCCACCGAGTTCTCGAACCGGCTTCCGGGTGCGCGGAGGGGCTGCAGGTTCCACCGCCGGATCGACTCCCGGTCCGTGGTCACCGTCGATCTCCGGACCGGTCGCGGGATCGGGAGGGTCCTCCCACGCGGGCAGCGGCAAGCTCTCCTCCTCCACAAGATCAGGCGCGCGAGTGGAGGCACGCACGCTTACAAGAAGATCGGTGAGGATCGCCCGGTCGCTGGCAGAGCCCGACGCAAGCGCTCCAAGTGCCCGGATCAGGCACCCACGGCACTCGTCATCCGGCGGTTCCGGCAGCTGTCCGCGGCTGACCCGGTCAGCAGGGAGTGCCGGGGCCCGACCATCCGCGTTCATCGAATCGGGCGAAGCCTCGGCCTCCCGCCGCGGCGAGTGCCGGTTCCTGATCAGTTGACGGATCCGGTCCATCGAACACGCTGCCAGGGACGTTGAGCCAGGGACGCGCAAGAGGTCGAGCAGGCGAACCCAATCCCGTTCGGTGAAGCCCGGGCTCGCCAGACCGGCGCCCTCCGTGCGGACAAGGCCCTTCACGGCCGCCGCTTCGCGAGTCGTTGAATCGGTCTCCCGGGTCTCCAGTGCTGCGACGAGCTTCTCCAACTCGGACCGTCTCAGACGCTTCCGTCGAAGCCGCTCGGCCAGTTGGCGTCGCCGCCGGTCGATTCGCCGGAACTCATCTTCGAGTGCCCTCATCTTCTCGAGCACGTCAACCCGCTCCGCGACCCGCTTCTTACCCTTCTGGTCGAGAAACGCGACCGGATCTTCGATCTCCACCAACTGCGAGAGCGGCCCTTCCGCGTCCTCGCGGTCAGCGAGTTCGGTCAACGCAAGCAAGCGCGTCCTCAGATCAGGGTGCCCGGCCAAGGCCTGAAAGACCAACCACTCGGCCTCCTCGATCGCCCGCGCGAGCTCGACTTCGCCATCCTTGTCGAGCAAGGGCTCCCTGCGGATCTCGGCGTCGTACAAGCCTGGAAGATCCAGATCGGCGCCTGCCTCCTCTGCGCGGGGAACCTCGGCCTTCTCCGAGATGAGGGTCACTGGCTCCGCTCGCTTGACGAGAGACCGGATGTCTCGCTCTGCTTGCTTCCCTGGCGGCCGACTCCTGCCGCTGCCACTGACGCCGTCGTCTAGAAAGGGACGCGGCTTCTTCACCCGGTCCGGGTGGCGGAGCTTTCCCAGCGCCTTGGACTCGATCTGCCGAATCCGCTCACGCGTGACGCCGAGTGTCTTGCCGACCTCCGCCAGGGTGTGCTCGGTTCCCTCCCCGACACCAAAGCGCATTCGCAGTACCAGCTCCTCGCGCGGCGACAGCGAGCGCAGCGCCTTGCCGATCTGTTCGCGCTGGTCGGCGGCGACGAGGTCATCGAGCGGCGACGGCGCGTCTCCGTCCTCGATCAAGTCGCCGAGATGAGAATCCTCCTCTTCGCCGACCGGACTCTCCAGCGACACCGGCGCCTGAGCAATCCTGATGATCTTCCGCACCTTGGAGGCGGGCAGGTGCATGTGCTCGCCGATTTCCTCGGCCGTCGGTTCGCGGCCAAGTTCCCGCACCAGCGAACGCGACGTGCGGGTGAGCTTGTTGATGTTCTCGATCATGTGGACGGGGATGCGGATCGTCCGCGACTGATTGGCGATGGCCCGCACGACGGCTTGGCGGATCCACCAGGTGGCGTAGGTCGAGAACTTGTAGCCGCGGCGGTACTCGAACTTCTCCACCGCCTTCATCAGGCCGAGGTTTCCCTCCTGAATGAGGTCCTGTAACTGGAGGCCTCGGTTCGTGTACTTCTTCGCGGTCCACACGACCAGGCGGAGGTTCGACATGATGAACTGCTTCCTGGCACGCTCGCTCGCCGCCGCTCCGTCGTTGACCTTCGCCACCAGCGCCCGCAACTCACCCTGGGTGGTCGAGTAGCGCGTCTCGAGCGCTCGCATCGCCTCGCGGTACTTCTGGATGCGCCGGCAGTGCAGCGCCTTGAGCTTCTCGTTGCGCTCGCGCTCAAGCGCCGCCTGGGCGCGGCTGATGTCGCGCTCGCTGCGCCGGAAGCGGTTGTCGATCAGCTCGACCAGATCGACCAGCCGGCAGATGTCGGAAGCGCTGAAGCCCAACTCGGCGATCAGCGTCGGGACCTCCTCTTCAAGGCATGCCGCCGTGGCCTTGATCGCCGGAAGCTCCTCGCTGTACCTCTCGACTTCGGCACCCAGGCGACTCGACCGATCGCGAGCCCTCGCCAGGAGAGCCCGTGCCCGTTCAGCCATCCTCGCGAACTCGTGAGAGCGCCTTAGCGCCTTCAGCATTGCCCCGACCCACGCAGCCATTTCCGCCTCGACGCCGGGTTGGCGGGCTTTCAAGGCATCGGATGCTGTTCTCGGATCGGGGGCACTCTCATCCATGCTCGTGCTGCTTGAGTTCGAACGATGATGCCATCCGACCGCCCTTGGCGTCCACGTCGCACCAGGTGGTGCACGGAACTCCGTGCTCTCTCTTGCTGAGAGGCAGCGATACAATCCAGGATGCCTCAAGGAGCCCGAGGACCGTGCACGAACAGCGACGAGAACCAGGAACTCCCGTGACCGGAGTGGCGTCTGAGGGCGCCGCGAGAGTCATCGACAGGAATCCCGGCATTCTGGGCGGAACACCCGTCTTCATGGGAACGCGAGTTCCCGTGAGGATCCTGATGGAGCATCTCGAGGCCGGTGACCGGCTCGACGAGTTTCTGGACGACTTCCCCACGGTTAAGCGGGAGCAGGCCGTCGCGCTGCTCGAACAGATGACGGCGCAACTGATGCGCGACGTCGAGTGAAGGTGCTACTCGACGAATCCGTCCCAAGGCGACTCGGGGCGGCGTTCCCCGAGTCCTTCGAGATACACACGGTGCGGCAGATGGGTTGGGCGGGCTACCTGAACGGGCGCCTCCTGCGCCTTGCCGCGGACCGCGGCTTCGGAGCCCTCGTCACGGTTGACCGGGGTTTCGAGTTCGAGCAGAACGTCCAGGAGCTCCCGATCCCCGTCGTCATCATTATCGCTCGGCGCACCCGCTTGCAGGAACTGCGACCCCTGGTTGGGAAGGTGGTCGCTCTTCTGTCTGCCGACACCGAACATCGCATTCATCGCGTCGAGGGCTGAGTACGCCGCTACGCTACGGCGCGCGATGAGGAAGCTCGCTCCCGAACAGGTCGGCGCACTGCTCCGCCCCGGCATGAAGGTCGCCGTCCTGGGCGGCTGCAACGAGCCTCGCGGAATCGCCGCGGCACTGCATGCCCAGCCGGAGGCGACCGCCGGCGTGGAGTTCACGGTTACCCGCATTCCCGGCATCTCCTCGCCGACGCTCGCACCCTGGGCCGGCTCGACGGTGCGGAGCTTCTTCGTCACGCCGGAGATGCGCGCCGGATTCGAGGCCGGTTCCGTCCGTTTCGTGCCGATGCAGTACCGGCACGTCTGGGACGATCTTCTGGCGGCGCCGTTCGACCTGGCGATCGCTCAGTTCACGCCGCCGGACGGGAACGGCGACTGCTCGCTCGGCATCGGCGCCGGGTTTCTGCCGGCACTGCTGGGGCGCCCGGAGATTCCTTTCGTCGCCGAGTGGAACCGGGCCCTGCCACGCCTGCCAGGCGCTCCGACGGTGCCGGTGGACCGCTTCGACTACGTGGTCGAGACCGACGTCGAACCGGCCATGCTGGCCAGTCGCACCAGTCCCGTGGCGGAGCGCATCGGCGCACTGGTCGCGGAACTGATCCGCGACGGCGACTGCATCGAGACCGGCGTCGGCGCGATCCCGGGCGCGGTCCTGGCTGCCTTGCACGGCCACCGCGACCTTGGCTTTCACTCGGGCCTGCTGTCGGACGGCGTGAAGGGCCTCGTGGAAGCGGGCGCTCTCACGGGCGCCCGCAAGACGATCGACAGGGGACGTCTCGTCGCGGCCATGGTCCTCGGTTCACCCGCGCTATACGACTGGGCGAGGCGCTGCGATCTGATCGACCTGCGCACCGTCGACTACACCCACGACGTGCGGGTGATCGCCAGGCTGGACAACTTCGTGGCCCTGAACTCCGCGGTCGAGGTGGACCTCTTCGGCCAAGTGAACTCGGAGATGGTCCGCGGCCGCCAGATCAGCGGCACCGGGGGCGCCGTCGACTTCATGCGAGGCGCCCGGATGTCGGCCGGCGGACGTTCGATCGTCGCCCTCGAGGCGACCGCGGGCGGCGGCAGGTTCTCCCGCATCGTCCCGGCGCTGCCGCCCGAGCACGCCGCCACGGCGCTGCGCACCGACGCCGACTTCTTCGTCACCGAGTACGGCGTCGCCGAGGTCCGCGCGCTGGACGGCGTCGAACGAGCGCGGCGGCTGATCCGGATCGCCGCGCCCGAGTTCCGCGAGGAGTTGGAGACCCAGGCGGCCCAGCTCTGTCGCTAGCCGGTGAAGTTACGCCTTCGCGCTCGGCCGCGCCGACACCGCCTGGTGCCAGCGCAGGAGGTTCGGCGTCTCCTCGGTGACCTTGAACTTGGTCACCCGGCCGAAGTCGATGCCGATCTGGGCCGTGATGTCGGCGATCGAGTACGCGTCGCCCGCCACAAACTCCCGGTCGGCAAGCTCCCTGTCCAGCCACTCCAGCCGCTTGGTGGCGTGGCTGCGCTGACCCTCGCCGTAGTCCGCGTACTGGTCGATGCGGTCCGCGAAGTACGGGTGAGTGTTGCGGAAGACCTGCATGATCGGCAGGGCGATCTCGAGTTCCATCCGCCGCTGCCACATCTCGATGCGGGCCGCCTCTTCCGGGTCGCTGCCACCCATCAGAACGGGCTCGGGCTGCAACTGCTCGAAGTAGCGGCAGATCGCGACCGATTCCGCGATGAACGTGCCGTCGTCGAGCTCGAGCACCGGCACGCGGCCCATCGGGTTCTTCTGCCGGAAGGGCTCCTGGCGGTTCTCCGCCTGGCCCAGGTCGACGGGCACGACGGGAACCTCGATGCCCTTCTCGGCCAGGAAGATGCGAACGCGGCGGCAGTTAGGGGCGGTGGCGGCTTCGTGTAGCTTCATGGCTCAGGACATCTCCTGGAGGTTGGCTGCTGATGGTCGAGGCACGGAAGACGATGGGCGCAGAGTCTAGGGGCTTGCGCCGCAGGAACGCAACGCCGCGAGCGCACGTCTCGTGATGGAGCTCGTGGCGCAGCCGGCCTTCTGGGCGGCCCTCTTCTCGGTCACGCTGATCCAGATCGCGCTCGGCGCCGACAACCTGATCATCATCACGATCATCGCGAACAAGCTGCCGGAGGCGAGGCGCAGGCAGGCGATCCAGCTCGGCCTGGTCCTGGCGATGGCGCTCCGCATCGTGCTGCTGCTGATCCTGAGCCTGGTGCTGGGGGCGGCCACGACCGAACTCTGGCGCTTCGACGGGACGTTCCTCGGCGTGGAGATGGCCGGGACCGTGGACGGCAAGTCCCTGGTTCTCGTGATCGGCGGTCTGTTCCTGATCTGGAAGGGCGTCAAGGAGCTCCGCGTCAAGCTGAAGGCGGTCGAGCACGAAGTCGCAAAGGCGAACCGCTTCGCCGAGGTCGTGGCCCTGATCGTCGGCATGAACCTCATCTTTTCGGTCGATTCGATCCTCACCGTCGTCGGCATGACGGACATCTTTGCCGTCATGGTTGGCTCGGTGCTGATCTCCGTGGCCTTGATGCTGGTCTTCGCCGGCCCGATCTCGCGTTTCCTGAGTTCGAACCCCGAGTTCGAGATCCTCGGCCTGTTCGTCCTGCTGCTGATCGGCTTCGTGCTGATCCTCGAAGCGGGCCACAGCGCGCACATGGTCGTCAACGGCGCCCCCACTCCGTACATCCCGCAGTGGATCGTCATCTTCATCCTGCTTCTGATGTTCGCGCTCGACCTCTACCAGAACTGGTGGGAGCGCAAGCGGGAAGTGGATACCGTGGCGCTCCACCGCCGGCACAAATAGACGCGGGCGGCGCCGGATCCGGGCGGTGTACGATCGCCGCCCTCGCATCGCAGGTCTTGCACGAGGCGAAGAGCGCCACGGCAACTCACGGGAACCGTCATGTCAGACAATCAGCCAGGCACCAACTCCCTACCCACGCTCGCCATGCTCGGCGCGACCGGCGACCTGGGCGGCGGTCTCGCCCGGCGCTGGGCGGCGGCCGGCTACCCGATCGTCATCGGATCGCGTTCGCGCGAGAAGGGCGCAGGCTCGGCCGAGGACGTGAACGACCAGCTCCGGGGCCTGGGCCTGCCGGCGACCGTACGCGGTACGGACAACCTGAGCGCCGCCGAAGAGGGCGACCTCGTCGTGCTGACCGTGCCGTATGCCTTCCAGCGCGCCACCCTGGAGGCGGTGCGCGACGCGCTCCAGGGCAAGATCCTGGTCGACTGCACGGTGCCGCTCGTGCCGCCGAAGGTCGCGCGGGTGCAGCTTCCCGAGGAGGGCTGCGCCGCGGTCATCGCCCAACAGGCCGTCGGTCCGAGTGTGCGAGTCGTTTCCGCCTTCCAGAACGTCGGCGCCGCCCATCTGCGCGAGGACGATGCCGTCGCCTGCGATGTCCTGGTCACCGGCGACGACCCGGCCGCCCGCGCCGAGGTCATCGAACTGATCGAGGCGCTGGGGATGCGCGGCTGGCATGCGGGTCCACTCGACAATGCCGCCGCGGCCGAGGCCCTGACCTCGATCCTCATCCAGTTGAACCGCAAGTACGGCATCGCCGGCGCGGGGATTCGGATCACCGGCGACGTGACCCGTACGCCCTGACCACGGCTGCGCAACGACCGCTTCGCACGCCCGCGCCCTACGCAGGCGGGTAGCCTTCGGCCTCCTGGCTTCGCGTCGCCCGCATCATGCTGAACATCAAGTCCGTACCCGGCCTGCCCGAGGTCAAGCCAGGCGACGACCTGGCCCTCCTGATCGCGGAGATGATGCGCCAGGCGCGCCTGAAGTTGCGCACCGGCGATGTACTCGTCGTTGCCCAGAAGATCGTCTCCAAGGCGGAGGGTCGAATCGTCGAACTCGCGACGGTCGAACCCGGCGCCGAAGCCGTGCGGTTGGCGGCGGAATGCGACAAGGACCCGCGACTCGTCGAACTCGTGCTCCGGGAATCGACCGAAGTGCTGCGCACCGTGCCCGGAGTCATCATCGTCGAGCATCGGCTCGGTCTCGTGCTGGCGAACGCGGGGATCGACCAGTCGAACCTCCGTCCTGGCGATGACCACGGCCATGCCCTGCTCCTGCCGGAGGATCCCGACGGCTCGGCGGCGGCCCTGCGCGAAGCCCTCACGGCGCACTTCGGAATCGAGGACCTCGGCGTCATCGTCAACGACAGCGTGGGGCGCGCCTGGCGTCTCGGCACCGTCGGGCTGGCGATCGGCGTAGCCGGCATGACCGCCCTGTGGGACCTGCGCGGCGAGCGCGACCTGTTCGGCCGCGAACTCCTGGTGTCGGAGACCGGAATCGCGGATCAGGTGGCGAGCGCCGCCCAGATCATCCAGGGCGAGGGCGACGAAGGAGCGCCCGTGGTCCGGGTCCGCGGTCTCGCTCGGCTCGGACCGGCCCAGACCGCCCGCGATCTGCTGAGACCGCGCGACCAGGATCTGTTCCGGTGAAGGAAGCACACCCAACCCACTGCGTGGCCCTCTCCGGCGGTGTCGGCGGGGCGAAGCTCGCTCTCGGCCTGTCGCGCGTTCTGCCGGGGGACGCGCTGACCGTCGTCTGCAACACCGCGGACGACTTCGACCACCTGGGTCTCCGGATCTGTCCGGACCTCGACACGGTGATGTACACGCTGGCCGGGATCGCGAACCGCGTCACGGGCTGGGGCCAGGCGCACGAGACCTGGTCGTTCCTGGAGGCACTCTCCCACCTCGGCGGCGAGACCTGGTTCCGGCTCGGCGACCGGGATTTGGCCACCCACGTGGAGCGAACCCAACGCCTCCGCGCGGGTGAAACCCTGACCGAAGTGACCGCCACCCTTTGCCAGGCCCTCGGGGTCACCGCCCGGGTGCTGCCGATGAGCGACGACCCGGTGCGCACAGTCGTGCTGACGGAGACCGGCGAGCTCAGCTTTCAGCACTACTTCGTTCGCGATGGCTGCGCCCCGACCGTCTCCGGGTTTCGCTTCGCCGGGATCGACGCGGCCCGGCCGTCGCCCGCCTTCCTGCAGACGCTGGAGGACGACGCGACCGCGGCGACGCTCGTCTGCCCCTCGAACCCCTTCGTCAGCGTGGATCCCGTCCTCGCCCTCGACGGCGTCGAGGAGGCGCTTCGCCGAGCGGCTGCGCCCGTGGTCGCGGTCTCGCCGATCGTCGGCGGCGCGGCGATCAAGGGACCGGCGGCCAAGATGATGGCGGAGCTCGGGATGCCGGTCACCGCGGCCGGCGTTGCCCGGCACTACCGGGAACGGAACCTGCTCGACGGCTTCGTGATCGATGACGCCGATGCCGGCCAGGCGGCGGAGATCGAGGATCTCGGCCTCCCCACCCTGGTGACCGGCACAGTGATGGAAACGCTGGCCGATCGCGAACGCCTGGCCACGGAGACGATCGACTTCGCACACGGGATCGACTCCCGGCAACGCGACCGGGCGGAAGCCGCGCCACCGGAACGGTCCGCGTGACCGCCGGCGGCCTCTGGGCGGTCCTGCCGGTCAAGGCCTGGTCCGAGGCCAAGCGGAGACTGTCGCCCGTCCTGAGCGCCGGGGAGCGGGAGGAACTGGCCCGCTCGATGCTCGACGACGTGCTCACCGCGATCGCGGGCGTTCCCGGCGTTACGGGCACCCTTGCCGTGACCGCGGACCGTGTTGCGGCGACGTACCTCGAGGAAGCCGGATGCGAGGTTCTGTCCGAGCCCAGGCGAGGCCTGAACCGGGCGCTCGGCACGGCCGCCGAAGAGCTCGGCCGCAGAGGCGAGGCGACGATGCTCGTGCTGCCGATCGATCTGCCCCTGGTGACGGCGGCGGACCTGGAGGAACTCCGCGCCAGGCACCTCGAGGATCGGAGCAGCCAGGGAGACGAGTCGGCGCCGGGACCGGCGGTGATCGTCGCGCCCGACCGCTTCCGATCAGGGACCAATGCTCTCGTCTGTTCGCCGCCGGGCTGCATCCCGTTCCGCTTCGGCGACGGCAGCTTCCATGCTCATCTCCGGGAAGCCAAGCGGGCCGGAGCGGCCCACTCCAGCATCGTGCTGCCGAACCTCGGACTCGACGTGGACCATCCGGACGACCTGGCCGAGCTCCTGCGGCTCGAACGTGCCGGCCGGGAGGGCCGAACCGGCCGTCTCCTGCGGAAACTCGGCGTGCCGGAACGGCTCGAGAACCCGCGGAAGCGGGACTGATACCGTTCGCTATCCCCACTTGGCGGCGGGTTCAGCGCCTGCCGCCGTCATCCCATGTCACCTCCACTCAGCGCCTTTCTGGATCGTCGTCCGGCCCCCGACGAGGCCCGTGCGCTTGCCCGCATCGAGCCGGGCAGCGGCCTCGAACGGTTGCTCGACGTAGCCGGCGAGCTGCGGGACCGGGGCCACGGCGACCTCGTTTCCTACTCCCGCAAGGTCTTCCTGCCGCTGACCCACCTGTGCCGGGACATCTGCCACTACTGCGTCTTCGCCCAGCCGCCGAAGAAGGGCGAGGCGGCGTACATGCCGCTCGACTCCGTGCTGAGCCAGGCCCGCCTGGCCGCCGCAGCCGGCTGCAAGGAGGCGCTGTTCACACTCGGCGACAAGCCGGAACTGCGGTACAAGGCCGCCCGGGACGGCCTGGCCGAGCTGGGCCACGAGACGACCCTCTCCTACCTGCGGGAGGCGGCGGAGCGGGTGCTGCTCGAGACGGGCCTTCTGCCCCACCTCAACCCGGGGCTGATGACCGCTGAAGACATCGAGCACCTGCGCCCCGTGAGCCCGTCCATGGGCATCATGCTGGAAAGCGTCTCGATGCGGCTGCACGAGAAAGGTCAGGCGCACTACGGCTGCCCGGACAAGGTGCCTGAACGCCGGATCGAAACGCTGCGCCTCGCCGGCGAAGCCCGCGTGCCCTTCACCTCCGGCATCCTGATCGGGATCGGCGAGACCCGCGAGGAACGGATCGACGCCCTGCTCGCCATGCGCGACCTGCACGACGAGTACGGCCACATCCAGGAAGTCATCGTTCAGAACTTCCGCGCCAAGCCGGAGACCCGGATGGCCAACGCGCCCGAGCCCACCCTGGAGGACCTGCTCTGGACGATCGCCGCGGCGAGGCTGGTGCTGGGGCCGGAGATGCACATCCAGGCGCCGCCCAACCTGAGCCCCGGCGTGCTGCCGCGGCTCGTCGACGCCGGCATCGACGACTGGGGCGGGGTATCGCCGGTGACACCCGACTTCGTCAACCCGGAAGCGCCCTGGCCGCACCTGGAACGCCTCGCGGAAGAGACGGCGGCGGCCGGCAAGACGCTGGTCGAGCGGCTGACGGTGTACCCCGAGTGGGCGCTCGACGGGGAGCGCTGGCTCGATGACGGCCGGGGTCAGAGCCGGGAAGTCAAGCGGCTGAGCGGCGTCCGCACGGCGGTGCTGCAGCGGATCGACGCCACCGGTCTCGCCCGCACCGACGACTGGTCCCCGGGCGAGGAAACCCCGCCACCGGCCAACCTGCTGGCGGCGGTCTCGGCCCCACCGGCGTCGAACGGCAACGGCGCGGCGCCACGCGCCTCGACGGGCATCGGCCCAATCCTCGAGCGCGCTCAGGCCGGCGAAGACCTCTCCGAGGACGAGATCGCGCGCCTGTTCGCGGCTCGCGGCCCGGACTTCACCGCCGTCTGCGCCGCCGCCGACGCGATCCGGCGCGAAGTGAACGGCGACACGGTGACCTACGTCGTCAACCGGAACATCAACTACACGAACGTCTGCTACTTCAAGTGCCAGTTCTGCGCCTTCTCCAAAGGCAAGCTGAGCGAGAACCTGCGCGGCAAGCCCTACGACCTGGAACTCGAAGAGGTCATGCGACGCACCGTCGAGGCCTGGCAGCGCGGCGCGACGGAAGTCTGCATGCAGGGCGGCATCCACCCCGACTACACCGGCGAGACCTACCTGGGCATCTGCCGCGCGGTGAAGGAAGCGGTGCCCGAGATCCACGTCCACGCCTTCTCGCCGCTCGAGGTCTGGCAGGGCGCGGCGACGCTCGACATGCCGCTGCGGGACTATCTGCTGCGCCTCCGGGACGCCGGCCTCGGCACCCTGCCGGGGACCGCCGCCGAGATCCTGGACGACGAGATCCGCGCGATCATCTGCCCCGACAAGCTGAACACGGACCAGTGGCTCGAGGTCATGGAGACCGCGCACGGCGTCGGCTACCGGACGACGGCGACGATCATGTACGGCCATGTCGAAGGTCCCAGGAACTGGGCCCGCCACCTGCTCCGGCTGCGCGAGCTGCAGAAACGGACCGGCGGCTTCACCGAGTTCGTGCCGCTCCCGTTCGTCCACATGGAGGCGCCTCTCTACCTCAAGGGCCGCGCCCGCAAGGGGCCGACCTTCCGCGAGACGGTTCTGATGCACGCGGTGGCCCGGCTGGCGCTTCACCCCTGGTTCGAGAACGTCCAGGCCTCCTGGGTCAAGATGGGTCCGGAAGGCGTCGCGGCCTGCCTCGAGGCGGGCGTGAACGACCTGGGCGGCACCCTGATGAACGAGAGCATCACCCGGGCCGCCGGCGCCGCCCACGGACAGGAACTGTCTCCCGCCGAGATGGAGCAGCTCATCCGCGACGCCGGCCGCGTCCCCAGGCAGCGGACGACACCCTACGGCACGCCGCCGCCCGAGCGCGTCGAGGCGTCCTTCCAGGCCGCGGAGCTGGCCGCCGTGCTGAACAACCCGGCCCACCGCTACGAGCGCGACGGGCCGTTGCGCCTCGTCCGTCCGGGCCTGGACGGTTCCTGACCCGGCCGGAGGCCCGCCCCTGACCGCCGCGTGCGGCCGATCGGCGATGAACGACGACGCATCCCACTCCGTTCGCCGCCACCTGCGCATCGCCGTCGACGAGTACGACGCGGCGATTCGCCGGTTCATCCCCGGCTACGAGGAGATGCTCGCCGTTGCCGCCGATGCGCTGGCTCCGGCGGCGCCCGGTCCGATCATCGACCTGGGAGCCGGTACCGGCGCCCTGTCGGAGGCGATTCTCGACTCCGTGGGCGACGCCGTCCTGGAGCTCATCGACGTTGACCCGGAGATGCTGAATCAGGCACGAACGCGCCTCACCCGGTTCGGCGACCGGGCCCGCTTCACCAGGGCCTCCTTCCTGGACCCCCTGCCCCGCTGCAGGGGCGCCGCCGCGTCGCTCGCCCTGCACCACATCCCGCTGATGGAGACGAAGCAGGAACTCTACGGCCGTGTCTTCCAGACGCTCGAACCCGGCGGCATCTTCGTCAACGCGGACGCCACGATGCCCAGGGAGCCCGCCGCCCGGGAAGCAACCTGGCGCGGCTGGGCCGACCACCTCGTGGCCAACGGCATCGACGAGCGGCGCGCCTTCGAGCACTTCGAGGACTGGTCGGAGGAGGACACCTACTTCCCGATCGAAGACGAGCTGGCAGCCGTCGCGGCAGCCGGCTTCGCGACCGACTGCGTCTGGCACGAAGTCGGGATCACGGTCATCGTCGGCCGGAAGTAGGGCGCCGTCCGATCGCCACGGTGCAGTACGCTTCCGCATGCGGAAGGTAAGCCATGGAAGTCGCGATCACAAAGGCCAAGGCCCGTTTCTCAGAACTCGTGAGGGCGGCACAGAACGGGGAGCGCGTCGTCATCACGAAGAACGGCGAACCCGCGGCCGAGATGGTCCGCTGCACGCCGCGAAAGCGCAAGGGCGGCTTCGACTTCAAGAAGTGGGAGGAAACCCGGCGCCGGATGGGGATCAAGAATGCACCGCCGGAAGAGGCCGCCGCGATGCTCGCGGCGATCGACGACCCGGACCTCAGCCGTCGCGTTCTCGGGCTAGAGGACGACTAGAAACCGGCCGTTTCGGCGGTAGGAAACGCCATGCACGTCCTGCTCTAGCCCTAGCTATAGCTAGTGCTAGCGGTTGGACCGAGGGATGGTCGCTGGGCCGACGTCTCCTGAGCGCTCCGTGCTACACCTCGCCTCCAACGCCGCCAGGAGCTCGGCGTCGTGGAGGAACGCGTAGGACTGCGGCGGGCGGAACGCCGGCACCTCGCTCCGCGCGCAAAGAGGCGCATCGAGTTCGGTTACTTCGGTCAGAGTCAGCGCGGTGACGAGTTCGGCGTCTCCGACGTAGGCATCGAACTCCCGGCGGTCGATGCCGACTCGGTCGCCGAACGCATGCCAGATCTCGTCCGGCGCTTCCAATGCGACTCCTTCAAGCCGAGCCGACGCCACGACCTGCCGGCGCGGACTCGTTGCGTAGATCCAGATTCTTGCTCCAGCGGGCGCCCGAACTGGTCGCTTGCGGATCTCGACCGTCTTGAAGCCCGAGATGAGCATGTCGACGTATGGCGGCTTAACCGACATGAGGATGTCCGTCATGAGTCCAGTTCTCCTAATCCCGCTAGCACGATCCTAAGGAGCTGGTCGTGCGAGATCGGTTCCGCCGCGACGTAGTTCGCGGGACCGACGCAATCCAGCCTCTTGAGTTCGCTGTAGGAGACGGGGTGCGGGATGCCCGTCAGGCTGTCGAAGGTGAACGCGGTTACTCGCCCCTCAGCGTCCGCACGCGTTTCGATGTCGGCGGAGGTCAGGACGCCTTGGCGGCTGAGGGTTGCGACGGCCTCCTCCTTCGAGAGGGTAGCCGAGAACGTCGCCCGAGCCACAGCAGCCGCTTCCATCCTCGGCTCACTGAGATAGAAGACGACGATCGTTCCGCGAGGCAGGAGCCCGTGCCGGCCGGCACGGAAGAAGTACGCCCGTTCAAGCCGGAGAGCTGCCTCTCGGTCCGGCAGAAGCGACGACTGTTTGACGGTGGGCGGAAGGAGTTGCTCCGCGTAGCTTGGCCGGACCGGCACCACGACGCCCGTGCGGCCGACGGGGAGCAGAAGGCCCGGAGAGATGAGAGTCTCGAAGTCGAAGAGAGGGGTGCGATTGCCCGCGGCCTCCGCTTGGCTGATCTCGATGCCCTTGCCGCTTGCTTCGCTCCACGTGGGCATGCTCGGCGCCAACCGAAGCCCTGTTTGCTCCTTGAAGTCGGCCGAGAAGTTCCGCCAACCATCTGGCAGCAAGAAGCCGCCGTAGACCAGCTTCGAGAGTGTCGCGTCCGGCCCGCCATTGTCTGTTTGTACCCGACGGAAGCCGCAATCGAGCGCAACCTGTTTCGTCGTGAGTTTCCCAGCTTCCGAATGCAGATCGATTCGGTAGAGCTTGCCGAAGGTACGGGGCCCTATTAGCCAGTCGAACAGATGCTCGGCCGTAACCTGCGACTCGGGGCGAGATTCTTCGACGTATACATGGGCGATCCACGGCTGGCCCAGGATGGTCGGAGGCGCCAACGAGGCGACCCCGACGATCCTGTCGCCTAGTCTGACCACGCGCTGTTCCGCGGGCTGCTGAGTCGTGCCCGGATTCAAGACGGCATCCCTGCGGTCAGCCGGTAGGCCGAGGCGCTCAAGGAAGTTCGCCAAGGCTGCACGATCGTCGTCATTCAGCGAACCTCCAGTCAGGAGCCTGTGGTCGAGTTCGGCGGTGACCGTCGACGCGCCGGCGTCGCCGGCACCGGAATCCGATGGCGCCAAGTCCGCCGGTGTGGCGACCCTGAGGCCGTACTGATCCCGTAGCACCTCGGCATGCGAGAGGATCCGGCCGTCCCGCGTGACAAAGCCGTATGCGCGGTGGTAGATGCACGCCGCGAGATGACACAGATCGGAAGTGTCCGTGATGCCACGCTTGCTGGTGGCATCGGAGGTCAGCCCCATCGAGTCCCGCAGAGCACTCGTCAGCCGGGCAACCTGATCTGCCGGGGGTTCTGGAAGGCGGGGGAGGCTGCGAGCGGCTCGGAGGAAGTCGTCGTCTGGTTCGGTGGACGTCCTCTCCAACTCGCGTATCAGTTCAGCAGTGACGACGATGGGGGCTGCTCCAAGCAGCCACAACGACTGCCCCCGGTCGCGCTGCCTCAGGGCGTCGAACACGACATTCAGGTCAAGCACCCAGCGACGCGCCGGAAGTCGTGGCTTGTCGCGGAACGTGATCGCCTCGGCGGCGGGCGGCGGGCTTTCGTCCAGCGGGGACGCCCTGCCGAAGAGCGACGGAACGTCGAGTTCCCTAAGGTAGACGTTGATCTCCCGGTTCGTCGTCCTGCCGCCGGGTTCGGTGCGGTGGAGCGCGAAGCCGTGGCGTACCCAGAACTGATTCGCCGCGAGGTCTGCGGCCACGCGGGCCGTGATACTGAGGACCGACTGCTGTTCGCCGTAGCGCACCAACTCGTTGAGCATGCGTCCCGCCACACCTTGTCGTCGTGCGGTATCGAGCGTGAAGATCTGAAACACCTTCAACTGCTGGTGAGTGCCTCCGAAACGGAGGAATCCCGCCACTTCCCCACTGCCCGGCCGCGTCGCGACCCAGAGCCGACGCCTGCGCGCTGACTGCCGATAGACCGTTGGCGTGAAAAACCCGAGTTCCCTGGTATGGGCATCTGCCGCGGCGACAATCTGGTCGACGTAGGGGAGTACGTCGCCCGGCTGCTTGAGAATCGTGACTCGGGTCAATGGGTTCCTCGCAGGCGGGTAGGAGATCCTGTTGGGCACGCGACCGACACCTTCATGGACCAAGGCGGATTCCGTGCTCGAATCATCTTATGCTCATGTGGCTATGGACAGGCTGAAGGACCCAGTGGAGAACCCGCACCCTCCCGACCACGCTCGGCTACCTACCGCCTCGTGGGCAGCCGCCTCCGACGCCTACTCTTCCTTCCGCGAGCCGCCTCGGCTGTAATCGGAGCCCGCATCCGCTCGTACAGTCCGAAGAGGTGCTCCAGACGGTCGTTCTCGCTCTTGAAGCGCTCAGGGCGGTAGAGCCGGTCAACGGCCCGGTCAAGGTGCTGATGCGCCCTTCTCAGAGCAGCGGGCATGAGGTCGGGGTCGTAGAGATCGGCAAGGGTCGCGTCGGGATGTTCCGAGCGTGCGTCGAGCACCGCTTGGGCCAGCGGACTCAGCCGCGACATCGGTGACTCGCCGGGTTCCGAGAAACCCACCGGTGTTGGAAACGTGTTGTAAACGACGCCGACGGAGTACATGTAGTCGCTCTTCATCCGTCCCGTGACGGTTCGCATCCACGCCATGTGCATGGCGGACGTCAGCAGGGCGAAGTCAGCCAGAGTCGCTTTCGGCAGAATCCTGAGCTTCTGGTTCGCCACGACCTCGGGCGTAAGCCAGCCGATTGGGATGTAGTCTCGTCGCTCCGAGCTCGTGTTGGGCAACACCAGGAACGGCTCCGCGAGTCTGTCGTCAACCCCAACTCGAGTCGGGAAGCTAGCCATCCTCACCGTGCTCTCCCGCGAACGGGATGCGCGATAGCGCCGAACCGCAGCGACCCGCTCCGCCACTCGCGGAAGCCGCCGGAGTTCGGCCGGCGACGCTTCCGCCAAGTACAGAATCCACCGATGGAAGCCGTTGATGTACTCGTCGCCTCCGATGTAGCGCCTGAAGAACCTCGCCGCGCCCGGTTCATGGACGAGAAACTCCTCGCGTTCCTCACCGGTAAAGGTCAGGAGTCCGTTGTCGATCATCTGAACACCGGTCTTGAGACGACGAAGCCCATTGATGGGACGGCTGACCTTCTGAACGGTCAGACGTGGGTCCGTCATCCTGCTCGCGTCAAACAGGTACGGCGAAAGAGCCCGACAACGCTGCTCGTCGGGCTCGCCGTTGACATCCGCGTAGCTGAACAGGCGCTTGACGGGACGCGCGTCCGGGCGCCGGTCAAGCCCCACAATTACGACATGGACGTGGGCCTTCCCTCGGGCGTCCGACCCCCAGGCAAACGTCCGATGGGCGAAAGCGAGCTCAAGGCCAAACCTGTCGAAGAGAACTGGCCACAGGAGGCCGACCTGCTCACCCTGAGTCACGGAGTTGGTCGCAACAAGTCCGATCCGGACAGGTTTGCCAGATTGGCTGACGTAGGCTCCTGCCTTGATGAACCAGGCGGCCACATAGTCAAGAGTGCCCCCTTGCCTTCCGAGTTCGGCCACTCGGCGCACTTGGGCGGCTTGCTTCTTGCTCTGCTGGCTCTTTCCCCGAAACGGCGGGTTGCCGAAGACGTAGTCGCACTTCCCGGGTTGCAACACGTCAGCCCAGTCGGTCTCAAGGGCGTCCCCTTGAACGATGTTCGGTGACTTCGCTAGCGGGATCCTCGTGTACGTCTGGCCGAACTCCAGACTGAGCTGGTAGTTCATGATGTGATCCATCATCCACAGCGCAGTCTCGGCGATACGGGCGGGAAAGTCGCCGAGTTCGATTCCGTAGAACTGGTCGACATCGAGTACGGACATTCGGTCGACAAGTACTTCCAACTGGCGACTGCCGGCGTACAGCTCCTTCAATACCGCCAGTTCGAGGAGACGGAGTTCCCGGTAGGCAATGACGAGAAAGTTGCCGCAGCCGCAGGCTGGATCGAAGAGATTCAGTTCACCCAGCTTCTTCTGAAACCGCCTCAACTCGAACGCTCGTCGACCGTCCTTCCGGGCCTTGAGGCGCTCGAACTCGGCACGCAGGTCGTCCAGGAAGAGAGGCTCGATGACCTTCAGGATGTTCTTCTCGGTCGTGTAGTGCGCCCCCTGAGCCCGCCGCTCAGCCGGATCCATCACGGACTGGAAGAGGGCCCCGAAGATCGCGGGCGAGATCGTGGACCAGTCGAAGCTGCATGCGTCAAGCACCGCCCGCCGCATCGAGGAGTCGAAGGACGGGATGGTCAGCGCCCCGGCGAACAGATCACCGTTGACGTAGGGGAAGCGGCCGAGGTCCTCGTCCAGCGTCGCCTGGCGTGCCTCGGGAGGGGTGTTCAGGACCTGGAACAACTGCGAGAGCCAGAGACCGAAGTCGGCGCCGTCCTGACTGGTTCGGCTCTCCAGGAGGTCGAACAGGCTGTCGCGGGGCTCGAAAATGCCCGTGTCGTCCGCGAAGAGACAGAACACGAGCCGGACCAGGAAGCGCTCAAGATCATGCCCGGAGTAACCGGCTGCCGCAAGCGCGTCGTGGACCCTGCCGACCAGTTCGGCCGCTTCGACGTTCGCCGGGTCCTGGTCGCGAAACACCCGGCGCTCGACGTCGAGGATGAAGCCGAAGCTCTCAACGTGGTCGCGAAAATCCTCGAGGTTGAATCTCGTGACCGCTCGCTCACCGAGATCGTGCAGCTCGAACGTCTGGAAGTCGCTGACCAGGATGTAACGCGGCCGCTCGCGTTCCGCGAGAGCATCGAAGTACTCCCCCGCCTGACCGTAGGCCTTAGCCAGATCTCGCCCGGCGCTCTTCTGCTCCACGATTAGTTTGCTGGGCCAGAAGAGGTCAATGAACCCGCTCCTGTCGTCCAGCTTTTGAACGTGTTCCTCGTAGCGCGCTACCGAACTGCGCTTAACCCCGAAGACCTCGAAGAAGTCGTTGTAGAAGCTCTGCGTTTCTCCCTTCTCGTACTCCGCGTCCTGCCATTCCTCGGCGAACGCCGCGGCGCGGACCCTTACCTCGTTCCAGGAAAGACGCACTTCCGGCCTACAGCACCGCCTCCGCGATCGCCTCCAGCGCCTCCGGCTGCCGACAGCCGAGCACCATCGATGCGACCTGGCCGTTGCCGGCGGCTTCCTTCCAGGCCGCGAGCCGGTCCACGATCCGCTCCCGCGGGCCGACCAGGGCGACGTCGTCGACCAGGGCGTCGGGCACGGCGCCGACCGCCTCGCTCTTCTTGCCACCGAGGAAGTTGTCCTGGATCCGCTTCGCGTCGTCCGGGTAGCCGAGGCGCTTGGCGTAGTCGTTGTAGAAGTTCTTGTCGCGCGCGCCCATGCCGCCGATGTACAGGGCCATGCTCTGCTTGACCGGCGTGCGGCACTGCTCCACGTCGTTGCCCATGACGACGGTAACGAAGGGCATGACCTTGAAGTCCTCCAGGCTCTTGCCGTTGCCGGCGGCCGCGAAGCCGCGTTCGAGGGCGTCCTCGATCAGGTCGTAGCGCTCGGGGTTCATCCAGATCGGGAAAACGCCGTCCGCGACCTCGGCGCTGCACGCCAGCCCGTTCGGGCTGATCGAGGCCGTGTAGATCGGGATCGAGGTGTCCGCCGCCAGGATGCTCCTGAGCGGCTTGCCGAGACCCGTTCCGTCCTCGCCGCGGTAGGGCAACTGGTAGTGGTAGCCCTCGTGGGTCACCGGCGCCTCGCGGGCGAAGACCTTGCGCATGATCTCGATGTACTCCTTCGTGCGCGTCAGCGGCCGGCCGTAGGCGACGCCGTG
The DNA here is from genome assembly GCA_022822365.1 of Thermoanaerobaculia bacterium. GTDB lineage: Bacteria > Acidobacteriota > Thermoanaerobaculia > Multivoradales > Multivoraceae > Multivorans. The sequence goes on along the minus strand of JAJEBV010000041.1, from coordinate 23,766 downwards.
CCAGCCTTCGATGACCTGCGGGCCGGACGGTCCGAGGCCGACCAGGAAGCGCCCGCCGGAGAGCTGGTTCAGGGTCATGGCGGTCATCGCGGTCATCGCCGGGCTGCGGGCCGGCATCTGCATGATCGCCGTCCCGACCTTGATCTTCTCCGTCTGGGCCAGAATCCAGGACGCCGTGGACACGGCGTCGGAGCCGTAGGCCTCCGCGGTCCAGACCGACGTGAAGCCGGCGCTTTCCGCCTGCCGAATGCGATCGATGTCGATGGTGATCTGGCTGCCGAAGGCGCCGGCGAGCAGTCCTAGTTCCATGGTCCGGTCTCCAGGGTCTTGAGTCTCCGTCGAGGTTCGCGAGAGCGAAACGCGCGCGAGGCTAGCAGGTAGCCCGCAGGTCGGACATAGACTGCGCTTCGATGGTCGAGACACCCCGAGAGCAGGGCGGTCCTCCTGGCCGCGGCCCGCGCAATCCGCGCAGCCAGATGCTGTGGCGGCTCGGCTTCATCACGCTGATCCTGGGCATGGTCGTGGTCATCGTCGTCGGCTACGTGATCATCCGCCTGACCCAGGTGCCCGGCGACATCGTCGAAAGCGGCCGGGAGATCGGCCGCGCCGCGGTGGAGAGCGTGGAGCGCATCGCCCAGGCCTTCCGGACCGGCAGCGTCCAGACGTCCTTCGTGAGCTACGCCACGGAGGTTTCGGGCAGCGCCTTTCTCCAGTTCGCCTCCCTCGACCAGACGGAGGTGCTGGAGCGCACGGACTCGGCCAGCCTGCTCTGGGGCCGCCTCAGGCTGCCCGATGTGGTCGTCGAGGCGCGCGTCCCGGTCCGCTACACCTACTACCTCGACCTGGAGGACGAGTGGTCGCTGACACTCGAGGGAACGACGGTCCACGTCCTGGCGCCCGGCGTGCGAGCCAACCGGCCGGCCGTGGACGCCTCGGCGATCGAGTATCGCGTTCAGGGAGATTCGATCCTGCGCGACGAAGAGGCGGTCCTGGAGCAGCTCCGACTCCGCATCACGGACCAGTTGGCCGCCCGCGCGGGCGAGAACATCGCCCTCGTGCGCGAGCTCGGCCGCCGCCGGACCGCCGACTTCGTGCGCGCCTTCCTGCTCTCGCAGTTCGGCGAGGACGTGGAGGCCTACCGGATCGAGGTGCGCTTCCGCGATGAGGTCGACGTGGACTCGGCTGTCGACCCGGGGCCTCCCGTCACCGAGGAACCGCGACGTTGACCGACCGGTTGGCGCGGAGGCGCCAGCGGCTCCGGGCACGGCAGGCGGATCGCTTCGGCCGCATGGCCGAGCAGGTCCATCGCCACAACCCGTTCTACAGGGCGAAGTGGCGGGCCGCCGGCTTCGAGTCGCCGCCCACGCTCGACGACCTGGCTGACCTGCCGTTCACGACGAAGGAGGAACTCGCCCGCGACCAGGAGGCGAACGCGCCCTGGGGAACGAACCTCACCTTCCCTCTCGAACGCTACGTCCGCGTCCACCGCACTTCCGGCACGACGGGCACGCCGCTCCGCTGGCTGGACACGCCGGCGAGCTGGCAGTGGTTCCTGGACTGCTGGCTGGAGACCTACAAGGGCGCCGGCGTCGAAGCGGCCGACCGGGTCTTCGTGGCGTTCGGCTTCGGCCCCTTCGTCGGATTCTGGACCGCGTTCGAGGCGGCGCAGCAGCTCGGCTGCCTGGTCATGCCGGCCGGCCACCTCAGCACCGAGCAGCGCCTCCGGGTGATGCTGGACGACGGCGCGACGGTGCTCGTGGCGACGCCGACCTATGGCCTGCGCCTCCTGGAGGCGGCGGAGGCGCTCGGCCTCGACCTGGCCGCGAGCTCCCTCGAGCGGACGATCCACGGCGGCGAACCGGGCGGCGGCGTGCCCGCGGTCAAGCAACAGCTCTCCGCCGGATACGGCGCCCGGGTCTTCGACCACGCCGGCGCCACCGAGGTGGGCGCCTGGGGTTGCCCCTGCGGTGTCGGCGAGAACCTGCACGTCCTGGAGGACGAGTTCATCGTCGAGTGGTTCGACCCGGCGACAGGTGAGCCGCTCGAACCGGTCGATCCCGCGGCGAGCGAGCCCGCCGAGCCGGTCCTCGGGGAGCTCGTGCTGACCAACCTGGGGCGGATCGGCAGTCCGGTCGTCCGCTACCGCACTGGCGACGTCGGCCGTCTCTGCGCCGCGGGCTGTCCAAGCGGCCGGCCGACGATGTACCTGGACGGCGGCGTGCTGGCCCGCGCCGACGACATGTTCATCGTCCGCGGCATCAACGTCTATCCGAGCGCCGTCGACGCCCTGGTCCGGGAGGCCGGCGGAGTCGTCGAATACAGCGCCACCGTGCGGCGAAGCCGCCAGATGGCCGAGGTCGAGCTGGAGGTCGACCCCGAGACTGGCGCCGACGCCCGGCGTCTCAGGTCCCGGCTCCAGGACCTCTTCGAGGAGCGGCTCAGCCTGCGGGTTCCCGTCCGGATCGCCGACGCCGGTTCGCTCCCCCGCTACGAGCTGAAGGCGAACCGCTTCACGTTCCTGGACTAGTCGCGGGACCAGAGCCGGGGTCAGGCCGGTTCAGTACCAGAAGCGCCACGAACAGCAGGGCGCCAACGCCGTTGACGACGAGCCCGAGGGTCGGACCGCCGAGATCGGGAACCAGGAGCAGGGCGGCCGCGACCAGCATGAGAACCCGCAGCGGCAGGGTGAGCTCGGATCGCAGGTAGCCGCCGATCCCGGAGGCCAGGGCCACGATGCCGACGACGGCGGCGCCGAGCGCGAGCATCAACGGCGGCAGGCCCGCCGCTCCGGACGCGAAGAGACTCGCCCCTCCCTCGTCCATCAGCAGCAGCGCGGGCCGGTAGATGAACATGAAGGGCAGGGTGAAGCCGACCAGGGCGAAGCGGAACGCCGCCAGCGCGGTCGGCATGACCGGTGCCTGGGCGAGACTGGAAGCCGCGTAGGCCGCGAGCGCCACCGGCGGCGTCACCATCGACATCATCCCGAAGTAGAAGATGAACAGGTGCGCCGCCAGGGGAATGACCCCGAGCTCCGAGAGCAGGGAGCCCATCAGAGTCGCCATCAGCAGGTAGCAGACGACGGACGGCACCCCCATGCCCAGAACGAGCGACGTGACCATGATGCCGAGCAGGGCCAGGAACAGGTTCGTCGCCACGACGCCCTTGATCGCCGCCGAGAAGTCCGCCGCGATGCCGGTCTGCTGGACGATGCCGATGACCACGCCGACGCAGGCGCTGGCGGCGACCAGCGGAATCCCGTTGCGCGCCGCCTGGGTCAGCGCGCCGAGGATGTGGGGCCGGAAGACGCGGTGGATCAGGCCGAACGCCATCAACCCGAACATCGCCACGATGCCGGACGAGAGCCAGGACTCGAAGACCTGCCGGAACGACGGGTCCGCCGGAAGTTCCCCCCAGATCACCTGGTGCAGAAGCGCCACGCCGGCGAAACAGCCGAGGGCCAGGCGGCGCAGCCGGCGCGGCAGGTCGATCTCCGGTCGCAGCACCGCGAGCACCAGGATGACGATCAGCGCCCCGGTCACCGCGCGGAACGGCGAGAACCGCAGCAGCAGGAGCAGAATCAGGGTGGCGAGGCCGGCGATGAAGACCAGCGCGTCGAAGCGCCGCACCGGAGGCGGCTCGCTCTCACGCTCAGGCGTACCGACGCGCCGGGAGTAGAAGTGGACGATGAGGAAGAGCGAGAGGTAGAAGAGGATGGCCGGCAGCAGGGCCGCCTGCACGATCTGCAGGAAGGTGACCTGGGGCTCGACGATCTCGAGCATCATGTAGGCGCCGGCGCCCATGACGGGCGGCACCAGGGCGCCTCCGGACGCGGCCGCCGCTTCGACCGCCGCCGCGACGTGCCGCCTGAAGCCGTTGCTCCTCATCATGGGAATGGTGAAGGCGCCGGTCGTCACGGCGTTCGCCACCGCGCTGCCGGAAAGGGAGCCCAGCAGTCCGCTGCTCAGCACCGCCACCTTCGCGGGTCCGCCGGGCCTGGTACCGAACACCCGCTCCGCGAAGCGCATGATGAACTGGGTCGCGCCGGACATCTCGAGAAAGGCGCCGAACACGACGAACAGGAAGACGTAGCGGAACATGACCGACGCCGCGGGGCCGAACACGCCCAGGCTCTGCAGGAACGTCGTGCCGACCACGTCGCGGGGGCTCTGGCCGGCGTGGGGAAACAGCCAGTCCGGCAGCAGCGCCCAGCCGTTGCGCAGGCTGAAGTAGCAGTAGAGAGTGTGGGCGACGAAGGTCAGGCCCAGGGCGGGAACGATCCAGCCGATGCTCCGCCGGGCGGCCTCGAGCACGAGCAGGAGGCCGACCAGGCCGAGGCCGATGTCCGCCGTGGTCTCGATGCCGGCCCGGTTGCCGAGGGACCTGCCGCCGGACCACAGATGCTCGAAAGCCGGTTCCGTCTGCACCACGACGTAGGCGCAGACCGCCAGGGCCATCAGACCGAACAGCAGGTCCAGGCCCCGCAGCCAGGGGTTCGATCCCAGCTTCGGATGAACCGGAAACGCGAGGAAGCAGAGCAGCAACCCGAGACCGACGAACACGGCCAGGGAGGACTGCGGCAGCAGCAGCCCGAAGTTCACCTCGAGCAGAACGAAGAAGCACAGGGCGACGCCGAGTGCCCCGATCAGGCCCCGGCGCGTACGCTCGGCGGCTTCGCTCAACCGCCCGCTTCGGGCCAGATACCGATCTCGCGGTAGTAGCGCTCCGCCCCCGGATGGAACGGCGTGCCGGTGTTGCGAGCGACGTTCGCCTCGTTGATCGCCCGGCCCGCGGGGTGCTTCTCGGCGATTGCCTGGCGGTTCTCCCACATCGTCTTTGTGACCTGGTAGACGAGTTCCTCGTCCGCGTCGGCGTAGGTGATCAGGTGCATCGAACCGACGTTGAGGCCGGGGTAGTCCTCGGTGAGGTCCGAGTAGGCGTCGGCGGGAATCGTGGCGAGCTGGAAGAAGGGATAGTCGCGCGCGAGCTCCTGCCGCTTCTCCTCGTCGAACGGCAGGAAGACGATGTCGTGGGTGCTGCTGGCCTGGGTCACGGCCCCGGTCGGCACCGCGCCGCCGAGGAAGGCGGCGTCGATCGAGCCATCGCCCAGCATGTCGACCGCACCGCTCTGGGTGCCGTAGACCTGGGTGAAGTCGTCGTAGGTCACGCCATGCGCCGCCAGCAGGGGCTCGACGAACATCTCGAAGCCGGCGCCGGCGACGCCGACCATCGCCCGCTTGCCCGCCAGGTCACTCATGGCGGCGAGGCCCGAGTCGGCCTTGGCGATGAACGTCGCGATGTTCGGCGCCAGCGTGGCGACCGCGCGGATCTCGTAGCTCTGCTCCCAGCCCGATTCCCCCAGGACCGCGAAGTAGCTGATGGCCGAGTTCGACATGGCGAGTTCCAGCTCGCCGCGCGCGAGCCGTCGGATGTTCTCCTGCGAGCCTTTCGTGCCGCGCGGCTGGACCCGCCAGTTGTTCTCGCCGCGGTTGTCGTTCAGCACTTCGGCAATCGCCCCGCCGACGACCGGGAAGGCGCCGCCGACCGGCGCCGTCCCCATGCTGAGAAACCGGGGCGCCGCGGATCCGCCGTCCGCTCCGTTGCCACCGCCGCCACAGGCGAGCAGCAGGACGAGCGCCGGCAGGGCAAAGGCCGGCAGGGCAATGAGCAGGCGGTTCTTCATCGACGGTACCTCGTGGGCGAGCCGGAAAGTTGGCGCACCGGACAGGCGCGGCAGGCGATCATAACTCGCCGGCCCCGGGCCTCCGCGCTACGGTTCGACGATGCAGTAAAGGAAGCTGTCGGTCCGCAGATAGAGCCTCCCGGGCGCCACGCCAAGCGACGACAGGGTGAAGCCCTGGACCTGGTTCTTCGCGAGGATCTCGAACTCGGGCCCGTCCCGGACCACCGTGGTCACGCCGTCCTCGCTGGTCGCGTAGACCTTGCCGTCGGCAACCAGGAGAGAGGCGCTGTAGGTGCCCGGCTCGAGACGCTGGTTCTCCCAGTCCGGCGCGCCGGTCCTGGCGTCGAGCCGCGACAGGAGGCCGTTGTCGCGGAGCAGGTAGAGCGTCTCGCCGTCCGTCGCGGGCGTCGGCACGTCGGGTCCGCGGTCGGTCTCCCAGAGGATCTCCGGATCGCCGTCGTCTCCGAGTCGCAACGCCTTCATGGGACTGACGCGGGTGGGAACGAAGACCAGGTCGCCCGCGGCCACCGGCGACGCGACGACCCGGTACATCGGGCTGTTCCTCGGGTTGAAGCCTTCCACGCGCCAGAGCTCGCGGCCGTCCTCCGGATCGTGGCCGGTGGCGACGTCGCCCCCGTTCAGCACGAGGACGTGGCCGTCGCCGCTCTCGACCAGGGCGGGCGTGATGTAGGCGTCCGGCGACTCCATCCGGGCGTTCGTCGGCCGCTCCTGCCGCCAGATCGTCTCGCCCGAGGCAGCGTCGATGGCCAGGAGGTACGAGGGGTCGTCCGTCTTCATGCCGTGCAGCACCGGCACGTAGAGCACATCCCGCCAGAGCAGGGCGGATGAACCGTAGCCGTGGTTCAGGCCGAAGGCGCCGTAGTCCTGTTCGAGTTCCCGCGCCCAGAGCTGGTTGCCGTCGAAGTCGTAGGCCTGCAGGGCGCCGGTTCCCGTCAGGACCCAGACCCGCTCGCCGTCGGTGATCGGAGACGGCGACGACATGTTGTGCTTGCGCTGGAAGCGGTTGCCGCCGCCGATCGACCGCTGCCACACCACGTCCCCCGAACCGGCGTCGACGCGCCACAGCGACAGGTCGTCGCCCTCGGCGACGTTCAGGAACACGATGTCGCCGACCACGATCGGGGTCGACCCGGAACGGTCCGGCAGCGCCAGCTTCCAGACGATGTTCCGCTCCGTGTCGCCGTCGTGCCCCCATTCGGTGGGCAGCCCGGTGTGGGCGCTATAGCCGTTTCGCTCGGGTCCTCGCCAGTTCGGCCACTCCGGCTCGCTCGCCGGCAGTACGCATGACACCGCCGTCAGGAGGCACCAGATCGCGGCCCGCAGCACGACGCGCCCTTTGTGGCGTCCGGATTCCGTTCTCGTTCGGTTCACGCTGCCTCCCTTGCCGCGGCCGGCTCAGCGGTTTCCTCGCCGGCGCTGTCGTTGGGCGCTTCGGCCGCCTCCGGCAGCAGCAGCACCTGGACCCGGTTCTCGCCGCCGAGGTAGTCCACGGCGGCGCCGCGGATCATCTCCGCGTCAAGTTCTTCGAACAGTTCCTCGTAGGTAAGGATGCTCAATGGATCGTCGTCGTACTGGTACACGGTCTGCAGCACTCCCAGCCAGAAGCCGTTCGTTTCCTTCGCCGTTTCGCGGCCCCGTCGCTGCTGTTCCCGGATCTGGCCGACTTCCTCGTCCGTGGCGAGTTCCGTCCGGAGGCCTTCGATCTCCTCCTGGACCGCCTGGAGCATCTCCTCGACGCGGGCCGGATCGCAGCCGAACAGGATCTGCACGGAGAACTGCGAAACCGGGATCCTCTCGGCCCCTCCCGACACGTTCGCACCGTAGGTACCGCCGAGTTCCTCCCGCAGGCGCTCCCGCAGACGGTCCCGCAGCAGCGAAACCATCGAGTTCAGCCGGTACCGGTTCAACTGGCTCTGCTCGAAGGGTCCGTTGAACACCAGGGCGACCTGGCTCTGGTCCTCGAGCCCCTTGTACACCGTCCGTTCGATGAGGCCCTCGGGAGTCCGAACTCCGACGTCTCGCCAAACCTCTTCGCGACCGGTCGACGGGAGACCGCCCAGCCAGGTCTCGACGAGCGGTTCGATCGCCTCGAGTTCGAAACTGCCGGCGAGGAAAAAGGTGAAGTCGGAGAAGTCGCGGAAGCGGTCTTCGTAGACGGCGAAGATCCGGTCCTGATCCAGGTCTCCCAGCATCTCCTCGGTGATCATCCGGCGCCGCGGGTGGTTCTGGCTCAGGATCTCGACAAACGTCTTGAGGAAGGTGTACTGCGGCATCGCGCTCTGGTTGCGCAGCAGCGCACCCTGACGGGTAAGGAAGGACTCGTAGGCCTCGGCATCCCGGCGGGGCGATGTCCCGCTCAGGTAGATCAGCTCGAACAGCGTCTGCAGGTCCTTGGGCGAGCCCCGGCCGCTGAAGCCCTCGAACAGGGGCCCGATGACCGGACCGACCCGCGCGACCTTGCCCGCCAGCGCCTTGTTCAACTGGGTGAGGCTGAAACTCCCCGAGCCGGAGAGCTGCACCACCGAGGTCGCCAGGTTCGCCTCCAGCCAGTCTTCGTCCGAAACCAGCGAGGCGCCCCCCGGGCTGAAGGCCGAGATCAGAACCTCGTCGTTCTTGAAGTCGCTCGGCCGCAGGACCACGCGGACGCCGTTCGACAGCCGCCACTCGGTGACGCCGAGTTCCTCGATCGCCGATCGCTCCACGATCCGGCCCGGGATCGGCGGAACAGGCACCAGGGCGCCCTCGCCGACATCGTCCTCGTAGGCCGCCACCTCCAGCTCGCCGACCCGGTCGAACACGGCCAGGAGTTCCTCCTCGACCGGCGGCTCCAGGCCCTCCTTCTGCGGACCGCTGGCGAGAATGACGCGATCCTCGTCGTGGATCCACTCGTCGGCGACCCGGTTCACTTCGGCGAGCGTGATCCCTGGGACGTAGCGGCGGGCCAGTTCGCGCTCGTAGGCGATCCCCGGGAACGGCTCGTCGCTCAGGAAGTTCCGTTGGTACTCGCCGGCGTAGGCGGCGGAGTGGGTCTTGTCCCGTTCGTCGTAGGCGCGGTCCATCGAGCGCAGCGTGTTCACCCGGGCCCGTTCCAGTTCGCTCTCCTCGAAGCCGTGGCGGCGGGCACGCTCCGATTCGGTGAGCAGCGCCTCGAGGGCCCGGACTTCGGCGCCCTCCCGGGCCCCGGCCCGGAGCAGGTAGAGGCTCCGGGTCCGGGCCAGCGTGCCGCGGGTGCTCGTGGCGCCGATGAAGGGCGGATCGGCCTCTTCGGCACGCTCGGCCAACCGGTTGTTCAGCAGGCCGTTGTAGAGACCGCGAACCAGCCGCTCCCGGTAGTCGGCCACGGTGACGAAGTCGTCCGCTTCGCCCTTGAAGGCAACCGAAATCGAAGAACGCGTCAACTCGGGATCGGTGAAGATGGAAACCAGAGTCTCCTCGTGGGACGGAATCTCCGCCTCGAAGCGTTCGCGCGGCTCGTCGGGCCCCTTGAGGCCGGCGAAGCGTTGGCTGATCTCCGCCTCCATCGCTTCCGCGTCGAAATCGCCGACCGCGACGACGGCCATCAGGTCCGGCCGGTACCAGTCCCGGTAGAAGTCCCGCAGCCGCTGCGGCGGAACCTCGCGCAGCATCTCCGGATCGCCGATCGGCAGCCGCTCGGCGTAGCGCGAGCCGTGAAAGCGATAGGGGATCTCGGCGTCGCGGAGCCTCGCTCCGGCGCCCCGGTCGCCCCTCCACTCCTCGATCACGACGCCGCGCTCGCGTTCGATCTCCTCGTCGTCGAAGGAGACGGCGGACGCCCAGTCCTCGAGCACCAGAAGCGCCCTGTCCAGTATGTCCGGGTCGTCCGTCGGCACCTCCAGCATGTAGACCGTCTCGTCGAAGCTGGTGTACGCGTTGACGTCCGCCCCGAAGCGCATGCCGATGCTCTGCAGGTAGTCGAGCAGCTCCGCCTTCTCGAAGTTCTTCGTGCCGTTGAACGCCATGTGCTCGACGAAGTGGGCCAGACCGAGCTGGTCGTCGTCCTCGAGCACCGAACCGGCGCGGACGACGAGCCGCAGGAAAGCGCGGTTCTCGGGCCGGCCGTTCTGCCTGACGTAGTAGCGGAGACCGTTGTCCAGTTCGCCGGTGAGCACCGCCGGATCCTCGGGCAGGACCTCAGTCAGCTCGTAGGTCCATTCGGGCAGCAACTCGACGCCGGCGTCGTATTCCTGGGCGTGAACGCCCGCCGCCGCCAGCAAGCCGGCGACCAGAGCCGCCGCGACGGCTGGCAGACCTGCAGGGTACGGGTGCGACCGGCCACGCTTTCGCTCGATCATCGACGTTTCTCCTTCGTTTGGTGGGGCGTTCAGCGGCTGCCGGCGACACGGGCGCCGCCGTCCACTCGTACAACTGCCCCGGCCGGCAACGCCTCGACCAGCGCCTCCAGGGCGCGGTCCGCGGCGCCACGGCTGCGGCTGTCGACGGTCAGCTTGACCCGGTAGTCGCCGTCCATCACCGGGTAGCTGCCGATGTCGACTTCCTCGTGGGCGTCGACGACGCGGTCGAGCAGTTCCGCGATGTCCGTCTCGCGGCACGAAGTGTAGACCGCCCGGCAGTAGAACCGGCGGCCGGCCGCCAGGCGGGCACGCAGCATCGGCAGTTTCATGCGGAAGATCCGGGGCACGCCCGGCAACACGTACACGTTCTCCATGACGACGGATGGCCAGGGCACATCCGGCGTGCTGACGAGTTCCGCGCCTTCCGGCACGTCGGCCATGCGCAGGTGGCCCTCGGTGCAGCGGTCCCCCACCATCTCGCGGATCTTCGCGACCAGTTCGGGAGAACGGACGAGTCGCCTCTCGAACGCCTCCGCGACCGCCTTGAGCGTCACGTCGTCGTGGGTCGGCCCGACGCCGCCGCTCGTGATCAGGTAATCGAACCGGTCGCGCAGGCGCCGTATATCGGCCGCGATATCGGCGACGTCGTCCGGGCAGACGACGACTCTCTGAAGCTCGATCCCGAGGTCGAACAGCTCCCTGGCCAGGAGGCTCAGGTTCGCTTCCTCGACCTTGCCGCTGAGGATCTCGTTCCCAATGATCAGGGCACCCGCGGTCGGCATAAGACTAGGAGCTATCGCCGCGGAACGCAGCGGAGCAAGTTTCGAGGCGAAAGATCATAGTGAGGATGGGCTGGGCCGAAACTCCGAGCATGCGAGGCGTTTCGGGGCTAGCTTACCGGCCCTCGAATCGCGGCGACCGGCGCTCCGTCAAGGCTTGCACCCCCTCGCGGGCGTCGGCGGTGCGGAAGGTCACCGCCTGCTCCGCGCTCTCCAGATCGAGCGCCTCGCCGATCGACCGCTCGAAGGTGCCGCGCACCGTGCGCTTGGTCGCCTTGACCGCGATCGGGCCGGCGGCCGCGATCTCCAGGGCGAGGTCGTCGACCACGCGGTCGAAGTCCTCGTCCGCCTCCCGGCTGGCGATCCCCCACTCGACCGCCGTGGCGGCGTCGATGAGCCGCCCGCTGTAGAGGAGTTCCGCGGCGCGGGCGGGGCCGATCAGGCGCGGCAGAGTCCAGGTCGCGGCCATCCCGGGGTGAATCCCCAGCTTCACGAAGGTCATGCCGACCCGGGCGCCGGTACGGATCACGCGCATGTCGCAACCCAGCGCGAAGCAAAGGCCGGCGCCGATGGCATGGCCGTTGATCGCGGCGATCGATGGCGCCTCGAGATCCCGCACCGAGAGGTACAGGCGATAGAAGTTCGCGCCGCCGCCGAGGCCCGGGCCGGCGTTCGCGTCCTCGCTGACCTCCTCCTGGATGCTCTTCAGACTGCCGCCGGCACTGAAGGCCCGGCCCGCCCCGCGGACGATGACCACGCGGGTCTCGGCACGGTCGTTGATCAGCGGAACGGCGTCCCTGATCTCGGCGCCCATCGCCGGCGTCATCGCGTTCAACTGATCCGGCACGTTCAGGGTCAGCCGGGTGATCGGCCCTTCGTGGGACAGCAGGAGGTGTTCGAAGCTCATGAAGCGGGTTCTCCTTCAAGCTAGAATGCGGCGCATGCTAACGATCACCGAACTGGCGCAGAAGCAGGTCGCTGAGGCGATGAAGTCCGAAGAGCGCGACGACCTGGCGCTCCGCATCGCGATCACCGGCCGCAGCGGCGGCGGTTTCCGCTACCAGATGGACCTGGTCGGCCTCGACGAGACCCGGCCCGACGACGAGATCCTCGAGCTTGACGCCTTCAAGGTGTTCGTGGACTCCGAGACCGCTCCGGACCTCAACGGCGCCACCATCGACTTCGTCACCAGGCTCTCCGAGAGCGGCTTCAAGTTCGACAACCCCAACTCGGTCTGGGGCGACGGACCGGCCGCCGATGTCCAGCGCGTCCTCGATGAGCAGATCAACCCGCAGATCGCCGCCCACGGCGGCTTCGTCACCCTGCTCGAGGTCAAGGACGAGACCGCCTACATCACGATGGGCGGCGGTTGCCAGGGCTGCGGCATGGCCGACTACACGCTCAAGCAGGGCGTCGAGCAGGCGATCGTGGAAGCCGTGCCGACCGTCCAGCGCGTCCTCGACACGACGGATCACGCGGCCGGTACGAACCCGTACTACGCGCCGTAGCAATCGTTCGGGCTAGGTTCCGCCCGCTTCACCCATCGACCGACCGACGCGGCGCAAGGCAGCCGTCGTCTCGGGCGAGTCCGTCATCTCGTTGAGCGCGCGGTGAATCTCCACGGCGGTCCAGCCGGGAAATGCACGGCTGCTGGGCGCTTCCACGTAACCTGAACCTCGATGCAGGTAGATGGTCAGGCCTGACCGGCGGCGCCCTCGGGGCCTCGCCGAGTCCGGCACTTCGACCCAGACCTCGGGCAGGGCCCAAGCCGCCTAGTCATCGAGCTTGCTGGTCCGGCCCTGACGACTCCGACGGACATCGGTCGAGAAGTCGACCTCAAGAACGACATCCGGAAGGGGATCACAGCCAACCTCGACGTACAGCCCGGCGGGGCGGTCCCGCTCCGGGCGAAGGTAGATCGCCTCGTCCGCCCGCAGGACGAGTTCTCTCCGTCCGTCCGCGTCGCGTTGCACGATGTCCACCGTCCCGGCCGAGGCGATGGCGGCACCTCGAATCACGCCGATCGCATGGACGAGTACGACGAGCCGGCGAGAAGAGTACTCATGCTGGAAGCCCGTCGGCTCCCGCAGCACGTTGGCCGTCTGGCTGCTCGCCTCCCAGCACTCCACCCTTCCGTCGAAGTGCTCGTACTCCTCCGGCGACATGGGAACCTGCCGGCAGCCGTAGTAGGAGCGAGGACCAGCCGGAGCTCGCAGCGGCGGCGAGTCGGAAGCAGGTATCGCGGTGGGATCAACCACCCGGGGAAGGTATCAACGAGGCCTCGGGCCGTACTAGGCACTGGGGCGTTTCTTCAAGTGTCCCGGCGCTGACACCTCATCGCAAGCCGTGCAGCAACCGCCATCGCCGAACTGATCGGACCGCCCGGTGGTGTCGGCGCCTCTGTAGAATCTCCGATCCCGAACTGTGTGGGAGGCCCCTGAAGTGTCGGAAAAGAAACGTGCAAGACCGCTCACGCGGGGTCTCCCTCGCTGTCTGAGCGGGTTACGGCCTCTGCAAACGCAACTCTGCCTCAGCACAAAGACGAACCCCAGCCGGCGGGACGTGCTCGAGAGCCGGTACGTGGTCGACCGGATCGGGACGCCCGACTCCGAGGGCGGCCGCAAGGCGGACCGGGATCGCAAGCGGATGCTCGCCTTCTACGGCGACCCCGAACTCCGCCGAGAACTCTGGGACCGTCACATGGACTCTCCCCCGTCCGCGCCGAGCGGTCGATCGGGCAAGCGCGGCCGGACGGAGCTTCTGCCGCCCAGTCTCGAGGTGCAGGTGTTGGGTCGATGCCAGGACGGCAGCGCCCCCGTCGCCGGCGGTCCGGGGCCGGAAGAGCCAGTCTGGAGCGAACCCGAGTGGCGTGAGTCGCTGACCGGAGGAATCCTCCGGCGCGTGGAAGACTGGGCGTCACTCACGAAGAAGGCGCGCATCGACACGACACTCCAGCTCTTTTGCCTCGCCACCCTGATGGACGATGCCGACCTCCTCGAGGCTGCTTCCGCAACCGTTCCGGAGCTGGCGACGGAGTTCGCCGAACTGCAACCTCGGGCGGACGCGACGGACAGACCGGACGGCGCGGCCGACGGGAACGAGTGGCAGGCGGCCTGCCGGAAGCTCTCGGTTCTGGCTTCCCGAGCGGCAACGGGACCGGCTGGCGAGGAAGCCCTGGACACGATCAGGCAGGCCACAGTCGCCCTTGAGTTTCTCGACTCCCGAACGGCCCTGCGTGAACTGAAGTCCACGCTCGACGGGTTTCTGGAGGAGATCGAGAAGGACCCGAGCTGTTCGGCGATCGACGACGACCAGTTGAACGGCCTACGGGGCCGCTGGTTCGATATCTCAGGGGCAGGCCCGGCAACCGTGCGGACGGAGCTTCAGCGACTGCGAGGAACCTTCGGAACGACCCTTGCTTCGGTCAGGAAGGCAGCCAAACGGCACAAGAAGGCGGAGGGCGAACTGGCGGCCCTGCGACGAGAGGAGCCGACGCGGGGAAAGGCCAGGCGCGACTGGGAGAATCGGCGGATGGAGTACCGCCAGGCCGCGGAGTATCTCCTGAAGGAACGCCGGACCGCCGAAGACGCGCTCCTCGACGGTTTGGCGCCTTCGGAGAAGGTGGCGAACGCGATGGCACCCGAACCTCCGCTCATCCAGCCGCCTGAACCGGCCAAGGTGGCAGAACCAGAGTCCGGCGCCACAGGGTGCGACGGCGTCGACGCGAGAACTCGCCGGGAGACAGATGCCCTCAGGAAGAAGCTGAGGGAACTCGAACGCGACGTTCAGACCTACGGGAAAGAACGGGACGACCTGCGGCAGCAACTGCACACAGCGAATCGGGAACTGTCCTCCCTCAAGGCAAATCTTCGGCACTCTCAGGTCGCGAACGGCTCGCCACAGACCGATCTTCTCCTCGAACTCGCCGCCCGCAAGGAGGAACCGAGCCCCCTGGAGTGCATCGATGCCATCGCCCGCACTTCTGGCGACCGATGCATCGTCCTGGAGTCGGCCCGCGACAGCGCGACCGACATGGACCAGTTCCGGCACGGCCGCAAGCTGCTCCGTCTGCTCCGGTTGCTGGTCACGGACTACCGCGATCGTCTGATGGCCAACGGCGACGCCGAGGCCCGCCAGGTCTTCAGCGCCAATGACTACGCGGCCAAGGAATCAGCCACCGTCATGGGGAACCGCAAACTCAAGCGGGCGCGGATCTTCCGCTACGAGGACCGGGACATCGAGATGTTCCAACACCTGAAGATCGGCCGGAAGGCCGACCAACGGCAGACGATCAGGGTCCACTTCGCCTGGGACGACGACTCCGGACGCATCGTCATCGGGCATTGCGGGAAACACCTGCCCCGGCTGAAGGAAACCTGACGCTGCCAGCCGAGCACTCGGCCGCGCCGTCCCGCTCGGTGCTCCTCACGCGTCAGCTTCTCCGCCATCCTCGACGCGCCGCAGAAACTCGTCCGCATCGCGGCAGGTGAACGCGAGTCGAATCACGCCCGCCGGATCGGACGCATCGTCGAACTCGGCGAGCCACCGCCGCAGCGCGCTCGACACCGGGACGCCGCGCGAATCAAACGCCTCGGTGACCGTCGCGCGGACGACTTCGGCGGCGGCCTCCCTGCGCTCCTCCCGCAGGAACGGATCGTCGTCCGGCCCGGTCCCCTCGGCGGCGCCCATCGCGCGGCCCACCCGGCGAAGCACGGAGACCGTCTCGGCGGATTCTTCCCGCTCGTTCAGGGCGCGATGGATCTCCGCGGCGGTCCAGCCCGGGAAGGCGCCGCTGCTCGGCGCCTCCACGTATCGTTCGCCCTCCCACAGGAAGATCGTCAGCCCGGGCCGCCGTCCCGGGCGCCAGGAAGAGTCGGGCACCTCGACCCAGACCTCCGGCAGTCTCCAGGCGGCGTAGTCGTCCAGCTTTCCCCGGCGGCCTCTCCGGCCCTGCCGGACATCGGTGGTGTGATCGACTTCCAGCACGACATCCGGCAAGGGATCGCGATCCACCTCGATGTAAGCGCCCGCGGGCCAGTCCCGCCCGGGGTGGACGTAGATCGTCGCGTCGGCTTGGAGAATCAGATCCCTGACCCCGGCGGCATTCCTGGCTACGAGGTCGGCCGAGCCTGCCGAGGAGATCGCGGCGCCGCGCGCATGAGCGATCGACCTGATCAACTGGACGAGTCGACTCGTGGAGGAGTCGTGCTGAACGCTCGGCTCCCGCAGGACCATCGCGGTCCGCGTCGCCCCGTCCCAGCACTCGACCCGGCGGCCCTCGTCCGCGTCCAGATCGGCGAGCGTCATGGCAACCCGATCGCAGCCTCTGTAGTCGCGGGAAGCGGGCTCGCCGGCGCCCGTCCGAACGCCCCGCGAAGCCTGATCGGCCAGTTGGTCCATGACCCGAAACTCTAACAGTCGGTGGCTGCGGATGCCGGTGCCCGGTCCTGGCGGTTGTTGCCCATCCCGGGCCTTTGTGGAATAGTCCGCAACAGGTTGAGCGACGCGTTCCTGTTCGCCTTCGCTCGCCGGAGCACCCCGACTACCGACGTCAGGATCCGATGGGCACGCACCGTTTCAGGCGGGGACTGAGCCTGCCGATCGCGGGGTCTCCCGAGCAGACGCTCGATGACGCCGCGGCGCCGGGTACCGTCGCCGTCAGCGCGGCCGACTACCCCGGCATGAAACCGGCCATGCACGTCGGGCCGGGCGATGCCGTGCAGCGTGGCCAGCTCCTGTTCGAAGACCGCAAGCAGCCGGGCGTTCGCTTCACGTCTCCCGCCGCGGGAACCGTGGCGGCGGTGAATCGCGGCGCCAAGCGGGCATTGATCTCGGTCGTCGTGCGGGTGGATCCTTCCGACCAGGCGAGTTCCAGCGGCGCCGGAGTCGGCTTCGCCAGCTACACCGGAAGACACCCGAGCGCCCTTTCCCGCGCGGAGGTGCAGGCGTTGCTGGTGGAGTCGGGGGACTGGGTCTCCCTGCGCGCGCGTCCCTTCGGACGCAGCGCCGCCGTCGATTCGGTGCCGAAATCGATCTTCGTCACCGCGATGAACACGGAACCGTTCGCGCCCGCGGCGGACCGGATCGTCGAGGGGCGCACGGGCGATCTCGAGCGAGGTCTCGCCGCGCTGACCCGGCTGACGGACGGACCCGTGTTTCTCTGCCGCGCGCCCGGCACCCTCGCCGGTGTCGAAACGAGCGAACCGGTCCGGGTCGAGGAGTTCACGGGACCCCACCCCGCCGGCGCCGCGGGGATGCACGTCCACACGCTCGACCCGGTGAACCGCAACAAGCTGGTGTGGCAGATCGGGCTGCAGGACACGCTGGCGATCGGCCGCCTGTTCGAGACGGGGACGCCGGATGTCCAGCGCATCGTCGCGCTGGCCGGTCCGCCGGTGCGCCGGCCCAGGCTCCTGCGCACGCGGCTCGGCGCCGCGCTCGCCGACGTGACGAGGGGCGAGATCGGCACAGGGACGGAAGCCGTCCCCGAGAGCGCCGTGCGGGTCGTCACCGGCTCGCCGCTCGCCGGACGCACCGCGATCGGCGAGAACGCACCGGCCGATCTCCATGGCTACCTGGGTCGCTTCCATGAGGTCGTCTCGGTGCTCGAGGACGACCACGGCCGCCACTTCCTGGGCTGGCTCACGCCCGGTTTCGGCGCCTTCTCCCGCGCCCGCGCCTTCGCCTCCTCGCTGCTGCCGCGCAAGTCCTTCGCGATGACGACGACCACCTACGGCTCGCCCCGGGCGATCGTGCCCATCGGCCTCTACGAGAGCGTCTTCCCCTGGGACCTGCAGCCGACCTTCCTGCTCAAGTCCCTGGTGGCCGGAGACATCGAACGCGCCGAGGAACTCGGCTGCCTGGAGCTGCTGGAGGAGGATCTGGCGCTCTGCACCTTCGTCTGCCCCGGCAAGACGGAGTACGGGCCGTACCTGCGCGACGCGCTCGAGCTGATCGAGAAGGAAGGCTAGCGCCACTCCGATGAGATTCCTGCGCCGCATTCTCGACAGGCAGGCCCGCCACTTCGAGCCCGGGGGCCGCTTCGAGCGCTTCTACCCGCTGTACGAGGCGCCCGACACCTTCCTGTACACGCCGGGCAAAACGACCGCCGGCGCCGCGCACGTGCGCGACGCGCTCGACCTCAAGCGCCTGATGATGACGGTCGTCGTGGCGCTCGTGCCCTGCGTCCTGATGGCGATGTGGAACACCGGCCGGCAGATCCACATAGCGATCGCGGGCGGCGCGACGGCCCTGCCCAACTGGCGGACCGACGCGATGGAGATGCTGGGGTTGCCCTTCGACGCTTCGAGCCTCCTCGCCAACACGGCCCACGGCGCGCTCTACTACCTGCCGGTCCTGGTCGTGACCTTCGCGGTGGGCGGCCTCTGGGAGGGACTGTTCGCGGTCGTCCGGCGGCACGACGTGAACGAGGGCTTCCTGGTCACCGGCATGCTCTTCCCGCTCGTGCTGCCGCCGACGATTCCGCTCTGGCAGGTCGCGGTCGGCATCACCTTCGGCGTCGTCGTCGGCAAGGAGATCTTCGGCGGCACGGGCTACAACGTGCTGAACCCGGCGCTCACGGCGCGGGTCTTCCTGTTCTTCGCCTATCCGGCCCAGATCTCCGGGGACGCGGTGTGGATCGCGGCCGGCACTTCGGCCGACGGCTACAGCGGTGCCACCGCGCTCGGTGACATCGCGGTGCTCGAGGCCGCCGAGGGTTCCAGCGCTCCACTGGACGGGCTGACCGCCATCGAGGGCAAGGTCTCCTGGATGCAGGCCTTCCTGGGCGACATCCCGGGATCGATGGGTGAGACCTCCGCGCTGGCCTGCCTGATCGGCGCGGCCATCCTGATCGCCACCGGCATCGGCTCCTGGCGGATCATGGTCGCTGCGACGGCCGGCACGGCGGCGATCTCCCTGCTGCTCAACCTCGTCGCCTCAAACACGAACGCGATGCTCTCGGTCCCCTTCCACTGGCACGTCGTGCTCGGCGGCTGGGCGTTCGGCATCGTCTTCATGGCCACGGATCCGGTGAGCGCCGCGCAGACGAACCGGGGCCGCTACATCTACGGTTTCCTCGTCGGCGTCCTGGCCATCCTGATCCGCACCGTGAACCCCGCCTTCCCGGAAGGCGTGATGCTCGGCATCCTGTTCATGAACCTGTTCGCGCCCCTGATCGACCATTACGTGCTGAAAGCGAACATCAAGCGCCGCCAGGCGCGTTACGCGCAATAGCGAGATAGCGCAATAGACTCTCCCCGACCGGCGGAACTTCCCATGGCAAACCGACAGGCCACCGGCTACACCCTCCTGTTCGCGACCGCGATCTGCATCGTGTGCGGGATCCTCGTGTCCTCGTTCGCGGTCAGCCTCGAGGACCTCCAGGACGAGAACATCGCCCTCGACAAGCAGAAGCGGGTGCTCGAGGCCGTGGGCCTGCTCCAGCCCGGCGAGCCGATCGACGAGGCGCAGGTCGCCGAGCGCTTCGCGCCGATCGAACCGGTGCTGATCGAGCTCGCCTCCGGCGAGGTGGTGGACGGCGAGACCGCGACCTTCGACCAGCAGCGCCGCGCCCGTGATCCCGCGACCAGCACGGAGGCCCCCGACAACCTCGCGAAGGTCAAGCGCATTCCCGACCGGGCTCTGCTCTACGAGGTGCGCGGCGACGGCGGCGAACTCGAGATGGTCGTGCTGCCGATCGAGGGCCTCGGACTCTGGGGAACGCTGTACGGCTTCCTGGCGCTCGACGCGGACACGACGACCGTGCGCGGCATCACCTACTACCAGCACAAGGAGACGCCGGGCCTGGGCGGCGAGGTGGACAACCCGCGCTGGAAGGACCGCTGGCCCGGGCGCAAGGCCTTCGATGACGAGGGCAAGGTCAGCCTCGCGGTGATCAAGGGGTTTGCCGACGGTCCCGAGCAGGATCCCCACCGCGTGGACGGCCTCGCCGGCGCGACGATCACCAGCAACGGAGTGACGAACATGCTCGAGTTCTGGCTCGGCGAAAACGGCTTCGAGCCCTACCTCAACCGGATCCGCGCGGAGGCCAACTGATGGCTGTGAAGAAGAGCGAAGCGGCGCTCGACCCCCTCTTCAACAACAATCCGATCGCGCTGCAGGTGCTCGGCATCTGCTCGGCGCTGGCGGTGACCACGAAGATGGAGACCTCGGTCGTCATGTGCGCGGCCGTCATCGGCGTGCTGACCGTCTCCAATCTGACGATCAGCATTCTCCGGCACCAGATCCCGAACAGCATCCGGATCATCGTCCAGTTGACGGTGATCGCGTCGCTGGTCATCGTCACCGACCAGATTCTCAAGGCCTACGTGTTCGAGATCAGCAAGCAGCTATCCGTGTTCGTCGGGCTGATCATCACGAACTGCATCATCATGGGCCGGGCAGAGGCGTTCGCGATGCAGAACCCGCCGTCCCTGGCCATCCTCGACGGCATCGGCAACGGCATCGGCTACAGCGCGATCCTGATGGTCACGGCGGTCCTGCGCGAGCTGTTCGGTTCCGGGAAGCTCTACGGCTACAGCATTCTGCCCACGGTCTCGGAAGGCGGCTGGTACCTGCCGAACGGTCTGATGCTGCTGTCTCCCGCGGCCTTCTTCATCATCGGCGGATTGATCTGGGCGTTGCGGGTGTATAAGCCCGCCCAGGTCGAGATGGACGGCTAGGGAGGAGCCAGGACGATGTTCGAGGAATACCTGAACCTGGCCGTGAAGGCCATCTTCATCGAGAACATGGCGCTGACCTTCTTCCTGGGCATGTGCTCCTTCCTGGCCGTGTCGAAGAAGGTGGAGACCGCGGTCGGCCTCGGTCTGGCGGTCATCTTTGTACTCACGGTCACCGTGCCGGCGAACAACCTGATCCAGACCCACCTGCTGAACGAAGGGGCGCTCGCCTGGATCAGCCCGGAGTTCGCCGGAGTCGATCTGACCTTCCTGAACCTGCTCTGCTTCATCGGCACGATCGCCGCGATGGTCCAGCTCGTCGAGATGACGACCGACCGCTTCTTCCCCGCGCTTCACGCGACGCTGGGCATCTTCCTGCCCCTGATCGCCGTGAACTGCGCGATCCTGGGCGGTTCCCTGTTCATGGTCGAGCGGGACTACGACTTCGGCGAGAGCGTCGTCTTCGGTCTGGGCAACGGCATCGGCTGGTTCCTGGCCGTCGTCGCCCTGGCCTCCATCCGTGAGCGCCTGCGCTACAGCAACGTGCCCCACGGTCTGCGCGGCCTGGGCATGACCTTCGTCATCACGGGATTGATGGCGTTCGGCTTCATGGCCTTCGGGGGCATCCAGCTGTGATCACCGTCGTCCTCGGGGTGACGATGTTCACCGTCGTCATCCTCGCCCTGGTCACGGTCCTGATGCAGGCCAAGGCCCGGCTCGTCGCCGGCGGCGAGGTCTCGATCCTGATCAACGACGAGAAGACCCTCGCGGCGTCCACCGGCGGAACCCTGCTCGGCACCCTGGCCGAGCACCAGATCTTCATTCCCTCGGCCTGCGGCGGCCAGGGCACCTGCGGCGTCTGCACCGTCGACGTCTTCGAGGGCGGCGGCGCCATGCTGCCGACCGAGAAGACGCACATCAGCCGCCGCGAGGCCCGTGACGGCTGCCGGCTGAGCTGCCAGGTCAAGATCAAGGAAGACATGAAGATCGGCATCCCGGCCGAGGTCTTCGGGGTCAAGAAGTGGCAGTGCAAGGTCCGCTCGAACGAGAACGTCGCCACCTTCATCAAGGAGCTCGTGCTGGAACTGCCCGAAGGCGAGGAGGTCCCCTTCCGCGCCGGCGGCTACATCCAGATCGAGTGCCCGCCGCACGTCGTGAACTACAGCGACTTCACGGTCGAAGACGAGTACCACGAGGACTGGGACCGCTTCAAGCTCTGGAACCTCGTTTCCAAGGTCGACGAGACGGTCGTGCGCGCCTACTCGATGGCGAACTACCCGGAGGAGAAGGGCGTCATCATGCTGAACGTCCGCGTGGCGACGCCGCCGCCCCGCGAGATGGACCTGCCGCCGGGCCAGATGTCCTCCTACATCTTCAACCTGAAGCCAGGCGACGACGTGACGATCGCCGGCCCCTTCGGCGAGTTCTTCGCCAAGGACACGGACGCCGAGATGGTATTCGTCGGCGGCGGCGCCGGCATGGCGCCGATGCGCTCCCACATCTTCGACCAGTTCCGCCGCCTCCACACGGACCGCAAGGTGTCCTTCTGGTACGGCGCCCGTTCCTACCGCGAGGCCTTCTACACCGACCACTTCGACAGGATCGCGGCGGAGAACCCGAACTTCACCTGGCACCTCGCCCTCTCCGACCCGCTCGAGGAAGACAACTGGGACGGCTACACCGGCTTCATCCACCAGGTCCTCTACGACAACTACCTGAAGGACCACCCCGCCCCGGAGGACTGCGAGTACTACCTCTGCGGCCCCCCCCTGATGCTCCAGGCCTGCATGAAGATGCTCGACGACCTGGGAGTCGAGCCTGAGAACATCGCCTTCGACGACTTCGGCTAGGCCGCGGTGGCACCCGTCTGGCGGGTGTCCGGGGGAGGGGTCCCAGGTGCCGTTCGCACTCAACTGGAGAATGGGAGGGGGTGTGCTCACTGCGCTCCGCTCGCTCCGGTTGGGAATCGGCTTCCGAAAGGGCGTCGGCCGTCGCTCGCTCCGAGCCACCTGGGACCCCTCCCCCGGACCCCCACCAGACTGGAGGGCGTCGGGCCACCCAACGGCTGCTTCCTGTGAAGGGCTAGTTCGGTGGTCTTGCCGGGGGCGGAAGTGGATGCCTGTGCTGGCGTTGGTTGGCTTGGTCCCGAGCTGCGCACAGGTACCTGAAGAAGCTCTGCTCCAGGGAGCCACGATGGGTACCTACTACCGGGTTCGCGTTGTGGCGGAGGCTGGCGATCGGGAGGCGATCCGGGGCCTCGTTGAGGAACGGCTGAATGCAGTGGACCGGGCGATGTCGACCTATCGAGAGGACTCGGAAATCTCTCGTTTCAACCGGCTTGGAGCCGGCGAGTCCCTGGTGTTCTCGGAGGAAACCTGGGCGGTGCTGGAACTCGCCTGGCGTGTGCGGGAAGACAGTGGCGGGGCGTTCGATCCGACCGTTGGGCCACTGGTCGACGCCTGGGGTTTCGGTGCGCCTGGGCGCGACGCGGAACCAACTCCAGTAGCTGATGATCGCCTGGCTGAAATGAGAAACGCGATCGGCGCTATCGAACTCCTGTCCGAGGAGCGGCGAGTGCTCAAGCTCGAAGATGGGTCGGCTCTTGACCTGTCCGCCATTGCCAAGGGCTGGGCAACGGATCGGGTTTCGGAAGCCCTCAACCATGCAGGTTTCGCCAATCACCTCGTCGAAGTTGGAGGCGAGGTGCGCACCGCAGGACATAGCCCAGCCGGCGATGCATGGCGCATCGCGATTGAACGGCCGCCTGTTCCCGCGACCGATTCTCCGCCGAGCGCACCGGAAGACCCGACGCAGTCCGGCCTACAGAGGATCCTGCCCTTCTTCGACGGCTCACTCGCAACGTCCGGCGACTACCGTAACTACTGGGAACGCGACGGCGTGCGCTACTCCCACACGATCGATCCCCGCACCGGCCGGCCCGTCGAGCACGCCCTTGCCTCGGCAAGCGTGTTCCACCAGAGCTGCGCCGCGGCCGACGCCTATGCGACCGCACTCATGGTTCTCGGACCCGACGCAGGCCTGCGTTGGGCCGACGAGAACAACATCACTGCCCTGCTCCTGATCTACAGCGGGGACTCTCTGGAGGAGCTCTCAAGCGCCGCCTTCCGCGACCGATTCGGGAATGCCGACTAGCCGGCAGCGACGCCCTCCAGCCGGTCCGGGGCTCCGTGGGGAGGGTCCCAGCGGACTCGAAGCGAGCGACGCCCGGTGCCCTGCATCAAGCGACGACCAACCGGAGCGAGCGGAGCGGAGTGCGCGCAGACCTCACATCC
>JAJEBV010000016.1 GCA_022822365.1 Thermoanaerobaculia bacterium | reverse complement strand
CGGCCCTTGCTGTGGGCTTCCCACAGCGCCAGGGGAACCGATGCCGAGCCGGTGTTGCCGTACTCCTGGAGGTTCGTGTAGACCTTCTCCATCGGCACGGACAGGTTCTTCGCGACCGCCTGGACGATGCGCAGGTTCGCCTGGTGGGGCACGATCATTGCCACGTCTTCGAGCTTCGCGCCCACCGCTTCCAGCACGTCGAGGCCGACCTGCGACATGCGATGGACGGCGTGCCGGAACACGGCCCGGCCCTCCATGATCAGCTTCAGGTGCTCTTCCTTCTGCGCGTACTCGAGGCTGAACGGCTTGCGGGTGCCTCCGATCTCCAACGTCAGGATGCTCCACTGGCTGCCGTCGGTGCCGGTCCTGGCGCCGAGGATCTCGGCCATCTGCGGTCCGCGCTCGACGATCACTCCGGCCGCGGCGTCGCCGAACAGCACACACGTCTCCCGGATCTTCCAGCTCACGAGACGTGTAATGAGCTCGACACCGATCACGAGCACCCGGCGGGTGCCGGTCTGCACGCGCGAGCGGGCGACGTCCATGGCCTGCACGAAGCCGGCGCAGCCGCTGCCGCCAAGGTCGTAGGAAGGCACCTGGCGGGCGCCGAGCTTTCGCTGGACGAAGGAGGCTGTATCCGGCGTGTAGACCTCAGGCGTGTCCGTGGCGACGATGATCTCGTCGATCTCTTCGGGGCCGATACCGCGGCTCTCGAGGGCCGATCTGGCGGCGGCCGTTGCCAGGTCGGCGGTGGACTCATCCTCGGCCGCAACGCGGCGCCGGTGGATGCCGGTGCGTTCCACGATCCACTCGTCGGAAGTGTCTACGTACCGGGTCCAGTCCTCGTTCGTCATCACGCGCTCCGGCACGTAGCCGCCGAAGCCGCTGATTCCTACGGCCGTGTTCGTCAAGTGGTCTCCTAGGGGCGTGGGGTCGCCGGGGTGGTGTTTCCACCGTACCACCGCTTTGCCACCGGAGTCGCAGGCCGCCGGTGGAATCGGCGTCAGTCCTCGTCCCCCAGCAGTTCCGCGATCACCTCGTCCGTGTCGGCGCCGCACACAGGCGGGGACCGCCGGTAACTCACCGGCGTTTCCGACATCCTGATCGGGTTGGCGACCAGCCGGACGCTGCCGCTTCCGGCCAGCGGATGCGGCACGTCGATCGTCATGCCGCGGGCCTCCGCCTGGTCCGAGGCCAGCGCCTCCTCGAGGTCGTGGATCGGGCCGCCGGGGATGCCGCGGGCTTCCAGACCGGTCAGCACGTCGGCGCTGGTCAGCTTGCGTACAAGGCCCGACAGCCGGGCTACCAGTTCGTCCCGATGGGCGAGCCGGCCGGCGTTCGTCCGGTAGCGGTCGTCCGAGGCCAGCTCGGAGGCGCCGAGGAACTCGCAGAACCGCTCGTACTGGGCGTCGTTGCCGACCGCGACGATCACGTGGCCGTCCGCGGTTTCGAACACGCCGTAGGGAACGATGTTCGGGTGCTCGTTGCCGCGCCGCTCCGGCACCTCGCCGGAGATCAGATAGTTCGATCCCTCGTTGACCAGCCAGGCCAACTGGGCGTCGACCAGGGCGACGTCGATGTGCTGGCCCCGACCGGTCCGGTCCCGGTGCCGTAGCGCCGCCAGGATCGCGGTCGCCGCGTACATTCCGCACATGATGTCGGCGATGCCGACGCCGACCTTCATCGGTTCGCCATCGGGCGCGCCGGTGAGGCTCATGATGCCGCCGTAACCCTGCGCCAGCAGGTCGTAGCCGGCGCGGTGCGCGTTCGGTCCGGTCTGGCCGAAGCCGGTGATCGAGCAGTAGACGAGTCCCGGCAGCTCGTCCCTGAGGTCGTCGTAGCCGAGACCGTAGCGGCTGAGCGCGCCGACCTTGAAGTTCTCGATCAGGACGTCGGAGCGGGCGGCGAGCCGGCGGACGAGGCCGGCGCCCTCGGCTGACGCGAGATCGATCGCGACCGAGCGCTTGTTGCGGTTGGCGCAGAGGTAGTAGGCGCTCTCGCTCGTGTCTTCGCCGTTCGCGTCCTTCACGAAGGGAGGACCCCAGCCGCGCGTGTCGTCGCCCCGGCCGGGCCGTTCGACCTTGATCACGTCCGCGCCCAGGTCGCCGAGGAGTTGGGTGCACGTCGGCCCGGCCAGGATGCGGGTCAGGTCGAGGATCCGGAGTCCGTCGAGGGCGGGCATGGCTGCGGCGCGTCCGCCGGTTGGCGCCGGACGCGGATGGCTCCGTAGCATACGATCCTCTCTCTATGCGGAAGTTCGATGTCGTCGTGGTCGGGGCCCCAAGGGTTGCTGCGCCGGCCCGGCCGACTAGGCGTGTTCATGCGTAGGTTCGATGTGATCGTGGTAGGCGCCGGTTTCGCCGGCCTCTACATGGTCCACCGCCTGCGCGGCCTGGGGTTCACGGTCCGTGCCTTCGAGGCCGGCGACGGGGTGGGCGGCACCTGGTACTGGAACCGCTATCCGGGCGCCCGCTGCGATGTCGAGAGCCTGGAGTACTCCTACCAATTCTCGGAAGAGCTGCAGCAGGAGTGGTCCTGGAGCGAGCGCTATGCGGGCCAGCCCGAGATCCTGCGCTACGCCAACCACGTGGCGGACCGCTTCGACCTGCGGCGGGACATCGAGTTCAACCGCCGGGTCGTCTCCGCCCGCTTCGAGGAGGAGGACTCCCGCTGGCGGATCGAGGTCGCGCCGCCGGACGGAGCGGCGGCCGGGCCCTTCGACGGCAACGGTGCCGGCCGGAGCGACGGCGAGGACGCCGGGAACGAGACCGTCTTCGCCCGCTTCGTCGTGATGGCCACCGGTTGTCTGTCGGCGGCGAACCTGCCCGACTTCGACGGGATCGACGACTTCGAGGGCGAGAGCTACCACACCGGCGCCTGGCCGCACGAGGACGTCGACTTCACCGGGCTCCGCGTGGGCATCGTCGGCACCGGCTCCTCGGCGATCCAGGCGATTCCCGTGATCGCCGGCGAGGCGGCCCACCTCACCGTCTTCCAGCGCACGCCGAACTACTCGATTCCGGCGCACAACGGTGCGATGGACCGGGAACGGGAGGCCGACGTGAAGGCGGAGTATCCGGCCTTCCGGGAGCGCAACAGGCAGATGCCGGCCGGGCTCGGCGCCGACATGAACCCGATGCACGACGAGTTCGCGGAAGTGCCGCCCGACGAACGGCAGCGGCGCTTCGAGGAGCGCTGGGCGTACGGCGGCTTCTCGTTCATGGCCTCCTTCGCCGACCTGCTGATGAGCCAGGAGGCGAACGACGCCGCCGCCGGGTTCGTGCGCGAGAAGATCCGCGGGATCGTCCGGGATCCCGAGGTTGCCGACCTGCTGAGCCCGCACAACGTGATCGGCTGCAAGCGGATCTGCCTCGACAGCGGCTACTTCGAGACGTTCAACCGGCCCAACGTCACCCTGGTCGACGTCAGCTCCGCGCCGATCGAGAAGATCACGAAGACGGGGCTCCGCACCGGCGGCCGGGAGTACACGCTGGATGCGATCGTCTTCGCGACGGGCTTCGACGCGATGACCGGCGCGCTCACCCGCATCGACATCCGCGGCCGCGGCGGCCGGACCCTGCGCTCGAAGTGGGAGGACGGCCCACGCGCCTACCTCGGCCTTGGCGTCGCGGGCTTCCCCAACCTGTTCGTGATCACCGGCCCCGGGAGCCCGTCCGTGCTTTCCAACATGCTGCCGTCGATCGAGCAGCATGTGGACTGGATCGCCGACTGCGTGGCCTGGATGCGGGATCGCGGTCACACCGCGATCGAGGCGACGCCCGAGGCCGAGAACGAGTGGGTCGCCCACGTCGGCGAGGTCGCCGGCGCGACTCTCTATCCCACCTGCAACTCCTGGTACCTGGGGGCCAACGTGCCGGGCAAGCCGCGCGTGTTCATGCCCTACCTGGGCTTTCCTCCCTACGTGGAGAAGTGCGACGCCGTCGCAGCCAACGACTATGAGGGGTTCGAACTGTCATGAGATACAGAACCTGCCTCGTTTCCTGTTCCCTGGTTTCCAGCTTCATCATGTTGCTGCTGGTCGCGGCGCCGGCCGTCACCGCCCAGCAACAGGCTGAGCCCGCAGCCGGCGCCATCCAGGAGACCGTCGATGTCGAGGTCGTGAACGTCGACGTCCACGTCACCGATCGGCAGGGCGCGCCGGTCACCGGTCTCGAACTCTCCAACTTCCAGGTGTTCGAGAACGGCGAACGGGTCCAGCCCGTGAACTTCTACGAAGTCGTCCGCGAAGACCCGGACGCGGACGCGCCGATCTGGCTCGTCCTCTACTTCGATCAGCACAACATGCTGTCCGCGAACCGCGACCGGGCGTTGGCGGAACTGGAGGTCGACCTGCCTACGATCCTCGAGGATCGTCGAGTACGGCTCATGATCGCCGCACATGACCAGGAGCCGCGGGTAGTCCAGGGCTTCACCCGGAACTGGGGAGCGATCCGGACCGCCCTGAACGGCCTGAAGGGTCAGGAGACGGTCGGCGACCAGCGAGACGGCCTCCGGCAGAGCGCCCAGCTCTCCGTCACGGACATCTTCCACCGGATGCGCAGCCGCGATCGGCTTGATCGCCAGAACGCGGGCCTCGCGATCGACGCCCTGCTCGGCGAGATGAGGACCTACGCCCGCGAGGTCTACAACGATTCGGAGGCCAGCTTCGAGGCGCTCGGGAACTTCGTGCGCACGCTGGCATGGCTCGAGGGCCGCAAGGCGCTCGTCTTCGTCTCCGACGGCGTGGCCGAGCGGCCCCTCGGCACGCTGATGGAGCACGTCCAGGACCTGCTCACCGGTGGCGCCAGCGACGCCGGCGCGCTGGTCGAGAGGGCGGGCGGCGGTCAGGCCGGCGGCACACCGGGCACCGGCGGCGTCTTCGACCGCAATGCGAGCATGGAGGTGGGCCGCCTGCAGCAGGAGGTCGAGCAGTTCCGGGCGACCGCGACGATTCAGGCCATCGTCGCCGAGGCGAACACTTACGGCGTCACGCTGTTCGCGGCCAAGCCGCCGCCGGGCGACGCCGCGACGAGCGCCAGGCGCTCCAAGGGCCGCGGCGCGCTGATGGAGGTCTCGGACCGCCGCGAAGCGCTGCACAACCTGGCCGAAGGGACGGGCGGTTTCGGCCGCACCGGCGGCGGTAGCCTGACCGGCGTCCTGACTCAGGCCGTCGGCGGCATGCAGTCGTACTACTCGCTCGGACTCTCGTCGGCGAACAAGGTCGAGGGCGAGTTCACCTCGATCGAGGTGCGGGTGCGCGGAGTCAGGGGCGCCTCGGCCGACTACCGGCGGAGCTACGTCAAGAAGGGGGTCCGCTCGCGCATCTCGGAGCGGGCGCTGGCGGCCGCGTACGTCGGTGAGAGCGACAACCCGCACCGGATGGAGGTGAACGTCGACGCGATCATGCCCGTCGAAGGTCAGGGCCTTTACGACGTGCAGATGTGGATCGAGTTTCCGATCAGCAGCGTGGAGCTGGTCGAGGTCGACGGCGTTCACCGTTCCGCCACGCGGCTGGTGGTCGTGGCCATGGACGAGGACGACGAGCTGACCGCGGCTCAACACCTGGAGGTGCCGCTCGAGGTGCCCGCGGAGGCGCTCGCGGACGCCCTGGAAAGCCACTACCGGGCCGGCCTGAGAATCCGTCTGCCCGGAGGGCGCCACCGAATCGCGCTCGGACTCTGGGACCAGACGGCGCGGTCGGGATCCGTGCTGACCGACGCCCTGACCGTGGGAGGTTAGCCGTGAAGAACCTGTTCGACGTCGCCGGCAAGGTGGCAGTGGTCACCGGAGGGTCCCGCGGCATCGGGGCGATGATCGCCCGGGGGTACGTCGAGAACGGCGTGCGCACGTACATCAGCTCCCGGAAGGCTGCCGTCTGCGACGCGATGGCCGAGGAACTCTCCGCCCTCGGCGAGTGCATCTCGCTGCCGAACGACCTGTCGACGATCGAAGGGGTGGAGCGCTTTCGTGCCGCGCTGCGGGAACGCGAGGACAGCCTTCACATCCTCGTGAACAACGCCGGCGCCGCCTGGGGAGCGCCGCTCGAGGAGTTCCCCGAGTCCGGCTGGGACAAGGTGATGGACATCAACCTGAAGGGGCCCTTCTACCTGACCGTCAAGCTGCTCCCCGAGCTGCGCGCCGCGGCAACGGAGGACGATCCGGCTCGTGTGATCAACATCGCCTCGATCGACGGCCTGCACGTGAACCCGCAGGAGCACTATCCCTACAGCGCGAGCAAGGCCGGCATGATCCACCTGACTCGTGCCCTGGCGCGCCGCCTGGCGCCCGAGGACATCACGGTGAACGCCGTCTGCCCGGGGCCCTTCGAGAGCAAGATGATGGAGTACAACCTCAGGAAGTTCGGCGACGAGATCCGCGCCCGCAACCCACGCAAACGGATCGGCACGCCCGAGGACATGGCCGGCGTTTCGATCTACCTGGCGTCCCGGGCAGCGGCCTACGTCACCGGCGCCGCCATCCCCGTCGACGGCGGCATCTTCGCGGTGAGCTGAGTCGCCTCAGGCCTGCTTCAGTCCTCGTCGCCGCCGAGGCTGCACATGCCGTTGCCCTTGGCGGCGACGTAGAGGAACAGGAAGCAGAAGAGAACGGCGGCTTCGCCCCGATTCACGAGCGGCAGGAGGTAGTGCCAGACACCGGGGTCCTCGACCGGCCGGAACACGTGGCCGATGAAGTAGGCGAAGGCCATCAGGCCGCTGGCGAGGAAGGCGACCGGACGGGTGAACAGGCCGAGCATGATCAGCGCTCCGCCGATCAACTCGATCGGCCCGGCGATGTAGAGGATGAAGGTCGGAGCGCCTTCGGGAGTCGGAAGCGGGAAGCCCAGGAGTTTCTGCGCCCCGTGCCACAGGAAGAGGAAGCCGGCGACGATCCGCATCGCGGCGTAGGTCTGGGGCTGGCAGTTCTTGAGCGAGTCGAGCATCGCGTTCCTCCCTGGGCTGTTGGTTGTGGGGAGTAGCGTAGCGTCTGTGTTTCAACCTTGCCGCCGTCGGCGGCTCGGCCCGGATGCCGGCGGGGGCGCCGGCGCACCCAGTGGTCCGGTTTCTAGCTGTCCAGGTCGGTGAGGAGTAGCTCGTCGCGACCTGCGATGAGCAGGCGGTGGGGCCGGTCCTTGATCAGGCTGCGCTCGAACGGGACGATCCGGAAGCCCCAGTTCCGTAGTTGCGGGAACTCCTCGAAGTTGCGGTGGATCGTGAAGATGCCGACCGTGCGGCCGTGCGAGATCGCCTCGAACTCGCTCCAGAAGTCGGCGAGCGACCAGTGGAAGCCGGCGGCGTAGAAGGAGTAGACGAGGTCGTAGGGGCCGGGCAGCGCGTCCAGACGGTGGTTCAGTTCGTGGGCATCGAAGATGCGAAAGTTCCCGACGTCGTTGTGTTCCAGCACCTGGCGTAGCGTTCCGAGGTCGCCGCAGAAGGAACGATCGGTGCGTTCTCCGCTGCGGGGATAGTCGATCCGTGGGCCGTCGCCGTCGTAGAGGTGGAATTCGGTGTCGTTCCAGGCGAGGGCGCGCCGGAAGAAGGCGGTCGACCGGCCGAGCCCGCAGCCGATGTCGAGCGCCCTGGCTGGCGGCGCCATCGAGCGAAGAACGGGCTCGGCGGCGTCGAACTCACCCCAGCAGGAGCCGTTCTGGGTCAGTTCCCAGAACGACCGTGAGGACTCTCCGGCTTCGAGGTGGAACTGGGGCGACAGGCGGGAGATCGCCGCCACCATCTCCGCCGTCATCGGCGGCGACCGGAAGTGCCGTTCGCGGTCCCTGAAGCGCGGATGGATGTCGGCTGCCGAGAGCTCGCGGCCGGCGCGCTTGCGCCACTCGGCGCGCAGTCGGGGTAGCAGGTAGGAGAAGCTCATAGGGCTGCGGGCTGGAACTCGACTTCGCCCCCGGATGCCGGCCAGAAGGCCGGCGCACCGACACCCATCTCTGGCTAACGACGCACCCGGATCGGAAACGGCGGCTTTGCCGGCTCGGCGGTCGGGTTCGATTCCAGTTGCTCGAGGACGATCTCGATCGCCTTCTCGAGCTGCGGGTCCCGGCCGGCGATGACGTCCGCCGGCCACTGCTCGACGTCGACGTCGGGCGGCACGCCGACGTTCTCGACGACGAAGCCGTCCTCGGTCCAGATCGCCAGGTTCGGGGCGGTGACGAAGCCGCCGTCCATCAGGACGGGGAAGCCAAGGGTGCCGACCAGGCCGCCCCAGGTTCGCTTGCCGACCAGCGGGCCCAGGCCGAGCTTGCGGAACATCCAGGGCAGCAGGTCGCCGCCGGAACCGGCCGTCTCGTCGATGATCATGACCTTCGGCCCGAGGATGGCCGCGCTGGGGGTGCGGAAATCGGCGCCGTAGCGGGTCGCCCAGTGGCTGATGTACGGGCGCCGCAGGTGGTCGATGTAGTAGTCCGCGACCTGGCCGCCGCCGTTGAAGCGCTCGTCGACGATCAGGGCCTGCTTGTGGACCTGCGGAAAGAAGTAGCGCTTGAAGTACGTGTGGCCGAGGGTGGTCGTGTTCGGCACGTAGACGTAGGCCACCCGGCCGTCCGTGGCCTCGTCGACCTTGGCCAGGTTGCCCTCGACCCACTCGCGGTTGCGGAGCGCCGATTCGTTCCCGATCGGGACGACGGACACGGTGCGCGAGCCGGAACCGTCCGCGTTCGGGCCGACCGTGATGTCCGTGATCTTGCCGGCGGTGTTCTCGAAGCGCTCGAAGACGTTGTCCGAGGCTTCGAGGTCGACGCCGTTGACGGCGAGCAGATACTCGCCGGCGGAAACGGAGACGCCCGGCTCGGTGAGCGGCGCCCGCAGTTCGGGGTTCCAGTTCAGACCGCCCAGGACGTGAGCGAAGCGATACCGTCCGTCGGCGATCTCGAAGTCGGCGCCGAGCAGACCGCCGCCGACGCGCTCCGGATCGGCGCGGCGGTCGCCGCCTCCGACCCGGTGGTGGCCGACCGCGATCTCGCTGCACATCCAGCGCAGCACCTTGTTCAGGTCGGCGCGGGTGGCGACGTCGGCCAGGAAGCCGCTGTACTTCTCGGCCATCGCCGGCCAGTCGGCCCCGTGCATGCCGGGGTCGTAGAAGTAGTCGCGGTTGATTCGCCAGACCTCGTCGTAGATCTGCTTCCACTCGGCGCGAGGATCGATGCGCACCGTCAGCTTGCCGACCGGGATGGCACTCTCTCCACGGTCGATCTTGCCGCCGGCGTTCGCGATGCCGAAGTCGTTCTGGCCGGCGTAGAGCAGCTTCTTGCCGTCGGCGCTCAGCGAGAAGCCGCCGACGCCGGAGAGCAGCACCGTCTCCTCGCGATCCTCCAGGTTGAAGAGGACGAGATCGCCGCCACCGCCGCCGAACCTGCCCGCCGGCGAACTGCGGACGTAGTAGAGCTTGCCCGCCTCGCCGGCCTCCAGGTTGCTGTAGCCGCCGGCCTGGACCGGCAGCGCCAGGATGCGCTGATTCAGCCCCTCGAAGTCGATCTCGACCTGCGGCTGGTCGCCGTTACTCCCGCCGCCCTCGCCGTCATCTGCCACGGCTACGTCCGCCTCGTCGCCGGTTTCCTCCTCCTCCTCGGACTCCACCGTCTCCTCGTCGCTCTCCGCCGCAAGCGGCGACTCCCCGTCCTGGCGCAGCACCGCAACGTAGATCGCGCTCGACAGTTCCATGTCCGCGTTCGACATGGCGAACCAGTGCTTCACCGGCCCGGCGTCGGTCGAGGCGCGGAAGTACAGGTAGTCGCCGCTCCGGTCGAAGACCGGCTCTCCGACTTCGCTCAGCCCGTCCGTCACCGGGTGGGATGTCTGCGCTTCCACGTCGTAGACGAACACCTGCTGCATGTAGGAGCGGGTGTTCAGGGTGTAGGCGACGTAGCGTGAATCCGGAGCCCAGGAATGGCCGGGGCGGGGCGGGAACGAGGGGCCGTAGTAGTACTCGCTCGCCACCTTCGCTACGTCGCCGTCATCGAGATCGATGACGAAGAGCGTCATCGAGTTGTCGACGTAGCTGATCCTCTTCCCGTCGGGCGACCACTCCGGGCCGTGGTAGAAGCCGTTGCCGCCGCGTTCGCCGCCCAGTTCGTAGCGGCGGACCTCGCCGCTCTCCTGGTCGCGGACGTGGAGACCGTACTCGCCTCCCTGGTCCGAGAAGAAGGCGATGCTGGCGCCGTCGGGCGACCAGGACGGGTCGCGCTCGTGGACGCCGGGCGTCCGGGTCAGGTTGCGGGCGTCGCCTTTCTTCGCCGGCAGGGTCAGCACCTCGCCGCGATATCCGAACACGGCGCGGGCGCCAGTGGGAGAGATGGACGCGCTGCGGATGTTCTCCCGTCCTTCGACCCAGCGGGGCCTGGTCTCGGTCAGGTCGGCCGCCACGCCGATCCGCAGGCGCTCATGGCGGTCCGAGGCCGGCTCGTAGAGGTGCAGGTAGCCGGCCTGTTCGTAGATCACCGTGTCCGTGGACCCCGAGAGATCCTCGACGTGGAAGTCCTCGAACTCGGAGTGCCGGACGATCTCGCCGCTGCCCGTGTCGAAGGAGTAGAGGTTGAACTCGCCGTCCCGGTCGGAACGGAAGAAGACCCGGTTGCCGATCCAGGTCGGATTCGTGTCGTTCGAGCGGCCCTCGGGTTGGGGGATCGTCTGCACCGAGTGGTCCGCGGTGTCGTAGATCCAGATGCGGGACGTCGTACCGCCGCGGTAGTTCTTCCACTGCTGGAAGCGCTCCGGCGTCGGGATGTAGGCGATGCGGCGGCCGTCGGACGAGTAGCTGGCGCGCAATCCGTGCGGAATCGGCAGCTTCGCGGGCAACCCGCCGGTGAGCGGCACGGTGAAGAGCTGGAAGTGGCGGTTCGTGAACATGCTGCGCTGGGAAGCAAACAGCACGGCTGAACCGTCGACAGTGAAGCCCTGGACCAGGTCTGCGCCCGGGTGCCAGGTGAGCCGCTTCGGCTCGCCGCCCGCGGCCGGCATGACGAAGACGTCGATGTTGCCGTCGTACTCGGCGCTGAACGCGACGAGAGTGCCGTCGGGGGAGAAGCGGGGACCGGTCTCCGTCCCTTCGTGGGACGTCAGCCGTCGCGCTCCGGAGCCGTCGCGGCCGGCGATCCACAGGTCTCCGGCATAGGCGAACGCCACGTGATCCGCGCTCACGGCGGGCTGTGACAGCAGCCTCGTGTCCGTGACGTCGATCGCGTGAAGGTCAGTTGCCAGTGTGCCGGCTGCCATGGCGACGATGGCAGCGGTCAGAAAGCGGATCCTGTTCGCGGTTGGATTCATGTCGGTCCCTCGGGGAATCTGGTCGGTTTTGCCGTCTTGGCGGCTGGTACTCTGCCACGATGCGCAACAAGACAGTCGGTTCTCAGGATTCGGCGCGGATTCCGCGGCGGCAGTTCCTCGCCGGAGGAGCGACGGCGGCGGCGACACTGGCCGCTGGCTTGGCTCCCGGGTCGTCCGCGGCGCGTGCCGCACAGCCTGCAGGCGGAGGCGCATTCCAGCTCAAGTACGCGCCCCACTTCGGGATGTTCCGGCACCACGCCGGCAACGATCACGTCGACCAGCTCCGCTTCATGCACGACGAGGGTTTCCGGGCGCTCGAGGACAACGGCATGGGCGGCCGCGAGCCGGTGCTCCAGGAGAAGATCGCCGCGGAGATGGACCGTCTGGGAATGGAGATGGGCGTCTTCGTCGCCCACACCTCCTGGGGCGGCGTGAGCTTCGCTTCTTCCGACTCCTCGGTGCGCGAAGCGATCGAGGCGGACATGAAGAAGGCGGTGGAGGTTGGCAAGAGGGTGAACGCGACGTGGTGCACCGTCGTCCCGGGCCAGCTCGATCCGGGCCTCGAGTGGGAGTACCAGACTGCGAACGTGATCGAGAACCTGAAGCGGGCCGCGGCGATCCTGGAGCCGGCCGGACTCGTCGCGGTGCTCGAGCCGCTCAATCACTGGACGAACCATCCCGGCGTGTTCCTGACCGGGATTCCTCAGGCCTACCAGATCTGCAAGGCGGTCGGCTCACCCTCGGTCAAGATCCTCGACGACCTGTACCACCAGCAGATAACCGAAGGGAACCTGATTCCGAACCTCGACCGGGCCTGGGACGAGATCGCCTACATCCAGATCGGCGACAACCCGGGACGCAAGGAGCCGACCACGGGCGAGATCAACTATCTCAACGTCTTCCGGCACCTGAAGAGCAAGGGCTTCGACGGCATCGTGGGCATGGAGCACGGCAATTCGAAGCCGGGCCGCGAGGGCGAGCGCGCCGTGATCGACGCCTACCGGGAGTGCGACGCCTGAGAATCGGCTGGCGTGCTGTCTCGTGCTGCCCTATACTGAACGCACGTGAACGCAACCGAACGCAGAAAGCCGCCATGCCAACGATGACGCTTCGACTCGACGACGAGACTCACCGGCGACTCGACCGCCTCGCGAGAGCGACCGAGAGGTCCAGGGCCTTCGTCGCCTCCCGGGCGTTGCACGAGTACCTCGACATGAACGAGTGGCAGGTCGGGCAGATTCGGGAAACTCTCGAAGCTGCGGACCGCGCGCCGGCGTCGGCGTTCGTGGACCACGGCAGCGTCTCTTCGTGGCTCGAGTCATGGGGTAGCGAGACCGAGCGAGAGCCGCCTCGTTGAGGATCGTCTGGTTTCGCAGTGCCATCGCCGATCTCGAAGAAGCGCGGACGTACATAGCGAACGACAACCCTCAGGCGGCGCGACGGGTGGCCTCCGCCATTGTCGACGCTGTCGACCGGCTCTCGGTACATCCCGCAGTCGGACGGCCCGGCCGCGTGCCCGGTACTCGCGAACTCGTCGTTTCCCGGACCCCGTACGTGATTCCGTACCGGGTCCGGGAGGGAGTGGTCGAGATCCTGCGCGTCTTTCACGCGAGGCGCCGGTGGCCCGACCGTCTTTGACGGGAGCGCGAGCTCTACTGGGCGACGCCGAAGGGCAGAACGCCCATCTGGTTGTCCCACATGACGATGATCGCGCCGCCGGCGTCCGAGACGTCGGAGAAGAGGATCGTCATCTGGTCGATGGAGAACTCCTCCGTCGAGGTCATCATCGGCGCGCGGACGACGTCGTGCTCCGCGTTGTAGCCGTACGCGCCCCAGGTGAGACCTTCCGCCATCTTCTCGCGGTCGAACGTCTCCATGTAGCCCTGCTTCGAGATGATGGCCGTCCAGGCGCCGTCCTTCAGGTCGATGAACAGGCTGTACTCGCCCGCGGGAACCGTGGTTCCACCGATCATCAGGTCGGCCCCGGTGCTGATCCGGGTCGTCACGTTCGCGCCGGCGCGCCACACGGGGCCGCCCGCGAGAAGCGTCTGGCCGTACTCTTCGCCGGAGCCGAAGATGCCGCTCCGGCCGCGCAGGATCGGCCGGCTGTAGGTGATGTCGATCCAGGCGTCGCCGATCTGGGTCGAAGCGGCGCCTTCGGGGCTGGCGGGCCGGTCGCCCTGCGCGGCGGCGGGTGCGAAGCCGATCGCCGCGAGGCAGAGGCTGAGGATGAGAACGCGGCAAGTCTGTCGGTGCATGGTCTCTGGGTCTCCTGAGATTCTGGGAGGGCGGGTTCTTTCGCGAACGCGGACTCTAGCAGCGTGCGCCCTGGAACGCCGCCAAGCGAGTTTTCGGGCGGATGCTGCGACAGCCGTGCCGCGCTTCGCCAGCGGGTGGTGGAGTAGTCTCCGATGGGTCAGATGGGGCCGTCATGATGCGCTCGTTTCCGACCGTTCCGCTTCGCCGTCAAGCCACCCGGATTGCGGTTGCGGCCGTGGTCGCCTCCTCGGCCGCGTTCACCATTCCAGCCACTGCCGCCGACACCGACGCCGTGGTCTTCAGCCGCGACGTGGCGCCGATCCTGATGCGCCACTGCGTCGGTTGCCACCGGCCGGGCGAGATCGCGCCGATGTCGCTCCTGACCTACCGCGAGGCGCGGCCCTGGGCGCGCTCGATCCGCCGCGTCGTCGTCAACGGCGAGATGCCGCCGTGGTTCGCGAGTCCCCAACACGGCGTCTGGGCGAACGATGCCCGGCTGAGCGAGCAGGAGATCGAGACGATCGTCGCCTGGGTCGATGGCGGCGCCAGTGCCGGCGATCCGACGCTGATTCCCGCGCCGCCGCGGTTCAGGGACGGCTGGCAGTTGGGCGAGCCGGACTACGTGATCGAGCTGCCGCCCGTGACGGTGCCGGCGAACGGGCCGGACCTGGTGCCCAACCAGCTCGTGCGGCTGGACATCCCCGAGCGTCGCTGGCTGCGCGCGGTGGAGTTCCAGCCCGGCGACCGCACCGTGAATCACCACCAGATCGCCTTCCTGGGTGGCTTCAGCGGAACGGGTTCGGGTGGCCAGGAAGCCGACAGCGTCGACCTGAAGATCTTCGCGGTCTGGGCGGTTGGCGCGGCGCCGACCGTGTTCCCTGAGGGCGCCGGGCGCTGGGTGGACCCGGACGCCCTGCTGATGATCAACCAGCACTACCATCCGAACGGCGACTCGGAACGTACCGACAGGACCCGGATCGGCCTGTACTTCGGCGAGGGCCCGCTGGAGGTCGAGGTGGAGGCGATCCTCGCGAGCAGGATGGACTTCACGATCCCGGCCGGCGCCCCGAACCATCGGATCGTGGCCAGCCACGAACTCGGGAAGGACTCGCGGATAGTGTCCTACTTCCCGCACATGCACATGCGCGGCCGGGCGATGTCATTCACCGCGGTCTACCCGGACGGCAGCCGCGAGATCCTCCTCGACGTACCGGAGTACGACTTCGACTGGCAGCTCTTCTACTACCCCGAGGCGCCGAAAGTGCTGCCGGCCGGGAGCGTGATCGAGGTCGCGGCGCACTACGACAACTCGGCGGCGAACCCCGATAACCCGGATCCGACCCGCGACGTCGGCTTTGGCTTCCAGTCGACGGACGAGATGATGGTCGGCATCTTCGAACTGGTCGAAGTCGCTCCCGGGAAGGGTCCGGAGTCGGCCGCGACCGGTGGCGAGTGACCGGCGCCGGCCAGACCGTCGGCGTCAACGGGATCGCGCATATCCAGTTGACGGTCCGGGACCCGGAGCGGTGCCTTCCGTTCTGGGAGCGGCTCTGCAACTTCCTGGAGATGAAGACCCTGATCCGGGGCGAGGACGTGCTTTACTGCATCGGCAGCCGGACCGGCATCCTGGTCCGCGCCGCTCCGCCGGACAAGCGCGATCGGCCGTTCGACCAGGACCGACCCGGGCTCCACCATCTCTGTTTCCGCGCCCGGAGCCGCGAGGATGTCGACTCGATCTACCGCTTCATCGAGTCGGAACTCGACGCCACGATCGTTCACGGCCCCGAGGAAGGTTCACGGTTCGCGCCGGGCTACTACTCGATCCTGGTCGAGGACCCGGACGGCATTCGGGTCGAGGTGAACCACGTGCCCGGGAAGGGACACTTCGGCGAGGGCGGCCGGCTGGGGCCGGGCGGGACGGGGCCGGCCAGCACGTACGGCGACCACGGGTTGGGGGACTGACTCAGGCCGGCGGATCGTGCTCGCCGCTTCGCGGCATCGCGCCTGATGCCGGCCAGAAGGCCGGCGCACCGACACTCGCTGCTGGCGCTAGTTTAGGTCGATGACGTAGACCGTGTTTGCGGCGTCCCCCGCGACCCATGCGGTGGAACCGTCGGTGGCGATGCCGTTGAACAGCATCGTGTTCGGGAAGGCGCCGCTCGGCGGCACGTGCAGTTCGAGGCCGTCGACGACTGTCGTCGTCTCGCCGGTCGACGGGTCGACCGCGACCACGCGGCCGGCGCCGGCCTCGACGACGTAGAGCGAACCGTTCGCGGCCGCGAGACCTTCCGGCTGGTCGAGGCCCTCGGCGACCGTCTCGGCGCCGCCGTCGCCGAGGCGGAGCACCGTGCCCGCGAGGTTGTCGGCAACGTAGAGGGCGCCATCGGCCGCAGTCAGACCGGCGGGACCTTCGAGGCCTTCGGTGAGAATCCGTTTCTCGTCCGGATTCGCCGGAGAGAAGGCGATCACGTTGCCGGCGCCCCACTGGCTGGCGACGATGTCGCCCTCGAACTGAAGTGCGTCGATGGGCGCGGCGAGTTCGCCGAAGATCTCGACCAGGGCGTCGGCGGCCGGATCCCAGAGCCGCACCGCGTTGTCGAACCAGCTCGAGAGGATGAGCTGGCCGTTGTCCGCGGCATGGACCGACATCGACGTCCCAATGTCCGAGAAGCCGATCACGTCGCGCACGACGCCGAGTTCGTCGCCGGTTGCCGGGTCGAGCTGGCGCAGGGCGAAGAAGTCGGCGACGACGAGCCGGGTCGCGTCGCCGCTGCCGATGAGGGCCAGACCGCCGGGCATGTTCAGTCCGCCCTCGAGCACCGTGCGGTTCTCGTCAGGCGACAGGGCCTCGACGATGAAACCGTCGGCGAAGCTCGAGATGAAGAGGCGGTCTTCCGCGTCGAAGGCGAAGTTGTCGAGGCCGGGCTGGACGCGGGCCACCACCTCCTTGCCGCCGTCGTCGCCAAGCCGGACGACCTCGCCCCGCAGGGAGTCGAGCACGTGGAGCACGCCTTCGCTGTTGAACTTGACGGCGGCTGGTACCTCGAAGCCGCTGGCGACCGTCTCCAAGTCGCCGCTGTCGACGTCGACACGGACGACCTCGCCGCGGAACCACCGCGGGCCGTAGAGCCTGCCGTCGGCGGAACCCCAGTCCATGCCGTTCAGGCCGCAGCCGGGTCCGAGATCATCGCGGATGAGTCGCGGCTCCTGCTCACCGGTTGGGTCGAGCTCGAACAGGTTCGTGTCCATGAAGCACTGGGAGACGAACAGCCGGCCGTCGTCGGAGAAGGTGATCGGGTTGACGCCAACCCCCGGCGACGCGACGACGCGCGTCTCGCCTTCCGGCGTGCGCATGCCGACTTCGCCGTTGCTGATGTCGGTCCAGTAGACCGAGCCGTCGGGGCCGAAGGCCAGGTCGTCGGGCGACTTGGAGCCTTCCTCGAGGCCCCAGTTGTCGAGGATCTCGCCGCTCTCCGGGTCGATTCGCGCGAGGGCCGGGGTGACGACGGAAGTCAGGTAGAGGTCGCCGTCCGGCCCGAAGAGAATCCCGTTGATGCCGCGGAAGCTGGCGCTCTGGCCGATCGTACGGACGCTTTCGGCGTCGGCTTCCGCCACTTCGGCGTCCGGGGCATCGCACCCGGTCAGCAGAGCCAGGGCGCAGAGACATGCAGTGCTGAAGGTCAGTCGTAGAGACATCGTTGCTCCTCAGTTGAGAAATGGCTCGAGTGCCACGTAGCGGATGACGAGCCCGGCCAGGGCCAGCTCGACCAGGAAGATGGCCCAGATCCCGGTGCGGATCCCCCGGCCCGGACGAATCCTGGGGTCCATCCGTTTCTTCTGCAGCCAGAGCACGGCGCCGCTCTGAATCGGCAGCAGCATTCCGGCGACCAGGGCGCTGATCGTGATCAGCAGTCGGGGGTTCTGGATCCACATGTAGACGGTGAAGCAGAAGATCGGGACGACCGTGCAGTAGCCGCGGACCCAGGTTCTGCGGGCGGCCAGGTTCT
Source organism: Thermoanaerobaculia bacterium (assembly GCA_022822365.1). Taxonomy (GTDB): domain Bacteria; phylum Acidobacteriota; class Thermoanaerobaculia; order Multivoradales; family Multivoraceae; genus Multivorans. Next base: position 261,517 of record JAJEBV010000016.1, on the reverse strand, counting down.
GCCGCTTCAGGTAGCCCAGTTCCATGATGTAGTCGGGGATGAAGCGGGCTTCGCCGGCGATGAACGAGATCATCGTCGAGAACAGGATGCAGAAGGCGCCGGCGCCGAACAGCCACAGCGACCAGGGGCCCAGGGTCTGGGTGAACATCTCGGAGAGCACGGAGATCGTCTCCAGGCCGTCGGGCTCCTTGCCGAGTTTCTTCAGCACGCCGGCGCCGAGCAGGTAGAAGGGCACCGTCGCGCAGGTCAGCAGGACCAGCGTGACCCAGACGTCCGTCTGCATGACCTTGATCCAGCCCCTGGCGCGGGTCTCCCACCCCGGCGCATCGCTCTTGCCGATGAAGTTCGGGTAGCCCTTCTCGATGCACCAGTACTGGTAGGCGGACGTCTCCGCGGAGTTGACCCCCGAGTAGCCGTAGACGGCCATCGCGGCGACGAGGAACTCGGGCGGAAAGCTGAACGTGAAGCCCGACCCGAGTTCGGCCCGTGTGATGGCGAACTCCGTGCCCTGCATGAGGATCGCGCATACGAGGGTGGCGCCGGTGAAGATCATGACCAGCGCGAGCATCACGTTCTCCAGGATCTTGTAGGAGCCCGTGATGAGGACTGCGATGGTGATCACGGCCAGCAGTCCGGCGGCCAGGGTCGACGGCACCTCCGGAGCCAGCAGGGTCAGAGCCTGGCCGGCGCCGCCGATGATGCCGCCCATGCCCAGCAGTCCGGGAACCAGCGCGATCAGGGTGATGGCGACCGCGAAGCTGACGTGGCCGCGGCCGATCCGGATGCGGAAGGGGAGACGGTTCATCGCCCGCACGTAGGTGTCGCCCGAAACCAGCGTGTAGCGGGCGAGTTCCGCCTGGATCAGGGACTTGATCCAGCAGGAAAGGAGCACCCACCACAACATGACGAAGCCGGCCGCCGCGCCCAGACCCGAGGTGAGAATCATCTCGCCCGAACCGACGATCGCGCCGGAGATGACGACGCTCGGACCGAGATGGCGCAGCCGCTTGCGCCATCTCGTTGGCGGTAAGGCCGCACCGCCCTCGCGGACGGTGTAGGGATCGCTCTTCTGTTCGACGCAGGTGCCTGAGGACATTGGACCTGGTGTGTCCGCGGTCTGCACTCCCCGGTCGAGAAATCAGCCGAAGACCCCGTAGCGGACGACGAACCAGACCATCCCGAGTTCGAACAGGAAGATCCCCCATATCGCGAGCCGGATCCATCGGCCCGGGCGGATCCTCGGGTCCATGCGGTTCTTCTGGAACCACAGCACCGCTCCGCTCTGGATCGGCAGCAGCATGGCCAGGGTCAGAGCCCCGATCGTGACCAGTAGCCTCGGGTTCGGAATCGTCATGTAGATGACGAACGCGACGATCGGAATGAACAGGCAGTAGCCGCGGATCCAGTTTCGGCGGGCGGACAGGTTCTGCCGGTTGAGGTATCCGAGTTCCATGACGTAGTCCGGAATGAACCGGGCCGCGCCGCCCACGGCGGAGAGCATGGTCGAGAACAGGATGCAGAAGGCGCCGATGCCGAACAGCCACAGCGACCAGGGACCGAGCGTCTCGGTGAACATCTCGGAGAGCATGGAGATCGTCTCGAGGCCGTCCGGCACCTTGCCGCGGGCGCGCAGCACGCCGGCGCCCAGGATGTAGAAGGGCAGCGTGGCGCAGGTCAGGAGCGCCAGCGTGACCCAGACGTCGGCCTGGAGCACCTTGATCCAGCCGCGGGCCCTGGCCTCCCAGCCCGGCGCGTCGCTCTTGCCGATGAAGTTCGGGTAGCCCTTCTCGACGCACCAGTACTGGTAGGCGGAGGTCTCCGACGCGTTGACTCCCGTGTAGCCGTAGACGGCGATCGCCGCGACCAGGTACTCGGGCGGGAAGCTGAACGTGAGGCCCGAAAGCAGGTCGGCGCGGGTTACCGCGTACTGCGTGGTCTGCATGAGGAAGGCGCATACCAGGGTGGCGGCGGTGAAGATCATCACCAGCGCCAGCATCGCGTTTTCCAGGATCTTGTAGGAGCCGGTGACCAGCAGCGCGATCGTGACCACGGCGATGAGGCCCGCAGCCCAGACCGACGACACCTCTGGCACCAGGAGCGTCAGCGCCTGCCCGGCGCCGCCGATGATCCCGCCCAGCCCCATCACCCCCGGGATGATGGCGATCAGGGCGATGACGACGGGAAAGCTGATCAGTCCCCTGCCGAGCGGAATCTTGCCGGGCAGCCGGTTCATGGCCCGGACGTAGGTGTCTCCCGAGACCAGGATGTAGCGGCTCAACTCCGCCTGGATCAGGGACTTGATCCAGCACGACAGGAGCACCCACCAGAGCATGACGAAGCCGGCGGCGGCGCCCAGGCCCGAGGTGAGGATGATCTCGCCCGAGCCGACGATCGATCCCGAGATGACGATGCTGGGACCGAGATAGCGCAGCCGGCCGCGCCAGTTCGAGGGCGGCTCGACCGCGCCGCCTTCGCGGACGGTGTAGGGATCGCTCCGCGGAGAAGGGGAGTCGCTCATCGGGGGTGAAGGCGCGACTCTACACCGGAGCGCGGCCGCGTTGGCCGGGACCGGACTGGTACGCTCGATGCCCCGCGCACCGGCGCTGGCGCCGGCGTTCGAACCGCATGGAGATGCCAGTGATGAAGGAAAGAGACCGTTCCCGCGGCACCAGGACGTTCGGCAGCGTTGCCCTGCTGCTGCTTCTCGCCACGGCCGCGTTCGCCCACCTGAAAGTGTCGAACACGAACCCCGAGGACGGCGCGAAGCTGAGCGGCCCGGTGCGTACCCTCCGGGTCTGGTTCAACCAGGAACCGGACGTGCCGCTGAGCAAGCTGGAACTGACGGGTCCGACCGGTCCGCTGAACGTCGAGGGCCTTCACACGATGGGCGAGAAGGACCTGATGGCCAGGGTCTCGGGTCGGATGCCGGACGGTTCGTACACCGCAAAGTGGCAGACCGCGGGCGACGACGGTCACGTTCTGACCGGCGAATGGACCTTCACGATCGACCGGGGCGGTCGCTGAGACGCTGGACGCGGGTTCGTCGCTGAGTTGGGAGATGGCCGGCCGTTGGGCCGTCTATCTGCCTCTGCTCCTGGTTTGCGGCGCGACCGGCATGCGCCTGCTGGAGGCGATGGGTCCACGCGACCTGGCGGTTCGCGACCTGCGGGCCGAACTGGCTCGACTTGCGCTCCTGTCGTCCCTGCTGCTGCTGGCGGCGCTCCTGCTGCGCGCCGTGTTCCAGTCGATCGAGGTCTGGGGAGCGGGCGAGGCTCTCGCGCTCGACAACCTGCGATCGGTTGCGCTGGAGAGCCGTTGGGGAGGTCGATGGCGTTGGCAGGTCGCGGCCGCGATGGTCGCGATGCTCGGCTCCCTTGCGGCCTGGAGGTTGCCCGCGCTTGGCCTGACGATCTCCGGAGCCGGGGCCCTGGGGCTGGCGGCGACGCTGCCCATGACGGGCCACGCGTTCGGCAACCCTCTTGCGTGGACCGTGCAGAGCGTTCATGTGCTGGGCGCCGGATTCTGGATCGGCACGTTGGTCGTCATCCTCGTTCTTCCGCTGATGGTCCCAGGGACATCGGTTGCGGAAGCGGCGTCGATGCGCCGGTTCTGGCTGGGCGCCTTCTGGCCGCTGGCGATCGTCGCCGCGACGCTCCTGGTGCTGAGCGGGGTCGTGCTGGCGATCCTCTACCTGCCGGCCTGGGACACCCTCTGGACCGAACCGTATGGGCGAATCCTGCTGGCCAAGGTGGCCGGGAGCATGTGCGTCCTGTTCCTTGGCGCCGTGAACCACCTCCGGATGAACTTCCGCCCCGATCCACACACGGCGCCCGTGCCGCTGACTGTCGTCCTCGAGGTCGCGTTCGCGCTGGTGGTGCTCGCGGCCACGGGGATGCTCACCAGCACCGCGCAGCCGCATGCGCACTGACGCGCCAGAACGGAGCCGGCCTGGCGGCCGGCGCGTGTCTTCGGCCGCCTGCGGCGGCAGCGGGTCAGAAGACCCGCGCACCCAGCGGGCTAGAAGGTGATCCGGCTGCTCACGCCGATCGTCCGCGGCTGGTTCGTCAGGTAGCCGACCCGGGCGCGCGTGCCGCGCTCCTGGTCGAGCGCCAGCAGGGCCCGCTCATCGAGCGCGTTGTTGACGAAGAGCGCGATGTCCCAGCGCTCGTTCAGGAAGCCGAGGCGCAGGTTCAGGAGGTCGTAGGCCGGCAGCTCGGGGTTGAAGTGGAAGACGGTCTGGGTCAGCGGTCCACCGACCGGATTCGTGGCGGAGAGAGCCAGCAGATCGACGGTGCCGAAGCCCGGGGCGTGATCGCCGATCTGGGTGAAGCGGGAGCCGACGTGCTGGAAGACGGAAGAGAGGTAGCCGGCCCAGGCGCCGGCCTCCCAGCGCCAGGTCGCGGCCACGGCTGCCTGGAACTTCGGCACCGTCGGCAGCCGGTTTCCCTTCTCGATACCGGAGACGACGCTGATCGTCCCGTCGGCCGCGGTCGAGGTCAGGGTGGACCCGAGTTCGGAGTCCGCGTAGCTGGCGGAGATCGCGAAGTCGAAGGCCGCCGAGGGCTGAGCCGTCAGTTCGAGTTCCAGTCCCGTGCTGCGGGCGTTCGGTACGTTGAAGATCAGGCGCGACGAGCAGGAACCGGCGGTGACGGTTGTCTGCAGGTCCGAGATGTCCATCGTGAAGGCCGCGACATTGAATGTGCCGCGGCCGCCCAGGATGGTGGTCTTCGACCCGATTTCGACGTTCCAGAGTTCTTCGTCCTCCCAGGAGTCGCGGCCGCTGAAGGTCGCGAGGTCTTCCGGGGTGCAGACCGGCACGTTCAGCGGATCGTTGATGCCGCCGAGGCGGAAGCCCTTCGAAACCTGGGCGTTGAGTTGCGTGTTCTCGGTCGCCTCGAAGCTGGCGATGAAACGCGGCGCCATGCCGTCGGCGCTGGTTTCGCCCTCGGTCGGTCCCGGATCCGCGAACAGGCCGTCGAAGACCTGGCTGCGCGTCTCCTCGTAGTCGTACCAGCGTGCTCCGGCGGTCAGGTCGAGCCGTTCGCTGGCGGTCCAGGTGATCTCGAAGAAGGCCGCCGTCTGGTCGAACTCGTAGTTCAGGTCGGAGTAGAACAACTCGTCGGTGGCGGCGCCGAACGCGCCCGCGGTGGGGATTCCGGTCATCGACTCGAAGCCGGTGACCGGCAGGCTCTGGCCGTAGTCTCGTTCGCTCGTACTGTGGAAGACCCCCAGAACCCAGTGCGTGTACTCGTCGCCGCTGGCCAGCCGAAGTTCCTGGGTCAGGCCGGTCGCGGTCGTCGCGTCGATCAGAGGCGCGTCCAGGGTGTAGACCGCTTCGGGAAGGCCGATCGTGGGGCCGGCGACGCTGGCATACAGGGCGGTCGAGTCGCGGACGACGCGGAGGTCGCGGTCCGTCGCCGACGTGATCGAGGTGAAGTAGTAGCCGTCGGGCAGATCGACCACGACCTTCAGGTCGGCGAGCAGGAACTCGTCGGTCGTTGGTTCCTCGAACTGGGTGAAGAGCTGGCGTTCGCCGAGGTCCACCGCGGGCCGGGTCGTCGTGTATGGGTTGGCCAGGATGTTGAAGTCGTCGATCCGGTTCCAGCCGTCCACCTCGACTTCCTGGTAGAGGAGGCGCGGTGTGACCGTCACGTTCTGCGACGGCTCGAAGCGCAGGGCCCAGCGGGCGCCCGTTCGCGCTCCGGAGTTCACGTCCTCGTCGACGCTCAGGTCGGGTTGCACCGCGTCCATGAAGCCGGCGAGGGCCGTGTGCCAGGCCGAGATCCGCATCGCCGACGTGTCGCCCATCGGCACGTTGACCGCGACCTTCGCGTCGCCGCCCATGCCGCCGCCGCCGACCGAGTTGAGGGAGAACTCACCGAAGCCGTCGGACACTCCGATCTCGGGCTGGTTCGTGATGTAGCGAACGGTGCCGGCGAGCGATCCCGACCCGAACAGCGTGCCTTGCGGTCCACGCAGCACCTCGACGCGGGACATGTCGAACAGGTCGATGTCCGGAGTGAACAGGGACAGGGAGATCGCGGACTCGTCCAGATAGATGCCGACCTGCTCCTTCACTCCGGGCTGGTCGCGGACGATCTGTCCGGCGGCGACGCCGCGCATCGCGACCTGGCTCTGACCGGGGCCGAGGTTCTGAACGGTGAAGCCGGCGACGTTGGCCGCGATCTCTTCGAGGTTGCCTGCGCCGCGGCTGCGCAGATCGTCCTCGTCGGGGGCGACGACGGAGAACGGTACGTCCTGCAGGTTCTCCTCGCGCTTGCGGGCGGTGACCGTGAGCTCCTCGGAGAAGGTCTGCCCCGGCATCGTCCGGGTTTCGTCTTCCCCGGCTTCCTGCGCCGCCGTCGGGGTGGCGATTCCACACCAGAGGATGGCGAGGATGAACAAGAGCGGCGCTGCCGGGAAGGCGGGTCGAGTCATCGCACTGGTATACGGCAATCGGCCCGTTCGGGTTGGGCTGGACGCGTCAACGGCCTTGTCACGGCCGGAGGTGAGGTTCGAGCAGGTTGCTCCACTGCCTTCCATACGGATGGACCTCGGTCACTTCGTTCTCGCCGCGGTAGACGGCACGCCCGGAGTTGGCCCACTCGAAGATCGAGCCTTCGAGGTTCCAGACCCGGCCTCCGATCTCCGGGTCGTTCAACTGGATCAGGTCGGCCACGGCGGCGGAAGACCGGTAGCCGACGGAGCAGTAGAGGACGATCGGCCGTTCCGGTTCCGCGTCGGCGATCTGGCGGGCGATGTCCTTGCCCTGAGCGTGGACCGCGCCGGGCAGATGGCTGACTTCGTACTCGAACGGCTCCCGGACGTCGATGATCAGCGGCGGCGTCTCGTCCCTGAGGCGGCGATCCAGCTCCTCGACGCTCATCTGCGGCACGCCGGGAAAACTCGCCCGCACCAACGCCTTGAGCTGGGACATGCTCGTACCGCCGCAGCCGGCGGCGAGAAGGAGCGCAATCGGCAGCAGCGCTACGAGAGCCCGCTGTTTCATTGTCGGTCGGTCGTCACTCGCCGGCGGCGGACGTAGGATCTCATGAACGTGTTCGTCTGTGAACCGATGGGCCTGATGAGCGCGTTCAGCCTACCAGCGGACGGCCCCCGACAGGCCGGTGCGGTAGGCTCGCTGACACGTCGAAACGTCCGTGCAGACCGTAACGGAGGACACTCCATGCGCACCGAACGAGCCGTCTTCGCCCTCATCGTGATCATCGCCGCCGCGGTGGTGATCGTGGCTCCGGCCATGGCGGCCGGCGACGACATTCCGCGCACGGCGAATGGCAAGCCCGACCTGACCGGCCGCTACAACATCGCGAGCTCGACTCCGTTCGAACGGGATCCGCGCTTCGGCGACAAGAAGTACATGGCCGTCGAGGAGGCGGAGAAGATCATGGCGGAAACCGCGGCGCGTGTTGCCGAGGCCAACGCGGCCAGCGATCCGAACCGCACGGCGCCTCCCGCCGGGGGCGACGGCTCGCCGGGCGCGGCGGGCGCGGTCGGCGGCTACAACACGTTCTGGACGGATCGCGGCAGTGGGCGCCACGCGATCGACGGCCAGTTCCAGACCTCGATCCTCACGGAGCCGGCGAACGGCCGCATGCCGGGGCTGTCGGAGGCAGGGAAGGCCCGGCGCGCGGACCTGCATCCCTACGCCTACGAGAACACCGGCGACGCCTGGTGGATCGAGACCGGCGACGATCCGTACGACGGCCCGGAGACGCTGTCGGTTCTCGACCGTTGCCTGTACCTGAGCGCGGCGGCGACGCCTGCCCGGCCGATCCTCTACAACAACATGAAGACGATCACCCAGACGGAAGACCACGTCGTCATCCTGGTGGAGTGGATGCACTGGGCGAAGGTCGTGCGGCTCGATGCCGAGCACCTGCCGTCGGAAGCGCGTTCCCTGGGAGGCGATTCGATCGGCTGGTGGGAAGACGACACCCTGGTGGTCGAGACGACGAACTTCCTGGACAAGCCGGGCGTTCCGCGCGAGGGCCTCAAGGTGATCGAGCGCTTCACCAGGCAGAGCGCCGACGAACTCCTGTACCAGTTCACCGTTCACGATCCTGACTACGCGGCGCCCTACGGCGGCGAGTTCATCTGGCCGCAGACGGACGAACAGAACTACGAGTACGCCTGCCACGAGGGCAACTACGCGATGGGCAACATCCTCCGGGGTGCGCGGCTGCTCGAGCGGGAGTACCTCGAGCGGAAGGGCCAGTCGGGCAGCACGGGTTCGGGGAACGAGTAACCCCGGGACGTCGATGGAGGCGTTCTCCTACGCGGCCTGGGACGGCCTGCTGGCCGAGGTCGTCGCCGAGGACGGCAAGGTCGATTACGAGCGTCTGGCCGCGCGCCGACCGCTGCTGGAGGAGTTCATAGGCGAACTCGGCGAGACGTCGCCGGACAGCCGACCGGACCTGTTTCCGAGCGACGAGGACGGCCTCGCCTACTGGATCAACGCCTACAACGCGTTCACCCTGGACGCGATCGTCGACGAGTACCCGATCCGGTCCGTCTGGAAGACGCGCGATGGCCGGTTCTTCCAGCGGCGGCGGCACGTCGCCGGCGGTTCGGCGGTCAGCCTCGACGACATCGAGCACCAGATCCTTCGGTCGGACTACGCCGAGCCGCGCATCCACTTCGCGATCAACTGCGGCGCGAACGGCTGCCCGGCGTTTCGCCCGACTGCCTACCGGGGCGACGGCCTCCGCGACACGCTGCGTGAAGCAACCCGGGCGTTCCTGGCGAACCGCTGGAATTGCCGCGTGGACCACGAAGCGGAGCGGATCCACGTCTCCCGCATCTTCCGAATGTACGCCGAGGACTTCGCCGCCGGTGCGGGAACGCGGGAGGAGTACCGCAGCGGCGTGCTCGGCTTCGTCGCCGAGCACGCGGGCCTGGACCTGGAGCAGGTCGCCGGATACGAGATCGTCTACAACACGTACGACTGGGGTCTCAACGACACCCACCGCGATCCGAACATCGGCCCGATCACGTTCCATGAGCCCGTGGAGCACTTCTCCGCGGCCGACGGTGAACTCCGGGAACTCCACCTCTACGAGGGCAACTTCTGCAACCGGGCCTGCTCCTGGTGCACGATCAACGGCTCGCCGGAGGGCTGGTACGAGCGCTACACGCCCGAGGTGCTCGACCAGGCGCTGCGCACGCTCGCCGCGGACGGCAACCTGAAGTTCTACGGCGGCGAGCCGACGCTGCACACGCGGGAGATCGTCGCCGCCATGCGCTACGTCCGCGAGCGGGGGTTCACGGGCCTGATCACCGTGTTCTCGAACGGCATCCAGGCGGAGAAGCTGATTTCGATCCTCGAGTCCGACCCGAAGAGCGAGGCGGTGCTCAACTACTCGATCTACCACGGCCGGGACGCCGATCCGATGCCGCCCTACGCCCGCGAGCGCCTCGAGGACTGGGCGCGCGCGAACCCGAACCGCATCTTCCAGGGCTACAAGGTGCTCTTCCACGCCGGCGCCGGCGCCGGCCAGGAGTTCGCGCGCGACCGCGAGTCGGAGTACCACGGCATGGGCAACCGCTGCGTGCGCTGCTTCCCGGTGCTGACCACGAAGGGCCGGTTCCACGCCTGTCCGTTCGCCGCCGAGATCGACTCGCCGCACTTCGACCTCGGCGCCGTCGGCTCGCGTTCCGAGAAGGTGTTCGAGAACTACCGCACGTTCCTGCAGTGGGTGGACGACGAGCTCGATCCCGCGGCAGCGACGAAAGGTGTCTCGAGCTGCGAGATGTGTCACAAGCATCTCGGCGAACTGCCGGTTCCCGAGTTCACGGCGGGTTGAAAGTCCGGCGTAGAGCAGCACCGGCGCTGCTCGCCCTGGCCGCACTCGCCTACTGCGGCCTGTTCGCCGCGAACTCGCTGATTCGCGTCCGCACGTTCACGGCGGACTCGATGAACTACGTTGACGTGGCGCGGCGGGTGGCTGCCGGTGACGGTCTGGTGCAGTCGACCGGTGGCTTCAACCAGCCCTTCTACCTGTCGGGCGATCTGGACCTTCCGGCCGCCTTCACGGCGCAACCACCCGGGTATCCGCTGGCGATCGCGTTGCTCGCGAGTCTGGGTGCCGACGCGGCCGACGCTGCGTTGCTGGTCGCATCGGCCTCGTACGCGGCGATTCTCTTGCTCGTCTTCCTCCTGGGGAGAAGGCTGGGGGGCGCCGGGAGCGGCGCCATCGCTCTCGGGACGGCTTTGGTTTTCGTACCGTTGACTCACCTCGGCCGAACCGCTCTCAGCGAATCTCTCGCGGTTGCCGTCGTTCTGCTGCTCTTCCTGCTGCTCGACCGTCATCTCGAAGGGGCGATGGCCGCGGCGTCGGGTGAGTCGGGTCGGCAGAGCCGTGCGCGTTGGTTGGACCTGGTGGCGCCTTTCGGTCTGGGCGTGGTCGCTGGCGCTGCGTTCGGAGTGCGCTACGCCTTGTGGCCTCTCCCACTCGTAGGCGTCGCGGCACTCTGGATCGGCGGCGGCTCGCGTTCCGGCCGAAGCCGGGTCGCGACGGGGCCGTCGAGTCTCGTGACGTTCTCAGTTGGTGCGCTAGTGCCGATGGTCTCGATCCTGGCGCGCAACCAGTCGGTCGAAGGTCACTTTCTGCCGCCGGCGATGCCCGCAGTGACGACGCTGCCCGAGAGCCTGAGCCATGCGACGACGGCGCTCCTTGGCGGTTGGCGCTCGACCGCGCTCGGCAACTGGCCGGACGCCGCGACGCTCGCCGTCGTGCTCGGGGTTCTCGGTTCATTCGCTGTTCGAGCAGCCAAGGAATCGGGTCCTTTGCGGCACGCGGCGGGCATGCGTCTGGCGCTGCTCCTTTGCTTGTGGGCGGTCCTCTGCCTGGCAGCTGTCGCGTGGCGCACTACGCAGGCGAATTTCGATCCGATCGGCGTTCGGCTGGCGCTGCCGGCGACCGTTCCCCTGATCCCGGTGTTCGGAGCCCTCGTCGCGGCGGCGCTGCCATCAGGTCGCCGTGTCGCCTGGCTCCCCGGCGCCTTCGTCGTCCTCTGCGCCGGCGGCGCATTCGTCCGCGAAGCGACCCTGTGGTCGTCAGGCCGAGACGCCCGCGCCGTCGAGTTTCGGAGTGAGCGCCAGCAGTGGTTGCGAAACCAGACCGGCCCCGGCGACCTGGTCATCGGTGGCGGCACGATGGACGTGCCGTTCCTCTTCCCCGGCCGGTTCGCCATCTCCTACGCCGGCCGCCCGTACACGGAAGTCCTCACCTATCCGGATCTCCAACGAATCGCCGACCGCCACTGCCCCGACTTCGACCGCCTCCTCCTCGTCGTCCGCCCAACCGTCCAGCTCGGCGGCACCCGCTCCGACGAAGACCCAAGCGACTGGCTCGGCTCCTTCATCGCCGACGCCCGCGCCGGCCGCCATGAGCCCTATCCCCTGCTCGAACCCCTCGCCGCACTCAACGAAGCCCGGATCTACAACATCACCTGTTCCTGACTTTTCGTCACGAATTCTGATCCTCCGCGCACGACGGCCCCGCCGAGCAATCGTAACGCTGCGCGACGACCTCCAGCGGGTGCCCGCCCCGCTACGGCCGCGCCCCGGCACGGCCGCGCCCCGGCACGGCCGCGCGTCGCTACGCCGGCGCTTCGGCGACGCCGGATGACTTCGCGCCGCCCCAGCGGTTGAAGCCGAGGGGGCCGCGGACGTCGGCGGTGCGCTCGAGCATCTGGGCGTCGCTGGGGATGCCGGTCGAGTCGGCAACGCGGACGAGGCCGTTGAAGATGCCGACTGTGGCGGCCGCCTCGACGAACTTCTCGGGTCCGAGGGTTTCGAGGGCCCGGGTGCGGGCCGCGTCCAGATCGTCCGTGGCCCGGACGACGGCTTCGGCGAAGGCCGTCAGGATCGCGCCGTTCTCCACGCCGCCATCGGCGGCGTCCTCAACCGCCGCGCTCAGATCGACTTCGGCTCCGACTGCGTCGCTGCTCGCCCGGAGCAGCATGGTGTGGGCGGTCGTTCAGTAGAAGCACTGGTTGAGGGCCGAGACCCTGGCCGCGAGCAACTCGACCTGGGGGCGGGATAGCGGCCGGTGGTCCCAGACCATCTTCTCGAAGTCGGTAGCCGTTCCCGAGTACATGGCAGCTACGATGCGGAAGAAGGTGCGCACGCCTTCCGGCACCAGGCTCAGGGCGCGCGCCACGTTGGCGCGCTTCCAGTCGATGACCTGGACCGGGACCCAGGCGCCGATGTCGCCCATGCCGTCCGGGCGTTCGCGGGCCGGTTCGCCGGCCTCGGCTTCGGGGAGCGGTTCGTGGTCTATGCCCATCGCCTCGCAGAAGGCGTCGGCTGCGGCCGTCGTGACGACGACCGAGGCGAGTTCGACGTAGTGCGAGTCGCCGATCTCGGCAATCACGCCGTTCGCCCATTCGCGGTCGAGGTGGGCAGGATCCGCTCCGATCTTCCGCGCTGCCTCGACTGCCTTCTCCGGCAGTGGCGTACACGGCTCGCCGCGGTCACGGTTCCACGGCGGCTCGTTGCGCTGGATTCGCTCGGCGCGGGCGAGAGCGGCGATCGCGACACGTTCGGGCCCCGTCCACCAGGCGCCGGGGCGGCCGATGTCGGCCCACGACCTGCGCAGTGCGGTGGCCATGTCCCCGCGGACGGGAACGGGAAAACGCCGGTCGGCGAAGCTCACGGACTGCTGTCCCCGCCGGTCTTCTCCTCGTGGCGGGCGCCGCTCAGGGTGTTCGTGACCGCCCAGTTCCCTTCGTGGCAGGCGTACTCGAACATCTCGTTGTCCGGATCGAAGTAGAGCGGGATGTTCACTGTCCAGGTGTCCGTGTAGTTGACCGGATCATCGATCGTGACCGTCCAGTCCACCGTGTGCTCGTCAACGCGCGTGAAGCGTTCCACGGAGACGAGTTCCGTGCTGACCGGGATGCCCTTGATCCGGCCCTGGGAGCCGCTGGTCGCGATCCAGCCCTTGTCCGAGAAGTTTCTGGTTTCGACGACGAGCGTGTCGCCGTCCCAGTGGCCGCGGGAGTCGCCGTTCCAGAGGTGGAGGTCCTCCGGGATCCGCTCCCGGCCGTCGACCGGGATGAAGCGGACGTCGTTGATCATCTCGGAGTAGATGACCACGTACTCCGGCGTCTGGGCGATCCGGTAGTTGTTGTTGTAGCCGGCCGGGAACAGGTGTCCGGGAACGCCGCGCGTGATGCAGCGGTCCCAGACGCTCATGTACTCGTACGAGTCGAACATCTTGACCAGGTTGTCGGCGCGCACCTGCTGCGCCTCGGGCCGCACCGGGACGCGGCCGGTCGGAGGATCGACGACGAGGGAGGTCCGCCGGCTGCCGACGATCTTCGTTCCGAGCTCCAGCCAGTGCAGGTTGTAGGCGCCGACGTTCTGGCCGGCTTCCGCCTTCTGCGCGGGCTGGTCCGCGCGGTTCTGGATCATGGCCTGACGAGCCGCCTCGGCCTGTGCGACCTCTTCCTCGGTGAGGAAGGCCTTGTCGCCCATCTCGACGGGCCGTTCGAAGGGCGTGAGCGTGGTGTTCGTCCACAGGCCCTGGAGGTCGGGATGCCCCCAGGGGGTGCGCGGCGTCTGCCAGTCGTCCGCCGCGAGAGCGGGCGCGCCGACGAGGGCGGCAGCCAGGGCAAGGGCGATCATCGTCCGTCTGATCATCGACGACTCCTTCGTCTGTGCGTTCGGTGGTTGCGAGGGTATCAGCGGCCCCTCAGTCCGCGTTCATCAAGGACACGGCCCGACGCCAGCGCTCGACGATCCGGTCCTCCCGTTCGTAGTCGAAACGGCCGGTGCCGGCGGCGTAGAGGTCCTTCTCGTCCGGCGGGTGGTCGTGGAGATGGCGGGCCGTGGCGCGCGTGGCGGTCTCCGGATCGACGACGTCGCGGTAGCCGAGCAGGTTCCGGGCCTTCGACATGTCGAGAAGCTGGTTGGACTTCTCGGCGAGCGGGAAGACGCCCCGGCAGAAGGGCGCCGGAACGCCGATCAGCTCCATCCCGGAGTCGAGTTCGTCGATGATGACCTCCGCCACGGCGCGGCAACTGATCACCCGTTCGTCGCCGGCGTTGAAGGCTTCTCCCGCCGCTTCGGGCCTGGTGCCGGCGAGGTAGACGAGCCGGGCGAGGTTCTCCGCGTAGCCGCGCTGGAAGTAGGTCACGCCGTCGTGGGGCAGGATCATGAAAGGCCGCCGGTCGAGAATGCGCCTGACCACCGCCCACTCGTGGTTCATCGGCGTGCGCGGGCCGTAGACGCCGGGATAGCGGAGGATGACGACCTCGAAGTCGCCGCGGCCGTGCTGCTCGAAGAGCTGGTCCTCGCCCGCGGCCACCTTGCCGGTGTAGTTCTTCGCGTCGTATTGGCGCGGCGCGAACTCCGGGATCGGCAGCGGAGTTCGGCCCTCGGGCGTCGGCGGCTGCGAACCCCTGTAGACCGGCTGGCCGGTGATGCCCACCAGGCGGTTCGTCTTGCCGGCGAGTTCCTTGGCCAGGGCGCGCAGCCGGCCGTACATGCACACGGCTATGTCCCACTCGCGCGACCCGATCTTCGCGCGGATGTCGTCGCTGTCGCGGGCGTTGCCGAGGATCCGCTCCACCGGTCCGTCGAAGTCGACGGGATGGCGGCCGGAGTGGAAGATGGAGACCTCGCAGCCTGCAGCGAGGAAGCGGTTGACGATCGGCGGCCCGGTGGGGCCGGTGCCTCCGACAACTAACATGCGTGCCATGGCGCGGAGTGTACGCGGGCTGTCGGCGGGGCTGGCGCTCCTGGCGGCCGTCGCTGCTAGCGCTGCCGTCGGTGCGAGGCGGCAGGATGAGCCGCTGCGGGTGTTCACCGCTGAACAGGCGGAGCGCGGCCGGGTGTTCTACGAGGAGATCTGCGTCGAGTGCCATCTCTCGAGCCTGGCAGGCGCCAACGAGGCGCCGCCCCTGCGTGGAGTTGACTTTCTCGCTGCCTGGGGAGCCGGCGCGGTTGTCGATCTCGCGGACACGATGCGGGTCACGATGCCGCCGGAGAACCGGAACTCGCTGACGCCGCAGCAGACCTACGATCTCGCCGCCTTCCTGCTGCTGCAGAACGGTGCCGCGGCCGGCGAGGAAGCGCTGACGGCGGACAGCGCCGGTCTCGGCGCGGTACTCGGCCGTCTGGGCATGGATGGGGCAACCTCGTTCGCGTCGGACTCAGCCGCGGTCGCGGACCGCGAGGTCCGCGCCTCTGCCGAGGCGGTCGAGGAAGAGTACGTCAGGCCTCCGGGAGAGCGCGAGATCGTGGGTTTCGAACCGGTCACCGCGGAGATGCTCCTCGACCCGGCCCCAGGCGACTGGTTGATGTTTCGGCGCACCTACGACGGCCAGGGTCACAGCCCGCTCGACCAGGTCGACACCGGCAACGTCGGCGATCTGCGCCTGGCGTGGTCCTGGGCGATGGCGGACGGGGTGAATCAGCCGACGCCGCTCGTCTACGACGGCGTCATGTACCTGGCCAACCCGGGGAACATCATTCAGGCCCTGGAGGCCGACACCGGCACGCTGATCTGGGAGTACCGGCGTGGGCTGGAAGGCGACCTGGCGCGCGGGTTCAACCAGCTCCGCAACCTCGCGATCTGGGGCGACAAGGTCCTCGTGGCCACCAAGGACGCGGCCATGCTCGCGCTCGATGCGCGCAACGGCCGGCCGCGCTGGGAGACGCGGATCGCCGATCCGGCGAAGGGCTACTCCAATACGAGCGGTCCGATCGTGGTGGACGGCCTGGTGATCAACGGCATCAACGGCTGCATCCGCTACTACGAGGAGAGTTGCTTCATTACGGCCCACGACGCGGAAACGGGCGAGGAACGGTGGCGCACCTACACGATCGCCCGGCCCGGCAAACCGGGCGGCGAGACCTGGGGCGATCTGCCCCTGATGCAGCGAGGCGGAGGCGACTCCTGGATTCCGGGCAGCTACGACCCGGAGCTGCGCTTGCTCTATTGGCCGGTAGCGCAGGCCAAGCCCTGGGTGCCGGTGAGCCGAGGGCTCACGATCGACCACGAAGTGCTGTACACGAACTCGACCCTGGCGTTGCGGCCTGAGGACGGTGCGCTCACGTTCTACTACCAGTACGTTCCCGGCGAGGCGCTAGACCTGGACGAAGCGTTCGAGCAGGTGCTGATCGACCGCGGGGGCCGGAAGCTGCTTCTGACCTCCGGCAAACACGGCATCCTGTGGAAGATCGACCGTTCCGACGGCTCCTTCGTGAGTCTCAGGGAAATGGTGTTCCAGAACGTCTTCGACTACATCGACCGCGACACCGGCGAAGTGCGTTACCGGGAGGACATCGCCTCGGCCAAGATCGGGGAGTGGGTGTCGGTGTGTCCCAGCACGGCCGGCGGCCACAACTGGCAGGCATCCTCGTACAGTCCGGAGGAGGGCCTTCTGGTCGTTCCGCTGAGCCAGAGCTGCCTCGAGATCTCGGCCACGCAGAACCGCTTCGAGGAAGGCGGCGGCGGCCAGCGGGCGGACCGCAAGTGGTTCGCCATGCCGGATACGGAGGGGCGTCTCGGCAAACTCGCCGCCTATGACGTGGACACGATGGAGGAGGTCTGGAGTGTCGAGCAGCGGCCGGCCTTTCTCACCGCCGCGCTGACGACGGCCGGCGGCGTCGTGTTCGCCGGCGACATCGACCGCCGCTTCCGGGCCTGGGAAACGGCGACGGGCCGCGAACTCTGGGGTACGCGCCTGCCGACATCGGTGCAGGGCTTTCCGGTCAGCTACGAGGTCGACGGCGTCCAGTACGTGGCGGTGTCCACGGGCCTCGGCGGCGGCAGTCCGCGTTTCGTGCCGGCGGCCGTCAGTCCGGAGATCCGCTATCCGCGCAGCGGCAACGGGCTGTTCGTCTTTCGCTTGCCGTAGTGTGGGCTTCGCTATAGTCCGCCATCATGAGAAAGCTCAGTTCGACCGCGTCGCTGGCCGCGGTGCTGTCCCTTGCCGCGGTCGCCGCCGTGCAGTCGCAGGAGGGCGCCTACCAGGCGTCGCGGACGCCGGACGGCGACCCGGATCTCAACGGCATCTGGCAAGCGATGAACAGCGCGCACTGGGACCTCGAAGCTCACGCCGCGCGACGCACGCCGGTGCCCGCGTACGGGGCCCTGGGGGCCATTCCGGCCGGGCTGAGCGTGGTCGAGGGCGGCAGCATCCCGTACCAGGACTGGGCGCTCGAGCAGCGCAACGCGAACCGGGCGGACTGGTTGAACCTCGACCCCGCCGCGAAGTGCTTCATGCCCGGGATCCCGCGGGCCACGTACATGCCGCTGCCGTTCCAGATCGTGCAGACGCCGAAGTCGGTGTTCTTCGCCTACGAGTGGGGCGGCAACAGCCGGGCGGTTCGTCTCGACCGGCCTGGCACCAGGGCGGAGTTGCCGTCCTGGATGGGGTACTCGCTAGGTCACTGGGAGGGCGACACCCTGGTGGTCGAGGTCACCGACCAGGTCGCCGACACCTGGTTCGACGCTTCGGGCAACTTCCACGGCGAGGAGCTCGTGGTGGTCGAACGATTCACCCCGACCGGCCCGAACTCGATCCGCTACGAGGCGACGATCACCGACCCGAACGTGTTCACCGAGCCGTGGACGATCAGCATGCCGCTCTACCGCCGCCTGGAGGAGAATGCCCGGCTGCTCGAGTTCAAGTGCATTCCGCTTGGCGGCGAGGACGCGGCCTACGGTCATCTGCGCCGCGGAGCGACGCCGCAATAGTAGAAGGAGTCGAAGTCATGAAACACCGACCGTCCGCAAGCACCGTTGTCCTGGTCGTCGCGGCCCTGGTTGCCACCGGGGCCTTGTACGCCGAGGACGAGAAGCTCGTCACGTCCTGGGGCGTTCCCGACTTGCAGGGAACCTGGGACTATCGCACGATCACGCCGCTCGAGCGGCCGGCGGAGTTCGGCGACAAGGCGACGCTGACCGCCGAAGAGGCGGCGGCCCTTGAGCAGCGGCGCAGGGAGGCGCGCGCCGCGCGGGAAACCTCAGGCGTACCGGACGTCGATCCCAGCCAGGGCGACGTCGACGTCGGCTACAACTCCTTCTGGCTCGACCTGGGCGACAAGGTCTCCGGCACGATGCGGACCTCGCTGATCGTCGATCCGCCGAACGGCCGCCTGCCGAAGATGACGGACGGGGCGATCCGCCGGGTGAACGAGCGCTACGCCCTCTGGGGCCAGCCGCCTGCCGGCCCGGAAGAGCGCAACAGCTTCGAGCGCTGCATCGTCGGCTTCAACGCCGGCCCGCCGATGACCCCCGGCGCCTACAACAACATGATGGAGATCTTCCAGTCGCCGGGGTACGTCGCGATCATGACCGAGATGATCAACGACCATAGGGTCATTCCGACCGATGGCCGGGAGCACGCCGACGACAGCATGCGTTTCTGGAAGGGCGATTCCTCGGGCGCCTGGGACGGCGACACGTTCGTCGTGACGACGAAGAACTACACCGAGCACACCGCCTTCCGCGGCACCGGCCCGAACCTGGTGCTCACCGAACGCTTCACCCGCACCGGCCCCGACGCCCTGCTCTACGAGTACACAGTCGACGACCCCGAGTCCTTCGAAGCGCCCTGGACCAGCGCGCTGGAAATGCGTCGCAGCGACGACCCGGTCCTCGAGTACGCCTGCCACGAAGGCAACCGCGCCATGACCCTCATGCTCCGCGGCGCCCGCCACCGCGAGCAGGAAGGCACCGCCGAAGACGGCAACGACTGGCTGGCGAGCTGGTACGGCGGCCAGAACCGCGTCGACGCGGCCCGCGAGGCGCTGGAGGCGGCGAAGGAAGAGCAGGACCGGTAGCGACGTCGCATGGCCGGACGGCGTATGATCCGCGTGGGCGAGCGTCCTGGCGCGGAGTCCGCTGATTCGGCTGATCGGGGAACGGAACATGACTGACTTCGACTTCTTCATCCTGCTGGCCGTGGCGTTCATCGGCCTGGAGATCGTGGCCTCCTTCGGCGTGCTCGACGACGAGGAGGAGGCCGGCGAGTCGCCCGGAGACGGTTGATCCGGGAGGCATGGTGGTCCTGGCGTCGCGGGAGACGCCGGAGCGTCAGGGCGCGGGCCAGGGAAGCGCCCGCCGCAGGTACTCGTCGAACATGGGGACGGTGAACGCGGTGTCGCCGTGGGCGGGGCTGTGGATCATTCCCTTGGCGATCAGGTTCGCGCGGACCGGGGCCGCGGACTGCACTGGCCGGTCGAGCGCCTCGGCCACGCTGCCCGAGCGGTGCGGCCCGGGTCCGAGCTCGGCCATTGCGCGGAGGTAGAGCTTCTCCCTCGGAGTCAGGCGGTCGAAGCGGACGCGGAAGAAGCTGGCGTCCAGCTCGGCGGTCGCCGTGACCGTGGCCGATTCGACGTCTCGAACCTCGATGACGGGGGAGCGGGCGCAATCCCAGCAGTGCTTCCCCCATTCCTGGAGGAAGTAGGGGTAGCGCCCGGTTCGTCTGAGAACTGCCCCGACCGCGTCCTCGGTGTAGACCACGCCGAGACGACGGGCGGGTTCCTCGACCGCCAGCGCCGCGTGGTCTTCGCCGAGCGGGCCGATCTCGACGAAGCGGAAAAGGCGCTCGGCATAGCTCTTGGCGCGCCCGCTCAGAGCCGCAAGCTGGGGAAGGCCGGCGCCGAGCAGGGTGACCGGGAGCCCGAGTTGCGCGGCGCGGTGGATTGCCGCGAGGAGGGCGCCAAGTTCTTCGTGCCGCAGGTACTGGAGTTCGTCGATCGTGAGCGTCAGCGCCGTGTCGGAAGCGCGGGCCGCGGCCCCGCAGGACTCCAGGAGTTCGGTCAGGTCGTACTGGAGGTCGCCGCTGTCCGCGAGGCCGGGCTCGAGGCTCAGGTCGACCTCGAAGGCGATGTCTCCGTAGTGCAGCTTCATGGACCGAACGAAGCCGCCCAGCGCGCGAAGGGCGCGCGTGGCGGCATCGGCTGCTCTTCGCTGCCGGCTCAACTTGAGCAGCGCAGTGCGCAGGGCGGGCGCCAGCAAGCCGGGCAGCGACGGATCCTCCGGCGCCTCGAGAAAGACGGTGGCCAGGCCCCGCGCCTCCGCGTTTCGCGTGATGCGGTTGAGCAGGACCGTCTTGCCCGTACCGCGAAGCCCGAGGACGACCAGGCTCTTGGCCGCGAGTCCGGAACGCGTCCTGTCCAGGGCTATCGCCGCTTCCTCCAGCAGTTCGTCGCGGCCGCTGAGCTCCGGCGGTTCCGTGCCGGCGCCTGGGGAGTAGGGGTTCTTCCTCGGGTCCATGTATCGGGAGGTTACCCCGGTTTATCCGATCTCGATAAACCGGGGTAACTTTGCGATAACCGCGGAAGCCGCCCGCGGGCAGATGGGGCAAGGCGCCTACGCGCGCAAGCCGCCGGCGAAGCCGCGGGGCGCGGCGCTACTGTTCGGTCGGGTCGGCGCCGTCACGCGGCGCGCCGGTGCCGGAGGAGCCCATGAACAGGCTGCGGCCGTCGGGGAGCTTCATGTCGCGGCCGCTGCCGCGGCAGTTCGGCGTGCACATCCGGTCCTTGCTCTGGTAGCCGCGGACGACGACCTCGGTGCCGGGTCGAAGCAGGGTACGCGTCAGGCCCCGGCGCACCAGGGTGTTCGGCGTGCCCGCTTCGAGTTCCCAGGTCATGGTTTCGCCGCTGTCGAGCGTGGTCTCGACATGGACCCAGGCGTGCGGATTGATCCACTCGACCTTGGTGATGGTGCCCTCGACCTTGATCGGCAGGTTCGCGTCGAACTCCGCGGAGAAGGCGTGGTGTGCAGCGGCCGGGCCGGCGACGCTCAAGCTCGCCGCCAGAACGGCGACGGGAAGAAATCGGTGGACTCGTCGGGACATCGGCACCTCCTGTGGGGACGATCTTAGTCCAGGCCGCGTCGGCCTCGTCCCGCGGCCAGGGCGGAATCGGCGAGCGATGGTGTAACCTTCAAGAGAGTCAAGAGTTGCCGTTCGTCGGGTACCGGCGGTAGCCTCGTCTGAGACAGTCTCAGGTTGCCGGCTCGGCGAGTCGGTTCAATCTGGAGAAAGAGGACCCACGATGAAAGCCCCCAGACTCCCGATCCTCACCGTGTTCCTGGCGTTCGCCGCCCTGGCGGCGGGCCTCGCCGAGGAAGCGCCGACGGCGCCGCCGGGCGAGCCGGGCGACGCTCCCGTTGTCTCCCAGGAAGACGAGGGCGACGACGACGAGGGCGTCCTCGAGTTCGATGCCGACGACGTGGTCATCGTCACCGGCTCGGCGATCGAGGAGCCGGCGGTCGACCTGCCCTTCGCCGTCGAGGTGCTGGACCGGGAGATGCAGAAGGAGCAGGGTTCGCTTCAGGTCTACGACCTGATGAAGAGCCTGACGGCGTCGTCGGGAGTGATCGGCGAAGCGAACAGTTGGTACAACGATCAGGGGGCGGCGGTGCCGGAGACCGTCGCCAACGTGAATCTCCGCGGCCTTGGGGCGTCACGGACCCTCGTGTTGCTGAACGGCAAGCGCCAGGCGCCCTTGCCGGCGCGGCTCTTCGGCGGCCGCTTCGTCGACATCAGCGCCTTTCCGTCGCTTGCGATCGACCGCATCGAGGTGCTGAAGGAGGGCGCGGCGGCCATCTACGGCTCGGACGCCGTGGCCGGAGTCGCGAACTTCGTGACCAGGGACGAGTTCACCGGTTTCGAGGTCAGCCTCTCGCACGAGGCGATGGACGGCGCCGGCGACTCGACGGCGGGGGCGATCTGGGGCGGCAAGCTGGGCGGTTCTGACCACCACCTCGTCTTTTCGCTCGAGCGCGCGGAGCGTTCGCATCTGGGCGCGAGGGAGCGGCCGTACACGCTGATGGATCGCTCCACCGGCTGGTTCTGGGGCTGGTCGAACACGGGCAATCCCGGCATCTTCCTGCGGCCGAACCTCACCGGCGGCGAGACGTCCTCGGCGTTCGTCGAGGAGCTGGCCAGGGCCCGCAACGGCGCGGCCGGCACGGACTACTTCGTCGATCCCGCCTGTAACGGCGTCGGCGGTTACGACCGCGGCTGGACCTGCGCGTTCCGTTATCAGCCGTGGGACAGCCTGATCGAGGCGACGGAGACGAACCGCTTCTTCGCGGAACTGAACGGGCCGCTCTCGGACCGCACGACCTACCACGTGGAGGCCCTGTTCTCGGAGTCCACGATCCCGAACTACGTGACGACGCCGTCCTTTCCGCCGGTGTCGCTGCTGGACGGTCTTCAGGTAGTGCCCTCGATCAACCCGGGGCGCCAGGAGCTCTGCGGCGCGGACTTCGCGACGGCCGGCTTCGATTCCGAGCAGGCGTGCCTGGAGGACGACTGGTACTTCTACGGCAGGCTCGTCGGCAACGCCGGCCCTGGACGCGGCCTGCGGCGGGGAACGGACACGTCCCGCCTCGGGGCTTCGATCGACCGCGACCTGACCGTTGGCGGCAAGGCGGCCAACCTGGACCTCGGCGTGAGCTACTCGAAGGCGAGCGGCAACATGAACCATCCGTCGGAGTACGCCTACCGCAAGTTTCTGGCGTTTCGCGGCTACGGCGGGCCGAACTGCGGCGTCGGCGTCGTGGCCGACGACACGAGCCCCTCGGGGATGCGGCTGGGAGACACGGGCGACGCCCAGCCGGGCACGGGCAACTGCATGTTCTACAACCCGTTCGGCAACGGCATCGAGTTCTCGGCTCAGCCCGGGGCGCCCTGGGAAGACAGTCCGAACCCGACGTACCGGGCCGGCCTGGAGAACAGCGCGGAGCTGATCGGCTGGATCAACGACCAGGTGAACGTCGAGAACGAAGCCGAGCTCGTGGTGGCCGAAGCCACGCTCTCGGGCAACTGGGTGCCGCAACGGCTCGACTACGCGTTCGGCTACCAGTACCGGCACCTGGACGTGAGCGCGATTCCGAACGACGTCGGCAACTACGCGCTGAACCCGTGCGTCGTCCCCGGCGACCGTTCGTGCGTGGATCCCGCCACCGGCCGCCAGACGGGTGCCCGCGCCGGCGCCTTCACCTTCACCTCCGGCTACTACCCGTACGGCGACTCCCAGGGGGTTCACCGGGCGTTCGGCGAGCTGTCCGTCAACGCGCTGGGCGGGGACATGCAGTTCGCGGCCAACTACGAAGTCCACGAGGAGGTCGACAGCTTCGATCCGAAGTTCTCGGGCCGGTGGACGCTTTCCTCCGGCGAGGGCCACGTGTTCTCCTTCCGCACCTCGGTCCAGACCACGTTCCGGGCGCCCTCCGTCGACGATCTCAACGAGGAGGTTCGCACCAGCCTGGAGTATCTGAACACGGTCGGCGTCTACAAGGCGGTGGACGCGTTCGGGAACCGGGCGCTGCTGCCCGAGCAGGCGTTCACCTACAACCTGGGCTTCGTGCTCTTCGCCTCGCCCGGAATCGACATGACGCTGGACTACTGGACCTACGACTTCGACGACGTGATCGCCCCGCTGCCGCAGCAGGAGGTCGTGCGGCTCTACGCCGAAGGCTACGGCGGCAACCGGGCGGCCCTCGATGCCGTCAGCGGCCGCGTCGTCTGCCCTGGCGGGTTGGCGGACGGGTCCTGCTCTCCGGGCGACATCGAGCGGGTGCGGATCGACCTGATCAACTGGCCCGGCATCAAGACCTCGGGCTTCGACTTCCACCTGCAGGGCCTCGTCGAAGCGGGCAGGGGCGAGGTGTCCTTCAGCCTGGACAGCACGTACACGCAGAGCTACGAACTGAAGCAGCTCGAGCGGGACGGCGTCGTCTATCGCGAGCGGCAGGACGTCGTAGGCCTCCTGAATCGCGACACGCCGATCGCGCCGCCGCTTCCGGAGATGAAGACACGGGCCTCGCTCGGCTACCGCTGGGGCGACTACAGCCTGATCGCCTGGGCCAACCACATCTCGTCCTACGAGGACAGCAACGTGGCCTGGACGCCGCCCGAACTGTTGCCGATCGACGAGTGGCTCACGTTCGACCTGACGTTCCTGTGGCGTTTCCCGCGGCTCGGCTTCGATCTCGCCCTGTCGGCGATCAACCTGACCGACGAGGATCCGCCGCTCGTCTTCTTCGAGCAGTCCTTCGACCCCTTGACCGCGAACCCGAAGGGCCGGCGCTTGAAGGCGTTGATGACCTACCGCTTCGGCGGCGGCCAGTAGCGGTCAGGCCTCGGGCCTTTCGGTGCTCTCCCGGGCCCGCTGGTTGCACATCGCCGCGGGAGCTGTGCTCTGTGGGCTCTGGGCGGGGTCGCTGGTTGGGCAGGAGCCGCGGAACCGGGCGTCGGAAGACCCCCGGCCACTGACTGACCGGGTGCGAGCCGACGTCGACGAGACCTCGCTTCGCTGGCTCGGCATCGCGCGGGTCCGGTACTCGATTCCTCTCGAGTTCTCGGCGGGCGGCGGCGCCATCCTGGCGCGGATGCCCGCCAGCCACGACTGCGCCACCTTCTGCGAGTACCGCGGCTTCGTCGCGCAGGTCGAGCCGGGTTCGGCGGGAGGGCAGCTCGGCGTCGGCTACGCCCGGGTGATCGCCGCGAACAAGCCCCGTTCCGCCTTCCTGAACAACGTCTACGTCGGCTGGAGCGCCCGCGCCGTTCTGGTCCGCACGTGGGGAGACTCCGAGCTCGATCCGGCGCGGCAGACGCTGGCCGGTTTCGAGGGGCAGTTCGCGCTGCCTCGCATCAGCTTCAATGTGGGCGTGCTGCGGCGGGTGAGCTCCGCCCACGAAGGCGCCGATCGCTACGTGTACACGGCCGGCATCGGCTGGGGCTTCTGATGCCGGGAGCGGCCTGACCGGTGTCCCTGCGTTTCAGACTGGCCGCCGCGGCGCTGTTTCTCGGACTCGGCGGCGCCGGCGCCGCTCAGGGCCTCGAGACGGATCAGTTCTTCGCCTGGGGCCGTCACCTCGACGACATGACCGAGGTGCTGAACGCCCGGGTCAATCTGGAACTCGAGCGTCTGGTCGCCGAACTGAACCGGGACGGCAGGGAGCGCCGCTGCCAGAACGTGCGGTTCCGCTTCTTCAAGCGTCACCGCATGCTCTTCTTCGACGGCTTCGAGACCTGGTCGGTGAACTCGCCGCTCGTCAGCCGGTCGCCGTCCGGGCCCGAGGAGATGCGGGAGTTCGAGCGGAGGTACCTCTACGGCGGGACGTCTCCGCTGTTCGACACCGGCCGCTGGATGCCACCGAGTCCGACTGTGGAGGTCAACGGCGTACGGCTCGGCACCGACAAGCTGACCCACCTCCTGGGAACCGCCTGGTACTACCACCGCTGGTATCGCAAGGCGAGTCTGCGGGGCGCGACGCCCGCCGAAGCGGAGGATCGGGCGGTTCGCCGCGGCCTCCAGCATGAGATCACGATTCTCGGCAGGGCCGTCTCGGGCGTTCTCTCCCTGGCCGACCTCGAGGCGAACTACGAGGGGATGTGGTTCTACGAGCACCTCTGCGCCGGCGACGATCCCAACATCGTCTACGACGCGGGGGTGTGGCGTCTCCGCAGGCCGTTCGATCTGCGGGCCTACGTGACGCCCGAATGGGACGAGTCCTACCAGCCGAACATCTACGTGCGGCGGAAGTGGGAGAAAGTGAAGCAGCGGATGCTGGGATACTGTTCGATGCTCGAGCACCCGCAGGTGAAGGCGATGCGCCAGGCCTATCGGGAAAGGGACCGGGTCACCGAAACGGAGAGGTTGATCGATGAGATGGTCGTCGCCGGAAAGCTGCCCGATCCGTCCGGGTTTTCGATCGAGAGGGTGTGCCGTGAAGCTGCGAACTGAAGCGTTGCTGGCGGTTGCGCTGCTGGCTCTGGCCTGCGGCGAACCGGCCGCGGAAACCGATGTCGCGGCGGCCGAACCGGCTCTGGAGCTGATCGGCGTCGGTTCCTGCCTGAGGCAGGACCTGCCGCAGCCGATCTTCGACGCGATCCTCGACGACGACCTGGACCTCTTCGTCTTCCTCGGCGACAACGTCTACGGCGACGTCGAGTCCGAGGACCTTCGCGAACTGCGCGACGCCTACGCGATGCAGGCGGCCGCCGACGGCTTCTCCCGCTTGCGCGCCGAGGTGCCTCTCGTCGCCACCTGGGACGACCACGACTACGGCCTGAACGACGCCGGCGCCGATTTCTTCGGACGCGAAGAGGCGCAGCGCATCTTCGAGGACTTCTGGGACGTGCCGCCGGACTCCGAGCGCGCTTCCCGGCCGGGCGTGTACGACGCCGTGACTTACGGCCCGCCGGGACAGCGGGTTCAGCTCATCCTGCTCGACACGCGGTACTTCCGATCCCCTCTGCTGCCGACCGACGAACGCGGCGCGCCGGGCAAGGAGCGCTACATGCCGGATCCGGATCCCGCGAAGACCATGCTCGGCGAGGAGCAGTGGAACTGGCTTCGCGGCGTGCTGGAGGAGGAGGCGGACCTGCGGATCCTTGCGTCGTCGATCCAGGTGATCGCCGACGGTCACGGCTACGAGGCGTGGCGGCATCTCCCGGCCGAGCGCGATCGGCTCTATGGCCTGCTTCGGGAGACCGGCGCCAACGGCGTGGTGATCATCTCGGGTGACCGGCACCGCGCCGGCATCTATCGCCACGACGATGCTCTGGCCTACCCGCTCCTGGAGCTCACGGCGAGTTCGCTGAACTCGGCTTTCACCAGTGAGGAAGAGGCGGGGCCGTACCGGCTCGGCCCGACGTACAGGCCCGAGAACTATGGCGCCATCGCAATCGACTGGACTTCCCGCTCGGTGTCGCTGGAAGCGCGCGGGATGGACGGTGAGACGGTGCTCGCGGAGACGCTCAATCTGGATGACCTGCACAGCAGTCGCTAGCGCCGCAGGACTGGGTGCGCTGGCGCCCTCGCCGGCATCCGGCGCGAAGCGCCGCTCCGGCAGGCGTTCGATGTACATGAAGGAGACGCGACCATGACGACGACGCACGGACCCGAAGCCCAGGAGATTGCCGGCGTCTCACGGCGCCAGGTCATTCACGCCCTTTCCCTCGCGGGCGCGGCCGGACTGCTGGCAGGCTGCAGCGGCGATGCGACAACCGCCGCGGATAGTGCCGCCGATGTTGCCGCCGGTCCGATGCCCGACGACCTCTGGCGCGCCAGCGCCGGCGAGCTGGCGGCTGCGATCCGCGGGGGGGAGGTTTCGAGTCTCGAGGTCGTCGAGTCCCATCTCGCGCGCGTCGATGCGGTGAACGGTCACCTCAACGCGGTCGTGCGCGTGCTGGCTGACGAGGCCCGCGCGGCCGCCAGTGCCGCCGACGAAGCTGTTGCCGCGGGCGCCGAGCTCGGGCCGCTCCACGGTGTGCCGATCTCGGTCAAGGACAACATCGCCGTCGCCGGTACGCCGACCACCAACGGCGTACCGTCGCTCGCGGAAGAGAACGCCGAAGAGGACGCGCTGATCGTGAGCCGGCTCAAGGAAGCCGGGGCGATCGTGCTGACCCGGACCAACCTCCCCGACCTCGGCTTGCGCGTCCATACGGACAGCTTCCTCTACGGCGTGACCAGAAATCCCTGGGCCGCGGACCGCAACGTCGGCGGTTCGAGCGGCGGGGAAGGCTCGGCACTGGCGAGCGGCATGAGCTGCCTCGGGCTCGGGAACGACATCGGCGGTTCACTCCGCATCCCGGCCCAGTGCAACGGCATCGCGTCGCTCAAGCCGACTTTGGGCCGCATCGCGAGTGCCACCGGCGGCAGCATGTCCGGCCAGTTGATGGCGGTCGACGGTCCGATGGCCCGCCGCGTTGCCGACTTGCGCACCGCCTACGAGTTGCTCGGCAGGTACCACCGTAGCGATCCGCTTTCAGTCCCGGTGCCGCTGGATCTGGAACCGCCAGCGACACCGGTGAAGGTCGCCCTGGTCCCGGAGCCGAGTGGCGGCACGACGCACCCCGACGTTGCCGCCGGCGTTCGCGCAGCGGGAGAGGCGCTCGAAGCCGCGGGCTACGCGGTGGAGGAGGTCGAGCCGCCGATGGTGGCCGAGGCCCGCCGCGCCTGGGAGGTCCTGCTGGGCTACGAACTGAGCGTCACGCGTTCCGCGCTGGAAGAGATCATGTCACCGGACGCCTTCGACTTCCTGAATCGTGCCCTAGACCTCTTCGCGGTCGAATCGCCGGTCGAGTACATGGCGTCGTACGGTCAGCGCCACGCGGTCGCCAGCGCGTGGCAGGAGTTCCAGGAGGACTTTCCCGTAACGGTCGGCCCGATCATGACCCAGCCGCCCTTCGTCATCGGCTACGACCTGCAAGACCCCGGCGACGTGCTCGACCAGATGCGCTTCGAAGTCGCCCTCAACCTGCTCGGCCTACCGGCCGTCTGCGTGCCGACCGGCGTCGCCAACGGCCTGCCGCAGGTGGTCGAAGTGATCGGCGGCCGCTACCGCGAGGGTCTTTGCCTCGAGGCGGCCCAGGCGATCGAGGACGCGCTCGGCATCGTCACGCCGATCGATCCCGTGATGGCCTGAGCGTCGCTCGCCGCCGACTCAGTGGATCTCCGCCGCCTCGCCCCAGGCGGCCCTCAGCTTCTCGAAGTCGAAGTCCGGCTGTTTGGCGGCGTCGATGATGACCCGTTCGCGGCGGGCGATCAGGTCGGCCGCCGCTGCAACCTGGTCGGCAACGTCGGCCGGAACGACGACCGCGCCGTGCTGGTCGGCGTGGATCAGGTCGCCGTTCGAGACGGCCATGCCGGCGACGGTTACCGGACCGCCGTAGTCGACGACATGGACGAAGGCATGTGACGGTCCGATCCGGCCGGCGAGGAGCTGGAATCCCTCGGCGACGTCGTCGAGGTCGCGAATGCTGCCGTCCGTGATCACGCCGAGGCAGCCGAGGCCGCGGTGGATGTTGGAGTTGACTTCACCCCAGAAGGCGCCGTAGCCGCGGGCGCCGTCGTCGAGGTCCTGGATCACGGTGATCGTCGGGCCGTCGCCCGAAGCCAGGTACTCGTAGTAGCCGACGGAGGCGCGGCGCGCCTGCTTCGGATCGGCCGCGTTCGGGTGCTGTGCGCGGATGCGGGCGGTTCGAGCGAAGCCGACGATCGACGGGAGCCCGGGCTTCGCGCAGACCAGCGGGTCCACGGTGTAGCCGTGGCCGCGTCGCTTGGGCGCCACGACCTCGAGGGCGTTGCAGACGGTGGGGGTGTCGAGGGACCGGAGAGCGTCGAGGACGGCTGGAGAGGTCATGGGCGGGGATACTAGAACGGTTGCTTGACGTCTCGGGAGGTCGAGTGTAATGTTGACAACGTCAACAACGCGGAGGAGAAACCGTGAATGAGGAACTGAGCCGGTTCGTACGAGAAGCGTTGTCGCGGGGCGCCAGCCGCGACGAGATCCGGGAGGCGCTGGCCGATGCGAGCTGGCGGCCGGCCGACGTCGACAAGGCGCTCAGCGCCTGGGTGGACCGGGACTTCGTGGCGCCGATCCCGCGGCCACGTCCCTATCTCGGCGCCCGGGAGGCCTTTCTCTACCTGGTCCTCTTCGCGGCGTTGTACACGGCGGCGATCAGCTTCGGCAACGTGATGTTCGTGCTGATCAACCGGGCCTTCGCCGATGTGGCGTTCACTCTTCCGGCGGCAGCTTCCGCCGAGATGCTGCGCTGGGGGCTGGCGTACCTCGTCATTTCCTTCCCGGCGTTCCTGCTGATTCAACGGGTGGTGCGACGCACGCTGCGCAGCGATCCGGACTTGCGCTCGTCGCGGATCAGGAAGTGGCTCACGTATCTGACACTGTTCGTCGCCGCGGGCGTGCTGGCCGGCGACCTGATCGCCCTGGTGTTCTTCGGCCTGGGCGGTGAACTGGCCGTACGGTTTCTTCTGAAGGTCGGCGTCGTGGCGGCGATTGCCGGCAGCGTGTTCGGCTACTACTTCTGGGATCTCCGCCAGGATGACGTGGAAGCGGCCGAAGGCGGTCAGGCGCCGAAGCTGCCGACCGTCTTCGCAGGCGTGTCGGGTGTGGCAGTCCTCCTGGCGGTCGTCCTGGGACTGGTTGCCGTCGGTTCGCCCGGGAAGGCGCGGGAGCGCGGGCTGGATGTCGCACGCGTAGGAAACCTGCGGGACATCGTCCGGGGCGTCGACATCTACTGGGAGCGGAACGGCTCCCTGCCCGCGGGCCTGGAATCCCTCAGTGGCGAGCGGGACATCAACATCGCGTCGATCGTCGACCCGGAAAGCCGGGAGCCGTACACCTTCAGGGCTGCGGGGGACAAGGCGTACGAACTCTGCGCGACGTTCAGCCTCGATGCGCCCACCGATCAGGCGTCGCTACGGATGTATCCCTACCGGGAGCGGTTCTGGAGGCACCCCGCCGGCTACCAGTGCTTCGACCTCGAGGCGATCGAGCCCGATGCGCGGCGCTGGTGATCCGGTTGGCGTCTCCTAGACGGCGACCTGGACCTGAACCCGTTGCGACAGCCGCGCACCGAGGAGGTGCGAAGCATCCGCGACCATCTCGTGCAGGATCTCGCTGGCCGGGCGCGTCTCCGTCAGCATGCCCGACGTCTGTCCCGCGGCGTTCATCAGCAGGTCGTCCCTGCCGGCGGCGCTGATGGAGTGCAGCAGGTCGCGGGTGAGAACGCCCTGAAGCCCCATCGGCAGCGCCCGGATGCCGCTCGCTTCCCACGACTCGATCAGCGGGTTCGTGATGTTGCGCATCGTCTTGCCGCTGTAGAGACGGGTGACCACCGTGTCCTCCGTGCCGGCCTCCAGGATGCGCTGTTTCTGCAGAGCAGGCTGATTCGCCTCGTCGGAGACCAGGAAGGCCGTACCGCACCAGGCGCCGATGGCGCCGGCGGCGATGACCGCGGCCAGTCCGCGGCCGTCGGCGACGCCGCCCGCCGCAACGACCGGTAGCGGCGCCACGGCGTCCATGACCTGGGGCAGAAGCGCCAGGGTGCCGATCTTGCCGGTGTGGCCGCCGGCCTCGGTGCCCTGGGCGACGACGACGTCGGCGCCGCCCTCGGCGACCCGGCGGGCGGCGCGGGCATTGCCGACCAGGGAGACGATCTTGATGCCGGCGTCCGTGAGCGCCCTCGAGAACGGCGCCGGGGAGCCGAGGCCTGAGGCGAACACCGGTACCTTCTCCTCCAACAGGACCTCCA
Organism: Thermoanaerobaculia bacterium; assembly: GCA_022822365.1. GTDB lineage: Bacteria > Acidobacteriota > Thermoanaerobaculia > Multivoradales > Multivoraceae > Multivorans. Next base: position 230,452 of record JAJEBV010000016.1, on the reverse strand, counting down.
TCTGGGCGCCGGCGTAGCTCTGGCCCTCGGGCACCTCCCAGGTCGGCGGCGGCGGCGGCGCCTCGAGCCACTCGATGCCCAGGTTCTCGGCCATCTTCCTGAGCGCGTCGCGGGTTTCCGGCGGCACGAGGTCGCGGCTCGGCGAGGCCTGTTCGCTGCCCGCGTTCTTCGCGGGCGTCGAGAAGATGCCGCCCCTGACGTGCAGGAAGTTCGAAGCCAGCAGCAGGTCGACGCCGAACGGCTTGTCCGTCTTCGCGCGCACCTTGTTGATTTCGGCCCGCAGGTCCTCGGGGCTGTAGGCGACGCCTCCGATCACGCCCAGGCCGCCGGCCTCGGACACGGCCGCGACCAGGTCGGCCTTGGCGACCGGCTCCGCGCCGCCCGCCACGGGCCCCATGCCGGCGGAGAACACGGGATACTCGATCCCGAGCATGTCGCAGAGTTCGGTGCGCAGGAAGGGACGGGACATGGCGGCTCCTCTCGAGTCAGCGGCCGGCTGCGCCAACGGTGCCGAGGTCGGCTGCGGGGCGTGTCGGTCGACGGTCGGGTTCGTGTTCGGCCCGCGAGTATACGCGGGCCGCACGCAGCTCAGAGCAGGTCGAGCTGGGGAATGCGGAGCTGGTTCGCGACCGCCTCCTCGACCGTGTCGAGCCAGCTTTCCCGATGCTCCGGATCGAGTACGAGGACCCCGATGCGGCGGTCCTCCAGTTCGTTCCAGAGCCGGTCGTCGATCTGCTGCCGGAAGGCCGGGTCGACAGCGCGGACGCCGTCGGGTTGCGCCTCGCTCCCGCGCAGGATCGGAACGTAGACCTTCAGGTCGTACGTCGCGCACCAGGACTCGATCAGGGGCTCCAGTGCCGGCTGGCGGCCGCGGGCGAACAGAAGGTAGACGTAGTTGTCGAGGATGCTGCGGTCGCAGATCACGACCGGCGACCGGGACTCGGCGGCCAGTTCGTCGGCGATCTGGGAATGGAGGATCCACGACTGGGCCTCCAGGGTCGTTCCCTCGTTGAGCGGCAGCGGACAGCGTCGCGCCACCTCCACGACGACGTCGAGGTTGATGTCGCGGCGTTTCAGACGCGCGGCGAGTCCGTAGGCCAGGGTCGTCTTGCCGACGCCATGGGTGCCGATGAAGGCGATCTTGTAGGGCATTGGACAGCGTTCAGACTACAGCCGTTGCCGCCGGTCGTGAGAGGATCCCCGGGATGCTTCGTTTCCGAGTCGTGGCGGTCCTGCTTCTGCTTGTGGCCGCGTGCGGGCCCGCGCCGGAAGAGTCCCTCGACGGCGACTGGCCTGATCGTTCGCCCCGGTTCGACGTAGTCGAAGAACTGCGCGCCGACCTGCTGCGGCCGCGTTCGGCCGCCGACGGCGGCGGTACCGCCACCGTCGAGGCCCTGAGGGGCCCGGCGGTCGCGGGCAGTCCGGGAAGCTGGCGGATCGTCTACAGGGCGGGGCCGGCGGGCGTTGCGGTCGGAGGAACCGTTCACCTCCAGGTGTCCCCCTTCTGGGGCTGGAGCACACCGCAGACGGAGCGTCGGGAGGCGCTGGGCTACACGACGATCGAGACGGCCGCCGTCGGTGTCGAGCTCTCGGCCGAAACGCTGGATCAGCAGTTGCTCGCGATCGGCGTCGGCGGCCGGCCGCTCGCGGAAGGAGAGGAGGTCGTGATCACGTACGGAGCCGGCCCGGCGGGCGCGCTGGCCGACCGGTACGCCGAGCGTGAGTCGCGCTTCTGGGTCGCGGTCGACGGCGACGGCGACGGAGTGCGGGAACTGATCGCGGAGTCGCCCGCCGTGGATGTGAAGCCGGGGCCGCCGGCGCGGTTGCTGCTTCATGTGCCTTCGACGGCTAGGCCGGGCGACCGGGTCACGGTCACGGCGGCGCTGGTCGATGCGGCGGGGAACGGCTGGCCCGCGGCATCCGGGACGGTGGAGCTGCGCCTGCCTGCCGACGTCGACCTGGTCGAGTCGGGGACCGTCTCAGGCCATGTCCCTGCACGCGTCGTGTCGGTGCGCCGGCCTTCTGGCCGGCATTCCGAGGCCGAAGTGGAGCCGGTCGTTTCCCTGGCCCTCGCCGCGGAGGATCGCGGCCGGCTCGTCGTTCCGCTTCGGCTCTCCCCGGAGGCCGGCGGCGTGATCAGGGTGAGCGGTCGGTTGACGGACGCCGCGGCCGAGTCCGGACTCGAAGCGGAGAGCAACCCGCTGGTCGTAGCGCCGGCCGGGCGGCGCATCCTGTGGGCTGATCTCCAGAACCACTCCGGCCTCTCCGACGGCTCGGCGACGCCGGACGATCTGCTGCTCTACGCGCGGGAGGTGGCCGGCCTGGACGCCGCGGCGGTAACCGACCACGACCACTGGGGCATGCGGTTCATGGACGGTGAACCCTCGATCTGGCGGCGGACGCTGGACGCGGCCGAGACGCGCAACGAACCGGGCCGCTTCGTCGCGCTGGCCGGTTACGAGTGGACCAACTGGGTTGAAGGCCATCGCCACGTCGTCTTCTTCGAGCCGACGGCCGAGGCCGCGGCCGGCCTGCTTCTCAGCGCGATCGACGAGCGATACGACGAGCCGCACGAACTATGGGCCGGCCTCGACGACGTGCGGGCGCTGACCTTCGCCCACCATTCGGCCGGGGCTCCGATCGCCACCGACTGGTCTTCGCCGCCGCCGGCCGGACTCGAACCCGTCACCGAGGTCGTGTCCGTCCACGGATCGAGCGAGGCTGCCGACTCGCCGGGCACGGTCGTCCGGAACGCCCTGGCCGGCAACTTCGTCCGCGACGCTCTCGATCGAGGCTACCGGCTCGGATTCGTGGGCTCGAGCGACGGCCACGACGGGCATCCGGGCCTGGGTCACCTGGCGTCGCCGAGCGGCGGTCTCGCGGCGATCCTGAGTGACGAAGTGACCCGGGAAGGGATCCACGAGGCGCTCCTGGCGCGTCGCACGTATGCCACGAACGGACCGCGAATCGTCGTGCGGGCGAGCTACGCCGGCTGGCCGATCGGCGCGGACATTCCCGCGGCCGCGGCCGCCGCGGGCACGGTAGGACCGATCGCTGGCGTGCCGCAAACGACGCTGGTCGTGCGGGCGGTTGCGCCCGGAGAGATCGCGCGCATCGAAGTCGTCAGCCGCCAGGGCGCGGCCGGCGCGGGCGCCCTGACGGGCGAGGCGCTATGCGGGGAAGGTGAGCGGGAGTGCAGCCTGACCGTGCCGCTGCCAGGGTTTCAGACTGGCGGCTATCTCTACCTTCGCGTGGTCCAGAAAGACGGCGGCGCCGCCTGGACCAGCCCGTTCTTCTTCGAGTAGCGGGGCTACTCGGTCGCCGCCTCTTCCTCCACGTGCACCATGATGTACTGCGACAGGCCCGGCTCGTCGAGCGTACGGTGCTCGCCATCGCCGATCTGCAGGCAGAGGTAGTGCTCGCCGGGGCTGAGTTCGATCTCGATCGAGTCCGAGCCGTCTCCGAAGTGGATCCACGGGTCCGCTGTCGGGATCACGATGCCCGGCTCCAGGCACTCTCCGTCGATCGCGATGTGGTAGTGGCCCGCGCCCTCGTTGATCGCGCCGTCGCCCACCGGTTCGATGATGAAGTTCTCGGCCGCGAACTGCAGGTTGATCAGGCTGGGGATCGTGGCGTGGTTCTCCAGTCCCACGAAGTAGACGCGCGGCGCGCCGTCGTCGGCCACTTCTTCGGCGTGGTCCATGTCGCCTTCCATGTGGCCGTGGTCCGCATGGTCGTCGCCGGCGCCGCCGCATGCGCCAAGCGGGAGCAGCAGCAGGGCTGCCACCAAAGTCAGGGTGTGGCGGTTCTTCGCGAGGTCGAGGAGCATTTGCGTTTCTCCGTAGTCTTAGGCGTGCGCGGCGGCGGTCGCGCGCAGGCCGAGTCCGGCCACGACGGCGAACAGGAGCGCGAAGACCACGTTCGCGATGCTCCCGTCGCCGCCGGCCAGTCCCATCCCCGCGATGACCAGCAAGGCCACGGCGATGATGATCGAGAAGACGTTGCCCATCTTCTGGGCGTCTTCCTCGCTGCCGCCCATGCAGCCGACGCGGACCAGGAAGAAGGTCAGGACGGCGAAGAAGGCGAGGAGGTTCCACCAGGACCCGGCCGCCGCGTCGACCATGGCCTGACTGGCCCACCAACCTGCGCCGAGAATGTACGCGATCGCAAACATGAAGTTCTTGAACATGGCGAGCAGAATGTAGCAGCTTGCGCCGTGGAACGCTACGTGGTGAATGTGCGCCGCTGGCTGCTAGAGAGCAGCGACCTCGAGCTCCAGCGCGTCCGCGTACTTCTCGTACGCCGCCTGCCGCAGCTTGAGCAGGTGGGTGGTCGGGAAGAGGTCGTCCGTGCCCGCGTACTCGCGGAGGATCTGCTTCGCCACCGTGATCTTGTGGACCTCGGTCGGTCCGTCGGCAAGGGCCATGTGGAACGAATCGACGACGCCCGCCGAGAAGGTCATCTCGTTCGAGACGCCGAGCGAGCCGTGGATCATCAGCGCCCGTGAGAAGACGTCGAGGTAGACCTTCGGCATGACCGCCTTGACCGCCGAGATGTCCTTGCGGACCATCCGGTAGTCCTTGTACTTGTCGATCTTCCAGGCGGTCTGGAGCACGAAGAGCCGGAACTGCTCGATCTGCGCCCAGGAATCGGCGATCTTCTCCTGCACGAGCTGCTTCTGCGCCAGCAGTTCTCCCTGCGTTTCCCGGGACAGCACCCGCTCGCACATCTGGTCGAAGGCAGTGCGGACCTTGGCGATCGTGCGCATCGCGTGGTGGATGCGGCCCCCGCCGAGGCGGGTCTGGGCGACCACGAAGCCCTGGCCGCGCTGGCCAAGCAGATGATCCTTGGGCACCCGCACGTCCGTGTAGCGGACGTAGCCGTGCGAGCCGTCCTCGTTGCCGGTGCCGACCGCGACGTTGCGGATGATCTTGACGCCCGGCGTGTCCTTGGGCACCAGGAACATCGACATCCTGTTGTAGGGAGGCGCGTCCGGGTCGGTGACCACCATGACGACCAGCAGGGAGGCGTAGCGGGCGTTCGAGGAGAACCACTTCTCGCCGTTGATCACCCACTCGTCGCCGTCGAGGACGGCGCGGGTCGTGAACACCTTCGGATCCGAGCCGCCGTGCGGCTCCGTCATCGAGTAGGCGGAGACCATCCTGTTGTCGAGCAGGGGTTGCAGGTAGCGCGCCTTCTGCTCGTCCGTGCCGTAGTGGGCGATGATCTCGGCGTTGCCCGAGTCCGGCGCCTGGCAACCGAAGACGATCGGCGCGTGCGGCGAGCGGCCGAGGATCTCGTTCATCAGCGCCAGCTTGACCTGGCCGTAACCCTGGCCGCCGAGTTCGGGCCCGAGATGGCAGGCCCAGAGCTGGCGCTTCCTGACCTCTTCCTGGAGCGGCGGGATCAGCTTCTGGCGCTTGGGGCAGGAGAGGTCGTAGGGACTGCCGAGAACGAATCGAAGCGGTTCGATCTCGTTGGTGACGAACTCGTCCATCCAGTCCAGCTTGTCCTGGAATTCAGCGTCTGTTTCGAAGTCCCATGCCATGTCTTGTTCTCCTCTAACGCCCTGTTTCTGAAGGCCGCTTAGCGTACAGGATGGGCACGTAGACTCGCCGGATGTTGCTCAACAAGGCCTCCCGCGCCTCCACGTCTTCATCGATTGCCGGTGCGCCGGCCCTCTGGCCGGCTTCTGGTTCTGCGATAGCCGTGAGCGCAGCTGTCCTGCTGATCCTGGCCTCCGGGTGCGGCGGCGACTCCGATCCCGGCCCTGGCGGCGACGCGGTCGGCAAGTGGCGCCACTACGCCGCCGACCGCGCGTCGACCAAGTACTCGCCCCTCGACCAGATCGACCCGTCCAACGTCGACCGGCTGCGCGAAGTCTGGCGCTGGACGTCGGTCGAGACGGAGGCCGACACGGAGTACCGCGGCGGCATGTACAAGAGCACGCCGCTCTACATCGGCGGCGCCCTCTACATCACGACCTCCCTCAGCCAGGTGGCGGCGATCGACCCGGGCACCGGTGAGACCCGCTGGGTCTACGACCCAAGGAGCTACGACGCCGGCCGTCCGGCGAACGCGGGTTTCCAGCAGCGCGGGCTCGAGTACTGGCGCGGGGAGATCGACGGCAAAGCCGTCGAGCGCCTGATCTACGCCGCCCACCACCGCCGCCTGATCTCGCTCGACAGAACGACCGGCCAGCCCGACCCGGCCTTCGGCGACGGCGGCATGGTGAACACCGCCGTCGGCCTGGGCCGCGAGATCAACGAGCGCCAGTACACCCACTCGGCGCCGCCGATCGTCTGCGCCGACGTCATCGTGCTCGGCTCGGTCATCTCCGACGGTCCCCGGGGACCGAAGATGCCGCCCGGCCACGTCCGCGGCTACGACGTGCGGACCGGGGAGATGCGCTGGATCTTCCACACGATTCCGCAGCCCGGCGAGTTCGGCAACGACACCTGGCTCGACGGTTCCTGGGAGTATTCCGGGAACACGAACGTGTGGACGATGATGAGCTGCGACGACGAGCTCGGCTTCGTCTACCTGCCGGTGTCGACGCCGACGAACGACTGGTACGGCGGCCACCGGCGCGGCGACAACCTGTTCGCGGAGAGCCTGGTGGCGCTCGATGCCCGCACCGGCGAGCGAAAGTGGCACTTCCAGGCGGTCCGCCACGGCCTGTGGGACTACGACCTGGCTTCGGCCCCGAACCTGGTCGACATCACGGTCGATGGCCGCGAGATCGAGGCTGTGGCTCTTGTCAGCAAGCAGGGCCTCACCTACGTCTTCGACCGGGAGACGGGCGAGCCCGTGTGGCCGATCGACGAGATCCCGGTGCCGCAGACGGCGGTGCCCGGCGAGTGGAGCTCGCCGACCCAGCCGATGCCGACGAAGCCCGCGCCCTTCGAGCGGCTCGGCATGACCGAGGACGACCTGATCGACTTCACGCCGGAGCTGCGCGCAGAGGCGCTCGAGATCGCCGAGGACTACGTGCTGGGGCCGATCTTCACGCCGCCGCTCGAGGTCAGGGAAGGCGGCAAGCTCGGCGTGCTGACGCTGCCGTCCGCCGCCGGCGGGGCGAACTGGAGGGGCGCGGCGGTCGATCCCGAGGCCGGCATCCTCTACGTGCCGTCGATGACCAAGGTGATGAGCTTCGGCGTGCAGCCGGCCGACGCGGCCCGCTCCGAGTTCCGCTACGTCGATGCTCTCAACCTCGTGGACGGGCCGCGCGGTCTTCCCCTGGTCAAGCCGCCCTACAGCCGGATCACCGCGATCGACCTGAACACCGGCGAGCACCTGTGGCAGGTCGCCCACGGTCCGGGGCCGAAGGACCATCCCGCGATCGCCCACCTCGACCTGCCCGACCTGGGCAGTGCCTCCCACGGCATCCTCTCGAACGGCGGTCTCGTGCTGACGAAGGACCTGATCTTCATCATCCAGGCCGACTACGACCCGAGCCGGATGACCTTCATGGGCAACGCCGGCCACATCCGCGCCTACGACAAGCGGGACGGCGCCAAGCTCTGGGAGCATCGCGTGGAACCGACCCCGCACGGCACGCCGATGACCTACCTCCACGAAGGGCGGCAGTACGTGGCCTTTACCGTCGGCGCGGGCCGCGGGGAACAAATCCCGGCCCTGGTGGCGTTGGCGCTGGAGTAAGCCGAGCCCCGGCGAAGCGTTTCGCCCTCCGGGTGCGCCGGCGCCCCGCCGGTCGCCGCTGCAGGTGGCCTCAAGACGCGCCGGCAGAGACCGGCACCATGTCGACAGGCCTACCGCGCGCTGGCGAGTAGAGCCTGCAGTACCCGCGCAGGCTGGGCGAACTCATTCGCCCCGCCGAAGCGACCGACCTCTCGGCCGTTGCGATAGACGATCGCCATCGGCAGGCCCGTCACTTCGTTGCCCTTGACTTCCGGGTCTTCCCAGCCGGCCGGAGGCGAAGCCAGCCCGTAGTACTCGAAGGTGACCTGGGTGCCTTCAAGTCCGGCGTTGACCTCGAGGAGGTTCGGCAGCACCTGTTTGCACACGCCGCACCAGGAGCCGAAGAAGACTCTGACTCGAGCCGCTTCGGTGTCGCGGAGTGCCGCCATGGCAGCGGCGTTCGGCTGGAAAGCGTCCATGCCGACGCGGTAGCCGGGTGAGTGTTCGAGCAGTTCGCCCAGGGTGCGGTCGCCGATCAGGGGAGGGCGTGGGAGAACCTTCACGTCCCGGCCCTCGATTGGCAGGACGATCGTGGTCTGGTCCGGTGTGGCCTCGCCGAGGTAGGTCTTGCCCGGTTCGGCAACCACGTCGTAGCCGGGCCCGGACGTCAGTAGATCGGAGCCCTGGAGTTGGTCCACGGCCATGCTGCGGGCCCACAGAAGGAGCGGCTCACCCAGGGCATCGCTCAGGATCAGCATCGCGGCGGCACGCTGCGAGAGGTACAGCCGAGCATCGGAGTCGGCCTGGCCGTCGACCTCGAGAATGTAGTCGTCGATGGGCGCGAAGCCGCTCAGCACCGGGTGTGCGGTCTGGGCCGGAAGGTGCGTGGCAACGGCCACGAGCAGAGCCGGCAGAACCCGGAGCGTTGACGCAATCCGTCGGGTCGTCACGGCGAGGGATCCTAGCGCGGGCGCCGTTTCAGGCGACCCTGGAGCCGACAGGCTCTTCGTCGAGCTGGCGCTGGAGCTGTCTCGCGCGTGATCTGGCCGTGGCGACCGTGCGCTCCTTGACGCCCTCGTAGCCTCGGATCGAGTCGGGGAGTTCGGCGAGCTCGACGACCGTCGGCGCGGAGTTCGCGTCGAGCCGTTCGAGGGCGCCGTGCACCAGGCCGCGGTACCAGTCGAACAGCCCGCGCTCCAGGCGGCGGTGCCTGGTCGCTCCGAAGATGTCGAGCGCCGTGCCGCGAAGCCCGCGCGCCGCGTACAGCAGCCGGAACATTGAACGCGACCAGGCCCCCAGGCGGATCTTCCGCTTCCAGCCGAAGCGGCGCAGCGTCGGCGGGTGGAGCAGGACCTGGCGTGTGAGCGAGCCGTCGTAGTCGCGGGCGACCTGGTCCCAGGTCGGGTCCTGGATCCACAGGCGGGCGACTTCGTACTCGTCCTTGACCGCCAGCAGTTTGAAGCCGTATCGGGCCGCCGCTTCGCGTACGGCGGTGTGGCCCGGCACCTTCGACTCCTCTGCGTCGGCGACCTCGCCGACGAAGCCGAGATAGCGCTCGGCGAAGCCCCCACCGTAGAGCAGCAGGTCGGCGACGCGGCCGGGCAGGAGGCGGTCGAGCGACCCTCCCCGCGGCGCGGCGGCGAGGAGCGCGTCGAGCTTCGGCCTTAGGTTTGGCGCCCAGCGCTCGAGGCGCTCGCGGGCGGCATCCGCCGCCGCCGCCGCGGTCGGCGCCTCCGGCTCGGCGAGTCCGGCGGCGCGCCGGAACCGCTCCGGATCGGCGACGGACAGGCGGCCGTAGCGGAACGCCTGGATGTTGTCTTCGACGGCAACGCCGTTCGCCACCAGCGCCTGCTCGATGAAGCGCGCCTGGAGCGGCAGCAGGCCCTGCTGGTAAGCCGCGCCGACCAGGAAAATGTTGCCGGTGACGCTGTTGCCGAGCAGCCGCTCGGTGGCGGCCTCGGCGTCCACGAAGTAGCTGCGGTCGCTGTCGGTGAACAGGGCCAGCCGCTTGCGCAGCTCGTCGAGCGGGGGCATCCGGGCGGCGCTGTCCGTGATCACGGCCGCCGGGCTGATGCCGGCGGTGTTGCCGACTACGGCCGTCGTGTCCTGCGAGAACCGCTTCAGGTTGTCGGGCGCGATCGTGGCCAGCAGATCGAAGGAGAGCGCCAGGTCCGCCTCGGCGTCGCCGAGCTTGTTGGCTCGGGGGATCGGCCCGCGGCTGAGCAGCAGGTTCGATACGACGGCGCCGCCTTTCTGGGCCAGACCGGTCTGGTCGAGGTGGACCGCGTACCTGCCCTCCATCAGGGCCGCGGTGACGAGGATCGCGTCGACCGTAACTACGCCGGTGCCGCCGATGCCCACGAGCAGCGCCCGGAAGGTGGCGTCGTCCGGCAGTTGACGGACGGGTTCCGGCGTCTCGTCCTCGGCGAGGGGCGCCGCGGCGGCACGGCGGACCGGCTTGGTGCCTTCGCCCAGTTCGACGGTCATGAACGCGGGACAGTCGCCCTCGATGCAGGAGTAGTCCAGGTTGCAGGACGACTGGTGAATCTGGGTCTTGCGGCCGTACTCGGTCTCCAGCGGCGCGACGGACAGGCAATTCGACTTCGCCGCGCAGTCGCCGCAACCCTCGCAGACGGCCGGGTTGATGTAGACCCGCTGCTTCGGCGTCTCCTGGATTCCGCGCTTGCGCTCGCGCCGTTTCTCGGCCGCGCACTGCTGGTCGTAGACCACGGCCGTCGGGCCCTTGATTGCCCGCAGTTCCCTGAGGACCTGGTCGTAGTCACGACGGTGCCGGATCTCGACCCCGCTGTCGTCCCGATGGGGGAAGCGCTCCAGGTCCTCGGTCACCAGGACGACCCGCTTCATGCCCTGGAGCTGAAGCTGCCTGGCGACGCCCATCGAACTGAGAAGCCCCACCGCGTCCTGACCTCCCGTCATGGCGACGGCCGAGTTGTAGAGGATGCGGAACGTCATGTGGAGGTCCGCGGCGATGCAGGCCTCGATCGCCTTGCTGGCGGAGTGGGCGTAGGTGCCGTCGCCGACGTTCTGGAACACGTGCTCCTGCTCGGTGAACGGCGCCAGACCGATCCAGCAGGCGCCCTCGCCGCCCATCTGCGGCAGCCAGCTCACGCCCCTGTCCATCCACATCGCCATCGCGTGGCAGCCGATGCCGCCGCCCGCGACGTCCGACCCCTCGGGAAGCTGGGTCGACGTGTTGTGGGGGCAGCCGCTGCAGAAGTAGGGCATCCGGGGCAGCGCGGCCGGCAGCTTCGTGGCCAGCTCGGCGGACTCGGCGCCGGCCCGGAGATGTGCCAGCTTCTCGGCCGGTACGGCGCCCGGCAGGCGCTGTTCCAGGTAGGCGCCGAGAATGCGCGCCATGTCGTGGCCTTCGAGTTCTCCGTGCATCGGGAACAGCGTCTCGCCGGCGGGCGTTTCCTTGCCACCGACCAGGGGCCGGTCGGGCAGGTTGTAGAGGACCTGGCGGATCTGCGTCTCGACGAAGCCGCGCTTGTCCTCGATGACGACGATCTCTTCGAGGCCCTCGGCGAACTCGCGCAGGCGCCGCGGCTCGATCGGCGCGATGCAGCCGAGTTTGAGCACGCGGATGCCGTGGCGGTCGAGCGCGGCCTCGTCCAGGCCGAGAAGCTGGAGCGCCAGACGCAGGTCGCGGTAGGGCTTGCCGGCCGCGACCAGGCCGATGCGGTCGCCGGGGCTGGCGCAGCGGATGCTGTCGAGGCCGTTGGCATGGACGTAGGCCAGGGCGGCTGCCGTGCGCTCGGAGAAGATCTGCCGCTCGAGTTCGATCGAGTAGGGCGGCAGGAGCCGCATGTCGAGCTGCTTCTCGAAGCGGCGGCCGCCGATGTCGAGGTCGGGCAGCACCGGTGGCCGGGGATGCGGCAGGTCGATCACGGCGCCGCCATCGGCGACGTTGGTCACGATCTTGAGCGCGGTCCACAGGCCGGCGTACCGCGACAGGGCGATCCCGTGCAGGCCGAAGTCCAGCACCTCGGCCGGGTCGCCCGGATACAGCACCGGGATCGAGAGGTCGAAGAGACTGATCGTGCTGTCGCCGGGGATCGTCGAGCTCTTGCAGGCGGTGTCGTCGCCGGCCAGCACCAGGGCGCCGCCGTGCTTGCCGGTGCCGATGAAGTTGCCGTGGCGGAACGCGTCGCCGGTGCGGTCGACGCCGGGCGTCTTGCCGTACCAGATGCCGACTACGCCGTCGAAGCGTTCGTGGGGAAAACGTTCCAGGAGCTGGGCGCCGTAGATCGCGGTCGCCGCCGTCTCCTCGTTGATGGCTGGCTGGCAGACCACGTCGTGGTCCGCCAGCAGCCTGTTCGCTCGCTGAAGTTGCTTGTCGTATTCCCCAAGCGGCGATCCGGGATAGCCGCTGATGAAGGCGCCAACCCGCAGACCGGCTTCCCGGTCGCGGCGGTGCTGGTCCATCGGTAGCCGGACGAGAGCCTGGACACCGGTGATTGCGACGCGGCCTTCAGTGAGCGTGTATTTGTCGTCTAATGAGAAGGCCGTCATTAGTCCCCTATCCTACCGCGACCGGCCGGCCGCTGTCCGTCCTGCGAGCGCGGGCGTCCTGCCCGCGGCTTGTCCGAAGCCCCGGTTCGTCCCGTGACTCTCAGCCGCCGCGAAGCTGCGCGAACCACTCGCGCCCGGACGCGGCCGGCCGACCTCGGATGACGGTGGACTTGATTGCCTGGACCCCGCTCGGGGGATAACCGGCGATCGTCGCGGAAAGTTCCCGAGCCCGGTCGAGCACGGCGTCGTCGGCCACGACTTCGGTCGCCACGCCCATTGCGACAAGCTCGGGTCCCGCGTAGCGACGGCCAACAATCGCCAGCCGGGCTGCCACGCTCTCCGGATGGCGGAGCCGCAGCCAGGCCATGTTCATTGGCGCGGCCATGCCCATCTGGATCTCGCCGACGTGCAGGAAAGCCTGCTCGCCGGCGACCAGCAGGTCGGCCGCGAGCGCCAGCGCGGAGCCGGCGTTGATCGCGAATCGTTCAAGCGCCGCGACGACCGGCTTCGGGCAGTCGTAGAGCGCCGCGTGGACGTCGAGCCACAGGCCGCTGAAGTCCGGCATCCATTCGGGCGGCGGGTCGGCCCTGAACTCGCCGAGGTCGAGGCCGGAGCAGAAGGCCCCGCCGGCGCCGCGGATCAGCAGCACGGCGACCTCGTCGTCTTCGGTCGCCGCGACGATCTCATCGTGCAGCCGCTTCGCCAGCGGCCCGGTCACGGCGTTGCGGCGAGCGGGCCGGTTCAGCACGATCTCGGCGACGCCGTCCTTCCGGCTCGCGACGACCGGATCGTCGGACGGGGTCACGTCACTCGCCCTGGGAGTCGGTGAACCAGTCGCCGGGGAGCTGCCTGCCTTCGTAGAGCCGTCCCTGGAACCGCCGCATGCCGTGCAGCCAGCGGTCGATGTCGGTCGCCTTGCGCCGGACGTACTCGGCGACCTCGGGGTGGGGAAGCACCCAGAACCGCTCCGCGCGGACCGCGTCGATGCAGGCATCGGCCGCCTGCTCGGAGGTCAACACGCCGTCTCCCGAAGCGACGCCGACGGACAGGGCATCCCGGCGCCGCGGGTTCGGGCTGTTGGCGCCGATGTTCGTGCGCACGGCCTGCGGACAATGCACCGAGACGCGGATGCCCTGGTGGCCATGAGTGATCGCGATCCACTCCGCCAGCGCCACCGCCGCGTGCTTGGTCAGCGAGTAGGCGAGCGAACCGAGCTGGGTCAGGAGCCCGGCCGCCGAGGCGGTGCTCATGATGTAGCCCTCGCCGCGCTCGATCATTGACGGCAGGACAGCCCGGGCCGCGTAGACGTGGGACATCACGTGGACGTCCCACATGTCGTTGATCTCCTTGTTCGGCACCTCGAGCCCGCCGATCGTGACGTAGCCCGCGTTCGACATGAAGAGGTCGATCGGGCCGATGTTCGCCTGCGTCGCCGCGACCAGGTCGCGCACGGCGCCCTCGTCGGCCACGTCCAGTCCGACGCCCGTGCCGCCGATGGCCTCGGCGACTTCCTTGGCTCCCTTCTCGTCCAGGTCGGCGACGACGACGTGCCGCGCCCCCTCGCGATGAAACGCCTCGGCGAGCGCCTTGCCGATTCCGGAGGCGCCGCCGGTGACGACCATGATCCTGTTCGCGATGTCCACTGAGAATCTCCCTTTCTGTTGGGCTGTGTCGTTGCTATCCGCCGAGCGGGCGGCAATCCTACGGCCTGGGCTCAGTGCGGCAGTCCGGGTCACGGGACTTGACGCCGTTCGCCTTACCAGAGTACGGTGTTCGGTAAGGAGAGCGGATGATCGTCAAGATCACATCGAAGCGTCAGGTCACGTTCCCGGCCCGGGTCCTCGACGCGCTCGGAGTAGGGCCGGGAGACCGCCTGGAGCTGGTCGAGAGTTCCGATGGCTTCCGCCTGCGCCCGCAGCGAATCCGCCACGACCGCCTCGCACCTCTGAGCGACAGCCTGGACCGGAGCCGCGGCGCGTTCGACCTCGAAGCGTTCCGCTCGCAGTCGCATGAGGCGACGCTTCGGGATTGACACCTCCATTCTGGTGCGCCTGCTCACCGGTGAACCCAGGGAGGAATTCCTGGACTGCGTAGCGGGGCTGATTCGACTGGTGGAGCAGGAGGGCAGCGAGATCTTTGCCTCGAACCAGGTGATCGGCGAGGCGTACGTGGCGGTTCAGCACCACTACCGGGTGTCGAAACCCGAGGCTCGCGCCGGACTGCTCGACGTCCTTCGAAGCGGTCTCTTGTCGCCCCTCAACGGACATGCTGTGTTGACGGCCCTCGAAGCGTCAGGGGGTGCGGGCCTGTTAGACCGTCTGATCGCCGACGACTACACGCGTGCCGGGCTAACAGTGCTGACGCTTGACCGAAGATGGCGGCGTTGACCGACGTGCGGCGTCTGCGAGTCGCCGTCCGCAGCTCGCATCTCCCGTCGGCGTCGGCCCGCGCGTCGCCTGCGGGCAAGGGTTGACTCAGGCCGATGTTGAAAGGGTCCGGATCGCTTGACGAAACGCCCCGGATCTGTTCGTCTTCACGCACTGTTCACAGGGGTGACGGGCAGCGTCCCCGGGGAGCGAGACGAATGGCGAAGAATCGAACCAGCCTTCTGATTGTCTTGGTGGTTTCTCTTGGTTTGGCACTCAGCGTGCCACAGGCGGCGCACGCCTACCTTGATCCTGCGTCGGGCAGCATGATCCTGCAGGCGGTCATCGGCGGCGTGGCGGCCGGGGCGCTCGCCTTCAAGTTCTACTGGCGGCGCATTCAGGCCTTCTTCGGTTACGGCAGCACCGACGAGCCCGAGTCCGAATAGTGCGGGCCGGGGCTGCGAGCGAGTCCCAGGCCGAGCCTTCCTCCTTCCGCGATCCGGCGGGGCAAGTGATCGAGGGCCGGGACGGCCGCATCTTCCGCAGCGTCGCCCCGGTAGCGGTCGAGGAGTACCGCTACGTGCGGGCGTGCGGTCTCGTCGATGCACTGGTCGTCGAGGGGGGGCTGGTGGCGGCGGAGGAAGTCGACCCGGTCGAGGCCGGCGTCCTGCCACCGCCCGGGGGCTTGGTCCTGGAGCATCCCCGGCTGCCCTTCATCTCCTATCCGTACGAGTGGCCCTTCTCGCTGCTGAAGGAGGCTGCGCTCCACCACCTGGAAATGCAGATCCGGCTGCTCGACAGGGGCATCTCGCTCTCCGACGCGAGCGCCTACAACGTGCAGTTCAAGGGCGCCAAGCCGGTGTTCATCGACTGGCTGTCGATGCGGCGCTACCGCGAGGGCGAGTACTGGGAGGGCCATTCGCAGTTCTGCGAGCAGTTTCTGAACCCCTTGTTGCTGGCCTCGGAGCTCGGTGTGCCTCACAACGCCTGGTATCGCGGAATGCAGGAGGGGGTCCCGGGCCGCGAACTGGCGGCATTGCTGCCGCGCCGGAAGCGCTTGTCACCGAGAATGCAGGCCCATGTCCTGCTGCCGCTTCGCTTCGAACGGCGCGCAGACTCGCGCGGCGATGCGGCGAAACGGACGGAGAGACGTCCGCTGCCTCGCAACGCGTACCGGGGTCTCCTGACCCAGCTTCGGCGCTGGATCAAGAGTCTCGAACCCAAGGGCACGGACACGACCTGGAGCGACTACTCCCTGCTGACGAGCTACGACACGGGCGAAGCCTCGCGCAAGGCTGAATCGGTTCGCTCTTTCGTTGCCAAGGCACCGCCGGAGCAGCTCTGGGATCTCGGCTGCAACACGGGCGAGTTCTCCGCGATTGCCCTGGAGGAGGGCGTTCGCAGCGTGATCGGTTTCGATTCCGACTTCGGCGCGTTGGAGAGCGCCTGCGCCCGGGCGCGTTCGGATCGCCTGCGATTCCTGCCCCTCTACCAGGACCTCGCCAACCCGTCGCCTGACCAGGGCTGGTCCCAGACAGAGAGGCGTTCGCTGGCGCGCCGTTCCCGGAGTGCTGACGCCCTGGTGGCGTTGGCCGTGCTACACCACCTGGCCATCGGCCGCAACGTGCCGTTGTCTCGAATTGCCGCGTGGCTCGTCTCCCTCGCTCCGCGCGGACTGGTCGAGTTTGTTCCCCAGGGCGACCCGAGGGTCGACGATTTGCTCACGTTGCGCGGCGATCGCTTCGCCGACTACACGCCGGAGGCATGGGAAGCGGCGCTCGAGCCGTATGCGGCGATCCGCCATGTGGAAACCGTGTCCGCGAGCGGGCGGAGGCTGTACACCTACGAGCGGAGGTGAAGCAGAGCGGCTGCGGGGATGAACCGCTGGTCGCCACGATCGTGGCGAACCTGGCCGTCCGTCGATCAGTGTGATGACTCCCTGGACCGCAAGGGTCATTCCGGGAGTCTAGGGGACGGTGTCGGTGGCCCTCGCCGCCTCGAACGTAGACGCGATGGCAAGGGTTCGGCGGTCCGTTCCCCGTGGCGTGACGATCTGAAGGCCGACCGGCAGGCTCGAAGGACCGACTCCGCACGGCACGGAGATCGCCGGGCAGCCGGTGACGGTGATCGAGTAGCAGGAGGCCATCCAGTCGGTGTAGCTCGTCATTGGCTGGCCTTCGATCTCCGTCGGGTAGGGCTCATCGACGTTGAAGGGAAGAACCTGGACCGTGGGCAGGAGAAGGACATCGTAGCGCTTGAAGAACTCGATTACGCGGCAGTGGAGGCGGGTGCGCTCGGCCTGGGCTGTCGCGATGTCCGGGCCCGTGAGCGCCAGGCCACGTTCGATCTCCTCGATCACGGTGTCCTTCATCTGCGAACGGCGCTCGGGGAAAAGCGCCCCCAGCTTGTCGGCGAACAGGTTCGCGCGCAGGGTGCGGAAGATGGCGTCGGCCCCGGATAGATCGGGCGCGGTTTCCTCGACGTCGGCGCCCAGGTCCCGGAACACAGGCAAGGCCCGTTCGCAGACCTGAACGACCTCCCGTTCGACCGGGTAGAGGCCGAGGTCAGGGGTCCAGGCGAGACGGAGGCCGTGCAGGTCGAGCGGTTCGACCGGGTCGAAGGGCTCCGGGGGTCGGGCCAGCGAGATGGGATCCCGCGGGTCCGGCCCGGCGATGACGGAGAACAGGAGCGCCGCGTCGGCGACGTTGCGCCCCATCGGGCCTAGAACCGAGAGATCGTCCCAGCCCTGCTCGGTAGGCACGCGCGGCACGCGCCCCGGCGTCGGTCGGAAGCCGACCACGCCGCAGAAACTGGCCGGGTTGCGCAGCGAGCCGCCGAGGTCGCTGCCGTCGGCGATGGGCAGCATGCCGCTCGCGAGGGCCGTTGCCGCGCCGCCGCTCGAGCCGCCGCAGGTGCGGTTCGGATCCCAGGGGTTGCGGGTCTTGCCGAAGACGGGGTTGAAGGTCTGCGAGCCGGCGCCGAACTCCGGGGTGTTCGTCTTGCCGATGACGACGGCGCCGGCGCCGCGGATCCGTTCGACGATCAGGGCGTCGAAGTCAGGGACGTTGTCGGCGAAGATCGGCGATCCGAAGGTCGTGCGGATGCCCTTCGTCGGGACCAGGTCCTTGATCGCGGTCGGCAGACCGAGAAGGGGCTTCGCGGCCGCGGCTTCCGGGTCGGTGCGGCGCAGGGCGTCGGCGGCTCGCGCCTGTTCGAACGCGTGGTCGCGATCGAGCGTGCAGATCGCGTTGAGTTCCGGATTGCGCTGATCGATCCAGTCGAGGTGGGCTTCGAGCACCTCGACCGCCGACACCTCGCCGCGGGCCAGTAGCCCGGCGAGGTCGACGGCGGTGCGGGTGCAGAGGTCGGGGGCGCCCGGCTCAGGCGTCAAGACATCTCAGCCGGACCGCCTGCGGCGGATGCCGGCCAGAGGGCCGGCGCACCGACACTGGTCCGGGACGATTGCCACTTCACTCGGCGCCGGTGCTTGCGCCGCCTCCGCCGGTCACGTGTTCGTCGAGGAAGGCCCGGATGACCCGGAAGATCTCCTGCTGCTCGTCGGGGCTGAAGTTGCCGTGGCCTTTGCCGGGCACGGTGTGGATCTTGTTGGTGACTCCCGCCTTGTCGAGCTTGGCGTGCAGGTCGAGGGCGTGCTGGTAAGGCACGATGTTGTCGACGTCGCCGTGGATCGTCAGGATCGGCGGCAGTCCGGAACGGACGTACGTCAACGGCGACACGCGCCTGGCGAGTTCCATGCGGTCGGACTTCGAGCCCATCCAGGCGACGGCGTAGCTCTTCGCGTTGACGCCTTCGAGCAGATCGCCGACGTCGGTGATGCCGAACCAGTTGACAATCGCCGCGACCGGCATCTCGTACTCGTCCGCCGCGGCCCAGCCCGGGCGATCCGCGTCGCGGCCGGGGCAGAGCCGGTCCAGGCCGGCGGAGGCCGGCAGCATGCCCGTGGTCAGCGACAGATGGCCGCCGGCGGAAGCGCCGCTCACCACCAGCCGGGAGGTGTCGATGTTGTAGTCCTCGGCGTTCTCGTAGATCCAGCGCAGAGCGCAGCGGCAGTCCTCGACGGCGCCGGGAGCGAGCGCGTTGCGGCCGAGCCGGTACTCGACGTTGACCACAGCCCATCCCATCTCGAGGTAGGGGAGGGCGCGCAGCACGCTGGATTCCTTCGTGCCGCCGACCCAGCCGCCGCCGTGGATGTAGATCAGGGTCGGGACGGGCCCCTGGCCGCGGGGAGTCATCACGTCCAGCTTCGACTCGTAGCCGTCGGCCGTCAGATAGGTGATGTTCGGGGCGACGCGATAGCGGCTCATGATGTCGACCGTCACCGACTCGCCGTCCTGGGCGAAGGCGGGGACCGGTGGAGCGAAGAGCAGGGAAGCGGCAATTGCGGCCGCGGTCGCGACGTTGAGCGACGTTCGGGTGAGTCGAGTCACTGAGGACCTCCCGGGATGTGAGTGGGTGAGGGCAGAGTGTAGCGGGCTCAGGCGACGATGCCGCGGCCGCGGCAGGCGGCGATCTCGTCGGCGGAGAGCCCGAGGACATCGGCGAGGACGACGTCGGTGTGCTCGCCGAGCAGGGGCGCCCGGCGGGGGCTGAGATCGCGACCCGCGATACGAAACGGCGGCCCGACGAGTTCCAGGTCTCCCCAGTCCGGGTGCTCGACGGTGGCGAAGGAGCCCCGGGCCCGCAGGTGCGAATCGGCGTAGAGGTCGCGGGCATCGCGCGACGGAGCGGCGGCGACACCGGCCCGCAGGAGCTCGCGGGCCATCCAGTCGCGGTCCCGCTCCCTGGTCCAGGCGCCGACGATCGCGTCGAGTTCCGTTTCGTTCCGCTTCCTGGCGGTTGCGGTCGCGAAGCGGGAATCCTCGGTCAACTCGGGCCGGCCCATCGTCGCCGCGAGCCGGACGAACTCCTCGTCGCTGTGCACCTCGATGGCGAGCCAGCGGTCGATTCCCCAGCAGCGATAGACGCCGTGCGGCGCCGAACGGCGGTGCGAGTTGCCGGCGCGTTCCGGGATCTCGCCGGTCATCTCGTACTCGAGGAGGATCTCGCCGAGGATCGAGCTCACGCCCTCGCACTGCGAGTAGTCGATGAACTGGCCTTCGCCGGTGCGGCTGCGGTGATGCAACGCGGCGACGATCGAGAAGGCGAGCGTGATCGCGTTCATCAGATCGACATCGCCGCCGCTGTGAGTCGGGTGATCGTCCGGGTAGCCGGAGATCCAGGCCCCGCCGGCCACGCCCTGGTGGACCATCGCGTAGCCGAGGTACTCGGTTTCCGGTCCGCCGTGGCCGCGTCCCGACGAGGAGGCCACGATGAGCTCCGGGTTCGCGCGGCGGAGGTTCTCGTGGTCGAGGCCGAGCTTGACCATGGCGCCGGGACGCATGTTGTCGTAGATCACGTCGCACTCGCCGGCGAGGCGCAGGGCGAGTTCGCGGCCTTCCGCCTGCGACAGGTCCAGGGCCAGCGACCGCTTGTTCAGGTTCATCGTGTTGAACGCCATGCCGGCGTCCTCGCCGATCTTCTGCGGCGCCTCCTCGGCGCGGGGCCAGACGACGGAGCGGCGCGTCAGGTCGAGGCGCCTGGGCCCTTCGACCTTGATCACCTCGGCGCCCAGGGTCGAGAGGAGGACGCCAGCGTAGGGACCCGCCCACACCCAGGCGAACTCGGCGACGCGTATGCCCTCGAGCGGGAGCTTGCGCGTCGCGGGCGGGGCGGTTGGGGTGGAGCCGGCGGCGACCGGAGCGCCGTTGCCGGCCGCGGCGACTTCGGCGAGGACCTCGCCCGAGTGTTCGCCGAGCCGCGGCGCCGGGCGCGACACTTTCGGCCTGGAGGCGCCCATCCGGTACGGCCAGCCGGCATAGCGTCTGGCCCCGGTGCTCGGGTGGTCCACTTCGACGAAGTAGTCGCGGGCGGCGTACTGCTGGTAGTCCATCACGTCCGCGGCGTCGTGGATCGGTCCGACCGGGATGCCCAGGCTGGCGGCGCGGTGGTACAGGTCGTCGCGCTCCTGTTCGAGGGCCCAGGCGTCGACCTGGGGAGCGATCTCCATCAGGTGATGGCTGCGGTAGGCCATGTCCTTCCACTCGTCGCCCTGGCACCAGTCCGGATTGCCCATCAGTTCGCGGAAGAGCTCGAAGTGATGGTCGTCGAAGGCGTTCAGGATGACGTAGCCGTCGCTCGTCTTCAGCCTGCCCATGGCCGGCGGGCGGTCCGGCACCCGCGACCAGGTCGTCTCGTGGTAGCGGGCGCTGGCCAGAAGCGGCGCCACCAGGCTGATCATCACGTCCTGCATGGAGACGTCGACCCGGACGTCGCCGGCGTGGCCGCGTTCGTAGAGGAGGGCGGCGACCGTCAACGCGGTCACCAGGCCGGCGTGGTAGCCGGCCTGATGGCCGCCCAGGGCGACCGGCGCGCGGTCGATGTCGCGAGACCGGGCCGGCATCTGGTTGACCAGTCCACCGCCGTGGGTGAGCGTGAGTTCGCCGGCGGGCGCTCCCGAGCGGGGTCCCGAGAGGCCGTACGGCGTGACCGCCGCGACGATCAGGTCCGGCGGCGTCTCCGCCGGCGGTTCGCGGTCGACGATCAGGGCGTCGGCGGTCCGGAGGAGGCGGTCGAGGGCGCCGCGATCGTCCTCGTCGTCCGGGTCGAGGACGATTCCGCGTTTGCTCGTGTTGCAGTAGAGGAAGAGCGGCGAGCCTTCCGGGTCGGAACCGTTCGCCCGGCGGGCGGCGTCGCCTGCGGGCGGCTCGACCTTGATCACGTCGGCGCCGAGGTCGGCAAGCAGCTTTCCGCAGTACGGGCCGGCGACGCCCTCCGCGAGTTCGACGATCCGGAGGCCGGCGAAGGGGCCGGTTCCGTCGAGGGAACTCGCGGCCGATCCCGGTCGGTCTGGTCTTGTCATCGGAGCTTGTACGCCTCCCTCGCGGATCGCAGCCAGTCGTGCTGGTCCTTGTCGCCGAAGTAGTAGAAGACGGCGCCGTTCGGCAGCATGAGGACGCCGATGCCGCCGTAGCCGAGCATCTGCCGCACCCAGACCTGCTTCGTGCCGGTCCCGTCGGTCACCTGGATCTGCCGCGACCAGATGGAGTTGTTGTACTTGTTCGGGTGGCCGTTGTGGACGGCGTCCAGGCCGCGGTCTTCCTCGTCTTCCTGCATTGCGGCGGCCACCATGCCCGGATGGAGCACCTGCCGGTCGCCGATCCGGCCGCGCTGGGCGTTCAGCAGGTCGGCGATCTTCAGGATGTCGTCCGGGGTCCAGAACATGCCGTAGCCGCCGAAGACGTAGCCATCGGCCCGGTTGTCCGTGCGCAGCGACTGGAGAGCTCCGGCGGAGACACCCAGCGGCCGGTAGACCTCGGCGGCCAGGAACTCCAGCAGGTCGGCGGGCTCCTTCGGCGAGGCGCCCGCCGCCTGCCCCAGGTACCCGCTCATGGCCACGGACAGCAGAAAGGCGTCCGTCGTGTGGTAGACCCAGCGCTCTCCGGGCGGCTCTTTCGTCGGATAGGCCATGGCGCCCCGCAGCTTGCGGTTCCGGTGCTCCGGCACGAAGAAGTTCAGCTCGGTCGTCGAGTTCTTCTCGTCGTCCTGGTCGCCCGTGTCCCAGTAGTGGCCGGTCGCCATGTCGAGGGCGTGCTCGAAGGTCACCCCGCGGAAGCTGCCCCTGGGCGGCTTGGGCACGTAGTCCCTGAGTTCGAGTTCGGTCACCTCGAAGCCGTCCCGCTGCGCCAGCCGCATCAGCGCGACGGCGGCGACGGCGGTCTTGGCGGTGGAGTACGACGGCAGCCGGATCTGCTCGGGATACGGGTAGTCGCCGTAGCGGGTGTGGACCGGGCCCTGGTAGTGGACTCCGCCGAAAGAGACGCCGAACGCGGTGAGGTGCTCGCGGTCGAAGCCGCCGCCGAAAGCCTGCGGGTAGACCTGGGCGCGCGGGTAGTCGTCGCGGATCCGTTCGATCGGCCGGACAGGCAGCCGCGAGGCGGCTTCGGCGGCGTAGGCCTCGAGCACGGCGTCCGTGTCCGGCGGCTCGCCGGCGGTGAAGCGGCTGGGGCTCGCGGCCCAGAGGTCGAACTTGAAGTACTTGCAGGTTTCCTGAGTGGCCTGGAAGGCCGCCGGCGAGGTGGCGCCGCCGTCGAACAGGAAGGACACGACGCCGTGGTAGGCGCAGTTCTGGTTGCGCTCGACCAGTGTGATCGGCAGCGAGGCCCGGCTCCTGCCGCCATCGCCGTTCTCGCTCCAGATCCGGCCCGGGCCGACGATGACGTTCCAGTAGGCGTCGCCGGTGTAGCGGAGCGCGCGGTTGGCGGGTACCAGGTGGGAGCCGCTCTGGACCAGGACGACGTCGAGCCGCGGAATGCGGCGCAGGGCGGAGACGATCGGCGGCTCATCCGCCCGCAGGTAGGTGTCGTGGTGGACGGTCCAGGAGGCTCCTCCACCGCCGAAGAGCTGAAGCGTGCCTCGCATCTCGTGGCGCGGCGGCGCGGCGTTCTCCGGCAGGGCGAAGGCCGCGTTGTCCACGGGCGCCGGGAGCTCACTGGCCAGGAGTTGGGACACCGGCAGCAGGGTCCGCGCGACGTCGCCCGAGCCGGCGAGGGGATCGCCGGGCAGTTGGACGCCGGCCGCCGTGGGCTGGGCGGCGGCCGTGCAGACGATCCAGAACAGGGCGGCGAATCGGGCCATGGCGGCTGATGGTAGCTTGCCGGAGTCGCCCGGACGCGGCGCCCGCCATGTACGTCCACCTGATCGACGGCACTTACGAGCTCTTCCGCCACCATTTCGGTGCGCCGAGCTATCGCAACGAGGACGGGCTCGAGGTGGGAGCGGTGCGTGGAGTCGTCTTCTCCGTGCTCGGCATGTTCCGCGATGGAGCGACCCACGTGGCGGTGGCGACGGACCAGGTGATCGAGTCGTTCCGCAACGAGATGTGGCCCGGCTACAAGACCGGCGAGGGGATCGAGCCGGAGCTTCTGGCTCAGTTCCCGGTGCTCGAGGAGGCCCTTGACGCGCTGGGGGTCACGGTCTGGCCGATGGTCGAGCACGAGGCGGACGACGGGCTCGCCAGCGGCGCCGCGATGGCCGCCGCGGACGAGCGGGTCGTCGAGGTCCGGATCTGCACGCCGGACAAGGACCTGGCCCAGTGCGTCGACGCCGGCCGGGGCGGTCGGGTAGTGCAGGTCGACCGGCGGCGCGGCCTGCGCTGGGACGCGGACGGCGTCCGGGACAAGTTCGGGGTGGAGCCGGAGTCGATCCCCGACTATCTCGCCCTGGTCGGCGACAGCGCGGACGGATTCCCGGGCTTGCGGGGTTGGGGCGCAAAGTCGGCGGCCACGGTCCTGGCGCACTATGTCCACCTGGAGGAGATTCCGGACGAACCGTGGAAGTGGGCGGTCAAGGTGCGCAGCCGGGATCGGCTGGCGGCGACTCTCAGGGAGGAACGCGAAGCGGCGGAGCTGTTCCGCGAGCTCGCCACGCTGGTGCGGGATGCGCCGGTCAGCGCTTCCGTCGACGAGCTTCGGTGGCGAGGACCCGCCCCGGAACTGGCGGCGATGGCCGAGAAGCTGAGGGCGCCGGGGCTCGTGCAGCAGGCTGAGCGGCTCGCCGGCGAGTGGGCCGAAGCGGACGACGCAGTCCCCTTCTGACTGCCCATGCGGCGGCGGTCAGCGTAGGATCCGACCCGACGTGAAACTGATCGACAAGCTGCGCACCGCGGCGTCCGAGAGACGGCCGTTCTACTCGTTCGAGTACTTCCCGCCGAAGACGGAGGCGGGGATCGAGAACCTCTACGCGCGCATCGAGCGCATGGGACGGCTGGAGCCGGCGTTCGTCGACGTGACCTGGGGCGCGGGCGGCAGCACCGCTGAGCTTACCTTCGAGCTCGCGAGCACGATCGAGAACGTGCTCGGCATCGAGACGATGATGCACCTGACCTGCACCAACATGCCGCGCCGGAAGATCGCGGCGGTGCTCGAGAACTGTCGCGAGCGCGGCATCGGCAACATCCTGGCCTTGCGCGGCGATCCCCCGCGCGGAGGCGGCGCCTGGTCGCCCGTCGCCGACGGCTTTTCCCACGCTTCGGACCTGGTGCGGTTCATCCGTGAAGAGCACGGGGACCACTTTGGAATCTGTGTCGGCGGCTACCCGGAAGGTCACCCGGAGGCTTCGAGCCGGGAGCGCGACCTGGACCACCTGGCCAAGAAGGTGGCGACCGGAGCGGACTTCGTGATCACGCAGATGTTCTACGAGCCGGAGCTGTACTTCCGCTTCCTGGAGGACTGCCGGGAGCGCGGCGTGGACTGTCCGATCGTTCCGGGACTGGCGCCCATCAACGGATACCTGTCCTTTCAGCGCATCACGGGCTTCGGCGCCAGTGCGCCGCCCGAGATCGTCAGCGAGATCGAGGCGCGGCGGTTTCACGACGCGTCCGTGCGCGAGTACGGCCAGGACCTGTTGACCGGCATCTGTCGCCGCCTTCTCGACGGCGGCGCGCCCGGCCTTCACTTCTACACCCTGAACCTCGAGCGTTCGGTGCAGGTCATCCTCGACCGCCTCGGCATCGTGCCGGAGCGCATCGAGCGGGTCCTGCCGTGGCGGAGCGCGACGGCGGTTCAGCGCCCCAGGGAGGACGTTCGCCCGATCTTCTGGGCCAACCGGCCGAAGAGCTACCTCGCCCGGACCCAGGACTGGGACGAGTTTCCGAACGGGCGCTGGGGCGATGCCGGTTCACCCGCGTTCGGCGACCTCGGCGACCACCATCTCGCGTTTCGCCCGATCAAGGCCGATGTCGCCCGTGAGCGTTGGGGCCGCGAGCTGCACTCGATCGACCAGGTGCGCGAGGTGTTCGCGGGGTTCTGCCGCGGTGACGTCGACGGGATCCCCTGGTACGACTGGCCGTTGGACCTGGAGAGCGAACCGCTGCGCAACGCCCTGGTGCGGTTGAATCTGGCGGGGCTCCTGACGATCAACTCGCAGCCGCGCGTGAACGGCGCTGCGTCCGACGATCCCGCGGTCGGCTGGGGCGGCGCCGGAGGCCGCGTGTACCAGAAGGCGTACCTGGAGTTTTTCGTGGCGCCGGAGCAGGTTTCGCCGCTACTGGCCGCACTGGACCGGAAGCCGAACCTGACGTACCACGCGATCGACCGGTCCGGCACGGCCTGGAGCAACTGCGACTCGGTCAACGCGGTGACCTGGGGCGTGTTCCCGGGCGAGGAGATTCGGCAGCCGACGATCGTCGACCCGCGTTCGTTCGAGGTCTGGAAGGACGAGGCCTTCGACCTGTGGCTGTCCTCCTGGGCGGCGGTGTACGAAGAAGACAGCGAGTCACGCCGCCTGCTCCAGGGGATCCACGACACGTACTTCCTCGTCAACGTGGTCGACAACGACTACGTCGACGGCGATCTGCTCGGTTACCTGCTCGAGGCGGTTCAGGCCGAGGAGCCACCGTCCATGACGATCGTCGCTCCAGTCACGTAGCTGCCCATCTTGGAGGCCAGGAACACCGCGGCGCCCGCGATCTCGTTCGGCTGCGCGTGCCGGCCGACGGGCGTCCGGCTGGCGATCGCCGGACCGAAGTACGGGTTCGTCGCCGCATTGTTGACGAGAATGTCGAGCCGCCCGAACTCGCTCTCGATGCGCTCGAACAGGTCCGCGATCTGCTCCACGTTGCCCGCGTGGCAGGCGATCGGCACCGCCTTGCCGCCGTCAGCCTCGATCGACTCGGCGACCTTGTCGAGCCCCTCTTGCTTCCGCGACGCAAGAACGACGGTCGCCCCCTGCTCGGCGAAGCCGCGCGCGATGGCCTCCCCGATGCCGCGCGAGGCGCCCGTGACGAGTGCGACCTGGTCGGTGAGGCTGAAGTCGAGGATGGGCATGGACTGAGATCTCCTCTTCGTGGTGGCTCAGGAACTGGGTGCGCCGCCGTCCTCGCCGCCTTCCGCCGGAGGCGGCGAACTGCTGTTCGATCGGCGCGTGAGCATACGACGAGCGACCGCGCGGACGGTCACTACTCGCCCGGCGGCTCGCCGAGCGATTTCCTGAACAGGTCGATCTCGCGCTGAGTGTCTCCCGGCTCGTCGATGGACTCGCCCCGCGCGGCTCTCAGGTGGAGTCTCAGACTGCTTTCACAACAGGAGGCGACGAACTCGATGAACTCCCTCAAGTCCCCGGCGACTGGCGAACGTCCGGTTCGCTGCCCCCGCTCAAGGATGTCGATGTACAGGCCCCGATCCTCGGCGCGGATCATGGCCACCGTGTAGCCGTGCCGGATGAGAATCAGGTTCATCAGCAGGCGCGCCATGCGACCGTTGCCGTCGTCGAAGGGGTGAATCGCAACGAAGCGGTAGTGGAAGACCGCCGCCAGCACGATCGGGTGCTCGCCCTTGCTTTCGGCCTCGTGGTACCAATCCAGCAGGTCCGTCATCTCCGGCTTCACGAGTTCGGGCGCCGTGAAGTAGTGGACTTCGCCGGTGGTGGTCAGGACGTTGTTCGGCGCCGTCTTGTAGCTGCCGATCGAGATGGGCCGCTTGACGATGCGTCCGTCCGGCGCCCTTGCGTCCATCTCGTAGGGCTCCCTGAGAAGAACGCGATGCAGGTTGCGAATGAAGACCTCGTTGAGGGCCTCCTCGTTCTCGACCGCCTCCTCGACCGCCTTGACGGCGTCGTCGTGACCCTGGATGTCCAGGTGATCCCGCATCGGCTTGCCGTGGGCGGTGATGCCGTGGAGGATCAGGCTCCTCGTCTCGCCCAGCGTCAGCGAGTTCCCCTCGACCGCGTTGGAGTGGTAGTTCCACTCCAACCGGAGCTTCTGACTGACGCGGCCGACGACGTCGGGCGGCAGCGGCCGGTGCGCGTCGAGCTCCGACTTGAGCCGGTCGATCGTCTCGAGGATGTTCGCGGCCACGGTGGATTATCGCCGATCCGGCGGGGTGGGCGGCACAGTCCCGAGGCGGCGGGTTCCCTGGCTGCTACCGTGCCGGCTTCGTGACAGATCATCCGTGCTCCAACCTTCGCGTGATCGAGGTCGCCGGCTCGCCCGCCGGCGCCTATGCGGGGCGGTTGCTGGCGGTTTGTGGCGCCGAGGTACTGCGGCTTGAACCGCCGGGAGGCGATCCTTGGCGTGAGGTTGGCGAGCGCTGGCGGGGTGTCGGGGCGGAGTATGCGTACCTGAATGTCGGCAAGCGCGCGGGGCGTCTGCGGCAGAGTACGGACGGCGGCCGGGGGCAGATCCTGGAATTGATCGAGCGGGGCGGCATCGACGTCGTGGTCGAGAGTTCGGCGCCGGGGCCGCTCGAGCCACTGATCGAAGAGAGCGATGCGCCGCAGGCCGTGCTGCTGCGGATGTCGCCGTTTGGCCTGGGGGCCGGAGCGCGCGACGTCTGGGACGAGGCGGGACCGCCGCGGTCGAACGGGTTCACGGACGACGCCTGGTCCGGCCACCTCTACCTGAACGGCGCTCCCGACCGGGAGCCCATCGCGCGGCCGGGACTCCATTCGGCCTGCCAGGCGGGGGCTCACGCGGTGATCGGCGGTCTTGCGGCGCTGCTGGCCCGGCCCGCGATCGGCAGGGGTCAGACAGTCGATGTCTCGCATGTGGAGGCGCTAGCGGCGCTCCACCAGTACACGACGGTGATGTGGACGCAGGCCGGCTACATCCTCGGCAGGGTCGGCAACTCGCAGGGCGGGCCCTGGCATCCGGTCGGCGTTCACCGTTGCAAGGACGGGTACGTGGCGCTCTCGATGCCGAGCCGGGAGATGCTTCAGCCGTTCCTCGACGCGGCGGGTCTGGGCCGCCTCCTGGAGGATCCGCGTTTCGCGGAGGATGCCGACCGGGCGGAGCACCGGTTGGAGTTCGATCGGGCGATCGATCCGTGGATGATGGCCCACAACGCGGCCGAGATCATCGAGTTGGGTGAGCGGGTGCGGGTGCCGATCGGCCCGGTGATCGATGCGCTCGAGGTGCTGGACGATCCGCACTTCCGGGCCCGGGGCTTCTTCGTGCCGATCGACGGCGACAGCGGCCCGCTCGTCCCCCGCGGGCCGTTCCTCCTGAACGGCGCGGCATCGGCTCAGGCCATCGATTCCTCGGTCACGGGGCCGCCACCGCCAGTCGGCGGCTCGGAAGACTGGGTGCGCCGGCCTTCTGGCCGGCATCAAGCGCGCAGCCGCGAAGCGGCGCGCGAGTTGGCCTGCTGGAAGTCTCCGGAGCTGGCCGGCGGCCCGCTTCAGGGCATTCGCGTACTCGACCTCACCCGGGTCTGGGCGGGCCCGCTCGCGACCCGGATCCTGGGCGATCTCGGCGCGGACGTGATCAAGGTCGAGGCCGCCTGGGCGCGCGGCCCGGCGACTCGGTCGGCACGGATCGCCCGGCTCGCTCACCTGTTCCCGGAGAACGACGCCGGCGACTGTCCCTACAACCGCAGCGCCGCGTTCAACAAGATGAACCGCAGCAAGCGCTCCGTGACGCTGGAGCTTGGCGAGCCCGAGGGGAGGCGCATCTTCGAGGCCCTGGTTGAGCGGGCGGACGTCGTGTGCGACAACTTCAGCCCCCGGGTCATGCCCAAGCTCGGTCTCGACCCGGAGCGGCTGCACGAGATCAATCCTGGCGTTGTCGCGGTTTCGATGCCCGGTTTCGGCAACTCCGGCCCCTACCGCGACCGGCTGGCCTACGGGCCGCTGATCGAGTCGACGATGGGATTGACCTCCGCGCTCGGCTACCGGGACGGCGGTCCGCACCGTTCCGGAATCGCCTGGCCGGATCCGATGACGGCTCTGCACACCGCCGTCGGGACCCTGGCCATGCTGTACGGCCGCTCGCAGTCGCCGGAGGGCCGGGGCGGCACGGTCGAAACGCTGATGGTGGAGGCGATGGCGACGATGTTCGGCGACCACATCCTGGCGGCGCAGCTTCGTGGATCGGCCGAACCGCGTCGCGGCAACCGCCATCCGGGACGGGCGCCTCAGGGCTGCTACCCGTGCCTCGGCGACGACCGGTGGATCGCGATCAGCGTCGAGCACGATGACCAGTGGCGGACGCTTTGCGCCGTCGCTGCTCTTCCCGACGTCTTCGCGGCCATGTCGCTCGCGGAACGGCAGGCGGACGAGGACCGAATCGACAGTTTGATCGGGGAGCGGACACAGGATCGTGAGCGACGTGAACTGGTGGCCGAACTGCTTGCCGCCGGCGTCACCGCGGCGCCTGTGTCCGACGCCCGCGACATGGCCGAAGACCCGTTCCTCGAAGCGCGCGGCTTCTGGGCCGAACTCGATCATCGTGAGGTCGGCCGCCGCCGCTACCCCGGCCTGCCGATTCACCTGAGTGCGACGCCCGCGACGTACCGACTCGGCGCGCCCTGCCTGGGGGAGCACAACCGGGAGGTGCTGATGCAAGTCCTGGGGCTTCCGGCGTCACGCGTGGGCGAACTGGAGAGGGCAGGGCTGCTCACGGACAGGCCGCCCGAGGGCGCCACCGGACGGGGGATCAGGAAGGAGTAGGAGCATGGGAGAAGCGCCCGCGGGCACGACGCCCACGACGCGACCGCGACAACTCGACCACATTCTCGAGGCCTCTCTCTATGTGAGCGATCTCCAGGTGGCGGAGGTCTTCTACACCGAGGTGCTGGGACTGACCTTTCACTCGAAGCTGGAAGGGAGGCACGTGTTCTTCCGCTGCGGTGAGCAGATGGTCCTGCTCTTCAACCCGGAGGCGACCGCCGACCCGGAACTGACGCCGCGGGGCCTCGGACTGCATGGCGCTCACGGCCCGGGTCACCTGGCGTTCGGTGTGACCGAGGACGAGATCGACGTCTGGCGCACGCACCTGGAGAGCCACGGCGTCGAGATCGAGCAGGAGATCGACTGGGGCGGCCACAGGGGCCGATCGATCTACTTTCGCGACCCGGACGGCAACAGCCTGGAGTTCGCAACGCCCGCGTTGTGGACCTCGGCCTAGCCGCCGGTCTGCGCTTCGACCTCCCTCTCTTCGAGGCGCGCGCCGCGCAGCGTGTTCCCGAGGGAGTAGTTCCCTTCGTGACAGGCGTACTCGTAGAGCTTGTCGTCGGTCGCCGGCCAGGTGTACTCGACGGTGTAGGGCGCTTCCCAGTCGCCGTTCTCGACGGTGAATCGGTAGAGGAGGGTGTCCGTGTCCTGGAAGGAGAATCGCTCGACCACGCGCTGATCGGCGGGAGGCGAGGGATCGCCGTAGAGGGCGAAGGTCACCCAGTTCTCCTCCTGGAAGTTCGTCGTCTCGATGGCGAGCGTGTCGCCTTCCCACCAGGCGACGGAGTCGCCGGCCCGGGAACGGTACCCGGACGGCGCGTGGCGTGCCGCCTCGCGGGACGGGTAGATCGGGATGATCCGCGCGTAGTGCATCCACTCGATCAGGATCATCAGGTGGGTGTCGGTCTGCACGACCGTCTTCAGGTTGTTGTAGAACTTCGGGTAGATCGGGATCGTTCCCTCGAGCGAGAAGATGCAGCGGTCGGCGATCGACAGCGACTCCGGGTCGTCGTAGGGGCCGACCTCGCGGTCGCGCCACCAGGCCTTGCCCTGGTTCTGCAGGAAGAACCCGTAGACGCCTTCCCGGCGGGCCTTGCCGCGTTCCGTCAGCGGCGGGAAGCGGCCGTTCGGCGGATCGACGATCAGGGACGTGCGGTACCTGCCGCCGACCTTGACGGCCGAGGTGCCGCGGTCCATGTAGAAGTAGTTGTAGCCGCCGACACTGGCCCCCGCCGCGGGCGCGTCGCGGTCCGGGTCGCTGGCCCGGGCGGTGAGATCGATCCTCGCCGCTTCCTGTGACCGGATCCGCTCCGCCTCTTCCTCGGTCAGGTGGAGGCGTTCACCGAGTTCGGGGCTGCGCTCGATCGGCGTCAGGGTGCTGATATCGTAGTTGCCGGAGAAGTCGGGCTTGCCGCCCGGAGTCTTGGGGATCTCCTCGGCCGCCGCAGATCCGACGCAGGTAAACGCAGTGACGAGAACGAAGCCGATGCGTGTACGACCGCTGCTGTTCATCGAGTACCTCCCTGACTGTGACCCTGCGAGTCTAGCTATAGCTAGCCTCCTGGGACGTACCAGATCGGCGACGACCAGGCGCGTTCCTGGATCGTGGCCGGCATGTCGGGATTCGGCTCCGCGCCGGCGCGAAGCGCGTCCCAGGTCGACCAGCGGCAGGTCGGGTTCTCCAGGACGCGGACGTAGTAGACGGCGTGTTTCGCGGCGTCGAAGTCCGGGTCTGTCCACAGGGCCGAGAGTTCGGCGGCGCCGAGGTCCTGGGAGTGGCTGCAGTCGGACAGATCGACGCTGGCGCCGTTGTCGGGGCAGCGGAGTGGGTCCCCTGAGGGCATGCCGCCGTCGGCACAGGCGATATCGACGACCGATTCCCGCGCTTCACCGTCCTCGACCCAGCCCTTGACCACCTGCAGGCGCTGGAGCGGGGCGCTGTCCGCGTCCCGTGCCGCCCAGACCAGGAAGCGCGGACTGCTGCCCCCGTTCGCCACCAGATCGCCGCCCATCGGCACGCCGCCCTCGTAGGCGGCGGCGATCATCTCCGGATCGGAGGTCAGGTCGTCCGGGTAGTCGTAGCCGCCGAAGAACCGAACCCGCATCCTGGGGCCGCTGGTCCCGAAGGTCTCCTTGCGGCGGAAGGCGTCGTAGATCGAGTCGCGGGTGTTCTCCTCGGCCCAGACACCGGCCAGTCCCGAGCCGCCCCAGAACTTGAAGCTGTTCTGGATGTACTTCTCGCCGTCCTCGGTCGGCTCGTCGAGCGGCACCGCGCCACGATTCTGGCCGGTACCGTCGCCGACGCCGACCTTGCCGTGGAAGTTGTCCTCCTCCGGCGTACCGCCCGAGTTGTGCGTGTCGGTCGCGCCGATCAAGCCGAAGCGAAACGGGTTGAAGCCCTGGGTCTCCTGCATCACGAGACCGTTCACGTAGGCCTCGCGGGCGTAGCTGCCCTTCGGTTCGCTGTAGAGCGTGGTGGCGATCCGGTAGGGGAAGATCTCGAACTCGGCCCATTCGTCGTTCGGCGACAGCAGCGGGTGGGTCTCCGAAGTGCCCTTGACCTGCGTCACCTCGACCAGGGGTTCGTTGCGCATGCGCAGGTCGGCGTAGGCGGCGTCCAGCGGTTCGCCGCCCACCGTCTCCAGCTTGAACATGTGGCCGTTGCTGCCGTTCGAGTTGTGCGGAATCGCGAGGCCCTCGATGCCCGCGTCGCGCAGACCGTCGAGCCAGCGCCAGAGATCCTCGGGGTTCCGCGAATCGGTCGAGGCGAACGGCTTGGGCGGTACCTCGCTGCCCTTGAAGATGACGTTGCGGTGCAGGTTGCCGCGGTCATCCGACGAGGTCGTGTACTCGTAGCCGATGAAGGTCGTGAAGTTGCCCGGGTCGTTGTGAGCCTCCGCGGCGTCGATGATCGCCTGCCACGAAGTACGGGCGGCCTGGTCCACCGCGTCCGCGGGCAGCTCGGCGAACTCGCCGCTGCGCAGCCCCTGGATGGCGCGGGCGAAACCGCCGCCGCCCCGGAGATCGGCTCCGAGGGTCGTGTCGTAGAGGACGCTCCCGGCGTTGTCCATGTCCGGCATGACGCCCAGATACATGCCGTGGTCGGTCACCGCCTGAAAGTCGAACGCCCCGCTCTGGAGCCGAAGCTGGTGGCCGCTCGGGTGCATGATCGCCTCGCCCTTGGCAAAGCGGTAGGCGTCGTCCGGATCCGTCCGGGTCTGGAACAGGTACGCGTCGAACGAGTACCGCGTGTGGACGTGCAGGTCGCCGAAGTAGGCGTCCCGGAGCGGGTTCGGCGCGTCGGCCGTGCCGGTTGCCGGGGCGTCACCGCCGGCGTCGTCGCCGCCGGTGGTGCAGCCGAGCAGGGCGAGCGAGAGGATGGCGATGGCCGCGAGGATCGGGCGAATCTGACGCATGACGACCTCCTTTGATCGGGATTGCGCGTAGATTAGCGCGGATGACCTCCAAGCTTCCGATATCGATCCTCCCCATGGGCGTCGCGCTGCTTCTTGCCGCCGCCTCCGCGTCTGCTCAGAACCCGACGGCGGGGGGGACGATGCCTCCCGCCGAGGACATGACCCTGGCCCGCGCCCTGCTCGAGGAACTCATCGAGATCGACACGACGGACACCGAGCGCGGCGACAACACCCGCGCCGCCCAGGCGATGGCCGACGCCCTGCTCGAAGCCGGCTTTCCGGCCGAGGACGTGCACGTCCTGGTCCCGCACGACTTCCCGACGAAGGGCAACCTGGTGGCCCGGCTTCGCGGCAGCGACCCGGACGCCGAGCCGATCCTGCTGCTGGCCCATATCGACGTCGTCGACGCTCTGCCCGAGGACTGGAGCCCCGACATCCCGCCCTTCGAGTTCCAGGAGCGGGACGGCTACTTCTACGGCCGCGGCACGGCGGACGACAAGGACGAGTGCGCGATCCACACCGCTAACCTGATCCGCTGGCGCCGGGAGGGCTTCGTCCCTGAGCGGGACATCGTGATCGCGCTTACCGCCGACGAGGAGACCGGGACCCGCAACGGAGTCGAGTTCCTGCTCGCCGAGCACCGGGAGCTGGTCGACGCCGCCTTCGCCCTGAACGAGGGTGGTGGCGGCGCGGAGCGGAACGGCCGCAAGGTCTCGAACAACGTCCAGGCAGCCGAGAAGGTCTACCTCTCCTTCTGGTTCGCGGCGAAGAACCCGGGCGGCCACTCCTCGTTGCCCGTTCGCGAGAACGCGATCTACGAGTTGTCGGAGGCGCTGCTGGCGGTCCGCGAGTACGACTTTCCGGTCATGCTGAACGAGGTGACCGAGGAGTTCTTCGAGCGCTCGGCCGACCTCGTCGGCGGCGAGACCGGCGAAGCGATGCGGCGGATCGTGGACGACCCGGAGGACGCGGAAGCCCTGGCGGTGCTGTCGAGGCAGGCGTCGTACAACGCGCGGCTGCGCACCACCTGCGTCGCCACGCTGGTCGAGGGCGGCCACGCCGAGAACGCGCTGCCGCAGTTGGCGCGGGCGAACGTGAACTGCCGGCTCCAGCCCAACCACGACCCGGACGAGGTCGAAGAGACGCTGCGCCGGCTGGCCGCCCCGTCTGGCGTCGAAGTGGAGCGGCGGCGGGAGGCGACGCCCAGTCCGCCCTCGCCGCTGACCGGCGAGGTGCTTGGCGCGATCGAGCAGATAACGGAGGAGATGTGGCCCGGCGTGCCCGTGCTGCCCGTCATGTCCAGCGGCGCCACCGACGCGGTCTACCTGCGCAACGCCGGCATCCCGGTTTACGGGGTTTCCGGCATCTTCGGCGACGTGGACGACGTTCGCGTCCACGGCCGGGACGAGCGGATCCGGATCGACCACTTCCACGAAGGCCAGGAGTTCCTGTATCGGCTGGTCAAGGCGCTGGCTGGGGGTGGCTGAAGGCGCCGGCTCCTACTGACCCGTTTCGTGCGTCGCCCGTAGTTGCAACTCGACCGCGAAACCACTGAGCGTCAGAGCGAAGACCCGGTGGCGCTCGGTAAACGTCTCTGGTTCGGGTGTGCCCGGGACGGCGCCGCGGAACCCGGTGCGGAGGAGTCGGGGGTCATCGTGATGCTTGGCGACATCCGGGCGCTCGCGGTTCGCGCCCAGGTTTCGCAGGAACTGGCCGTCGCGGTAGATGACGATCTGGCGGGGACGTTCTCCGCGCTCGGCGTCGGCTGCCCAGCCCTCGATCAGCGTGCGGTTCCCGGGCTTGGCGATCAAGTCGATCGCACCTTCGAGGCCGGCTCCGGTTTGACGGACGGGAAGTCTGCGGCCGTCGCTGATCGGCAGGATCTCGACTCCGTCGTCGTTCAACTCGAGTGGCGCGTAGAAGAACCGCAGTCGAGTGGCGATGCCCCGGGTGGAGATCGCGTAGGCGACGATGCCCTCCCGGCGGATCGTGCCGATAGCGTCCTCACTGGCTTCGGAGTCAAGCCCGCCGAGGGGACGGGACTTCTGCGTGAAGCCGGAGTAGAGGTGTTCCAGGCCGTAGCGTTTCCCGACGCTGGGCCGTTCGTACTGGGGCAAGCCGACCCAGTACTGGCGGCCGCCGAGAAAGGCGACCACTTCCTGGACGTTTCCGGGCCCGGTGAGGTCGATTGCCCAACCGTGAATGGTGGCGGCTTCCCGGTGGCTGCCCTCCAGATAGCCGGCCAGGCCGGCGTCGTTCCGGACCACGGGGATCCGTTCCACATCGGTGGCGAGAGCACTCCGGGAGCCGCGCAGCAGAGCATCTCCTTCGCCGGGCTCACCCCAGGACAGTTCGTAGACGGAGCCCAGCGGGCGTTCCACGTGCTCGAGTTCCCAGGCGTTGCCTCGTTCCGAGAGCAGGAACACGTCGACGTGGTTCAGCCCCGCCCGGAAGAGATGCTCCGGCAGGAGGGCCGCGATGCGGATAGCGCCGCCGCTCGTCTCGTGGGGACGAACGGAGGTTGCGACGACGCCGTTCAGGGCCACGGCGACGGGGCGTTCGAGGAGGGACTCCGGCCCCTTGAGTGTCCCCTGGACGAGAGCTGGCAGGGAGGGCCGATCGGGATCGACGTGATCCCAGACGGCCGGGACGTCCATCTCGATGGTGATCTCTCCGTCTTGACGTGGCAACTCGGAGATCTTCCGGCCGTGAAGGCCGGGTACGGCGCCGATGGCCCCCGGGTCGTTCTGCTGGCCGAGCAGAGCTGTCTGCTCAGCGAGCCGGTCCCGGCGCCAAGGCTCGCGGTCGACGGGAACTGCCACGTTGGCGGCGTACTTGCCGACCAGTGAGGGTGTTCCGGTGTCTTCGAACCGGGGAAGCGGAGTCGTCTCGGCGCCCGCCAGCTCGAGAATGCGTGGCGCCAAGCCGACCAGGGAAGTGACAGTGTCGTCGACTTCTGCCTGACCTTGAAATGGTGCCTTGATGATGAGGGGAACCGCGGCGAGATCCAGAGGCTGATAGCCGGAAGTATCGTTCACATCGAGCAGACGCCGTGATCTGCCGGGCTCGAAGGCCACGCCGTGGTCGGCCGTAATGACGAACACGCTCTGGTCGAAGAGGCCCGCGGACTCCAGCTTCCCGATCAGCTCTCCGATCAGGCGATCGACGAACTCCACCTGAAGGAGATAGCGCTTCTGGTGGTGTCGCACCGGCCATGGATCGGTCGTCCACAGTTCCCGTTCGAGTCCGTGGGCGCGGGTCCGGGTGACGCGGTAGGTGCGGCCGGAGGGGAGGTACTCCCAGGGCAGGTGAGGCAGCAGGGTGTGCAGGAAGAAGAAACCCGGACGCTGGCCAGGCGGCCGGATCGAGTCGCCAAGGCGGCGAAACTCGGCCGCGCGGTCGACCTCTCGAAGGTGGCGCAGGGCCCGCCTTACGGGCTCATCAGTGGGCGGCCTTTCCTGTTCGGAGGCCGCATCCCGTCCGAAGGCGCTCCAGGTCTGGGTGACGTCGGGCAGTCGTTCGGTCCAGGCGGCGGGAAGGGTCAGGTTGAGCCAGACCACTGTGAGATCGGAGATCAGGAGCTCGAAGCGTTCCCGGAAGGCGGGACGTGGCTCGGCCAGGAGGTTCAACTCGGGCGGGCACAGCGAAGTGATCGGCTCGATGGCGAAGATGTCGTGACTGGGTGCAAGGACCGTGAACAGGTTGATCGGTTGCTCGGCGAGAGTGGGCAGACGGCCCTGCTCGGTTTTCCGGCCTGTGAGCATCGCCGGTATTGCGAGTTCGGACACATCGGCGGCTGCCGTCGCGTTCGGATACCAGGTGGCGCGGTCGGCAAGACTCGCCAGGTTGGGCAGGCGCTGGCGATCGATCGATCCCTCGGCATCGAGGATCGAAGTCAGCGACCACTCATCGAAGATGACCAGCACGACAGGTGCACGGGCGCCGGTATCGTCGAGATCGACCCGGTTCTCCTGGCTGGGGTCGGCCGCGCTCTGTCGCACCCGGCCGTCCAGTACGAGCAGCGCCGGCACGAGGAAGGCGGCCGCGCAGAGCAGCAGAGCGAAGGCACGGACGCTGCGAAAGCGCATGTAGGCCCACGCAATGACGACGCCGGCTGCCAGCGCGATGGTCACCGCGGCAGGCGCGGGCAGACCGCGTACGGCTTGCAGTGCGATCACTCCGCCGAGCAGGCCGGTAGGCGCCGCGATTGCGGATCGTGTCCAGGATGGCAGCAGGAACCGAAGCGCGGCGGCCGGTGCTGAAAGCACCAGCGTTGGGACCATGGCGAGTACCACGACGAGGGCGAGCAAATCGCCCATGTAGAGGTTGCGGATTGCGAAGAACTCGGGCGCCTGCCTCAGGAGGTCGTACACCGGCTGTGCGAAGGCGAGGCTGCTCAGCCCGGCAATGGAGAGGATCCCGGAGACGAGAGTTCGACGCGACTCGCTTCCGTCGGAGCCGGATGTCGTGCCCGAGGGTGAGGGGCCGTCCTGTTCCTCGGGCTGGTCTGGCCCAGGATCAGCCGGGTCGCGCTCCAACATGGACGGCGATACTACCCGTTGCCTGCGATCGCCGCCCCGGGGCCGGTTGTTCGATCAGCCGCTTCCCTCGGGGCCTGCGCTAGCCTGCCGCTGCAATGAGCGTCGCAGCGCCGGAAGCGCATCGCAGTACGACCCACCCGGTCGACATCGGCGGGGTGGTCGTCGGCGGCGGGGCGCCGGTGGTCGTCCAGTCGATGACCAGCACCGACACCGCCGACATCGAGGCGACGACTGCCCAGGCGCTGGCGCTGGCGGAGGCCGGCTCCGAGCTGGTGCGGATCACGGTCAACGTCGACGCGGCGGCGGTCGCCGTGCCGGAGATTCGGGCCCGGCTCGACGCGGAGGGCTGCGACGTGCCCCTGGTCGGCGACCTTCACTACAACGGCCACGTGCTCCTCGAGCGCCACCCGGCCTGTCCGCGGGCGCTCGCGAAGCTGCGGATCAACCCGGGCAACGTCGGCCGCGGCGGCCGCCGCGATCCTCAGTTCGCGGCGATCTGCGAGGTGGCCCGGAGGCTCGGCAAGCCGGTGCGGATCGGCGTCAACGGCGGGTCGCTCGACCAGGACCTGCTGGTGTCGAAGATGGAGGAGAACACGGAGCGCGACCTCGGCAAGACCTCGGAGGAGATCGTGGGCGAGTGCATGGTGCTGTCGGCGCTGCGGTCAACGGAGCTGGCGCTCGACTGCGGTCTGACGGAGGAGCAGATCGTCATCTCCTGCAAGACGTCCTCGCCGCGCGACCTGATCGAGGTCTACCGGAGCCTCGCGGGCCGCACCCGGCAGCCGCTCCACCTCGGCCTGACGGAGGCGGGCATGGGGATCAAGGGGCTGGTCTGGTCGTCTTCCGCCATGTCCGTTCTGCTGGCGGAGGGCATCGGCGACACGATCCGCACGTCCCTGACCCCGCGGCCCGGCGGCGACCGCCGCGAGGAGGTCCACGCCTGCCGGGAACTGTTGCAGGCCCTGGGGCTCCGCGCCTTCGCGCCCAGCGTCACGGCGTGCCCCGGCTGCGGCCGCACGACGAGCACCACCTTCCAGGAACTGGCGCTCCAGGTCGAGGACTTCATCGAGGCGAACATGCCGGAGTGGCGCCGCCGCTACGACGGCGTCGAGGAATTGAAGCTCGCCGTGATGGGCTGCGTCGTCAACGGCCCCGGCGAGTCGAAGGCCGCCGACATCGGCATCTCGCTGCCGGGCACCGGCGAAGCGCCGACTTGCCCGGTCTACGTCGACGGCCGGCAGTTCACGACGTTGCGGGGCACCGCGGCGGAACTGTCCGAGCAGTTCACCCGGATCGTCGGGGAGTACGTGGAGAGTCGTTACCCGGCCAGGACGTAGGCGCTTCGGGCGGCGAGACTCGCCCCGAGCAAGGCGTTGTAGTGCCGCCCGCTGAGTTGATTCCTGCTGGCCGTCACCCGGCCTTGTAGGCGCGCACGGGGAGTTTCTCGGTTTCGAGCACGGCGAGATCGAACCGTTCTGCTGCGTGATCGATGTCGAAGCCCACCACTTCTCCCTTCACGTCGAGATCGACGTTGAGACCATCGGCTACCTCCCTGGTCTCCACTCCGGGCTCGGTCTTCAGTTCGACGTAGAGACTGTCCGTGTCGGGGTAGTAGTGCAGTTTCATTCGTCTTCCTCCCGGTAGCGGCGATCCAGGAAGGCGTTGTGGATTGTCTCGCCATCCTCCAAGGTGACCACGCGGAGAATGCGACTCTCCGCTTCGCCGCGCAGAGCTGTTCTGCCCCAGAACCGGATTCGTCCGTCCGGCTGTCGCTCGCGCCGCAATGGCGACTGGACGACCTGCCAGCATGACTCCAGGTCGACGTAGGGGCGCTTTCGTCTGACCTGCTCGTCGAAGTAGCGGGTTGTCCTCACCGGTGGTTGGGCAAAGCGGCTACTTCGCCAGGCGGCCGTCCAGCTCAAGCTCCGCGGCGATGCCCTGCATCGCCTCCAGCACGTTGCCGGCGTGCTGCCAGAGTTCGAGTTCGCCGTCGAAGCACTCGCGGCTGAAGTCGGCGGTGGCCTCTTCGACGTGCTCGCGGTCGACGCCGGCCGCGAAGGCTCGCTGCTTCCAGCGCTTGCGGACGGACTTGAGTGGCACGTCGCGCACGTCCTTGCTCGGGCGGATGAGCGCGGTGGCGCTGATGAGCCCCGTGATCTCGTCGCAGGCCAGCAGCGCGTAATCGCGCGAGGTTTCGCGCTCGACGCCGGTGCCTTCCGTGTTGTGAGAGAGGATCGTGCGGATGATGCCCTCGTCCAGGCCGCGCTCGCGGAGAATCGCGGCGCCGTCCGCCGGGTGCTGTTCGAGGGTCGGGTGGATCTCCCAGTCGAAGTCGTGGAGGAGGCCGGCGAGGCCCCAGGCTTCGGGGTCGCCGCCGAGCCGGTCGGCGTACCAGCGCATCGCGGCTTCGACCGCCAGCATGTGTTTCTGCAGTCCCGGAGCCTTCACGAACTCCTGCACCGTCTGCCAGGCTGCTTCTCGGTCCATCGTGCCCTCCCTTGCTGCAGCGGTTGCCGGTCGCGGCAAATGATAGCGACGGTGTCCGACGTGCGGTCCGGAGGCGATTCGAGGGCGAGACTTGTCTGGTCTCGGGCAAGAGACTATATTGGTCATTATGACGACGGTTTCGATTTCGGAGTTGAAGGCAGGTCTCTCTCACTACCTGCGCGAGGTTCGCCGGGGCGGTGAGGTTCAGGTGCTGGATCGCGGGAAGCCCGTGGCCAGGCTGGTGGGGCCGGCCGTGAAGGAGGACGACGACGAGGATCTGCGGACGCGCCTCATCAGCGCCGGTGTGATCCGTCCGGGCAAAGGAGGCATGGCCCGGATTCTCGATGAGCCGCCGCTCGCCCTCGACGCGAGACTCTCCGAGGCGCTGGCCGAGGACCGTGCCGACCGCTTTTAGGTCCGGGATCGCGTGAGGTACTGGGATGCGTCCGCCCTCGTTCCGCTGTTTCTTGCCGAGCGGGAGAGCCGGCGGGTTCGTGAGTGGCTCTCCGAGGACGATGGCATCGTCACCTGGGTCTGGACTCGCACGGAAGTCCTTAGCGCCGTAGAAAGGCGCGCCCGCGAGGGTGTGTTTTCTCGCTCAGAGCGCCGTTTGGTCTTGGCGCGGTTCAATAGGCATGCTGCCCGTTGGGATGAAGTAACGGACGTGCTCGCGGTGCGATCTCGGGCCGAGCTCCTGTTGGCGCGGCATCCTCTCCGGGCCGCCGACGCCGGCCAGCTCGGGGCGGCTCTGCTCATCCAGAACCAGTTCGGTGGCGCTCTTCCCTTCGTGTGTCTCGACGAACGCCTTTCGGCCGCGGCGGAGCTGGAAGGTCTCCAGGTCATTCCCTAGCGCCGCCAAACCCGTCGCGGACTCCGTGTTTGGCCCCAGCCCCCACCTCACTATGACCTTTCGCCGCAGAACTTGCTGCGCGGCGTTCTACGGCGCAAGCTCCTAGATAAGGTCACGCCCACGATGACGATGGGTGGCGGACCGTACGCGCGCAGGATGAGCTTCGGCGGGCTCTCGGGCCCGCACGCGCGCGACCTGCTGCTGCTCGTGGGGGTGCTGTTCGCCACCTTCTCGCTGCAGTTCTTCCCGATGCTGGCCTTCGTGCCGGAGCTGATGCGGCTGTCGAGTTCGGTGTGGCAGCAGGGAATGGTCTGGCAGCTCCTGACCTATCCGGCGGCGGGTTGGGGCGGGCCGTCGATCTGGTTCCTGGTGGGCCTCCTGATCTTCTACATGTTCGCGAACGATGTGCGCTGGGCTCTCGGCAGGCAACGGTTCTGGAACCTGCTCTGGATGTCGGCAGGCGTCGCTGCGGTGGCGGCCTGTCTGGTGCAGATGCTGGTGGGTGGCGCCGGTCCGAACGCCTTCCTCATCATGCAGGGCCAGCAGATGCTGCTGGCGATCGCGATCACCGGCTTCGCGGTGATCCGGCGCGATGCCACCATCATGCTGTTCTTCGTGCTGCCGATCAAGGCGCGGTGGTTCATCTGGATCGAGATCGCTTTCGCCTGGGTCGGCTTCCTGCGCTACGGGGATCTCGCCGGCTTCGTCGGTATCTGCACGGCGGTCGGCACGGTCTTCGCGCTGCTTCGCCCGGGACGCACGCGCGGCCTGATGCGCGAGTCGCGGCTGCGGCTCGAACGCTGGTACATCCGCCAGAAGCTGAACCGCGGTCGCCGCCGCTTCCGCGTCGTTCCGGGCGGCAAGAAGCCGAAGGACGACGACCGCGTCCGCCGCGGTCCCTGGGTCAATTGAGGGCGGTTGGCCGCCGGCAGTCGCTGGCCTCTAGCCCCCTGGGACCGGCCCCTCCGGTCCGCTGCCGGCTGGACGACTTGCCCCTTGGTGGTTCTGGCGCATCAGTCGGAAGGCGACGAGGATCGCCAGGACGGCCAGAACGTAATGCCACCAGGTTGGTTGATCGGGGAGCCGGATCTGTTCGATGCGGGCGCTGCCCAGGGCCAGGGCGTTGTGGAGGGCGTGCCAGGCCATGGCGGGGTAGATCGAGCCGGATCGGAGGACGGCGATCACGAGGAGGACACCGAGAAGGGACGTCCCAGGAATGCGGAACAGGTCGACGTGGAAGAAGCCGAAGGCGATGCCCGCGACCAGCACGAGCTGGACGGGCCTGAGGCGGCTCTTCAGGCCGTGGAGCAGGACGCCGCGGAAGGCGATCTCCTCGAAGATGCCGGGGAGGATGGCGAAGAAGACGAGCATCTGCCAGACGGGGATGTCCGCGCCGAACGCCTCGGCCATCGCTTCGATCCACTCTTCCGGAATGGGCATCGCCAGGCTGGCGAGACGGACGACGCCGTCGGCGATCACCAGACCCGCGGGGGCGCCGATCAGAACGCCGAGCCAGGCCGCGGGTGGGGGGTTGCGCAGGGACAGCGTCTCGCGCACGGGCAGCCGGTAGCGGGCGATCATCAGCCACGCCGCGGCGCCGAAGATGGACATGTTGATCACGATCAGCAGGCGGCTGTCGATGCCGCCGCCGACGTTCAGTTGCCAGACCAGGAG
Organism: Thermoanaerobaculia bacterium; assembly: GCA_022822365.1. Classification (GTDB taxonomy): domain Bacteria; phylum Acidobacteriota; class Thermoanaerobaculia; order Multivoradales; family Multivoraceae; genus Multivorans. The sequence goes on along the minus strand of JAJEBV010000016.1, from coordinate 187,440 downwards.
CAGAGCCCAGAGGACGGCGAACCAGCGCGCGACGCGACGCGGGAAGAGCGCGGGCCCGCCGGCGAGGTCGGCGGCGTCCGTGTCGCTGGCCGTGATCAGCTTCTCCGCCGACAGTGTGCGCAGCGAGGCGCGGGCGAGCAGGGCGGCGGCGCCGGCGGTCACCGCCCAGGCGGCGGCGAGCAGCGGCCAGTCGTAGTGGCCGGTCAGGATCTCCCTGGCCGCTACGCCGAGGTTGGCGATCGGCAGCAGGACGATCGCGCTCCGCAGCTCGACGCCCGGCAGGACGGGAATCGCCGCCACGGCCATGGCGACGAGCATCACCGGCGCGAACAGCAACTGCGCTTCCTTGTACGTCTTCGACCGGCCCGAGACCAGCAGCAGGCTGCTCGAGAGGAGGACGGCCGCCGGGGCGTAGAGCAGGAGCAGAAGCACGCCGGCGCCGACCGGGATGACCAGCTTCAGGCCGGCGGGCGCCGCGATCAGGTCGAGCTGCATCCAGACGACGATGTTCGCGATGTTGAGCACGCTGGTGGCGAAGGCGACGGCCAGGATCGACAGGTTCTTCGCGGTGACGATCTCGACCCGGCTGGCGGCCGTCGTCAGCAGCGTTTCGAGCGTGCCGCGTTCCTTCTCGCCGGCGAGCGCGTCCGTGGCGACGATCGAGCCGCCCGCGAGCATCATCATCACGATGATCGCGGTCAGAACGCGGCCCAGGAGGAGCCCGGAGGTCTGCTCCTCGCTGGCGGTCTCGATCCGCTCGACGGGCAGCAGATCCTCGGGCTTCGTGTCGAAGCCGGTCGCCTCAAGGCGCTGCTGGCGGACCTCGACGCGTGTCCGCTGCAGGGCGCGCCTCAGGAACCCCTCGGCTGCGCCGGATGCATCGAGGTCCGCTCGATAGGTGAAGACGGCAAGGGGAGCGCCGCTCTCCGCGGTCCCGCTCTCCCAGGCGACGTGAACGTGGAGCTGCTCCGCGTCGAGGGCGGCCGGAACATCCGCCGGGGTCTCGACGCGTTCGAAGCGAACCGTGGGGCCGTCCGCCGTGTCCGGATCGCCTGGCGATCTGTCGTCGCCGGCGCGCGCCAGGGCCCGGTCGAGCCACGCCTGGCCGTCGGTTGCCGCGGGGTTCTCTGCGACCGCGTAGAGGTACGTTCGGCTTTCGAGTCTTTCCTGCCGGCGCTCCGTGGTCAGCGAGGTCAGGAACCACATCAGCGGCCACATGACGAGCGGCAGGGCGACCGCGAACACGAGCACCCGCGGGTTGCGGGCGAGCTGGCGCAGGTCGTTGATGACCAGCGCGGTGACGGTCCGGCGGTTCATTCGGGCTGCCCTGGCGTCGGAGAATCGTCGCCGCTTCGCGTCGCGTCTTCCTCAGAAGCCGGCGGGGACGCCGGCGCACCCAGTTTCTGCGGCGCCATCTCCTAGCCCGTCGTGTCGTCGGCGGTGACGTAGTGGACGAAGATGTCCTCGAGGTAGTGCTGCGACGTCGCCGCGCGCAGCCCTTCGAGGCCGTCGCAGGCGCGGATCCGCCCCTTGTCGATGATCGCGATGCGGTCGCAGAGGCGTTCGGCCTCGCTCATGATGTGGGTCGAGAACAGGATCGTCTTGCCCTCGTCGCGCAGTTCCTGGATGCCCTTCTGGAGATCGAGCGCGTTCAGCACGTCCAGGCCGACGGTCGGCTCGTCGAAGATGAGCACCGGTGGGTCGTGGACGACGGTGCGGGCGATCGACACCTTCTGCTTCATCCCGGTCGAGAGCTTCTCGATGCGGGCCCCGGCGTACTCGCCGAGACCGAAGCGCTCGATCATCTCCTCGACGCGGTCCCTGGTGCGCTCAGCCGGGTACTTGTTGACCCGGGCGAACAGGGTCAGGGTCTCGCGGGCGGTGAGCCGGGGATAGAGCGCCGTGCTCGCGGAGTAGAAGCCGAGGTTGCGGCGTACTTCCACCGGCTCGCGGACGACGTCGTGGCCGAGCACCCGGGCGGTGCCGCTCGACGGCTGAAGCACGGTGGAGATCATCCGCAGCGTCGTCGTCTTGCCCGCACCGTTGGCGCCGAGCAGCCCGAAGATCTCTCCACTCCGGCACTCGAAGTCGACCTCCCTGACCGCGTTGACTTCACCCCGGGCCTGGTCGAAGAAGCTCTTCGAGAGACCGTGGACTTCGACCTGGTTCGTGCTCACGCCTTGCCTCCCGCCGGCCTGAGCTGCCGGCGCAGGAACTGGAACAGGTTGCCCTCGAACGAGCCGGTGGCGACCTCCTCGACCCGCAGCACGCGGGAGGCGAGCCACAGGCAGCCGACGATCGCCGCGGCGTTCGAGAGCAGGGTGATGCCGAGCTGCAGCCAGAGCAGGTTTCCGGCGATCGCCTGGCGTAGGAGCAGGACGACGTTGACGACCGGAATGGCTGCCAGCGGCGGCGTGAACTCGAGGCTCGGGTCGTTCAGCACGACGACCGGGAAGATGACGAGCAGGTAGAGGGGAGTGACCATCGACTGGCCTTCCTTGAAGGTGCGGGCGAAGGCCGCGAGGATCATCATCGCGGCGCCGATCAGGGCGCCCAGCAGGACTGCGGTGAGAAGCAGGACGGGCAACGACCGTAGCGGCAGCTCGAAGGCGAAGCCGCTGCCGTCGCCGTCGCCCAGGCGGGCAAGCAGCGGTCCCAGGAAGGAACGGAAGGAGACGACCATCGCGGCGGCGTTGAGCGCGCCGGCGACGGTGCCCATCGTGGCGACGTAGAGGTACTTGGCGGCGACGATGTGGATGCGCCGCGTGGCGAGCGTGCTGGTCGTTTCCCAAGTGTTCCGCTCGCGCTCCCCGGCGGTCGAGTCGATCGCCGGGTAGAGGCAGCCGTTCGCGATCATGATGACGAAGAACAGGGGGATCATCATCCCCATCAGGAACTGCCCCATCTCGACGCCGGTGGCGAGGTTGTCGGATTCCACGTCGAAGACCTGCCACTCGCCGCCTTCGAGTCCGTGCTGCTCGGCGATCCGGTCGAGCCAGTCCGAGCGTTCGGCGGAAAGCGCCCGCTCCAAGCGCCCGCGGGCGGTCTGCGACTGGTCGCTAGAGCCGTCGCTCAGGAGCGAGACGGCGGCGTTGCCCGGCGGGCCGTCGGCTGTCGCCTCGAAGATCAGGGCGGCGTCGAGTTCAGAGGCCCGCAGGCGTTCCTCGATACCGGCGCGGTAGGCGGCCGCCGTTCCGGCCGCTGGGGCGTCGACTTCGGTGACCTCGACTCGCCCCTCCTCTTCGAGCCGCTCGAGCAGGCCGCGATGCTCCGCGGGCAGACCCGCGATCTCCACCCGCGAAGCGAAGCTCTCGGTGCGGGCGGTCACGAACAGGATCGCCGAGAACATGACCCACATCATCAGCGGGTACATCAGAAGCGGGATCAGGATCCCGTTGATCAGGACGGAACGCTCGCGCAGGGCCGACCTGAGTTCGCTCAGGTACAGCAGGCGGATGGTGGTCCAGTCCATTCGGGCGTGTGCTGGGGCGGGCGGGAGTATAGAGGGCGCCGGAAGCCTTGGCCCTCGCTACGTCGCCGGGAGAGGGGGTTTCGGTAGCGTCGTTGCGCGGCTCCCGGAGTGCCGGCCAGAAGGCCGGCGCACCCAGTGTTCTTCAGGCCCGCTGCGCGACTTCCCAGGCCAGTCCGGCCGTCCGCGGCACGCCTTCGCCCACCTCCTTCGCATGGGCGCTGGCCGCGGTGCCGTCGCGCACCCGGCCGGCGATTCCCTGGGCGATCCCGGCGCTGCGGAAGAGGTTGTAGGCGAGGTAGAAGTTCCAGTGCGCGATGGCGTCGCGGCCGGTCCGCCGGCAGTAGGCGTCGCGGTACTGCTCGAGGCCCGGGATGCCGAGCGCTTCGAGGTCGCGGCCCTTGAGCCCACCCTTGTCCTTCGGGATCTCCCACTGCATCGTGTGGTAGCTGAAGTCGGCGAGCGGATGGCCGAGCGTGCCGAGCTCCCAGTCGAGGATGGCGATGACCTCGGCCCGCTCCGGGTGCAGGATCATGTTGTCGAGGCGGAAGTCGCCGTGGACGATCGTCGTCTCGTCGCCGTCCGGAATGTTCGCCGGCAGCCACTCGATCAGCGCGTTCATTGCCGGAATGTCCCGGGTCTCCGAGGCGAGATACTGCTTGGTCCAGCGGTGGATCTGGCGCGCGAAGTAGTTGCCCGGCTTGCCGTAGGTCTCAAGTCCCACGGCCTCGTAGTCGACGGCATGCAGGCGGGCGAGCGTCCGGTTCATCGCGTCGTAGATCGCGAAGCGCTCGGTGGGTTCCATGCCGGGCAGCAGCGCCTCCCAGAGGATCCGGCCCTTGACGTGCTCCATCACGAAGAACATCGTGCCGACGACCGACTCGTCGGTGCAAAGGCAGTAGGTGCGCGGCACCGGCACGTTCGTGTCACGCAGCGCCGTCATCACCCGGTACTCCCGGTCCACGGCGTGCGCCGACGGCAGCAGCTTCCCAGGCGGCTTGCGGCGCAGCACGTAGCTCTTGCCCCCGGCTTCGAGCAGGTACGTGGGACAGGACTGGCCGCCCTTGAACTGCTGGACCCGGAGGTCGCCCGAGAACCCCTCGACGTGTTCTTCCAGGTAGCGCTGCAGCGGCTCGAGGTCGAAGCTGAGGCGCTCCGCGACCTCCCTGGTCCCCGAGAACTTTTCCTGGCGGCTCTGGTTATCCGTGTTTGTCATGCGACGGGCGATCTTAGCCCCGACTCCTCGCCTCTTGGAAGACTGCCGCCCGTCCGCTTCCGCCGGCTTCCAACGTTCACTCCCTGAGGCCTACGCGGTCCCCGGCGTTGGTCGACATTGTCGTCAACAGGGAGGCGGTAGGCGCCATTCGTGCCGTGCGGCCTACCGTGCCGTCGAAGCTAGTGGCGCTGCTCGCCGTCGGGGCTGGCCGACGCTGCTTGGGGCCGCCACTCCCGCGCGAGCCGCTGTGCTTCATGGATGGCTTCGGCTGTCATCTTCGAAGCCACGGAGTCGCGCTCCTTCGCCGCCCCCTCGTAGGATCGCGCAGCCGCCAGATTCAGCCACATGTGGGCCATCACGTAGTCCTGGGGAACGCCCTGTCCGCTGTAGTACATGCCGCCGAGCTTGAACTGTGCACGGGCGTCGCCCTGTTTAGCGGCGAGGCGTGTCCACTTGGCGGCATCGGCGTGGCTCTGCGGAACGCCCTCGCCGAATTGGTACATGGAGCCGAGCCGTGCTTGGGCCTCCGCGTCTCCCCGCTCAGCCGCTTGATGAAGCTGCTGCAGTTCCGCCGATTTACTGTCTTGCTGGCTCGGGGCACTTTCTTGGGGAAGTGCTGGCGCGGTGCTTAGAGCGAGGCAGCCATAGAGTGCGGCCACGGTTGTGGAGCGCATGCAGCCACGTTACCAGTGTCTCAACGCAGTGTCCCTTGCCTCATTGAACAGTCTTCCCTCCGACGGCGGCAACGAAGTCGACCAGCGGCTTCAGCGCTTCGTGACGGAGATTCCAGTAGCCCTTCTTCGCTGCGACTCCCACCGCAAGGCCGGGAACAGCGCGTGTGGCGAGGTAGGCGGAGGATCGGGCCTTCTGTCGGCGGCGAATCTCGGCTCCGGCAGCATGCGCGCATTCCAGGAACTCGTCGATGCAATTCACGATCGGCGTTTCTGCGAGTGTTGTGCACAACACGGTTTCGAGCATGCCGCCACCGTGAGCCGGAACGATGAGAACCCCCACGGAGGGTTGGCCGGGCTCAATGTGGCCTGGTGTCTTCGGAACGACGAGGCCTGCCGCCTCAAGGGAGCCCTGAACGCTCTGGAAGGCCGACCGGGAATCTCCCTCAGCGTCCCGAAGGACTCCGAGGCGCTCGACTTTCTCGAAGCCTGGGGCGCGCACGAAGGCCGTCAAGTAGGACGAGAGTTCGTTGACGCCGCCGAAGTTCTGCAGTTGCGGTGTCGCGAAGGAGTGCTCCTTCGTCAGTGCTGAGACGAAATGGACGTAGTCTCTGCCTTCGACCAGAAGTTGCGACGCGGAGCGAATGGTAGTGCGTGGCCGCTCTTCCGGTGGTTCGTCGACGCCTGACTGGGCGTCGTCGCACGGCATCACCTCACCTCGATGTGGTGGTGCACGGCCGCCGTAATCTCGTCCGTGCCGTAGGCGACGGAGGTTCGGCCGGTGCCGGGCTGCAGCCGATGCAGGCTCAGACCCTCGGGAATCGCTCGGTGCGCTGCATGGACGCATTCGAGGCTGTGGGTGGTCGCAAAGACCTGTGTCTGGTACTCGCTGGCAGCCCGGGAGACGGCGGCCCAGACCTTCTCCATGGCGGAGTGGTGGATGCCGTTTTCGATCTCGTCAACAAGCACGACTCCCTTCGGCGAGGTGGCGATAGAGAGGACGAGTCGTGCGACACGGACCATCCCTTCCCCCATCACGTTCAACGGGACGAGTTCCGGTAGTCCGACGTCGCCGAAGATCATCGGTTCGCCTCGACCCGAGTTGATTTCGAGGTCGGTCAGGCGGGGCTCGATCTTCTGGAGTGCGTCTCGTATGACGTCGTGCTCCTTTCTTCGTCGCAGGGCACTGAACCGATCTGCGTCTTCCCGGACGTTGCCGTTGCGCATCGTCAGGATGGAGACGGGAAAGGGTGGCAGGCCTTGCTGTTCCGAGGTGTCGAAACCCTCTGCCGTGCATCGGAGAGTTGTCTCGGCGGCTTCGCGGCCGGACTGCCGAAAGACGTACCGGAGAATGGCGTCGGGTCCCTCGATAGGTGCCGCGTCCTGGCCGTTGCCCAAGGGGATCTTCATGCGGCCGTCTGAGGCAAAAGAGATCTCCAGGGACAGCGTTCCCTGTTCCGAATGTCGGCCTTCGACGCTGATCGTGCTGCTGGTGTCCAGTTTGTGGAAGATGTGGCCGAATCGGGTCGTCGCCCAGTCAGCGGGGGACGCACCGGGCTGGATCATCTCGCGCATCTGGTTTGAGACCAGTACTCCGCCTTGATGACCGCCTCCGCACAAGTGGAGGATCGCTTCAAGCAGAGTGGTCTTGCCGCTGTTGTTCCGGCCCGTCAGGACGTTGATTCGTCCCAGCGATTCGAGGTGGAGTTCGTCGAAGAGCCGAAACTGCCGGATCCTGAGTTCTTCGAACATGGTCTTGGTCGTCTCGCGTGACTCGCTTCGGGGGACTGGCGCCTCACGGGCCTCCGCGGCCCCTACTTCGCCGGAACGTACACCTCGCCGCCGGCTCTTTTGAACTCGCCAGCCTTCTCCTTCAACCCCGCCTCCAGCGCCTCGGCGTCCTCCATCCCCTTCTCCGCGGCGTAGTCGCGAATCTGCTGGGTGATCTCCATCGAGCAGAACTTTGGACCGCACATGGAGCAGAAGTGAGCGACCTTGGCGCCCTCCTGGGGCAGGGTCTCGTCGTGGAAGGCGCGGGCGCGTTCCGGGTCGAGGGAGAGGTTGAACTGGTCTTCCCAGCGGAACTCGAAGCGGGCCTTGGAGACGGCGTTGTCGCGGGCCTGGGCGCCGGGATGGCCCTTCGCCAGGTCGGCGGCGTGGGCGGCGATCTTGTAGGTGATCACGCCTTCGCGGACGTCCTCGCGGTTGGGCAGGCCGAGGTGCTCCTTCGGCGTGACGTAGCAGAGCATCGCGGTGCCGAACCAGCCGATCATCGCGGCGCCGATGCCGGAGGTGATGTGGTCGTAGCCGGGGGCGATGTCGGTGGTCAGCGGCCCGAGGGTGTAGAAGGGCGCCTCGTCGCACCACTCGAGCTGCTTGTCCATGTTCTCCTTGATCATGTGCATCGGCACGTGACCGGGGCCCTCGTTCATCACCTGGACGTCGAACTCCCAGGCGCGGCGGGTCAGTTCGCCCTGGGTCTTCAGCTCGGCGAACTGGGCCTCGTCGTTCGCGTCCTCGATCGAGCCCGGACGGAGACCGTCGCCGATCGAGAAGGAGACGTCGTAGGCGGCCATGATCTCGCAGATGTCGTCCCAGTGGGTGTAGAGGAAGCTCTCCTTGTGGTGGGAGAGGCACCACTTGGCCATGATCGAGCCGCCGCGGCTGACGATGCCGGTGCGCCGCTTCGCGGTCAGCGGCACGTAGCGGAGCAGGACGCCGGCGTGGATCGTGAAGTAGTCGACGCCCTGTTCGGCCTGCTCGATCAGGGTGTCCCGGAACATCTCCCAGGTCAGTTCCTCGGGCCGGCCGTCGACCTTCTCCAGGGCCTGGTAGATCGGCACGGTGCCGATCGGCACCGGCGAGTTGCGGAGGATCCACTCCCGGGTCTCGTGGATGTTGCGGCCGGTGGAGAGGTCCATCACCGTGTCCGAGCCCCAGCGGATCGCCCAGACCATCTTCTCGACTTCCTCCTCGATCGATGAGGTGACGGCCGAGTTGCCGATGTTCGCGTTGATCTTGACCAGGAAGTTGCGGCCGATCGCCATCGGCTCGAGTTCGGGATGGTTGATGTTGGCCGGGATGATCGCGCGACCGCGGGCGACCTCGGAACGCACGAACTCGGGCGTGATCGTCCGCGGGATCGCGGCGCCGTAGCTCTCGCCGGCGTGCTGGGCGGCGATCTCGTCGGCGATCCGCTCGCGGCGCTGGTTCTCCCGGATCGCGATGTACTCCATCTCCGGCGTGATCTCGCCGCGCTTCGCGTAGTGCATCTGGGTGACGCGGGCGCCGGCCCTGGCTCGGAGAGGCCGTCGGCCGCCGACGAAACGCACCCGGTCCAGCCGGGGGTTCACGGCGCGCTCGCGTCCATAGCTCGACGACACGCCATCCAACTCATCGACATCGCCGCGCGCCTCGATCCAGGGGCGGCGGAGCGGCTCCAGCCCGCGGCGAACGTCGATCTCGACGGCCGGGTCCGTGTACGGCCCCGATGTGTCGTAGACAACGACCGGCGGATTCTCCTCGCGCGTGCCGAGCGCGGTCAGACCGGCGGGCCCTGCCGACGGACCCGCGCCGGCGGTCGTCGGCGACTGGCTGATCTCGCGCATTGGCACCCGGATCGACGGATCCGAGCCTTCGACGTAGACCTTGCGCGAGTTGGGGAGGGGCTCGCGGCTCAGCAGGGGGGCCGCGCTCTGCGGAATTCGGTCGGCAATCGTCATGGCTGCATTCCCTACGTCGGTGTCAACCGTTTCAGGTTCGAAGGCTTCCGCGTCCAGGCCCGGCAACGGAGCCGGTCCAACGCGGTCTCAGGCTGTCGTTCCAGCCACACCCAGCGCCTGGACCATAGCAGTCGTGGAGTCTCGCGCTGCTCCCTGCCGTTGTCCCGAAGCCGCCTGGGGGACCTTGGGCGGGTAGAATCGGAGGTTCCCGGGGCGGCGCCGAGCATGCGCCGAAAGCCCTTGGGCGACAAAGAGATGGACATGAATCCCACAAACAGGCTCAGGGCGGACACGGCGCGCCAGGACATCGATCCGGCGGAAACCGCCGAGTGGCTGGAGGCTCTGGAAGCGGTCATGGACCGCGAGGGGCCCGAGCGCGCCCACTTCCTGCTGGAAGCCCTGGTCGACCAGGCTCGGCGCTCCGGCGCCTATCTGCCGTACAAGGCGACGACCGCCTACCTGAACACGATTCCGGTCAGGGCGCAGGAACCGCTGCCGGGCGACGCGGAACTCGAGTGGCGGATCCGCAGCATCATCCGCTGGAACGCGATGGCGATGGTCGTGCGCGCCAACCACGACCACGACGGACTGGGCGGGCACATCGCGTCCTTCGCTTCCGCCGCGACGCTCTACGACGTGGGTTTCAACCACTTCTTCCGCGCGCCTTCGGAGGACCAGGGCGGCGACCTGGTCATGATCCAGGGTCACTCCTCGCCCGGCATCTACGCCCGCGCCTTCCTAGAGGGCCGGCTGAGCGAGGACGAACTGCTCCGTTTCCGCCGCGAGTCACAGCCGGGAGGGCTGTCCTCCTATCCGCACCCCTGGCTGATGCCCGGCTTCTGGCAGTACCCGACCGTGTCGATGGGACTCGGGCCGCTGATGGCGATCTTCCAGGCCCGGTTCATGAAGTACCTGCACAACCGGGGCCTGGTCGACACCGAGGGCCGCAAGGTCTGGGCCTTCATGGGCGACGGTGAGATGGATGAGCCGGAGTCCCTCGGATCGATCTCCCTGGCCACCCGGGAGAAGCTCGACAACCTGATCTTCGTCGTCAACTGCAACCTGCAGCGGCTGGACGGCCCGGTCCGGGGCAACGGCAAGATCATCCAGGAACTCGAGGCGGTGTTCCGGGGCGCCGGCTGGAACGTGATCAAGCTGGTCTGGGGTTCGTACTGGGATCCGCTGCTGGCTCGCGACCGCCACGGGCTGCTGCGGCGGCGCATGGAGGAGGCGGTCGACGGCGAGTACCAGGCGTACAAGGCGAGCCAGGACGGCGGCTTCGTGCGCGAGCACTTCTTCGGCAAGTACCCCGAACTCAAGGCGATGGTGGCCCACCTGACCGACGAGGACATCTGGCGGCTGAACCGGGGAGGCCACGACCCGCACAAGATCTACGCCGCCTACGCGGCGGCCGTGAAGCACACCGGGCAGCCGACGGTCATCCTGGCGAAGACGGTCAAGGGCTACGGCATGGGCGAGGCCGGCGAGGGGATGAACGTCACCCACCAGCAGAAGAAGATGGGGCTGCGGGCGCTGATGGGTTTCCGGGACCGGCTGGACATCCCGGTCTCCGACGAGGACCTGGAAGAGACGCCGTTCTACCGGCCGCCGGAGGACAGTCCCGAGATCCGCTACCTGAAGGAGCGTCGCGAGGCGCTGGGCGGTTACCTGCCGGCGCGGACCCTTGCCGCGACACCGCTCGACGTGCCCGATCTGGACGCCTTCGAGGCCCTGCTGCGGTCGAGCCGCGGGCGCCAGTTCTCGACCACGATGGCGTTCGTGCGCCTGTTCACGCTGCTCACGCGGAATCCCGTGATCCGCAACAGGCTGGTGCCGATCGTCGCCGACGAGGCGCGCACCTTCGGCATGGAGGGCATGTTCCGGCAGCTCGGCATCTACGCGCCGACCGGACAGCTCTACGAACCGGTCGACGCGCACAAGATCGCGCCCTACAGGGAGGCCCGCGACGGTCAGATCCTCCAGGAGGGGATCAACGAGGCTGGCTCGCTCTGCTCCTGGATGGCGGCGGGCACCTCGGCCGCCAACCACGGCTTCCACATGATCCCGTTCTTCATCTTCTACTCGATGTTCGGCTTCCAGCGGGTCGGCGACCTGATCTGGGCCGCGGCCGACATGCAGGCGCGGGGATTCCTGATCGGCGGCACGTCGGGGCGGACGACGCTCAACGGCGAGGGCCTGCAACACCAGGACGGCCACAGTCACCTGGCCGCTTCGACGGTGCCGAACTGCGTCTCCTACGACCCGACCTACGCCTACGAGCTCGCGGTGATCCTCCAGGACGGCCTGCGGCGGATGTACGCCGAGGAGGAGCCGGTCTTCTACTACCTGACGACGCTCAACGAGAACTACGAGCACCCCAGGATGCCGGCCGGCGCCGAAGAGGGCATCCGGCGCGGCCTGCACCGGATCCGGCCCGGCTCGCGTCATCGGAAGCGGGCCACCCTGCTGGCTTCGGGAGCGATCCTGCGCGAGGCGGAGGCCGCGGCCGAGATGCTGGAGGAGGACTGGAAGGTGTCCGCCGAAGTCTGGTCGGCTACCAGCTTCAACGAGCTGCGGCGCGATGGGCTGGAGGTGGAGCGCTGGAACCGCCTCCATCCGGGCGAGGAGAAAAAGGTGTCCTACGTCCGCCAGTGCCTGACCGGGCGCGGCGGCGTGACGGTCGCGGCGAGCGACTACATGAAGGTCTTCACGGACCAGATCCGCGCCTTCGTCCCGGGTCCGTACCGGACGCTCGGTACCGATGGCTTCGGCCGCAGCGACACCCGGGAGCAGTTGCGGGCCTTCTTCGAGGTCGACCGCCGGCACATCGTGGTCTCCGCCCTGGCCTCCCTGGCCGAGAACGGCGAGATCGATCCCGAGGCGCCGTCCAGGGCGATCGCCGCCTACGGCATCGACCCGAACGCCCCGAACCCGGCCACCGCGTGAGCGAGACCCTCTCCGTCGTCGTCCCCGACATCGGCGACTTCGATTCCGTCGATGTCGTCGAGGTCCTGGTCGGCGTCGGCGACGAGGTCTCGGTCGATCAGTCCCTGATCACGCTCGAGAGCGACAAGGCGTCGATGGAGGTGCCCTCGCCGGCGGCGGGCCGGGTGATCGAGATCGCGGTGGAACTCGGCGGCCAGGTCGGCGAAGGCGACCTGATCCTGACGATCGAGGCGGCGGCCGCGGTTGCGGAAGCCGAGACCGTGGAGACCGTCCCGGCAGGTGGAGGAGCTGCGGCGGAGGCGCCTGGACCGGCAGCCGCCGCCGAACCGCGTCCGCCTCGTCGCGGTCGCCGGCCGCCGCCCCCGGCGGCCGGCGGACCGGCAGCGACCTCGGCCCCGCCCCACGCGAGCCCGGCCGTGCGGCGCTTCGCCCGCATGCTCGGCGTCGATCTCCGGAGGGTCTCCGGCAGCGGCGCCAAGGGCCGCATCCTGCGCGAGGACGTCGAGGGCTTCGTCAAGGAGGTGATGACCGGCCGCGGACCGCGGGTTGCCGGCGCCGGCATCCCGCCTGTCCCGGAGATCGACTTCTCGAAGTTCGGGCCGGTCGAGTCGAAGCCGCTCGGCCGCATCCGCAAGCTGTCCGCGGCGAGCCTCCACCGGAGCTGGCTGAACGTGCCGCACGTGACCCAGCACGACGAGGCCGACATCACGGACCTGGAGGCCTTTCGCCGGGCGCGTCTCGACGAGGCGCGGGAACGCGGCGTCCGGCTCACCCTGCTGGCCTTCCTGATGAAGGCCGCGGCGGCAACGCTTGTCGAGTTCCCGGAGATGAACTCGTCGCTCGCTCCGGACGGAGAATCCCTGGTTCTCAAGCGCTACTACAACCTGGGTGTCGCGGTCGACACGCCGGACGGCCTGGTCGTGCCCGTGGTGCGCGAGGTGGACCGGAAGTCCGTCTACGAACTTGCCGGCGAACTCGCCCAAGTCAGCGGCCGGGCGCGCGAGCGGAAGCTCCGGCCCGCAGACATCCAGGGCGCGACCTTCACGATCTCGAGCCTCGGCGGAATCGGCGGCACCGCGTTCACGCCGATCGTCAACGCGCCGGAGGTCGGCATCCTGGGCGTTTCGCGTTCCGTGCGGCGGCCGGTCTACGTTGGCGCGGGTCTGGCGCCCCGGCTCATGCTGCCGGTTTCGCTGTCGTACGACCACCGGGTGATCGACGGCGCGTACGCGGTGCGCTTCACGACCCACCTGTGTTCGGTGCTCTCGGACATCCGCCGGGTCGTGCTCTGACGCTGGCGAGATGGCCGAACCGATCCGCATCGTCGTACCCGACATCGGCGACTTCGACTCCGTCGATGTGGTCGAGGTCCTCGTCTCGCCGGGCGAGCACGTCGACGTCGACGCGGGTCTGATCACGCTCGAGAGCGACAAGGCGTCGATGGAGGTGCCGTCGCCCCACTGCGGCGTCGTCCTGGAGGTCGCCGTCTCCCTCGGCGACAAGGTGGGGGAGGGGGACCTGATCGTCGTTCTCGACGCCGATGACGAGTCGCACCCCGATCATCGGGCGGAGCGGCCGCGGCATCCGCATGCGCCTCCGCCGGCGTCCGGGAGGAGTGCCGCCCCGGAGGCCGGCGCGGAGCCGGCCGCGCAGGGCGCGGAAGAAGAGTCGGCGGCGCCTGAAGCAGCGGTGGCGTCGGCCGCGCCCGTCGTCGCCGCGCCGCGAGAGGTCGACGCCGAAGTGCTGGTCCTGGGCGCCGGGCCTGGTGGCTACACGGCCGCCTTCCGTGCGACGGACCTGGGTCGGCAGGTCGTGCTCGTCGAACCGCACGCGAACCTCGGCGGCGTATGCCTGAACGTCGGCTGCATCCCCTCCAAGGCACTGCTGCATGCCGGCCGCGTGATCGACGAGGCGGCGGAGTTCGCCGCCCATGGCATCGACTTCGGGCAGCCCGAGATAGACCGCGCGCGCCTGCTGGGCTGGAAGGAGGAAGTCGTCGGCCGGCTGACGGGAGGCCTGGCCCAGCTCGCCGCGCGGCGGAAGGTCGAGGTCGTGCGCGGCCGCGGCCGGTTCGTCGGTCCCCACGAAGTCGCGGTCGCGGACGGCGACGGCGGCCGCCGCACGCTGACCTTCGGCCAGGCGATCGTCGCCGTCGGCTCGCGTCCGGCGATGATCCCGGGTCTGCCGGAGGGCGACCCGCGGGTGTGGGACTCGACCGACGCGCTCGAACTCGATCCCGACTTCGAGCCCGACGGCAGGCTGCTCGTGATCGGCGGCGGCATCATCGGTCTCGAGATGGCGACGGTTTACGCCGCCCTCGGCTGTCGCGTGACGGTCGTCGAACTGCTGCCGCAGCTTCTGACCGGCGTCGACCGCGATCTGGTCCGCCCGCTCCAGCGTCGCCTCGCCGGCCGTCTGGAGGGCATTCACACCTCTACCCGCGTGACCGGCGTCAAGGCACAGAAGAACGGCCTGATGGTGTCCATGGAAGACGACGACGGTGAGTCGCGTTCCGGCCTGTTCGGGCGGGTCCTTGTCGCGGTCGGCCGCCGTCCCAACAGCGACCGTTTCGGCGCCGAGGCGGCGGGTGTTCACGTCGACGAGCAGGGTTTCGTCCCGGTCGACGACCAGCAGCGTACGAACGTGCCGCACGTCTTCGCGATCGGCGACCTGGTGCCCGGCCCGATGCTTGCCCACAAGGCCACCCACGAGGGCAAGGTCGCGGCCGAAGTCGCGGCGGGTGAGAAGAGCGGTTTCGAGGCCAGGGTCATCCCGTCGGTGGCCTATACGGACCCGGAGGTGGCCTGGGTGGGTCTCACCGAGACCGAGGCGCGGGAGAACGGCACGGCTTACGAGAAGGGCGTCTTCCCCTGGGGCGCATCCGGTCGGGCGCTGACGCTGGGCCGGCCCGAAGGACTGACCAAGCTGCTGTTCGATCCGTCGAGCTGCCGGGTCGTCGGCGCCGGCATCGTCGGCGTCAACGCGGGCGACCTGATCGCCGAGGCGGCCCTGGCGATCGAGATGAACGCGGAGGCCGCCGATCTCGCGCTCACCGTGCATCCGCACCCGACGCTGTCGGAGACCGTTGCCTTCGCCGCCGAGGCCTACGAGGGGACGATCACCGACCTCTACCTGCCGCGGCGGAAGAAACGCTAGGCCCAAGGGCTGCTTGGAAGCGCTTGGGGCCGTTGGAACTGCTCTAGGTTCTGATTGATAAGGGGTAGTTTGTAGCCTCTTACTAGCAATTTGGATCTATAAGAGGCAGAATAGTGCCTCTTGACCAAGGAGAGACTGATGCCGGTCTTGGGGCCGAGGGGAAGGATCCGAGAGTAGGGGAGCGAGCGATGGCCGGTAGAACTCCGGGTCGAAACCTGACCTCACGGGCGCTGCGGACTGAGCTGGGTCGTCGGCTGGCGAAGCTACGCCTTTCCAGGAACATCACGCAGCGAGCCCTGGCTGCGGATGCGGGAATCGGGCTGCGCACCCTCCGCAACATCGAGGCTGGCCGGCCATGCAGTCTGGACAGTCTGCTGCGCCTCTCGATTGAACTTGGCTTGGCTGATGGCCTGCT
This sequence comes from Thermoanaerobaculia bacterium, assembly GCA_022822365.1. GTDB lineage: Bacteria > Acidobacteriota > Thermoanaerobaculia > Multivoradales > Multivoraceae > Multivorans. Next base: position 171,845 of record JAJEBV010000016.1, on the reverse strand, counting down.
GAGCGCGGTGCCCTCGGGAGAGATCCGGCCCATCGAACGAGTGGACTCAGGCGGCCGGGAACGACAACGCGCCCGTCGCCGGAAAGACCGGCCGCGCAAGCAGCCGTGGTCGTGGGCGGAGGACGTGAGTGATTGAAGCCAGTAGCGTGATCCTGTGGGGTCGCCGCATCGGTGCGGTGGTTTGGGACGCAGGTCGAGGAGTGGGCGTCTTTGAGTACGATCCCGTGTTCCAGTCGGCCGGCGTCGAAGTGTCTCCGCTTGAGATGCCCGTTCGCGAAGGGACGTTCGACTTTCCGGCGCTCGGGCAGTCGTTCATGGGGTTGCCCGGCCTCTTGGCGGACTCGTTGCCCGACCGTTTCGGCAACTTGCTGATCGATGCCTGGCTGGCGGAAAACGAACGGACTCTCGAGAGCTTCAATCCAGTGGATCGGCTCTGCTACGTGGGCACTCGTGGCATGGGAGCGTTGGAGTACCAACCTGCGGCACATAGGGGAGATCGGCGCGAGGAAGTCGAGATCGCTCGACTGGTCGGACTCGTGAATCGGGTTCTCGAAGAGAGAAGAGAAATGTCCGGACGCCTCGATGCAGACGGGGCGCTAGAGGACATCCTCATTGTGGGTACATCCGCGGGCGGTGCCAGAGCGAAGGCGGTGCTCGCCTGGAATCCGGGCACGGGTGAGTTTCATTCGGGTCAGGTCGACGCGAAGGCCGGCTTCGGGCACTGGATCCTGAAGTTCGACGGCATCACCGGCAACGGCGACCGGGAGATGGCAGATCCGTTGGGCTACGGCCGGATCGAGTACGCGTACCATCTGATGGCGCGCCAGTCCGGAATCGAGATGTCCGAATGCCGATTGCACCTCGAGGGCGGACGGAGCCACTTCATGACCCGCCGCTTCGACCGCGATGCGGCCGGCAACAGGGTCCACATGCAGTCCCTGGCGGCGTTGCGGCACTTCGACTATCGAGATGCGGGCGCCCACTCGTACGAGCAGGCGATGGAGACGGTTCGCGAACTCGGGCTCGGGATGGTTGCGGTTGAGGAGCAGTACCGTCGAGCGGTCTTCAATGTCGTTGCACGAAACCAGGACGATCACGTGAAGAACATCTCCTTTCTGATGAACCGGGCCGGAGAGTGGCGCCTGTCGCCGGCGTACGACGTGACCTACGCCTACAACCCGCGGGGTACCTGGACCGGTCAACATCAGATGAGTCTGGCGGGCAAGCGCCGCAGCTTCGAACGGACCGACCTGCTCCGACTCGCGGAGACTTCGGGGCTGAAGAAGCCACGGGCTGCGCGCGTCATCGACCAGGTGTTTGGAGCCGTCGCCGACTGGCCTCGGTTTGCCGAGGAGGCGGGCGTTGGGAAGCGGAACGTGCAGCGGATCGGGAAGACCCATCGCCTTGGACTGCGATGAAGGGACCCCGTAGCACATGGTGGATGCGGCGCGCTGGTAGCCAGGAACCGGACCGGTGAGCCGCCTCGACAAGTGGCTGCAGGTGTCGCGGATGTTCCGCGCCCGCTCCAAGGCGGCTGCGGCCTGCTCCGCTGGCCGGGTCACTGTGAACGGACAGCAGGCAAAGGCGCACCGCCAGCTCAAGGTCGGTGACCGGGTCGAGTTCAGGATCCGGGACTGGAAGCGGATCCTCGTCGTACGGGAACTGCGCGACAAGCCGTTGCCGAAAGCGGAGGCGTCGCGTCTCTACGAGGATCTGAGTCCGCCGAAGCCGGAGCCGCGCAAGCGCGATCCCTTCCTGGTGGCGGAGCCGGCGTCAAGACGCCGCGGCGCCGGCCGTCCGACCAAGCGCGACCGGCGGCGCATCGACCGCCTGCGCTGACCGCGCGCTGCCGGGGCCGCGCTACAGTTCCGCCACTATGCCCAGGAGATCGCTCTCGCTCCGAACCGCCGCCGTTCTCGTCCTCATCGGGTTCCTGACGCTCCTCGCGGCCGCTTGCACCGGTCCGCTGCCGGAACGAACCACCGGTCCCTCGGGCCCGGCCTACGACCCGGCGACCGACCCGCTCGTCAACCCGCCAACGCTGACCGAGCCCTACCCCTTCGACCGGCCGGAGGTCGTTGCCCGGGACGACACGCTGGTGCGTTACATGCTTGGCGATCCGCGGACACTGAACCCGATCTTCGCGATCTTCTGGGAGGACTACTACCTCTCGGGCGCGCTGTTCCAGTCGCTGACGACGCGCAACGCCGATATGACGACGGTCTGGAACCAGACGATGGTCGAGGAAGGCGTGATGGCGGACGACTGGATGAGCGCCCGCGTGCGGGTTCGGCCGGGGTTGACCTGGCACGACGGCAAGCCGTGGACGATGCACGATCTGAAGTTCACCTACGACATGGTGGCCTCGGACGACGTGCCGGCGGCGATGTACAAGCACGACGTCGACCAGATCGAGCGGATCGACGTGATCGACGACCTGACGGTCGAGTTCCACTTCAAGGACGCGCTGGTCACGAACATGCTGGCGATGCGGGTGCCGCCGATTCCGCGCCACATCTGGAACAACCCGGAGGAGCTCGCGAACGATCCGACGATGCGCAGCAGCGAGTACTTCAACCACTACGCCCGCGAGGAGGTCATCGGTTCCGGCCCGTACAGGTTCGTGTCCTGGACCCTGACCGACCGGATCGTCGTCGATCGCTGGGACGACTTCCCCGACACGGCCCGGATCGCGCCGTTCAAACGGGTGATCTACCGCCCACAGAGCGACCGCAACCTGGGGCTCCTGCTCTTCAAGAAGGGCGAGCTCGACGAGTACTGGTTCACGCCGCAGCAGTTCGCCACCCAGAGCAACGACGAGGAGTTCAAGCGGTTCGGCGTCAAGGGTTGGGCGCCGGCGCGGCGGATTTCGCGGATCGGCTGGAACCAGGACGGCAGCAACCCCTTCTTCACCGACGTGCGGGTGCGGCGGGCGATGACCCACGCCTACGACCAGAAGCGGGTGATCCGCGACGTCGCCTACGGCGTCTACCTCGAGACGGACCAGCTCTGGGACAAGGACCACATGGGCTACAACCCGGACGTGCCGAAGTACCCGTTCGAGCTCGAGCGCGCCGGCGAGCTGCTGGACGAGGCCGGCTGGCTATCGGACCCCGACGATGGCTGGCGGTACAAGGAGATCGGCGGCGAGAAGGTCAAGTTCTCGTTCGAGCTGGAGATTGCCCAGACCTTCGCCGACGCGGTCAAGATGGCGGACATCTACCGCGAGGACCTGCGCAGCATCGGCGTCGAGCTGACGCTCCGCCAGTACGAGAACGCGACCCACGAACAGCACCTGCTGGAACACGAGTTCCAGGCCCATGCCGACGCCGACGAGGTGACCACCGACCCGGACCAGTGGACGATCCGGCTGCACTCGACGAGCTACGACAACGCCCGCAACTACGTCGGCTACAGGAGCGACCGGGTCGATGAGTTGCTGGAACGCGGCCGGCGCGAGTTCGACCCGGAGGCGCGCGCCGCGATCTACCGCGAGCTGGCCTACGTCGTCGCCGAGGATCAGCCGTTCACGATGATGTGGAACTACTCCGAGATCCGCGCTTTCAGCAAGCGCCTCCGCGGCGTCGAGTTCGCGCCCTCCGGCGTCTTCCTGTTCCAGCCGACTCCGCCCCCCGGCAGCGACTGGTGGACCAGCCCCGGCTGGTGGACCCACCGCGAGGACGTCGCCGCGTACGCCTCCGGCGGCTAGGCGTCGGGAGTCGCTCGTTCAGAGCCCGCTGGGGCCGCTCTGCGGGCGATGTTCGTTCTGCGGTTTCCCCTTGCAGGATGTCGAAGAGTAATGCAGGATGGAGAAATGAACGCACAACCTCCCACTCGCTTGCCGGAATCGAAGCTCACTTCCCGGGGCCAGACGACCCTGCCGAAGGCTGTGCGCGAGGCGCTCGACCTGAAGGCGGGGGACCTGGTGCGCTACTTCATCTACGACGGGGAGGTGCGCATCGCGCCGGTCCGGCCGCTCAGCCGGTTGTTCGGTGTACTGAAGTACGACGGGCCACCGGCGACTCTGGAAGACATCGAGCGAGGCATCATCGAAGGGGCGTGTCGCAGCGCACTGGGTGACGACTGGTCGCCGGAGACGTTGGAGGAGGACCGGGCCGTCGCCGGGGGCGGCGGTCGCAGGTGATCGCGCTGGACACGAACGTCCTTCTCCGGTTCTTCCTCCGGGATGACGAGGAGCAGGCGGAGGAGGCGGAGAGGCTGATGCTGCGGTTGACGCTCGACGAGCCAGGCTTCGTCAGCCGGGAGGTCCTGGTCGAGCTGGTCTGGGCGCTGGAGTACACGTTCCGCTTTGGGCGGGAGGAGATTGCAACCGTTCTCGATCAGCTCGTCCATGCTGTGGCGGTCGAGATCGAGTGCGCGAGCGACGTGGCGGAGGCCGCTCGTGGCTATCGCCGCGGCGGCGCCGACTTCGCCGACCGCATGATCGCGGCCGCGGCACGCCGGGCCGGGGCCGTGCCGCTCCACACCTTCGACCGGAAGGCGGCGCGCCTGCCGGACGTCACTCTGCTGGAGACTCGCTAGCCCGCTTCTCGTTCGTCCGTGCGTACTCGAGGATGTTGAGCAGGCCGTAGTTGCCCTCGTGGCAGGCGTACTCGAAGATCGCCTGGTCCGACCGCTTCATCTCGACCCGTGCGCTCCAGGGGCGCTCGAAGGACTCCGGGTCGTCGATCGTGTACTCGTAGATCAGGGTCGTTTCGTCGAACCGGGTGAAGCGCTCGGTGAGCCGCATGTTGCCGCCGGAGCCGCCGAAGCTGATCCGGGGGTCGAAGTTGCGGGTCTCGACGACCAGGGTCTCGCCGTCCCAGTAGCCGCGCGAGTCGCCCTTGAACTGGCGCAGGCGCTCGGGCAGCCGCGGCTGGTCGTCGAGCGGGACGATCCGGGTGTCGTGGACCATCTCGTTGAGGAGCGCCACGGTGTCCGGCGTCACGAGGATCAGCACGTTGTTGTTGTAGCCGCCCGGGTTCATCGGCGGGCCGGCGTTGAAGCCCATCAGGCAGCGCTCCCAGAGGTTCCGGTCCTCGGGGCCTGCCGGCGGGCTGGCGCGCAGGTCGCGGCGTTCCTGTGCACGGCGCCGACCGTCCTCGGTCATCGGCGGGATGCGGCCGTTCGGCGGATCGAAGATCAGCGACGTGCGGCGCGACTCCTGCACGTGGCGCCCGTGGTCGAGCCAGTAGGGGGCGTGGACGCTCGGGCTGCGCTTCTGGGCCTCGGCGCGGCGCGCGATCGTGTCGCGCTCGAACTGGGCCGCCTCGTCGGCGGTGAAGTACTCCTTGTCGGCGTGCGCGGAAGGCCGCTGCAGCGGCGTTGCGGTCGCGAAGTCCCACAGTCCGTCGATGTCGCCGGGCGGAGTCCAGGCGGAACCGGCCTGCGCGCCGAGGGGCGGGGCAACCGACGCCGCCAGGAGCAGTGCGGCCGGAGCCAGCAGGCTGTGCGGTCTCTTGGTGAGGGGCACCGTTTTCAGGATAGCGCCTGGCTTGCCCCAGTCAACCGGTTTTGACTAGCCTCCGCCGCCATGCCGCAACCGCTAACCCTCGTCATCGGCAACAAGAACTACTCGTCCTGGTCGCTCCGGCCGTGGGCGCTCATGACCGAACTCGGCATCCCGTTCTCCGAACGGATGCTGAAGTTCGATTCGGAGGATTGGGAGGCGAACATCGACGCTCTGTCCCCCGCCCGGCTGGTGCCGGTGCTCTGGGAGGGCGAACCGGGCGAGGGCTTCGCGACGTTCGACACGGTGGCGATCGTGGAGAGGCTCAACGACCTCCATCCCGACCGCGGCGTCTGGCCCGCCGACGACCGGGCCCGGGCCCGCGCCCGGTCCCTGGTAGCGAACTTCCACTCCGGCTACGCGGCACTGCGCTCGGCGATGCCGATGAACATCCGCTCGCACCATCCGGGCAAGGGGCACGAGCCGGATGTCCTGGCCGATATCGAACGGCTTGCCGCCCTCTGGCGCGATACGCGCGGCGAGTTCGGGACACGGAGCCCCTACCTGTTCGGCAACTTCTCGGCCGCGGACGCCTACTTCCTGCCGGTCGCTTCGCGCTTCGCCACCTACGACCCGCCGCTGCCGGCTGAGGCCGAGGAGTACTGCCGCGCCCTGCTCGACACGAAGGCGATGCGCGAGTGGAGCCGGGCGGCTCGGCTGGAAACGGAGTTCGTGCCCATGGACGAGCCCTACGCCGATCCACCCTGAGAGGTCTCCTGTCCGATCACTCCGGCACGGTTGCCCTTCTAGAGCGACCTGTCCAGTTCGAGCACGAGCGCCACGATCAGGTCGTGAAGGTGGTTCATCGCGGCTTCACTGACGTGCTCGATCGTGTCTCTGCTCGAGTGAATGATCCGGAAGACCTCGGGCACGAAGTTCTCGCGGAGCCCGGACTCGGCGCCCGCGTTCAGGGCGAGCCACATCTGATGCGACGCCGCGGCATCGTTCATGGCGAGCGAGACGACGGGAATTCCGGCGGCCTGAAAGCTGCGATCGTCGCTCGGGGGATAGCGGGGGAAACCCATGCACGTGATCTCACTCGCGGCGCACGCGAAGCGGACACTGCGGTAGACCGCCTCGTTTCCCTCATGGGACGTCGGTCCGTACATCAGCGTGCCCTCGCCGACCACCACGTCGACGTTGACCATGGCCGCGATGCGGTCCGGTTCGGCATCCTCAACGTAGGCGCGGGACCCGAGGAGCCCGGACTCTTCGAGGTCGAACAGGACGACCCGGACACGGTGTTCCAGCTCGTGACGACCCAGGGTCTCCGCGACCCTGGTCAAGACCACCGAAGCCGCGCCGTTGTCCACGGCGCCTCCGACGACCGTGCCGTCCGGGAGCCGGACCGCGTCGTAGTGAGCGCCAACCACGATGTCGCGCGGCCCGTCGCCAATCGTGACGATCAGGTTTCGCCCGACCTGGCTCGGGTTCCCCTCCGTCGCTTCAGTCCTGAACTCCTGGACCTGGGGAGCTAGTCCGCGCTCCTGGAAAAGGGCGAGCAGCTCGTCCCCGCGCTCCACGTTCTCACGGCCGACGATGCGGGTCAGTTCGGCAAGCGGGTTGGCCCAGGTTTCGGGACCTGTTGCGAGGTCGGGCCCTGGGCCGGAGGCCGTGGCGCAGGCAAGGGCCACGCAGGCCGCCACCGCGCTCCGGACCGGCGGATGGCGGAGGTCTCGTCCGGCGTCAGCGGAACGGCTTGCGGGGGTGGAAATCGGTGTGCTCCCTGCGCTGACCGCTACTCCGAAGCTCCGCCGACGATCACGTCGACCTGGTCGGTTGGCGCGTAGAAGTACGACCCTGGCCGGAAATCGTAACCGAGGTCGCCGAGCAGACGGCGCTGGCGCGGCGTGCAGCGCTCCAGGACTTCGGGCGTGGGCTCCGGGTCGTAGGTGCGCAGGAACAACTGGCAGTAGTTGTAGAGGATCGTCTTGCGTGCGCGCGGCGAGGCGTTCATCGAAGGACCGTGCCAGAGCGAGTGCGGAAACAGGATGCAGTCGCCGGCCTTGCCTTTGAGCTGCACGGCACCCGGCGTCTTCGGCCCCGGCGCCGGGTAGGGGCGGTCCGGGAACGGCCGCATGTGGCTGCCGGGGAAGACGGTGAAGTTGCCGCAGTCTTCATCCGTGATGTCGGAGAGCAGGTACATGCCCTTCATCGCCAGCGGCAGGCTGGTCTCGGTGACGCGGATGCGGCGCAGCGCCTCACCGCCGTCGGTGTGCGTGTAGCCGGGCCACTTCGGGTTGGACGGTCGGACGATCGCCTGGGTCATGCTGAGCACGACGTAGGGGCCCATGATGTCCGTGATCAGGTCGAAGACGGGCGAGGCGTCCATCAGGTCGAGGAACGCCTGGTCGTAGTGGAGGAGGACCCGGCGGTCCATGAAGCCTTCCGGGTCGCGGTCGACGGCGTGGTCGAGCCAAGCGTAGTGGCCGAGCGGGCCGTCGGGGTTCGGCTCCCAGCCGGGCAGTTGCCGAATGCGGTCGAGTTCGGCGTCGAAGAACTCGACCTGCTCAGGTGACAGCGCCTGCTCGACGCGGATGTAGCCGTCGATCGCCCACTGGTCGCGCTGCGCCTTGGTCAGTTTCTGCATGACGGTTTCCTCCTCCTGCGGACCTGGCTGCCCGCGTGGCCGCCCGTGTCGTTCCTGTTTCAATCGGGTCGCTAGAGAGTATGCCGGTCGTTGACAGCGGTCATTCGAGGGCCTCCGAGCCGTCGCGGACGCTTTCGGCGGCGTCCTGGGCCTCCCGCCTGCGGCCCTCGGTTCCCGGGTGGCTCGCCAGCCAGTTCGGAACGCCGGAGTCGGCGTGGGCCTCTTCAAGGCGCTGGAGGATGTCTCCGAGTCGGGTCGGCGGGATGTCGTTCCGAAGCAGGTACTCGATGGCGAACTGGTCGGCCTGGCGTTCGAACGTGCGCGAGTAGCGCTGGGCGAGCAGTTGGTCCGGTCCCAGGATGGACAGCGCCGCGACGGACGCATCGCCGGTGAAGGCGGTCCAGATGATGAGCATCGAGGAAGTCTGGGCCAGTCCGCGCATCACGTGCCGGCCGGCCACGTGACCCACTTCGTGGGCCAGTACCGCGACGATCTCCTCGTCGTGTTCGGCCAGCGCGACCAGTTCATCCGTGAGAACGACGGTGTTTCCCGGCAGGGCGAAGGCGTTTGGTCCCAGACCGGGCGCGGAGAAGAACTGGAGGTCCAGGTCTTCGATGCCAGCCTCCCGACCCATCGCTTCTGCGACGGCCCGGAGTTCGTCTTGGCGGCTTGACTGGAGTTCCGACGAATCGAGGACTCCGAACAAGGGGAGCATCGCCAGGAGGTTGTCGCCAATGACCGCCTCGGCCTCGGGAGGTGTGATCGCGACCACGCCCGTAGCCACCGCCGGTGCTCCCCATTCCGTGAACGAGTAGAGGATCGCGGCAGTGACGGCGAGGGCGGCCGCGGATCCACGCCAGGTGCTGTCGAGCCGATGGAGCAGACGTTCGAAGCGGCGGGCATGAGAAGGTGGCTGGCCTTCCGCCCGCTCCCGCATCGCGTCCAGTCCGTCGTTGTCGCGAACTTCGCACAGCGCTCCCTCGGGAAGGAGCAGATGGCGGGGCGTGTTGGCGATGCGGTTGGGAATCCGGACCTCGGTCATGGGGTAGAGAAGACGCGACTCGATGCCGGCGATGGCAACGATCAGGATCCCGTCGGGAGTGATCGTCAACCCGGCTTCCCTTCGGGCGGAGGTCCGCCCGTCGTAGTAGTGGCAGGGAACCGAAGTCATATCCCGATCTCCAGGCCGAACTCGCCGGCCGCCTCCGCGCCGGTGGCGGCGACGCGCTGCGTCTCGCCCGCCTCGAAGCTCTCGGGGCCTTCCTTCTTCAGCACGCTGCACTGATTCACGACGTAGCGGAGTACCCGGATCCGCGCGAACGGCACAAAGAGCCCGAACGTGGCGACGATCAGGGCGGCGTTGCTCGTGTACAGCCAGAGCATCGTCGGAAAGGAGAGGTCGAGCAGGAACTCGTTCTCGCGGAGGCGGGTGTTGCTCCAGCGGTAGCTGAGCAGGCGGGTTCGCAGGAAGGCGAGGATGAACAGAGTGGCGGCTGCCGCTATGGCAAGCGAGCCCACGAAGAACAACCTCATGTCGAAGGCCGGGGGACCGGCATCCGGACCCGCGCCAAGACTGGTCGCGGCCATCAGGAGGAGGAGGCCAAAGACGCCACCGACGTAGAGAAGGAAGAGGACGGCCGCGGTAGTGAGATACGCCTTGTAGTAGGGGCGGATCCGTCCAACGAAGCTGAACGGCGTACTGCCGAACCTGGACTCGGTGACCAGGAAATCGTCACGCTGCCGCACGGTAAGGGGTCTCGCCAGACCGAGGGTGACGATCGAAGCGGCCCAGGACAGCGGATACCAGACGGCGGCGTCCCAGTACTTGCCCCGAAAGTCAAAGGCGATGCCCCGATATCTGGAGTTGCGCATGTGGAAGGACCGGGCCCGGACCACCACCCACGGCACTAGCGGCATGAGAAGGAGGAGGGCGGCGTAGTAGTACACGAGGGAGATGCGCTGGGCCAGCGAGACCGGCACGAGGACGAGGAGGAGCAGCAGCCGGCCCCGCAGGATCGCCACCGGGTTCGCCGTGTAGTCGAAGGCGTCGTCGCCCAGCCAGACGTTGCCGTACAGGTAGCGTCGCGCTCGCACCTTCGCCCAGGCCGAGTAGATGCCGAGAGTCAGGAGCGTCAGCGCGACGTTCACGATCCAGATGCGGAAGTACTCCCATCCGTCAGCGGTGAAGCGCAGCCGTCCGGCTTGGGACATCGTCGACCGTAACCTCTTTGTTTTCAAGGGTTGCGGAAAGTCCGGGAAGCGATACCATGGGTCATGGCGTCGCCGCCCGCTGCGTTCCGCGCCCCCTCCGTTCGGCTATCATGCCGGAACGGATTACGGGTAGCGAGCCGGCTTGGCGGTCACCGGCAGGCTTCGCGGCGGACGGCCAGCGGAGGATGAGATGAAGGCACCTGCACCGATCGGCTCGGCAACTCGCCCGGGAACGGGGCGCGGCGTACAGAACAGGCGGCAAGCGGACCGGGTCCGTGCGTGTCTTGCCGTCCTGGCGCTTGCTCTGGTCGCCGGTGCCGGCTGGGCTCAGGAGACGGAAGAACCCAGCGAACTCGACCGGGTCCTGGCGATGCACTACGAGGCGCGGGGCGGCCTCGAGAAGCTGCGCTCGATTCAGGCAGCGCGGGCCACCGGGACGATGTCGGTGCAGGGCATGGCGGCCCCGTTCACGATTAGCCTGCGTCGACCGAACCAGGTTCGGGTGGAGGGCGACTTCGGCGGCATGGCCCTGATCCAGGCGTTCGACGGCGAGCAGGCGTGGGGTCAGGCGCCCGGCCAGCCCCGGCCGGTTGCCTTCGAAGGAGAGGTGGCGGCTGCCCAGGCCGCGGACGCCACGCTGAGCAGCCCCTGGTTCGAGTACACGGAGCTGGGCTACGAGGTGGAGTTCGCCGGCCGCGAGGAGATCGAGAGCGGCGAAGCCTGGAAGCTCGTGGTCACCGCGCCCGGCGGCGTGGCGCACCAGGTCTTCATCGGCACGGAAGACGGGCTGGAGAAGAAGAGGATCTCCAAGGCGGATTTCGGCTTCGGGCTGGAGGATTCGGAGACCCGGTTCGAGGACTACCGGGACGTCGACGGCCTGATGCTGGCGCACCGGCAGATCCTGGTCTCTTCGCTGGGTGAGATGCCGCTGACCCTGGAGTCTTACGAGATCAACCCCGAGATCGATCCGGACATCTTCTTCATGCCGGGGCAGATGGCGGATGCCGCACTGGATCTCGCCGGTGTGCTGGAGCGCCATCGGGCCGCCCGCGGAAGCTCGGCTGCCGAGGTCGAGACGGTGAGCGCCGCCGGCACCGTCGTCCTGCTCGGCTTCGAGGTGCCGATGACGGTGGCCTTCGCGCGGCCAAGTTCCTTCCGCATCGACATCGACATGCAGGGCCTGCCGATGGTCCTCGCCTACGACGGCGAGACCGCCTGGAACGTGTCGCCGATGCAGGGCGTCATCGAGCCGTCGCCGCTGCCGGAGGAGATGGTCGGGGCGGTGGGGATCCTCTCCGACTTCCTGTGGGGCGGGCTCGCGAGCAGCGGGGAGGCGTCGCTGGCGGGTATCGAGAAGGTCGAGCGCGACGAGACCTACCGGCTGGACATCCTGACCGCGGAGGGCGAAGCGCGCGCTCTCTACCTGGGCGGCGAGGACTTCCTGGAACGCCGGGTCGTCTTCGAAGGGGCGTTCCTGCAGGCGGCGGGAGAGATCGACGTGACGATTGCCGACTACATGGACGCGGGTGGACTCAAGGTGCCGGGCACGATCCGGATCGCCGTCGAGGGTGCGGTCGCCGTTGAACTGAGGATCCAGGAGGCTGAAGCCGGGGCCGAGATCGATCCCGCATCGTTTACCATGCCCGCTCCCCCCGACCCGGACACGCCGGGTCCGGCTCTCTAGGAGCTTGCGCATGCCGATCCTGCCTGCCGCCTCGACGACGCGAAGGACCGCCGGTCGTCTTCGCGATCACTTCCTCCTCTTCGCATCCGTGTTCGCCGGTGCGCTCCTCGCCTCGGCGTCGTTCGCGGCCGCGGACGCTTCGAACGACGACGGTACCGAGCCGGTCGAGGACCCTGCCCTTGCCGAGACCATCGTCGTCACTGCCTCCCGGGCCGAGCAGGAACTCGGACAGGTGACGGCCAGCGTCTCCGTGCTCTCCGGCGAGGAGCTGCGGGCCAGCGCTTCGCTTGCCCTGGACGACACGATGCGCAGGGTGCCGGGCTTCAGCCTCTTCCGCCGCAACAGCTCGATGGTCGCCCATCCGACCAGTCAGGGCGTCTCGCTGCGCGGCATCGGACCGAGCGGCGTCAGCCGCACGCTCGTGCTGCTCGACGGCCTTCCACTCAACGATCCGTTCGGCGGCTGGATCTACTGGGGACGGGTCGGCCGCGAGAGCCTGGAGCGGATCGAGGTCGTGCGCGGCGGCGGTTCGAGTCTCTGGGGCAACTCCGCCCTGGGTGGGGTGATCCACCTGGTCACGGCGACCCCTTCGGAATCGGGTCCCGGGTTGAGCCTCTCGGCGCTCGCCGGCGACCACGGCGTGCTGTCCGGCGACGCCTGGTTCGGGCAGGGCTTCGAGAGCGCGTCGTTGACCCTGTCGGCGAGGAGCTTCGACATGGACGGCTACCCGGTGGTGCGCGACGACCAGCGCGGCCCGATCGACGTCGACGCGTTCTCCGAGCAGACCAGCGTCGGCGGCCGGCTGGCGTTCTCCGCGGGCGAATCCGTGCAGGTCAGCATCGGCGGCGACAACCTCTCTGAGGACCGCGGCAACGGCACGCCACTCACCGGCAACGACACGGACCTCACGTCGTTTCGGTTGAGCGCGGACATCGTCAGCGAACGGGGCGATACCTGGACGGTCCGCGGCTTCACTCACGAGCAGGAGTTCGCCAGCCGGTTCAGCGCCCAGGAGGTCGACCGGTCGTCCGAGCGGCCGGCTCTCGACCAGTTCCTGGTCGACTCCGAGGCCACGGGCCTCGGTGCGCAGTGGGAGGGTGAAGCCGGCAACGGCCTGTGGGTCGCCGGCGCCGAGTGGCGCACGGTCGACGGCGCGACGAACGAGGACTTCTTCTACACGACGCAGTTCAACCGGCGCCGCACGGCGGGCGGCGACCAGTCGATCGCGGGTGCCTACGTGCAGCGCCGGGCGGACTTCGGCGATCGTTTGACGCTGGAGCTCGGCGCCCGTATCGACCGCTGGAGCACGGGATCGGGCAGCCGGCTGGAGATCAACAAGGCGGACGGCTCGATCCGCCGCGACGACATGTTCGGGGATCGGGACGAGACGGCGGCGTCGCCGCGGATCGGTTTCCTCTACGCCCTCGACCTGGGCTGGAGCTTGCGCGGCTCGGTGTACGGATCGTTCCGGGCGCCGACCGTCAACGAGCTCTACCGTCCGTTCCGGGTCCGCAACGACATCACGGAAGCGAACGAGGCGCTCGAACCGGAGCGCCTCTCCGGCATCGAGTTCGGCGCCGTGCGCTACGAGGGAGGCTCCCGGCTGTCGCTCAACGCGTTCATGAACCGGGTCGAGAACCCGATCGCCAACGTGACGCTGGCGACGATCGCCAGCGGCCGCTTCTTCCAGCCTTGCGGCTTCGTGCCCGGCGGCGGCTCCTGCCGGCAGCGGCTCAATCTGGACCGCACTCGTATCCACGGTCTGGAGGCGGAGCTTCGCCAGCGGCTCGGTGACGACTGGCGGCTCGATCTCTCCTACCTCTACAGCAATGCCGAGGTCGACAGCGCGGCCGATTTCCCGGAGCTCGAGGGGAAGAGGCTGGCGCAGACTCCCGAGCATTCGGCGAGCCTCGGCCTCGAGTACTCGAACCCCGACGTGCTCCAGGCGCGTCTCGGACTCCGCTTCGTCGGCGAGCAGTACGAGGACGACCTGAATACGCGGCCGCTGTCCAGTTTCGCCGTCGTCGACCTGAGCGCCGCGCGCGCCATCAGCAGCCGCTGGCATGTCTTCGCCGGTCTCGAGAACCTCCTCGACGAGGAGGTGCAGGTCGGCATCTCCGGCACCGGGCTGGTCACGATCGGCGCCCCCCGCATGGTGCATGTCGGAGTGCGCCACGTTCTGAACCCCTGAACCGAAGAGGAACCGTGGCGAAGCGAGTCACAGCCGAGACCCTCTCCCGCCGCCAGCGGGAGATCTCGGTTTCGGAGTTCTTCGCCAAGAACCGCCACCTGCTCGGCTTCGACTCGCTTCGCAAGGCTCTCCTGACGACGGTCAAGGAGGCGGTCGACAACTCCCTCGACGCCTGCGAGGAGGCGGGCATCCTGCCCGAGATCAGGGTCGAGCTCGAGGCCGCTGAGGGTCAGAACCGCTACATCGTGCGGGTGACGGACAACGGCCCCGGCATCGTCGAGACGCAGGCGCCGAGGATCTTCGGGCAACTGCTCTACGGATCGAAGTTTCACAGCCTGAAGCAGAGTCGCGGTCAGCAGGGGATCGGCATTTCGGCGGCGGCGATGTACGGACAGTTGACGACCGGCAAGCCGGTGTCGATCGTGTCGCGCACCGGCCCCCGGTCGCCCGCCTACGCGATGCAGGTCGTCATCGACACGAACACGAACAAGCCGAAGGCCGTCGGTAAGCGGAAGCTCGCCGAATGGGATCTCGACCACGGCACCCGTGTCGAGCTCGAGCTGGAGGCGCAGTACCTGAAGGGCCGCCAGTCGGTGGAGGAATTCCTGCACCAGGTGGCGGTGGCGAACCCCCACGCGACGTTGCACTACAGGGATCCGCACGGCCAGGAGACGGACTACGTCCGGGGCGTCCAGTCGAATCCGGAGCCGCCTCGCGAGATCAAGCCGCATCCGCACGGCGTCGAACTCGGCGTGCTGATGAAGATGCTGCAGTCGACGAAGCACGCGACGATCAGCCAGTGCCTGTCCCGCGACTTCAGCCGGGTGTCGCCCCAGATGGCGGTCGGGCTCGCCAAACGGGCCGGCATCGACCCGAAAGCGCGTCCCAACACGGTCGTGCGGAAGGCCGCCGACCAGCTCTACCAGGCGCTGAACGATTCCGCGACCCGGATCCGGCCGCCATCGACCGACTGCCTGTCGCCGATCGGCGTGCAGGAGCTGCTGGCCGGCCTGACCAGGGGCATCCGGGCGGAGTTCTACGGGGTCGAGACGCGCCGGCCGGCGGTCTACCGTGGCAATCCGTTCCAGGTCGAGGTCGGCCTGGCCTGGGGCGGCGACCTGCCCGCCGACGACCTGGCCAAGGTGCTCCGCTTCGCGAACCGCGTCCCGCTCCAGTACCTCGCCGGCTCCTGCTGCATCACCAAGGCGGTGATGGACGTCTCCTGGCGCAACTACGGCCTGACCCAGTCGCGGGGCGCGCTGCCGTCGGGGCCGCTCATCGTGCTGGTGCATCTCGCCTCGGTGTGGGTGCCCTTCAGTTCCGAGAGCAAGGTCGCGGTGGCGGACTACGACGAGATCCGCAAGGAGATCAAGCTCGCGGTGCAGACCTGCGGGCGCCGGCTCGGCCAGTACGTCAAGCGCAAGGCGCGGGCCAGGAGCGAGGCGCGGCGCCGGGAGGTGTTCAACCTCTACATCGAGGAAGTCGTCAGCTCGGTGGAGGCGATCACCGGCAAGGACCAGAAGCTGTTCCGCGATCGACTGCTCGCGATCAGCCGCAAGAAGACGGAGCTGGCGGGAATGCTCGAGGAGCAGGACGCTTCCGCCGATGAGCTGGAAGCCTGCGAGAACGTCCTCGTGGTCGATCCGGACGCGGAACCGCCGGTTGCGGACGGTGCCGCGGCGGCCCCAGCGGGCGGAGACGACGCCGAGCTTGAAGGAGCTGCTCCCTCCGGCGGAGACGAAGACCGACCGGAGCCCGCGGTGCCTCCGCCACCTGCCGAGTCCGAGCGCCTCCGCAGTTCGCAACTGGAGCTGGTGTGATGCCGGTGGAAGAAGAGCGGCTCAGGATCCCCGCCAAGCTCGACGCCAGGGCAAAGATCGAGCACCTGGCGAAGAAGACGATCGCGATGGCCCGTCGCGAGGTCGACCCTTACGTCGACATCCCGTCGCGAACCCTCTCGAACGTCACCTTCTCGAAGCGCAAGAAGATCATCGAGATGGGCGACGCGACCCAGCGGCGCTCGCTCTTCAACCTGAACCAGGCGCGCAAGTACATGCAGACGCTCCTGGTCGCCCGCGGTTGCACCCAGCTCCTCGACGAACAGAAGACGACCAGCATCCGCGACCTCTACTACATGAGCAAGCACACGCTGGCCGACGGCAGGGAGAACACCTTCGAGGGCCAGGAGGAATCGGACCCGATCATCGAGGACCTGGAGGTCACCCTGGGCGCCCTGCGGGAGGAACTCCACCTGTTCGCCGCCAAGCGCGGCTCCGTCGTCGGTCCGCTCACGCTGGTCGATGCGGGCGACGTGATCGATCTGTCCCGGATGGGCTCGGGCGGCTGGTCGGTCCCCGGCATCGTCGAACCGGAGACGATCCGTTTCGTCGGCCACGGCGCGAAGTTCATCCTGCTGGTGGAGAAGGAGGCCGTCTGGGCGCGGCTCAACGAAGACAAGTTCTGGAAACGGCACAACTGCATCCTGGTCACCGGCCAGGGACAGCCCCCGCGCGGCGTGCGCCGGCTCCTGTACCGGATGGTCCACGAGCTGAACCTGCCGCTCTACGTCTTCGTCGACAACGACCCCTGGGGCTACTACATCCACTCCGTCGTCAAGCAGGGCTCGATCGGCCTCGCCTTCGAGTCGAAGCGGATGGCGGTGCCCAAGGCCCGCTTCATCGGCCTCTCCAGCTTCGATCCCGGCGCCTACGACCTCTCCGAAGACGTCAGCATCCGCCTGAACGACCAGGACCGCTCCCGCGCGAAGGAGATCCTGAACTACGAGTGGTTCAGGGCGAAGGCCTGGCAGAAGGAAATCAAGAACATGCTCAGCGCCGGCGTCAAGTGGGAACTGGAGGCCCTGTCGAGCAAGGGCCTCTCCTTCGTCACCGAGGAGTTCCTGCCGAAGAAGATCGCCGACCGCGACTGGATCTAGCTCACCACTCTCCCAGTTCGACCTCCGGCGTCTCCGGCAGCTCTTCCGCGAGAAGCCAGCGCGCGAAGAGAACGCCCTCGTTGTAGCCGGCGGTGCTGATCCAGTTCTTCGGCGCCTCCCGGTGGCTGAGGTAGATGACGTAGCTGCCGTCCGGCTCGGCCTCGGCGGTCTGCTTGTTGACGCACACCGGGAAGTCGGCGTAGTTCGTCGACTGCATCAGGTAGTTCCACGTCTGGAGGCCCCAGTAGCAGGCTTCCGGTGACCGGAAACGCACCTTGAGGTACTCGTGCTCCTGCAGCCGGAAGCGGCAGAAGCAGTAGATGTTGTCGACCGTTCCCCAGCCTCCCTGCTCCGGGTCGAACTCCCAGGGCGCGCAGAACTCGTTGAAGGGCAGGTGGACCGGCAGCGGCGCGATCCAGGTCGTGCACATGAAGAACATCGCCATGCTGCGGATGCGCCGCGCCAGCTCGGCGTCGTCGAGGGGCAGCGCGGGAGGCTGCGGCGAGGCGTTCTCGATGTTCAGGACGCTCTCTGTCGAAGCCGGGTGGTCGAAGAAGTACTCTCGGGTGAAGAGCGAGACCGAATCCGGCTCGATCCGGAACTCGTTCGGGCCCTGAGGGTTCGCCGTCAGCTTGATCTCGAACGACCCGTCGTCGTCGAACACGATGTCCCGGTGGTTCACGTTCAGCGTGACCCGGTCCGCCAGTTCGCCGTTGGGGTCGCCGCCGTAGAGGCAGAAGCTCAGGTAGCAACTGTCGAAGCGCCGCCCCCGGATGACGTACTCCTGGTCGCCGCGGACCTGGGAGAAGTAGTAGACCGCGTCCACGTTGTCGCCGTAGAGCTTGCGGCTCCCGTCCGTGAGCCGCACGAGCCGGGGCCGCAGGGGGTCGTTGTGGAGGTAGAAGTCGACCGTGATCTGCATCAGGTGGAACAGGTGCTGGTAGCCGTCCACGTGGCCCTGGTGGTCGAGTTCCTTCTCGGGGTCGAGGAAGGTCTGCTCCGCGTTGCGGACCACATCCAGGAACTCGTGCAGGGCCTGCCGGCTCTCGAAGTCGCGTTCGCTCATCGCTGTATCTCCAGGCTCATCTCTGTGTTTCCAGAAAGGCCAGATAGTGGGCGTACTCGTTGTCGATCTCGGCCGGCGTGATGCCGACCTGCTCCAGCGAGTACTTGTGAACGCCGTGCTTCCCGCGGCGCTCCTGCTGCAGGAAGCGCTCCATCCTGTCGCGGTCCTCCGGCCTCAGGTCCCAGCCGAAGCGGGAGTAGATCGCGTCGACGACCGACATCTGGTCCTTGACGAAGTCGTCGAAGAAGACGTCGACCATCTGTTCCTCGCGGTCGAGTTCGCGGCGGTCGCGCAGGAACCGGGCGAAGTAGTCGGCCCAGATCCGGAGTTGCTCCCGCCCGGTTCGCAGCGTGTCCTCGTGGTCCGAGTAGAAGGACCGCATCGACGAGATCAGACTCCCCACCGAGGGGACGACGTCGGCCGGGTGACGATGGGTCACGATGACCCGGGCATTGGGATAGACCTCGAAGAGAGCCCGCAGCCGCATCAGGTGGACGGGCGACTTCAGCAGCCAGCGGCGGCTCGGAACGCCGCCCGACTGGAGGAACTGCAGGAACCGCCGGTGCCACCGCAGGTTCGCTGCCTGGTCGGTGCTGGCGAACCAGTCGTGGTACTCCGGCAGCCAGGCCATGGCCATGTACTGGAAGCTCGCGAAGTTGAGCGCGGTGACGCCGACGCACTCCTGCGGCGAGTCGGCCGTCATGTAGTGCTTGCGCCTGAAGTCCGGGACGAGCCGGAAGATCTGGTCGAACTCCCTGCGGACCGTCTCGATCCGCTCGTTGCTCTGGTAGTCGTCCGGATTCGGCGCCGGGTGGGGCAGCAGGCACTCCCAGGACAGCGGCGCGCGGTGATCCCGGTCCAGGTGCAGCAGGGCGTGAAGGATCGTGGTCCCGCTCCGCGGCATGCCGACGATGAAGACCGGCGCGCGGATCGGTTCCTCGCCGATCTCGGGGTGCTCCGCGAACGCCCGTTCGACCCTGGAACGTGATTCGGCCGAGCGCTGCACGGTGCCGCGCGCGGCCAGCCGCCCGAAGGTGCTCAACCGGGCATGCGCTTCAAGCCCGTGTACAAGGCGCTCGAGCCCCTCCCGGAACATCGGATCGCGCACCTCGAATCCGCTGGCCTGCCGGGCCTTCTCCAGAATCCGCTCGGCCTCCAGTGAGAAGGGCCTCAGCCCGCAGCGGCGCACGACCGCCCCGACACGGTTGACGGCCCTGAGCGCGACCGGCTGCCGGATCCGGATCGACGGATTCGCCAAACCTCAGGTCAGCTTCTTCAGCTTGGCGGCAATCGACATGTCGCCCCTGACCTTGATCTTCCCGGACGCCACCGCCATGAACGGCTTGATCTCCTTGCGCTGCAGCTTGCCGAACGTGTCGATCGACATCCGCACCGTGCAGTCCGTCTCTACGTCCTGCCCGGACACCTTGGACACGACGTTCGCCTCGCCCGTTCCGTCGATCAGCATCTGCTCCTCGTCGAGCAGGAAGAGCAGCCTCTTCCCGAGCGGATCGATGGCCTCCGCCTTGACCGCCATGTCGGCAACGAACTCGTCGATCGTCATCACACCTCCCCAGTCGTCGGAGCCGCGGATCCTAGCGCCGCGCCGCCTGAAACGCTCTCGACACTTCGCGCGTCATGTCCCAGCGGTCGAAGCCCTGCCGCCCCCAGTCGAGGCCGCGGCGGACGATGACGAGGTCGCGGGAGGGGACGATGACGACGTACTGGCCGCGGTTGCCGGCGGTGGAGTAGGCGTCCCCGGGGACGTCCCTGCGCTCGTCGGGGACGAGCCAGAACTGGCCGCCGTAGAAGTTGCCGCGGTCGGCGGTCGAGGGGGCCGGGGTGCGGACGAAGTCGATCCAGTCCTCCGACAGGAGGCGTTCGCCGTTCCAGAGACCGTTCCGGAGGTAGAGGAGGCCGAAGCGAGCGAGGTCGCGGGCGTTCGTGTAGACCTGACTGCTGAGGATGAAGTCGCCGAAGCGGTCGGTGCTCAGCAGGGTGTTTCTCATGCCGATGGGGTCGAGGAGGCGCCTCCGGGGGAACTCGTGGTACTTCTTCTCGCTGCCGAGGGCGCGCTTCATCGCGTAGACGGCGAGCAGCGTGTCGTAGTTCTCGTAGTCCCAGTTGGCGCCCGGCTCGCGGATCAGGGCGCGGCGGCGGGCGCCTTCGACGGAGCTGGCCCCGGCCCAGTAGGACATGCCGGAGCCGACGGCGTACTCCTGGCCGCCGTTGTCGACGGTCTGCAGGCCGCTCGACATGTTCAGTGCGTGGCGGAGCGTGATCGCGGAGCGCGGGTCGGTCTCCGCCGCGGCGGCTTCCCTGGGAAGGAAGTCGAAGCCGAGGGGCTCGTCGAGCGCCAGCTTGCCGTCGTCGACCAGCATGCCGATCAGCGTCGAGGCGATGCTCTTCGCCGTCGACCAGGTGCGGGTCCTCGTCGTCATGTCGACGCCGTCTGCGTAGCGCTCGTGGACGATCTTGCCGCCATGGACGACGAGCAGGCTGAGCGTGACCTGATGCGGCGATTCGCGGTCGAACGCCCAGTCGGAGGCGCTCTGGAGCGCCGCCGCGTCGACGCCGGCCGGCAGCTCGATTGGACCGGTCAGGTCACCATCGGGCCACGGGATCTTCGCCGCATCGCCGGCCGGTGGCGGCATTTCGATCGCGGGCAGGCTGTCGATGTCGGCGAGTGTCTGATCCGGCGCCATGACGACGCAGCCGATCCCCTCGCGGAAGGCGGCCCGCATCTTCGGCACGCCGTGGCCCGAGCCGATCGTCACGGCCTGGCGTTCCCGGTCGACCTCGTAGTCGCCGCCCTTCGCGGTTCCGACCGGTTCCGGCAGGTAGGCCAGTTCCTGTGCGAACACCTGCTCGAGACTCCGGTTCGAGGTGAACAGGCCGTTGCACATGAAGATGGCCTGCTGGCCCTGGCGGACCATCTGCCGCTGCGGCTGCCAGTAGTCGTAGGTCTCCTCCTGGTGGGCCGCGGCCGGGAGGGCCGCGAGCAGAAGGGGGGCGGCCAACACGGGACGCAGGGACTTCATCGGTTGCAATCCTCCTTCACGGCAAACTAGCAGCCGTCGCCGTGCGCCGGCGAACGCCGGTAGCCGGTCCCGCGTAGGCCCGGCGGTTGCGCTTGCCGTCCTGCAGCCAGCGGCCGCGCGTCAGCCCGTCGAGGATGGCTTCGGCCCGTTTCTCAGACTCTCGTCTCCCTCGTGCCGCAGGCCCAACTGAACACGGCCCGCCCGATGGTCTGCCAGTAAGGGCGGGTCTTCGGGCATAGCAGGCCGTGCAGTACCCGATCCGGCGTGTTCTCGGCAACCTGGAGGCACTTCGCCAGCAGCTCGCCGCCCAGCACCGGGGCTATCTCGCAGGCGCAGTTTTGCTTCTCGGGCCCCTCCTTAGGCCGCGGGCAAGCTTCTTCGCGCAGGCACTCCGCCTTCACCGAGGGCGTGCGCGTCGCTGTCGCCTCGGGCCCCAGCCAGAAGCGCCGGGACTCTTCCTCCTTCAAGCGGAAGGCCCACCGCAGCGTCGTGCCGTTCTTGAAGTCGCAGTGCGCACGATACGCGCCGAAGGGATCGCCATCCTCGAACTGCTTCAGGCGCTCGAGCTTCCCGCGATACTGGTGGTCGTCGCCGAACGTCTTGGCAATGAGCCCGAGGGGCAGGGTGTTCTCCGTCTCCCGGCACGCGAGCACTTTCACCGCTGCCCAGGGCTTCGCTTCGTCCACCTCGGCCCGGACCGCAATCGCCGTGTCCCCTTCGCCCTCGCTCGGCGCTTCGCGGTCGCTGTCGACAACGCACAGGCAGAAGCGAGGATCGTCCCGATAGCGGCGGAAGGCGCCGTTCGTCCTGTTCCCTCCACCCTCCGCCACACGAGCCTGAAGGGGAACTGCATCAAGTTCTCGAGTATGGGCGAAGTACCGGGCCATCCGTACCGCCAGTTCCGCATCCCGTTCGCTCTCTCCCAACACCACGGACCGGCCCGCCGCCTCGTACCGGACAAAGTGCCGCAGCGGGACGACGACTGTTTCCCGGTCGCCGTTCCGCACCAACGAAGGGCCTGTGTCGCGGGTGACGAGCACCCTGACCGAGACGTTCCTGAGCAGCTCCGCCTTCTCGTACTGCCTTCTTCTCGACTTCGCGAGAATTCCGCGTCCGCGGGCCGAGAGGCCGGCGATGCCGTCGAGCTTCTCGAACACGTCGCTTCCGGCCGTCAGCAGGTGCAGCCCCGCGCGCCGGGCCGACAGCAGATTCTCGAGTGCGTCTACTTCGTCGCCAGCCAGATCCGCGGCCAACTCGTCTGCGAACTCGATGAGCAAGGGCGCTTCAACCCGGCTCGAAGAAGCCGAAGGGCCAGTTCTGCAGATAGCCGTCCGAGTCGAAGGTCGCGGTCCGTACGGAGGAGCCCTTGCCGTCGCGCGACGGCTCGAACAACACGACCGACGCCAAGTCGCTGTCGAGCTTTCCGTCGGCGATCAGCCGGCCGATTCGATTGACGATCGCCTCGCTGTGGGTCTCGACGACGAGAGTCAGTCCGAGGTCCCCGAGGCGCGGCGACGAGACGGCCCGGCACATCGTGTCCGCCAGCCGCGCCTGCAAGGCCGGGTGCAGGTGCAGTTCAGGTTGCTCGATCACGAAGGTCGAATCCGACATCGACAGAAAAGATGAGAGGAACTTCCCGTAGGAAGAGGGCCGCATCGACCAGAGCTGGGCCAGCACCGGGAGCATCTGGCTGAATCCGAAACCGACATCGGCCAGGTTGTGGCTCCGGCCGTCCTTCTCTTCCAAGTGCAGCGAGATATGCCCGCCCCCGAGAGAAGTCGAGATTCTCCAGCCCATCTCTTCGATCGTCCAGGTCTCGAAGTCCCGGCGGCTCGCCTCCGACAGGCTTCGCAGAAACACGGCCAGGTTGCCTCCTTCCGGATCGACCTCGTCGACAGCCAGGGCCTGTCGGCGGTAGTAGCGTTGGGCTGTCGCCCGCACGGGCTTCGAGTAGCGCACACCCTTGCTGAACGCTTCAAGACGACTGTCCAGCGATTCGAGGACGGCGCCGAGCCGATTCGCCACCGCGAGGTCCCGGATCTTCAGGAACGCGGAATCCGTGACGTCCAACCGCTCTACCGATTCGCGCCAGTAGTGGCCCGGCGCATGGTGCTCTCTCAGGGACTCGAGCATCTCCTCGGCAGTGCCGAAGGGGATCACCATCGCCGCTCCGGCGATTCTCTCCTCCGAAGTGTTGCCGTGACAGAGCGGCCTGAGAGCATCCACGAGCTCGCCAGAGGCCAAGCCATCACTTCCCAAGCCCCGCGACGACTCGAAGATGGTTCCTTGGCTGGCCTTCCCGCCTGGTCCGAACCGACGGACCGTCGGCAGCAGGCTGCCCCGGCCGAACTGCAACTGATCCCTGACCTGTTCGAGCGGTTCGCTGCCGTTGACGAAGACGGCGCTCAGCTTGTTCGGATCCTCGAAGTCGATCCTGACGGCGTGGCCCGCCACCTCCATCTCAACCGACCTGAACCACGCGACCACCGTGTCTTCGGGATCCGGGCAGATCGCTAACGTCACGCTGCACGGAATCGACCCCAAGGTACTGGACCTGCCGAGGGACGCTCGAAAAGGGTTGAAGAAGCCGCTCCCCGGGCCTGGATCCGGATCGAGCTTCGTTCGGAAGCCCAGACGGATCTCGTCGTCGTCGCTGAAGGTCGAGTGCGTTTCCTCGAAACCGCCGAAGTCGACGTACTCGCCGCCCCATTGGATCGGACCCCTCGTGCGGGCTTCGATGCTCTGACGGAGTAGCGGCAGGAACCGCAGGAAGCTGCTCTTGCCGGAGCTGTTCCGGCCCACCAGGATGGTGAGCGGGCGCAACTCGACGAATCCGGTGTCGCGAAGACACCGGAACGACTGCAGGCGAATCGCCGTCATCGTGGCCCCCCGGACGGCGGGTAGGCGGCTGGCGGAACGGCCGCGGCGACCACCGCACGCACGCCCTTTTCCGGCGAGAGGACGGCGAACAGCGGATGGGTAGAGCTTCTCACGGTGCGGACGAAAGGCGGACGCGAAAGTGTCCCGGCTCGGCTGAACCCGGTACCTCGGGCCAACCGGAACCGATAGAGAAACGACTATAGCCGCGAGCGGGGCGGGCGTTCCCCACCGCCGCCAGCGGCCTTCGTCGCCCCCGCCACTACCAATCGGCTGGACGATAGTCCCGCGGGTCGAGGCAGCGGTCGTAGAGGCGGCGATCCAGAACGATCCAGTCCGTCCTGTCGATGCCCTTGCGGGACGTAGCCGTTGAACTGCCCGGGTAGGCGCTGGCGATCTTCAGCCAGCGGTTCGTGGAGCGCGCGATGTCGCGAAGCTCCGATGCGACCTCGGCAAGATCCTGGTCTTGGCTGAAGACGATGGCGACGTCCAGGTCGCCGTTACGCGCCAGTCGGACGACATCGAGCCCGAGACGGAGATCGATTCCCTTCTCGCGAGGAACGAAGACCTCCTTGGAAGAGCCGTCGGGCAACTGGACCGTCTCGCGACGGTAGCGTAGGGGTCGGGAGGTTACGTGGACGCCTGCCCGCCGCATGGCCAAGAGACGGCGGGTCCAGTAGCCGTGCCAGCGGGGATCGTGCAGGCGGCTGGGAAGTCCGGTGTAGAAGCGAACCTGCCTGCTGAACCACCCCTGACGTGCGCACACTGCCTCCGCCAGCAGCAACGGATCGTAGTTGGGGTGATAGTGGCCGAACGCGTCCTTGGCATGGCGGAACAGATTCTGGCCATCGATGAACGAGACGGCGCGCTTGGTCTCGGGTTCGGGCGGCATTCGGTCGAAAAAAATAACCCTACCGGGGCCCCGGAACGAGGCGAGTCCGGTAGGGAGAAAGTGACCGTGATGCTAGAGACCGGCAAGAGGCGTGTCAAGCGCTGCAGCTTTGGGCAACCCACTGACGTCAATGGGAAGCTGCCACCTGGCCCGCTCGGTCACCCGGTCAGCGTACACGAGAGGCGCCGTTGCGATGGGGGGCCGGCGGCCGAGCGCCAAGCCAGTACAGGTTTTGCCGGCCGCCGGATCCGTCCGAGCGGTAGCGGGCGACTTCGGCAAGCGGCAGGCCAGAGGCGAGGCGATCGAGTTCGGGCTCGTCGGTGTGGTGGCAGTAGCGCCGGGCTGGGGAGCCGTGGTCTCCCCAGCGCAGCAGATGGTCGCCGGGTTCGAGTTCCGCCGGATCGACGTTTGCTTCCGAGGACCAGCCGAGCCGGCGGTTCTCGAATCTGGCGTCGTCGGCGAATTGCCAGCAGGTAAGGGCCAGCAAACCGCCGGGCGCGACGGCGGATGACGCGCGTTCGAGGGTGCGGCGGCGGGTGTCGAAGCCAGGGAGGTGGTGGAGGACGCCGAAAAGGACGACGAGGTCGCAAGTCGCAGCGTCGAGCGGGCACTTCTCGATGTCGTCGACCTGGAAGCCGATGTGGTCGAGGCCCGCGGTGGCGGTGCGGGCGTGGTCGATCAACTCGGCGCTGAGATCGATGCCGGTATAGGTGAATGGCCGGCGCCGGCGGAGATCGGGGTTGCGCTCCAGGAACAGGGCGAAGCGGCCGTTGCCGCAGCCGAGATCGAGGACGCGAAGCGGGCCGTCGGTGGCCCGGGCCGCAGTCTCCACGACGCGTCGCCAGCCCGGCCAGCCGCCGGGATGACGGGTGCGGTCGAAGTCGGCCGCGTGGCGGCTGTAGAAGTCGCGGTTGATCCGGCGAAGGGCGGCTTGCGTTGCCGTGTTCATGGGGGAGTATCGCTGCCTGGTCTCGCCGCGTCGGACCGGATGCCGGCCAGAAGGCCGGCGCACCGGCAGTCGGCCGGAAGGCCGGCGCACCGGCAGTCGGCCGATCGCTACGGCGTGCCCAGGCTGAGGCCGCCGTCGACTGTGAGCAGCGCTCCCGTGATCCAGTCGTTCGTCGGGTCGCAGAGAAAGACGACGGCTCGCGCGACGTCGTCCGGCTCGCCGACGCGGCCCAGCGGCACCTGCTCGCCGAAGCCGTCGAGGAAGGCGGCGACCTCCTCGGGCGGCATGACCGTCTCGAAGATCGGCGTGCGCACGACGCCGGGAAGCACGGCGTTGACGCGGATCCGGTCGCCGGCGAGTTCGGCCGCGAGGCTGCGGGTCAACGCGTCGACGCCGGCTTTCGCGGCGGTGTAGACGGAGCAGTTGGCGAGCGGCGATTGAGTGAGCGACGACGAGATATTGACGATCGAGGCGCCGCGACGGCCTGCGCGGAGATGGGGGATCGCGGCGCGGGTTGCGAACAGCACGCCCTTCAGGTCGACGTCGACGACCAGGTCGACCGGGTCCGGTTCGTTCTCGTCGCCCTCGGTGAAGAGCGGACCGGCGCGGTAGACCCCGGCGCAGTTGACCAGGATGTCAAGGCTGCCTGGTTGGCGGGCCGCTTCGTCCACCATCTCCCGCGCGCCGTCCGGGGTCGACACGTCGCCGGCGACGGCGACGGCATGCATACCGAGCGAGCGCAGGTCGGCGGCCGCGGTTTCGACGACATCCCGGCGGCGGCCGCCGAGGGCGATGCGGCATCCGCCCCGGGCCAGGGCGCGACCGATCGCCAGTCCGATGCCGCTGCCGCCGCCCGTGACCAGGGCCGCCCGCCCCTCGAACGTTGCTTTCGCAGCGTTCTTTCCGGCTGTGATCGTCATCGCCGAGTTGCTCTCAGTCGCCCGGCGCCGCCGTAGTAGGTTCCCCCCATGGCGGCGACAATAGCCCCGAAGCGCTACTCGTTCGAGCCCGAAGCGCACGCGGCGGAGCTCGACGCGATCATCGGCGCCATCGAGAGCGCCTCACGGTTCGAGGAGCGCGACCTCGAGAATCTGCTGCGCCGCCACCCGAAGAACGGCAGGGGTTTCTTCTCGAAGAGCGAGTTGATCCGCGGCTACCGCGCGCTTCGACCCGGATCGTCGGGCGAGCAGGCGTTCGTCGACCGGGTGAGGATGAAGCCGGTCCGTACCCGGAGCGGCGTCGCGCCGGTGACCGTGCTGACCAAGCCCTTCCCGTGTCCGGGCCGGTGCATCTTCTGTCCCAGCGACGTGCGGATGCCGAAGAGCTACCTGTCGTCCGAGCCCGGCGCCCAGCGGGCCGCGGAGCACCAGTTCGACCCGTACCGGCAGACGTTCTCCCGCCTCCGTTCCTTCCGCCACACGGGGCATCCGGTCGACAAGGTGGAGCTGATCGTCCTCGGCGGCACCTGGTCGAGCTACCCCGAGGGCTACCAGGTGTGGTTCATCCTGCGCTGTTTCCAGGCGATGAACGACTTCTTCGACGTGTCGTCCGAGCCGGCGTCGGATCCGCTCCTGACGTTCGAGCCCGCGGTGGACTTCCGGCAGCTCGACGAGACTGTGCAGGGCGAGGAGATCGACTCGTCCGACGCGGCGGCAGGCCGCGGCTACAACCAGGTTGTCTCCGACTGGACCGCCGCCCATCCGCGCGCGGCGGTCGAAGCTCGCGAGCAGAACGCCGGCTGGACCGATCTTCTGGCGGCGCAGCGCGAGAATGAGACGGCCGCGGTCCGCTGCGTCGGGCTGTCGCTCGAGACCCGGCCCGACCGGCTCGACCCGGCGGAGGTGCTGCGCATGCGGCGGCTCGGGGCGACCAAGGTCCAGATTGGTATCCAGAGCATGGACGACGACGTCCTGGCCCTGAACGGCCGCGGCCACGACACGGTCCGGTCGCGGCTCGCAGTAGGTCTTCTGCGTCAGGCGGGATTCAAGATCCAGGCGCACTGGATGCCGAATCTCCACGGTTCCACGCCGGCGAAGGACCGGGAGGATTTCGACCGCCTGTTCGCGGATCCCGACGTGCGCCCGGACGAGCTCAAGGTCTACCCGTGCTCTCTGATCGAGAGCGCCGAGCTGATGGCCTACCACCGTCGTGGCGACTGGCGGCCCTACGACCGGGCCGAGTTGCTGGACTTGCTCGTCCACAGCCTGGGCGCGACGCCGCGCTACTGCCGGCTGACGCGGGTGATCCGGGACATTCCGGGGACCGACATCGTGACCGGCAACCGGACGACGAACCTGCGGCAGGTGGCAGAGGCCGAAACGTCGGCCCGCGGCCTCCGCTGCCGGGACATCCGCGCCCGCGAGGTCGGCGGCCGCCCGGTCGATCCGGCGCGGCTGCGGCTGCGGCGCACGGACTACGAGGCTTCCGGCGGCCGGGAGGTCTTCCTCGAGTTCGTGACCGCGGAGGACCGGATCGCGGGGTTCCTGCGGCTTCGCCTGCCCGCTTCGGCCGGCGCGGACGAGTTCTCGCTCCCGGAGCTGGCGGGGAAGGCGATCATCCGCGAGGTTCACGTCTACGGAGCGGTCGTCGGCCTGGGCGCGCGGGAGAAGGGCCGGTCGCAGCACGTTGGTCTCGGCCGGCGTGTGATCGCCGAGGCCCTGGGCATCGCGGCCGGCGCCGGCTTCGAGCAGGTGGCCGTCATCTCCTCGGTCGGCACCCGCGAGTACTACCGCCGGCTCGGCTTCGAGGACGGCGAGCTCTACCAGCACCGGTCCGCGCGGGAGCTGCTGGAGGCGCCGTCGTGAGCGCCCTGACGACCGACCTCTACCAGTTGACGATGGCCCAGGGCTACTGGCAGCACGGCCGTCACCTGGACCGTGCCAGCTTCTACATGTCGATGCGGCGCACGCCGTTCGGAGGCGGTTTCGCCATCGCGGCGGGCCTGGAGCAGATCGTGTCCTTCCTGGACGGCCTTCGCTTCGAGCCGGAGGACATCGACTATCTGCGGAGCCTCTCGGGTGGTAACGGCGGCCCGCTGTTCGCACCCGGGTTCCTCGACGCGCTGCCGGCGCTCGATCTGTCCGTGTCGCTCGCCGCGGTCCCGGAGGGCACCGCCGTCTTCGCTCGTGAGCCGCTGCTTCGGGTCGAGGCGCCCCTGCTCGTCGGCCAACTCATCGAGACGCCGATCCTCAACATCATCAACTTCCAGACCCTGGTGGCGACCAAGGCGGCGCGGCTCTGCCACATCGCGGCTCCCGGCCAGCCGGTGCTGGAGTTCGGCCTGCGCCGGGCGCAGGGCTTCGACGGCGCGCTCAGCGCCTGCCGCGCGGCCTACGTCGGCGGCTGCACCGCGACCTCGAACGTGCAGGCGGGCCAGCGCTTCGGCATTCCCGTGCGCGGCACCCACGCCCACAGTTGGGTGCAGGCGTTCGACTCGGAGCCCGAGGCTTTCGGCGCCTTCGCCGAGACGATGCCGAACAACTGCGTCCTGCTCGTCGACACCTACGACGTCGACCGGGGAATCGAGAACGCGATCGCGATCGGACGGGAACTCGAACGGCGGGGCCAGCGGCTGCTCGGCATCCGCCTCGATTCGGGCGACCTGCTGCAGCAGAGCCGCGGGGCGCGGCGCCGGCTGGACGAGGCCGGGCTCGAGGATGTGGCGATCGTGGTCAGCGACAACCTGGACGAGAAGCGGATCATGGAGCTGCGGCAAGCGGGGGCGGCGATCGACACCTGGGGGGTCGGCACATCCCTGGTCACGGCTGCGGGGGGCGGCGCGCTGGGGGGCGTGTACAAGCTGTCGGCCATCCGGCGCGCCGGCGAAGAGCGATGGCGGCCGGTGTTCAAGCTCGGCGCCGGCGTCGGCAAGGCGTCCCTGCCGGGGCGGTTGCAGGTGCGCCGGTACCGCTCTGCCGGCGGTGCGCTGGAGCGGGACGTGATCTACACCCAGGACGCCAGGACCGGACCGGGTACGGAGCCCGCCCTGGCGGGCGGCCGCGACCTGCTGATGCCGGTCCTCGACCGCGGGCGGTTGCTGAATCCGCTGCCCACGCTGGAAGCCTGCCGCGAGGTCGCGGGCCGGGAAGTGGCCGGCCTGCCCATCGGCCTGCTCGACCTCGACTGCCAGGCAAAGGCGCCGGTGGAGGTCGCGCCGGAGCTGCTCGAGCTGTGTGACGAGCTGGCCGCGGAGCATCGGGTTTCCGACCGTTCGGAATGAGCTGAGGGCGCCTCCTCCGGGGCCGAAGTGTCTTGCTCTTGAGGCATTTGCCGGCCAGTCGTTCATAATCCCGCATGGCCGCTTCGGATACCGGCGGTGCCGTGCGCCGCTTCGACGACCTGTACGAACACGGGTTCGCGCGCGTGGCCGTGTGCCTGCCGCGGGTGGAGATCGGGGATCCGGCGGCGAACCTGGAGCGCACGCTCGCCCTGGCGCGCCACGCGGACGAGCTCGATGCCGTGGCGGCGGTCTTCCCCGAACTGAACCTGAGCGGCTACTCCCTGGACGACCTGTTCCACCAGTCGGCGGTGCTGGACGGCTCGAAGGCGGCGCTCCTCGAACTGGCGGAAGCGTCGCGGGACTTTCGGACCGCGCTGATCGTCGGGCTGCCGCTGCTTGTCGACGGCGCGGTCTTCAACGTCGCGGCGGTCGTGTGTACGGGAAGGATCGCCGGGATCGTGCCGAAGATCTACCTGCCGAACTACCGCGAGTACTACGAGAAGCGCTACTTCGCGGCCGCCGAATCGCGCCGCTCCGAGGTCGTGTCCCTGGGCGGCGAGGACGTTCCCTTCGGCGAGGACCTCCTGTTCGACGTGGGCCCCGTCCCCGGGTTCCGCTTCCACGTCGAGATCTGCGAGGACCTGTGGTCGCCGCTGCCGCCGAGCACGCACGGCGCGCTGGCCGGGGCGTCGGTGCTGTTCAACCTGTCGGCGAGCAACGTGACGATCGGCAAGGCCGACTACCGGCGGCTGCTGTGCGCGTCGCAGTCGGGACGGTCGGTGGCCGCCTACGTCTACGCCGGGGCAGGCGCCGGCGAGTCGACCACGGACCTGGCCTGGGACAGTCACGGCCTGATCTACGAGAACGGCGAGCGGCTGGCCGAGTCGGAGCGATTCAGCCAGGAGGCCCAGATTCTCACGGCCGACCTCGACCTGGAGCGGCTGGCGCAGGAGCGGCTTCGCATGTCGACGTTCCGGGACGCGGCGCGCCGGGAGTCGGCTGCCGGGCGGTTCCGGCGGGTCGGCGTTGCGGTGAAGCGTCCGGCCGCTGCAGTGGCGCTCGAGCGGGAGATCCCGCGCTTTCCGTACGTACCGGCGGACAGCGATGAGCGGGACGAGCGCTGCGCCGAGGCGTTCGACATCCAGGTCGCTGGCCTGGTCCAGCGCCTACGCGCGACCGGCATCGAGAAGGTCGTGATCGGCGTCTCGGGCGGGCTCGATTCCAGCCACGCGCTGATCGTCTGCGTGCGCGCCGTTGACAGTCTCGGTCTGCCGCGGGCGAACATCCTCGCCTACACGCTGCCCGGCTTCGGCACTTCCTCACGCACCTACGAGAACGCGAAGCGTCTGATGGCGGCGCTCGGCGTCACCGCGTCGGAGATCGACATCCGGCCGGCCAGCGAGCGGATGCTGGAATCGATCGATCACCCCTACAGCCGGGGCGAGCGAGGCGCTTTGGTCTACGACGCGACTTTCGAGAACGTCCAGGCCGGTGAACGCACGTCTCATCTGTTCCGGCTGGCCAATCTGAACCGCGGCCTCGTCATCGGTACGGGCGATCTCTCCGAGCTGGCGCTGGGCTGGTGCACGTACGGCGTCGGCGACCAGATGGCGCACTACAGCGTGAACTCGTCGGTTCCCAAGACCCTGATCCAGCACCTGATCCGCTGGGAGGTCGAGCGCGCCGAGTTCGGCGCCGAGGCCAGCGAGACCCTGCAGTCGATCGTCGACACGGAGATCTCGCCGGAGCTAGTGCCGGCGGCGGAGGGACCGGAGGCGGACAACGGGGAGCCCGCCCAGTCGACCGAGGCCGTGATCGGTCCCTTCGAGCTCCAGGACTTCCACCTCTACTACCTGAGCCGGTACGGCTACCGGCCGAGCCGCGTCGCCTTTCTCGCTCACCACGCCTGGGGAGACCGGAATCGCGGCGCCTGGCTCGACACGATGCCAGGGAGCGATCGGCGCGAGTACACGCTCGCCGAGATCAAGCACTGGCTCGAGGTGTTCCTGGTGCGCTTCTTCGGCACCAGTCAGTTCAAGCGTTCGGCGCTGCCGAACGGACCCAAGGTGGGGTCGGGCGGGTCGTTGTCGCCGCGAGGGGACTGGCGGGCGCCGTCGGACGGCGGACCGGCGGTCTGGGTGGAGGAGCTGCGGCGCAACCTGCCGTAGGTGGTGGCAGCGCTGACGTAGTCCTCGTGTCGGTGCGCCGGCCCTCTGGCCGGGATCCGGGCTTCGACGTCAGTCCCAGTCCGAGGCGTCGTCTTCTGAACTGGCGATGTGGACTCCGGCGTCTTGCCAGCGTTTCAGTGAGGCTTCGACTTCGGGCGTGAAGTCCGCCAGGTAGTGACCGGGGCGTTCCGGGTCGGGCACGGCGACCGCGGACATGCAGTCGGCTAGGACGTGCAGGCGGCCTGGCGGGACGTCCCTGGCCTTCATCTCGGCCAGCAGGTCGTCGACGGTGTAGCGCACGCAGTGGCTCGCGGCCTGGCCGGCGACGATCAGGGCGTCGGCCCCGAGCAGCCGGTCAATCAGCGTCTCGTTGCGCTGATCGAGTTCCTCGCCGTCGTGGCGGAGGAGGACCTCGGGCGTGAGCACGGAGTAGTACTCGGTCAGGGGATTCATGCCCTTGATCAGGATCGGCGTCTCGGCGTCGCGCGCGTAGCTGAAGAAGAGGCGCGCTTCCTGCACGGCCCCGACCAGGCCGTGGCCCTCGCTGCCCAGGAAGCAGTGCGGCGGCCAAAGGTAGAGGCGGTACTTCCCGGTCGCTTCGAGGCGCCGGCAGTAGTCCAGGGCCTGGCGCCTGAGCCAGTCGTGGCTACGGTCGCCGAACCAACCGGCGAGGCCCGGGTTGGGAACCGCTTCGCCTGCTTCGATCTCCGATGCGAGGACTTCCCGGTGGCTGTCGAGCTGCTTGCCGGAGGCGTCCACCCAGAACGACGAGAAGAAGATCTGCTGCGGCGTGTGGCTGTCGAGGCTGGCTGCGATCTCCGTCAGGTTGCCGACGTTGCGGTAGATATACCGCACGATGCGGTTCGTGTCCTCGATGGCTCCGCGGCCCGAACGGCCGCCGACGTAGAGCGCACCTTCGGGCAGGCAGAAGTCCCGCTGTTCGTCGACCAGCAGGAGGATGCGTCGCGTCCTGTCGTCCGCCGCGGGAGAGAGGTTGTGGTCGCTTCGCCACTCGGCCGCCGCTGCCGCGACCCGGTTCGGATCGGGATCGTACGACCAGTCGCCGCTTCGGTACGGGTCGCCTTCCGGGCCGGAGCCGGCGGGCAAGGGAAGGAGTGCCATGTCGGGCGGCACGCTAGCAAGTTGCGGACGGTTGCGCGCCCGCTTCCAGGCCGCGTGCGACCGGGCCTGCTGCTACTCTCGCGGCCTTCAAACAAACGGCCATTGAGACGGCCCCGCAAGCGAACAGGAGCAGGCAAGTGAGCTACGAGTTTCTCCAGGTCGAGAAGAACGATCACGTCTGGGAAGTGACCCTCAACCGGCCGGAGCGCATGAACGCGATCCACCCGCCGACGAGCCAGGAGCTCGACTCGGTGTTCAACGACTTCGCTGCCGACGACGACGCCTGGGTGGCGATTCTCACCGGCGCCGGCGACCGCGCCTTCTCGGCCGGCAACGACCTGAAGTACCAGGCCGAGCACGGCAGCAAGACGGTGCGGGCCGGGATGAAGGGTGTCCGGGGCGGCTTCGGCGGCATCACGGCCCGCTTCGACCTGCACAAGCCGATGATCGCGGCGGTCAACGGCTTCGCCCTGGGCGGCGGCTTCGAGCTGGTGCTCGCCTGCGACATCATCATCGCCTCGGAGAAGGCCACCTTCGGCCTTCCCGAACCCCGGGTCGGCCTGATGGCCGGTGCGCTGGGCGTTCACCGCCTGCCGCGGCAGATCCCCTACCACCAGGCGATGGGCATGCTGCTCACCGGCCGCCACATCACGCCGCAGGAGGCGAAGGAGCTCGGGATCGTCAACGAGGTCTGCGGCCACGACGAGCTGCTCGACCGCGCCCGGGCCTGGGCGGCGCAGATCCTGGAGTGCGCGCCGCTGTCGGTACGCGCCAGCAAGGAGGCCGCGAACAAGGGCCTCGGCATGGCGCTCGAGCAGGCGGCGGGTTCGATCTTCCCCTGGACGGCGCAGATGAACCAGTCGGAGGACCTGATCGAGGGTCCAAGGGCGTTCGCCGAGAAGCGGCCGCCGAACTGGAAGGGCCGGTAGCTTGCGTCGAGGAGCCTGTCGGTGCGCCGGCCCTCTGGCCGGCATCGCCTGCGACGCCGCTGAGCGGCTAACGTCCAATCCGCCCGCCTGACGATCCGGCGCCATACGTGGAGGTCAAGGGCAAGGTCGCCGTTGTCACCGGCTCGTCGTCGGGCGTCGGCGAGGCGACGGCCGAACTGCTGGCGAACCTCGGCGCGTCGGTGGTCGTCAACTACCACAGCGGCGCCGAAGCAGCTGAACGGATCGTGGGCGGCATCCGCGACGGAGGCGGCAACGCGGTGGCCGTCCAGGCGGACATGCGAAAGGACGCCGACTGCCGGCGGCTCATCGACTCGGCGGTCGAGGCGTTCGGCGCGCTCCACGTCCTCGTCAACAACGCGGGGATGACCCATTTCATCGCTCACGACGACCTGGAAGGCGTCACCGACGAAGTGTGGGACGACATTCTCGGCGCCAACCTGCGCGGCGTCTTCAACTGCACGCGGGCGGCCGCGCCGCACATGAAGGCGGCGGGCGAGGGCGCGGTGGTCAACGTCGCCTCGATCGCCGGCATCGGCGGCGGCGGCAGCAGCATCCCGTACGCCGCGTCCAAGGCCGCGGTCATCGTGATGACGAAGTCGCTGGCGCGCGTGCTCGGCCCGGAGATCCGGGTCAACACGATCGCCCCCGGCTTCATCGAGGGGCGCTGGCTCCGCGGCGGACTCGGCGACGAGAACTACGACAAGGCCCAGGAGCGCGTGAGCGCCGGGGCGCCGCTCCAGGGGGTGGCGACTCCCGAAACCTGCGCCGATGCGATCCTCGCCCTGATCGAGCGCAACGTGTTCGTCACCGGCCACACGGTGACCGTCGACGGCGGCTGGAGCCTGTAGACCCGCGAGGTCCCACACTGGGTGCGCGGGTCTTCTGACCCGCTGCCGCCGAAGGCGGCCGGGAGTACGTGCCGGCCGGCAGGCCGGCTCCCCTTTGCCGCTGCTAACCGATGCGCAGCGTCTCCTCCTGCACCGTCAGCGCCTCGATCCGCTCGCGGTCGACTTCGACGCCCAGCCCGGAACCCTCGGGTACGTCGACCCAACCGTCGCCGTCCATCGTCCACTCGGGCGACACGACGTCGCGCGCCCAGTAGCGGCTGCTGGGGCTCACGTCGCCTGGGATCGTGAAGTTCGGCAGCGAGGCCAGGGCGACGTTGTAGGCGCGGCCGATGCCGCTCTCCAGCATGCCGCCGCACCAGACCGGGATGTCGTTCGCCTCGCAGAGGTCGTGGATCGCCTTCGAGGCCGTAAACCCGGCGACGCGTCCCGGCTTGATGTTGACGATTCGCCCCGCTCGGAGGCGGATCATGTCCTCGGCCCGGGCGATGTTCGTGATCGATTCGTCGAGGCAGATCGGCGTCCGCATCCGGCGCTGGAGTTCGGCGTGGCGGGCGACGTCGTCCCAGGCCAGCGGCTGTTCGACCATCACGAGGTCGAAGTCGTCGAGCTGGACCAGGTGGTCGGCGTCGTCCAAGGTGTACGCGTTGTTCGCGTCGGCCATCAGCGGCGCTTCCGGTCCGAGCCGCTCGCGGACCGCGTGCAGGTAGTCGAGGTCCTGGCCGGGCTTGATCTTCAGCTTGATCTTCCGATAGCCCTCGCCCAGCGCCTTCCCGGCCTTGTCGGCCAGTTCTTCGGGAGAGCTCTGGATGCCGATCGAGATGCCGGTGCCGATCCGTTTCCGGGTGCCGCCCAGCAGCGAGGACAGGCTCTGACCCCTCTTCGTCGCCGCCAGCGCCCAGGCGCCCATCTCGATCGCCGCCTGGGCCATCTCATGGCCGCGGAGGTCCTCGGCCAGGGCGGCCGACACGTCCTCGGGCGTCTCGAAGCGCCGGCCGAGCACCCGCGGCGCCAGCCACTCGCGGATGGCCAGGGTCGCCGTGTCGATGCTCTCGGGCGAGTAGTTGGGGAAGTCGCCGGCGACGCACTCGGACCAGGTGGAAGCGCCGTCCGCATCGACGAGCTCCAGCAGCAGGATCCGGCGGGTCGTCGTGACGCCGGAGGAGATCCGGAACGGCTCCACCAGGGGCAGTTGGATCTCGCGCAGGGTGATCGAGTCGATCTGAAGGCTCATTGCTTCTCCGTTCCGTCGAGCTTCTCGAGCCGGTAGTAGTAGCGCCGGTTCATGACACTGGGTGCGCCGGCCTTCTGGCCGGCATCCGGCTCCGGATCTTCCCGCCACGTGAACCCCGTCACTTCACATCCGGCGCCCAGGTGTTCCTGGAACGCCGCCCGGGTCCGCCGCCGCCAGTCGAACGCCTCCTCCGGTGACGCATGCAGGATGCGGCCGATGTTCGGCGGTACCTCGACCCACGCCGTCTCCGGCAAGGACTCGTCGACGGGGAAGGGCGCCGCGGCCCGCGTCGGCTGGGCGGACGAGCCAGCGGTCATCAGCCAGTCGACCCGGGAACTCAGGATCGGCCAGGCGACCACGAAGCGATCCGTGCCGAGGCCGCTGTGCAGCACGCTTCCCGTGTCCTCGCCGTACATGTTGACGACGTACTCGACCGGCAGGGCGCCGAGCCGGTTCAGGTTCAGGTTCGCGTTCCGGGCGACCAGAGGGTCGTAGGTCCAGTAGACGGTCTCGACGCCGAGCGGCAGCAGGATCTCGCGCTGAAAGACCTTGAGTTCCCGCCCTAGCCCGAGGCCGCGGGCCTCCCGAGTCACGGCGAGCATGTGCGACCAGTGCGCCCGCTTGCCGTACCGAAAGCCGCTCAACCCGTAGATGAAACCGAGCATCCGGCCGTTCGGGTCGAAGGCCCCGGCGAGGACGCCGCTCATTTTCTGCGAGATCATCAGGATCGTCGTCGGCACGGTGTCCTCGAAACCGACGCCCCACGTTTCCCGCTCGAGGTCGACCACGGCTTCGTAGTCATCGTCGGAAGCCAGTTCGCGCAGCTCGATGCCGCCGGGAAGCTGCTTGCGCATGGTGGGTGATCGTACAGCGGTGCGAGGTTCACCGGTCTTTCGCTTGTCGGCGTCGCCGGTGGTGCCGGTCGACCCTGGATGTCCGTCAGTCAGCTAGATTTGCTGCGGTCCAGGAAGGAGCGACCCCATGTCAGAGATCGGCGTACTTGAGGTCAGGACTGGTTTGCTACGGCTGCTGAAGCGAGTGGAGGCGGGCGAGAGGTTCGTGATCACCCGGCACGATCGCCCCGTCGCCGAGCTGATCCCCTATCGCGGCGTCGACACGGACCAAGTGCGAACTGCGATCGAGAACCTGAAGAAGTTCCGCGAGTCCCACAGCTTGGGTGGACTGTCGATTCGCGAGTTGATTGAGGAAGGGCGCCGCTACTAATGGCCTTCGTGCTGGTCCGGTGATCGCGACTCAGTCTGAGCGCCGCGCTCGGTAGCCGGCCCACAGAAGGACCAAACCCGCCGGGAAACAGGCTCCGGCAACAAACCCGATGGCGAGTTCGGCAAGCGCCGGACCGCCGTCCGGCGTCTGCAACATGGTCGTGACGGCGGCGGCGCCGATGATCAGAAGCACCCAAGCCTGCGACCATCCGTTTCACTTAGCCACCTCCGCCTCCTGAAACGCCCGTGCCCGGAACAGGAAGTCGATGATGTTCCCTTCGTGCGGCTGCAGCCAGTTGAGCTGAATCGTCGGCACCGGGCCGAGGTTCAGGCGGTCGACGTGGGTGGCGTCGATCAGTTGCCGCCGCCAGTGCTCGTCGTTGGTGATCGCGCTGCAGACGAGGGTGTCGTCGATCGCGTTCAGCATCTTCGCCTGCGGGCACTCGACGACGGAGACGAAGGGGAACATGTACTCGACGTTGGCGGCCTCGACCTCGGCGTCGGCGCAGTGGAGCACGGTCGGCAGCAGGTAGTCGCAGCGCTCGCGTTCGTCGAGGCGGCCGTTGCCGCGGATCTCGGACGTCAGGTCGCGGACGCCGGGGACATCGACCTGCCGCTCGATCATGCCGTCGATCGCCTTCGCCATGCCGGGCACGGTGAAGGCGGCGAGGGGAGACTCCGGGTCGTCGGCCGGCATGGGCAGGACGGGCGCCAGCCGCTCGGCCAGGGCCTGGGCGATCTCCTCCGTGTGGCGCGAGGCCCAGACGCCGGAGCAGGAGATGCAGCTCCGGCCGCTGTTGACCAGGACGCTGTCGACCATCACATCGAGGTACTGCTCCCAGTCGTCGACGACGTCGTCGCCGAGCAGGATCTTGCTGAAACCGGGGCCGTGCGGCTGGACCCGGGGGTCGTTCTGGTAGCGGGCGACCGTGTCCGCGCCGCCGAAGATCATGCTCCTTGAGCAGGAGGCGAGAACGGCGGCGCCGATGTCGCCTTCGCCCGGGTAGATCGAGATCGCCTCTCGCGGGACTCCGGCCTGGGCGAAGGCCTCGGTCATCCGGTAAGGGGTCCAGGGCTCCTGCGGCCCGGGCTTGAACACGAGGCCGATCTGGAGCGGAATGACCGGCATCCACAGCGTGTGCACGCCCGGCGAGTTCGACGGCAGCACCAGGCCGATCACCGGCGCCTGGGCCTGGTAGCTGACCGGCACGCCGCGCTCCTCGACGCCGTGACCCCGGGCCAGAATGTCGAGGTCGAGGCCGCGCGTCAGGGCCTCGAGCACCTCGCCCATGTTCGTCAGGACGAAGTGGTTCTTGTCCATGTTCGCCCGGCACATGTGCTCGGGCAGGCCGGTGGTCGCCGACTGGTAGTGGACGAAGTCCTGCGGGGTCTGGGTACCGCTTCCGAGCGGCAGGTCCGCGTTCAGGTAGAGGTCGGCGGCCTCGGTCACCATCGAGATCAGTTCGCTGGACGGGATCTGGCGCAGGATGTCGCGGGCGCGCTGGGCGCGGCGCATGTCGCGCTGGACCAGGCCGGGGTTGGTCTGATGCAGCGTGGCCAGCTCCTCGCCGGTCTCGAAGTGGACGATCGTCGCCTTCTCGAGCGACTCGTAGGGCTTGCCCCAACGGATGGCGGGGATGTCGATCATGCTGGGTACCTGTGGCGGGCCGGGACGGTCCGCGATGTGGTTCAGGAGGCCGCGAAAGAGGCGGAATCGTAGCACCGGCTTAGCGCGCCGGACTGCTAGCCTCGACCGTCCATGACGGATCGCAGGACGATTCTCAAGTCGGCCCTGGCCCTGGGTCTGGGGGCGCGGAGCCTGAAGGTGTTGCACGCGCAGTCGGACGACCCGCGCAGGGTCCGTCCACAGGAGGGCGACCGGTTCGTCTTCGCGTTCGGGCCGCGTCAGGGCGAAACGATCCGGGTGGACGACGTGCCGGTGGCCAGCGAGCAGATCTTCAGTTTCGCGATGGACCCGTCAAGCGGCGCGGTCCGCGACGGCTCGCTCCTGAACCAGGTGCTGCTGCTGCGGTTCGATCCGGATTCGCTGGCGCCGGAAACGCGCGAGGCGTCGGTCGACGGCGTCGTCGCGTACTCGGGCATCTGCCCCCACACCGGCTGCGACGTCGAGGGCTGGTCCGAGGACACCGGGTTCCTGGTCTGTTCCTGCCACGATTCGGAGTTCGACCCGCGGGACGGCGCCGAAGTCATCTCCGGTCCGGCGCCGCGCCGGCTGCCGTCGCTGCCGCTCCGCGCCGAGGATGGCGTGCTGGTGGCGGCCGGCGGCTTCAGTGCCACGATCCGCTTCGAGGAGGAGTTCTGACGATGGTTGATCGGCACGCGTTCGTTCGATGCGCAGTGGCCGGCCTCGCTTTCGGCGCCGCGCTGGCGCCGGCGATGGCCCAGGAGCGGGCGTACCGGCCGGTGACCCAGGAGCGGCTGCTCTCGCCGGAGCCGGAGAACTGGCTCATGTACCGGCGCACCTACGACGGCTGGGGCTACAGCCCGCTCGACGCGATCGACACCTCGAACGTCGCTTCCCTCGAGCCGGTCTGGACGTTCTCGACCAGCATCAACGAGGGCCACCAGGCGCCGCCGATCGTCAACGATGGCACGCTCTTCATCACCACGCCAGGCAGTCGCGTGCTCGCGCTCGACGCGCGATCGGGAGAGCTGCTGTGGCGCTTCGTGCCCGAGCTGCCGGAAGACCTGCGGCAGATGCACCCGACGAACCGCGGCGTCGCGCTCTGGGGCGACCGGGTCTACGTCGCCACCGTCGACGCGCGGCTGTTCGCTCTGGATGCCCGAACCGGCGAAGTGGCCTGGGAGACGGCGGTCGAGAACTACGCCCGCGGCTACTACATGACGCTCGCGCCGCTGGTGGTCGAGGGCAAGGTGATGGTGGGCGTCTCGGGCGGCGAGTGGGGGATTCGCGGCTTCGTCGCCGCGTACGGCGCCGATAGCGGCGAGGAACTCTGGAAGACGTACACCATCCCCGGGCCCGGCGAACCGGGTCATGACAGTTGGCCGGGCGACACCTGGCGGACCGGCGGCGTGCCGGTCTGGGTCACCGGGACCTACGACCCGGAGCTGAGGCTGAGCTACTGGGGCACCGGCAACGGCGGGCCGTGGATGGGGGACGCCCGACCGGGCGACAACCTCTACGCCACCTCGGTCCTGGCGCTCGACGTCGACACCGGCGAACTCAAGGCGCACCACCAGTACCACTGGAACGACAGTTGGGACTGGGACGAGGTCGATCCGCCGCTGCTCATCGACGTCGAACGCGACGGGAGCACCCGCAAGGCGCTGGTGCATCCAGGCCGGAACGCCTATCTCTGGATCCTGGAGCGCGGCGCCGACTCGATCGACTTCCTGGACGCGACGAAGTTCGTCTACCAGGACGTGTTCACGTCGATCGACCCGGAGACCGGCCGGCCCGAGTACGACCCGGCCAGGACGCCGGGCACCGGGGAGCGCGCCGTCTTCTGCCCGTCCTGGTCCGGGGCCAAGAACTGGCCGCCGGCCGCCTGGAACCCGGACACGAGGCTGCTCTACATCCCGGCCAACGAGAACACCTGCTCGCACCTCGAGGGCGTCGAGCAGGACTACCGTCCGGGGCGCACGTTCATGGGCATGGAAGGCGGCTTCGTGTCGCGGGAGGGGGCCGACCACTACGGCGAACTCCAGGCCTGGAACCTCGAC
Source organism: Thermoanaerobaculia bacterium (assembly GCA_022822365.1). Lineage (GTDB taxonomy): Bacteria > Acidobacteriota > Thermoanaerobaculia > Multivoradales > Multivoraceae > Multivorans. Next base: position 130,434 of record JAJEBV010000016.1, on the reverse strand, counting down.
ACGCGGGAGCAGGTCTGGACCGTCGAGTTCGAGCGCAAGCTCTGGGGCCCGGTGCTGACGACGGCGGGCGGTCTGGTCTTCGTCGGCGGCACCAGCGACCGCTACTTCCGCGCCTTCGACGCGGCGAGCGGCGAGTTGCTCTGGCGCCAGCGGACGAACTCCGGCGTCACCGGCGTGCCGACGTCCTTCGAAGTCGACGGCGTACAGTACATCGCGGTCCAGTCGGGCTGGGGCGTGGACGCCCAGCGCGGCACGGCTCACCTGGACGGAGCGATCGGCACGAGGACCTACGTGCCCGAGGGTGGCGTCTTGTGGGTGTTCGCGCTAGCGGAGTAACCCCGCTCGCCGAAACTACGACGCGTGCTGTAGTCTGCCGCCGCTTCGGCAAGTCGCCGACGACAGCAGGACCGATCCGATTGGAGCCAGAAAATGGAAGTCGCCAGCGCTGACGCTCAGGCACAGGCCAGGGAAGCACTCGATGCCCACGTCCGCGACATGATGGAGTGGCACTTCACGCCGGAGACGGGCACGCCGTTCTGGCTGGACTTCGCGAAGAAGCTCGACTTCGATCCGCGCAGCGACGTCGCCGGCTACGCCGACCTGCGCAAGTTCCCGCCGTTCGAGGACGAGTGGCTCCGCGGCGGGCCCGTGCGGCGCTGGGTGCCGAAGGCGATGGCCGACGATCCGATCTACGTGTTCGAGACCGGCGGAACGACGGGGATCCCGAAGAGCCGGGTGGCGCTGAACGACTTCCGCACGGACTACGAGCTGTTCAGCGCCAGCCTGCCGGACGAGCACTTCCCGCCTGGTTCCAACTGGCTGATGCTGGGTCCCTCCGGCCCGCGCCGCCTGCGCCTGGCGGTGGAGCACCTCTGCCAGTACCGCGGCGGCATCTGCTTCTGCGTCGACCTCGACCCGCGCTGGGTGATCAAGCTGATCAAGAAGGGCTGGATGGAGCACCTCGAGGCATACAAGGATCACGTGATCGACCAGGCTCTCTCGGTACTGTCGGCCGGGCACGACATCCAGGCCATGTTCGCGACGCCGAAGCTGCTGGAGTCCCTGTGCCTGGCGCTCGAGGACCGAGGCCAGACTCTCGCCGACACGGGGATCAAGGGCATCTTCTCGGGCGGCACCGAGTTCACGCCGCAATGGACCCGCTTCGCGGTCGAAGAGCTGCTCGACGGCGTCTACATGACGCCGACCTACGGCAACACCCTGATGGGTCTCGCCGCCTCGCGGCCCGTGACCGCCGCCGAGGGCTACACGATCGCCTACTACGCGCCGCAGCCGCGGGCCGTGCTCGAAGTCGTCAACCCCGACGACCCCGACCAGGTCGTCGACTACGGCGCCACCGGCCGCGTGCGCCTCACGACGCTGACCCGGGAGTTCTTTGTCCCCGGCTTCCTGGAGCGCGACGAGGGCGAGCGGGAACAGCCCTACGTCGACTATCCCTGGGACGGCGTGAGCGGCGTGCGGCCGTTCGCGAGGCTGGCGTCGGCGACGACGGTCGGGGTGTACTGACGCCGGCCGAGCGCGTCCGCCAGCTTGGTCGCGCGGGTCAAGCCTCCTCGAACTTGTCGGAGAGTCGCTCGATGCGAGGGTCGAACACTGCCTTCATGGCGGCCGCGGCCTGGTTCAGTTCGCGCAGCTTCTCCTTGTCTGGTCTTTCGAGATCGATGTCCACCGCGTAAGTGACGCCCCAACGGCCGTTGGTCGAGCGATCGTCCCACCACATCAACTCCCGTTGCGGTCCGGCGTTGGCGAACTCGGAGGCGATCCGGTCGGACTCGGCGTTCAGTTCGTCGTACAACTCGAGCCATGTTCCCGGACCGTTCCTGGGCTTTCGGTTCGTTACGAGAACGCGGGCTTCACCTTGCTTGACCGCAAGTCGGTAGAGCAGTCCTTGGCCGAGCGCGGGTGTGTCCCTCTGTTGGGCCGGCCTCGGAGAGAGCCGCCGGAACGGCGAGTTGATCGCGTCTTGCTCTGCTTGGGCGAACAACGCGGTCTGGAAGTGCCGCGCCTTGATCTGGGGGCCCTTTAGACCGCGATCAGCCTCGGTGCCTGTCCAAGAGTCGCTGGACTCCCCGGCTTCGAGAGGCGCGACGATGATCTCGAAGAGCGGCGCAGGGAAAGAATCCCCGATCCTGATGGCGCTCACCTTGACCATCCAGATCCTGACCGTTTCGGCCTCGTTCAACCTCTCGACCGCCTTGACGTGCTCGTCACGAGCGCTCTCGACGATCCAGATGCCTTGGCTGATTTGCTGGTCGGGATGGGCGATGTACGTCAGCAATTGCCCGAAGTGCTTGTGGTCGCTCTGTCCGAACTGGTTCTCGATGGCGATGCTGTCGTCGTAGGTCTCCGCAACGATGTCCACGCGGAAGGCGCCCGCCTTCTCTTCCGGCCGAGCGTCCCGCAGGCCGAGGCCGAGGACCCTGTCGAGGTCTCCGATGTTCCGGGCGAGCCACCGAGTGAAGTCCGTCTCTCCACGCCACAGCTTGCCGACCGTTGATAGCTCTCGTACAGAGCCGATTTCCGCTTCGCGAGTCATGGTCGGCGCATGCTAGCGGCTGGCCGGAATGGGTCGCCCACCATCGATTTCGTTCCTTGGCTCGCGCACGACGGCGTGTTAGCTGCCTTTAGCAGCCCGCAGGGAAGTCAGTGGCGCGCCGAGAGCGGGTAGGCGTGCGCCCAACGAGGCCGGATGAATGAGGATAGCGGGGCCGCTTTCGACCCAGGATCGCAGGGTTGGACATCGTCGCTCGAATGCGTTCTGGCTTCTTCCACGGGCTACTAGAGCACCTTCTTCAGCGCGCCGCCCGCGCCAATCGTGACGATCCATGGACCCGTCGGCTCCGTGCCGATGATGTTCATCATCTTCGGCCATGCGATCATGATCGCCCGCAGCATTCTTAGGCGGGTTGCGCGCTTGTCGGTGAGCACGAGGAGCCTCGCCTCGGCCGATCGGATGGCTGCCTTCTCCGAGTCCCGGTGGCGGATTCCCTTGTCCTTGGTCACCAGGACGTGTCCGAGTGCCGTCTGCTCCTCGATCCACGTCTCGTCCGGGACGATCTGTTGAGCCCGGTACTGGGCGTCGTGGGAGACGGCGGGCACGCGGACGGTTCGCAGAGCCTTTGGGACGGCCTTGCCGATCGAGCGGTCGAAGAAGAACGTCACGCACGGGGCGTCGTCCGGGCCAGTCGGCATCGGAATCTGCTCGCCTTGCCGTCGGGAGGGCTACGCCGCGCGCCGGGCCACTCGTTCCCAGGCCACCGCGGTCTCGACCTCGGACGTCTTCAGCGAGAAGTCCTCTGCGATCGCGTCGAGCTCTTCACCGGCTTCAGAGCGCTCGAAGAGGACGTCCGTTCGGACCCCGGACCCCGCGATCACCGGCAGACCCCAGCCGAAACGCGGATCCAGCATCACCTCGTGCCGGTCGTCGAGCCAGAGCCTGGAAGGATCACCGCGGTCGTCGAAGACAAGTGACTGGAAGTGCTCTCGCACCGCCTCTGGCCAGACGAGCTGACCGCCGCCGGTGGCGTCCAGCAGCATGGCCGCGTCGCTGGCCTCCTCCTGCAGCTCGATGAAGAGCGCCCTGCCGTCGGTTTCAAACTCGGGCTTCAGAAGCGGGCGTTCGAAGCCGGACAGGTGCTCGCTCACGAAGTTCAGCGCACGTCGGACTCGCTGCATGGAGACGCCTCGTCGCCGATAAGCGTCGAGGAAGCGCGCTTCAACGACGTTGAAGAAGCTGAGAATCAGCGGACTGTCGGGGCCGCCATCCGTAGCGAGGACGGGCGGCTTTCCGCTAGGCCACCCACGGAACCAGGTCCGCAGCGTCGGCGCGGGCATCCCGATGATCTTCGCCGCCTCAGCGAGGCGGTAGCGCGGCTCTTTTCCGTGCTGCATCGGCGTGATCCTCTCTGTTGCCCGAGGCCGGTGGCCCCCGTGGTTCGGGGTCTGCGAGTTCCCCGAGGCGGTCTTCAAGATAGCAGATCGGCTATGGACGGCCACGCAGCGAGCGCGCGTTTCGCTCTTGCTCTAGCAAGGCTCGGCCCGGTTCCGGTAGAGCGCCGGGTCGACCACTTCGGCCATCGCTTTCTCGTCGAGCCCCTCGACCAGACCGGCGATGCGCGTCGCCGCCGCCGCGGGGTCGCGCAGCGCTTCGCCGTACTCGATCTCGACAGAATCGAACTGCGGCGCCTTCTTCAGCAGGTAGTTCACGCGCCAGAGCTGGTCCTGCCACAGCTCCATCATCCGCTCGTCCGGCGTGTCGTCGGTCTCGCCGCGGCGGTCGAGCATCTTGCGCTGCGATGCGAGCACCTCGGTCAGGTCGCGGCGCATCAGGATGACCTGGTAGTTCAGGTTCGGCGGCAGGTCCTTGAGCAGGAAGGAGATGACCTTGACCGCGCGACCGCGTGACGCCCTGAGCCAGGACTTGTCCGGCGCGTTCGCCAGATCCTTGACCCGCTCGTCCTCGTAGTAGCCGCGCGGGTTGTCCTCGTCGGCCTCGCGCTCGCCGTCGGTGACGATCTCCATGCCGCCGGCCTCGAGCATCTTCATCGCCATCGAGGTCCCGGAGCGGGGGAGGCCGGAGACGACGACGATCGGCCGGCCGTAGCGGACACGGCGCCAGATGCGGGCCGGCGAGAAAGTCACATCGAGACCAGCGGATCGCGGACGCGCAGTTCGGGAAAGTGGACGAAGTCGCGATCCCTGGTCAGTAGTTCGGTCACGCCGTGCGCGATGCAGACCGCGGCTATGCGGGCGTCGTGTACGCGGCCACCCGTGATTCTCGGATTGGCCGCCATGCGGGCGAAGATCGGCAGGAAGTCGTCCGTCTCGGAGAGCAGGCGCACCGAGGGTGACGAAACCCATTCTTCCAGTTGACGCCAAGCTGCGACAGGCGGAGTAGCGTTCTCGCCCCACATCCGGCGGTTCGTGACGATGCTCAGGAACTCGACGCAGCAGTGCCAGGGTATGGCCCAGTGCTCGTCGCCATCGGCGTAGCCCTCGATGATGGCCCAAGCCTCGTCGTGGACCGGACTCTCGTTGCGATGGGCGTAGACGAGGAGGTTCGTGTCCAGCGCGATCAGGCGAGTCACCTGCCTTCGTAGATGATGTCGCGGATCTCCTCCCATGTCAGATTCTGCATGGGGTCAGGATCGTCGGGGTTTCCGTAGCTCAGGTCCTTCATCTTGTACTTTGTCTTCGGCAACGGTTTCGCCAACAGCTGCCGGAGACCGTCCTCGATGACGGCCCGCAGCGGCTGGCCCGTTTCCTTCGCGCGGTGCTTGGCCCGTTCCAGTAGCACATCGTGGATCTCGACGGTCGTCTTCATGGCGACCCATACTAGCCAGCTTCATGGGTATGGGCAAGATGGGGCCGGGCTGGCGCCTCAGTCGGGCGCGGATAGAATCCCCGCCCGTGCCGGCTCTGTCAAGCCGGCGTGTCGGGAACGCGCCAGCTCCCGATTCAGCCACGACCATCCGGAGTCCGGAAGACATGCCAGGCACTCACTCAGCCCGCCGAGCGCAGGCCGTCGCGCTGGCGCTTCTTGCGGCGCTCCTGGCCGCGGCGCCGGCGGCGGCCTACATCGGCCCCGGGGCGGGGTTCGCGCTGATGTCGTCGTTCCTCGTGCTGCTGGCGACGGTGGCGCTTGCCTTCGTCTCGCTTCTGGCGTGGCCGGTGCGGACCCTGTGGCGGGTGGTGCGGCGGAAGAAGCCGCCGAAGGCGCACGTCAGGCGGCTCGTCTTCGTCGGTCTGGACGGCCAGGACCCGCGGTTGACCGAGCGGTTGATGAAGGAGGGGAAGCTCCCCAACTTCAAGGCCCTCAGCGAGCGGGGCAGCTACCGGCGGATCGCGAGCACTTACCCGGCACTGTCCCCGGTCGCCTGGTCGACGTTCGCGACCGGGGCCAATCCGGGCAAGCACAACATCTTCGACTTCCTCGACCGCGACCTGCGGAGCTACCTGCCGAAGCTGTCCTCGGCCCATATCGGCCGGGTCGAGCGCTTCCTGAAGCTCGGCAAGTGGAAGATCCCGCTGCAGAAGCCCGAGATCCGCATGCTCCGGCGGTCGAAGCCGTTCTGGACCGTGCTGGGTGAACGGAACGTCTGGAGCACGGTGCTCCGGGTTCCGATCACCTTCCCGCCGGACCGGTTCTACGGCGCGCAACTGGCGGCGATGTGCGTGCCGGACCTCGTCGGCAGCCAGGGCACGTTCCTCTACTACACGACACGGCCGGCGACGGAGACGATCCGCGAGGGCGGCGTGCGCGTGCCGCTGGCCTCGAACGGCGCCGGCCCCGACCACTTCGACTGCGTGGTCGAGGGGCCCGAGAACAGCTTCCTGGAGGGCGACCCGCCGCCGCCGCTCCGTGCGCCGATGACGGTCGCGGTCGACCGCGAGGCCGAGGTCGCGACCGTGACGGTGGCGGGCGAGACGGTGGAGCTCAAGAGAGGAGAGCTTTCGGACTGGGTGCGTCTCGAGTTCCGCGCCGCGCCCGGGGTCAAGGTCCACGGCCTGACCCGGATGATGCTGACCGAGGCCGGCGAGCACACCTCGCTCTACCTGACCGCGATCAACATCGATCCCGAGAAGCCGGCGATGCCGATCTCCCATCCCTCGTACTACGCGCCCTACCTGGTGAAACGGGTCGGCGACTTCGCCACGCTGGGGCTCGCGGAGGACACGACCGCGCTCAACGAGGGCGTGACGGACGACGCGACCTTCCTCCGGCAGTCCTACGACATCGACCGCGAGCGGGAGGAGATGTTCTTCGCCGCCCTGGAGCGCCTGCGGCGGGGGAGTCTGACCTGCGTCTTCGACGCAACCGACCGAATCCAGCACATGTTCTGGCGCTACATGGAGGACGGACACCCGGCGGCGAAGGGTCGGAAGACGGGAAAGGCGCGCCGGACGATCGAGGACCACTACCGGCACAACGACGCCCTGGTCGGCCGGGTGATGGAGAAGCTGGACGACGACGACCTGCTGATCGTGCTCTCGGACCACGGCTTCGCCTCTTTCCGACGCGGCGTGAACCTCAACCGCTGGCTGCTCGACCACGGCTACCTCGTGCTGCGCGAAGCCGCCGACGGCAGCGAGGAGTGGCTGGAGGGCGTGGACTGGTCACGCACCCGGGCCTACGCGCTCGGCCTGGCCGGCGTGTTCCTGAATCTCAAGGGCCGCGAGGCCTCCGGCATCGTGGAGCCGGGCGAAGAGGCGCGCGCTCTCAAGCGCGAACTCATCTCGGCCTGGAAGGGTCTGCCCGACGAGGAGCGGGACGTGATCGGCATCAACGACGCTTTCGACGCCGACGACCTGTACACCGGTCCCTACAAGGGCAACGCCCCTGACGTGATCGTGGGCTACAACGACGGCTACCGGGTGTCCTGGGACTGCGCGGTCGGCGTCGTCGCGGGCCCGGTCTTCTCCGACAACACGAAGGCCTGGAGCGGCGACCACTGCGTCGACCCGAGGCTGGTTCCCGGCGTCTTCTTCAGCAGCCGTCCGGTCAACCGCGGCGACGACCTGTCGCTGCTCGACATGGCGCCCACCGCGCTGGCCCTGTTCGGCATCGACAAGCCGGACTACATGGAGGGAGAGCCGGTCTTCGACCCGGCCGCTCTCGACCGCGCGACTCTGAAGAGCAGGGCTGCGGGAGCGGCGGCGTGAAGCGGCTGGTCCTCCTTGCGGCGATGATGCTCCTGGTCGCCCTGGCGGTCGGCTGCGGCGGCGGCGGCGTCGGCCCGTCCGAGGGGCCGAAGGTCATCGTGCTGGGCTTCGACGGCCTGGACCCCGCGCTCACCCGGCAGTTGATCGACGAAGGGAGGCTGCCGAACTTCGCCCGGCTCGAGACCATGGGCGGCTTCACGGAACTGGAGACGACGATCCCGCCGCACAGCCCCGTCGCCTGGTCGAGCTTCATCACCGGCATGGACCCGGGCGGCCACGGCATCTTCGACTTCCTGCACCGGGATCCGGAGACGATGATCCCGTACCCGTCGACCGCCGCCGCCTCCTCCGGCGGCCTCTACCTGGACGTCGGTCCCTGGCAGTTCCCGCTCACTGGCGGCGACTACGAGCGTTTCCGGCATGGCACCCCGTTCTGGGACGTGCTGGAGGATCACGGAGTGCGCACGACGGTCATCCGCATGCCGGCGAACTTCCCGGTCTCGGGCACGGCGAGCCGGGAACTCTCGGGCATGGGCACGAGCGACGTCCTGGGCACGGACGGCACCTTCACCTTCTACACGTCGGAGTTGTTCGCCGACCGGGACGTCAGCGGCGGCGACATCGTCGAACTCGACATCTACGACAATGTGGTCGAGGCCGAGTTGCTCGGGCCCGACAACCCGTTGCTGCGCGAGCCCGAGCAACTGACCGTGCCGTTCACCGTGTACCTCGATCCGGAGACGGAGAGCGCCAAGATCGAGCTCGGCGACCAGGAGATCGTGCTGGAGGTCGGCGAGTGGAGCGACTGGCTTGAGGTCGACTTCGAGATGATGCCGACCCAGCACCTGCGCGGCATCTGCCGGATGTACCTCCGTGCGCTCAAGCCGGAGTTCGAGCTCTACGTCAGCCCGATCGACCACGATCCGATCTCGCCCGCGGCGCCAATCTCGACGCCGCCCGATTTCGCGGCCGAACTCGCGGAGGCGGTCGATCGCTTCTACACGGAGGGCATGCCCGAGGACACGAAGACCCTCACGGAGGGCGTGTTCACGCCCGAGGAGTTCCTGGTCCAGGCCAAGATCGCCGGCGACGAGGTCGCAGAGCAGTACGGCTACGTCCTGGACCGCTTCCTCGAGGAGGAGGGCGGCTTCCTGTTCTACTACTTCGGCAACGTCGACCAGATCGGCCACGTCCGCTGGCGGTCGCGGGACCCCGAGCACCCGGCCTACGATCCGGAAGCCGACCCCGTGCACGAGGACCTGATCCCGACCCTCTACGAGGGCCTCGACGCGATCGTCGGGCAGACGCTGGATCGGCTCGAAGCCGAAGCCGGCCTCGGCGACGGCGGCGCGGACGAGCCGCTGCTGATCGCCATGTCGGACCACGGCTTCGCCTCCTGGCGCCGCGCCTTCCACCTGAACGCCTGGCTGCTCGAGAGGGGCTACCTGACGCCGAGAAGTCCGGACTCCTTCGCGGACGAGGGCTTTCTCCTGAACATCGACTGGGACAACACCCGGGCCTACGGGATCGGCTTTTCGGGTCTCTACGTCAACCTGCGCGGCCGTGAGCGCGACGGCACGGTGACGGCGGCGGAGCGCCTCGACCTGGTCCGGGAGCTGAAGCGGGAACTGCTGGCGGTCGTCGACCCGGAGACGGGCCTGCGCGCGATCACGGAGGTCCACCTTCGCGAGGACTACGCCTTCCAGGAAGGGGCCGCGATCGGTCCCGATCTGATCGTCGGCTACGGCAAGGGTTATCGCGGGGCGACGGAGTCGGCGTCGGGCGAGGTGGTGGGTGAGGTCTTCAGCGACAACGACAGCGCCTGGAGCGGCGATCACATGATGGACCACCGGCTCGTGCCGGGGGTCCTGCTGCTCAGCCGTCCGCTTGGCCGTCCGGCTCGGAGCATTGTCGACCTGCCGGGCTCGATCCTGGCCGAGTACGGCGTGGACGGGTTCCCGCCCCTGACGGGCGGCGCGGCGACGGGTTCTCCCTGAACCGGCTGGAACAGGATCGGTAGCGAAGGAGAAGAGATGTTCGGCGGCGGCAAGGTCAAGCTCGACAAGGAACTCATCGCGCGCGTCAAGCGCTACAGCGACATCGCGGGCTACTCGTCCGTCGAGGAGTTCATCACGCACGCTCTGGAGAAGGAGCTGGCCAAGCTCGAAGGCGCCGAGTCGAGGGAGGAGATCGAGAAGCGGCTCCGCGGCCTGGGGTACATCTCCTAGCGCTGCCCGAACGCCGCCGATGTCCCTTCTGAACGCCGCCCTTCGCGCCGTCTTCGACGTGGCGCTCCGGCCCTTCGCGGCCCTGCCGCCGATCGTGCCGGTGGCCGTCGTGGCACTGGTCTCGGGCATCTTCGCGCTGCTCGTCTACCGCTGGACGTCGAACCAGCCGGCGATCGCCGCGGTGAAGCGGCGGCTGTTCGGGCACCTGCTCGAGGTGCGGCTGTTCAACGACGACCTGCGGGCCGTGCTGGCGGCCCAGCTTCGGTTGCTGCGCGAGAACGTGACTTATCTTCGGCTGAACCTGGTGCCGCTGCTGTGGATGATCGTGCCCTTCATGCTGCTGATCGCCCAGATGCAGTTCCACTACGGCTACGAGGGGCTCGAAGTCGGCGAGCAGACGCTGCTCATCGTCGACCTGGCGGCGGCTGAACCGGCGGCCGCGGGAGGGGATGAAACCGCGCCGCGGCCGCCGATCGAGGTGGAGGCGCCGCCCGGCGTCGCCGTGGAGACGGCCGAGGTCTGGGTGCCGAGCCTGCGGCAGGTCGTGTGGCGCCTGCGGGCGGACGAGCCGGGGCGACACGAACTCGTCGTGCGCGCGGATGGCGGGGCCTTCACGAAGAGCCTCTTCGTCGCCGATCCGGACGCCGGCGCGCTGTGGGTGCGGCGCTCGCCGACCAGACGCCGGGCGGCGATTCTCGACCAGTTGCTCTACCCGGCGGAGCCCTCGCTTCCGCGCGGCGGGCCGATCGAACGAATCGACGTGCAGTACGGCACCGCCTCGATCTCCTTCTTCGGCCTGTTCGACGTCCACTGGCTGGTCGCCTTCCTGATCCTCTCCCTCGCCTTCGCGTTCGTGCTGCGGAACCGTTTCGGCGTCACCTTGTGACCGCGCCGGCGATCGACGTCGTCATCCCCGCCTACAACGAGGAGGAGTCGATCGGCCTGGTGCTGGCGGACCTGCCGGTCGGCCTGGTGCGCCGCGTCGTCGTCGCCGACAACAACTCGCGGGACGGGACGGCAGCGCGCGCGCGTGAAGCCGGGGCCGAGGTCGTGCCGGCGCCGGTCCAGGGCTACGGCAGCGCCTGTCTGGCCGGGCTCGACCACCTGCGGCGGAGCGGACCGCCCGAGGTGGTCGTCTTCCTGGACGCGGACTACTCGGACCATCCCGACGAGTTTCCGCGGCTGGTGAAGCCGATCGTGCGCGGCGAGGCAGACCTGGTCATCGGCTCGCGGGTGCTGGGAGAGGCCGAACCGGGCGCTTTACTGCCGCAGGCGCGATGGGGCAACCGCTTCGCCTGCCTGCTCGTGCGCCTGCTCTACGGCCACCGCTACACCGACCTGGGGCCGTTCCGCGCCATCTCGTGGCGGGCGCTCGAGTCGCTAGGCATGCGGGATCCGAACTTCGGCTGGACGGCGGAGATGCAGGTCAAGGCGCTGCGGCGGGGTCTGCGGGTCGTCGAGGCGCCGGTCAGTTACCGCCGCCGGACGGGCGTCTCGAAGATCACCGGCACGGTCTCGGGGACCGTCCGCGCCGGCTGGAAGATCGTCGTCACCGTGTTTCGCTACAGTCGCGGGCCGACATGACCGGGATGACGGGTACCGCCGTGAACGTCGCCGGCCTCGAGGTGCCGGCCAGCGAAGTCGAGATCGAGGTCCGCTACAAGGAGACGGACCAGATGGGCGTGGTCCACCACTCGAACTACCTGGTGTGGTTCGAGCTCGCCCGTACCCATCACTGCCGGGTCGCCGGCATGGCGTACCGGAAGATCGAGGACGAGGGCTACTGGTTGATGGTCACCGGGGTCCAGTTGAAGTACCGGGGCGGCGCCCGCTACGGCGACCGGGTGCGGGTCCGGTGCTGGCTCGATCGACTGAAGAGCCGCGCGATGAGCTTCGGCTACCGGGTGGAGGTCGACGAACGGGTGCTGGTCGAGGGCCGGACGGACCACGTCTGGGTCGACAAGGCGACCGGCAACCACTGCCGGATGCCGGAGGTCGTCGTCCCGATCTTCCGCTCGATGGAGAACTGGCCGCCCAGAGAGGAGCCAGCCTGACGGCTGGCGCGCTTCCTGGCCGCCTGCGGCGGCAGCGGGTCAGAAGACCCGCGCACCCAGTGGGCGGCCAGTTCTCTAGAAGCAGGCGTAGCCGCCGTCGATCACGAACTCGTCGCCGGTGTGGTACGACGATGCCCTGCTCGCCAGGTAGACGGCGATGCCGCTGAAGTCCTCGCCGACGCCCCAGCGGCGCACCGGGACCCGCCGCAGGACCTTCGTCTGGAACGCTTCCGTGTTGATCGCCCGCTCGGTCATGGCGGTGGCGATCCAGCCCGGCAGCACCGAGTTGACGCGGATGCCGTGGCGCGCGTGCTCGACCGCCAGGCCGCGCACCATCGCGTTGAGCCCCGCCTTGGTCGACGCGTAGTGCTCGCTGCGCGGCGCGCCGAAGACAGCCGACAGGCTGCTGGTCGCGACCAGGGAGCCGCCCTCGCCGCGCTCGACCATGTGCCGGATCGCCTGCTGGAAGGTCTGGAAGACACCCTCCATGTTGACCTGGAAGATCCGTCGCCACTCCTCCATCGACATGTCGACGAAGGGCGTGCCGCGGCCGCCGATTCCGGCGTTGGCGAAGCAGGAATCGACCTTGCCCAGTCGCTCGACCGTGCGCGCGAACGAGGCCGCTACGGCGTCGGCGTCGCCGACGTCGCAGCGCAGGGCCTCCACCCGCGTGCCGTGGCGCGCCAACTGCTCCCGCGCGTTCGCGTTCTTCTCCTCGTTCGTGCCCCAGATGCAGACGTCGGCGCCCGCCTGGGCGAGTCCTTCGGCAAAGCCGAGGCCGATACCGGAGTTGCCGCCGGTGACGAGAGCCACCGTTCCGCTCAGGTCGAATGCGTCGTAAGCCAAGGTCGTTCTCCTTCTTCCGTCCGTTCGTCCTTCGTCGATGCGGCGCGGAGCATAGCGCCGCACACTGGGTGCGCCAGCGCCCCGCCGGTCAGTAGCCGCGGGTCCTCTGACCCGCGGACAACAACGCGCCCCGAAGCGGCGACCGTCCCGTGGCGTTCAGCCGAACCAGAGGCGGACCGCGAACACGATGACGGTGACGGTGACCACGCGCTGCACCCAGGCGTGACCCTTGAGCACGGTGAGCCGCACGCCCAGCCAGCCGCCGGCCATGTTGCCGACCGCGAGCGCCAGGCCGAAGGCCCAGTCGACGCGACCGGAGAGCGCGAAGAGCAGCAGCGACAGGCCGGTGAAGCAGAGGACGCTGAGCACCTTTACGGCGTTGCCTCGGACCAGGTCCAGGCCGGCGAGCGAGGTCGCCGCGAGAATGAAGAAGCCGACTCCGGCCTGAACGAAGCCGCCGTAGACGCCGACTCCGAAGAAGCCGAGCGCCAGCAGACCGACTCGCAGGGACGCGGGTTGCTCGTCCGGTTCCTTGCGCCGTGAGAAGAGAGTCCACAGGGTCACGACGACCATCAGCGCCGCCAGCACCCGGCGAAATGCGTCGTCGCTGATGAGGAGCGCGGCCCAGGAACCGAGGCCGGCGCCGGCCGTCGCCGGCAGCGCGGCCCACAGGATCGCCCGCCGGTCGAGCACTCCGTGGCGGTGGAAGCCCCACGAGGCGACGACGTTCTGGAGCAGGATAGCGACCCGGTTCGTGCCGTTGGCGACGCCGGGAGGGAGACCGAAGAAGATGAGGATCGGCAGCGTGAGGAAGGAGCCGCCCCCCGCGACCACGTTCAACGCGCCGGCGACGCAGCCGGCCAACGCGAGCGCGGGGTAGACGATCGCCGGCTCGTTCACGGCGCGGAGGTTAGCGCGCCAAAGGTAGACTCCGAACTGATGGCCGATCAGACGACGCCGAGCCGCGGCCCCAGCGACTCGTCGCTGTTCTCCTTCCTGGGCCGCCTGCGCTTCCCGCAGTTGTTCGTCGTTCTGGCGGTCGTCTTCCTCATCGATTTGTTCGTCCCCGACGTGCTGCCCTTCGTCGACGAGTTGATCCTGGGACTGCTCACGCTGATGACCGGCACCTGGCGCGATCGTCGACGTCCGCCGGACAAGCCTCCGGAGAAGAACGTGACGCCGCCGGGGGCGACTGGATGACGACGAGCCGGCTCCTTTCGACCCTGGCGGTGATCCTCGCGGCCGTTCCCGCGGTCGCGGCGGCCCAGGAGTGGAGCGGCGGCAACGGGTTTCAGGTGCTGGTCACGGATGACGCCGGGCAGCCGTTGCCCGGGGTCACGGTCATGGCGTTTCTGGCCGAGTCCGAGCGCTCGGGCGGACCGCCGCCGCTGCTGACCGACGCATCCGGCGTGGCGGAAGTCAGCGGTCTTTCGGCAGGCGAGTGGCAGGTCGAACTGCGGCGCGAGGGGTTCATGATCGTGAGTTCCTACCTGAGGCTGGAGGACGGGAAGCGGCCGGAGGTCGGATTCACCTCGCGCCAGCGCACGGGCCCCTTCTGGGCGCCGATGAACGTCGGCTACTCGGGCGTCGGCGTAGCGACGACAACGGCAAGCGCTGGCTCGGCGCGTGCGATCACCCGGGCCCAGCGACGGGCGGAGCGTCGGGCCGAGCAACGGGAGCGCCGGCTGCGACGGGAGAACGTCGCCCGGACCGTCGGGACACCGGCGGCGCAGCCTGTGGCTGTGGCGGAACAACCGGCGCCGGACCCGCCCGTCGAGGAGCGTCCGGCGGTCGAGGAGCGTCCGGCGGTCGAGGAGCCCGAGCCCGTACCGGAGCCCGAGCCGGAAGCGGTTGCGGTCCGTTTGGTGCCGAACCGCACGCTGCTGCGCGCCGGCGCCTGCCCCGAGTGCGGGCCCGGCGAGTGGTCGGTGGCGAGCAACTGGCCCGCCGCGCCGAGGACGGCCGAGACGGTCGCATGCGCCCCCGATCTCGTCGATCGGATGGGGCGGGTGGCGAAGATCGTGGAAGCGTCGTTGCCCGCGGACTTCCGGGTCTACGCCGGGTCGCTCGCCGAACCCGCCGGCAACGACGTGCTGAGGTTGCTGCCCGATGAGGTGCGCACCGAAGTCCAGGAACTGTTGCTGCCGATCCTCGACCCGGAACGGTCCTGCCAGGTTCTCGGTATCTTCCTCCCCGCGGATGCGCGGTTCGTCGGCTTCCAGTACGAGGCCGCGGACCTTCAGAACCGGGGAAGCTGCCTGCCGGATCAGCCGTGCGAGATCGGCGAGGCCGGCTGGCGGGGCAACCCGGTGATCCACCGCCTCGAGCACGGCACGTTCGTCTACGGCGTGTTCGAGAATCAGTCCTCCGACCGGCGGCGCGAAGCCAATTTCAAGGTCTACTTCGCACCTCCCCGCGGCTGGCTGCCGCCGCGCTGACAGGCAGGGGACCTGCGGTAGTCTCGGCCCAGCCAATCCCCGCAAGGAGAGCCGCCATGTCGCTGTCCCGAAAAGCCCTCGTTCCCCTCATTCCCTTCGCCTGCCTCACGCTTCTCGCGTTCCTCGCGGCGCCGGTCGTCGCGGCCGGGGACGACGACATCCCGCGCACCGCGAGCGGGCGGCCCGACCTGTCCGGCAACTATGACGTCGCCAACCTGACGCCCTTCGAGCGTGATCCCCGCCTCGGCGACAAGCAGTTCATGACCGCGGAGGAAGCGGAGCGGATCGCTGCCGGCATGGCCGCGGCCGACGCTGCCGCCAACGCCGTCAGCGACCCGGGCCGCGAGGCGCCGCCGCCGGGCGGCGACGGCTCCGCGGGCGCGGCCGGCGCGGTCGGCGGCTACAACTTCTTCTGGCTCGACTTCGGCAACCAGGCCTACCCGATCGATGGCCGGTACCGGACTTCGGTGCTGATCGACCCGCCGAACGGCCGCATGCCGGAGCTGACCGAGGCGGGGAAGGCGCGGCGGGCGACGGTCAATCCCTACCTCTACCGGAACACCGGCGACGCCTGGTGGATCGAAGCCGGTGACGACCCCTACGACGGCCCCGAGACGCTGACGCCCGGCGACCGCTGCATCTACACCGGCGTCGCCACCACGCCGGTCCGCTCACTGCCCTACAACAACCTGAAGACGATCACCCAGACCGACGACCACGTCGTCATCCTGGTCGAGTGGATGCACTGGGCGAAGGTGGTTCGCCTGAACGCCGAGCACCCGCCCGCCGAGTACCGCTCGATGGGCGGCGACTCGATCGGCTGGTGGGAAGGCGACACCCTGGTCGTCGAGACGACGAACTTCCTCGACAGCCAGAGCGACCCGCGCGACGGCCTGAAGGTCATCGAGCGCTTCAGCCGCCACGGCCCGAACGACCTGCTCTACGGCTTCACGGTCCACGACACGGACTACGCCGCGCCCTACAGCGGTGAGCTCATCTGGCCGGGAACCGACGACCTCCTCTACGAGTACGCCTGCCACGAAGGCAACTACGCGATGGGCAACATCCTGCGAGGCGCCCGGCTGCTCGAGAAGGAGTACTACGAGAAGAAGGGGCAGGCGGCGAGCACGGAGTCCGGCTCGGAGTAGCAGCGGCGGCCCTGCACACTTTGTCGGAGTGCTTCGGTCAAGTCGCTGCCAGCGGTCTTCGGTTCGGCGAAGCGGCTACTCAGTGTCGCTCCCCTCGGCGATGTCGAGGAGTTCGTCGAACATGAAGATGGCCGGGCTGCGGCCCCCGGCCGGCCGGAGGAGCGTCAGGATGCCGTCGTTCTCGAAGGCGCTCAGGATGCGGCGGGCGGCATGGACCGGAACGTCGCGGCGGGCGCTCAGGTCCCTGCTGCTGAGAATGGGGCGCTCGAAGACGAAGTCGAGGGCTTCGAGCGCGTGCCGGGCGTGCGTGAGGTTTACGACTCTCTTCCTGGTGGTCTCGTAGAGGTCGAGGATGCCTCGGGCTCTGCCGGCGTTGTCGTCGGCCTGTGCACGGATCGCCTGGAGAAAGAAGCGGCACCAGCCGGTCCAGTCGTCGTCGCGCGACACGGCAAGCAGGCGTTCGTAGTACGCGTCGCGGTTCGCCTCCAGGAAGGCGCTGATGTAGAAGGTCGGCTGACCGATCAGTTCCTTCTGCCACAGGAAGAGGGGGACGAGCATTCGCCCCAGTCGACCGTTGCCGTCGAGGAAGGGGTGCAGCGCCTCGAACTCGGCGTGCAGGATGGCGAGTTGCACCAGGCAGTCGCCGGCGTCGCCGTGCAGGTAGTTCTCCCACCGGGTCAGCCCGTCGGGCAACTTGTCGGCCTCTATCGGGACGAAGCTGGCTTCCTCGATCTTGCAGTTCGGGGGACCGATCCAGTTCGGGATGCGACGGTACTCTCCGGGCGCCTTGCCGCTGCCGCGCGCTCCTTCGAGCAGCAGCCGGTGCGCCCGGCGCACGACCCGGAGGCAGAGGGGGAGTTCCGCCAGCATTGTCCGCGCTTCGCGCATGGCGGCGCGGTAGTTCAGGACCTCGACGACGTCGTCCCGGCGTTCCGGCGATGGCGGCTTCTGGCCGGCCTCGTACTCCAGGACATCCCGGGTCGTCGCCTGCGTGCCTTCGATGCGCGACGAGAGCACCGCCTCCCGGGTACCGAGGGGCGCCAGCAGAACATCCGGATCGGGTACGGCCTCGAGCAGTCCGCCATACCGTGCGACGGCGGCCGTGGTCGGGCCGATCAGGGGCAGGAGTTCCGCCCAGTCGAGCCGGTCGTCGGGTGGGAAGCTCTGCGGTCGATAGTGGACGGGCGCCATCGTCGTTGAAGGATACTCGATGTCACGTCTTTGGCGAACACTTAGTGGAAGTAAGTGTTTCTCAAAGTCTGTTGACGGACGGAAGTGTTCGCCAAGGGATCCGGGCGAGGTGTCTTGTGGCGTGTCACGTCCACACGCCGGGTTTGACGAACACTTCGTGCCAAAGAGTGTTTCTCAAAGTCTGTTGACGCACAGAAGTGTTCGCCAAACGGAACGTGGCGGCTCGTGAAGCGCTTTCTGCTGTGGGTCGGGCGATCCGGCAGAGCCGGTCCCCGGTCGACGCGCCGCTCTACTGCAGCGAGAAGTTGACGGTCAGGTTGATGTAGACCGGGACCGGTTCGCCGTTCAGGGTGGCGGGCTCGTAGCGCCATTCCTGGACGACCTGGACGGCGGACTCGGTGAGGCCTTCCGGCAGGCCCTTGAGGACCTTGACGTAGCCGACGTTGCCCAGGGTGTCGACGACAGCCTGGAGAATGACGACGCCCTGGACGCGTGCCTGGCGGGCCTCCTCGGTGTAGTTGGGCAGCGGAGCATAGGTCTTCTTGGGCGGCAGAACGTCGCCTTCGACGAACAGGGTTCCAGGCGGTCCGGCGGGCGACGGGGCTTCGGGGAGGTCGAACAGGACATCGGCGATGCCGTCGATCTCCAGTTGCGGCGCCTCGAAGAGTTGTTCCCGGATCAGCGGTTCGGGCTCGTCGGGGGTCGGGTCGGGAATCGGGATCTTCTTCGTCTTGCGCTGCGGAACGGGTTCCGCCTTCGCCGGTGGCGGCGGCTTGAAGCGGACGGCCTGGACGACGAACGCCTTCGGCGCCTGCGCGGCCTGGAGTGCCCGCGGTCTCATGGTGGGGAAGCTGATGACGAACAGAAGCGCGTGAAAGGCGATCGTCGCGATGACGGCGACTCGCAGCGGGGTCCTGCTCTCCGGCTCCAACTCGTACGGCGAGCCGCCGAGATGGAGGGAACCGGGGGCGAACTTCGCCCTGGTCGTCTCGCGTCGTTCGAGCTTGAAGGCCATGGTGGTCGGGGTCTGTTTGCGCCGGGTTGGCTGGGACTCGGAGGAGGGGCTCCACTCGCTGCCGGCTCTGTCCTGGCGCCGGCATCGAGGTTGCCGGCCGCACTCACGAATACGCAACACGCCGGGTTGCGTTTCGCTTCCCGGATTCTACGTTCTCGCGGGCGTATCGGGCGACAGCTCGCGGGCCAGCGCCGCCTCGAGCTTCGGAAAGCGATACTCGAACCCGGTTTCCCGCAGAACCCTGGGGACTACGCGGGCGCTGGCGAGCAGGGTCTCGTTCGCCATCTCTCCGAAGGCGGCGCGGAGGGCGAGCGAGGGCACCGGTAGCGGGGCCCGACGTCGCAGGGTTCGTGCCAGGGACCAGGTCAGGCCCGCGTTCGTGACCTGCTCCGGAGCGGCGAGGTTGACTGCGCCCCGAACATCGCGGTCCATCAGGTGCCGGATCGCGGTCACCGCGTCGTCGATGTGGATCCAGGGGAAGTACTGCCGCCCCGATCCGAGCCTTCCCCCCAGGCCAAGCCGGAAAGGCGGCAGCATCCTGGCCAGTGCGCCGCCGCGTGCCGAGAGCACGACCCCGAACCGCAGCATCACCACACGCTCGCAGACCGCGGACGCTCGCAGGGCGGCGGCTTCCCAGTCCCGGCAGACGGCGGCCAGGAAGCCCTCCCCGGGCGGCGAGTCCTCGTCCAGGACTTCGCCGTCGCGGTCGCCGTAGTAGCCGACCGCCGAGGCGCAGATGAAGACGCCGGGCGGTCGCTCAAGGTTGGCGAGCGACTCGACCATCCGGCGGGTGCCGGGGCCGCGCGAGGTGCGGATCCTGCGTTTCCGTGCGGCGGTCCAGCGGCCGGCGGCGACGTTCTCGCCCGCCAGGTGAATCAGCGCGTCGAGGCCCTCGGCCGCCGGCGATTCGACCAGGCCGCGTTCAGGCCGCCACTCGAGTTCATCTGGCCCTGACGGGGTGCGACGGACGAGCCGCCGGCAGCGATGACCGTCGGCTTCCAGGCTGTCGACGAAGGCGCCGCCGATGAGTCCCGAGGCGCCGCTGAGAGCCACGTTCATCACGCCAAGGTAACAGCCGGTGCGGGCGGCGGTATTCTCGCGGGCGCCGTGCCCGCGCCGCCGACGCCGCCGACGAACCGCCGCCTGGCGGCGATGCTTCGCCGTATCCGGCGGCACCTGGAGGGCTCGGAACTGCCGATCGTCACGTTGATCGCGGAGACCGAGCGCGATCCCTTCAAGGTGCTCGTATCCACGATCCTGAGCGCGCGAACCAAGGACGAGGCGACCGCCGGGGCGACGAGGCGGCTGTTCGCCGCGGCGTCGACGCCGGAAGAGATCGGCGGTCTGCCGCTCGAAGAACTGGAGCAGCTCATCTTCCCGGTCGGCTTCTACCGCACGAAGGCGAAGAACCTCCAGCTTGCGATGAGCGTGCTGCGCGAGCGGTTCGGCGGTGAGGTGCCCCGGACGGTCGAGGAGCTGGTCGAACTGCCAGGCGTCGGCCGCAAGACGGCGAACCTGGTCGTCACCGAGGGGTTTCGGCGGCCTGGCATCTGCGTCGACACCCACGTGCACCGGATCACGAACCTCTGGGGCTACGTCGACACGAAGACGCCGCTGGAAACCGAGATGGCGTTGCGGGCGAAGCTGCCGCGTAGCCAGTGGATCGGCCTGAACAAGACACTCGTGAGCTTCGGCCAGAAGCTGTGTCTGCCGGTGAGCCCGTGGTGCTCGCGCTGTCCGGTGGAGGAGTGGTGTCCCAGGCTGGGAGTCGGGCGGAGCCGCTGACGGCTACGCGCCGCCGGCTTCGTCTTCGAGCGACCACAGCCTTTCCCACTCGCTGAGCAGGCTGCTGTCGACGCGGGTGAGCAGGTCGTGGAAGTAGCCGAGCTGGTCGAACACGGCGTCCGTCTTGAACCGGTCGGGAACGCCGCGGCTCAGGACCTTGAACAGCCGGCTCAGATAGCGGAGAACCACGCCTTCGGACCGCTGCAGGTCGTAGCGTCTGATGAACTCGTCGAAGCCCAGGGAGTCCTCGTAGACCTCGCGGCCGACGCGCTTCGGCCGGATCGAGTCGCCGCGCACCCAGGGGTGGGAACGCCGGAACTCGTCGAAGGTCGGTTCGATGAGGTCCGTCAGGGGGCGTGGATGGGTGACCTCCCGTAGCCGTTCCATCCGTTCCTCGAACGGCACCCGTTTCGCCTTGAGCCGGGCCGCGAGTTCGTGCCTCAGCTTCGCCGCCTGCCGCCGGAGCACGATCCCGGGGTCCTCCAGGATCGCCTCGACCAGGCTGAGCAGGTCCAGGGCGTAGTCCGGATCCTCCTGGTCGAGGAGTTCCAGGGTCGACACGAGATAGAGCGACAGGTTCTGGTGCATCGAGAACTCGATCTGCAGTTCCCGGTCGGCCTCGACCCGGTAGCCGCCGCCGGGCCGCGCCGCCATCCGCAGAATGCCGCCGCGGTGCAGCGCGCGCACGAGTTCCGCCGACTGTCCGATCAGCCGGTCCCTGGTGGCGGCGGGTTCGTGGCAGGCGGCGATCAGCCGCCGCAGCGAGGCGAAGTTCGTGCGGCTCCCGCCGTTGCGGGCCGACTCGTCGGCCTGGATCAGGTCGAACACCATGCCGTGACGGAGCCGGAAGCGGGATTCCAGCGTCTCGGGCCGGCTCGTGGTCAGGCGCTCGAAGGTGCGCTCGTCCCACGGCACGAAGCCGCGCGGCGCCGACCGCTTGCGGACCGCTTTGCGCCCTCGCCCTCGCCCTCGCCCTCGCCGGGCGACGCTCTCCTTGAGCATTCGCCGCCGGTTCTCGATCTCGTGCGCCGGCGCCTGACACACCACCCAGCCCAGGTCGTCGAAGCCCTTGCGGCCGGCGCGACCGGCGATCTGCTGGAAGTCGCGCACCGTGAGGATCGTGTCCTTCTCGCCGTCGAACTTGCAGAGCTGGCTGAACAGGACCGTACGGATCGGCACGTTGACGCCCACGCCCAGCGTGTCCGTGCCGGCGATCACCTTGAGCAGCCCGGACTGCGCCAGCTTCTCGACCAGCAGCCGGTACTTCGGCAGCAGGCCCGCGTGGTGGACGCCGATGCCGAAGCCGAGGAGGCGCCGCATCTCCTTGCCGTAGGCCGTGTCGAAGCGGAAGTCCCGGATCTCCGTGAAGATCGCCTTCTTCTCCTCCCGCGAACAGAGTCTCAGGCTGGTCAGGCTCTGGGCCAGCCGCGCACAGGCCTGCTGGGTGAAGTTGACGACGTAGACCGGCGCCCGGCCGGCGCTCGCGAGTTCCTCGATCGTGACGTGCAGCGGCGTATCGCGGTACTCGTACTCGAGCGGCACCGGTCGATCCCTGCCGCTGACGAGCGCCACGGAGCGGCCGGTCGCGCGCTCCAGGGCCTCGCTGATCGGCGCCATGTTGCCGAGGGTCGCCGACATCAGGAGGAAGGTCGTGTCGGGAAGCGTGATCAGGGGCACCTGCCACGACACGCCGCGCTCCGGATCCGAGTAGAAGTGGAACTCGTCCATCACCACGTAGTCGACAGGCAGGTCCGCGCCCCGCCGCAGCGCCATGTTCGCGAGCACCTCGGCGGTACAGCAGACGATCGGCGCCTTCGGGTTGATGCTGGCGTCGCCGGTCAGCATGCCCACCCGTTCGGCGCCGAACTCGTTGCACATGCGGAAGAACTGCTCGGAAGCCAGGGCCTTGACCGGCGCTGTGTAGAAGCCGGTCCTGCCCTCGCACAGGCCTTTCCACAGCATCGCCATCGCGACCAGGGACTTGCCCGAGCCGGTCGGCGTGTCGAGGACCACGTGACGGCCCGCCATGACTTCGAGCAGCGCCTCCTCCTGGGCGGGGAACAGCTCGAAGCCGAGCCCGGCCACCCAGTCGAGGAAGCGTTCCAGGATGACGTCGGATGAGACGCTGCCCGCGACCGCCGGCAGGCGATCCCCCAGGTTGGCGGGAGTCACGCCGCGTAGCCTAGCTGGGTGCGCGGGTCTTCTGACCCGCTGCCGCCGAAGGCGGCCGAAAACGTGCCGGCCGTCAGGCCGGCTCCGCTTTGCCGCCGAAGGACGGCGTAGACTGACCTCCGGGAGCCGGACCCAAGCAATGGCAGGTCGAGACGCAGGTCAGGAGGAAGCAGCGGCGCCCGTGATCGTCCTGGTCGGTCCGCAGATGGGCGAGAACGTCGGCGCCACGGCCCGGGCGATGCTCAACTGCGGACTGACCGAGTTGCGTCTGGTCTCGCCGCGCGACGGCTGGCCGAACGAGCGCGCGCAGGCAATGGCCACCGGGGAATCGCGCGAGATCGTCGACCGGGCGCTGGTGTTCGACAACACGGCAGAGGCAGTCGCCGACCTGCATCGGGTCTACGCGACGACGGCCCGCCGCCGCGACATGCTGAAGCCCGCGATCGGCCCTCGGGAACTGGCGGCCGAGGTCAGGGAGCGCGCGGCGCGGGGGCAGCGCTCGGGAGTGCTCTTCGGTCCGGAGCGGACGGGTCTCGACAACGACGACGTGGCTCTCGCTTCGCACATCGTCCACGTACCGCTGAACCCCGGGTACTCGTCACTCAACCTGGCCCAGGCCGTGCTGCTGGTCGCCTACGCATGGTTCGATGCGGGTTCCGGCGCCGGCGCGGCGCCTCGCGGGCAGCGTTCGGCGACGCCTCGGGCCACGTCGGCGCAGCTCGTGAACCTCTTCCAGCACCTGGAGCAGGAACTGGACGCCTCGGGGTTCCTGCGAGTGGCGGAGAAGCGTGGCATCATGGTTCGCAACCTGAGGAACATCCTCCACCGTGCGGAACTCAGGGAACACGAGGTGCGGGCGTTGCACGGCGTGATCAGTTCGCTGGCGGGCCGGCGCAAGGACGGTGCGCCCGTGAGGAAACCACGCCAGCGGGCAAGGACCCAACGGGAGGAGAGGGGCTTCGACGCGGGTTTGAAGGACTGATGAAGCTTCGCAGTCAACTCGTCCTCGCCTTTCTCGTACTGGCGGTGTTGCCCCTGGCGGGAATCGTCGGTTACTCGACGGTGTCGTCAGCGAGGGCCTTTCGTGTCGCCATCGAGGTGGAGTCCGAAGAGGTAGCCAGGCAGATCTCGGTCGGGCTTGAGCGCACCAGGGCGGATCTGAGGGGTTCCATCGAGGCGCTCGGGGCGATGTTGGCCTTCGACGACCCTCAGTATGTCGACCGGGAGGCCCTGGTCGACCAGTTGCTGGCGAGCCTGGGGCCGAACGCGGACTTCGTGGATTCGCTCGAGTTCGTGCCCGCCGGCATCCCGGATTTCGTCGACGGTATGCCGGAGTCGGCCGCCGCGGACGATCCGCGCCGGCGCGAACGGGAAAGGAGACAGTTTGTCTGGTCTCGCCCCCGAGGCCCGGACGGGGACGGGTCGCCGGGTCGGGCGGACCCCCAGGCAGGGACCGGACCCGGTGTCGAGAGTGAGCCGGCGGACGAACTCGCGCGGGAGTACGAGCGGATGAACCGCATCTTCGGGGGTCCCTTGTCGGTTTCCGTGCATCGGGACGAACGCGTGGTGGGAGAGGTGCACGCCGGCGTCCGGCCTGAACGACTGTTGCGCACCGTTCTCCGGCGCATTCCGCGACGTGGCGGCTCGGTCCCGTTCGCCCTGGATGCCGCCGGCGAGATTTTCACCGCCGTCCCGGAGGATCTGGACGTGCTGCGGAAGGTACCCTGCGCCGGCGGCCGGCTGCTCGTCGATTCACTGGCGGCGGGAGACATCGAGGCCTGCGGAAGGATGAGCGAATGGGTCATCGCCACCCAGACGGCTGCGGTCGGCGAACTGCTCTACGGCATCGCCAGGCCGATTGGCCCGTCGCTTGCCGGGATGCGTCGAGCGGCCTTGCGGAACTTCGGTGTCGGTGTCGGTCTGATGAGTCTGTCGTTGCTTGCCGCGGCGCCTCTCGCGAACCGCCTCACGCGCCGGCTGAGCCACCTGACCAGGCAGGTCGATCGTCTGGCCCGCGGCGACTCGGCGGCGCGGGCGCGACTCGGCGGGCGCGACGAGGTCGGCAAGCTGGGCGAAGCGTTCAACCGCATGGCGCGCGACCAGGAGAAGAGCCGGCGCCAGTTGCTCGAGCAGGAACGGCATCGGCGACAGCAGGAGGTCGACCGGCGCCTCCTGGAGGCGGAGAACGAGCGGCAGACCAGCGAACTCGAGGAGGCGCGGAGGTTCCAGCTCTCGCTGCTGCCCGCTTCCCTGCCTGAGCACCCCGACCTCGAGATCGCCGTGTTTCTGCGCACGGCCTCGGAGGTCGGGGGCGACTACTACGACTTCAGCCGGCCCGGGCAGGACGGTTCGCTCACGATCGCGGTCGGTGACGCGACCGGGCACGGGGCGCGCGCCGGCACGATGGTGACCGTGGTCAAGACGCTGCTCGCATCGGCCGACCCGGGTCTCGACCTTGCCGACTTCCTGTCCCGCGCAACGGCGTGGATCCGCTCGATGAAGCTGGGCCGCCGCGCGATGGCCCTGGTGCTCGCGCGCTATCGGGAGGGGGTCCTCGACCTGGCTTCCGCGGGGATGCCGCCGGTGCTGATCAGCCGTTGTCCGTCGGGAGAGGTCGAGGAGATCATGAGTTCCGGCGTGCCGCTCGGCACCCTGGCCGTCGCGTCGTACGAACGGAATCGGGTGCGCTTCGGACCGGGCGACTCGGCGCTCCTGATGAGCGACGGCTTGCCCGAGATGCTGGATGCGAGTGGCGAGCCGGTGGGCTATCCGGCGATCGCCGAGCGATGGCGCGAGGTCGGCCAGCGCCCGGCGCAGGAAGCGGTCGCCGAGTTCGAGAGCTGGGTTGAGGAGCTCTCCCCACAGGGCGTTCCCGCCGACGACGTGACCTTCGTGGTGGTCAGGCGCCGTCCGTCCGAGTGACCCGAGGAGGCCGGAGACGGTGTAGAATCAGCGGTTACCGTGGCCTATCCGGAGACTGCAGCCGCTGAAGATCTGATGGGGCCGTCGACTGCGACGGCGCCGGCCGAGCCCGTGGAGGCGGAGCCGGACCCGCGTCCCAGGCGGCTTGCGCCGGCCATCGAGCCCGGTCTTCCCGAGCACTACAACAACCGGGAGCTGAGCTGGCTCCAGTTCAACAGCCGGGTTCTCGAGGAGGCGCGCGATTCCCGGCATCCGCTGCTCGAGCAGGTCAAGTTCCTCTCGATCTACGGCAGCAACCTGGACGAGTTCTTCATGGTCCGCGTCGCGGGCCTGGTGCGGCAGCTCGAACGGGGCGCGCTTGAGGCGCCGCCCGACGGGATGACGCCGTCCGAGCAGTTGGCAGGCATCCGTTCCCACCTGGAGCGGGAGCGCCGGCAGGCCTATCGCTGCTGGCACGAAGACCTGCTGCCCCAGCTCAAGGACGAAGGGATCGAGATCGTCTCCTACGACGACCTCTCGGCGAAGAAGAAGCGGAAGCTGCGGACGTACTTCAAGCGCGACATCTTCCCCGTCCTGACGCCGCTGGCGTTCGATCCGAGCCATCCCTTCCCCCACGTCTCGAACCTCAGCCTGAACCTGGCCGTCGTGATCAGGGACGGAAGCCAGGGCGAGCGCTTCGCCCGGGTCAAGGTTCCCCAGGTGCTGCCGCGGCTGGTGCGGGCGCCGGGAAGCGGCCGCGACGAACTCGGTCTCGACTCGGGGCGGGGCAAGTTCGTCTGGATCGAAGAGCTGATCGCGGCCAATCTCGACCTGCTGTTCCCCGGCTTCGAAATCGCGGCCGCGTACACCTTCCGGGTCACGCGTGACGCCGACCTGGAGGTCGAGGAAGACGAGGCGGGCGACCTGCTGACCGCGATCGTCGAGGTCGTCGGGCAGAGGCACTTCGGCTCGGTCGTGCGCCTGGAGGTACGCGAGGACATGCCGAAGCGCATCCGGGCGATCCTCGAACGGAACATGGGGCTGGCGCGCTTCCAGGTCGACACTTTGCCGTCGCCGCTGGGCTTTGCCGACCTGAGCGAGATCGCCTTCCTCGACCGTCCGGAACTCCGCGACAGTGCCATCCGGCCCGTGCGCCACGCCGCGCTCAGGAGCGATGAGTCCCTGTTCGAGGCGATCCGCCGGCGCGATCACCTTCTGTACCACCCCTACGACAGCTTCTCCCCGGTCGTCCGGCTGCTGCAGGAGGCGGCGGCCGACCCGGACGTGATCGCGATCAAGCAGACGCTCTACCGCGTGGGGGCCAACTCACCCGTGGTCGAGGCCCTGATGGAGGCGCGCCAGAAGGGCAAGCAGGTCTCGGTCCTGGTCGAGTTGAAGGCCCGCTTCGACGAGGAGTACAACATCGGCTGGGCGCGGGCGCTGGAAGCCGCCGGCGTTCATGTGGTGTACGGCGTGATGGGACTCAAGACCCACGCCAAGATGTGCCTCGTGGTGAGACGCGAAGCGGGCAAGCTCCATTCGTACGTCCACGTCGCGACGGGCAACTACAACCCGGTCACGGCCCGCATCTACACGGACATCGGGCTCCTGACCGACGACGCGGAGATCGCCTCGGACGTGGCCAAGCTGTTCAATGCGATTACCGGCTACGTCCGCGAGGAACGCTACAGTCGCCTGCTGGTCGCGCCCGACCAGATGCGGCGGGAGCTCATCCGGCGGATCGACCGGGAGATCGAAGGGCACCGCCTGCGCGGAGACGGTCGCCTGATCTTCAAGATGAACTCGCTGGTCGACCGCGAGTGCATCGACGCGCTGTACCGGGCCTCACAGGCCGGCGTCGAGGTGCTGCTGCAGGTGCGGGGAATCTGCTGCCTGCGTCCGGGCGTGCCGGGCCTGTCCGAGAACATCTCGGTGACCTCGATCGTCGGGCGTTTCCTGGAACACTCGCGGCTCTACTACTTCCGGAACGGTGGAGACGAGGAGCTGTTCACGGGCAGCGCCGACCTGATGCCGCGCAACCTGAACGGCCGCGTCGAACTGCTGTGCCCGATCCTCGATCCGGGCCTGCGCGAGGCGGCGCTCAGGGACATCCTGGCGCCGCACCTCGTCGACACGGCGAACTGCCGGCGGCTCGAGCCGGACGGCGGCTACAGCCGCGTCGAGCCGGAAGCCGGCGACGATCCGTTCGACTCCCAGCGTGCGCTGCTCCAGGGCAGCCACGGCTGGCACCAGGAGTAGCGGCCGGCGTCGGTTGCCTCGGCGCCTCAGTCGACGTCGGCGAAGTTGGGCGCCCGCTTCTGCATGTTCGCGGTGACCGCCTCGACCTGATTCGGTGAACCGATCAGGCCGACCTGCAGCCGCTCCTCGGTCTCGAGCCCTTCCCGGACGCTGACCGTCGGAGCGGTGTCGAGCACCTGCTTGGCGGCGCGGATCGCGTGCGGCGAGTTGCTGGCGATCTCGCGCGCGAGGGCGAGGGCGTCGTCGAGCGGCTGTTCGGAGAGCCGGGTGGCGAGGCCGAGTTCCGCCGCCTCGACGCCGCTGATCACGCGGCCGGTGAAGGTCAGTTCCTTGGCGATGTCGGAGCGCACCAGGTGCCGCAGCAACTGGGGGCCGGCCATGTCGGGGATCAGGCCCCAGACGATCTCGCGCACCGAGAGTCGGGCTTCCGGGTGGACGACGCGCAGGTCGGCGCCCAGCGCGAGCTGGAAGCCGCCGCCGTAGGCCACGCCATGCACCGCCGCGATGACGGGAACGGGCATCGCGTGCCAGCCCCAGACGGCGAACTGGGCGCGGTTGGCCGGGTTATCGTCGCTGCGCGCCACGAGCTCGCGCGGCGACGAGTCGCTTCCCCCGCCCTGCTGCATGGCGCGGAAGCTGCCGAAGTCGAGGCCGGCGCAGAAGGCGCGGCCGTTGCCGGAGAGCACGACCGCGCGCACGGACGAGTCTTCGGCCAGTTCGCGGGCGGTGCTGCCCAGGGCGTCGAACATCGCGCCGTCCAGCGCGTTCAGCTTGTCCGCGCGGTCGAGGCGCACGTCGGCGACGCCGGCTTCGATGTCGACGGTGAGGCGTGGGCGGGCGGCTACATCGGTCATGGAGTTCTCCGGATCCGTGGTGGCTTGTTGGCGGTGCGAGAGCGTACCGCAGGGTGGCCTCAGGGCTCGACCCAGCCCCGGGATCTCTCGACGGCGCGCCGCCAGCCGGCGGCCAGGCGCTCCTGCTCGGCCGGCGAGGACGCCGGCTCGAACTCGCGGTCGAGCGCCCAATTTCGGGTCACGTCGTCCTGGTCGGACCAGACGCCGGTTGCCAGTCCGGCGAGGTAGGCGGCCCCCAGCGCCGTGGTCTCCGCGACCACGGGCCGCTGGACACGCGTGCCCAGCAGGTCGGCCTGGAACTGCATCAGGTCGTCGTTGACCGCCGCTCCGCCGTCGACCCGGAGGCCGCTCATGCCGGACCCGGCGTCCGCCTCCATGGCGCGGACGACGTCGAGACTCTGGTAGGCCATCGATTCGACCGTGGCTCTGGCCACGTGGCCGGCGGTGGTGGAGCGCTCCAGGCCGATCAGGAGGCCCCGAGCGTAGGGGTCCCAGTAAGGCGCCCCGAGGCCGACGAAGGCGGGCACGAGGTAGACGCCGCCGCTGTCCTTCTCGGTTGCAGCGAGTTCCTCGACCTGCTCGGACCTCTCGATCAGGCCGAGGCCGTCGCGCAGCCACTGGACCGCGGCCCCGCCGACGAAGACCGAACCCTCCAGGCAGTAGGTCGGTCGCCCGCCGAGCATCCAGCCGACGGTGGAGAGAAGGCCGTTCTCCGATGCCACGGCCCGGTCGCCCGTGTTCATCAGGATGAAGCAGCCCGTGCCGTAGGTGTTCTTGACCATGCCTCGTTCGAAGCAGCCCTGGCCGAAGGTCGCCGCCTGCTGGTCGCCGGCGATGCCGGCGACCTGGATCGGACGACCGAAGAGACCCGCCTCGGTATGACCGAAGTCGCCGCTCGAGTCGCGGACCTCGGGCAGCATGGCCCGCGGCACGCCCAGGATCCCGAGGAGCTCGTCGTCCCAGTCCAGTCTGTGAATGTCGAAGAGCAGGGTCCGCGAGGCGTTGCTCGCGTCGGTCGCGTGAACCCGGCCGCCGGTCAGCCGCCAGAGCAGGAAGCTGTCGATCGTTCCCGCCAGGATCTCGCCCCGCGCCGCCCGGGCATGGAGGTCGTGCTTCTTCAGGAGATGGGCGATCTTCGTGCCGGAGAAGTACGGGTCGAGCACGAGTCCGGTCCTGGCGCGGAACAGGTCCTCGTGCCCCTGCTGCTTCAGCTCCTCGCAGAGCGGCGCGGTGATGCGGCTCTGCCAGACGATCGCGTTGTCGACCGGTTTGCCGCTGTTCCGCTCCCAGAGCACGACCGTCTCGCGCTGGTTGGCGATGCCGATGGCGGCGATGTCCGAGACGGCCGCTTCGGCCTTCTCGATGGCGGCGCGCGCCGTTTCGACCTGGGTGTTCCAGATGGCCTCGGGATCGTGTTCGACGTGACCGGGCGAGGGGTAGAGCTGCGGAAACTCATCCTGCGCGGAGGCGGCGGCGGTTCCCTGGCGCTCGAACAGGATGGAGCGGCTGGACGTGGTGCCCTGGTCGAGGGCGAGAACGTAGGTCATGTTCGGCTACGCCTGCCAGCCGAGAGCCTGGAAGGCCAGCGCGCCGAGGACGCCGCCGGCCAGCGGTCCCAGCACCGGCACCCAGGCGTAGCCCCAGTCCGAACCGCCCTTGCCCGGAATCGGCAGGACCGCGTGGGCGATGCGCGGGCCCAGGTCGCGCGCGGGGTTGATCGCGTAGCCCGTGGGGCCGCCCAGCGAGAGCCCGATCCCCCAGACCAGGAAACCGACGAGGAGGGGGTTGATGCCCGTGGCGAACACCGCCGAGAGGTCGATCTCGCCGGCGAGCTCGGAGGCGTTGGCCGCGATGGCCAGCACGCCGAAGACGAGGACGGCGGTGCCGACCACCTCGGTCAGGAAGTTCGCGCCACGGCGGCGCGGAATCTCCGGAGCGGTGCAGAACACCCCGAGCTTCGCCGACTGATCGGTGGTGATCGCCCAGTGGGGCCGGTAGGTGAAGTAGACGACGACCGCGCCGAGGAAGGCGCCCAGCATCTGCGCGCCGATGTAGGTCGGCAGCAGGGCGGCTTCGAGTTCGCCGATCGACCACATCCCGAGGCTGACGGCCGGGTTGATGTGGGCGCCGCTGATCCGGCCGACGCAGTAGACGGCGAGCGCGACGGCGAGCCCCCAGCCGGTCGTGATGACGATCCAGCCGCCGTCGTTCCCCTTGGTGCGGGTGAGGACGACGTTGGCCACGACGCCGTCACCCAGGATGATGAGCAGCGCGGTGCCGACCAGCTCGGCGACGAAGATGTCCATGCGGGTCTCCTCTTGTTCTGCGGCGCGGCCCGAAGAATACACTCCGCTCTCAGCGAGATACGGCCCCAGCGACACGAGGAGAAGCGGACGATGGACAAGTGGAAGAACCCGTTCTCGAGACAGACCTTCGCCTTTCTGCGCGAGCTCGCGGAGAACAACGACCGCGACTGGTTCAAGGCCAACGGCGAGCGCTACGAAGATGTCGTGCGGGAGCCGGCGCTGCAGTTCATCAGCGACTTCGGGACGCGGATCGACGAGGTCTCGAGCCACTTCCTGGCGGTTCCGAAGAAGGTCGGCGGTTCCCTGTTCCGCATCCACCGGGACGTGCGGTTCTCTCGCGACAAACGGCCCTACAAGACCCACATCGGCATCCACTTCCGCCACGAGCAGCATCGCGATGCCCATGCGCCCGGCTTCTATCTCCACATCGAACCGGGCAGCGTGTTCATGGGCGGCGGGATGTGGCGGCCGCACCCGGAGGCGCTGCGGGCGATTCGGCAGCAGATCGTGGAGGACGGAACGGGCTGGGCCGAGGTCACGTCGAAGCCGGGGCTCGGCGGCGAGCTCGAACTGGGCGGTGAGAGTCTGAAGCGGGCGCCGCGAGGCTTCGACCCGGACCATCCCCGAATCGACGACATCAAACGGAAGTCCTTCATGGCCGTGGCGCGCCTCAACCAGAGGCGCCTGCTTCGCGCCGGCTTTCTGGACGAGTTCACGGCACTCTGCGCCGCCGCCTCGCCCCTGATGCGCTTCGTCTGCCGGTCGACCGGCGTCCCGTACTAGCTCGCCTTCGTCCGCCGGCTGTCGACGGCCGTCGACAGGTTCTCGAAGGTGACGCCGAGGCGTTCGGCGGTGAGCGCGGCGAGAGAAGTCCGCGCGACACCGCTGTTGAACTGGTAGGTGCTTCGGCGGGCTTCGTCGAGCTCGACCTGGAGGAACTCCAGGCCCAGCTCGTGGTGGTTGTCCTCCAGGGAGCGGGCGTGGTCGAGGAAGTGGGTCGTTACGTAGGCCACCGGATCGACGCGCCGGAGGAGCTGCAGAACCAGGGTGAAGACCTCGATGCCCTCCGACGGGTTGGTACCGGAGCAGAGCTCGTCCAGGATGACCATCGAGCCGTGCTCCATCTCCTCGAACAGGGTGCGGATGCGCACGAGTTCCCGACCCAGGCGGCCCTCCACCTGGTCCGCGCTCTCCCGTTCGATCAGGGAGACGAAGAGCCCGTTCTGCACCCGCAGGCGGCCCCGGGCGCACGGTGCGTAGAGGCCCGACTGGGCGAGCAGCTGCGCGAGCGCGATCGCCTGGATCAGCCGCGTCTTCCCGCCCGAGTTGGGTCCGGTCACGACGGTGATCGGCACGCTGCCGGCGGTGCTCACGGTGCAGGGGACGGGCGCCTGCTCCTGGTGCAGCAGCAGGGGGTTCCACAGGTCTTCGCAGACGAACGCCGGGCCGGTGTCGTGGTCGGGCAGGATCTCGGGGAGACACATCGCGAGGCCGCGTCCGGCGGCGCGGTCCCTCAGCGCGCGCACCGCGAGGTAGAGCTCCAGTTGGCCAAGCATCTGGATCAGCGGGATCAGGGCCGGAGACAGGGAGACGTAGACCCGCTCGATAACGCGGTTCAGGAGTTCCCGGTTCGTCATCGAGTAGCCGCCGATCCCGAGCCGCAGCCGGTCCAGGAAGCGCTTGATCGGTCCCCTCCAGAAGGGATTGTCGCTGCACTCGTCGAGGGACCGCACGTCGACCCGGCGGATCCGGCCGTCGCCGCCCAGGGAGATGTCGAGGTTCAGTTGGGCGAGCTGGTCTTCGTAATCGAGCAGGGCGGCAAGGGTCTTGTACTCCTCGGTCTCGTGGATCGCGGCCGCTCCCTCGTGGAGGCGCCTGAGGCCGGAGCGGGCGGATCCGAATCTCTCGTGCATCAGGTCGATGACGAGGCGGCTCTGCTTCAGGATGTCCAGGTTGTGCGCGGCGGTGTCGACGATGCGGTGGTAGCGGGGCGTCCGGTGAAGCGACAGCAGGGCGAACAGTTCGCGGTAGAGCCGTTTGGCCGACGCCAGGATCTCCTCGTTCTCGTCCATCTCGCGCAGGATGGACTGGCGGAACTCGACCGTCCGCAGATCGGTCGGGGTAGCGGACAGCGCGCGTCGGAGGAAGCGTTCGTTGATCGGGTACCGGACGCCGTCCATCGCGATCTCGAAGCTCTCCGCGATCAGGCGGTCGACGAAGAGGTCCTGCTCGAAGAACTCCGGCCGCCAGGTGGTCGGCGGCGTCTCCGCCTCCGCCATCAGGTCGTGGAATTCGGTGCCGATCTCCCGGCCGAGAATGGCGAGGCCGAGCAGGTCCGTCAGAGCCTCCCGGTCGATGCCGAGAAAGGGCTCCCGGTTCAGGAGATCCGGGATCGGGATCATGGCGTCCCTAGCGGCGCAGCGGAGACCGGCGGCGTCGCTCGTTGAGCGACCGCATTTCACGGTAGGGGGCCACTCCCTCGACTTCGCTACGAGGCAGCGGGTGACCGAGCGCGAGCTCTATCTGGCGGACGATCGGCTTGTCGAGCCAGGTACCGATCGACGACACGACCCCTTCGGCGGCGCCGCGGGCGGTGCGTCCGGCGCGATGGATGTAGTCCTCCGCGGTGTCAGGCAGGTCGTAGTTCAGGATGTGCTCGATGCCCACAACGTCGATGCCGCGGGCCGCGATGTTCGTCGCCACCAGGATGCGATGACGACCTGCGCGGAAACTCTCCAGGGCCGCGACCCTGTGTTTCTGCGAACGGTCGGAGTGGATGCGCGCCACGCTGTGCCGCCCTCGCTCCAGCACCCGGCAGAGCCACTCGGCGTCGGAGCGGCGCTTGGTGAAGACGAGGGTCGAGCCGGGGACGGAGTCGAGCAGCGCCAGGGCGCAGCTCTTCTTGTCCTTCTCGTCGACCAGGTAGAGGCGGTGTTCGATGCCGGAAGCGGCGCCGCGGGGCGCCAGGTCGATCCGCAGCGGGTCGTCCATGTAGCGCTGGGCCAGGCGCTCGATCGGGGGCGGCATGGTGGCCGAGAACAGCATGGTGTGCCGCTTGCTGGGCACCTGCGTCACGATTCGCTGCACCTGGGGCATGAAGCCGAGGTCGAGCATGTGGTCGGCTTCGTCCAGCACGAGTTCCTCGACGTTGCGGAGGCTCACCGTGCCGCGTTCGGTGTGGTCCAGAAGCCGGCCGGGGGTTGCCACCAGGACATCGGGGTCCCGGCGCAACTGGTCGAACTGCGGCCCGATCTTGACGCCCCCGATCAGGCAGGCCGAGGTGATCTGCAGCGGGCTCTTGCGGAAGACATCGAGGAAGGCCTTGGTCTGCAGGGCGATCTCGCGCGTGGGGCAGACGACGAGAGCTCGCACTCCCTTGCCCCGGCCGAGGCGCTGGATGATCGGCAGGACGAAGGCGGCCGTCTTGCCGGAGCCGGTCTCCGCCAGGCCGATCAGGTCCTTGCCGGCGATCGCATCGGGGATCACGTCGGCCTGGATCGGCGTCGGATGCTCGAAGCCGATTCCGGCGAGCACGTCCAGGATCTCCCGGTTCAGCCCCAGGCTGCGGAAGTCCCGGTTGGTCGTCTCGACGTGGTGTTGGGGTATCGCCGGTTCTACGGGTGTTCCACCGGCGTCGTTCGGGGCACTTGTACCGTTTGCCACGGTGGTCATCATACCAGTGCGTTTGGCGCCTGTAAGTGTCTGCCAGTCAGTGATTTCACGTCCGCGAGGAGTCATTGGCGGCGAAGGCCGAGCCGCTGGAGGAACCCGCGTCGTGCGGGTGTGAGCTGCTTCGGCGGGTCGGCGCTCCTGGCGATGCGGCCGCCGCGGTCGGTGGCCTCGGCCCAGAACTGAAGGCTGCGGCCCCCGTGCTCGGCTTGCGTCACCTTGGCCTGAAAGGCCACCTCGGTGGTCCTTCCGTTTTCCGCACCGTCCGCGGCGGGCGAAGGCTCGGGTTCGGCCGGGCCGAGCACCGCTTCGACGACGTCGCCTTCGCCGTCGCGGTCGAACCAGCGCCAGAAGAAGCGCACGGAGACGACATCGTAGTCGTCCCGGGCACGGACCAGCAGGACGAGGTCCTCACGTCGGTCGTACTCGACCTGGTCCAGGCTCGTCCCGTCCGCGGCCAGTATCTCGACGGCGGGGCTTCCCTGGTCGAGGTCGTCCAGAAGAAACCTGAGCGTGGATTCAACCTGGGCCAGACGGCGACGGTTCTCAGGCGTCCGCTCCATCGCGGCCAGAACCTCGAGCGCCTCGTGCGGTCGTTCCCGGCCCAGCACCTCGATCTCGCGGATCGCAGCGTCCAGGTCGCTCCGGCGCCGGAACAGGGATTCGATGGAAGCCAGCCTGGCATCGACGGAGCCGGCCTCCCTTGCCGCGTCGCCGCGGAGCGATCTGAGTTCGAGCAGCAGCGTTCGTGCCTCGTCCAGGCGGTTCGCCGCCATCAGCCGCTCGGCGGTGTCCTCGATCGCTTCGGCGGCGCGATCCTCGAAGGCGAGACCGGCGGCGAATCTCGGGTGGCGCCGGGCGAAGTCCTGGGCCAGCCGGAGCGCTGCCAGACGGTCGCTGCCGAGCAGACCTTCGATCGCGTCGACCTCGGCCGTCAGCCGCCGCGCGTCGTCGATGTAGCGGGATGCTTCCGGGTCGCGCCGGAGGGCGATCGTCCCCTCGCGCGACAGCGAACCCAGGGTTCGCCGAAGACGATCGAGGTCGGCGTCCTCGAAGCCGCGTTCGAACTCCAGGGCGGCCGTCAGAGCCGGGTCGTTGCTGAGCCGCTCCAGCATCGCGGCCATGGTCTCCCGATGGTCGGGCAGCAGTTCCAGCGCGGCGGGACTGGCGTCGAAGCCGAGCATCAGGCGCTGCGCTTCGCGGAGTCTTCCCTGGGCCATCAGGTCGATCGCCTCGCTGAGCGCGCGCGGCAGGGGCGGCGGAGGCTCGGGTTCCGGGCGAGATGGCAGGGGAGCCGGGACGCCGCGGGATGCGTCGTTGGAGGGGGCGGTCGGGTTGTCCGGTGCCGTCCACCGCAGGAGGACGAGGGCTGCCGCGACACCGATCGCGGCCGCCGCCAGGATCTGCTTCGGCCGCGGCGGCGCGGCCGGTCCGGATGCGGTTGGCGGCATCCGGCCATCCTAGTTGCTGATAGGTTCCAAGATGCTTGCAGGTACCGCGCACGGGTCATCGCGCGAAGATCGTCCGGAGGGCTGCAAAATGTCGAAGAGACTTCTTTTCCCGCTCCTGTTCGTCCCGCTGCTCGTGCTGGCGGTTCCGGCCCTGGCCCAGGATCCGGGCGCTGTGAACGTCGGCGGCGATCTGCGCGGCGGCGACGTGACTGGCGCGGTCGGCGGCCGGGACAACACCCGCGTGTTCGGCACGATTCTCGATTCGAGCGGGAACCCGCTGTCCGATGTGGACATCTGGTTCCAGAACGACAACATGCCCGCGCCGAGGCTGCGCGCCAAGGGCCGGAAGACCGGGACCTACCTCCTGCGCAACATGGGCCGGATCTTCAGCCGGGAGGACTACGAAGGGCTTACGGTTCGCATCACCTTCGAGCGCGACGGCTACCGGTCGGTCGTGGCTCGCGTCGCCGTGCAACGCGATGGAACTCAGCAGGTCTATCCGATCCTCTTCCGGGAAGGCGAGTCGATGGCGGCGGAGGGCGTGCGCACCGTCCTCACTGGAAGGGTCCAGGACAATCGGGGCAAGCCGGTCAAGGGCGGTGGCGAGGTGACGATCACCTCAGGCGACGGCAGCTACCAGACGACCGGCCCGATCGAGAAGAACGGCGAGTTCGCGGTCGTTCTCTGGGACGCTCCGGAGCGCGTGAACGCGTCCTTCAGGATGAACAAGGGCGGCGTTCGCGACGACATCATCGAGCTCAAGCCGTCGCCTCTCGAGGATGTCGCCGTGCCGCAGTTCTACTACCCGCAGATGTAGGGCGGGAGCGGGGCGGCTGCTACCAGCGGGGCCGGCGTTCCTCGCGCGGGCGGGCTTCGTTGACGCGGAGGGTACGACCCCCGAACTGCTGCCGGTCAAGGGCGGAGATCGCCTCCTGGCCTCCGGACGCCATCTCGACGAAGCCGAAGCCCCGCGGCCGGCCGGTTTCACGGTCGTTGATCAGCGAAACCTCGCTCACATCGCCATGAGCCTGGAACAGCGCGCGAACCGCCTCTTCCGTCGTGTCGAAGGGGAGGTTCCCCACATAGATTCTCGTTGCCATCTGCTGCTCCTTGTTCTCGGCTCCGGGTTCCACATCAATCAACGCTCGAGAACGACAGGCGCATCCTGGTTCGCCGCGTGAGCTCTGCACCCACTGCCTGAAGGCGGGACGCTAGCACAAAGGCGGCCGCCGGGGGCTGCTATCCGTTCCCGCGCAGGTCCTGGTAGAAGGCGTCGAAGGCGTCCAGGCGATCCTTGAGCAGGCCCTGGATGACGCCGATCTTGTCTCCCAGTTCCAGGACGCCGTCGGCGTCCGGGTCGTAGACGGGCCAGTCGGGCAGGCCGTCGCCGTTGGGGTCGCCGGTGGCCGCGAAGTTCACCCAGTAGCTCGCCATCGTGTCGGCGAGCGCCCTGTCCGTGTCGTCCCAGGCGTGGTTGAAGGGGCCGATCTCGTCTCCCCTCAGTTCACCGCTCTTGTGCAGATTGTCGAACGCGTAGACGATCTCCGCCGCGTGATAGGAGCCGTAGGTTTCCGCTTCATCCCACGGCGGTACTCGGGAGAAGTAGTACATCCGGATGGGCTGCTCGCCCGTGTGGCTCTGCAGTCTGGCCCAGGTGCGCATCTGCCAGGCGAAGAACTGGTCGGCGGTGTTCTCGTACGCGGCGACGCGCGCCTGGTCGTCGTCCTCGGCGGGGTAGACCGCGAACATCGCGTCGGCGTGTTCGCCATACGTGCCCGCGAGCGCCTCGCGGTAGTCCGCGACGGTGATCCCGCCGGGGGCGGCGAACAATGCCGTGCCTTCGTCGCTGTTGAAGCCGACGATCGTGTCGACGTCGTTCTGTTCGCCGGCCGCGAAGATGTCGTGGACATCCTTCGGGAACACATGGCCGTCGCTGATCCCCACGAAGGTCGGCAGCTCGGAAGCGCCGGCTGCTTCGTAGACCTCCTCGACGGACGCGGAGCGCATGGCTGTGAGGTCGCCGGCACCGAGCCGTTCAGCCACCTGGACGCCCTGTGACTCGGCCTCGGCCAGTCGCGGCATGGGCCAGAAGATGCCGCCGCTGTGGCCGATCGCGCGGTGGAACAGCCCCGCGGCCAGGGGCGTCGCTGTCAGGTAGTTCACGCTCCAGGAGCCCGCCGACTCGCCGAAGATCGTGACCCGGCCCGGGTCCCCGCCGAAGGCGGCGATGTTGGCCTGCACCCACTGGAGTGCGGCGACCTGGTCCAGGATGCCGTAGTTACCCGACGCTCCATTCTCGTCCTCGGCCGAGAGCTCCGCGTGAGCAAGGAAGCCCATCGGTCCGAGCCGGTAGTTGATCGTCACCAGTACGACGCCGCGGTTGGCCAGGCTCTCGCCGTCGTAGAGCAGAGTGCTGCCGGAGCCGGTCTGGAGGCCGCCGCCGTGGATCCACACCATGACCGGCAGGGCGGCTTCGGCGTGCTCCGCCCCGGTCCAGACATTCAGGTAGAGGCAGTCCTCGCTGCGCTCGATGTCGCCGGTGTCGTAGAACGAGCCGGGCGGGGAGAGAGGCTGCCAGCAGGAGGCGGAGAACTCCGTGGCGTCGCGGCTGCCCTCCCAGGCGGCGGCCGGTTGTGGCGGCCGCCAGCGGAGGTCGCCGACCGGCGGCGCCGCGAACGGGATGCCGGCGAACTTGAGGACTCCGGACTCGAGCGCCTGGCCTTCGACCGCGCCGAGTTCCGTGCTGACCGTCGTGGTCAGGGGCTCGACCTGCTCGCCGCCGCATGCAGACGTGAGTGCCAGGGCGGCGCCCAGGATCGCTCCGCCGGCGCGGCGGGTTGTCGCTTTGGTCGACATCGTTCAGTCCTCCCTGCCTGGGGTGTTGGGTCGTTTCTCCCGGTCGCTTCCCGGCGCCGGCCGGAAGCGCAGGGCGACGCCGTTGTTGCAGTAGCGGAGGCCGGTTGGCGCCGGCCCGTCGCTGAAGACGTGGCCCTGGTGGCCGCCGCAGCGGGAGCAGTGGTACTCGGTTCGGGGAACGATCAGCTTGAAGTCCCGCTTCGTGTCGACGGCGCCGGCGATGGGCTCGAAGAAACTGGGCCAGCCCGTGCCGCTCTCGAACTTCGCATCCGACCGGAACAACTCGGCGCCGCAGCCGGCGCAGAGGAAGACGCCGTTTC
Organism: Thermoanaerobaculia bacterium; assembly: GCA_022822365.1. GTDB lineage: Bacteria > Acidobacteriota > Thermoanaerobaculia > Multivoradales > Multivoraceae > Multivorans. The sequence continues at coordinate 91,261 of JAJEBV010000016.1, read as the reverse complement.
GGTGCTCCCGGTTGAGCGCCGAAGTGAACGGGCGTTCGGTTGCCTCCCGTCTGAGGACACGGAACTCGTCGTGGTCGAGTCTTGCCCGCCACTCGGATTCGGGGAGGTCGAGCCGGTCGTTGTGCTCCATGTGCGGGGCGCCCGGATCGGGCGCCGGCGCTCGGCGATCCTCGGTCGTCATGCAGCGGGCATCCTATCTTGGGTCAGAATGGACGCCATGACGACACGACGACCGCCGGTGGACCACATCGTTCGTACGCGCGACCTCTACTCGAGCCTGGGCCACGATCCCTATCGATGGGTGCGCAGCGATGGTTCGCCTCCGTGGACCGAGCTCGAGAAACCCCTCCCGGAGTGTCGAGTGGGACTGGTTGGCTCCGGTGGCGTGTACCGGGCGGGGCAGGTCGCCTTCCATCATCGGGACGACATTTCGCTGCGCGTGATCGATACGTCGGTTCCCGTCTCGGAACTGCGGACGAGCCACTTCGCCTACGACCAGACCGATGCGCGTATCGACCCGAACGTCGTCTTCCCGGTCGACACGCTGCACGCCCTCGTGGCCGAGGGCGTGATCGGCGAACTGTCACCGCGCGCCTACGCCTTCATGGGGGGGATCTACTCGGCCCGCCGCGTTCGGGAGGTGGTGGCGCCGGAGATCAGCCGCCGTCTCGCGGAGGATCAGGTCGACCTGGCGTTGCTGGTCCCCGTGTGACCGGTCTGCCATCAGTCCGTGGGACTGATAGCGCGCCGGGTTGAGGCGGATGGCATTCCGACCACGTCGCTGACCTCCGCTCTCTCGATCACCCGCTCGGTCGATCCTCCGCGCGCCGTCTTCCTCGACTACCCCCTTGGCCATACCGCGGGCAAGGCGAAGGACCCGGAACTGCAGCGCGAGATCGTCGCCGCCGCGCTCGCGGCCGTGCACGAGCTCGAGCGCCCGGGCGCGGTGAAGATGCTGCCGTACCACTGGTCGCGCAACGACGACTGGAAGCGCGAGACGATGCTGGGCGGCGACACCCGGAGCCATCGCTCGAGCAGCCCGGAGTACCAGTGCGAAGCCGACCGGGCGCTCGCGGCGGCCGCCGGGGACTGTCCGACCTGCGTCTTTCTGTGAGGTGGCGCCGGGCGGTGCAACACGCTTGCACCACCCGGCGCCGAACGGGTCCGTGCCTTGCCCCTTTTGGGCACGAACCCATTCATATCTACGAAAGGAAACCGCCGGGGTTCGACCCGGATTCCAGATTCTCGCCGCAGGGGGGAGGCAAGTGGCCTGACCTCCGTCTGACGGGAATCTGACCGGCGCCCCTCAGCGCTCCTGCCAGGTCCTCAGAACGGCTTGTACAGCGAAAGGTACGCGGCGACCGCCGCCAGCAGCGGAAGGATGACGACCAGGGGCTTGGCCAGGGCCTGGCGGCGATACGGCAGCGTGAGGGCGGCTCCGAAGCACAACCAGATGAGCAGCTTCACCCAGGCCCAACCGGGCAGGCTGCCGCCGAGCATGCCGAAGCCGGCCACGATGCTCAGGATCAGCCCGACTCCGTGCATGGCGGCAAGCAGACCGCGCAGTTGGTTGTCCTCCCTGCGGCCGCCGTTCGCGGCATGCACCGCGACGCCGCCCGCCGCGGCGAGAACCATTACCGCTCCCAGCACGTGCAGGAGCTTGTAGACCATGTAGGGCACTCTCGGGTCGGATCCTCCCCATGTTGGTGGGGCGTCTGCCTGTTAGCGTATCGCCAATGGAGCCGCTTGAGCGACTCGACGACTGGGACGACTTCGTTGCCGAGCTCTATCCGACGCCGGTGGAGTCGGGCGGCAAGCGGCGGGAGGACTACCGGGACTTTGAAGCGCCTCCGCGCGACACCGTGCGCGAGTTCTACCGGCTGAATCACCGCCACCAGACCTGGGACTTCGTCCAGGACAAGAAGGCGGAGTACCTCACGCTCGACCGCGCTGAGCTGTCGGCCTGGGAGGCCCTCGAGTTTCTGAACACCCTGGTCGACGACTCGGACCCCGACCTGGACCTCTCGCAGCTCGATCACCTGCTGCAGACGGCCGAGGCGATCCGGGCCGACGGACACCCCGACTGGTTCGTGCTGGCCGGACTCGTACACGACCTGGGCAAGGTCCTTTGCCTGTGGGGTGAACCGCAGTGGGCCGTCGTCGGCGACACCTTTCCGGTCGGCTGCGCCTTCTCGGACCGGATCGTCTATCCGGAGCTGTTCGACGGCAACCCGGACACGGCGCATCCGACCTGGTCGACGCCGCTCGGAGTGTACGAACCGGGCTGCGGTCTGGACCAGGTTCACCTGTCCTGGGGGCACGACGAGTACCTCTACCAGGTGCTCAGCGACTACCTGCCGGAACCGGCCCTCTACATGATCCGTTATCACTCCTTCTACGCGTGCCACCGTGAAGGCGCGTACCGGGACCTGATGGACGACCGCGACCGCGAGATGTTCGCCTGGGTCAGGCTGTTCAACGGTTACGACCTGTACTCCAAGAGCGACCGTCCGCCGGACGCCGCCGAGCTGCGGCCGTACTACCAGGGGCTGATCGACAGGTACCTTCCGGCGAAGCTGAACCTGTAACGCGGTCGGCGCCGCCGGCGACTACTCGAAGCGCATCAGCGCCGCCGCCGCGAGGATGAGCATCGCGACGACGTAGAGCTTGACCATCGCCGGCAGGATGAAGCGCAGCCAGCGCTGGTAGGGGATGCGGGCGAGGAGCAGCATGCCCATCAGCAGGGCGTTCGTCGGCACGATCAGGTTCATCAACCCGTCGCCGAGCTGGTAGGCGAGCACGGAGGTCTCGCGGCCGACGCCGGTGAGGTCCGCGAGCGGCGCCATGATCGGCATCGTCACGTAGGCCTGGCCGCTGCCCGAGGGGATGAGGAAGTTGCAGACGCTCTGCACCGCCAGCATGCCCCAGGCGGAGACGACGGTGGCGCCGGAACCCAGGCCCTCCGCCCGCTGGAGCAGCGAGGCGATGCCGTGGATTACGGTGTCGATGACCCGGGCGTCCGAGAGCACGACCTCGATCGTGCGCGCGAAGCCGATCAGCAGGGCGGTCCCGGTCAGTTCGGCCGCGCCGCTGGTGAAGGCCCTGGCGGTCCGGTTCGCCGACACCCGCCCCAGGACGGCCGAGATGATCGTCACGCCCAGGAAGAGGGCCGCGAGCTCGACCAGGTACCAGCCGTGCGCGTTGACGCCCCAGATGAAGACGCCGATCATCGCGGCGAACGAGGCGAGGATGCCGAGCCGCGCCGGCGTGAGATCGGCGGCGCTCAGTTCGTGCGCGCCCCCTGTGTAGTCGACATCGCGCACCAGGCTGCGCTCCGGGTCGTCGGCGATGCGGCGCGCGTAGCGCAGGATGTGGTGGACGCCGATCACGAGCATTCCCGCCAGCAGCGCCCAGCGGAGCCCGAAGCCGGTGCTCGGGTCCTGGCCGGCGATGTCCTTGGCGATCATCACGGTGAAGGGGTTGATCGCCGCGGTGCCGTAGCCGATGCCGGCGCCGAGGTAGACCATGCCCAGGGCGACCACGGCGTCCATCCTGAGCGCGATGCACATGGCGACCAGGATCGGCACGAAGGGCATGTACTCCTCGGCCATGCCGATCGTCGACGAGCCGACGGCGAACAGGGTCGTCATGCCGCCGACGAGCAGGATGGGCCGCCCTCCAAGCGCCCTGATCGCGGCCCCGATCGCGGCGTCGATGGCGCCGGTGGCCCGGATGACCCCGATCGCGCCGCCGACCAGGAAGACGAAGAAGATGATCTCTGCGGCGGCTTCGAGCCCGCGCGGCACCTTGGTCAGGGCGGCGTGCCAGGGCAGGGGCGCGGCTTCCACCGCGTGGTAGGTGCCGGCCAGCACCTGGCGACCCTCGCGTTCGTACTCGCCGGCCGGCAGCAGGTAGGTCAGCACCTGGGCCGCCACGATCATGGCGAAGATCAGCACCAGGGCTTCCGGGAAACGGCTATTGCTGGTCGTCATGACCGTTGTCGCCGGCAGGGCGTCAATTCGCGTGGCGGCGGCTGCGGGCTTCTCTCCGCTGCTGCTGGCGGCTCTCGATGTTGGCGATCGAATCGTCCGGGACCGCCTCGATCAGGCGGCGGGTGTACTCCTCGCGAGGTGTCATGTAGATCGCCTCGGACGGTCCCTGCTCGACGATCCTGCCGTCGAGCATGACGGCCATCATGTCGGACATGAACTTGACCACCGAGAGATCGTGGCTGATGAAGATGTAGGTCAGCCCGCGCTCCTCCTGGAGGTCCTTGAGCAGGTTCAGGACCTGCGCCTGCACCGAGACGTCGAGGGCGGAGACCGACTCGTCGCAGATGATCAGCCTGGGCTGAACCGCCAGCGCCCGGGCGACCGATATCCGCTGGCGCTGGCCGCCGGAGAATTCGTGCGGGTAGCGCCGCAGATGGCCGGTCTCCATGCCGACCTCCTCGAGCAGCCGGGCCGCGCGGTCGCGGCGGTCGCGCCGGCCGTCGCCGATCCGGTGGATCGTCATCGCCTCGCTGAGCATCGCCTCGACGGTCATCCGTGGGTTGAGCGACGAGTAGGGATCCTGGAGGATGATCTGCATCTGTCCGCGCAGGGCGCGCAGGCGGCCCGACGGGATCGCCGTGACGTCCTGGTCCTCGAAGCGGACCGTCCCGGCCGTGATGTCGATCAGGCGCAGCAGCGCCAGCCCGGTCGTCGTCTTGCCGCAGCCGGACTCGCCGACCAGCCCGAGCGTCTGACCCGGATAGACGTCGAAGGAAATGCCGTCGACGGCCTTGACGTCGCCCACCTGCCGGCGCAGGAAACCGCTCCGGATCGGGTAGTAGACCTTGAGGTCGCGCACTGCGAGCAGCGGTTCCGTGTCGTCCGGCACGAGCTCGCCCGGTCCCGGATCCTCCGCGTAGCCCAGGCTCTCGATCGCCGCGCGCGGGTGTAGCAGGCGGCCCCGCCCGCGCCCGACCAGTTCGTTCAGCGACTCTTCGGTGATCTCGCGTTCGGTGATCCGGATCTCGCCTTCGTCGCCATCCTCTTCCACGTCCATGAAGTCCGCGACGGTGGGAAGGCGGCGGAAGTCGCGGTCGAGGTGCGGACGGCAGGCGAGCAGTCCCTTGGTATAGGGGTGTTGCGGGTCGTTGAACACCTGGGTCACCCGGCCGCGCTCGACGATCCGGCCGCGGAACATGACCGCGATCCGGTCGGCGATCTCGGCGATCACTCCCAGGTCGTGGCTGATGAACAGGATGGACATGGCGCGCTCGTCGCGCAGGCGGCGGATCAGGTCGAGGATCTGGGCCTGGATCGTCACGTCGAGCGCGGTCGTCGGTTCGTCGGCGATCAGGAGCTTCGGATTGCACGACAGGGCCATGGCGATCATCACGCGCTGCTTCTGTCCGCCCGACATCTCGTGCGGATAGCTGTCCACGCGGCGTTCCGGTTCCGGGATGCCGACCTCTTCGAACAGTTCGATCGTCCGCCGGCGCGCTTCCTGGCGGCTCATGCCGAGATGGACGCGGAGCGCCTCGCCGACCTGATCGCCGACCCGGAAGACCGGGTTCAGCGAAGTGCCCGGCTCCTGGAAGATCATCCCGATGTCCTTGCCGCGCAGATCCCGCATCTCGCGCTTCGGCAGGTGAATCAGGTCGCGGCCGAAGTACGCGATCTCTCCTGTTTCGATGTTCGCGGTGCTCTCGAGCAGGCGCATCACCGACAGCGAAGTCACCGACTTGCCCGAACCCGATTCGCCTACCAGGCCGAGCGTTTCGCCCTCCTCGATCGTCAGGTCGATGTCGTCGACGGCCCGGACCGTCTCGCGCTTGCCGTGGAACCAGGTCCGCAACTCGCGGATCTGGAGCAGGGGCGGCTTCCCGGTGGGCGCCGGCGCGGGGGTAGCGGCGTCGGTCATCGCGGTGACTCTATCCGGGCGTCTGACGAAGACGTGCCACAATCGGCGAATCGTGAAGCGCTTCCTCCTGGCAATTGTGGCGGCGACCGTGCTGGCCGCGCTCGGCGCCTGTGGCGGCGCGGAGACAGGCGCGGGCGAGGGACAAGGCGCGGTCGCCGCGCGCGGCACGATCGGCTTTTCGGCGATGACGCTGAAGAACCCGTTCTTCAAGATCATCGCCGACAACCTGACCGCCGAGGCCGAACGCCACGGCTTCGACGTCGTCGTCACCGACGCCGAACGGGACGTGAACCGCCAGTCGCAGCAGGTCGACAACTTCCTGGCCTCCGGCGTCGCCGCGATCGTCCTCAACCCCGTGGACCGGATCGCCATCGGCCCGGCGGTGCGGCGGGCGAACGAAGCCGGCGTGCCGGTGTTCACGTCCGACCTGCAGGCCGTCGCCGAGGGTGTCGAGATTGCCGGTCACGTCGGCACCGACAACTACCAGGGCGGGCTGCTGGCGGGCGAGGCGATGATCGAGGCGCTCGGCGAGGCCGGCGGCGAGGTGCTCGTGTTGCACTTCAAGCAGGCCAACTCCTGCGTCCTGCGGGTGGACGGCTTCCGCCAGGCGATCGGGGAGTACAACCGGGACCGGACCGAGGGCCGGATCGAGATCGTCGCCGAGCTCGAAGGCGGCGGCCTGCGCGACGAGGGTTACCGGGCGATGGCGGACGGCATCCAGGCCTACCCGGACCTCGCCGGTGTCTTCGCGATCAACGATCCCTCGGCGCTGGGCGCGCGTACCGCGCTCGAGCAGGCAGGACGCGCGGACCAGGTCAGGATCGTGGGCTTCGACGGCGAGCTCGCGGGAAAGCGGGCGATCCGCGAAGGGAAGATCTACGCCGATCCGATCCAGTATCCGGACCGGATGGGCGTCATGACGGTACGGAACATCGTGAGCTATCTCGACGGCGAAGACTTCGAGCGCGTCCACCTGATCCCGACGGCGCTCTACCGCCAGGCCGACGCCGAGCAGGATCCGGCACTCGACTGAAGTCGGCGCAAAGCCCCTTGCTCGAACTCCAGCGGATCAGCAAGAGCTACCCGGGCGTCGATGCCCTGCGCGCCGTCAGCCTGGCGGTAGGCGCGGGCGAGGTGCTGGGCCTGGTTGGCGAGAACGGCGCCGGCAAGAGCACGCTGATCCGGATCGTCTCGGGCGCGGAGCGGCCGGACGGCGGCCGAATCGGGTTCGAAGGCGAACCCGCGGCGTTCGCGTCGCCGGCGGATGCCCGCGCAAGGGGAATCGCCGTGATCCACCAGGAACTCAGCCTGGTGCCGCAACTGAGCGTGCGCGAGAACCTCTTTCTCGGCGCCGGCTGGTCCCGGCGGGGAATCGTCCGCCGGCGCTGGGAGGAGCGGGAGGCGCGGTGTCTGCTCGGGCTGCTCGAAATGGACATCGATCCGGACACCCGCTGCTCGGAGCTGTCTCTCGGCGCCCGCCAGGCGGTCGAGATCGCGAAGGCCCTGGCGCTCGAACCCCGGCTGCTGATCCTGGACGAGCCGACCGCGGCCCTGTCGCCGCGTGAGGCGCGGGCGCTGCTTTGCCAGGTGCGGGAACTGGCTCGCCAGGGCGCGGCCGCGATCTACATCAGCCACCGGCTGGAGGAGATCGAGGCGGTGGCCGACCGGGTCGCCGTGCTCCGCGACGGTGAACTGGTGCGGAGCATCGACCGGCGCGGGCCAGCCGCCGGCGACGACGGGCTCGCGCCGCTCGATCGCGACGAGTTGATCGAGGCCATGGTCGGTCGCAGCCTGAGCGCGGAGTTTCCGCCCCGACTACCGGCGGGAATCGGTGAAACCCGGCTCGAGGTCCGGGGACTGTCGGCCGGACGCCGTGTCCGGGACGTGTCGTTCGACATCAGGCGCGGCGAGATCCTGGGACTCGCGGGCCTGGTGGGAGCCGGCCGGACCGACGTGGCGCGGATGATCTTCGGCGCCGCGGCGCCCGACCGCGGCGAGGTGCGGCTCGACGGCACACGGCTCGAACTCCGGTCGCCGCGCCAGGCGATCAGGAGCGGCATCTGCCTGTTGCCGGAGGACCGCAGGGGCCACGGCCTGGTGCTGAGCCGGAGCGCGCGGGCCAACTTCGCGCTCCCCAATCTGGACCGTTTCCGGCGGCCTGGCGGCGTGGTCGATCGCCGGCGCGAGGGCCGCGCCTTCAGCCGGTGGCGGGAGCAACTGGACATCCGGCTCGTGCGGGCCGGCCAGCGCGTGGCGACGCTGTCGGGCGGCAACCAGCAGAAGGTCGTGATCGCCAGGTGGCTCGAACGCGGCGCCACCGTCGTTCTCTGCGACGAACCGACCCGGGGCATCGACGTCGGAGCGCGCTACGAGATCTACGAGTGGATTCGCCGCATGGCGTCGGAGGGCAAGGCCGTGCTTCTGATCAGCTCGGAGCTGGAGGAGGTTCTCGGCATGAGCGACCGCGTGCTGGTCATGCACGAGGGGCGTATTCGGGGGGAGATCGCGGATCCGGCGCGCGCCGACCCGGCCGGCGTGTTGCGGATCGCCGCCGGTATCGAACGCTCGGAGAAACCGTCCGTTGCCTGAGGAGAAGGGCGGGCGCGCGGGCCGGTGGCGTCGCAGGCTGCTGGATGTTCTGGGCAGGAACCTCTCGGTCGTCGTGCTGGTCCTCCTCTGCCTGATCTCGAGCGCGGCGACCTGGCGCGAACAGAACCCGATCACGAGTCGTTCCGGCGCCGCGGTCGCGCGGCAGGTGCTGGAGGCGTGCCAGGCGCCCTGCTCGGTACTCATCGTGGCGCGGGACACGGAGGCCGACCGGGTGTTCGCGGCCGCGATCGAGCAGGGCCTCGACGCCGGCGCTGCCCGGATCGCCGGCCGCGTGTTCGGCCAGCCGCGCGACGTGCGGCTCGAACTGGAACGGATCGTCGGGGCCGGCGCTTCCGTCGATGCGATCGCCACGCACCGGATCGCCTCCGAGTGGGGGCCCGTGCGAACCGCCGGGACACCGGTGTTCGCGCCGGGGAGCTACCACTGGCCGACGTTCCTGACTGCCCGCAACCTGCTCAACGTGGTGAACCAGAACGCGGACATCGCGATCATCGCGCTCGGCATGACCCTGGTCATCCTGACCGCGGGTATCGACCTGTCCGTCGGCAGCCTGCTGGCGCTGGCCGGCGTGATCGCCGCGGTGACGGCGCAGGAGTGGTTCGGCGGCGCCGCGGCGTCGCCGGCCGGCCTTCTGGCGGCCATGCTGCTGGGTGTCGCGGCGGCTGCTCTGGGCGGCCTCCTCAGCGGGACGATGGTCACCGCGTTCCGGGTGCCGCCGTTCGTGGCCACGCTGGGTCTGATGATGCTGGCGCGCGGTCTGGCGCTGATCCTGGCCGTCGGTCACCAGCGGCGCCTGGTGGGCGGGGGCGCGGAGGGTACGCCGGAGGCGGTGCGCGTCGAAGCGGCCGTCTTCGCCTGGCTCGGCAACGGCGCCGTGCTCGGCGTGCCGAACCCCATCGTGCTCATGCTCGTCCTGTTCGTGGCCGCGCATTTGCTGATGACGCGGACCATGTTCGGACGCTACGTCTATGCCGTCGGCGGCAACGTCGAGGCGGCGCGCCTGTCCGGCGTGCCGGTGACCGCGGTGCTGCTCGCCGTCTACTGCCTGTGCGGGGCGTTCGCCGGTCTGGCGGGGATCGTCGACGCCTCCCGCTTCGAGGGCGGTCGGCCCAACGCCGGCGAGCTCTACGAACTGCAGGTCATCGCCGCCGTCGTGGTCGGCGGCGCGAGCCTCGCGGGCGGCCGCGGCCGGATTGCGGGAACGCTGATCGGCGCGATGATCATCGCCGTCATCCAGAACGGCCTGAACATCGCAGGGGTCGCGTCCTACGAGCAGAAGGTCGTGTTCGGGGCGCTGATCCTCGCTGCCGTTCTGCTCGACCGACTTCAGCCGAAGATCGCCTCCAGGCGGGCCCGCATGACCCGGGCATCGACGTCGACCCCGGTCCAGTAGCGGATCCCGGCGACCCCCTGGTTGACGAGCATTCCGAGGCCGTCGAGCGCGGTGCAGCCGCGAGCGGCGGCCGCCGCCAGCAGGCGTGTGGTGGGTGGATTCGGAATCACGTCGGCGACCACCATCGCGGGTCGGAGGGAGTCGAGTTCGAGCGGGAGTTCGGCGTCCACGTCCGGGAACAGGCCGATCGACGTCGCGTTGATCACCACGTCGACGGCGTCCGGAAGTCGATAGGCCCCTTGCCAGTGTTCGAACCGGGCCCTGGTCGCGGTGTGGCTGGCGATGTGCTGAGCGAGTTCTTCGCCCCGTCCGCGGGTGCGGTTGACGATCGTGACCTCGGCTGCCCCTGCGAGTGCCAGCTCGACCGCGATCGCCCGTGCCGCGCCCCCGGCGCCGAAGATCACGACTCGCTTGCCGGCAGCCGGCGTCACTTCCTCGAGTGAGCGGAGGAAGCCCTTGCCGTCCGTGTTCTCACCGATGAAACGTCCGTCCGCGTCACGGACTACACAGTTCACCGCCCCGATCAACCGCGCCGATTCGCCCAGCCCGTCCAGGTGCCCGATCACCGCGACCTTGTGCGGCAGCGAGCAGTTGAATCCGGCCCAGCCCATGGCGCGGGCGCCCGCTACTGCAGCCGCCAGGCGGTCAGCCGGCACTTCGCAGTTCAGGTAGCGCCAGTGAAGCCCGTGATGCCGGAAAGCCGCTTCGACCATCTCCACGGTCGGGTTCTCGGCCGCCGGGTCGGCGAAGGATCCGACGATGTGGGGGAGGAAGTTCATGTTCGACAGCCTTTAGCGAGAAAGTCGGTTCGAGCGTAGAGGCGCTACATTGCCTCAGCTGATGGCCTCAGATCTTGTTTAGTAGGTACGCGGCAATGGTCTTCGCGGTGCCGATACCGGCTGGGTTGCCGACGCAGAAGATGAGCTCGAAGAGGACGGAATCGCGGGAGTTGCGGAGTTCCGCAGATCCCTCGAGGAGTCTCGGGCCGAAGGCCTCCGAAAGGCGTTCCCGGTAGATCGCTGCCAGTTCAGCTAGACCCGGCTCTCGCGTGGTTTCGGCGAGCTGCCAGAGGTTCCGTTGGGCGGCGGGACGGTAGAGACTCCGCCAACTGTCGTCACCGTACACATGGTTCAGTCGTCTGGCCCATGAGGACGAGACGTCGTCCGGTTGCCGGGACTTGGGCAGCATACGAGCGACGGCGCTTACGGGGAACAGGATCCAGGTGTCGAAGCAGTTGAGAGTCGCTATGTGCCTCAGCGTCTTCATGGACACCTGTGTCGCGAACGGATCGAGGAAGAGAACGCCTCGGACGTTCCCTGGTGGCTTCAGGCCCTGTAGATAGGCGTTCGCCTCGTCGTTCTGGACTCGGATGTCCCGGCTGACGTACTCGGTTCGCAAGCTGTCCAGGGCGGCACAGCGGTTCCGATCCTTCTCAATGAACACCAGTCGATCAAATGGCGGGTTTGAGACTTCAAGAGCTCTACGGACGGAACCGTCGAGGAACGCGTCGGCGCCGTCGTCCGGTTTCCTCAACTGAACGCTGCCGCTTCCAGCGAATGCGTCGATGTACCAGAGCCTAAAGGGCTGGTTCTTGAGAGCCGTCGTGTACGCGTCCAGATAGCCCTCAAGAATGTCGAGCTTTGCCTTGGTCCACGAGCCGCCGAAACGCCCGCCGTGGTTCGTCATCGGCCGAGCCACTCTTGCTTTGACGGTTCGCCTGAACCCGTCAGTTCGCCGGGAACTCGTCGTAGGTCCGGCCCCGCAGCAGACGGCCGTTCCGGTGCTTGCGGACGCCGCCCCACTGCTTGAAGAAGAAGGGCACGCCATCCCGGCGGCATTGATGCAGGACACCCAAGACCCACTCCTCGCGCATCGGACGAGCCCCGGGGCCGCTCTCGCCGCCCGCGATCACCCAGTCGATGGAGTTCAGGTCGAAGTCGCCCAGGTCTTCGAGAAGGGGTTCCACCGAGGCGAAGCGCACGACGGCCGGCGTTTGGCGAAGAGCGTCCAGCCTCGGCAGCCCTTGGCGGCGGTTCTCCACGCTGACACCGAACCAGACGTTGGGCAGCTCGCCCATCCAGGAGAGGGGGCCGTTCAGTAGCTGTTGCATGCGTTCGTGGCGCTTGGTGAGCACTTGGTAGGTGTGCCGCGGGACATCCCTCATCACGCGGCCAACGTCGGCGATGTAGGCCTCCGGAACCTGGGGATGAAAGAGATCGCTGATCGAGTTCACGAAGATCCGGCGCGGGCGCTTCCAGCGCCGCGGCTGATCCAGTTTGGCGGGGGCTAGCCGGAGGTCGAAACCGTGCTCGAAGGGGTGGCCGGGCACCCCGCGGAATCGCTCCATGAATCGATCCGCGTAGCAGTGGGCGCAGCCGGCGCTGACCTTGGTGCAACCGAGCACGGGATTCCAGGTGGCGTCGGTCCACTCGATCGTGCTGTTGTCGGCCATCGCGTCTCCCCTGCAGTCAGGCGGCGTTGCCAGCAGTGACCGGAACGATAAGCCGAGATGAGGCGGAAATCAAGCGGAAAAACAAGCGGCTCCGCCGTGGCAGGTGCCGGCACCGGGGCCACGTCGGCGTCGTTCAGGTACTCTGAACGTCAACTAGCCACCACGTCACAACGAAGGGGGCAGCAATGGCCAGACGCTTCGTACTCGCGCTTCTGATCCTGACGGTAGCCGGCTGTGGCGGCGAGGATGCCGCCGAATCCGGCGCCGACCACAGCGGAGAGGGGACCGGCGAGGAAACGGCCGAAGCCGCCGCGACCCATCTCGGCGGCTGCATCCTGCTCTCTCCAGTCGGCGATGTCCCCGACGACGTGTACCAGCACGGCGACGTCGTCGTCACCGACGCCATGCCGCCGTTCACCAAGGAGCTGCAGGTCTACGGGCTCAAGCTGGCGGCCCGCGACGACATCTCGGACGACTTCCTGCGGCTGGTGGCGAAGACGATTGCCGAGTCGTTTCCGCGGGACGCCGGCCTCGACGCCGATCTCCAGCGCGAGTTACTCGCGAACCACTATCGCTACAGGGCCCTGATTCCGGTTCCGCTCGGCGACGACATGAGCTTCACGGAGGAGAACGAGGAGCAGTGGGCCGAGGTCGAGAAGAACCACTCGGTGTGCGACATCATCATGCAGGGCACTCCGGTAGGGCCCGAAGGCCAGGTGATGGAGGTTGTCGAGCACATCCTCCACTACGTGACGGACATCGGCCTGCACTACACGTTCCCGGAGGTCTGGGGTATCTCGGGAGATTCGGAGCTCGCCCGCGCGATGAGGAAGGCCGACGACGAGGGCTACTACGTGTTGGACAAGTACCTCGACATTCCGGACGAGGAAGCGCGCTTCCGCGTCCAGATGCAGGAATTCGCCTACTGGTTCATCTCGACGGCCTGGAACCTCCAGGCGCCCTACGGCCCCGTTTGGGAAGACGAGTGGACCATCGTCGACCAGGAGGATCTGCGCCGGAAGCTGCCGGAAATGTACGCCGCCTACGAGGAAACCGCGGCTCGCGTGATGGTCGCTCCCAGCCTGGAGACGTTGCAGGAGATCGGCCCGACCCGGGCTGAGGAACGGGGAAACTGAGCCTCGTTTCTGCCGCGCTGGAATAGCGCCGGAACCGGCCAAGTTACACGTTGCCGGTCCTTTACCGCCCACAGGCGGGGTAGAGTAGGCGCTTCGCATGACGATTCTGCTCCAGAGCCAGCCGGAGCCTTCACGGGGCGATGTCGACCCGCTGTTTCGCGAGGCGGAGCAGCGGTCTCGCGAGTTCTCCCTGTTTCCCGAGACGGACGACAGGCAGGTCGGTGGAGGGGCCGAGCGCATTTCGGGGTTGATCTCCGAGCGGCGCATCCGCCAGACGCTCAAGCGACTCGCCAGGCTGGAGGTAGACGAGTACATTCGCCGCACGGTGGCCCCGGCCGAGGATCCGGGTCGCGTCGGTACCGGCGCGGTGCTGGCCGCGACGACCTGGGAGCTGGTTGAGGAGCGCAACCACGGTCCGCTCTATGCCGCCGTGTTCGAGACCGGGATCGACGGCCACCGGCGGCGTTTCGGCGTGCTGGCGCAGGAGCGCTCGGTGCAGAACGGCGTGTGGATGCCGGAGCACCACGAGCTCGCGGTCGAGGTGATCCGCTCCTTCGCCCGCCGGGCTCTGCCCGTGGTCGCCCTGATGGACACGCCCGGCGCGGACGCGGGCGAGGAGGCGAACCGCGGCAACCAGGCCCACTCGATCTCGCGGCTGATCGCCGAGATGGCGCAGCTCCACGTGCCGACGGTAGGGATCGTGCTCGGCAACGGCTACTCGGGCGGAGCGATCCCGCTGGCCACGACGAATGTCCTGCTGTCGGTGCGGGACGGCGTGTTCAACACGATCCAGCCGCGCGGGCTGGCGAACATCGTCCGCCGCTACGACCTGTCCTGGGAAGAATGCGCCAAGGCCGTGGGCGTCTCGGCCTACGAGCTCTACGAGCAGGGCTATCTCGACGGCGTGATCGACTTCGTTCCCGGCGAGGGTGGCGACCGGTTGGCCTGCTTCGAGGACGCCGTAGCCACTTCGATCGCCCTGGTGGAGCAGCGGGCGAAGCTGTTCGTGCGCGACGAACCGGCCGTGTTCGAGCACTACCGCCGCAACACGCGGCGCTACGTCGACCCCTCCCGCAGTCTCTCCGTGCTCGAGGAGGTCGCCCACCTGTCGCGCCTGCACAGCCCGGCGGAGCAGGCGAACGTGTTCGGTCTCGCGTTCCGATACCTGCGCTACCTGGGATTGCGACGCCGCCTGAGTTCGGCGACCGTGTCGGGCTACGGTCGTCTGGCCGCCGCCGAGGTGCCCGCCGGAGCGGCCAGGGCGCGCCGGGAGCGGCAGCGCCGGGCCTCGTTCGAGCGTTGGCTCGACAATCCCTTGGCGGTTCGCTACGACGACGTTCTGAACCGGACCTACAAACGGTACGCTGCGGCTCGCGACTCGCTGCACGAAGGCCGGGGCCGGCTCGCGTCCTTCCTGCTCGGCAGCCGCGAGTACCACTTCAACCGCGCCCGGGCCGAACTGCTGCTGGAGTACGGCTTCCATCTGTACAACCAGTGGAAGGACGGGGCGGAAGACAACTTCGGGCGTTTGCTCGCCGTCATGCGGACGGTCGAGGAGGAAGGGCTCGAAGGAAGGGACCGGGCTTCCGAACCGGGCGAGGCTTCGCAGGCCGCCGACCTCACGGTGCTCGACGTGATCGTCCAGCCGCAACTCCTGCGGCTGTTCCGGCGCGAGTGCGAGAACTTCATCTGCTTCGACCGGCTCTACGACCACATCTTCTTGCACTTGCGCCAGATCGCCAGCGAGGCGCGCGAGGAGAACGTGATCGCGCGCGAGTCGGTTCACCTCCTCCTGCGCCATTCGCTGAACGCGGCGATGGGCGAGCTGACGGCGGGGCTCGAGGGCGACGCGGCGGAGGAGGCCGAGGCCCGCCTGCGCCGGCGGTTCCGTTCCTGGTTGCGCCACTTCTCGCGGCACCCGCGGCGCGGCCGCCTGCTCAAGGCGGTGGCCGAGTGGAAACGGCTCCAGATGCCGCGGATCTCGGAGCCGCTCTTCGGCCTGGTGACGTTCCTGTTCGAACGCCTGCTGCCGAACTTCTACGAGGACGAACAGGGGATCCGCGGCTACGACGGCCGCATCTCGCCCCGCAACATCGGCATCAAGGACTTCTGGAACCGTCTCGACGCCGCATACCGCGACCTCTTGCTCGAGGACGTACTGGCCGAGCAGAAGCGGAACACTCCGCGCCGGCCTCAGGCGGTCCTCGATCGCTTCTTCTACGACGTGCAGGAGATCGAAGCGGACCGGATGACCGCCGATCCGGTGAGCTTCCCGGGACTGCGGGTTTCGATCGAGCGGGCGCTCGAGCAGGGCGTCACGCCGTGCGGGACGGTGGCGGCTCTGGCCCGAATCCGTACCGGCGCCCTGACCGACGGCGAGGACGGCGGCGCCGCGGGGAACCGGGTCGGAGTCCTGGTCTCCAACCTCGCGTTCCAGGCCGGTTCGTTCGACATGGCGAGCGCGGAGAAGTTCTGCAAGCTCCTGCTTCGTTGTGCGGAGGAACGTCTTCCGGTCGTCTGTTTCATCTCCTCGGGCGGCATGCTGACCAAGGAAGGCGCCGGCGCCCTGTTCTCGATGTCGATCGTCAACGACCGGATCACGCGCTTCGTCCGCGAAAACGGCCTGCCGGTGATCTGCTTCGGCTACGGCGACTGCACGGGTGGCGCCCAGGCCAGCCTGGTTACCCATCCCCTGGTCCAGACCTACTACTTCTCGGGCACGAACATGCCTTTCGCCGGGCAGATCGTCGTGCCTTCGCATCTGCCGATGGCTTCGACGCTCTCGAACTACCTGAGCGAGGTCGAGGGTTCGATGCACGGGCTCGTCGAGCATCCCTTCGGTGAGGAGCTCGATGAGCAGCTACGTCAGGTCGACTCGCAGATTCCGGTTCCCGAGGACACGGTCGACGCCGTTCTCCAGCGGCTGCTCCAGGAGGAGCGACGCGTCGAGTTCCTGACTTCCCGCCGCCGCCGGCGGGAGGAGACGGACGTGAACGAGCCTGTGCCTTCGGTTGCTCCGCGCCAGGTGCAGCGGGCTCTGATCCACGCGCGCGGCTGCACCGCCGTGAAGCTCGTTCGGGTCGCGCAGCGGGCCGGCATCGAAGTGATCCTGGTGCAGTCCGACCCGGACGTCGACTCGCCGGCGGCGACGATGCTGCGCGAGCGCGACACGCTGGTCTGCATCGGCGGCAGCACGCCGGACGAGAGCTACCTGAACGCCCATTCGGTGATCCGGATCGCCGAGCGGGAAGGGGCCGACGCGCTCCATCCCGGGATCGGGTTCCTGTCCGAGAGCGCTTCCTTCGCCGACCTTTGCCGGGGTCACGGGCTGAACTTCATCGGTCCGACCGGCGATGCGATGCGGCGGATGGGCAACAAGTCGAACGCGATCCAGACCGCGGTGCAGGTGGGCGTGCCCGTGGTGCCGGGCAGCGAGGGCATCCTGACGGACGCGGACACGGCGCTCGCGGTCGCCGAGTCGATCGGCTTCCCGGTCATGCTCAAGGCGGTTCATGGCGGTGGTGGCAAGGGCATTCGGCGGGTGGACCGGGCGGAGGACTTCCGGGAAGCGTTCGCGCAGATTCGCGTCGAGGCGGAGAGCGCCTTCGGCAACGCGGACTGCTATCTCGAGAAGTGCGTCGTGTCGTTGCGCCACGTCGAGGTGCAGGTTCTCTGCGACCAGCACGGCACGGTGCGCGTGCTCGGCCTGCGCGACTGCAGCGTCCAGCGCAACAACCAGAAGCTGATCGAGGAATCGGGGTCGACGGCGTTGCCGGAGGCGCTGCGCGACGAGAGCTTCCGCTACGCGGCCGCGATCGCCGCGGAGATCGGCTATGTCGGCGCGGGCACCGTGGAGTTCATCTTCGACCTCGAGGACCGGAAGCTCTACTTCATGGAGATGAACACGCGGCTTCAGGTCGAGCACCCGGTGACCGAGGCGGTCACCGGTACGGACATCGTCAAGGCCCAGTTCGAGATCGCCGGCGGGGCGAGGATCGCCGACGCGCCCTTCGCGGAGGACGGCTACGCGATGGAGGTCCGGATCAACGCGGAGCGCGCCTCCCTCTCGGCGGACGGGATCGATCTCCTGCCCTCGCCCGGGACGGTGACGCGCTGCGACTTCCCGCAGCGCGCGGACATCGACGTGCTGGCGACGATCGACACCGGCGCCGTCGTGTCGCCCTACTACGACAGCCTGGTCGCGCAGGTCGTGTGCCACGGCAGGGATCGCGCGGACACGATCGCTCGCCTCATCTCCTACCTGGAAGAGGTCGCCATCGAGGGCGTGTGCACGAACCTGCCGCTGCTTCGCCGCGTCCTGGGAGACGAGCAGTTCCGGTCGGGCGACTACGACACGCGCTTTCTCACGGACTTCCTCGACCGTACCTCCGGCGACGAACTGGTGGACGAGGTCGAGCGCTTCGCGGGTGTCGGCCGAAACGCCGACCGGGCCGACATCGAGATCGAGGGCAGCGACGAGCTCAAGGTCAAGGCGCCGTCCGGCGGCCTCTTCTACGCCGCGTCCTCGCCGAACGATCCGCCCTTCGTTCGCGCGGGGGACGTCGTCAGTCGGGAGAAGACCCTGTGCCTGATCGAGGCGATGAAACTGTTCAGGCCGGTGTCGCTCGCGTCCCTGGACGCCGGCGACGAACTGTTCGCCGGGCATTCCCGCTACGAGGTAATGCGGGTCAACGCGGCGAACGGCCAGGTCGTGAACCAGGACGACCTGCTCTTCGTCGTGAGGCCGGCGGAAGGCTGACCGGCGGCTTGCGGCGGGCGGACCACATGCCGGGAACGCGACCGGCCGGGAGGTCCCCGTGCTGAACCGCCTCTTCCATCTCGACCGGCACGAGACGACGGCCAGGAGAGAGGTTGCCGCAGGCGTCACGACCTGGTTGACGATGGCCTACATCGCGGTCGTCAACCCGCAGGTCCTGAGCGAGGCGGGAATGGACCGCGGCGCGGTCTTCGTCGCCACCTGTCTCGCCGCGGCGATCGCCTGCGCCGCGATGGGGCTCTACGCGAACTACCCGATCGCGCTCGCTCCGGGGATGGGGATCAACGCCTACTTCACGTATGGCGTCGTGCTCGGGATGGGGCACTCCTGGCAGGTGGCGCTGGGAGCGCTGTTCATCTCCGGCGTCTGCTTCGTCCTCATCTCCGTGTTCCCGATCCGGGCATGGATCGTGGAGGCGTTTCCCCGTTCCCTCAAGATGGCCACGGCGGCGGGCATCGGCTTCTTCCTCGCCGTCATCGCGATGCGGAACGCCGGAATGGTCGTCACCAACGAGGCGACCCTGGTCGGACTGGGCGACGTGACGTCCTGGAGCGTCGTCCTGGCGATCGTCGGGCTCGTCCTGATCGCCGCGCTCGATGCTCTGAAGAAGGCGGGCGCCGTGCTGATCGGCATCCTCGCCGTGACCCTGATCGGCATCCTCGTCGGTGAGGCGAGCTGGCAGGGAGCGGTATCAGCGGTGCCGTCCCTGGCCCCGACGTTCGGGCAACTGGAGATCGTCGCCGCCCTCGACGCGGCGTTCATCGGGATCATCTTCGCCTTCCTGTTCACGGATCTCTTCGACACCTCGGGGACTCTGATCGCGGTCTCGAAGCAGGGCAACCTGCTCGACGGAGAGGGCAACCTGCCGCGGTTGAGGCAGGCCGTCATCGTCGACTCCGGCGCCTCCGTGCTCGGGTCGGTTCTGGGGACTTCCTCCGTCACCAGCTACATCGAGAGCGCTGCCGGCGTGAAGGCGGGAGGGCGCACCGGGCTGACCTCCGTCACGGTCGCGGTCCTGTTCCTGCTGACCCTCTTCCTGTCGCCGCTGGCTGCGACCATCCCGCCGTTCGCGACCGCGGCGGCCCTCCTCTTCGTCGCCAGCGTCATGATCCGCAACATGATCGAGATCGACTGGAGCGACGCGACCGAGTACGTGCCGGCGGTGGTGCTCGCGGTGACGATCCCGTTCAGCTTCTCGATCGCCCACGGCATCGCGGCCGGCTTCATCACCTACACGGCGATCAAGCTTCTGGCCGGTCGATTCGGTCAACTGCGCCCGGCAGTGGCGGTTCTCGCCGTGGCGTTCATCATCAAGATCGCCCTTCTGGGCACCTGACGGAGCCACACGATGCGAATGGCGGTTTCGATCCTGTTCGGTATGGGCGTCCTGGCGGCCTGGCCGCTGGCGGCGCAGCCTTCCGGCGTCTGCGAGACGGACGAGACGTACCAGGCGCTCGACTTCCTGGTCGGCGAATGGCGGCTGGTGTCCGGCGGTGAAGTCGTTGGCGGAAGCAGCGTGGAGAAGCTGGCGGACGGCTGCCTGATCGCGGAAACCTGGACGTTCGCCGATGGCCGATCAGGGCGCACCTACAGCACGTTCGACGTTGCCGCGGGCGTGTGGCGCCGTTTCAGCGTCTCGAACGGTGGCGCGCTGGTGCGGTCGGAAGGCAAGCCGGAGGGTAGTGAGCTGGTCCTCACGGGCGAGTTCATCTCCGCTGACGGACGGCGCTCGATCTGGCGGGAGCGGCTGACGCGGGAGGCCGCTGGCCGGATCGCTGCGGTCTCGGGCTACTCGCGGCGTGCGGGGCGTGGCGACCGGCCGTCCACCCTCGTCTTCGAGGGGACCTACGAGCCGGTGGGTCGGCCCGTTGCCGATCCGCCAGCGCCGGTGGAAACGGCCGCCAGGCCGCCCGCACCGGTCGAAGAGAAACCGTCAGCCGTTGAACCCGTCCCGGACGACCCGGCGCCGGCCGAGCCTCGGCCGGCCCGTGCTCCGGTGCCGGCGGCCGGTGAAGTGACGGCCGAGTCGGCCCGGGCCGACGACGCGGCGGCGATCGAACGCATTGCCATGGCGTCGCCCATGGTGCTTCGCCTTCCGCTGGGGAAGGTCGAGTCGCTTCCCGAAGGCTACGCCTGGATCACGCGGGACACCGCCCCGTACCTGTGCGATGGGGTGACGATCGAGGGTGTGCAGGTCGAGCGCCGCGTTCGCCGCGGCCGGGTCGAGCTCGGCGTGGAGTTGGCCGTCCACGGTACGCGGGCGGCCCGGCGGGTCAACGTCGGCGTCGAGCTTCGCCGGGGCGGCCGCCCGGATGCCGATGACGCGGTCGCCTCGGGCGCCGTCGCGGGCCGGGTCGGCCGCACCATTCCCGCGCAGATCGAACACGGCTCGGTGGCGCTCGAGGTTCCCCTGGCGATGGACGCCGGCGCCTTCGACGAGATCGTCGGGGACGCCGAGCGGCCGGAGCTCGTCATCACGCTGACGGTCGGCCGGTGAGTCTGCCAGGGCGCGAAGGGGAGGAGCGGTCCGCCGCTCCGGTGCCGTTCCGCCGGCTGCTCGGACTGGCGCGACCGTACGCGCGGCCACTGGCCGCCGGCACGGTCCTGCTCCTGCTCGGTACGGGAGTCTTCGTGCTGGTACCCATGCAGGCCGGCGATCTGGTGGATACCGCGATCGAGGCGGATCTCGAGGGAAGGCTCGGCCGGATCGTCGCATCGCTGGTCGGTCTGTTCGCGATTCTCGGCGTACTCACCTACTTGCAGACCTGGTTTCTCGGCTCGGCCGGGGCGCGCCTGCTCCGGGACCTGAGGGGCCGGCTCTTCAGTCACCTGGTCGGCCTGTCCGTCGACTCTTACGATCGGCGGCGGGTCGGCGAACTCCTGTCGCGCATGGCGTCGGACCTGACGGTCGTCCAGACCGCACTGACCGAGCAGATTCCGTCCGGATTCCAGGCCGCGGTGCGCTTTGTCGGCGTCCTGGTGATCCTGCTCGTCCTGCACACTCGCTTGACGGTGGTCGCGCTGCTCGTGGTGCCGCCCGTCGTGCTGTTCGCCATCTTCTATGGCAGGAGGTTGGAACGGGTGGCACAGGAGGAGCGCGACGCCGTGGCCGAGACGTCAGCCTGGGCGGAGGAGTCGCTGGCCGGTATACGCACCGTGCAGGCCTTCTCGGCGGAGGACCAGGCGAGGGGTCGGTACGGGCTTCGGCTTGCGGATCTGCTCGGCGTTCAGCTCCACAACGTCCGCCTCTACGGGGGCTTCAGCGGCCTGATGGCGTTCTTCGGCTACACCGCGTTCGCCCTGGTGCTGGGCTACGGCGGGAGTCTGATGCTGGAGGGATCGCTCTCGCCGGGAAGGCTCACCTCGTTCCTTCTCTACACCTTCTCGATCGGGATGTCGGTGGGCCAGTTGGGGGCTCTCTACGCCGGCTACAAGCGGTTGCGAGGAGCCAGCGCACGGGTGTTCGAGTTACTCGACCAGCGGTCCGCGATCGTCGATCCTCCGACGCCGGCGAGGCTTGCCGAAACCGCTGGTGGTCTCAGCGTCCGTTCGGTCGGTTTCCGCTACGAGGGGGCGGAGCAGCCGGCGCTCAGAGACGTTTCGCTCGAGATCGCTCCGGGCGAGCTGGTGGCCCTGGTCGGCCCGTCCGGTTCGGGGAAGAGCACGCTCTTCGGTCTGCTGCTTCGCTTCTACGAAGCGCAGCAGGGGGAGATTCTCCTCGACGGCCTCTCCCTCCGCGATGTCGCGCTCGCCGATCTGCGGCGCCGCATGGCGCTGGTGCCGCAGGACATCTTCCTGTTCTCGGGATCCGTGGCCGAGAACATCCGGCTGGCCAGGCCCGAAGCGGGCGACGACCAGGTGCGTGCGGCCGCTGAAGCGGCGGGCGCCGCCTCGTTCATCGAACGCCTGGACCAGGGCTTCGAGACGGAGGTCGGCGAGCGCGGCGTGCTGCTCTCGGCTGGTCAGCGCCAGCGGATCGCGATAGCGCGCGCGTTCCTGCGCGACCCGCAGATCCTCCTGCTGGACGAGGCGACGAGCTCTCTCGATCCGGACTCGGAGGCGACGGTCCAGCGCGCGATCGAGCAGTTGCTCGAGGGCAGGACGACGATCGTCATCGCCCACCGCCTGGCCACCGCGCGCCGGGCCCGGCGCATCCACGTTCTGGACCAGGGCCGGCTGGTCGCCGCCGGCAGCCACGAGGAGCTGTACGAGGCGAACGAGCTGTACCGGCGCTACTGGTTGCTCCAGAGCCTGGAAAAGCAACAGCCGCCCGCGCCGGAAGAAGGTGCCGGCCTGACGGCCGGCGCGTAGACCTGGCCGCCTGCGGCGGCGGCGGGTCAGAAGACCCGCGCACCAAACAGGCGGCCAGGTTCGTGCGCGAAGGGCCTAGAAGCTCTGGCCCCAGGCGTAGTTGAAGCGGACGTAGTAGTAGGACCCGTTGAAGCCGAACGGCGAGAACTGGCCGTACCGGTTGCCGACTCCGTCGGCGCCGCCGGGGTTCTCTTCCGGATAGGTGTTCAGCAGGTTCTGCACGCCGATGGCGATCGACGTGTTGTTCGGCAGCGGGAAGCCGAGTTCGACGTCGACCAGGAACTCCCCGTTGTAGTCCGAGTACATCGGCGCGTTGTTCCGGCCGAGGAGGTTCTGCGCGTCCTCGCTGTCCCACCAACCATCGAAGTAGTTCAGGCGGGCCATCAGGTTCCAGCGCTCGGCGCCGTGGTTCATCGCCAGGTTCCAGCGGAACTCCGGCAGGCCCTTCTCGATCGTGGCGATGCGGAAGGGGCCGACCGTGTCGGGATTGTGGTCCGTGACCTCGGTCTTCGTGTAGTTGAAGACGAGGCTGAAGCTCGTGTCGCCACCGAGTTCCGGCGGCGTCCACGTGCCGACCACGTCCAGACCCTGCGTCTGGGTGGCGAAGTCGTTGACGAAGAACCGGAAGTTCTTCAGGTTCCGCGCCTCGACGAAGCCGCCGGAGAGCAACTGCTCGATCTCCGCGTCCGTCACGCAGTTCGGTTCCATGATGAGGGCGCACTGGCGGAAGGTCTCCGACACGGCGAGCCGGTCGTCCACGTCGATGTGGAAGACGTCGGCCGTCAGGGTGAACTCGCCTCTGTCGACGACCAGACCCGCGGAGAAGTTGACCGCCTCCTCGGGCTGGAGATCCTCGCCGCCCCGCAGGGCTGCCGGCAACGACGTCGACGGCACGGTGCCGCTGTTCGACAGGCCGCCGGTCTCCGGATCGAAGGCCGTCGTCACGTTGAACGCGTTCTGCTGACCGGGCGTCGGCGCGCGGAAGCCGGTGCTGACGGCGGCGCGCAGCGCCACGACGTCGGAGACCTGCCGGCGGCCCGAGACCTTCGCGTTGATCGTGTTGCCGAAGCCGTCGAAGTCCTCGACCCGCAGCGCGGCGGTGACGGTTCCCCGTTCGTCCGCCGTGTCGACCTCGACGTCGCCGTAGATCGCGACGTTCGCGCGATCCCAGGTTCCCGAGTTCTCGGGCCGGTAGCCGTTGAAGCCGTTGGAACCCGAGCCGAAGCCTTGCGCCGCATAGGGACCGATCTCCCACGAGGCGGCGTCGCCGGCGCCGATCCGGAACTGCTCGTTCCGCCACTCGAGGCCGGCCGCGAGGCTCACGTTGTCTCGCAGCGGGTAGGTGATGTCGAAGTTGACGTTCGTGTCGGTCTGCTCGTAGATGCCGGGGTTGAACGAGGTCGGCGTGTCGTAGCCGAGCGACGCGTTCACCGTGTTGTAGATGAACTGGTCGACTTCGCTGTTGCCGACGTTGACGCTGAGATCCCAGGTCATCCCGCTGTCCAGGTAACCGCGGACGCCGGCGACGATCGAGGAGTCCGTCAGGTCGCCTCCGAACTGGGGCGTGAAGCCGCCAGGGAAGCGCGAGTAGAGCGTGAAGCAGTTCGGGTCCGCCTCGATCGCGGCGAGGGCCATCGGGTCAGGCACGTGGTCGGTGACCGTGAGTGCGGGACAGCCGCCGGCGCCCTCGACGCCGGTACTGGCCCACAGCCGGTCGCCGACCAGGATGGACCCGCCGCCGTCATTGCTGAAGACGCCGGACCGCGTGTGCGGGTTGCGGAAGTAGAAGCCGCCGGTCGTCTTGCGCGTGGCGTAGTTCGCGTGACCGTAGAACTGGGCGCCGTTCGAGAACAGGCTGCCGAAGTTGGCGAACAGCTTGATGTCGTCCTCGACCAGCGGCGAACCCCAGACCTGCGCCGGGTTGCGGATGTTCGTGTTGCCGGTGTTGATGATGTTGATCGCGTCGTTCCGCTGGACGCTGCGGCTGGTCGGGTCGGCGCCGCCATACTCCATGCTCAGGTTGAAGAACCCGTTCTCGCCCATCGGCATGCCGAAGTTGGCGGCGACGGCGTACGAGGGGCCGTTCTCGCCGGCGAACGTGTACTGGCCGCCGAAGCCGGAACTGGAGCCCGGGTTCGAGTCCTGGAACTGCCCCGTCCGGATCTCGACGCTACCGCCCGAACTTGCGTCCTTGAGCTGGAAGTTGATGACGCCGGCGATGGCGTCCGATCCGTACTGCGCCGAGGCGCCGTCGCGCAGGACCTCGACCTGGCGAAGGGCGATCGCCGGGATGATGGAGATGTCCGGTCCCTGGGAGCCGTCCGAGATGCCGTTGCCCAACCAGGCGATGACGGCGGCGCGGTGACAGCGCTTGCCGTTGACGAGAATCAGGGTGTGGTCCGGCGCCAGGCCGCGGAGGTTGGCCGGTCGAACCAGGGTGGCCGCGTCACTGATCGGCTGGGTGCCGACGTTGTAGGACGGGACGACGGTGCGGATCCGGTCCGTCAGGTCGTTGTTTCCCTGGCTGACGAGTTCCGTCTCGGGAATCACGTCGACCGGTACGGGGGATGCGGTGACGGTCCGCCCCTCGGTACGAGTACCGACGACCACGATCGTCTCTTCGAACTCCTGCGGTTCTTCGGCCTCGGACTCGTCCTGGGCGTCCCCCTCCTGAGCCAGAACTGGACCGGCCAGACAAAAGGCCAGGAACAGGACCAGCAGGTACGACAGGCGAGGGGGCTCGACTTCAGGTTTCCACATGGGAAGTGCTCCTTTGTTCGATTGCACGTCGACCGCGCCGATACTACAACAACTCTTGCGGCCGGAACGAGCCGCAACCCGATTCGTCGGCCTCAGATTCCCTTTGGCTGGCGAAGTTAGCGCCCGCCCCACACCCGGCTGCTACCGTCCTGCCCGGTATGGAGGGAGCCTCGGGCAGCGGGCAGGAGTGGCGATGCATCGCAGCGCCGACCTGGCAGCGGGCAGTGCTCTGGGTCCTCCTGCTCGCGCTGGCGGCCGGCGCGGCAGTCTTCGATCCGTCCGACTGGCCCTACACGGTGGGCGACGAGGGCGTCTACGCGATGCAGGCCCAGAGCCTGGCGTTCGACTTCGACCGGCGCTACGAAGAAGCCGACTTTCGGCGCTACCAGCGGTTGACGGGCAAGGTGCCCGACCCGTTGATTCTCCAGAGCGTCGACGACGGAGCGACCCTGGTCTACGCCAAGCCGGTCTTCTACTCGCTCTACCTGGCTCCATTCGTCCGCGCGGCGCCGCAGCGAGGGCCGATTCTGGCCAACCTGCTGCTGCTCGTCGCGGCGGCGCTGCTGCTCGACTGCCTGCTGACCACCCGGATCGGTGCCGACGGCCCGCTGGTGGCGGCGTTCCTGCTCTTCTTCTCGGTCACCTTCGCTCATGTCTTCTGGGTCCATGCGGACCTCCTCTACCTGGTCGTCACGGCCCTCGGACTCTGCTGCCTCGACCCCTGGCTCGAGGGCAGAGCGCTCCCTGCGGCGCGGCTGGTGGCCGGGGGCTTCCTGCTGGCCGTGGCCGGGGCCGGCAGGCCGTTCTACCTCGCGATACTGGCGGCGGTGCTGGTGGCCGCGGCGCCGACTCTTCGCCGGAACCGGGGCCGTCGATCGGCTGCTTTGGCGGCGGCGGGAGCGATCCTCCTGCTTGCCGGTTCAGCGTGGTTCCACCGCGCGAGCGGCGGCGCATGGACTCCCTACGTGAGCGAACGGCAGGGATTCAGCAGCGCCACGGGTTATCCGGATGTCGATTTCGAGCGGCAGCGCTGGCCCGAGCTGCTGTCCGTGCGCGGCGACGCGTCCTGGGTCCGCGAGGGCTTCCTGCTGCCCGACCTCGACGCGGCGCTGCTCGGCCACAACCTGGTCTACGCGTTGATCGGTCGAAGCATCGGCATCGTTCCGTACTTCCTGCCGCTGCTCCTTGCCTGCGCCTGCCTGCGGCCGGGGTCGCGCCGCCGCTGGCTGCTTCTCGGCATCGCCGTCGGGCTCCTGGCCTTCCTGATCAAGAATCCGTACAACTTCTACGGCGGAGCGGGAGCGATCGCGAACCGCTGGTTCCTGCCCCTCTACCCGGCCTGCTGGTTCCTGATCGAGCGGCCGCCGTCCAGGCGCTGGCTGGCGGCCATGTCGGCGGCGGCGGCGCTGTTCGTCCTGCCGCTGTGGCGGACGGCGGCCTCCTTCCCGCTGGAGATCGATCCCGAGCAGGGCGCCCGGCGGCTGCGCTACGTGTCGGCGGCGGCGAAGGGCCTCCTGCCACTCGAGACGTCCCAGATTCACCTCGGATCGGCCCCGGCGGACATCCAGCACGGCGACCTGCGCGTCCGGTTGATCGGCGACGGTGTCTGGCCGCACGGCCCGGACGGGATCCGCTATCGACCGTCCGCCGACGGCGAACTCCTGGTCGGGTCGCCAGTACGGCTTGCCCGTCTGACGGTGACCCTGGCGCCTGTCGCCGGGGGTACGGACCAGGCAACGACGCGCCATGTCATCGAGCGGCCATCCCGTATCGCCCGGCATCGCTACTGGTACGGGGGGATTCCGCTGAACTACTACCGCCTGCGCTTGCCGGAGATGTCGGGAGGGGACCGGGAGGTCGTCCTGACGCCCGAGTTCGACTGGCGCTGACCGTCCTTTCCGTCGTGTGAGCGTCTCCTCGACCTCTTGGGCGTTGTTTCCCGGACTCGGCGTGTTGGTAGTCTGACGCCGTGAATGCCGCTGGAGGGATCTTGAAGTGGGCGGTTCCGGTTCTGGCCGTTGCCGCGTTCGCGGCCGCCGCGTCGGCGCAGGATCCGTGCATCGATTGCCACGCCGCCCAGGAACTCGACGAGGCGGCGGCAGTCCATCTGCGGCAGTTCCGCGACTCGGCCCACGGCGCAGCCGGCGTCTCGTGCGCGGACTGTCATGGCGGCAACACCTCGACGTTCGTCGAGTTGCGCGCGCACAAGGGGGTGCTCAACAGCGCCCACCGCGATAGCCCGGCGAACCACTGGAACCTGCCGCAGACCTGCGGCCGCTGCCACGATGCCGAGTTCCAGGCTCTACAGCAGAGCGCGCACTACCCGCTGCTCGAGCGTCGCGTTCGCGCGGCGCCCACCTGCCGCACTTGCCACGGCAGCGTGGCGGCGCAATCGCTCGGTGTCGAAGGCGGCCTGCAGGGGCGGTGCGATCGTTGTCACGGCCCGGACGCGGATCACGAGGTCGCAGGCATCCCGGGCGAAGCGGGCCAGGAAGCTCTGGCGCGGGGCGGCCGCAACCTGGCGCGGCTACGGAGTCTGGGCCAGCAGCGGGCCGAGGTGAGTCGCGCCGTTCTGCGGCTCCGGGACCCGGCCAGACGGCATGAGGCGGCCGACGCACTCTTCGCGATCAACGATTCCTGGGATGAGGCGATCGAAGCCGGGCATGCGTTCCACTGGTCGGACTGGGAGAACGCGCTCGACGCGATGGCGAGCGCCATCGGCGAGCTCAGGTCGGCGCTGGGGTCCGGCGGCGACCACTGAGACCCGCGCACCCATCAGGCGGGCTCAGCCGGCGTCGGATGCGGCTTCGCGGTCCGCTTGGCGCAGCGAGCGCATCAGGGACACCGCCATGAGCGCTCCGACGACGAGAAGAGGCAGCGAGACGACAAGGGTGGCCGACTGGATGACCCTTAGCTGGTTGTTGCCGCCCTCCTGGCCGATGAACATCAGCGTGACCGGCAGAATGCCGACCGCGAAGGCCCAGAACAGGCGATGCCAGCGGGCCGGATGGGTTCCTTCGGGCAGGTTGCGGGTGGCCGATGCCGCCAGGCAGTAGGACGCGGAATCGTAGGTCGTGGCGATGAAGACGATCGCCACGAGCGCGAAGACGGCGAGGACCAGGGTCCCGAGCGGCAGGAAGCCGATGCTCTGGGCGATCGCGGTCTCGCTGCCGGCCTGAGCGGCGATGTCGCGCACGGGAAGCGCCCCCGACAGGTCCAGGTGCATGCTGTAGTTGCCGAGCACGGCGTAGAAGAGAGCGCAGCCGAGCGTGCCCAGGACCATCATGCCGAAGATCAGTTGCCGCACCGTTCGGCCGCGGGAGATGCGGGTCACGAACAGGCCCATGAAGGGTCCGTAGGCGATCCACCAGGCCCAGTAGAAGACGGTCATGTCCTCGATGAAGCCGGTGCGCGCCACCGGGTCGGTCCAGGTGTTCAGCCGGATGAAGTTCTCGAGCATCAGACCGATGGAGTTGGTGCCGCTGCGCAACAGGAAGTTGGACGGACCGACGATCAGGATGAAGGCGAGCAGGGCGATCGCGGCGAGGACCGAGCCGTCGGAGAGCGGCTTGATGCCTCGTTCGAGCCCGAGGTAGACGCTGGCCGCGAACAGGGTGACGCAGACGAGCAGGATCGTCACCTGAAGGCCGAAGGTCTGTTCGATTCCCAGGACTTCGCTGATGCAGGCCGCCACCATCGGCGTTCCCAGCCCGAGTGAAGTGCCGGTGCCGCCGACCAGGGCCAGGATGAACAGGAGGTCGACGACCCGCGCGGGGGGGCGGTCGTAGCCGTCGCGGCCGATCAGCGCGTGCAGGCCCGTGCTCAGGCGGAGTACCGGCGCGTGCTGCCGGTAGTAGGGGATCGCGATCGCCACGGCCGGGAAGCAGTACAGCGCCCAGGCCGAGATGCCCCAGTGGAAGATGCCGTAGGTCGCCGCCCATTCAACCGCCTCGGTGGAGTTCGGGGCGAGTCCGAAGGGTGGTTTGTCGAGGTAGGTCACCCACTCGATTGTCGACCAGTAGAGGAGGCCGGCTCCGATGCCGGCGCAGAAGAGCATCGCCATCCAACTGAAGATGTTGAAGTCAGGCCGGCTGTCTTCGTGGCCGAGCCGTCGCTTGCCGTGGTGGCTGAAGGCGAGCCAGACCAGGAAGACCGTGACCGCCAGCGTCACCCACTGGTAGACGAGGCCGAAGCGCTCCGTCAGGGACTCGTAGGCCTGGACCACCAGGGCGCCGCCGGCCTGGGGCGCCAGCGCGAGGGGAGCGCAGACCAGCACGATCAGCGCGACGCTGACGCCGAAGGCGGTGCGGTCGATGCGGGGCGGACGGGTCGCCACGCGGTCAGCCGGTAACCGGCATGGCCGCGGCGAGATTCCTCAGTGCAAGTTCCACGGTGTCGACCGCCAGAAGGTACTCGTTCAGATCCAGGTGCTCGTCCGGTGTGTGGTCGAGTGTACTGTCCCCCGGTCCGTAGGCAAGGATGGGACAGCGCCAGACGGGCCAGACGATGTTCATGTCGCAGGTACCCGTCTTGACGACGAACTTCGGCGCGACGTCCGTGCCGCCGACCGCGCGGATGGCGGCGAGGAACGCGCGGACCAGGGGCGAGTGCCGGTCGGCCCGGACCCCGATCTCGTAGCCGCGCAGGCTGAGTTCCAGGCCGGCGTGCCCCTGCTCGCAGCGGATCGTGCCGGTGGCGTGCTCCGGGTCCAGGTCCGAGAACAGCGGCCCGTCGATGTCGGCCGCCGCGCCGCCGAACCAGTCGGTCAGTTCGTCGATCAGCGCGGAGACGTCGAAGTCGACGGGGAGCCTCAGGCCGTAGTCGGCGCGAACGGTGTCGTACAGACCGTCGCTCGTCGTGCCGATCGACCGCAGGCTGGGCAGCACCCGCTCGAAGGGTGTCCGGCCTCCGTGGCGCTCCGCCACCTGTTCCAGGCGCCGCCAGAGGTCGAACGCGGTGATGCCGACGCCGACCTCCGGGCCGGCGGTGTGGCTGCTCGGCCGCCGGGCCATCAGGTCGATCAGCAGGCGTCCCTTGTAACCGAGCGTCACCCGGTGCCAGTGGCTGGGCTCGCCGATGATGCAGAAGTCGGGCGCCGGCTCGTCGCGGCCGTTCAGCCGCTTCAGCAGGAAGTGGGCGCCACGGGAAGTCGCCGCCTCCTCTTCCGTCGCGCCGGCGACGATCACCCGCAGGTCGTGGGCGCGGGCCCAGTCCCCACCGAGTCGGGCCGCCGCCGCCACGAAGCTGGCGAGCGGTCCTTTCGCGTCGACCGAACCCCGGCCGTGCAGGATGCCGTGAGGCGATCCGTCGTCTTCGATCCGGACCGGGATGTTTCCCGGCACGGTGTCGATGTGTCCGAGCAGGACGACCAGGCGGGAGGCCGTGGGATCGCCCAGTTCGCCGACGGCGTTCAGCGCGCCGTCGACGTGGCAGCGTTCGAGGCCCCGCGCGGCCATCTGGTCGGCGAGCCAGCCGCTGGCGGCTGCTTCGTGCCGGGACAGCGAAGGCACCGCGACGAGTCCCCGCACCAGCTCGATCTCGGCGCGGTGGCGGCCGGCGTCGACGGTCCCGGCGTCCACGATCATTCTCCTCCGAGCACGGCCTGGATCGCCTCGGCGCCGCGTTCGAGTTCCTCGGCCGAGACGATCAACGGCGGCAGCAGGCGGATCACGTTCGGACCGGCGGGCAGGGCCAGGATCCGGTGTTCTGTAGCGAGGCGGGCGATGTGGCGCCCCGCGCGTTCACGCAGGACGACACCGATCAGCAGACCGCGTCCCCGAACTTCCCGCACCCGCGGGTTCGAGGCGAACCGGCTCCTGAGGGAATCGGCGAAACGCGTGCCCATAGTCGCTGCCCTCGCCGGCAGGTCGAGATCCCGGAGCGTCTCGATCACGGTGAGGCCGACCGCGCAGGCGAGCGGGTTGCCGCCGTAGGTCGAGCCGTGGCTGCCGGGGCGGAGCGCCTCGGCGACCCGATCACCGTAGGCGATCGCTCCGAGTGGGAAGCCGCTGCCGATGCCCTTCGCCATCGCCATCAGGTCGGGCTCGAGTCCGGGCGTGCGCTGATGGGCGAACCAGTTGCCGCAACGGCCGAAGCCCGTCTGCACTTCGTCGAGGATGAGCAGAGCGCCGTGCCGGTCACAGGCCCGGCGCGCGGCCAGGAGGAGAGCGTCGCTCAGTACGTTGACGCCGCCTTCGCCCTGAACGGGTTCGAGGACGACCGCGGCCGTCTCTTCGGAGACCGCCTGCTCGATCGCCTCGGCCTCCGGCTGAACGAAGGCGGCATCGTGAAGCAGGCCGGCGTATGGCCTGCGGGCCGCCGGATTCCAGGTCATCGCCAGTGCGCCCAGCGTGCGGCCGTGAAAGCTGTTGCGGAGCGCTACGGTCCGGCTTCTTCCGGTAGCCAGCGCCGCGAACTTGAGCGCGCCCTCGACCGCTTCCGTGCCGCTGTTGCACAGGAACACGCGGTCGAGCGTCGCGGGCAGGACGGCTGCCAGCGCCTCGACGTACTCCGCCCGGACGGCGCTCGACACGTTGAGCGGGCAGAAGGTGAGCCGATCGGCCTGGTGCTTGATCGCGTCGACGATCGCCGGATGGTTGTAGCCCAGGCAGCAGACGCCGTAGCCGGCGGTCAGGTCGAGGTAGCGGTCGCCGTTCTCCGCGATCAGTTCGCAGCCTTCGCCGCCGACGATCGGCGGAGTGGGGCGGCGCGGCGCCCAGGTCCCGAGCCGGCGGTCCTCGGGGCCGGAGGCGACGGTCGCATCCGCTGCGGTGGCAGTCATCACGAATCCTCCCGCCGGGTCGCCGTTCGGACGACGATGTGAGTGCCCGCGCCGTCGAGGGCCGCCTGCACGGGCCGCTCGATCCGGCCGTCGGCGAAGATGACCCGGTCGGCCCCGCCGCGGAGCGCCTCGGCGGCGCCGAGCACCTTCTTCTTCATCCGGTCTTCTGCCGCGGCCGCCAGAGGTTCGACTCCGGCGTCCGGGGCGGCGCCGGAGAGCGCGCCGCGCCCGACCTCGAAGCGGGGAATCAGGGAGTCTTCGTCGGGGAAGTCGGCGAGCAGTCCCGGAGCGCCGGAAAGGTAGACGAGGGTCGGGGCGCCGATGGCGGTCGTGATGGCGCCGGCCGCGCGATCCCCGTCCACGTTCACGGCTTCGCCGTCGAAGGAGGCGCCGGGGGGGGTCAGCACCGGCAAGTAGCCGCCGTCGAGCAGCAGGCGCAGAAGTTCTCCGTTCACCTTCTCGACCGTGCCGGTCCAGTCGTCGCGCAGCACCAGGCGCCGGCCGCCGTGCCGGATGCGCAGCCTGTCCTTGCGGCGCCCCTCGAACAGCCGGCCGTCGAGTCCGGACAGCCCGACCGCTGCGACGCCCTGGCGCTGCAGGAGTTCGACCCAGCGCTTGTTCAGCAGGCCGCAGTAGACCATCTCGAAGATCTCGAGCGTGCGGCGGTCCGTCCGGCGGCTGCTGTAGCCGCTCTCGCTGGTCACGAACTGCGGTGGGTGTCCCAGTTGCTCGGCGACCTCGTTCGTCGTCTCCGCGCCGCCGTGCACCAGGACCACGGGCCGGCCGGCTCGCCAGAGGGATCCGACATCGGCGGCGATGGCCTCGAGGTCGAGCGCCTTGCCGCCGCCGGCCTTGATCACGAGCGGCTCGCTGTCGGGGTTCGCGTTGGCTTCGGCCATCGTCACACCGGGTGGAGCCCAAGGAAGTCGAGGCCCCGGGTTTCTTCGTACCCGCACATCAGGTTGGCGCACTGGACCGCGTTGCCGGCCGCGCCCTTCATCAGGTTGTCGATGGCGCAGATGACGACCAGGCGCCCGGTCCTCGGATCCAGGTCGAAGCCGACCTCGGCGTGATTGCTGCCGGCGAGGATCTTCGGCTCCGGATAGCGGTGGATGCCGCGCCGGTCCTTGACCAGGCGAACGAAGGGATGCTGCCGGCAGAAGGAACGGCAGGTCCGGAAGAGCTCGCGCTCGGCGGCTCTTTTGTTCGTCGCGTCGGCAAGGAAGATGTGGCTGGTCGCGAGAACGCCGCGCACCATCTCGACGGCCGTCACCGAGAGGTGGACGTCGCCGGCGACGTCGACGCCCCGGCTCGCGAACGCCTGTTCGACCTCGGCGGTGTGCCGGTGGCCCGTCGGCCGGAAGCTGCGAACCACGCCCGACCGCTCCGGGTGGTGGGAGGCATCCGACGACGACGCGCCGCCTTCGCTGCTGCCGACTTTCAGTTCGGTGACGACGCCCCGGCTCCAGTCGACGAGATCGTTCTCCAGGGTTGCGGGTTCGAGCAGTGGAAGCAGACCGAGCAGGGTCGCGGTCGCGTTGCATCCCACGCCGCTCGCGAGGTCGGCGCCGGCCACTGCCTCGCGGTCCAGCTCGGGCAGGCCGTACACGAAGCGGTCGAGCCACTCAGGCGCGGCATGGGGGTCGCCGTACCAGTCCTCCCATGCCTCGGTCGAACGAAGCCGGAAGTCGGCCGAGAGATCGACGACTTTCGGCGCGAGTACGGAGTAGAGGTCGATGTCCCTGGCGGCGTTGCCGTGCGGCAGACAGAGGAAGAGCAGGTCGCAGCGCTCGAGTTCGTCCACGGTGGAGAAGCGCAGATCGGTGTGGCCGCGGAGGTTCGGGTGGGTGAAGTGCACGAAGGAGCCGGCCAGCCGCCGCGAAGTGACCTGGGCGACCTCGAACCCGGGGTGGCCGAGCAGCAGCCGCAGCAACTCGCCGCCGGCATAGCCGGACCCGCCGACGATCGAGGCCCGGAGGGTCATGCCGCCTCCGGTTCCTGGGCCTCGTCCCAGCCCACGGTGGCCACGCGTTCGACGAAGTCGATCATGCGCGCGGGAATGTCGACGCCGGTGGGTGCGATCGAGTTGCGGAACTCCATCGTGTGGTTGACTTCCAGCACCAGCAGGCCGCGGTCGCGGTCCTCCACCAGGTCGACTGCCAGCAGGCCGCCGCCGACGGCGCGCGCGGCTCGCCGGCAGAGATCGTCGATCTCCGGCGTCAGCGGGCAGTTCTCGGTGGAGGCGCCGCGCGCCGTGTTCGTGATCCAGTGCGGCGCCCGGCGGTAGATCGCGCAGAGGGTTCTGCCGCCGGCCACGAAGGCGCGGATGTCCCTCTCCGGCTTGTCGACGTAGCGCTGCAGGTAGAAGATGGAGTGCTGGTAGGAGCCGAGCGTGCTCTTGTGCTCCAGCAGAGCTTCGGCGGCGTCCCGGTCGTTGATGCGCGCGATCAGGCGGCCCCAGGATCCGACGGTGGGCTTCATGACGACCGGGTAGCCGAGTTCCTCGATCGCGAGCAGGGCCGCCTCGGGCGTCGAGGCCACCCGGGTGGCGGGCGTCGGCACCGAGGCCGCCTGGAGCAGGCTCGACGTGCGGACCTTGTCGCCGCAGTTCTCGATCACGCGGGCGGGATTGACCGTGGCCACGCCGCGGTCGGCCAGGACGCGCAGGTTCGCCAGGGCCCGGCTGTAGCTGAGCGAGCGGTCGAAGACGACGTCGAAGTCGAAGGACGGCTCGAGCGCGCTGCCGCCGCTGAGCGCGAGGACGACCCTGCGGTCGTCGATCAGCTCGACGCCGGCGGGCCGACGCTCGAGTTCGGCGAACAGCAGCTTCTCTTCGGGCCGGACCCGGCTGTAGAGGACTCCGATGCGCATTTCCGGTTCCTGCTACTCGCCCCAGTCCTCTTCTTCTTCCGGCGCGAGTTCCAGGGCCACGGGGTCGATCTCGATCACTTCCAGGTCGACGCCGCAGCCGGCGCACTGGACGATCTCATGCTGCATGACCGCCTTGAGGCACACGACCTCGAAGCACTCGGGGCACTCGCTGTCGGCGTCGACGGTCTGGAGTTCCATGTTGGTTTCCTCGGTTGGTGGGGAGGCTCGGCAAGGCCGGGGTCCCAGGGCGGGCTTCCAGGACAGAAGGGTCGGCGCATTGTAGTGGTTCAGTCAGTCAGAGCCCGTCCTGACTCCTTCGGCGCGCCTGGGCCAGGGCGGCGCGGGCCATCGGCTGCTCCGGGTCGAGTTCGAGCGATCGCTCCAGGCTCCGGGCTGCCTCCTCGTAGCGCTCCAGGTTCAGCAGTGCGACGCCCAGGTTCGTGCGGGCCGTCGCATCGGCGGGGTCGATGTCGAGCAACGCCTGGTAGTGCCCGAGCGCCTCTTCGTAGCGGCCCGCGTTGAAGCGGAGGAAGGCCAGGCGGTCGAGCGCCTCGCCGTCGCGCGGGTCGAGCGACAGCGCTCGTGCAAGCTGCTCGGCCGCTTCCTCCGGCCGGCCGAGTTCATGCAACGCCTGCCCCGTCAGGCGGTGGAGCGAGGAGGCCTCCGGCAGCTCGGGAGCAACGGCCAGGGCTCGCTCCATCCACTCGATGGCCTCCTCGTAGCGCTCGAGCTCGAAGAAGGCGATGCCCATGCCGGCGAGGGCCGGAGCGAACCGGGAGTCCATCTCCAGGGCCTCCCGGTAGAGAGCGAGCGCCTCGTCGTGGCGCTGCTGCTGTCTGAGCGTCTCCGCTCGCGTGTGAGCGGCCGCTGTGCTCGCCCGGCCCAGCAGGGACTCGAGAGCGGCGGCGTTCGGCGAGTCGGGTTCGATCGAAATCGACCTTTCCGCGGCCTCGGCTGCTTGTTCGTGCCGTCCGGCGAGAAAGTGAGCGTCGGCCAGGCCGGCCCAGCCGAGGGCGAAGTCCGGGTCGATCTCGAGGGCGCGGCGGTACTGCTCGACCGCCTCGTCGTACCTGCCCTGTTTCTTCATGAGTTCCCCCAGGTTCTGAAAGCCGTTCCGGTACCGGGGATCGATCTCCATGACCCGGGCGAAGGCGGCCTCCGCCTCCTCGAAGCGTTCGAGGGCCATCAGGGCGAGGCCGAGGTTCGAGTGGGCGTCCGGGGAATCGGGGCGTTTCTCGATCGCGATGCGGCTCGCCTCGATAGCCTCTTCGAAGCGATCGGTCTCGATCAGCGCCTCGGACAGGTTGAGGTGGGCGGCGCGTGCCTCCGGATTGAGCGACACGATGTGGCTGAACAGGGTCGTGTCGTCCCGGAAGTTCTTCGCGTGCTTCCAGGTCAGACTCCCCAGCAGAACGAGGATCGCCGCCAGCAGGACCTTCCCGGCCGTGACGCCGGCGGCGGGAAGGCGCCTGGCGCCCTGTGCGAGCGCGGCGGCGACCAGAGTCAGGAGGCCGATTCCGGCCAGGTACTGAAAGCGGTCGGCGACCAGGGAGAACTGCATGTAGCCGTACTCGATCAGTCCGAGCGCGGGGGACAGGGTCGCGGCGTAGAAGGCGGCGCATGCCAGCGGGCCGAGGCCCCAGCGGCGGCGGCCGAACCACAGGACGACCGGCGCCGAGACGGCTGCTGCAACCCACAGCCAGCCGGTCGGATCATCGCTGCCGACGTCCCAGATCGGGTAGATGACGGCCAGATCGTCGGGCCAGGCGAGCTTGCCGGTGTAGAACCAGAGCGCGCGGCCGGCGATCAGGATCCGTTCCACGAAGGAGTAGTCGAGCACCATGGTCTCCCGCGTCCGGTAGAACGCCGTATCGGCGGCGGCGATCGCCAGGCCGACCGCGAAGAACGGCGCGGTGCGCAGGAAGTCGGAGCGGGCGATGCGGCCGCGCCGCCACCAGTGCCAGATCAGGAGCGCGGCGGGAAGCGTCACGACGACCGTCTTGGACAGCAGGCCGGCAGCGAACAGACCCAGGGCGAGCAGGTAGCGCCCCGGTTTCCCGTGGTCGGCGAACCGGACGTAGGCGAGGAACGAGGTCAGGTAGAACAGGCCCGAGAGCACGTCCTTGCGCTCGATGACCCAGGCCACCGACTCGACGTGCAGCGGGTGGACGGCGAACAGGGCGGCCGCAACCCATGCGCCCGGCACGGCGAAGCGCCGAAGCAGGCGCCACACCAGCAGCGCGTTGACCGCGTGCAGGAGCACGTTGACGACGTGGTAGCCGAGCGGCTCGAAGCCCCAGAGCTTGTGCTCCAGCCAGAAGGTCGTGTAAGTGACTGGCCAGTAATGGCCTTCCTGTTCGATGTCGCCTGGCGAGAACCAGATGTTCTTCAGGCCCGAGACCTGGCGGACGACGGGCTGCTCGGTGAAGATGACGTCGTCCCAGACGAAGCCGGCCTGGTAGGCGGGAACGAAGCTGACGCCGACCATCAGTGCGAGCGCGGCGGCGGCGAGCAACTCTCGAGCCGGGATGGCCGCTCTTCGGACCTCGGCCGGCTCTGCCGCCGTCGGTTCCGCACCTCTGTCCGCAGCCGTCCGGGCCGCGGCCAGGCGGGCGCGGCGCGCGTCCCGGGCCTGCTTCTTCGTCGTCACTCGTCGTCCGCGGCCGGCCGGCGCCGGCGGTAGACGAAACGGTTGGCGACGGCGAAGTTCGCGGCGCTGCCGATGGCGACCCCGGCGAAGAGGGCGAGCAGGGGCCGGGCCTTGAAGGGCTCGACGAGGCTCGTCAGCGCGGCGTAGCTGCCGACGTTCGTCGCAAGCCCGACCGTGCTGGCGAAGGCGAATCGGGTCCATTGGCCGACCGCCCGTGCCGGCGGACGGTCGTCGAAGGTGAGCATCCGGTTCAGACGCCAGTTCCAGGTCACGGCGGGCCAGAAGGAGAGGAAGCGCGCGAGCAGATGGCCCAGCCCGGCCGCCTGAAGGCCCAGGTAGACCGCGGTGTCGACGATCAGGCCGGTGGCGCCGACCGCGCCGAACGAGAGCAGCCGCACCGGGAGTCCGAAGCGGTACCGGTAGAGGCGGAACAGGTGGCGCAGGAAGGCAAGCTGCTGATGCGAGGTCAGCTTGCTCGAGCCTCCCCGGCGCTCGTCGAAGCGAATCGGCACCTCACGGACCCGAAGTCCGCCGCGCACCATGAGTTCGAGCCCGATCTTGAAGCCGACCGGGGCGAGCTCGTCCGCTTCGGGCAGCCGCCGCCGGTCGACGGCGAAGAACCCGGACATCGGATCCGCGCAACGGATCAGCGGCCGGGTCAGCCAGGTGGCGACGCGGGAGTTCAGGGTGCGGTAGCGGCTCCACGCGCCGTCGATTCTGCCGCCGGGCGCGTAGCGGCTGCCCAGCGCCATCTCGGCGTCGCCGCCAAGGGCCGCGAGCAACTCGGGTATCTGCTCCGGCGGATGGGAAAGGTCGGCATCCATCACGACCAACCGGTCGAAGCGTGCCAGCCTGATGCCGTCCAGGACCGACTGGGAGAGATCCCGGGGGCGGTCCCGCCGGACGTGGAAGCGCACGGGCAGGCTGCCGCTCAGTTCGCGTGCGAGTTCTTCGCTGCCGTCGCCGGAATCGTCGTCCGCGAGAATCAGTTCCCAGTCGACCTGGGCGGCTTCCATCGCGGTCCGGATGCGTTCCGCCAGGGGCTGGATGTTGTCCGCCTCTCGATAGGTCGGCGCGACGATGCTCACACTCACTGGAGGCCTCGCAGGGCCTTGACCGGCCGGAACAGGCGCACCGCGGTCGGCGAGCGGACGAGGCGTTCCTCGGCCGCGATCTCGAGCGCGGCCAGCCTTCTCCAGGCACGTGCCGGCAGGGTGCGCGGCTCACGGCGGCGTGCCGGTCGTTCCGTTGCACCGGAGCGTGACCGGAACGGTGCGGCGGCCCGGCCGCTCGCGTCGTCGAAGGTGAAGCCGGTGAAGGCGAGGTCGTCGGCGTACAGTTCCTCGACCAGCGCGCGCGTGGCGTCGTCGTAGAGGGTGGCGTAGCGCCTGCCGCCGCCATGGTCCGAAGCGTTGCGCACGGGAAGCCGGGCGAGGGGCAACCCCAGGTCGGCGGCTAGCCGCGCGAAGTCCGTGTTGATCGTCTCCACCGCGCCGATGAAGGCGAGCGGATCGGAGTTGACGCGGCGCACGCCGAACAGCCTTTCGGGGTTGCAGTCCGGCAGGAAGTCGGTCTGCGGCGGCATGTGGATGACGACGAAGCGCAGGTGGCGGAGCTCGATCCTCCCCGGTCCGTACTCGCGTCCGGCGTTGGTGCGGAAGAACTCGCGTGCGTCGTCGCCCCAGCGGTTCCGGAAGTCGGCGCGCAACTCCAGGCAGAGCTCGGCGAAGTCCCTCAGGCTGCCGTAGCGCTCGGGACCGGGCCGGTTGCCGGGGGTGCGAGCCTGCAAGGTCGCAAGACGGCGGGTGTGCAGCCAGGTCGAGACGAAGCGGGCGTATGGATTGCGGACG
The DNA here is from genome assembly GCA_022822365.1 of Thermoanaerobaculia bacterium. Classification (GTDB taxonomy): domain Bacteria; phylum Acidobacteriota; class Thermoanaerobaculia; order Multivoradales; family Multivoraceae; genus Multivorans. The sequence continues at coordinate 51,760 of JAJEBV010000016.1, read as the reverse complement.
AAGGAGAAGGTGAAGTAGTCGGGATAGAGGTTGATCAGCCGGGCCAGATCCTGGCCGCGCTCGGCGAGGAGCCCTCCGTACCAGTCGGGCCGGTAGCTGTGCCAGCCGCCGCCATGGGCCGCGAACCACTCGAGGACGGTGGTGCTGGCGCACTTCGGGACCTTGACGTAGATGCAGCGGTGCCGGTGGGAGATCACGGTCCGGCGCTCCCGCCCGGCGCGGCGCGGCGCGCGGCGGCTGCGCGAGCGCTCCGGCGGCGTTCCGCGAGGCAGTCGCCTCGGCCGCGACGGCGCCCCGCGAGGAAGGGCAGGCGGGGCAGGCGCACGGTGCGCGACGTCCCGTAGTCCTCGGGGCGGCCGCCCGCACGGCGGGCGCGGTGGAGCGCCCAGGTTCGGCCGGCCGTGACTCGCGAGCCGTCCGGCAGGACGACCGCCGCAGCTACCCTGCCGCCGAGCGCGGCGCGCAGCCTCGGCGCGAGGCCGCGGGGAAGCGCCGCGCCGGCCGGAATCGAGAAGTGGAACGGCGAGTGGGGGCAAGCGTCGAGCGCCGTTCCCGCCGCCCCGACCGAAACGCGCGGGTCGCCGCCCAGGAGTTCCCGGATGCGGCGGCCGTCGGTCCGGCCCGGCGGCGTCTCGACCCGCACCGCCAGGTCGTCGGCCGGATCGGCCAGCAGGCGGTCGACCATGTCGCGCAGGCCCGCCGCCGGCGTGGCGCCGGCCTCGACCGTCGCGACGTGGCGCGGCACGGTGAAGACCGGCCCGCGGCCGAACCGCCGGAAGCCCGGATCGGGGATAAGTTCCGCGAGCTTCGCCGCCTGGAGATCCTGGTCGCGCTCCTTGCGCTCGCGGCCGTCGCTCCATCGCCCCTGGTGCCAGCCGAACGCGTCGCGCGCCGGAACCAGCAGTCCGCCCCGACACCAGATCCGGTAGCCGAACTCGGTGTCCTCGCCGCCGTAGCGGTCGAAGGACTCGTCGAAGCCGCCCGCTTCCTCGAAGAACGCCTTGCGGATCGCGAAGTTGTGGCCGGTCACTGCCCGAAACAGATCGTCGTGTCGCGAAGTCAGATCGCCGGTCCGCGCCATGTGGCGGTCGAGCCAGGGCGGATCCCAGGGCCTGCCGGCCAGCAAATCGGCCAGCGAAGCCTTCCGGCTCCGGACCGCGGCGGCGTCGAGCCCGGCGGTCGAAACGTAGGCGCAGAAGCCCAGGGTGAGCGCGTCCGGGACGCGGTGGTGCCAGCGGGCATGGGCGGCGAGCAGGCCGGCCTCCGCGACGACGTCGCCGTCGAGGAACACGAGGATGTCGTGCCTCGCGGCCCGCGCGCCGGCGTTGCGCGCGGCGGCGAGCCCGAAACCGCGTCCCTCCCGGCGCACCAGCCGGACGTCGACCGGTCCCGGATCGGGAATCCGCAACGGCGGCGACGAGCCGTCGTCGACGACGACGACCTCGAACAGGTCTCTCGGATAGCGCTGTCCCTCGAGGCCCGCCAGCGTCAGCGCCAGGGCTTCGGGCGCTTCGAAGCAGGGCACGACGACGCTCACCGCGAGCGTCGGAGCGAACGCCTCGGAATCCGGCAGGCCGTCCACCGCGCGCCAGTCGTTGCCGCGCACGGCGACTGGCGGCGGAGCGCCGGCCGGCGCCGTCTCAGCGGCCGGTTTCGGGGCTTCGGACACGGGCGGAGCCGGCGGAGTCGTGCGAGGAAGGGGCGGTACGCAGCCGCGGCCGTGCCGCGCGCCCGCCGGCGCCGGCGAACCGCGCAGGGCGCGGGCGAGGCAGGCCGCGCACAACCGGAGATCGAGACCCGGGTTCATCGCCCCGAGGTAGAGCAGGTCGTAGCGCAGCTTGTTTCGCGGATCGATGTCGTGGCCGCCGCGGGCCTGGGCGAGGCCGGCGATGCCGGGGCGAACCGCCAACCGCCGCCGGAACGCGGGCAGCGACCGGGCGATCCGTTCGGCTCGCCCGGGCCGCTCGGGACGCGGCCCGACCAGGCTCATCTCGCCCCTGAGCACGTTGACCGCCTGCGGCAGCTCGTCGAGATGGAAGCGGCGCAGCACCTGCCCCGCGCGCGTGGCGCGGTGGTCGTTCCAGGCCGCCCACCGCGGCCCGAAGCGCTCCTCCGCGTCCACCGCCATCGTCCGGAACTTCAGGATCTGGAAGATCCGGCCGCCGCGCCCCAGTCGGGCCTGGCGGAACAGCACCGGCCCGCCGTCGTCGAGGCGGATCGCGAGCGCGATCGCCAGCGCGAGCGGAAGCCAGATTGGCAGCAGCAGTAAGAGGGCGAGCAGCAGCAGCGCGAGGTCGAAGGGGCGCTTGTAGGTCTCCCGCCGCCTCATCGCCGGCCCTCGCGGTTCGCGGCCGGCCACGCGACCTCGGCGCTGCACTGGCCGGGGTACCAGCAGGCCTTGATCCGGTAGACACGCTCGCCGGGTTCCCGCCCCGGAGGCAGCACGAAGGAGGTGCGCGCGGGGTCGTAGGCGTGGAGAATGTGACGCCGGGGCGTTCCGCCGCCGGATTCCGCGAGGGCGATGTAGCCGGCGCCCTCGGGCCACTGCCACCGCAGGACGTAGCGGCCGTCCTCGCGGCGTTCGCCGTCGAGCGAGTGCGGCGGCTCCAGGGGCCGCGGAAACACCTCGCGGTGAGGGGCGAGTTCCCGCGCCATGGCCAGGTAGCGCTCCGCCTGGTCGGCGTACCGCGGATGCGTCCGCGCCGCCTCGGCGAACATCTGGGCCGCGCCGAAATGGGCGCGCCACTCGGCCGGGTCGCTGCGCACGGCTTCCGCTGCCTCCCCTGCGGCCCAGTCCATGTAGAGGTGCGCTGCCGCTTCGTCCTGGCCGAGGAAGTTCGTCCAGTTCGTCGTCATCTGGGTCAGCAGCGTGCGGCGGTAGATGTTCGCGAGCGGCGGGAACAGGTCGATGCCCGGCCGCAGGGACTCCAGCGTCCTGGATTCGGACGGCAGATGCTCGACCGCGGCGGCGGCGCGGATGGACCGGTTGACCCACAAGCCCGCCACCGCGGCCGTCAGCGCGGCGGCGGCGAGGACGGCGCGCACGGCCTTCGGCTCGAGCAGGGCCGAGGCCCGCCGCCGCAGCGCCGCCGGCAGCCCCCGCCGCGGCCCGGCGAACGCCAGGGGCTCGAGCCCCGCGGCGAAGGCGATCAGCACGGTGGCCTGCATCGTGGCCGTCGACGTGTCGAACAGGAACTGCGCCTGCGCCAGATGGCCCGCCGCCGCGGCGGCGGCGCAGAGTGCGAGCGCCCGCTCCCCGGCCTCCATGCCGCGCGCGGCGCGCCAGACGGCGACCAGCGCGACCGACCACAGAGCGAGCCAGGCGGCGATTCCGGCCGCTCCCGTGGTCGCGGCCACTTCGACGAGCTTGCCGTGAGCCTGATCGTGCGGCTCGGCGAAGGCGGCGTAGCCCGAGCCGTGGCGGCCGAAGACGGCGATGAAGTTCTCCGGCCCCCAGCCCAGCGCCGGACGGGCCGCGAAGCCGTCGAGGCCCGCCTTCCAGGCGGCGAGACGGCTCTGCACGCCGGGCCGCGTGACGTGGGTGGAGAGCACGTAACGCGCGACCGGGTTCTCGGGCAGGTACTGCGCGGTGCGGTCCGCGGTCGTCGCGCGCAGTCCGGCCACGACGGTCACCGCGGCGAGCGCGGCCAGGACGGTAGCGGCGATCGTCCGCGCGCGGCCGCGCGCCAGGACGACGGCGCCGAGGGCCAGGAAGCCGAGGCTGGCGAACAGGCCGACGAAGCCCCCGACGGATCCCGCGAGCGCAAGCGTCCAGAGCGCCAGCGCCGCCGCCGCGATCCACAGGCCCGCCTGCGCCCGCAGCGCTGCCGCCCCGGAAGCGGGCCGCGGGAGGTTTCCGCCCGGCGCGGTCCTGGCCCGGCGCTGCCGGGCCTTCCGGGACTTCGTCCCCGCGGCCCGCGCCGCGGCCGCCCGGCGTTCCTCGACGGCCTGCCGTGCGGCGGCGGCGGCCTCGGCACCGGCGTCGCGGGCCGCGAGCCATGCCCTCGCCCCGAGGCCGAGCGCCAACAACAGGCTGACCACCATGTATCCGCTGAGGAAGATCGGGTTGCCCAGGGGCCCGCCGACTCGCGGTGGGTCGAGCTCCGGCAGCAGGCCGTAGAAGGGCACCGCGACGCCGTTGGCGACGGCGACGACGAGGAGCGCCAGCGCGGCGCCCGTCCCGGCGACGCCGGCCAGCAGCGCCCGCCACTCGGCGCGGCCGCGGAGAGTCGAGACGAGCACCACCGCGAACGCCAGCCAGTGCGCGGCGTCCAGCACGCCCTGCATTCGCTCGTAGCTCGACCAGAAGCTGCGCATGGGGCTCGCTCCCAGCACGGCGGCCAGCAGCGAGACGGCGAAGCCGGCCGCGAGAAGTCCCAGCACCCGGGACCGCGGCGGGCGGTAGCGCGGGTTGACCAGCGCCAGCACGGCCCAGAGCGCGAAGGTGACCTCGATGATCGAACGGGTCCACAGCGCCTTGCCGACGACGAACGGGTAGAGGGTCCCCGTCGTGACGACGAAGGGCGTGAGCAGGACCAGCGCGATGCCGGCGAACAGCGCGTAGCGCAGCGGCCGCTCCAGTGCGGGGAAGCCGGGCACGGGCTATCCGTTTGCGGCGCGGCGCGGCGGGCCGGCGACGAAGCCGGCCGCCCAGGCGAGGTGGACGGTGGCGGCGGCGACCGGCGCCAGCAGAGCCTCCGGGCGGCGCCGGCGCAGGCCGACGGCGGCGGCGCTGGCCAGCAGCAGCAGTGCGTAGGCGAGCGGGCAGGCCGCCGCGGCGTAGAGGAGCGCCGTCCCCGTCGCCGCGGCCGCCGGGTCGAGGACCCGGACCGCCGCGCCGCCGGCGGCCAGCGCGGCCGAGGCGGCGAGCGCGGCCAGCAGCAGCGGAGGCGCGAGTTGACGTGCCCGCCAGGAGCGAGGATGGCGCGCGAGAACGGCCCGCTTCCAGCGCCCGTAGTCGAAGTACTGCCGCGCCAGCGCGGCCGGGTTGCCGCGTGGCCGGTACGAGGCGACGAGTTCCGGGTCGAACCAGACGGCGCCGCCGCTCTCCCGCAGCCGCCAGTTCAGCTCGTAGTCCTCGTTGCGCAGGAGCGTCTCGTCCCAGCGGCCGGCGGCTTCGAGGGCCTCCCGCCGGAACAGGCCGGGGAACACGGTGTCGACGGGACCTTCGGGCCCGCCCACGCGATAACGGGCGTCGCCGGCGCCGAGCGGCGTGCTCGTCGCCAGCGCCACGGCGCGCTCGAAGAAGGACGATCCCGCCGGCTCGACCCGGCCGCCGACGTTGGCGGCGCCGGTGCGGAGCAGCGTGCGGACCGCGCGGGTCAGGTAGCCGGGCGGCAGCGTCGCGCGGGCGTCGCAGCGCGCGATCACCTGGTGGCGGGCGGCGTCGAGAGCGCGGTTCAGGCCGGCCGGAATCGAGCCGGCGGGATTGGCGATCCATCGGACGCCGGGGAATCGGCCGCGGACCAGTTCCCTCGTGCCGCCGCCTCCGGAGCCGTCGGCGACGATCACCTCGAAGCCGGCGTCGTAGTCCTGGGCGAGGAGGGACTCCAGCGTGTCGGCGAGGGTAGCTTCGGCGTCGCGCGCGGGGACGATGACGGAAACCGGCGGCAGCGGCGTCAAGGCGCCGGGCGCTCCCATCGGCTGCGCTTCGTCGTTCGCCCGGCCGGCCCCAGGCCTCAGAACCGGAACCGGGCGTTCAGGAGGATGCCGCGTTCGGGCGGCGCGTCCGCCGTCCCCAGCCGTCGTTCCTCGCCGGCGAGTTCGAGATGAAGGTCGATGGGGGCGATGGAGAAGCGCACTCCGAGCCGGTACTGGCCGCCGCTGCCGGCGACGCGAGCCTCGGCGAACGGCGTCAGGACGGCGTACATGCCGGGCACCAGGAAGCCGTAGCCGGCCACCGCGTCCATGCCGTCTTCCGCGAAGGCAATGCCCTGCTGCCCCGGCATGTCTTCCCGCCAGAACGTCTGGCCGCCGTTCACCGGCGCGCCCCAGCGCGGCCCGATCTCCAGCGACAGGCCCTCGCCGCCCTCCTTCGGCGTCATCCGGGCCGTCAAGGCGATGCCGCTCTCCTTGTAGCCGCTGCTCGCGTGGAGCGCCAGCATCCGGCCCCGGGCCTCGAGCTGGAAGCGCGAGTCGCCGTAGCGCGCGCCGCCGGCGACTTCGAGGCCGCCTCCCGTCGCGCCGTCGCCGCCGTCGTAGCGGCCGCCGAGTTCCACGAAGGGCGTCAGCAGTTTGCCCTCGCCGACCGCCCAGTTCCGCGAAGCCTCGACTCCCACCCGCATGCGCCAGCTTCCGGCGCTCAGGCCGTCCACCGCCTGCGAACCGCCGTCGGTCTCGAGCTCGGCGACGGCGCCGTCCGCGCGCAGCGAGAGGTCGATGCCGCGGAACGCCGCCAGCGCCTTGCGCAGGCCGCCGGCCGCCATCCACATCGAGAGGTCGCTCCTCTCGGGCCGGTCGGCAGCGTCCCCGGTCGTGTGCGTCGCCTCGCCCGAGCCCAGGCCCAGCATGGCCCAGACTTCGTCCCCTCCGGACAGCTTCCAGCGGCCATAGGGATGCACGGTGGTCAGCGAGGTCTCCAGCCGGCCCCGCTGGTAGTCCGCTCCGCCGAAGCTGTAGTCGCTGTCGCTCGAACCGCGGGAAATCGCCAGCCCGGCCAGCCACCTTCCGGCCCGAACGTCGGCGCCGATGTAGCCGTGCGGAGTTCGCCGTCGTACCGGCTGTCCCGGTCCGGCCGGCCGTCGAACGTGTTCAGGTCGCCGCGGCCCCAGAGCGCCCACTGCCGCGGCGGCCGGGCCGTCTCGCCGTCGCCGCCGGCCGTGCCGCCGGTTTCCTGCGCCGCCCCGGCCGACGGTCCGCGAGCCGGCGCCTCCCCGAGAGTCCACTCGAAGGCGCTGCCGGGCAGGAGGCTGCCGCCGTGCATGAGCGACCGCGATCTGCCGCCCGCACCGCCGGCAACACTCCCGCAGTGCGAGCCGGTGCAGATCCCCGTGCCGGGGCCCTGGCCGAATCCGCCGCCGCCGAATCCGCCGCCCGCGCCGAAGCCGCCCGCCCGGCCGCCGATCCCGCCAGCCTGACCGCCCCCCCCCGCCCGGGCTCCGGGCGCCGAACATGAAGGTCGTCGAGCCGCCGCTGGAGAAGCGGGAACCGATCGCATCGACCGCGCTCGACATGGCCGTCCGGCCCACGGACGCCAGGGTGTGCTCAAGCATCGCCTTGCGTTCCGCCGTCGGCGGGGAAGAGGTCACCCGGAAGAAGATCAACGCCGCGTCGCTGTCGCCCCGGTGATTGTCCGAATCCTCCACCCGGTACGTGAACGTGTACGAACCCGTCGTCTCCGGAACGCCCGACAGCGTCCGCGTCGCGGGGTCGAAGGTCAGGCCCGCCAGCCCCGCCGGCGACGAGGTCAGGCTGTAGGTCAGGTCGCCGTTGCCGCCGTGGGCTTCCGGCAGCGTCAGCGGCTCGATCGCCTGGCCCTGGACCAGGTCGAGCGCTGACACCGTCGCGCCGTCGAAGGTCGGCGCCAGATCCCTGACCCGCACCGACACCGTGTCCGGTTCGCTCGTGAACTCGGCATCCATGACAACCAGCGAGAACTCCAGCGCGCCCGGCATCTGCGGCGCCGTGAAGGAGGGCGCCACGGTCAGCGGCTCTTCCAGCGTGACCGTATCGCCCCGGGCTTCGGCGCCCGTCGGCGGCAAGCCGCCCCAGGGCTGTTCCGGCAGCCGCGGCGTCAGAAGAACAACTGCACGAGCCGGCCGTCGATCTCCCGGATCGTGGAGCGGGTCGAGGGCCAGGCGGCGGTCAGCAGCAGGGCGAACGCCGCCGAGCCGCTGCTATTCTCCTGAGTCCCCTTGCCGGCTTTGCGCGGCGTTGCCCCCTGAGGCCTCTTTGCTTGCAGGTCCCACCGCTTCACGGCGCCCTGGCGCCACGACCGAAGAAAGGCGACGACCGAACATGACCACCCCCCATGAAGAGCGCGGCGAAGAACCGACGCTCGAGCGGTTGCGGGCTCTGACCCGGGACATCGAGGCGATCACGGAGGGCTTCAGGGAAATCAGGAAGTCCCAGAGAAGGACGGACGAATACATGCAGGAGACGGCTCGGCAGATGCGGGAAACGGACCGCCGTCTCCAGAAGGCGGAGGACCTGTTCACGACGCAGTGGGGCAAGCTGATGCAGAGCCTGGTCAGGGGCGACCTGGTCAGGTTGCTGGACAGCCGGGGCATCGGCGTTCGGAGTCTCGCGCACCAGACTCTGGCGCGGCGGGGCGGCGAGAGCTACGAGGTGGACATCGTGGCGGTGAACGGCGAGGAGATCGTCGTGGTCGAGGTCAAGACGACGCTTCGCCCGGAGGACGTCAGGCGGTTCCGATCGAAGCTGGGCCGCTTCAAGGAGTGGTGGTCCGAGTACCGCGACCGCACGGTCTACGGCGCGATGGCTTTTCTTCAGGCGGCGGACGGTGTGGCCCTCCACGCCGAACGGCAGGGTTTCTTCGTCATCCGGGCCACCGGCGACAGCGCCTCGATCGTCAACGTCGAGGACTTCGAGCCGCGCGTCTTCGCCTGACGACATCCGGGCTATGGCCCGGCCCCGGCGTAGCCGCCGAGCCGGTAGTCGTCGGCGTAGCGGCGGCGGAGCAGGGCGTCGCTGGCGGGGTCCGGTTCCCCGTTCGCCAGGGCCGGCGGCCGCGGCCAGGGCGTCCGCGACGGCGCGGTGCTCCGGCGTTGCCGCGGGGCGGGGCCGACGGTCATGCGCGAAATCCTAGCGGTCGCCCGGACACCGTTTCCCTCACACTGTCACGTTTGACGAGGGCTACTGAGGCGCTACCGTGAGTGGCGGTGCGCTACACTGATTCAGCCTCGAATCAGTGCCGCCTCTGCGGCGTTGGTGAGAGCAGCGACGAACGCAAGGAGCAGCGATGGCCGCTACTGCGAAGCCAGACGCGAAGCCCGAGCTTCACTCGGACGTGGAGTGGGGCGCTTCTCCGACATGGAGGACTACCAAATGACGATACTGGAAGCCGAGACGGCTTACTACGAGAAGAAGAGGAAGGAACTCAAGCGGACAAAACCTGGACGCTTCCTCCTCATCCACGGCAAGCGGCTGCATGGTGACTACAGCACCGTCGAGAAGGCTGTCGCCGCAGGCACGAGGAAGTTCGGTCAAGGGCCGTTTCTGGTCGTGAAGAGCGGTGAGCCCGCGCAACTCGAGTTCTTCGTGCCGACGATCGCGTATGGTGCTCCGATTCGGTGCGCGTAGTCAGCCTTGACGTTCAGCAGGGTGGGCGGCCTGCCCCCGGCGCGCTCCAGCTTCACGGTCCGCTCGTCGAGGTCGTGCTGAGTGGCCCCGACGGAACCACTGTAAAGGGCCACGGGATCATTGATACCGGAGCCACAACTACCTGTTTCGACATAGCCGCTGCCGAACGAGCAAAGATGCCGATCGTCAGAACGGGCAAGATGAGCTCGGCTACGCACCGGGACGAGGTCGTGCCGGTGTTCAGCGGCAGCGTGGACATTGTCGGCCTCGCCAACTTCGACCTCACAGCAGGTGCGTTGGGTTGCAACCTTGGCGGCGACGTGATTGCCCTCATCGGCAGAGACGTGCTCCGCATGACGTTGTTGATCTTACAACGGTCTCGAAGGCCGCATGTCGCTCTTCATCTAAGGGGACGGCGTCTGGTGGACTCCCTCACCTGAGCCAGGGACTTTGGCCTCCGCGTAGCCGCCGAGCCGGTAGTCGTCGGCGTAGCGGCGGCGGAGCAGGGCGTCGCTGGCGGGGTCTGCTTCCTCCGCCGCCAGCGCCGGGGGCCGCGGGTTGAGGCGCGGCAGGGCGCGCGGCGGCAGGCCGAGGCGTTCGCAGACCGCGCGCCAGTCGGCGTCGAGGCGCTCGGCTCGGCCGAGGAAGTCCGGCGGGCGGCCGGAGGCGTCGCGGAGCTGGACGTGCTGCGAGAGCCAGTGCCGGTCGGCGAAGGCGTCGGCGCCGAAGGGCGTCGCCAGCCAGCGGCAGAACTCCGGGAAGCTCATGCCGGTGCGCAGCCCGTGGTAGGGGCGGATGAACCAGCGGAAGGCGTCGCGGTCGGTGCGGGCGAGGGTGTGCTTGTCGGCCCAGAAGGAGAAGGCGCGCTCCGCCGGGTGGCGGAGAAAGGCGAAGCGGAAGTACTCGCGGGCCTCGGGGCGGCGCGCCAGCACCTCTTCGAGCGTGCGCCGGCGGATCAGCTCGGCGCCGGGGTCCGCCGCCTGCAGCGCCGCGATCAGGGTCCGCGAGGCCGCCTTGGGGTTGCAGATCCACAGGTAGCGGTAGCGCCGGGAGACGATCTTCTCGGCCCGGGTGTCCGGCCTGCGTCCGGCCGTCGTGACGAGGGTGGTTGCGGCTTCGTGATCCCCGGCGCGGGCGGCCGCGGCCAGGGCGTCCGCGACGGCGCGGTGCTCCGGCGTCGCCGAGGCTGCCAGGCGCGCGGCGAGACGCTCGAAGAGGCGGTCCAGGGCCCGGCCGCGGAGGCCGGCGCCCCTCTCCGGCAGCAGCCGGCAGCGCCCCGGCGACTTCGAGGGCGCGGGCCGCCACTCGCGCGATGTCGTGCGCGTCTCGCTTACCGCGGTTCGCGGCCGTCCTCCGTCCGCAGCACGGGCGCATCGGCTTTCTTCCAGGCCGTGAATCCGCCGCCGAGGTGGGACACGGGCGCGAGCCCCATGTCCTGGACCGCCTTCGTCGCCAGCGCGGAGCGCCAGCCGCTGGCGCAGTGGAAGATGAACTCCCGGTCGCCGCCGAAGGCCTCCTTGAAGTAGGGGCTGTCGGGATCCACCCAGAACTCGATCATGCCCCGGGGGGCGTGGAAGGAGCCGGGGATGAAGCCCTCGCGGGCCCGCTCGCGGATGTCGCGCAGGTCGACGATGAGGGCGCCGTTCCGCTGTCGTTCAAGCGCGTCCGCCGCCGTGACCGTTTCGACCGCGGCGTCGGCCTCGGCGACGAGTTGCCGGACTCCCCTGGTGATCGCCACCGGCGTCAATCCACTTTCTCGATCGGGTCGCCGACCCGCACCGCCCCGGGTTCGACGACGCGGGCGTAGATGCCGCGCAGATGCCGCGACCTGCCCTCCGGCGTGGCGGTGAACTTGAGCGCCTCGAGCCCGAATCGCTGCCGGTACTTGCTGCAGCCGGTGTGGGGGAGGGCCGTGACCTCGATGGTCGCTTCGCCGATGCGGAGCCTGGTGCCCGTCGGCAGGTTGTCCTCGCTCAGGTCGAGGTCGACGTAGAGCTGGTCTCCGGCAAGCGGCCAGCGGTCGCGGGCGCCCGCGATCAGGTCGGCGAACCGCGCGTTGGTCAGGGTGATCTGCGCGTCGGGATCGGGTGAGCCGTCGGGAAGGGAGTAGCCGCGGCGCTTCTTCCAGGAATCTCCCTCGAGGCCTTCCTCGGTGGTGAGGCGTCCCTCGTCGAGGGTCTCCCGCTGATCGACCGCGGGCCGCCGGACGATCATTTCCAGGGTGCCGCCGTCGGCGGGGGAGGCCAGGACATGGCCAAAGCCGGCGGTCAGCTCGGCCTCCGTGAGGTGAGCGGGTTCGGGGGTGGTTTCAAGGTCAGCGCACACTGAATTCTCTCCTGATGTAGGAACCGTTGCCGCCGTTCTCGTCCCAGAGGCCGATGGCGACCCGATGGCTGCCGCGCGGAATTGGGTACTCGAAGCTGACGGCGAAGAACTGGTCCCGGGCCTCCGACCAGTCACGGTCGGGGATGGCCAGGGGCAGGACGATGTGGCTCGGCGCCAACTGCTCGCCGTCCTCGGTGAGCACGACGGCGACCACGCGTACCTGGTCGGTGCGCTGTCCGGCCTGCTCGAGCATGACGAGGCTGTCGAGGGGCACGGAAACGGTGAAGTCGACGTCGTAGAAGCCGCCGCCGCCGGTGTCCCACTGGATGCTGTCGATGTGAAGTCCGTGGGGGTTCTCGGTCCAGCCGAGCAGCAGGGCGCCGACGGTCCGCTCGGCCAGCCGCTCGCGGAGAGACCTCGCCACGTAGCTCGTCCGGTGGCGCAGCCGCAGGTTCCGCGGCCGGGGCCTGATGCGGACCTCGTGGATCGAACCCTCCACGAACTCGTCGAGCACGTAGCCGAGCGAGTAGTAGGAACCGAGGTCCGCCGCCACCTGGTCGAAGAACGTCTCCACGTTGCGGCCGGAAACCCAGGCGCGGCCGCCGGTGTCGTGGGCAAGCCCGTTCAGCACGCCGCGGAGGTCCGAGAGGTAGGTGAGCTTCTGCTGATCCGACACGCGCTCGGACAGCGCGGCCGCGGCGACTTCGACGTCGGGCGGCTTGAAGGCGTAGAAGGAGACGCGGTGGGAGTTCGCGAGCGCGGCCAGGCCGACGTAACGGTCGCCGAGGTCGAAGGCGGAGAGGTGTTGCTGGAAGGAGGTGGTGGTGAGCGCCGCGGTGCCCTGGATGTTCGAGTTTCTCGTGTAGAGGTTGTTCGGTGCGTCGAAGCCCTCCGGCGCGTCGACCTCGCGGTTCTGCATCAGCTCGACGCCGGTTTCTTCCCGGCGGCCGGCCACGCGCTTCTGCACGTTCTGGAGCAGGCGGTCGAACGGCCGCGACGCGAAGCCGTCGCTGATCAGGAAGAAGGCCTTGCGTCCGGGAACCAGGGCCAGCGACTCGACGACATCCTCGATCGCATCGGCGGTGCGGGCGCTGTCCTGATGCACGACGCGCGCGTAGGCGAGCAACTCGGCGAGCGTCGCGCGCAGAGCGCCGATGCTGCCGGCCGACTCCTGGCGCCGGCCGTTCAACTGGTCCATCAACTGGAGGAAACTCTCCTGCGACCTTCGCTTGAGGCCTTGGGCTTCGGTGAAGACCTGGTGTGCGGCCTCGGCCCGATTCAGCCCCTGGGCGAGGGCGATGTAGTCCGTGGTCAGGTCCTGGAGCAGTCGCAGCTCGCCGTCGAAGGCGACCACCATCGCGTAGACGGGGACGTCCCGGTCTCCGGCTTCGAGCTGGCCGCGGGCGAAGTCCTTGATCTGGTCCATCACCGCGGAGCGGCTGGCGACCGTGAGATGGGTGTTGTCGAAGAAGAACGCGATCGAGAGCGGCTCCCGCACGAGTTCCGGGTCCGCGGCATCGCTGCGCCCGCCACGGCTGAAGTAGCTGAGCTGGACCGGCTGGCCGTCGTCGAAGACCCGGAAGTTCTGGCGCGACAGGTCTTCCGCCGGGCGCCCGTTGCGGTCGGTGGCGATGACGTCCACGTTGACCACGGTGACCTCGACGACGTCGCTCAGTTCGCCGATGCCCCGACCGAGCGGCCCCTCCGGGAGGTTCTCAGCCTGCCGGGCCTCGGTCGGCGTGGCCGGCCCTGGTGGAGTCCCCAGTGCCAGGACCGCTCCGAGCAGAGTTGCTCCGATCATTTGGTTCCCCTTCGGATGGCTACGGTGTGTGTCGCTCCAGGAAGGCTCTCACGCTGGCTGCGGCGACGCTTGCCGCCTCCTCGCTCTTCCACTCGAGGATCATCTCGTTGTTGGGCGCCAGGGCGGCGATCTCCTCGGCGATCGGCCGGGGATGGTAGGCGTCGTCGCCGGCCAGAATCAGGAGCGGCGTCTCGATTCCGGCCACGAAGTCGCGGTCCACGTTGAACGTGAAGTCGCCGCCGTACATCCGCTCGCGAAAGGGGGGCAGCGCCGCGGGATCCACGTCGTCCCGGTGCTCGAGCAGGGAATCGGCCCAGGTGTCGAACATCTCGTAGAACAGGTCCTGGTTCTCGTGGTGGCCGATCGGATTCTGGAGCACGGCGGCGCCGACCCGGGATGCGTCGGCCTGGAGGACGCCGAGGCAGTAGGACGAGCCGATGCAGCCGCCCATCAGGTGACAGCGCTCGACACCCAGGTGATCGAGCAGCGCCAGGTGATCGTCCGTGTACGAATGCCAGCCGTCGGCGGCGGTTACCGGCGCCGTGGACCCGCCGGCGTTGCGCTGGTCCATCGAGATGACCCGGAACGACGCCGAGAGCGCTTCGCGCGGGTCGAACGGGCTCGTCCCCCAGATGTCGGCCGCCGAGCGCATGCCGCCCGGCGCGAACAGCAGCACGGGAAAGCCCTCGCCGGCTTCCCACCACTCGATCCGTGTCTCGCCCCGTTCGAAGACAGGCATGGGGCAAGCGTACCAGCGGAATGCCGGCCAGAAGGCCGGCGCACCGACACGCCCGTCGCCGGCCAGAAGGCCGGCGCACCGACGGGCCCGTCGCCGGCCGGAAGGCCGGCGCACCGACACGCCCGTCGCCGGCCGGAGGGCCGTCGCGCCGACACGCCCGTCGTCCGGGGCAACGGGTTGTGGTTGAAGGCGAAGTGGATGGAACCTCACCGGGTGATCGTGCGTAGAGTGCAGCAGGGAGGAACGACTTGATGGAACATGACGAGATGAACGACGACACTTCTTCGCCCGCAGGTTCCGCGTCCGAATCGTCGACATCCGCCGGGCCGCCGGAACCGCCGGAACCGCCTGAACCGCCGGCGGCGGACGCCGGCCCCGGTCTGGCCGGTCAGGTTGCGGCCGGTCTGGCTCTGATCGTGCTGGGCGGCGCTCTGCTGGCGCTGGAGCGACTGGATGGCTCGCCCGACCATCTGTTCCTGATCCTGGTCGGCGGGATCTTCATGGCGGGCTACTTCTACAAGAGGGCGTTCGGGCTGCTGATTCCGGGGGGAATCCTGATCGGACTCGGCGCCGGCCTGGCCTACGACGACGTGTACTCGGAGTCGTTGTTCCTCATCGACGGCGAGAGCGCCGCCTTCGGTATCGGCGTCGGCTTCCTGCTGATCTACGTCATCTCCCTGCTCTACGAAAGGGTGCACCGCTGGTGGCCGTTGATCCCCGGCGGATTCCTCGTCATCGCGGGCCTTCCGGACTTCGTCTGGGTGGACGACGTCCTCGACTTCTGGCCGGTCGCCGTCATGGCGGTTGGCGTTCTCCTGCTCTTCCGGGGCGTGGTCTCACGCCAGAGAGAGGGAGAAGCCCGGCGAGTCGATCGGTAGGGGCGGCCGAAGCGGAGCCGGCCTGACGGCCGGCGCGTGTCGAAGCCGCCTT
The DNA here is from genome assembly GCA_022822365.1 of Thermoanaerobaculia bacterium. Lineage (GTDB taxonomy): Bacteria > Acidobacteriota > Thermoanaerobaculia > Multivoradales > Multivoraceae > Multivorans. The sequence continues at coordinate 36,704 of JAJEBV010000016.1, read as the reverse complement.
CGGCGGCAGCGGGTCAGAGGACCCGCGCACCCGGATAACATCCGCCGCCACGACGATCAGGAGGAGGCTATCTGGAGGAAGCTACTGTGGGCGTACAACTGACGAAGGACTCGATCGATCTCGGCATCGTGGTGCGCGACGCGGAGGCGTCGCTTCACTTCTACCGCGACATTCTGGGGCTCGACGATCAGGGTGAGATGCCGATGCCGGGCGGAACGATGCACCGCCTGCTCTGCGGTACGAGCCTGATCAAGCTCGTGTCACTGTCGAGGGCGCCGGCGGCCTCGTCGCCGCCAGGAGGCATCGGAGGAGCGACGGGCTACCGGTACTGGACGTTGTCCGTCTCGAACCTGGACGAGGCCACGGCTCAGGCGGAGGAGGCGGGGCGCAAGATCGTCATCTCGCCGCGCGAGATTCGTCCCGGCATCAAGATCTCGATGATCGAGGATCCGGACGGCAACTGGGTCGAGTTGCTCCAGGTCGACTGACGGGCCGCGGCGTCTTGGCGCTTTCGAGAAGGGAGGCCGTTCGCCTGGAACCGCGCCGGCGAGGCCGGCCGCCCTGGGGGGCGATGGCGGCGATCGCCGTTGCGGCCCTGGTTGCCGCCGGCGCCGTGCTGTGGATTCGGATCGGGCCGGAACCCGTCGTCACGATCAGGTCCGACCTGCCCGGGATCGGCCCCAGGACCGTCGTGACGTCCGTGGCGGAAGCCGGCGGCCGCGGTCTCGGTTCGATTCGGGTCGAGTTGATCCAGGGCGGGGAGTCGGTGCTGCTCGAAGAACGGAGCCATCGTGCGCCCGGCCCGTGGTCGCTTGGCGGCAGTCCGGTGTCCGAAGCGACGCTCGAGGTCGAAGTGGGCAAGGTGCCGACGCCCAGCCTGGTCGAAGGCGAGGCGACGGTGCGCGTCACGGTCGAACGCCCGGGGACTCTCTTGCGCCGGCCCCGGCCCAGGGTGGCCGAGCTCAAGCTGCCCGTCCGGTTCCGGCCACCGGAGCTGAGCTCGGTGCGGGTGACGGCGACGCCTACGCAGTCCGGCAGCGGAGTGCTGCGCTACCTGGTCGGCGACAGCGCGGTCGAGAGCGGAGTGGAGGCAGGCCCTTACCGGTTCCCTGGTCATCCGCTTCCCGGCGGCGGGCCCCAGGAGCGCTTCGTCCTGTTCGGCGTTCCGTACGACAGCGCCGATCCATCGCCTTTCCGGCTGGTCGCGCGCGACGAGCTCGGCAACGAGGCAAGCGTGCGATTCCTCCGAGAGGTCGAACCCTCGCCGCTGCGGTCCTCGACCATCCGGCTCAGCGACGGTTTCATGGCCCGCGTGGTGCCGGCGATCATGTCCCGGACGCCGGAACTCGAGGACCGCGGCAGCCTGCTTGAGAACTACTTGATGCTGAACCGGGATCTGCGGCAGATGAACGCCGAGCGCCTCGTGGAGATCGCGGCCGGCTCGGCGCCGCGTCAGCTCTGGAGCGGCGCGTTCCTGCAGATGCGGAACACCCAGGTCATGGACCGGTTCGCGACCCGCCGGCAGTACGTCTACGAGGGCCGTGTGGTCGATACGCAGGACCATCTCGGCTTCGATCTCGCTTCGCGTGTGCAGGACGACGTCCCGGCTGCGAACTCAGGCGTGGTCGTGATGACGGAGTACTTCGGCATCTACGGCAACACCGTGATCGTCGATCACGGCTACGGCCTGCAGACGCTCTACTCGCACCTGTCCCGAATCGATGTGGAGGCCGGTCAGTCGGTCGACACCGGCCAGCGCCTGGGACTCAGCGGCGAGACCGGGCTCGCCGGCGGCGATCACCTGCACTTCGCCGTGCTCGTGGGCGGCCTGCCGGTCGACCCCCTGGAGTGGTTCGACGCGAAGTGGATCCGGGATCATGTCGGGGCGGTTCTGCCGCTTCAGGGCAGCGGCTGAGGCGGCCAAAAAGTGGTAGGGTGTTACAAGTTCTTGAGCGAGTTGCCAGCCACCCCGGTGCGCGGTGGCGGAAGGGTAGAGGGATGAAGCAGAATCGCATTGCGGTCGCGGCGTTGCCGTTCGTCCTGCTCGTGCCGGCCGTATCGGCGCAGGAGACCGCGGAGCCCACGGAGGCCGCCGGATTCTTCGAGGGCGTGGCGCCGCTGGTCGACCGTTCCTGTATCCGCTGTCACGGAAACCGGACCGCGACGCCGCTCAGCATCACCCGGCTGAGCCACGATCTGACGGACGCGAGGACCTTCCGCACCTGGCAGCGCATTCACGATCGCATCGCCAACGGCGAGATGCCGCCTCCGGAGGCGCCGAAGCCCGAAGCGGAGCTGATCGATGCGGCGCTGGCGTCGCTCAAGGGGGCTCTGGTCGAGGCCAATCTGGCCTCCCGCGGAGGCCAGCGCGTACCGCTGCGGCGCCTGACCCGGCTCGAGTACGCCTACACGATCCAGGATCTGCTCGCCATCGACGAGGCGGTGGCGATGGAACTGAGCCAGTCGCTGCCGGCCGAGGCCGACTCCGGCGGCTTCGACACGGTGGCGGCGAACCAGAGCATGTCGCCCCTGCATGTCCGCAGCTATCTCGAAGTGGCGGACCGGGCGCTCGACGAGGCGATCAAGATCGGACCGCGGCCGGCTACCGGGAGGCGCGAGATCGCCTACGCCGATTCGACCTACCTCACGTACATGAGCAAGGCGGAGATCCTGGGCGGCGGGATCACGAAGATGCTGGACGATGCGGCCGTCATGTTCGTCGACGGCGGGTCCACGTACCTGATGCACTCGGAGACCGAGGGCTACAACGTGCCCTACGCCGGCCGCTATCGCGCGACGATCGAAGGCTGGGCGTACCAGCCGCGCGGCCCGGTGACGCTGACCGTCTACCGGGGGTCGAAGCAGGCGGCCGCCGCCTCGCTCGACGAACTGATCGCCTCCTGGGATCTGGTCGGCGAGACGCCGCGGACGGTGCAGTTCGAGACCTTCCTGCGCCCGGGCGACCTCCTCGCTCCCTCGCTTGCCGAGGCGGACCCGCCGCCGGGCGAGTACTTCGACTACTACCCGCCCGACAGGAACGTGGAGAACTACAAGGGCGAGGGGATCGCGCTCCGGTCGCTCGTGATCGAGGGTCCGCTGTTCGAGGACTGGCCGCCGCCGAGCGCCCGGAAACTGCTGGCCGGCGTCGACTTCGACGATGCCGGCGACGTCGTCCTGACGAAGGCGCCGTACGAGCACGTGGTGGACGTCGTTGCGGGCTTCGGCCCGCGGGCCTTCCGCCGTCCGCTCGCTGAAGGCGAACTCAAGGCCTATGCGAGTCTGGCCCAGCCACTCCTCGAGAGCGGCCGGCCGTTCATCGAAGCGGTGCGCATCCCGCTCCGCGCCATCCTCAGCGCTCCTCCCTTCCTGTTCCAGACCGGCGATCCGGGACGGCTGGACGATCACGCGCTGGCGTCCCGTCTCTCGTACTTTCTCTGGCGGAGCCTGCCGGACGATGAACTGCTGGCCCGCGCCGGCGACGGCAGCCTCTCCGACCCGGGAGTCCTGGCGTCTCAGGTAGAGCGTCTGCTCGACGATCCCAGGTCGGAGCGCTTCGTCCACGACTTCGCGGGCCAGGCGTTTCGGCTGTACGAGATGAAGGCGACGAACCCGGACTCCGGGCTCTATCCCGAGTACGACGACCGCCTGGGGCAGGCGATGGCCAGGGAGACGCAACTGTTCCTGGCCGAACTGGTCGCCGGGAACCACGGCGTCGGCAGCCTGATCGACGCCGACTTCACGTTCCTCAACCGGCGGCTGGCCGACCACTACGGCATCCCGGAGGTCGAGGGACAGCACATGCGCAAGGTGGCGCTGCCGGCGGACAGCGTCCGCGGCGGCCTGATCACTCAGGCCAGCATCCACAAGATCACGGCCAACGGCACGATCACCTCGCCGATTCCGCGCGGCAACTTCGTGCTGGCCAATCTGCTCGGCCAGCCGGCGCCGCCTCCGCCCGAGAGCGTCGAGGCTCTCGAACCGGACACCCGGGGCGCGGTGACGGTCCGCGAGCAGTTGGCGAAGCACCGCAACGAGCCCGTCTGCAACAGTTGTCACCGGGTGATCGATCCACCGGGCTTCGCCCTCGAGTCCTTCGACGTCATCGGCGGCTTCCGCACGAACTACCGCGCGGCCGGCGGCGAAGGCACGACGCCGGACGGATTCGTCTATCCGATGCCGTACAAGCAGGGACCCCCGGTCGACGCCTCGGGCGTCACGGCCGACGGTGAGGCCTTCGCCGGGATCGAGGAGTACAAGGCGCTGCTCGGCAGGGACGTGGAACAGGTGGCGCGACACCTCGTGTCCCAGCTTCTCGTCTACTCGACCGGCGCCGAGATCGAGTTCGCGGACCGGGACGGCGTCGAGCAGGTCGTGGCGAAGCTCAGCGACGACGGGTTTCCCTTCAGGACGATGATTCACGAGGTCACGAAGAGCGACCTCTTCAGAACGAGGTAGCGATGAACCTGAGACAGCCTCTGGACCGCCGTACCTTCCTGCGCGCCTCGGGCGTCGCTCTCGCCCTGCCCATGCTCGAGTCGATGACCCCGGGGCTGGCCCGCGCCGCGGCCACCGGACCCCGGCGGATGGTCAACATCTGCAACACCCTCGGCCTCTACAAGGAGGCCTGGTTCCCCGAGACGGCCGGCGCCGGCTATGAGACGACGGAGTACCTGTCGCTGCTGGAGAAGCACCGCGACAACTTCACGCTGTTCTCCGGGTTCTCGCACGAGGAGCAGACCGGCCGGCAGCCGCACAACTCCGAGATCACCTTCCTGACGGCCGCCCGGCGACCCGGCCTCGACGGTTTCCGGAACACGATCTCGATGGACCAGGTGGCCGCGAACCATCTCGGGTACACGACGCGCTTCCCGTCCGTCGTGCTCGGCACGGCCGCTCCGCAGAGCCAGTCCTACACCAGGAGCGGCGCCATGGTGCCGGCCGAGACCAGCCCGGCGAACCTGTTCCGGCAGTTGTTCCTGCAGGGGACGCCGGAGGAAGTCGAGCGGGAGAAGCAGAGCCTGAACGACGGCGGCAGCATTCTGGACCGCCTCAAGTCGCAGACGTCGTCGCTGCGGCGGCGCGTGAGCCTGGCCGACCAGGTGAAGCTGGACTCCTACTTCAACGCGGTGCGCACGGCCGAACTCGACCTCGCCGAGGTCAAGGCCTGGCAGCAGAAGCCGAAGCCGGTGGTCGATGTCGAGCCGCCGGTCGACATCCCGTCGCGCTCCGACCTGATCGGGCGCATCCAGCTGATGTTCCGGATGATCCCGCTGATCCTCGAAACCGACTCGTCACGCGTCGTCAGCCTGATGATCCAGGATCACGGCGTCGTGATCGACGTCCCGGGCGTGAACTTCGATCAGCACAGCCTGTCGCACCACGGCCAGGATCCGTCGAAGATCGCGCAGCTCAAGAAGATCGAGACCGAGATCGTCGAGAGCTTCGACGATCTCCTGACCGACCTGGGCGAGCGTAGCGACGGCAACGGCTCGCTGCTCGACAACACGGCCGTGCTCTTCGGCAGCAACCTCGGCAACGCGAACTCCCACGAGCCGAAGGACCTGCCGATCCTGGTCGCCGGCGGCGGCTTCAGCCACGGCCAGCACATCGTCCACGAAGGCAGGCACAACGCGCCGCTCTGCAACCTGTACGTGACGCTGCTGCAGTCGATGGGCGTGGAGACGGACGCCTTCGGTCAGAGCACCAGTACGCTGACCTGGGCCTAGCGGGCCGACCGGGCCTGCCGCAACCTCTCGACTTCGGTGCTTTCGAGTCCGGCGAGGTCAGCTGCTGAGCCCTGCACCTTGAGCATGGCCTCGACGATGTCGTCGACGTCGGACTCGGTGCCCAGCAGGAGTTGGTGGGGCAGCCAGACGGACTCGCGGTAGGCGGCACGCTCGGCGTTGGGGCAGTGGGCGGCAGGGCTCCGGGCGTGTGCCTTGCTCCAGGCCGGGTAGCGGGCCGGGTCGGGGCGGAGCAGTTCGCTCACGGGCAGGGACTCGTAGAAGCGGCCGTCGGCGGGCACGCCTTCGGCCGCCAGCGTGGCGACGAAGGTGTCGCGGTCGAGGCCGGCGAAGGCCTCGCTGTCGAAGCGGAAGACGAACTGGTAGATGGCCTGGGTCGTCACCCGGTCGTCGATCCGGAGGTTCGAGAGACCGTCGATGTTCTCGATCGCGGCCCGCAGGCGACGGGCGTTGACGGCGCGGATCTCGTGCTGGCGGTCGAGCCGATCAAGCTGGACTTCGAGGATCGCGGCCTGCAGGTCGGTCATTCGGTAGTTGTGGCCGATGACCGCTGCCGGCTCCGCAGCGCCGGGCCGCTGGCGGCCGCAATTCACGAGGGCGTGCAGACGGTCGAGAACCGTCTCGTCCGAGGTCGTCACGATGCCGCCTTCGCCGGCCGTCATCAGCTTCGAACTCTGGAAGCTGAAGGAACCGGCGTCGCCCCACGAGCCGACGCCGCGGCCGCGCCAGCGGGCGCCGTGGGCGTGGGCGCAGTCCTCGAGCACGGCGAGCCCGTGCGTCTCGGCGAACGCGCCGATCGCGTCCAGGTCGGCGACGGTCATCGCGAGATGGACCGGCACGATCGCCTGGGTGCGCTCGGTGACCAGGGCCGCCGCGGACTCGACGTCGATGCACCAGGTTTCCGGGTCGATGTCGGCGAAGACCGGGACGCAGCCGGCGAACAGAGCCGCCGAGGCGGTCGCCTCGAAGGTGTAGGCGGGCACGATGACCTCGGCGCCGGGTTCGACTCCCATCGCCTGGAGCGCGACCTCGAGCGAGACGGTGCCGTTCGCCACGCACAGGGCGTGGTCGCAGTCGTGGCGGTCGGCGAAGGCGGCGGCGAAGGTCGCCGAGCGTTCGTTCGGAAGCGGGAAGCCGCCCCAGTCGCCCTCCCGGAGCGCGACGAGGACGGCCCGCTCCTCGGCCGGCCCCCGCGCCGGCCATTGGGGCCACGCCTTGTCTCGGACTGGAGTGCCGCCGAGCAGGGCGAGCCTGGTGGACGAGTCGTGGCCGGACACGCGGCGACACTACCAGCGGGCGAACGAGGTCTGCGTGCCGTGCCGGGTCACGGAATCGCTGGCGTAGCGGACGCCGAATGCGGCGGCTTCGCGGCTGTCGCCGGTAGCGAGCAGGGCGGCGGCGAAGGCGCCGTTGAAGGCGTCGCCGGCGCCGGTCGTGTCGACCGCGTCGACCTTCGGCGCGGGAACGAGCGTCGGTGCTGATCCGGGTTCGGCCAGCAGGACGCCGGCCGGACCCAGCGTGAGAGCGGCGCCGCGGTAGCCGAGCCTGAGCAGCCCAGCCGCGGCGTCGGCGGCGCTGCCGGCATCGATCCGCTCGCCGGTCCGGCCCAACAGCACGGCGCACTCCACTTCGTTCGGTGTGACCCAGGTGACCTGCCGGGGATCGAGCCCCGGGTCGCTTGTCTCGTCGATAGGTGCCGGGTTCCAGACCACCGGCACGCCGGCGGCAGCGGCGCGCTGGACTGCGCTCCGCACGCCGTCGGCTGGCGTCTCGTTCTGAATCAGGAGCAGCCCGGCGTCTTCCACCGGTACGGGCGCCAGCGCTTTCGCCGTCACCCGGCCGTTCGCGCCGGGCGAGTTCATGATCCGGTTGTCCCCGGAGCGGGCGTCGACCCAGACCGCCGACAGCCCCGTGTGGATGTCGTCGAGCATCAGGAGATGTCCGGTGTCGAGTTCGTCCTCCTTGAAGACCTGGAGCTGAGCGGCGGCATGGGCGTCGTTGCCGACCGCTCCGGCGAAGAGGACCGACGGCGCGGCACCGTCGGCGGGCGATCCGGGCGCGCGAATCGGCTCTTCATGCCCTGGACCGCCGCCGGCACTCAGGCCCCCGCGGCACCGGACCGCCGCCACCGCCTGGTTCGCGCCCTTGCCGCCGCAGGACGTGAACAGTTCCGCGCCGGAGATCGTCTCGCCGGCCTGGGGCAGGCGGGGATGCCGGAAGATCAGGTCGTAGTTGACCGAACCGATGACGAGCAGGGGGCCGGTCAAGGGCTCAACCGGTGTCCCAGCGCAGGTTCCTGGCGCCGAGCGTGAAGGCGAGAACGCCGATGGCCACCAGCACGGCGCACGGCAGCAGCATCTCGTTCAGCGTGAAACCGCGCCAGATCGCGCCCTCGTAGGCCATCAGCGTCCACTTCATCGGGCTGATGTTGCCGAGGGTCTGCATCCACTCCGGCATCAGGAACAGGGGCACCATGCCGCCGCCCAGCATGGACAGCGGCAGTGAGAGGCCCCAGCCGATGCCGGCGGCCGCCTGCTCCGTGCCACCGATGACGCTCAGGGCCATCATGATGCCGCAGAAGCAGATCGAGCCGCAGAGAAGGGCAAGAGCGAGCAGCGGATAGGACGTGGGCCTGACGTCGAAGACGGTGATCCCCAGCGTGATCAGCGCCGTACTCGTGAACAGGGTCGCGCCGAGGCAGGCCAGCCCCTTGGCCGCGAGGAGGTGACGGGCCGTGATCGGCGCCACGAGCAGTCGCATCAGCGTGCCGCGGCTCCGTTCGATGGCGATCGACATGCTGAAGGACACCGACCCGCCGATCAGCGTCCAGAGCATCGCCTGCGCGAAGGATGTGGCATAGGAGTTCGTCGGACCCGGGCGCTCGGCCTGGACCTCCGTCTGCTCGATCTCGAGTGGTGGGCCGAAGCCCTGGTTTCCGCCGGTCGCGGCGCCCAGACCCATTTCGTCGATCAGCGACGAAACGCGCGGCGACAGGTCGAGGAACGTCAGCATCTGGTCGCGGGCGTCGGAGGGCGGCAGACTCTCGAAGAACAGGCTGTTCTGGCTGTTCGCGGCGCCCAGACGGGCCGGATCCGACATCAGGTCCTGCAGCTCGGCCCCGGCCGCCTCCAGCAGGACGCCCCGGACCATCCCGGCCACGGCGAACTGCGTGGGATCGACGGTCATCTCGACTTCGGGCGTCGTCACGAAGGGATTGTCCAGAGCGGCGCCGAACCCGGGCGTCAGGGTGACCATGACTGCCGTCCGGCCCCGCCGCACCTGCTCCAGGGCCTCCTCGCGGGGAATCTGTTCGACAGCGAGCCCGGAGGCTTGCCCGAGCCGCTCGATGAAGCGCTCCGAGGCGGAAGTCCGGTCCTGGTCGACAAGGGCGATCGGAATGTTCGCGGGCCCGCGGCTGAGGCCGGCGAACATGGCGCCGAAGAAGATCGCCATCATCAGCGGGAAGAAGACGGTGAAGAAGAAGCCCAGCTTGTCCCGGAAGAGGATGTGGATGTCCTTCGCGGCCATGGCGACGATCTTGTTCACGGGGTCTCCTGGCGGCTCTAGTCCCGCAGCGCCCTGCCGGTGAGATTGAGGAAGACGGTTTCCAGATCCGGCGGGAGGTACTGAAAGTGATCCACCGCCTGCCGGGCCTGGAGTTCGGCCAGCGTTCCGAGCGGATCGGTCGTCTCGTGACGTGATTCGCTGTCGCCGGTCCTGACGACCAGGTTGCCGGGGCCGCCGTGGGCCTCGATCAGTGCCGGCACCGTGTCGAGCGCCATCAGCCGGCCCCGGTCGATGATCGCGACCCGGTCGCAGAGGCGTTGCGCCTCTTCCATGTAGTGGGTCGTGTAGACGACCTCCTTGCCCGCGTCCCGAAGCTGTTCGACGCGCTCGAAGATCGCGTTCCTGGATTGGGGATCGACGCCGACCGTCGGTTCGTCGAGCAGGACAAGTTCCGGATCGTGGATGATCGCGACCGCCAGGTTGAGCCGCCGCTTCATGCCGCCGGAGTACTTGGAGACGACCTTCTTCCCGACGTCCGTCAGATCAGCGAAGTCGAGGCAGGCGACGACCCGTTCTTCCAGGTCGGTTCCCCGCAGACCGTGGAGGCGGCCGAAGAAGCGCAGGTTGTCGGCGCCGCCGATCTGCTCGTAGAGGGCGATGGACTGCGGCGCCAGGCCCAGCGACCTCCGATTCTCCGCGTCGCGCGGGTCCCGGTCGAAGGCTTCGTCCGCGAAGCGGACTACCCCTTCGTCCGGTTCGAGCAGACCGACCGCCATGTTGATCGCCGTCGTCTTGCCGGCGCCGTTCGGACCCAGCAGCCCGAACACTTCGCCGGCCTCCACTTCGAAGGACAGGTCGTCGACCGCGCGCAGGTCGCCGAAGGACTTGCTGACATGGTCGAACACGAGCATGGCGTCGTCAGCCTCCTGTTACGGAAGGCTGCGTTGCTTGTTGCGGCCGGGTCACGATTGGCGTGACCGCAGGGAGAGTGCATCCGCGGTCAGATGGCGAGCGTATCGCCCGGCGCCATCACCTTGACTTCTACGTCTGCCGGGGCGAAGTCGGCGGGGTCCTGCGCGATCGGGGGCCAGGTGTCGTAGTGGATCGGGATCGCGACCGGCGCGCCGATCAGTTCGGCGGCCTTCGTCGCCAGTTCCGGACCCATTGTGAAGCGGTCTCCGATCGGCACGCAGGCGGCGTCGGGGCGGTAGATCTCGCCGATCAGCTTCATGTCGCCGAACAGGCCGGTGTCGCCGCAGTGGTAAACCGTCTTGCCGCCCATGTGGACGACGAGTCCGCAGGGCATGCCCATGTACTGCCCTTCGAACGACGAGGAGTGAAAGGCGTGGGTGAAGGCGACCCAGCCGAATCCGGTATCGATCCTGCCACCGGGGTTGCCGGGGTTCACGTTGTCGTGCCCCTGTTCCTGGAGGTAGTTGCACATCTCGAAGGCGGCGATCACGTTCGCGTTGTTGGCCTGGGCGATGGCCAGGGTGTCGCCGAAGTGGTCCGCGTGGCCGTGGGTCAGGGCGATGGCGTCGCACTTCACGTCGCCGGCCGCCATCGTCGCCACCGGATTGCCGGTCAGGAAAGGATCGATGGCGAGCGTGTGGTCGCCGTCGCTCATCAGGAAGCCGGAATGGCCGAGGAAGGTGAGTTCGAGCGTCATGGCGTGTCCTCTCCCTTGGGGGGCGGCGTTCGTTGGACGGGAGGTCGCTCTACTCCGCCTGTTCGGCGGGCAGATGGACGACCAGGCCGTCCAGTTCGTTGGTCACTTCGATCTGGCAGCTCAGGCGGCTCGTGGGGCGCACGTCGATGCCGTATTCGAGCGTGAACTCCTCCTCCTCGTGGCGGGGACCGACCGCCTTGACCCAGGCGTCGTCGATGTAGACGTGGCAGGTGCTGCACGAGCAGTTGCCGCCGCAGGCGGCGACGATGCCGTCGACGTCGTTGTCTACGGCGCACTCCATGACGGAGTCCCCGATCGGCGCCTCGACCACGCGCGAGCCGCCGTCCTGGTCGATGTAGGTGATCTTCGGCATCTGGACCGTCGGTGTCGTCATCGGGCGGCGGCCACTGCCGCCGCCAACGGATCGGGATTCTATTCGACCGGCCGGTCGTTCGGGGGTTCTCGATCGCGGCGGCGCTCAGTCGACGAAGCGCTCGGCGATCCAGCTTCCGATCAGATCGAGAACCTCGGGCGCCATCGTCTCCTCGATCTGGGCGTACTCGTTGGGCGATCCGGTGCCGGCGGTCTGGAACAGGTGGTTCATCTCGGGAAAGCGGCGCACGGTGATGTCCGTGTTGCCGGAGCCGGCGAACGCGGCTTCCATGGCGGACTGGTTCTGATCCGCGTCGACCTGAGTGTCCTTGCCGCCGAACAGGGCCAGCGTCGGCACGGCGAGCCCGCCCAGGGCGGGCCGCGGGTCGTAGCGGATGAAGAACCGGAACCACGGGCTCAGGTTGGATTCCACGGCGGCCGACACGGTCGATTCGAGCGCTTCGCCGCTCAACTGCGCCGTCTCGGGCGAGGCGGCCAACTGTTCCCGGACGACCTCGCGCAGGGCGGCCTCGGCTTCGGCTGGAGGCATCTCGCCGCCGATGATCCTGAGCGCCCGGTCCTGCAGTGCGGCGAGTTTCTCGATCGTCTCTGCCGGGGCGCCGTTCGCGGCCGCGATTCGGCGGAGTTGCTGGCGCAGGAGATCGCCGCCCGGAACGCCGGGGCCGGCGAGCAAAACTGTGAATGCGACCGTGCTCGGAGGAACCCGGTTGAGCGCCAGCGGCGCCACCAGGCCGCCCTCGGAGATGCCGATCAGGCCGACCCGTTCCGGATCGATCCGGTCGTGTGCGCGCAGGAAGCGTACGCCGGCCAGAACGTCGGCGGCCTTGTCCCTGGATGTCGACTGCGACGTGCTGCCGGTCGACCCGCCGACGCCGCGATCGTCTACCCGAAGCACGGCAACGCCGAGCCGGGTCAGGTGATCCGCGAGCACGAGGAAGGGCTTGTGGCCGGCGAGTTCGAGATCGCGGTTCAGGGCGCCGCTGCCGCTGATCAGCAGCGCGGCCGGGACCTTGCCGTCGCCTGGCGGCAGGGTCAGGGTGCCGGCGATCTTCACGTCCCCGTTCGCGTACTCGACTTCCTCGGCGTCGTAGGGGAATGGCGGCTTCGGCTCCTGGGGCCGCGGGGGCGCCTCGACCTCAACCGCTTCCCGGCCGAGTCGGAAGGGGAGCCGGGCCGGACCCTGGCGGAACTCGCCCGCGATCTCGCCGCCGGCAAGCGTGCCCTCGAAGGTCGGTTCGCCGGGCACGCCCTGGATCGTGAACCGGACCGCGCCGCTGTCGGCGTCCACGCTGACGTCCGACAGCGGCAGGCCGTCGGCGCCCTGGGCGGGGATGTCGATCGTCCCTGACCATGTGCCGTCGGTCTCGGCCAGATCCACCATGACGACGAGCGCCTGGCCAGGAGTCTCGATCGAACCTTCCCAGTGGCCGGCGACTCCTGCGGTCTGGGCGTCCGACGACTGGGGCGTTGCTATCGAAAGCGCGACCGCCGCCGCAAGCGCGGCGGCGCGCAGGAGAGAATGTCGTTCGACCGAGGCAGGGGGCATGGGGTTTCCTGGTTCTGAGTTGGGAAGAGACCCGCTTGGGGCCGCACTACCGGGAAGACGAAGATCGCCTTCCCGGAGTTGCACTGGACGACTCGCTCGCGGGTTGGCGAATACGTAACTGCCTGACGGCCTCGAAGTCCCTCAGGTTCCGGGTCAAGAGTCGCAGGCGGTGCTCGATGGCCGTTGCCGCGATCAGCGCGTCGGGAGTGGCGATGCCCGTCTCCCGGCGGATCCTCCCCGCGCGTTCCGCGACCTTTCGGTTTACGTCGAGTTCCCGATGCGGACCGAGGAGCTCCACGACGATGGCCGAGCCGACCTCGCCGGCGAGCAACTCGCAACGGGTAACGACCGAGTAGTGGAGCCTGTCGCGTCCGGCTGTGAGCTTTCGGAAGCCGCGCAAGTGGTCGATGAAGATGTCGGTGTCGACGAGAAGGCCGGCCACGGGGTCAGTCCGTCCTCCAGAGCCTCCTCTCCCGAAGCTCCCATTCGTCCCGGCTGGGAACGCTGGCGTCCGGCGCGGCGCCGAACGTGCTCTCGAGGGCGGCGGACGGGTCGGGAGACTTGGCAAGATAGAGGTCTACGGCTTCGCGGATCACGGATGCGAGACTCAGGCCGCGCGCCCCAGCAATCTCGTCGAGGCGCTGGCGCTGCAGCGGCTGGAGGTATATCTGGGTGCGTGTCGCAGACATACAGCGCAGTATACAGCAATGCCTGCCGGCATGCAGTTCACGGCGACTCGTCGATCCGGTACAGGTGTGTGCCGGTGCGGATAAAGAAGGCGCCGTCGGAGACGGCGATGGACGCGAGGGTGGAACCGTCCAGTTCGTTGTGTGCCGTTTGCTTGAACTCGGTACCGGGCGCGATCACAGTGGTCACGCCTTCCTCGTTCTGGAAGTAGATCCAGCCTCCGGCGAAGACCGGTGAAGCGGAGTGGTTCCCGCCGAGCCGGTGTTGCCAGTGGATGTCGCCGGTCGAGGCGTCGATGCACGTGGCGATGCCGGAGTCCGTCACGGTGTAGAGCTCGTCGCCCACCAGGATCGGCGACACGGTGAGCGGGGCGCCGCGACGAAGCCGCCAGGCGATCTCCGAGTCAGTGACGTCGCCCTCGCCAGTGGGCCGGATGGCGAGCAGGACCGGCTCGTTGAAGCCGGTCGACAGGTAGACGAGGCCGTGGCCGTAGACCGGCCGGGAGACGTTCGAGAAGCCGCCCGGATACTCGACCCGCCAGATCTCGCGGCCGGTAGCCGGCTCGTGGGCGGAGGCGCGGAAGGCGCTGACGTTGACGATCTGCGAAGTGTCCCCGACCTCGATGGCGAGCGGCGTCGAGTAGGCCTGTGAGATGGGAGCGGCGCGGACCGAGCGCCAGCGTTCCTCGCCCGTCCGGGAGTCCACGGCGACCAGGAACGCCGTGTCGTAGCCGTCGATGCTGACGACGAGCAACCCGTCGTGAAGGATCGGCGAGCCGCCGTTCCCGTGCTGCGACGTGTAGGGGAAGCGGGTTCGCCAGAGAACCTCGCCGGCCGAGTCGCCGCCCGCGGCGACCGCCGCCGTCCCCTGGGCGCCGAAGTGGACGTAGACGTACTCGCCGCTCGGACCGATCACCGGCGTCGGCGAGGCGAAGCTGTTCTTCTGGTTCAGGAGCGTCGTGTCGGAGATGGCGAACACCTCGACGTCGACCGCGGTGGCGCCGCTGGCCACGTCGTACGCGAGCAGTCGCAGCGACGTCCCGGCCTCGCGGTCGGTCACCGCGGTCGTGAGCCACGCCAGTCCGCCGGCGATCACCGGCGACGACCAGCCGCGGCCGGGGACCGGCACTTTCCAGGTGACGTTCTCCGTCTCGCTCCAGGTGAGCGGAACGGACGCGTCCGGCGCGTGCCCCTGCCCGGTCGGCCCGCGGAACTGAGGCCAGTCACCGGCGTAAGCGGCGGCTGTCGCGGACAGGGCCAGTGCCGTACCGAGCGCCGTTCGCACGCTCAGCGCAGTTCTTCCGCGAGCGCTTTGCATTCCTTCCATCGAAAGCACGTCGTCGTGTGGTCGTTCACCATGCCCACGGCCTGCATGAAGGCATAGCAGATCGTCGGGCCGACGAAGCGGAATCCGAGCTTCTTCAGGGCTCTGCTCATCGCCTCGGAGGCCGGCGTGGAGGCGGGAACGTCCTTGAGCCGGCGCCAGGCGTTGACGACGGGCTTGCCGCCGGTGAAGTCCCACAGGAAGTCCGAGAACCGCACGTCCGATTCGCGGAGGTTCAGCCAGACCCGCGCGTTGCCGATCGCTGCCTGCACCTTGAGACGGTTGCGCACGATGCCGGGATCCTGCAGGAGCGACGCGACCTTCTTCTCGTCGTAGCGGGCGACACGGTCCGGGTCGAAGCCGTCGAAGGCGCGCCGGTACCCGTCACGCTTCTTGAGGATCGTGTACCAGCTCAGCCCGGCCTGGGCCCCCTCCAGGACCAGCATCTCGAAGAGCCGGCGGTCGTCGCGGAGCGGAACGCCCCACTCCTCGTCGTGGTAAGCGATGTAGAGCGGGTCGTCGTTGACCCAGCCGCAGCGTGTACGCCCCGTCACTACGGGTAGTAACCGCGGATCGTCCGCGCCCTGGCGCCTCTTTCATCGACCTGTACCTCGACCCGGCGGAACGCATCGGAGGGCGCCGTGCTCGAGGACTGGTAGGCGAGGAAGTACTTCGAGCGCAGTTCGAGGCCGATCTGGTCGTAGACGGCGGCGAGTTCGCTCGTGCTCTCCACGAAGAAGGCGCGGCCGCCGGTCTCAAGCGCCAACTGTTCCAGTACCTTCTTCGGGCTCTCCTTCGCCTTCCTGGGGAGGGCCAGGCCGATCGCGTAGATGGCGGCTTCCGAGCGGCGGGCGTACTCCAGGGCGTCGTCGAGGTCGTAGCGACTGTGTTCGTCGACGCCGTCCGAGAGCAGCAGCACGGCGCGCTGGCCGGGCAGTCCGTTCAGGTGGTACAGGGTGAAGATGAGGCTGTCGTAGAGCGCCGTGCCGCGCTCGGCGCGGAGCCCCATCAGGCCCTTGGCGAACTCGATCCGGTCGCGGGTGAAGGGCGATGCGAGGTGCGGCCGGTCGTTGAAGGTGACGATGGAGAGTTCGTCGCGCTCGGTGATCACCTGCTGGAAGAAGTCGGCGGCGGCCTTGACGGACTCGGCGAGGCGTTCCTCCATCGAGGCCGAGACGTCGAGCAGGATGGTCCCCACGAGCGGCGTGTCGTCGACCCGTTCGAAGCGGAGGATCTCCTGGGCCACGCCGTCTTCCAGCACCTGGAAGGCGTCCTGGCCGAGGTCGAGCAGCGGCCGCCGGTCGCGGTCGTCGACCGTCGTGTAGAGCTCGACGAAGTCGACCTGCACTTCCTCGAGCGTGGCCGGTCCGTTGATGATCGCCGTGTCCTCGACGAAGGCGGCCGGCCCTTCGGCGTCGAGCAGCTTGCCCACGATCCGGATGATCGTGAGTTCCCGTCCGCCGGGCAGTTCGATCGGGACGGTGAAGGGCTCCTCGTAGAGCGTGGCCACCTGGTCCGCGTTGCGGAAGACCTGGAGCTCCTCCAGGCTGCGACCCTCGGGGACGGTGACCTGGGCCCGCATGCGAAGGCTGTTGCTGTAGTCGTGGCCCGGGATCGGTTCGATGATCCGGACGTCGAAGCGGTGAGGCGAACCGTTGATCAGGTAGGAGTCGCTGGCGATCTGGTTGCGTTCGGCGTCGTAGGCGATCGCGCGCAGCATCTGGCTGCGGGGGAGTTCGCCCAGCCGCACGTCGACGCTGTAGGGCGCTCGTCTGGTCGTGAACAGGTCCTTGTCGTCGAGCGTAAAGCGCACCCTGTCGACCGGGCCGGTTACCGCCGTGTCGAAGCGCAGATAGCCGGAGACGAGTTCGCCGCCCGGCGGGATGATCCGGATCGTCGGCTCGCCGGAGGCCAGAGAGCGGTTCGCCTCGGCGAAGATCGGCTCCAGGTCGGCCTCCGTCCAGCCCGCGGCCGCTTCGACTCTCGGCACCTCGAGCGGTTCCGCGTGACGCCACACCGCGTCGCCGTTCAGGTCGTCGACGCGCAGGATCAGCTTGTACTCGCCGGGGCGCAGGTAGCGCTGGGCGACGAGGGGCATGGCCGGCTGGCTTTCGCCGGTCGCCTCGCCGCCTTCGACCGGGAACTCGAAGCGGTAGCGGAAGCTCTCGAAAAGACGGTCGGCGCCGGTGTCCGCGTCCGCCCGCAGGACTTCTCCGATCAGCTCGAATGCGTAGGAGCGTGCCCCGGCGAGGTCGGCGAGGGTGGCGCCCTCCGGTTCGACCTGAACCAGGGTCTGGACCACGGTCCGGCTCTCCTTGCGGCCCGGGAAGGAGACGTCGAGCGCGGCGGCCAGTTCCGGCGCGCCGGACGGCAGGTCGGTCGAATAGGACTCGAACGTGCGCAGCCACTCGTCGGACGGCGCTTCGATCGGTTCCAGTTTCTCGCCGATCATTCGCTCGTAGAAGAAGCCGAGCATTCCGCCCCAGTCGTTCAGGATCTGGATGATCCGGAGCGCGTACCCGAGTTCCTCCTCCTTGCAGCCGGCGCCGAGGTCCTCCCGGCGGAGACCGCCGATTCCGCCGCCCGGCAGGTCGAGCCGGCCGCCGGGCTGGAGGGCCGAGGTGCTGAGTTCTTCGCTCGGATACCACGCCCGCCAGGGGCCGACGCCGAGCCGCCGGTAGAAGATGACCGCGTACTGGTCCGGCCGGAGGCGGCGGGAGAAGATCGCGCCCATCACCTCGCTCAGGTCCTGGAAACCGTAGAACCAGGCCTCGATGCTCGTCGCCGAGCGCCGGGGACAGATCTCCACGTGGACGCCGGGCGGCCCGTTCAGCAGGTAGTAACGCGCCCGCTCGTCGTCCGTGTTCTCGAACAACTGGCGGACCATGGACAGTCGCTCGCTCCAGTGCTCCCGGAACTCGTTGCGCGCCGTGTCGGGATAGGGGTCCCGCGCCTTCCAGAACTCGGCGATGAAGGCGTCCCGCTGGTAGTCCTGGGACAGGCAGAGGAAGGACTGGATCTCCTCGTCGCTGAGCAGCAGGGCGACCTCTTCGGTCCACTGCCGGTGATGGGGCGGCAGGTTCTCGACCGCGGGTTGCCGGCCGTCCTCGCAGGGCGGCCGCTTCTTCTTCGCGGCTGACGCCGTGCCGCCGGCGAGGAACAGCGCGGCGGCTGCGATGAGGAGGGCTCGAATGAGGACGCGGCTGCGCACGGTGGGTGCCCCGGGGCAGGGCGTCCTAGTGTATGCCCCCGCTCAGGGCCCGTAGGTGAATGCCGGCCTCAGTCCGTCTTGCTCCGGCCTTCCATGCGTCGCAGCAGCGCACGGAGGTCGCGCTCCATCTGCGGCAGACGGTTCAGCACCGCCTCGATACGCAACTGCCGCGACTTCGGCCGGGCCGGATCGCCGTACAGGACGGCGCCGGCCGGCACGTCGCGGTAGCTGATCGTGTTGCCGCCGAGCATCGCGCCGTCGCCGACCACCACACCGTCCGCGGCGCCGGCGCCTCCGGCCAGGACGACGCCGTCGCCGAGCCTGGCGCCGCCCGCCGTCTTGGCCAGGGGCAGGATCAGGCAGTGCTCGCCGACGACCGTGTTGTGGGCGATGTGGACCAGGTCGCCGAGCTTGGAGCCGCGGCCGATCACCGTCGCGTCGAGCGCCGCGCGGTCGATCGTGACCTGGGAGCCGATCTCGACGTCGTCGCCGATCGTGACCGTTCCGACCTGCGGGATCTTGACGTGGCGTCCTTCGCGCTGGAGGTAGCCGTAGCCGTCGCAGCCGATCACCGTGCCGCCGTGGACGACGACCCGGTCGCCGATCGTCACGTCCTCCATGACGACGACCCCGGGAAACAGGACGCAGTCGCTGCCAACCCGGCTCCGCGGTCCGACGCAGGCGTTCGCGTGGAGCACGGTGCGGTCGCCGACTGTGGCGCCGTCACGCACCGTGACGCCGGCGCCTATGGACACATCGGCGCCGAGGGAGGCGCTGGCGGCGACGACGGCGGACGGATGAACGCCCGCGTCTTCCCGGCGGCGTTCCCGGTCGATGTGGCGAAGCACGACAACGAAGGCGGCGAAGGGATCGTCGACGGCAATCTGGTGGGCAGCCAGGCGGGTCGTTGCCGCCGGCACGACGAGCGCGCCGGCACGGGTGTTCGTGGCGTTCAGCGTCCGCTCGTCCTTGGCGAAGGACAGTTGGTCCGGCCCGGCCTGCTCGAGGGAAGCGACCGAGCGGCACGTGAAGTCGCCGTCGCCATGCAGCTCGGATGCGACGCCCGCGTCGGCGAGCAGGCGGCGCACCTCGTCGAGCGTCTTCTCCAGTCGAGGCATGAGGACGCCCGGACGAAACTCCGGTTCAGGGATCGAGGCGGTAGACGCGGCGGGCCGTGTCTCGGAAGAGGGCCGCCTTCTCGTCGTCGGAGAAGTCCGCCACGATGCGCTGGAAGGAGTTCCAGAGCAGCGTGTAGGCGCCGCCGGCGCGGTCGACCGGGAAGTTCGACTCGAACATGCAGCGGTCGACTCCGAAGCGGTCGATGCAGTGGAGGTAATAGGGGCGGTGGGCCTCGGCGGTTTCCGCGGACGACGGCGGCGCCTCCTGCTTGTGCCAGCCGAAGCCGCAGATCTTCATCGGCAGCCCGCCGAGCTTGACGACGACGTTCTCGCAGCGGGCGAGCTCGGTGATCGACTTGCGCCAGGCCGCCTCGACCTCGCGGCGGCGGTCCTTGTATGGCCCGATGCCGAGAGGCCCGCCGACGTGGTCGAGAATGATCTGCGTATCCGGGAAGGCGTGGGCGAGATCCGTCAGCTCGTCGATCTGCGGGTGGTAGAGCCAGGCGTCGAAGGAGAGATCGAGCGGCCCCAGGCAGGCGAACCCGCGCCGGAAGTCGGAACGCAGCAGCATGCTCGGCGGCGGCTTGGAGTGCGAGACCCGGATGTCCGGGCTTGGGTCGTAGGCGGCGGAGTGGCGGATGCCGCGGAAGCGGCCGCCTCCGGCCTCGATGTGGGCTTCGAGGACCGCCTTGGCCCGGTCGCCCAGGAGCATGTTGGCGTGGCTGACGATGCCGGCGATCGAAGCGCCGGCGCCATCACTGCGTTCGGCCACCTCGAGGACGAAGTCGGTCTCGCCGACGACCCGCATCTCCTCCGGGCCATCCTCGCGGTAGCCGGAGGCGCACTCGACGAAGACGGTCGAGGTCACGTTGTGGCCGGCTCCGGTGTCGCCGTGGAGCTCCTCCAGCATGTACCGCGACTCCGGGTAGTCCCAGAGGTGGTGGTGGGGGTCGCAGATCTCCTGCTCCGGGTCGATCGGCGCTTCCCGGGTGCGGGCCAGCCAGGCCGCTTCCTGCTCGTTCATGCGGGTGATTCCTACCTTGGTGAAGACGGGAGGCGTAGCTCGACCCATCGGCCGGACTGGGGTGTCAGGAGTTGTCCTTGCGAGTCCGGATCTCGCCGAAGACCTCGGCGTCCGTGGCGCCGGCCATCCCGAGCAGCGCGCGGATGCCCGGGTCGTCGGGCCGCAGGAAGGGGTTGGTCCGTTTCTCGACCCCCAGGTTCGAGGGCACCGTGGGCTTGCCTTCCCGCCGCAGCTCCTCGATCTCCGCGGCGCGTTCCATCAGCTCTTCGTTGTCAGGATCGACGGTGATCGCGAAATGGGCGTTCGACAGCGTGTACTCGTGGCCGCAGTGGACGACCGCGTCGTCGGGCAGGGCCCGCAGCTTGGCGAGCGACTCCCACATCTGCTCCATCGTGCCCTCGAACACCCGGCCGCAGCCGAGGGCGAACAGGGTGTCGGCGCAGAAGAGCGCCCGGTCGTCCTCGAACCAGTAAGTGATGTGCCCCGTCGTGTGACCGGGAGTGTCGAACACCTCTGCTTCGGCCTCGCCGAGCTGGAAGCGATCGCCTTCGCGGACGGTCAGGTCGAGCCCGGGAATGCGGTGCTCGTCGGCGGCGGGACCGACCACCTGGCAGCCGTACTTCGCCTTCAGTTCAGGTACGGCGGCGATGTGGTCCATGTGGTGGTGGGTAATGACGATCCAGTCGATGCCGAAACCGCTGGCGGAGAGCGCCGCCTCGATCGGCCCGGTTTCCGGCGGGTCGACGACCGCCGTCTTGCCGCTCCCCGTGTCATGGAGCACGTAGGAGTAATTATCGCTCAGGACGGGGATCGTCTGGATCTCGAGCACGGGCTTCTCCGGCGGAGGGTTGGACGCATTCGGATGCGTCGGAGGACTGCGAGAAGGCGGACGGGACTATATCCGCCGGCCGAGGGATTCTGTACGGTACGTTTTCTGTGTCCGCGAGCGAACAGTTTCTGCGGCGCTCGGTTCTCTTGGCTCGACGGTTTTGTACGGTACAGTTTGATTCGCCGTGAGCGAACACTTTGGGCCAACAGGGCGTGGCGGGAGGCCGTCTCGCCCCGAACTGTACCGCCGTCTGCATGCGGATGTCGCGCAGTTGCGGGGACGGTTGGGCGGTCTGCCGACTCCGCTGGAGGCGGCCGACATCTGGCGCGGCATCTGGTACGAGGAGGCCCACCACTCGACCGCGATCGAGGGGAACACCCTTGTGCTGAAGCAGGTGGAGCAGTTACTCGCCGAGGGCCGGGCGGTCGGCAACAAGGAACTCCGCGAGTACCTCGAAGTGCAGGGCTACGGCGCGGCGGCCGAGTGGGTCTACCGCCAAGCAGCCGGCGCGCGTGGAGGTGGCCGGCCAGCCTCGCTTCTTACCCTGGCCGAAGTGCGCCGCGTCCACCACATGGCGATGGCGCCTGTGTGGGAGGTGGCGCCGCATCCCGATGCCACCGGCAGCGAGGCGCCGGGCTCCTTCCGCGAGCACGAGATCCGGCCGTTTCCCGGGGGAATGGTCCCCGTCACCTGGCCGCTCGTGCCTGCGGAGATCGAGACCTGGATTGGGCGGGTGAACCTCCTGGACCCCGAGTTCCCGGCGTTTCCGGAAGCCCTGGCGGAGGCCCATTGCCGGTTCGAGCAGATTCACCCCTTCCTCGACGGCAACGGTCGGACCGGGCGGCTCCTCTTGAATCTGGTCCTCGTTCGCCTCGGCTATCCGCCGGCCATCGTCTACAAGCGGGATCGCGCGAGCTACCTCACGGCACTTCGTCGTGCCGACAGCGGCGACTTCGGTCCGCTCGGGGAACTGTTGGCCAGGGCGATCCTGGACAACCTGTACCGGAACGTCATTCCGGCGGTCGCGGGCCCCGCGCGGCTCGTACCCCTGGCGGCCCTGGCGACCGACGATCTGGGGGCATCGGCTCTTCGAGTCGCCGCGATTCGCGGACGTCTGAGAGCGGTTCGCGATCCGGATGGCCGGTGGCTTAGCTCAAGCAGTTGGGTCGCCGAGTACGGAAAGGACCGGTACCGGCGTCGTCCCGTGTGAGCTCAGGCGTGCGCGCGCGCGACGGTGGCGTTCAGTTGGACGCCGAGACCCGGCCCCTTCGGGCACCGCGTCGCCAGCCGGCCCTACCAGTTGTAAGACAGCGAGGCGACGACGTTTCGCCCAGGACTCGAGTAGAGCAGCAGGCCCGGGTCGTTCGCCTGACGGCCGCGGACGTGCCACGACTCGAAATAGGCCTCGTCCGTCGCGTTGAGCAGGCCGACCCGCAGCTTCATGTCGGCGGGCAGGGCGAAGAACGCGACCAGGTCGACGACTTCATAGCCATCCGGAACGTGTTCACCCTCCGGGACCTTCTCCGGGTCGCGGTCGTCGACGAAGCGGATCGAGCCGTCGAGGCCCCAGCGGGCGGAATCGGGCAGGTAGCGCAGGCCCAGCACGCCCTCGTTGGGCGCGATCGAAGCCAGCGGAGCGTCCACGTCGCCGGTCGTGTCGTGGCCGTCGATGTGGGCGTAGGCCGCGCGAAGCAGCACGTTGTCGCCCAGGCGCGACTCGAGCCGGAACTCGACGCCGTCGATCTCGACCTCCGTCAGGTTCACGTTCTGGAACTCCACCACGTTGAGCTGCCGGCTGAAGCCGACGGTTTGGAACTCGATGAAGTCCTCGTAGTGGTTGCGGAAGCCGTTCACGCTCCAGCTCGTGCCGCCGGCGCTCCAGCGCAGGCCGAGCTCGAAGTTGTCGCTGATCTCCGGATCGA
The DNA here is from genome assembly GCA_022822365.1 of Thermoanaerobaculia bacterium. Lineage (GTDB taxonomy): Bacteria > Acidobacteriota > Thermoanaerobaculia > Multivoradales > Multivoraceae > Multivorans. The sequence goes on along the minus strand of JAJEBV010000016.1, from coordinate 13,731 downwards.
GACCGGGGTTGGCGAGCGTCTGGTAGCCGCCGGCCAGGTTGGTGAATCCGGTGTTGATCGAGCTGTAGGGCGGCGCGCGGAAGCCGGCCGCGTACTGGGCGGTCAATGTGGTCGTGCTGTGGAGTTCGAACGCCGCGCCGAGCTTGGGTGAAACGGCGTCCGCGTCGAGGCTGGCCGCCGGTAGTCCGCCGGCGGTGATGTAGACATCGTCGCTCGGGTCGGCGTCGACGACGTAGCGGTCGTAGCGGACGCCGGGGATCAGGGTCATCCGGTTCCAGCGCAGTTCGGCCTGGGCGTAGGCGCCGGTCTCTTCCGTATCGGTCTGCGGGAAGTACTTGCTCGGGAAGACGAGCTGGGTGGGCACGACCCTGCCGGAGAGATCGTGCTCGATCCGGTCGCGGAGCATGTCGAACTCGTCGGTCAGGATGCTGCCGCCGAAGTAGAGCGCACTGCTGAAGGAACCGCCGTTTCCTGTTTCCGTCAGGCCGCTGATCTCGGCGCCGAAGGTCTTCTGCTCGAACCACAGATCACCGCTGCGGTTCGTCTCGAGCGGCGGGCCGAAGGCGGCGAACAGGCGGTGCTCGGCGACGTTCTGCGCGGTGTCGACGTTCTGGGTGTTGATCCTCCAGCTCCACTGATCGATGGCTCCGCTCTTCGTGACCACCTGCTCCAGGGAAGCGCGGTTGCGGTCCTGGGTGTCGTTGGCCAGGACGTTGAAGTTCGTGATCGTTAACGGGCCGAGGCGGCTGGTGCCGAGGGCGGAAAGCACGTCCGTTTCCACGTCGGCGGTGTTCAGCTCGAACGTGGCCCGCAGCGTATTGCCGGTGGAGATGTCGTAGGCCGCCTTGCCCAGGGCCTGGAAGCGCTCCCGCTCCTGCGGATTCGGCAGATCCCGGTCGGCGCCGCGGCCGCTGGTCTCGCCGGCGTTGTCCAGTTCGTTGCCGTTGCTCGAACTGATGAAGAGTGAGGCCCGCCCCGTCTCGCCGCCGCCGGCCAGACTGAGGTTCAGGTTCGAGTCCTGGCTTCGGCCGTCGAAGCCGGCCTTGAGTCCGAAGTGGCGGTTGCTGCTGCCGAGGTAGTCCGAAGGGTTCTTCGTGATCAGCGAGATCACGCCGCCGACCGCGTCGCTGCCGTAGAGCGCCGAACCCGCGCTGCGGACGATCTCCGCCGACTTGAGAGTATCGATGTCGATCGCCTGCTGGTGGACGTTGAACGGTCCGAAGTCGAACTGCTCCGCGTTCGGCACGCCGTCGACCTGGGTCAGCACGCGGTTGCCGCCGATGCCGCGGATGTTGAAGCCGTTGAGACCCAGGCGGGTCGAGTCGCCCTCGACGTAGACGCCGGGTTCGTACTTCACGAGGTCCGCGATGTCCTCGTACAGGTGATCCTCGATGTCTTCGTCGGTGACGATGGAGACGTGTCCGGGGGTGTCACGCAGCGAGGCGGGGACGTGGCCCGCGGTGACGGTCACCTCATCTAGGAAGGTCGTGTCGCCGGCGGGACCCTCGGCCTCTGTCTCAGGTTCGCTGGCGCACGGGGAGGCTTCCTGGCTCAGGATCGGCGCCGCGCCGACGAGCAGGATGCAACACAGGCCGAGCGCGACGGTGCGAAACCGGTTGAGCGGCAGGAACGGGAGGGTCGCGGGATCGGTCTCCGGACTCTGGCGGCTTCTGCCGCTGGGGGGCTTCGTGTCGAGCATGGCCCTAAACTGAACCAAGTTGGTACCCTTTGTCAAGGACCAAACCAGTCCTCTTTTGCGGAGAGTGGTTTCGCCTGTGGAGCAGAGGGCTTGGGATCAGCCGCAGTCCTGGCTGTTCGAGCGCACGTAGGCGATCACCTGCCAGATCGTGTCCTCGGGGATCTTCCCCTCGAAGGGCAGCATCTCCGTGTCCGGCACGCCCTGGTTGATCACGCGGTAGAGGTCGGCGTCCGTGTTGCCGTGGTCCCAGTTGCAGTCGAACAGGTTCGGGGCGTCCTTGGTGACGCCGGGGGTCGTCGAATGGCAGTAGCCGGTGCAGACGGCCCGGAACATGCGCCGGCCGGCGGTGATCGCCGCGGGGTCTTCCAGGTAGGCGGCGACTGGCGACGAAGCGGCTGCCGCCTCGGCGGGGCCGGGAGGAGCCCCCAGGGCGGCCTCCGCGGCCTCGGTGGACGCTTCGGCCGGAGCGGCTCCGCCAACCGCCGGGGATTCGGTAGCCGCTGCGGTTGGAGCTTCTCTGGTTGCCGGCGCCACGGGCTGCTCGGACGCTGCCCCGCCGCCGGTGGCGCAAGCGGCGAGCACCAGCGGCGTGGCCACGGCGACGAGCGCCAGGAGGTGAACGGAGGCGGTACGCGGTTCGTTGCTGCTCGTGGACAAGGCGTTGCTCCTCAGGAGATCGGGTCGGTCAGGGGCCGCCGATGCCGAGCGCGCGGATCGTCTCCGGCGAGGACACGGTGGGGAAGGGTTCGAGGCGGAGGATGCCGTAGCGTTCGCCGAGACGCTCGAGAACGCCCTCTCGTTTGAGCTCCCCGAGCACACGGGCCAGCTCGTCGCCGAGCGGGTCGCCCGCCCGGACGGCGGCGTGTTCGTTGAAGCGCAGGCCGGGCGGCGGATCGAAGGCGTCGACCGGTTGCTTCCCCAGGCTCGCCAGCGCCGGCCCGAAGATGAGAGCCGCGGCTGCGCGGCCGCTGTCCACGGCGCTCGCAACCTCGGCCGCGGTCGGTTGCGAGGTCCAGTCGAGTCCCGCGGCTTCGGCGGCGAAGTGGGCCAGAGACTGCAGGCGCACCGCGACCTTGCGCTCGCCGACGAGGCCGGGCAGGTCGCCCCAGTCGAGGTCCTCCCTGCCGGGCAGGTAGATCTCGAAAGCGGCAGCGTAGTACGGCGGGCTCAGGTCCACGGCCGTCGCCAGCCGGCCGAGCGCCAGTTGGCCGGGGACGGAAGGCACGATGTCGCAATCGCCGTCGAGCAGTTCGTCGAACGGAAGGTCCGTGTCGTCGATCTCGGAGTAGGGCGGCGCTGTCGGCTGCCAGACTGGCGTGAAGGTGCGGCCCATGCGCTCCGCCGCCGCCTGGAAGAGGTCGTGGTCGAAGCCGCTCGCTTCGGCCCGGTGAGCGCGGGGCAAGTCGTCCTCCAGCAGGCAGACTCGCAGCTCGGCCGCCTGGAGGGAAGGCGCCGCCCACAGCAGTACCGCCAGCGCTGCCAACCGGAAGCTCGCCCGGATGGCTGGCGGCCCGGAAGCTCTCCCGGAGCCGTCGCGGGCGCCGCGGCCGGCTACGGCCTCCACTTTGCTGGACCCTTGCTTCACAGGTGAACGCTCTCCGCCGGTCCGCGGGCCGTCAGGAGCCGGCCACAAGTTCGAACACGAGCAGCACGCTGCCCTCCGGCAGCGACGGCGCCGTGCCGACGGCGGTCTGAACGACGCCTCCTCCGCCCGATCCCACGGCGAGGAAGGTCCGCCCCTCGTACTGATAGGCCACCGGGTGGCTGCGGATGCCGGACCCCGTGTTGTAACGCCATACCTCTTCGCCCGTCTCGGCGTCGAAGCCGAGCAGGTGGCCGGAGGCGTTGCCGGTGACGACCAGGCCGCCCGCCGTGCTCAGCACGCCGGCGAGCATCGGCACCGGATCGCGGTACATCCATTTCGTCTCGCCGGTGCTGACGTCGATGGCGGCCAGGTGGCCGTAGGACTTGCCCTCGGCGGTGTCCACGGGGATCGGCTCGCCGCCCATGAAGGGGATGCCCTCGACGAAGACGACCGCGCCCTTGCGGAACATCATGCAGCTTTCGATCGTCGGCACGTAGGCGAGGCCGGTTTCCGGGCTGTAGGCGCCGGCGTAGGCCGCGTTGTTGCCGCCGGCAAGGCCGGGGCAGACGCGTTGCGTTGGCTCGTCCGCCGGCAACATCGCCGGGTCGACGACCGGCCGGCCGTTCTCGTCCAGGGTCGCCCAGTTCAACTGATGAACGTACTGACTCGCGTGCAGGAAACCGCCGTCGCGGCGGTCCAGCACGTAGAAGTAGCCGTTCCGGTTGGCCTGGACCAGGGCGGGAATGGTCTGTTCGTTGACCTGGACGTCGACGAGCCAGACCTCGGAGTTCCCGTCGTAGTCCCAGACGTCGTGCGGCGTGAACTGGAAGTACCACTTCCGCTCGCCCGTCTTGATGTCGACCGCCAGCACGCTGTCGCTGTAGAGGTTGTCGCCGAGGCGGGTGTCGCCGTTCCAGTCCGGTGAGGGGTTGCCGGTGGTCCAGAACAGTGTCTTCGTTGCCGGGTCGTAGCTTCCGGTCGCCCAGGTTGCGGCGCCGCCCGTCTTGTACGACTCGCCCGCCCAGGTCTCGACGCCGGGTTCTCCCGCGTCGGGCACCGTGTAGTGGCGCCAGAGTCGCTCGCCGGTTTCCACGTCGTAGCCGTCGAAGAAGCCGCGCACGCCGTACTCGCCGCCGCCGATGCCGATGACGGCCACGCCTTCCGCGATGAGCGGGGCCGACGTGATCGAGAAACCCCTCGCGTAGGGAATGACCTCGGTGTCCCAGGCAAGCTCGCCCGTCTTGCGGTCGAAGGCCAGCAGCCGCGCATCCAGCGTACCCATGACGACGAGGTCGCCGGCGATGCCGACGCCGCGGTTCACCGGCCCGCAGCAGATCCGCAGGTCGGACGGGTTCTGGTGGTCGTACCGCCAGAGCAGCGATCCGTCCGCCGCGTCGTAGGCGAGCAGGCGGTTCATCGAGGAGGTCAGGTAGAGCACGCCGTCGTAGATCACGGGGGACGACTCGAGCTGACCCGAGACGCCCGTTTGCGCGATCCAGGCGAGGCGCAGGTCCGAGGCGCTCGACGGCGTGAGTTCGGTGATCGGAGAGTGACGCCAGCTTGCGTAGTTGCCGCCGTAGTGCAGCCAGGACTCCCTTGTCGGTGCGGCTTCCAGCAACTCCTGGTCGACCGGGCCCGCGCCGTCGCCGACCGGGGTGGCGGCGGGCCAGTGGTCGGGGAGCGGCGCCTGCGCTCCGCCCTTCTGGGCTGCGAGCGGGAGGGCCCCGGGCAGCAGAGCGAGAACTCCGATGGCGATGCGGAGGGCCGGTTTGCAGGCGGTGACGGGGTTCGCTGGCATGGACGATCTCCTGAGACGTTCCCACGAGTCGCCAGGACTCCGGAACGAGGCTGATGATGCGGGCGGCGAATGATACCGTGCGGCCCGTTTCCCGCGGACCCCAGTGAGGAGAAGCCCGAGATGACGGACGACGACGGCGGCACGCAGTCACTCTACGGACGGCTCGACCCGGAGCAGGTCGGCGCCTTCGCCCTGAAGGTGTGGCAGTTCAAGCAGGGCGAACTCGTTTCCCTGATGATTCACCTCGGCGACCGGCTGGGCATCTACCGCTCCCTGCAGGGCCTGGGCCCGGTGACCCCGACGGAGCTGGCCGAAGCCAGCGGGCTCAAGGAGCGCTGGTTGCGTGAGTGGTTGCACGGTCAGGCGGCGGCCGGACTGCTCGAGTACCACGGCGCCGGGAACGGCGGCGAACCGCGCTTCGAGTTGAACGGCGTTGCCGCGGCGGTGCTGGCGGACGAGGAGAGCTCCGTGGCCTTCGCCGCCGGCGCGTTCGGCTATCCGCCCGACCACGACGTGATCGACGCTACGGCGGAGGCGTTCAGGACCGGAATCGGACTGTCCTACCAGCAGCTCGGACCCTGCGCCGCGCATCGCACGGAGCGGATGCTTGGCCCCTGGACCCGGCAGGCCCTGGTGCCGCGGATCATTCCGGCGCTCGACGGTGTCGAGGACCGCCTCCGGGCGGGGATCGACGTCATCGACGTAGGCTGCGGCGGCGGCGTGGCGCTCCTGTCCTTGGCGAACGCCTTCCCTCAATCGCGTTTCACGGGCTACGACCCGTCCGCCCACGCGATCGACATCGCCCGCGAGCGCACCCGGGAAGCCGGCGTCGCGAACGTCGACTGGAAGATCGCTCGCGGCGAGGACCTGCCCCGCGAGCCGAGCTTCGACCTGGTCGTGACCTTCGACTGCGTCCACGACATGACGCGGCCGGATCTCGTGATCGCCGCCATCCGCGGCGCCATCCGCGATGACGGCACCTGGCTGATCAAGGACATCCGCAGCAGCCCGCGGTTCGAGGACAACATGCGCAACCCGGTGCTGGCGCTGCTCTACGGTTTCTCCGTTTCCGCCTGCATGTCGTCGGCCCTGTCGGAGCCGGACGGCATGGGCCTGGGGACGCTGGGCTTCAACCCGGTGGTCGCGGAGCGGATGGTGCGGGAAGCCGGCTTCACCCGCTTCCGGATGCACGACTTCGACGACCCGGCCAACCTCTACTACGAAGTCCGGCCGTAGGGGAAGAACGCCTTCAATCCCCATGAACCTCGCCTGTTCGCGTCGTTCCGGCGTTCAAACATGCCAGGAAGGAGCATCGTACGAGGACTCTTCCGATCTTCTCCGGAGGTGAAGCAGTGACATCATCGGCGCGCATGAATGTTCGTTTCTACGGAAGTGTCTTCGGAAGATCTGCGCTAGTCGTCGCCGCGTTCGCTTGGTTGTTGACGTTCGCCACGGCTGTTCACGCCCAGACCGGAACCGGGGGCCGGCTGGATCCGTCGGATGCCGCACAGCTACGGGCTCTGGCCGAGAGGGGTCACGCCGATTCCGCGTTTCGGCTCGGTGTTACCTACATGGAGGAGGACCCCGTAGAAGCTGTGCAGTGGATTAGGCTAGCTGCCGAACAGGACCACGCCGAGGCCCAAGCCATGCTCGGAAGGCTGTACTTCGTCGGGCACGGCGTGCCCGAGGACTACTCGGAAGCGCTGCGGTGGTATCGCCGAGGCATCGAGCAGAACAACCCGAAGGCCCAGTTCTACTTGGGGCTGATGTACTACAACGGGCACGGCGTTCCTCAGGACGAATCCGAGGCCGTGAAGTGGATTCGTCGCGCCGCGGATCAGGGCGACGCCGAGGCACAGTTCGAGATGGGCGGCATGTACAGCATTGGCGCTGGCGTCGCCCAGGACTACGCCGAAACAGCCCGGTGGTACCGGCGGGCCGCGGAACAGGGCTACGTCGACGCGCAGTTCGTACTTTGGATGTACCACTACGAGGGCCGGGGTGTGCCGAAGGACCCCGTTGAAGCGGCCCGTTGGCTCCGAATGGCGGCTAAGCAAGGCCACGCGGACGCACAGTTCAAGCTGGGTACGTTGTACATTGAGGGGGATGGTGTGCCCGAAGACGGTGCCGAGGCCGTGAGGTGGCTCCATCGTGCAGCCCAGCAAGGCCACACCCAGACACTTGAGATGTTCGGGGACACGCTCAACGAACTCGCCGAACTGGATGCGACGCTGCAGGATGCAGGGGGCGGGTCTGGACCACAGGGCGACTTCGACCCGACGGCATACGCGGCCGGGATGCTCGACAGTCAGTTCAATAACCTCCTGGGCGCGGCGGAAGGCGGTGATGCGGAGGCGCAGTACGAACTCGCTGTCGCATACGCCGAATGGCGCGATGATCTGGGTGAAGACGAGAGGAAGGAGCAAGCTCTAGTCTGGTTGACCCGAGCGGCTAATCAGGGGCACGCCGGAGCGATGGCAGAACTCGGAACTCTCTACATGGGAACCGACGACGTGATGGCTCTCCGATGGCTACGCCCGGCCGCGGAGAAAGGCCACGGTGGAGCGCAAATCAACCTCGGCCAGATGTACGCCGAAGGGCTGGGTGTGCCTAAGGACGACGCCGAAGCCGCACGGCTGTTTCGATTGGCAGCCGACCAGGGGTTCGCGCAGGCCCAGTACAACCTCGGCGTGATGTACGGGCGCGGGCGAGGAGTTGAGCAGGACTCTGGCGAAGCTATCCGCTGGCTTCGTCTAGCCGCCGACCAAGGCCACCCCGACGCACTGGCGGCCCTCCAGCGGACGGAGCCAGCGCATACTCTGCCGAGTTCTCCTGGGGCTACAGAACAGGTGGACGCCGCAGAGCAGTACAGCCTCGGCCGCAGGTACGACTACGGCCTCGGTGTGGAGGAAGACGACTCCGAGGCGGTGCGATGGTACGGGTTGGCAGCGGCGGGCGGCCATGCTGGAGCTCAGTACAGCCTCGGCTTGAAGTATGGATTGGGACAAGGAGTAGAGGAGGACGATGCTGAGGCTGTCCGGTGGTTCCGATTGGCAGCGGAACAAGACCATGCTGGTGCGCAGTTTCTCCTCGGCGACGCCTACGAGATCGGTCGCGGCGTAGAGCGGGATTTGGACGAGGCGGTGCGCTGGTACCGCCTCGCCGCGAAGAACGGAGACGAGGATGCGGCGGAGTTGATTCGATCACTAGAGACGTGGCGCTGCTTCGACAAGACCGACTTGAGTAGGCGAACACCACTCGTCACTCTTGCTCGGCTGGGGAAACGCGGCGGGGTCTCGGTTGCTGGCGTCGATTACTCGACGGACTTTCGGGTGGAGGGCCTCGACCGTCGGTGGAACTTCGGCGAGTATGAGGATGGTTGGCCTTACGCATTGCTCATCAAACCAAACGGTTCGGGCCTCTATTTCGACTTCTCGAGTTCGGATGACGGCACCGCGAAGCCGAGCCAGTTCTTCGAGTGTGAGCAATCCGGAGAGTCGGCGCGGGAGGATGTTGGCGGGCCGCTCGAGTCGCAGCCACCACGCAGGAGTAGGCAGGGAGAACAACTTGGGAGCAGTTCCGACTGTGACATCGAAGGTACGGTTGATGGTCAGTTCGAAGGATGGGACGGTGACACGCTTATCAAGTTGATGAACGGCCAGATCTGGGAGCAGTCGGAGTATCACTACGAATACTCATACGCGTACATGCCCCGTGTCACGCTGTTTCGCTCAAGAGGACAATGCAAGATGTGGGTTGAGGGGACCGATGAGCCAGTGGGCGTCCGGCGGGTGAAATGACCGGCTAGGATGTGTTGAGCTAGCGCGAGCCACCCATGATGGCCGTGCCTGGCGAGCCGCTCACGCCAGTGCCGTCTGGGCTGTGGGAACCGTTAGCCCGTCAATGGGACAGGACAGAGAACGAAGGGTTCCGGCCTTCCCATGCCCGTATCCCGTCCCACAGCCCTGTGGCCTCCAGACATTCACGCGCCATCGCCAGCCGAAGCCCGCTGGCAATGGCCCGCACTCCATCCTTCACCGGCAGGTCTCCAAGGACGCGTCGTAGTCCGATGCGTAGTATCTCCAGCATGTCGTGTCCCCGCACTACAAACCAGGGATCTTCGTGAAGCAGCTCGTCTGTGCGGTCTTGCCACGTCTCCCGGTCCCGGGCGGACGCATTGGCGACAATCGTCAGGAGGTCGTCTGCGGCCACACGCCAGTGCGTCTCGTCCACGAATCGCGGAACGTGGACTTGGCGTATGGCTTCCGCATCACGCCAGAGAGTAGCCGCCAATCTGACACGGCCGAAGACTAGAGCGCGATCCAACAGCGCTTGCCGAACGTCGGTACCGGCTCTGTCTTCGAATCGTCTGATCTTCGATGCGTCGCCATGCTCCGCGAGAACGGCGTCAAGCGCCTTGGAGCGACAAAGAACGCACTCCAAGTCGTGAGCATCCGTCGCCACTAGGTTTGCCGAGAGTGGTTTACTGGACATGAACGTGTCGTAGTCGCTGTCGACCAACCCGAGAGCGCCCTGGAAGCCTTGCTCGTCCAGTCGCTGCAACGCCCCGGCGACGTTCTGCTTGCCCTCCCCGTCCAGGAGTTCGCAGTGTCCATAACAGCGCGGCCTCCAGAAGCGTACGTCGTCTCTGCCTTCGAGCAGGAGAAAGGCGCCGGGATGCACTTGGCGTTGCATCACGAGTTCGTTCGCCAAGACAGCTGGCGTCTTGTGGTCAAACGGACCAAGCGGCATTGCGGTCTTCATCCGCCAGGATGACGGTCGTGGGCGTAGCCGATCGGACCTTTGGGTTGCCTGCGGCCGCGCGCCGTCAGGCCTGATCGCTCAGCCCTACCATCAGGTCGTCCCGCTCACCGATGATGTAGGGCGAGTGGGTTGCCACAATGGCGTCGAAGGAGGACAGCTTGGCGAAGTCCAGCAGATCGGGGAGAAACCGCTTCTGCCACGCAACGTGGAGAGAAAGTTCCGGTTCGTCGATCAGGACGATCGTGTTCTTTCTCAGCCCGAAGAGAAGGTCGTAGTGCAACACCAACTCGTGCTGCTCGCCTGAGGAGAGCGCGTTCAGCGGGATCCTCCGGCCAGCCTCGCTTTCCGCGACGAACCCCAGGTCACGATCCACCCTCAGCCGCTTGTGCCTGTACTTGCCGTTCAAGCTGTCCAGGAGACTCCGAACCCGTTCCGCCAAGTCGGCAAGCGTCTTCAGCTTCTGCTCGGTGTCGTCGACGTAGAGGGCCATTACCCGTGTCTCGGTGTCGTCCAGCTCGGTCGGCTCGGCCAGTGGACGGCTCGGAGCGACCCTGTCTTCGTCGAGGATTCCCAGACACTTGAGTTGGTCGGTCTCCTTCTCTAACAACGCCATGCGCCGCTGAATCTCGTCGTTGTCGCCGCCGGCCTTCGCTGCGACCAGCCGTTGCGGAAACGTCTGATCGAGCGTCTGAGATTGACGCCCGTAGTTCGCCATGGTCTCGCGAAAGAGCTCTGTGAACTCTCGGCTCCTTTCAATCACGGCTGGCACGGCGGACGCGCGGTTCGACCGCGGCCCCGCCCAGGCCGCCGACCACGGCGTGGACCCGGATTCCTGCTGCGGCCCGGTGGGTGCCAATCGGTGCGTCTCGATGAACTGTACGCTGACGCACTCGAGAAACGACTGAAACCACGAGGGGAGACCTTCGTTCTCTGCGAGGACCCGGGCGAGAAGGCCCACTCCCGAAGAACCGCCTTCACGAAGTTCCCCGACGGAGGGCATGGGCGGCGGCTCGTATACCGGGCTCCCCATGATCCGCAGGCGTTCACTGCTCTGGACACGGAGAGGTACCGTCTCCTCGTAGTGCGCGCCAGCATGATCCAGCGTGAGCCGCCCTCGTTCGCCGTTGGGCTCGATGGCCAACTGGGTCTTGCTGTCCGCAAATGTCAGCGCGAATCTCCGGCAGGGGACACGCCGGAAGTAACCGGTGTCGCCGGTGATGAGGGCGTGGACCATACCGAGCGTGTGGGTTTTCCCGACGCCGTTCGGCCCGTGCAGGATGGTGACGCGGTTCTCTGGGTCGAGGTCGATCCGGTGGTCGTACGTCCCGAAGAGGCGTTCAATCTCTACACGCCGAAGCCGGCTGAGGTGTGGTTCGGTCATGCTGCACGCCCGTTGTTGTGGGTCGGCGACCTCGGAACGGCCGAGGGACAGTGCCGCGAAGCCACGATGACTGCACGTTACGTCAGGTCGTAGAGGGATTCAAACTGCGAGAGTGTCTCAATGTCGGGGCGTAGCGCTGCGAACGGGTGCTCTGCGTCGACGAGGGGACCGGGGCCGCGCGAGCTCCCTCCTTCGGTACCCGAGCCCGGAGGGCAGGCGGTGGTACCTGTGTCGCCATATCAGACCTGGCTCGCTGCGCCGTGCCTCAGCACGTCGCTACTCCCAGCGCAGATCGACGCGGTCGATTGCGAGGCCGTTCGCCGGTGCCACGTTGCCGGGCGGGACCTCCAGAACGAGTGGAACGTCCGCCGGCCACGGCGCCAGCGCCAGCGTCCGGGTCTGCCAGCCGTCATCGCTTCCTTCAGCGAGGGTCAGGCGGCCGAGTTCCTGACCGCCGGCTCGGGCGATCAGGGTGAGGGGCGCGGGGCGGTTCCGGATCGCGCGGAGCGTGACGGTCAGTTCGACCCGGTCGCCGCCGGGAATCACCATCGCTTCGGCGCGGCTACCTTCGGGCAGCACCCACGCTTCCGGGTAGCGCGTGCGGTCCAGAGTCCACCGTTCCGGTTCCTGGTTGCCCCCGGTTCGATGAACCGCCGCGCTTTCGATCTCCAGGCGGCGCGTCGGCAACGTATCCGCTAGCACGGGCAGGGCAGCCAGGAACAGGACCGGGACTCCGGCGCAGGCCGCCGCCACGGTCTTCCAGCGTACGCGCGCCGCGAGGAGGGCCGCGACGACCGCGAGCGACGGCAGGAGCCACGTCGCCATCCGGGCCCGGGTGGCCGACGGCAGCAGGCGGGCCAGGTCGAGACCGGTCCGTGCTTCCAGGTGATGAAGAAAGTGGTGGCGGCCGTCGGCGAGGTTGTAGGTCCATCCCGGTTCCACGACGAACAGCACGGTCAGGGCGCCCGAGAGGAGCGCCAGCGCCAGGGCGAGGGCGACGATGCCGGCCGCTGGCGAACGGGTCGCTGAACCCGTGGCGCCCTCACGCCCCGCGGCGGTCGTTCGCTCGAAGAGGGGCACCAGCAGCAGGGCGAGGAACGGGAGGACGACGAGGCCATAGCGGAACGGGGGCGACCAGCCGCCGTACCACTCGCGGCGCGAGGCGACGAGGAGCAGCGTGGGCACGGCGATCAACGCGACCTCGGACAGGAGTCTCCGGTTGCGCCGGAAGCTGGCGACGACGCCGGGGAACAGGAGCAGCCAGATTGGCGCGCAGGCAACCAGACCGTAGGCGAGGTCGAAGAACAGGCCGTTCATCCCGAGCGCAAGCTGGGAGGCCGGTTGCCGGTAGACCTCGAGTTCGGCCCACGAGTGCATGCCGAGCACGCTGCCGGACACGGTGCGGTTCGACCACAGCACCAGCACGGCGGAGGGTAGGCCGACCGCCGCCAGGACGAGAAGTCCCCGGCGTCGGTGGGCCGGGGCGAGGCGGAGTACGAAGATCAGCGCTAGCGCGGCGCTGACCAGGGCGAGCCGGAGCTTGATCGCGGGCAGCACCGCCAGCGACAGGGCGAGAAGCGCCCATGTCGCCCATTCCGCCCGTCCTGTTTCGGTCGTCGGACTCCCGCCGCCTGCCGTGAGACGGCCGATCCACCGGAACGCGGCCACCGCGAGCAGGACGGCGGCGACCTCGGCCCAGATCTGCTGGCTGTAGATCAGGAACGGTGCGGCGAAGCTGAAGATCGCGTAGGCAGCCAGACGCGCCCGGGCGTCCGGGCTGAACGCCGTCAGATCAAGCAGCAGCCAGGCGCTCAGGGCGGCCAGAGCGGCGATCACGACCATCGCGCCCGCCCGGCCGCCCAGGCGGTACGCAGGGGCCATGACCGCCTGCAGTACGGCGCCGTGGCGCGCGCGGATGGTTCCGTCGCTCGTTTCGCGATCGCCCGGCTGGGGCTCGATCGCGCGCGGCATGAACGCAAGCGAGTCCTGATCCCGGTAGTTGTTCGCGAGGTCGAGGTCGAAGTCGTAGGCGATGCTGTGCGTGGTGAGGAGGAACCAGGGCTCGTCGCCGTCGGGGGCGCGCTCCTGGATCGACCAGGGGATCAGGGCAAGGTAGAAGCCGAAGGGAAGCAGCAGGAAGACGAGCGGAGGCCGGCGGGCGCCGCCCGCCCGCTCGAGCAGAGGCTCGAGAGCCAGAACGCGGCAGACGACGTAGAGCAGACCGGCGGCCACCGCTCCCGCCATCGCGGCGGGTTGCCAGGCGGCTATGCCCAGAATCGGCGCGGCGAGCGCGGTCGCCCCGAGAACGACGGCCGCCCCCAGCGCCCAGGCATCGATTCCGCGGCGGACCATCCTCGCGGCATTCTAGCCCGCATGTTTCACCGGCTCGGGCGTGAGGGCTGAGTTCGGGGTGGGCAGTCCCCTTGAATGCCGTCCTGGTCTGTCGGTGGCTGGTCAGGTGTCCTGCGGAGTCGGAGTCGGTTCATTTCGGCGTCGGAGTGGCT
>JAJEBV010000036.1 GCA_022822365.1 Thermoanaerobaculia bacterium | reverse complement strand
GGCTCGGCTCGGCTCGGCTCGGAATCATATCAAAGGTGGCCGTAGCCGGGCGTGAAACAGTCTCTTCCGCCCACGAGCCGCGAATCCGCTTCAACCGCGGCTGCCGAGACGCTGCAGGATGTGACACGCAAAGTTCGCTTGTAGCCATGACTACCTCTCGTGTAGCCGCGCGGCTGCGAGGGGCGGCGGCTCAGAGTTCGTGTATTCGATGCGGTGTTCGTACTATAGCAGCGGAGGCTGGCCGCTCACCTCTGCTTCGCGCGAGAACCCGAGCCAGCGGGAGTGCAAGAGAGTGGTCCCGTCCGGTTCCGGCGCGGCGACCCGAGCGCGGTAGTCTCGCGCGGACCCTTTGGAATGGAGGCAGCGATGGGGCGAGAACTCGTGAAATCGGCGAACCTGACGCTGGATCGCCGGACCCTGCTCGCCGCCGCGGCCGGCGGCGCGGCGATGGCGATGGCCTGCGGGCCGGGAAAGTCGCCCGAGAGGACCGCGCCCGCTGCCGTGAGTGGCTGGACGCCGCCGGACGACGAGGCGCGGCGGGCACTCGTGTCGACGGCCCGCTTCGGACCCAAGCAGGCCGTCCGGAGCGCCAACGGCATCGCGATCTGCACGCATCCGCTGGCGTCCGCCGCGGCGGCCGACATGCTCGCCCTGGGCGGCAGCGCCTGCGACGGCGTGATGGCGGCGAGCATCGCCCAGGCCGTCGTCGAGCCGCACATGACGACCCTGTCGGGCTGCCTGTCGATGCTCTACTACGACGCCGCCTCCGGGGAGTACACCTACGTCAACGGCATGATGGCGGCGCCGCAGGCGGTGCCGGACGTGCGCAACATGGACGTCGCCGAGTTCGGGGCGTTGATGACGAAGACGGACGGCACGCTCTGCTTCGTGCCGGGTTTCTGGGGCGGCTTCGAGGCCGGCCTCGACCGCCACGGCCGGCTGCCGCGGGCGACCGTGATGGCGCCGGCGATCCACTACGCCCGCGACGGTTTCGAGATCCATCCCTTCCTCTGGGGCGAGATGTTCGTCGAGTCGGCGGTGCTGGGCCGGGAGCCCTTCAGCCGGGAGATCTACTTCGACGGCAACACGCTCCGCGACATCGGCGAAAAGCTGGTGCAGAGCGAACTGGCCGACACGCTGGACCGGCTGGCCGAAGACGGCGGCGACCACTTCTACCGCGGCGAGTTCGGCCGCCGGTACGCCGAGACGGTCCAGGCCAGGGGCGGCCTGATCACGGCCGACGACATGGCGGCCTACGAGGCGTTCTGGGACGAGCCGGTGAAGGGCGCCTACCGCGACTACGGCGTCGTGGGTTCGCCCGCGCCGGACTTCGGCGGCCAGGCCCTGGTCGAGATCATGAACATGGTCGAGCTGCTCGACCTCCAGCAGACGGGCCCGGCGTTCGAGTCCGGCGAGACGACGCTCAGGATGATGCAGATCATCGGCCGGGTTTACGCCGACGCGGTGGGAGGCCGCTTCGACGGCACCCTGCCCGGGGTGGAGCGGGCGATCTCGAAGGAGTACGCGGCTGAGCGCTTCGCCGCGCTCGACGGCAAGCCGGCCAGCCCGAACGACCGCTACGAGGCGCTAGGCGTGGTGCCGCCGCCTCCGCCGGGTTCGAACCACGTCACGGTGGTCGACGCGGAAGGGAACGTCGCCACCGTGCTGCACTCCGTCATGTCGATGCCGTTCAGGACCGGTATCTACGTCGACGGCGTGTACGCCTGCGCCTCCGGCGTCCATCTCGGCTCGGGTCCGGTCGAGCCGGGAGGACGGGCGCACGCGCGCATCTGCCCGAACATCTTCACCAGGGACGGCAAGCCCGTGCTTGCCTCGGGATCCCCGAGCGTGTCCCTGACCGAGAACATCGTCCAGAACTCGGTGAACCTCCTCGACTTCGGCCTCGACCTGGAGAGCTCGGTCCACAAGCCGCGGTTCGGCGGTTCGTCGATGGGCGTACCGGGCGCGCTGATCGTGGAAGCCGACCTGCCGGACGATCCGGTGCGGCTGCTCGAGGAAGCCGGTCAGACGGTCGAGGTCGTGAACCCGTGGAACTGGCTCTGCGGCTCCTTCGAGGGCGTTCTGATCGAGGAGGATGGCGCCATCGCCTGCGGCGATCCGAGGCGGACGGCGCAGGCGGTCGCCGTTTGAGGGCTGTCCCGGGGGTCGTCACGGCGCTGCTCCTGGCCGCCGGGGGCGCCTTCGCCGGAGAAACGACGGTGGCGGTGGCCGCCAACGCCGCGGAGGTCGTCGAGACGCTCGCCGCCGAGTTCGAGCGGGAGAGCGGTCACCGGGTCACGGTGACAGTCGGCTCGACGGGCAAGCTCTATGCGCAGATCCTCCACGGTGCGCCTTTCGACTTGTTCCTGGCGGCCGACCAGAAGCGTCCGCGGTTGCTGGTCGAGGAGGGGCTGGCTGTCGAGGACTCCCGTCGCACGTATGCGATCGGACGGCTCGTGTTGTGGAGCCTGGATGCTGCGATGGCGGTCGGCGAAGACCTGCTGAGGGACGGCTCCTTCCGCCGGCTCGCGATCGCGAACCCGGACCTGGCGCCCTACGGCGCCGCCGCCCGGGAGACGCTGCGCGAACTCGGCCTGTGGGAGAGCCTTCGTCCGAAGATCGTCCTCGGCGAGAACGTGGGGCAGGCCTTCGCCATGGCGGCTTCGGGAAACGCGGAACTCGCCTTCGTGTCGCTGGCCTCGGTGCTCAGTCCGCGCAACGGACATGAGGGAAGCTACTGGAAGGTTCCAGAGCATCTCCACACGCCGATCCGTCAGGACGCGGTTCTGCTCAGCCGCGCCAAGTATAACCCGGCCGCCCGCGACTTCCACGAGTTCCTCAACACCCCGGTGGCGCTGAAGACCCTCGAGTCGTTCGGCTTCGTCGTCGCCCGGGGCTCGCGATGAATCTGCCCGAACTCGGCCCGCTGTGGCTCAGCCTGCAGCTCGCCGCGGCGGCGACCGCGGTCCTCCTGGTGCTGGGGACACCGCTTGCCTGGTGGCTTTCCGGAACCCGATCGCGGATCAAGCCGGTGATCGAGGCGGTGACGGCGCTGCCGCTCGTGCTGCCGCCGACGGTGCTGGGCTTCTACCTGCTGTTGCTGATGAGCCCGCGATCCTGGCTCGGCGGGCTCTGGGTGGAAGTCACGGACACGACCCTCACGTTCTCGTTCACGGGCCTTCTGATCGCCTCCGTCGTCTACTCCCTGCCGTTCATGGTGCAGCCGCTCCAGGCCGCCTTCGAGTCGCTCGGCCGCGGCCCTCTGGAAGCGGCGGCTTCGCTCCGCGCGTCGCCGCTTGATGCCTTCCTGACGGTCGCGGCGCCACTCTCGCTTCGGGGTTTCCTGACCGCGGCGGTCCTGACCTTCGCCCACACGATCGGCGAGTTCGGTGTCGTGCTCATGGTGGGCGGGAACATCCCGGGCAAGACACGGGTCATCTCGATCGCCATCTACGAGCACGTGGAGACGCTTCGCTACGGGGAGGCGCACACGCTTGCCGCCGGTCTGTTGCTGTTCGCGTTCGTCGTACTGGTCTTCGTCTACGTCTTCAACCGGAGGCTGCCGGTTCATGTCGCCTGAACCTGAGGCCATAGCAATCGCGGGGACTGCCGGCTGCGGTTCCGCCGCCTCGCCGGCGCTGGAAGCCCGGCTCGAAGTCGACGTTCGGGTCGCCTTCGACGGCTTCGATCTTCAGGTCGAGCAGACGGTCCCGGCGGCCGGCGTGACCGCGGTGTTCGGTCCTTCGGGGAGCGGCAAGACGACCCTTCTGAGGTCGCTGCTCGGGTTCGAGGCGGGAAGCCGCGGCCGCATCGCCCTGAACGGCGACGTCTGGCTCGACAGCGAAGCCGGGGTCGCGGTGCCGCCGCATCGCCGCCCCGTGGGTTGCGCCTTTCAGGATGGCCGCCTGTTCCCGCACCTCGACGTCGAGGGCAACCTCGGCTACGCGGATCGGCGGAGCACCCCGGCGCCCGGCGTCGCGGCGTCGATCACCCGGGACGACGTCGTCGATGCGCTGGATCTCGGACCGCTGCTCGACCGCCGGCCCGGCACGCTTTCCGGCGGTGAGCGCCAGCGGGCGGCCCTGGGCCGGGCGCTGCTCAGCCGGCCGCGTCTGTTGCTGCTCGACGAGCCCCTGTCCGCGCTCGACCGCCGGCGGAAGGCGGAGATCATGCCGTACCTGCTGGCCCTGCATCCGCGTTTCGGCATTCCGACCCTCTACGTGAGTCACGCGGTCGACGAGGTGGCCCTGCTGGCCGACCGCGTGCTGGTGCTGGCCGAGGGCCGTGTACAGGCCTTCGGCGGCACGGTGCCGGTCCTCGAGCAGCTTGACCTGGCGCCGCTCACCGAGCGCTTCCAGGCTGCTGCCGTGCTCGAGGCGCGGGTCAACGCCCACGACGACGAGTTCCGGCTGACCTGGCTCGACCTGGACGGCCAGCGGCTCAGCGTGCCGCGGATCGAGCACCTGGCGGTCGGCGAGTCGGCGCGGTTGCTGGTGCGCTCCCGGGACGTCTCGCTTGCCACGGCACGCCCGTCGCCGACCAGCATCCGCAACGTGCTGTCCGGAGTCCTCGTGTCGCTGCAGCAGGACGAGTCGACCGCGTTCGCCGAAGCCACGGTCGATCTCGGCTCGCACCGACTGCGTGCGCGGATCACGAGGGCTTCGGCGGCCGAGCTTGGGCTGGCGGTCGGATCGCCGGTGTTCGCGCTGCTGAAGAGCGTCAGCCTGGATACGCAGGCCGGGCGGTAGGGCCGGAGCAGGCGGTTTCTGCGGCGCGGCCTTCCTGGCTGGAATGGAACAATCGGAGTGCTGACGCGTTTACTACGTTCTACAGACCGTACGTCCGAGGAGTGAACACGCCGAGCTGGTTTCGCCAGCCCCTCAGGAGAAAGCACGATGAAGCGAACGATGAAACTTGCCCTGCAACTGACCGTCTGCGTCCTCGCCTGCCTGGCGGTGGCGCTGCCGTTGGCGGCGCAGGACCTCCCCGACGGCGTCACCAGGGTGGCCTCGGTCGAGGGGATCACCGAGTACCAACTGGAGAACGGGCTCCGGTTCCTGCTGTTCCCCGACCAGAGCAAGCAGCAGGTGACCGTCAACATCACCTACCTCGTCGGCTCCCGCCACGAGGGCTACGGCGAGACGGGGATGGCGCACCTGCTCGAGCACCTGGTGTTCAAGGGCACGCCGAACCACCCGGACATTCCGGCCGAACTGACGGAGCACGGCGCGTTTCCGAACGGAACGACCTGGTTCGATCGGACGAACTACTTCGAGACCTTCCCGGCGACGGACGAGAACCTCGAGTGGGCGCTCGACCTGGAGGCGGACCGGATGGTCAACTCCTTCATCTCGGCCGAGGACCTCGAGTCCGAGATGACCGTGGTGCGGAACGAGTGGGAAAGCGGTGAGAACCAGCCGATGGGCGTGCTGCGAAAGCGGGTCATGTCGGCCGCCTTCGACTGGCACAACTACGGCAACTCGACGATCGGCGCGCGGTCCGACCTGGAGAACGTGCCGATCGAGCGCCTGCAGGCGTTCTACCGGAAGTACTACCAGCCGGACAACGCGATCCTGGTCGTCGCCGGGCGGTTCGAGGTCGATCGTGCGCTGGAACTGGTGGCCGAGAAGTTCGGCGCGATCCCGCGTCCCGACCGCACCGGGGCGAACAGGCTGTTCGAGACGTACACGGCGGAGCCGGCGCAGGACGGAGAGCGGACCGTGACGCTGGAGCGGGTGGGAGACACCCAGTACATGATGGCCGTCTACCATGTGCCGCCGGGCGCCCACGAGCAGTACGCCGCGGTCGAGGTGCTCACCCACATCCTGGGCGTCGAGCCGGCGGGGCGCCTGTACAGGAACCTGGTCGAGCCGGGGCTCGCGTCCTCCGTTTTCGCCTCCAGCTTCCAGTTGAACGAGCCGGGGGTACTGACCGCGTCGGTCGAGGTCCGTCAGGAAGACTCGCTCGAAGCCGCCGCCGAGGCGCTGTTCACCACCTTCGACGAGATGGCCGCCGAGCCGCCCACCGAGGAGGAGGTCGAGCGCGCCAAGACCGACTACCTCTCACGGATCGAGCTCTCGTTCAACAATCCGCAGGGCATCGCGCTTCAGCTCAGCGAGTGGGCCTCGATGGGCGACTGGCGGCTCTTCTTCCTGCACCGCGACCGCCTGGAGCAGGTGACCGCCGAAGGCGTCCACGAAGTTGCCCAGACGTACCTGCGGAACTCGAACCGGACGGTCGGCTACTTCCATCCGACGGACGAAACGCCGGAGCGGGCGGAGATTCCCGAGCCGCCGGACATTGCCGCGCTGGTCGCCGACTACACCGGGCGCGAGGCGGTCGCCGAGGGCGAGGCCTTCGACCCGACCCCGGCGAACATCGATAGCCGCACGCGTCTCCTGACGCTGTCGTCCGGCGCCAGGGTTGCGTTGCTCCCGAAGCAGAATCGCGGCGAATCGGTCAACGTGCAGTTCGCCTTTCGCCACGGCACGGAAGAGGGGCTGACGGGTCGCGCCATCGCCGGCGATCTGGCCGGCGACATGCTGATGCGCGGGACGAAGAACCGCTCGCGCCAGGAGATCAGCGACGAACTGGATCGCCTCAAGGCCCAGGGTGGCGTCAGTGGCAGTGTGCTCGCCTCGAACGGCTCCCTGACCACGGTGCGCGAGAACCTCGTGCCGGTCCTGCGGCTGGCCGCGGAGATTCTGCGGGAGCCCGCCTTCGACGCGAAGGAGTTCGACCTGCTGCGCGAGGAGCGTCTGGCGGCCATCGAGTCCCAGCGCTCGGAGCCGATGGCTCAGGTGCCGCAGGCGATGAACAGGCACTTCAACCCATGGCCGGCCGATCATCCCCGCTACTCGCCGACCTTCGACGAACAGATCGAGCGCCTGAACGCGGTCACGGTCGAGGAAGCCAGGGCATTCTGGTCTTCCTTCTACGGAGCGCGAGGCGGCACGATCGCGGTGGTCGGGGATTTCGACCCGGACGAGGTCGCAGGCGAACTCGAGGCCTTGTTCGGGGACTGGGAGGCGGCCGAGCCGTACGAGCGCGTCGCCGATCCCTATCGCGCCGTCGAAACGGTAAGCGTCGACATCGAGACGCCGGACAAGACGAACGCGATGATGATGGCGGTGACGACGTTTGCGATGCGCGACGACGACGAGGACTACCCGGCGCTGGTCATGGCGAACTACATGCTCGGCGGCGGCTTCCTGAGTTCGCGCCTGGCGACGAGGATTCGTCAGGAGGAGGGCTTGTCCTACGGCGTCGGTTCGCAGATCGCGGCGCCGCCGATCGATGACGGCGCTCTCTTCCTGACCTTCGCGATCTTCGCGCCCGAGAACGCCGACAAGGTGGTCGCCGCCTTTCGCGACGAGATGAAGAAGGCGCTGGAGGCCGGCTTCACCGAGGAGGAGTTCGAACCGGCAAGGCGCGGCTATCTGGACGCGCAACAGAACGGCCGATCCCGGGACCAGACCCTCGCGGCCATGCTGAACAACAACCTGTTCACCGGCCGGACGATGGCGTTCACGGCGGCCCAGGAGCGGGCGATCGAAGAGATGACGCTCGACGAGGTCAACGCGGCGCTTCGAAAGGCCATCTCGCTTGATGGCATTTCGATCTTCCGGGGTGGGGACTTCGCGAACAAGCTGAATCAGTAGCGCCTGCAGAGTGGAGCCAGCCTTCGGCCGGCGCGCTCTTCAGCCGCCTCCGGCGGCGAGCCGGCGGGGACGCCGGCGCACCCAGTGGGTAGCTACAGGGTGGCCACGAGCGCGGCGATGGACTCCGGGTTCTGGAGCGTCCCGACGTTGACCGCCGTCTCCACCGGTTCGCCGGTGAGGATGCGCTTGATCGGCACCTCGAGTTTCTTGCCGGAGAGCGTCGTCGGTACTTCGGGGATCGACCGAATCTCGTCGGGGCCGTGTCGTGGCGAGAGCCGGGTGCGCAGGTGGTGGCGAATGCGAGCGGCGAGTTCCGAGTCGAGCGCTGCGCCGTCCGCCAGCACGACGAACAGCCAGAGCTTGCCCTCGCGGTCCAGGCTGCCCGTATCGACGATCACGCAGTCCTCGATCTCCGGCAGCTCGGCCGCGGCACGGTAGAACTCGGAGGTGCCCATCCGGACACCGCCGCGGTTGAGCGTCGAGTCGGAGCGGCCGTAGATCACGGAGCTGCCGTCCTCGTCGAACTCGATCCAGTCGCCGTGGCGCCAGACGCCAGGCCAGTGGTCGAAGTAACTCTCCCGGTAGCGCTCGCCCGACTCGTCGTTCCAGAAGAAGAGCGGCATGGAAGGCAGTGGTTCGGTGATCACCAGCTCGCCGACCTGCCCGGTGACCCCGCGGCCGTTCTCGTCGAAGGCCTCGACTTTGGCGCCCAGGGAGCGGCACTGGATGCGGCCGCGGCGGACCGGGTGCAGCGGGTTCGGGCCGACGAAGCCGGTACAGACGTCCGTGCCGCCGGAAAGCGAACCGAGCCAGACGTCGGACTTCACATGCTCGTAGACCCAGTCGAAGCCCTCGGCCGGGAGCGGCGCGCCGGTCGAACCGATCGCGCGCAGGGCCTCGAAGGCGAACTGCCTGCCGGGTTCGAGACCCGCGGCGCGGCAGGCCATCAGGAAGGGCGCGCTGACGCCGAAGCAGGTCACCGCCTCCTCGTCGGCGAGGCGGTACAGAGCGTTCAGGTCGGGCCAGCCGGGCGAGCCGTCGTAGAGCACCACGGTCGTCCCCAGCAGCAGCCCCGAGACGAGGTAGTTCCACATCATCCAGCCGGTCGTCGTGTACCAGAAGAAGCGGTCGCCCGGGCCGAGGTCAGTGTGCAGCGCCAGTTGCTTCAGGTGCTCGACGAGGATGCCGCCGTGGCCCTGGACGATCGCCTTCGGCAGGCCCGTCGTGCCCGAGGAGTAGAGGATCCAGAGCGGGTGATCGAAGGGCACCGGCTCGAAGGCGAGTTCTCCCGGTTCGGCGGTCAGCTCCCGCCAGGACAGGCGTCGCGGTGAGCCGTTCGTGTCGGCGGCCGTGCCGCCGGCCGCTCGCACGACGACCGCCGCGTTTAGAGTCGGCAGCGAACCGATGATCCGGTCCAGGTCGGGGCCGCGGTCGTACACGCGGCCGTTGTAGTTGTAGCGATCGACGCCGATCAGTACCCTGGGCTCGATCTGGCGGAAGCGGTCGAGAACGCTGTCCACGCCGAACTCCGGCGGACAGCTCGACCAGATCGCGCCCAGACTGGCGGTGGCGAGAAAGGCGATCACGGCTTCGGCGCCGTTCGGCAGGTAGGCGACGACGCGGTCGCCGGCGGTGACGCCGAGCCGGAGAAGCCCGGCCCGGGCGGCCGCGACTTCCCGGCGCAGTTCGTCCCGGCTCAGTTCACGCCGCGGCTCCGCTTCGCTCCGGCAGAGGAGAGCCGGTTCCGCACCGTGGTGCGCCAGGGCATGTTCCGCGTAGTTCAGGGTCGCCCCGGGGAACCACTCGGCGCCGGGCATGGAAGTGCTGTCGATCACGTGTCTGGCGGGGGCGTGGAAGCGCACCCCGAAGTACTCGGCGATTGAACTCCAGAAGCCCTCGAGGTCGGTTATCGACCAGCGCCAGAGACCGTCGTAGCCGGAGAACCGCAGGCCGCGCTCGGACTCAAGCCAGCGGAAGTAGGCAGTCAGGTTGCAGCCCTCGACCTGCTCTGCCGAAGGCCGCCAGAGAATGTCCTGGCCCGTCACGTCGTTCTCCTCAAGTCCGGAGCGCGGCGCTACCCTTGTTGGGGCACCCACAACACAAGGAGGCTAGACGATGAAGCATCTTCCGACGATTGCTCGCATCCTGCTGGGGCTGATGTTCGTGTTCGGCGGCGTGACCGGTCTGTTCCAACTGGTGGAGCAGCCCGAGGTGGGGGAGGACGCGGCGGCCTTCATGGGCGCGATCATGGACAGCGGCTACCTGTGGCCGGTCATCAAGGTGACTGAGATCGTCTGCGGCGTTCTGCTGATCCTTGGGATGTTCGTTCCGCTGGCCCTCGTCGTGCTTGCCCCGGTCGCGCTCAACATCCTGCTCTTCCACGTCTTCCTGGAGCCGTCGGGCATTCCCATCGGCCTGTTCCTGTTGGTGTTGGGTCTCTACCTGGCCCACCAGCACAGGGAGAGCTTCAGCGCCGTCCTGCAGCGCAAGGCCTGAACGAACCGGGAACGGGCCGCCAGATCGGAGCCGGCCTCGCGGCCGGCGCGTTTCGAGGCCGCCTTCGGCGGCGGCGGGTCAGAAGACCCGCGTACCCAGTGGGCGGCCAGTTCCCTATGAGCCGGAGCCCACGGCGATCAGGTGGCGGCGGGCGCGGAAGTAGATGACGCCGTCCGAGATGGCCGGGGTCGCCATCAGGGTTTCGCCGAGTTCGTTGACCGCGATCTCGTTCAGCTCCGCTCCCGGTTCGATGACGTAGACGTCGCCGACCTCGCTGTTGAAGTAGATGCGGCCGCCGGCGGCGACCGCCGACGCGCTGAAGCCCGAGGCGCCGCGGCCCAGGCGCTTCTGCGTAAGCCGTTCGCCGCTCGTCCAGTCGACGACGGTGACGACGCCGTTGTCGTAGCAGAAGTAGGCGAGGTCGCCGACCACGATCGGCGTCTGCATGTAGTTCCCGAGCCGCTCGTGAAACCAGACCATCGCGTCGTGGTCGGGATCGAGCTTGCCCGCGGCGTCCGGATCGATCGCGTAGATCGGCTTCAGGCGGCCATGGGCGTTCGTGATCAGGATGGGACCGTCGCCGGCGCGGATCGGCGTGGGCACCGGGATGTCGCCGCCGCCTTCGAGCCGCCAGAGTTCTTCGCCGGTGTCCAGGTCGTAGCCGCCGATGTGCCGGTAGCCGTTCAGCACGACCTGCTCGCGGCCGTCGGCGCGCCGAAAGACGGCGGGCGTGCTCCAGGTGGCCACCTCCTCGCGTGTCTTCCGCCAGACGTCCTCTCCGGTTGCCGCATCCAGAACGGCGACGAAGGACTGACTCAGGATGTCGACCTGAACGATCACCCGGCCGTCGTGGACCACCGGCGAGCTGGCGAACCCCCACTCGTAGGTGGGGAAGTCGTAGGGCCCCGAGTCGAGGACGCCGAACTGTCTGTTCCAGAGCGGGTTGCCGTCGAGGTCGTAGGCGTGCAGCCCCTCCGAGCCGAAGAAGGCGACGAGGACGTTGCCGTCGGTCGCGGGCGTCGAGTTCGTGTGCGACGCCTTCGTGTGCCGCTTGATCGCGGGCGTACCCTGGAATGCTGTTCGCTCCCACAGGAGTTCGCCGGTCCGCTTGTCGAAGGCCAGCACCTGGAAGCGCTGGGGCGGCTCGCCTTCGACCGGGGCGCCGTCACCGTAGAGCCCGACCTTGAGCGACGCCTCGGCCCCCTCGGGCACCGCCGTGGTCAGAAACACGCGGTCCTCCCAGATGACCGGGCTCGAATGGCCGAGGCCCGGAACGGGGACATGGAACAGGATGTTCTCGCCGGTCTCGACGTTCCAGGTGGCGGGCGGCGAACCGGTGCCGGTGCCGTCCGCGCCGTTGCCGCGGAAGGAAGGCCAGTTGTCCGAGGCGGCCGAAGGCAGGGCCGTCACCACGACGAGAGCGGCCGACGTGGCCGCGCTGACTGCCAGTCTCCTGGAGGAAGTGGCCATCGTCGGCTACGAACCGCTACCGACAGCGATCAGGTGGCGGCGCGCCCGGAAGTAGATGACGCCGTCCGAGATCGCGGGCGTCGCCATCAGGGTCTCGCCGAGTTCGTTGACCGCGATCTCGTTCAACTCCTCGCCAGCCTCGATCACGTAGATGTCGCCGTCCTCGCTGTTCATGTAGATGCGGCCGGCAGCGGCGACGGGAGAAGCGGTGAAGCCCGAGGCGCCGCGGCCAAGGCGTTGCTGCGCGATCCGCTCGCCGCTCTTCCAGTCGAACACGGTGACGACACCGTTGTCGAAGCCGAAGTAGGCGAGGTCGCCGACCACGATCGGCGTCTGCATGTAGTTCCCGAGCCGCTCATGGAACCAGAGCATCGCTTCGTGCTCGGGATCGATCCCGCCCGCGGCGTCCGGATCGATCGCGTAGACCGGACGCATCGGGCCGTGGGCGCTGGTGATGAGGATCGGACCGTCGTCGCCGGCGCGAATCGGCGTCGGCACCGGAATGTCGCCGCCGCCTTCCAGCCGCCAGAGTTCTTCCCCGGTGTCGAAGTCGTAGCCGCCGATGTGCTGGTAGCCGTTGACGACGATCTGGCGGCTGCCGTCGCTCCGCGGGAACACGGCGGGAGTGCTCCAGGTGGGAATCTCGTCGCGCTTGGTGCGCCAGATGTCCTCGCCGGTCTTCGCGTCGAGCGCCGCCAGGAAGGAGTCGTCCTGCACGTCGA
Source organism: Thermoanaerobaculia bacterium (assembly GCA_022822365.1). Lineage (GTDB taxonomy): Bacteria > Acidobacteriota > Thermoanaerobaculia > Multivoradales > Multivoraceae > Multivorans. Next base: position 28,693 of record JAJEBV010000036.1, on the reverse strand, counting down.
CCTGGATGATCACTCGGCCGTCGTGGACCAGGGGTGAACTCGCGAACCCCCACTGGGCCGTCTTGACCATGAAGAAGCCGGAGTCGAGCAGGCCGAACTGGCGATCCCACAGCGGATTGCCGTCCAGGTCGTACGCGCGGAGGCCCTCGGAGCCGAAGAAGACGACGAGCACCTCGCCGTCCGTGGCCGGCGTGGAGTTCGTGTGGGACGCTTTCGTGTGGCGCTTGACCGCGGGTGTCCCCTCGAAGGCCGTGCGTTGCCAGAGCAGCTCGCCGTTCCGTTTGTCGTAGGCGAGGACGACGTAGCGTTGCGGCGGCTCGCCCACCACGGGCGCGATGTCGCCGTAGAGGCCGACCTTGAGCGAGGCCTCTTCACCCTCGGGCACGGACGAGGTCAGAAACAGGCGGTCGCCCCAGATCACCGGGCTCGAATGGCCGAGACCCGGTACGGCGACGCGGAAGAGGACGTTGTCGCCGGTCTCCACGTTCCAGGTGGCCGGCGGCGTTCCGCTGCCGTTGCCGTCCGCGCCGTTGCCGCGGAATGACGGCCAGTTGTCGGAAGCGGCGAGCGGGACCGCGGCCGCCGCGATGACCGCGACCGGAACCAGCAGGCGCCGGATCTTCGGGGCGGTGACTTGCATCTTCATGACTGGAGTATGTGCGATCATCCTCAAGACTACGTCCACACGGGAACAGAGTTCGTGGAGGCAGTGAGATGAGTTCGCCGATGAGCGTCTTCTGGGATCCGCAGTGTGAGGTGCACACGGTACCAAGGGGGTTTCCGGAGCGGCCGGAGCGCCTGCAGTTGACACTGCCGTACCTGAGGGAGCGGGGCTGGGACCTGGTGGAGGCTGGTTCGGACGGGCGGTCGGGCGGAATGGCGGGCCAGGCCCGCAGGCTGGCGGCTCTGGTCCACGATCCGGAGTACATCGAACGGATGGAGGCGGCGGTCGCCGAGGTCGCGGCCGCGGCGGCGGAAGGGAACTTCCCGCTGCGGCCGACGCCGATGCTCGACACGAACGACAATCCGCTGTCGCCGGGAACGGCCGAATCCGCCTGGGCCGCGGTCGATGCCGCGCTCGCGGCGGGCGACCACGTCATGCTGGGCGCAGGCCACCGGGCGATGAGCGTGACCCGGCCGCCCGGCCACCACTGCGAGCGGGACCGGGCCATGGGGTTCTGCTACCTGAACCAGATCGCGATCCTCGCCCAGGGTCTGATCGATGTGCATGGCGTGGAGCGTGTGGCGATTCTCGACTTCGACGTCCATCACGGCAACGGCACCCAGCACCTGTTCGACCACCGGGCGGACATCGCCTACCTGAGCGTCCACCAGTACCCCTTCTACCCGGGCACCGGCGCCGCGAACGAACGGGGCATCGGCGAGGGCGAGGGCACGACGGTGAACGCGCCGCTGCCGGCGGGCAGCGGCGACGACGTCTACCGTGAAGTCATGGCCGACCTGCTGTTGCCGGCGGTGCGTTCGTTCGCCCCGGACGTGCTTCTCGTTTCGGCCGGATTCGACGCCTGGAGAAACGACCCGATCGCCGGCATGGAACTGACCGAGGCAAGCTTTCACCGTTTCGGCGTCGACCTCGCCGAGCTGGCGGAGAATGTCTGCGACGGCCGGCTCGTGTCCGTGCTCGAAGGCGGCTACGACCTGAACGCCCTGCCCAGGCTGATCGACGTCTACCTGCGGGGCACCGTCGGCACGGAGTTGCACGACTAGTACGATGGAGCCACCTACTTCGGAGGGGACCCACCCTTGAGCACCAAGCCGAGCTTCCCGGTCAGGATACGCACGCAGAACGTCCAGTTGAACGATGACCTGAAGCGGTCGATCGAGTCCGAAGCGGCGGCTCTCAAGCGCTTCAACTCGCGGATCGTGGACTGCGAGGTGACCCTTGCGGGGCCCGGCCGTCACCACCGGGGTGGCCTGTCGTTCGACGTCGTGGTCAAGGTCGCCCTGCCGGGCCCGGACGTGGTCGTCCACCGCACGGCCGCAGCCTCCGTCCCGGTCGCGATCAATCAGTCGTTCGCAACCGCTCGCCGCCGCGTCAAGCGACAGGCCCACCTCCGCCGCCGCCGCGTGCCGTTCAACCGCACGTCCGGCGTCGGCCGCCGCGGCCGGCCACGCGGCGGCAACGGCCGCCGCCTCGCGCGGGCATAGCGCCTGCGGACTTCAGCCCAGCACGATCTCCGCCGCCTGCCGTAGCTCATCCTTGCTGGCGGCGCCGACGAGCAGCGTTGTCACGTCGCTGTCTTCGAAGGCCTGGAGGCGGTCCCTGATGCGTTCGGGTGGGCCGACGAGGGAGATCTCGTCGGCGAAGTCGTCGGGGACGGCGGCCACGGCTTCTTCGCGCTTGCCGGTCATGAAGAGTTCCTGGATGCGCAGGGACTCTTCTTCCCAGCCCATGCGGGCCATCAGTTCGCGGTGGAAGTTCCGGTTCCTGGCGCCCATGCCGCCGACGTAGAGGGCGAGTGACTGCTTGATCGGCAGCAGGGCTTCGGCGACGTCGTCGTGGACGCGGAGCCGGGCGCCGTAGGCGACCTCGAAACCGTTGCTTCGGCCGGCGAGCGACTCGGCGTAGACCTCGGGCCGGTAGGGCGAGTAGTAGAGCGGCAGCCAGCCGCTGCAGAGTTCGGCGGCCAGAGCGACGTTCTTCGGCCCTTCGGCGCCGAGGAAGATGGGCAGGTCGGAGCGGAGCGGGTGGACGATCGAGCGGAGAGGCTTGCCGAGGCCCCACGAGCCCTCGCCGGTGTAGGGGAGCGGGTAGTGCTCGCTGTGTTGGGTGACCGGTTCCTCGCGGGCGAGGATCTTCTGGATGATCTCGATGTAGGCGCGGGTGCGCGACAGCGGCTTGGCGAAGGGCTGGCCATACCAGCCCTCGACGACCTGGGGGCCGGAGACGCCGAGGCCGAGGATCACGCGGCCCTCGGAGAGGTGGTCCAGCGTCATCGCGTGCATCGCGGTGGCGGCGGGCGTGCGCGCCGAGATCTGGGCGATACCGGTGCCGAGGCGGATCTTGGAGGTGTGGGCGCCGATCCAGGCCAGCGGTGTGAATACGTCGGAGCCCCACGCCTCTGCCGTGAAGATGCAGTCGTAGCCGAGCGCCTCCGCTTCGATCGCGGTTTCAAGGAAATCGGGACGCGGTCCCGCGCCCCAGTAGCCGAGTTGAAGTCCAAGTTTGAGTGCCATGCGGCGCACCCTAGCAGCGCTTGATAGCTTGCGTCCGTGTCGCTGAAGGAGCAGTTCGACAACCTCCGGATCGAGGACCTGGCGGCCCGCACCGGGTTCAAATGGAGCCGCTACACGGCGAACGGCAGCGGCGTTCTGCCGGCGTGGGTGGCCGACATGGACTTTCCCGTAGCGGAGCCGATCCAGCGTGTGGTGCGGAGCCTGGTCGAGCGGTCCGACCTCGGCTACTGCGAGCCGCCGGAGATCGGCGATCTGCCGGAGATCTTCGGCCGGCGGATGGAGGAGCAGCTCGGCTGGACGGTGGAGCCGGAGCGGATCCGTTTCCTGGTCAACGCGCTCCAGGGTCTGGACCTGGCGGTCCTGCTGGGCTCCGGGAAGGGCGAAGGGGTCGTGATTCAGACGCCGATCTACCCGCCCTTCCTCGAGGCGGTCTCCGGCACCGGCAGGCGACTGGTCGAGTCGCCGCTGCGCCGGGGCACGCGACGGTTCGAGATGGATCTCGACCAGTTGCGGGCGACGATCGACAAGGACACCCGCCTGTTCATGCTCTGCAACCCGCACAACCCGAGCGGGCGCTCGTGGACGCGGAGCGAACTGGAGGCCGTGGCCGAACTGGCGATCGAGCACGACCTGATCGTCCTCGCCGACGAGATTCACAACGAACTCGTGTTCCCCGGGCACGAGCACACCGTGTTCGAGACGCTCGGCCCCGAGGTCAGGGAGCGGACGATCACGATCACCTCGGCGACCAAGTCGTTCAACCTCGCCGGGCTCGAGCTCGCGCTCCTGGTGTTCGGCAGCGAGAAGCTCAGACGGCGTTTCGACGAACTGCCTCACTTCGTTCTGGCCCACCCGGGCATTCTCGGTGTCGAGGCGGCGCGGGCGGCTTGGAGGCACGGCGGTCCCTGGCTCGACGAAACCGTCGCGTATCTCGATGGCAACCGGGCCTTCCTCACGGACTTCCTCGACCGCCGCCTGCCGGACATCGTCCACGGGCCGCAGGAGGCGACCTATCTCTACTGGCTCGACTGCCGCGGGCTCGACCTGCCGATGCCGGCGTCCCGGTTCTTCCTGAAGCGGGCGAAGGTGGCGCTCAACGACGGCGCGGAGTTCGGTCCGCCGGACTCGCCGCTCGGATTCGAGCGCTGCACGCGGCTGAACTTCGCCACGTCGCGGGCCATCCTCGAGGAGATCGTGGAGCGGATGGCGGCCGCGGTGGAGAACGCCTGAGGGAGCGGGCCGTTGACATGAAGCCCGACCGTCTGCCGGCCGCCTTGTGCCTGAGCGGGGGCCTCTTCGCCGCTGTTCTGCTCGCCGGGCTCCTGGCTTCGGGCGCGCCGGCGCCGGCCGCAGCGCAGTCCTCGGCGGAGGCGGGCGGGGCACTCCCGGACCTCGAGTGCCTGCGCCTGATGCGCCGGGCCCGGATCGCGGAGCTGACCTCGAGACGCTCGTCCGAGGTCGAGTGGCTCAAGCGGGCTCGAGCGGAGTGCAATGAGCCGACGGCGGCGCTGGTCGGCCTGCTTCGCGCCGACCGGCGCAGCCCGCTGCCCGAGGGAGAGGCGCAGGAGTACCGGCGGGAACTGGTCGCCGCCATCGACGACCCGGTCTCCGCGCCGCCGCCGGGCGTCCTGGAGTTCATCGCTCGCAGCGAGGAGGCGGACGAGACGGTGCTTCGGGCCGCTTTCGGCCTGGTCGAGCGCCGCCTGACGGACGCCGGTACGGACCGAGTGCGGTTGCTGCGCCTCAAGGCGCTGCTCGACCAGCGCCTGGGCCGGCCGGCGGCCGCGACGACGGCCCTCGTCGAACTGCGAAGCCTCGAACCGGCAAGCGAGGAGATCGCCTGGGCGCTGTTGCGCCTGTTGATCCTCCAGCAGCGGTGGGACGCGGTCGCCGACCTGTTGGGCGAGATGGCGGAGGAGGGCGGCGCATCCATCCGCTCGCTCTACGCCCGGGCCCTGGCCAGGGCCGGCCGTGTGGACGAGGCGAACAGGCAACTCGAGCTCCTTGCCGAAGAGATCGATCCGAACGACGGTCTGGCGCTCAGCGACTACGCGGCCGACGTGCTGGCCGCAGCGTGGAATCTCCGGGATTCCGGCCGCTTCGCGGATGCGGAAGCGTTGTTCCGGCTCGCGGAGACGCACGCCCCGGCACGGAGCTGGGCCACGGTCGAGGCTCGGGCAGCGCTCGTCCATCTTTACGGCACGGCCGAGGAGCGGGCCGCCCACGAGCAGGCCGCGGCGAATCGCTGGCGGTACGTCACCGATCCCCAGTCGCTACTGAACGAAGGCGCCAACCAGTTGAGCGCCGGTAACTTCGACCAGGCCATCGAACTGTTGAAGCGCGCCGCGGAGGAGTTGGGGCACTTCGAGGCGGTCTGGTACAACCTCGGCTTCGCGGCCTATCGGGCCGAGCGCTGGGAAGAGGCGTTTCAGGCTCTCGACCGGGCCGCCGAACTGAACGATCAGCGGGCGGACAACTTCTTCTTCAGCGGTCTGGCGTTGATCGAACTCGAGCGCTGGGATGAGGCGATTCCGCGGCTCCTGCGGACGGTCGAACTCGATCCGGAGCGGCGGCTCGCCCACTACAACCTGTGGGTGTGCTATCGCGTGCTCGGCCGCGCGGCGGAGGCGGCTCGCCACCAGGCCGCGTACGACGCGCTGGGCGGGCGATAGCGGCGTTACAGCCCCCGCACGTAGCGCTCGAACTCGGCCTGGATCTCCGCCGGCGTGGTCTGGAACACAGCCTCGAGGGCGTCCCGGCTGGCGTAGCCCTCGGCCAGGTAGAGCAGCATCCTGGCGAAGGACTGCGCACTTTCCCAGTCTTCCCGGCCGTGCTGCAGGAAGTGGGTCAGGAGCCATGAGAAGCCGTAGTAGTGCTGCGCTCGCTCGCCGTAGAACGTGTCGGCGCCGGCTTCCATCAGCTCGGCGATCCTGGGCGCTTCCCCTTTCCGCAGCGCGGATCGGGCTTCTTCCAGGTTCCAGGTCGTCAGGCTCTGCAACCGCACGGGTCCCCTGCCGGCGTGCGAGATCGCGTACCGGCCGCGATCGACCGCGCCCGGAATGAGCGTGCCCCGCTCGATCTTCGAGTTGCCGAAGTACTCGGCCATGCCCTCCTCGGCCCATCGCGGCAGGTCCGATCCGGGGCCGGTCAGGTAGGTGTCGCTGAAGGCGTGAAACGCCTCGTGGAGCATCGTGTGCAGCAGCTCATCGAAGTACCGGACTTCCTGGTGGAAGGCCAGCAGGCCCGGTGAGTGGTAGAAGCCGGCGCCGGGAAGCCGGCCGCCGAGTTCCTCCTGGAGTCGGCGGAGGCTGTCGCGGCTGCGGAACAGGTAGACGACGACCTTGAAGCGGGCCGGCAGCGGCTCGATGTGCGGATCGAACAGTTCGTGGAGGATGCCGAACACGGCCTCCATGTTCCCGGCCAGGATGTCGACCGTCGACTCGTCGTCCGCGTCGCTGATCAGGATGAAGCGTTCCGTTTCCCGGCGTCTTCTGTGCTCGCGGTCGATGTACTTCTCGGCGACTTCGATCGTCCGGTTCAGGATCCGGGCCCGTTCGGCGAGGGTCGCCTGGGGCATCGGACTCGGGAGGGCGCCGGCCGCCACCAGGACGTCGAGTTGCGGATCGAAACGTCTGCGGGTCGGAGCGTTCCGCTCTTCCTCCGGGCTTTGGAACTTCATCCTCCACGACAGCGTTGAGGCGACGGCGTTGCCGTCATCGTCGCGGGCCGGGCCGTAGCGCCAGCCACCGACGCTGCGCTCGACCTGGAATCGAAGGAGGTCGTCGAACTCGGACGAAGGTTCGATGGCGAGCACCTCGACCTGCGACACGGCCCCGGCGGCGTCGATCTCCACCCGGACTTCGACCTCCGGGTCGATGCCGCTGCCGGCCAACTCGTGAGGCACCAGGAGCTGGTAACTGCGGATCGCTACCGGACCGGTGGCGACTTGCGTGGCCGCGTCCTGGGCAGCGGCTCCGCCGGCTGTCAGGAATCCAAGGGCGGCAATTGCGGCGAGGTGGCCGAAACGTCGGAGACGGGCCATTCCAGAATTCGGCGTGTGTCGGATGCGCCGCCGCCGTCCGCGAGGGCCTGGGGCCCGCGTGTCGAGGCCTCGGGCAGGAAGGCGCGCAGCCAGGCGGTGGCCACGACCTCGGCGATGCCGAGAATCTCGCCGCGGTTGGCGCGGGAGTGCGCCGCCGCGGTCTCCACCAGGTCGATGAGATCGCGCTCGGCGTCTCCGGTGGGAAAGCCGAAGACCCCGCACAGACGGCCGGCCTTCTCGCCCTCCAGGGTGACGACGCGCGCGCCGACCAGGTCCCCCTCTTCCAGCGGTTCCATCGCGGGATGAGGCTCGACGCAGACGCGTTCGCGGCTGGTCACCTCGTCGAGAGGGATCAGGTCGCCCTCCAGCCGGCCGATCCGGTAGAGCTGCAAGGTGCTTCCGACCAGCGCTTCGAGCCACTGCCGCTCGGTGACCTCCAGCAGCAGGCCGCCCTGGCCGAGCAGCTTGTCGGCGAAGCTGAAGGACCGGCAGTCGCCCTCCTCGGCGTCGGGCTCGAAGCGCCCCTGGGCGAGGATGCAGCTCATCGCGTTGGCGAAGAAGGTGGACTGGTCGCGGCTGCTCCGAGCCTGGAGCTGCTCTTCCAGGTCGATCCGCTCCTGGTCGTCGAGGCCGATCAGGAACTGGTCCTCGATCGCCCATTCGACTTCCTCGCCGTAGCGTTCCAGCAGCCAGCCGCTAGCGCGTTCCACCGCGCGGTCGAGCGCGGAGACGCCTGCGGAGAGGGGAGCAACTTGCTGCTGTTCCATGCCAGAATGCTAACTGCGTTTCTTTGTAAATACCACAAAATGCGGAACTTAGCGAAATCGGCACGTCTTCCCCGAGTCCTGCCGCCTCAGGCGGAATCGGCGTTTTCCGGGTCTCCGGCGGCATCCATCCTGCTGTACGCCGTCTGGACGCAGTGAATCTTCAGAGCGTCGGGCGCGGCGGCCAGGAACCCCTGCCACTCGATCTCGGCGATCGCTTCCTCGGGACTCAGGCCCTGCTCGTGGGCGGCGGACGCCTGATTCCAGAAGTCGCTCAGGAACTGTCTGAGGGCGTCGACCTGGGCCATGTCGCTGAAGGTCGCGCCATGGCCTGGAAGGACGAGGTCGAAGTCGAGCTCCTCGAAGCGGTCGAGGGTGTCGAGCCACTCGTCGACGTAGCCGTCGCCGATGTACGCGGCGCCGGCCAGAACGAGGTCACCCGTGAAGACGACCCGCTCGTTCGGCAGCAGGACGACGACGTCGCCGCCGGTATGGCCGCGGCCGAGGTGGAGCAGTTCGATCGGCCGGTCCCGGCCCTCGAAGGTGCGGTGGATCGTCATGCGGCTGGTCAGGGTGACGTTGGGCGGCGTCGGCTCCGTCTCGCCGACCGCCACGTAGTGCGCCTCCTGGATCCGGATCGCGTTGAGTGTCTGGTCCTTCTCCTCGCCGTCCTCCATCGCGTCCGCCGACTCCTTCATCGCGGCGATCTGGTTCGGGATGTTCCCGGTGAAGATCGAGGCGGTGGGCTGGCTCATCACGTCCGTCATCAGCATCGCGCGGGTGAACTCGTGGCCGACGATCGCGACGTCATCGGGGAACGCCTGGTTCCCGTGGGCGTGATCGAAGTGGTAGTGCGTGTTGACCAGGTGAGTGACCGGCTTGTCGGTCACCTCCGCGATCGACGCGATCAGGGCGCGGGCGGCTGCCGGCGTGACGTGGGAGTCGACGACGAGGGCGTCCTCGTCCGTCACGACCAGCATCGCGTTGCTCTGGACGAAGATCACGTCGTCTCGACCGACGATGAAGTAGACGCCGGGGGCCACCTCTTCGAACGTGTGCGTGTCGGTCAGGATCGTCCCGTCGGGCGGCGCCTCTTCGCCGCAGCCGGCGAGGCCGAGGGCCAGGGCGGTGACGGCGAGGCAGGTCGCGGCGAGTCGCTGGGTCGGGCGCATGGGAGTTGCTCCTCTCCGTTTCGGTTCAACGGGAATCATAGTGCGCTCGCGCCGCGCGGGAGGCGCGGCTTGCCGCGAGTCAGAGCTCCAGCCGGCGCATCTGGCGCACTGCGTAGTCGCAGGCGCGCGCGGTGAGCGCCATGTAGGTCAGGCTCGGATTCTGGCAGGCGGACGAGGCCATCGCGGCGCCGTCGGTGACGAACAGGTTCGGCACGTCCCAGGACTGGCACCAGCCGTTCAGCACCGAGGTCGCGGGATCCCGTCCCATCCTCGCGGTGCCCATCTCGTGGATCGCGAAGCCGGGCAGGGAGTTCCGGTTGAAGGTGCGGATGTTCTTCGCCCCGAGTGCTTCCAGCATCTCGGCGGCCCGGGTCTGGATGGCCTCCCGCATCGCGGTCTCGTTCTCGCCGTAGCTCATCGTGATGCGGGCCGCCGGGATGCCCCAGCGATCCTCGAGCTCCGGGTCGATCGTGACGCGGTTGTCGGGGTTGGGCAGGTTCTCGCCGAAACCGGAGAAGTTGAGCCTCCAGGGCGCGAGCCCGCGCAGGCTCGCCTTGTAGTCGGTGCCGAAGCCCGGCTGGCCGATGCCACTTTGCCAGAGCGTTCCACGGCGGGCGCCGCACTGGTAGCCGAAGCCGCGCAGGAAGTCCTTCTCGCGGGTCGCTTCGGCGCGGTCGCCGTCGAGGTTGACGAAGCGCGGCAGATAGCAGGAGTTGGGCCGCCTGCCGAACGTCGTCTTGTCCTCGAGGCCTTCGAGGTTGCCGTTTGCACCGACCTGGAAGATGTGGTCCATCAGGTTGCGGCCGACCTGGCCGCTGGAGTTTGCGAGGCCTTCCGCGAACCGCGGCGTCGCGGAGTTCAGCAGGATGCGCGCCGACTCGATCGTGGACGCGCAGAGGAAGACGATGCGGCCGCGCACCTCGATCGACTCGTTCGACTCGGCGTCGATCAGGTGGACGCCGCTTACCCGGTCCGTCTGCTCGTCGTAGACCAGGTTGCGGACCACGCTGTTGGGGCGCACGGTCAGCCGGCCGGTCTGTTCGGCCGCCGGCAGCGTCGCGTTCAGGCTGGAGAAGTAGGACCGGCTGATGCAGCCGCGGCGGCAGATGCCGCAGTAGTGGCAGGCGCGACGGCCGAGGTGGTGCTTGGTGAGCACGGCGACCCGGGCCGGCGTGAACCGGCGGGCGCCGCCGAAGGCGCGGTCGAGGCCTTCCCGGACCTTCTCCTCCATGCAGCTCTGGGCAATGGGCGGCAGGAACTTCCCGTCCGGGAGTTGCGGCATGTTCTCCGGCTGACCGGCGATGCCGACGAAGGACTCCACGTGGTCGTACCAGGGCGCGAGGTCCCGGTAGCGGATCGGCCAGTCCGTGCCGTAGCCGTCGCGGGCGTTGGCGCCGAAGTCCAGGTCGCTCCAGCGGTAGCTCTGCCGGCCCCAGAGCAGCGACCTTCCGCCGACGATGCGGGCGCGAATCCACAGAAAGTCCTGGCCGCCCTCGCCGATCGAGTACGGGTTGTCGATGTCGTCGACGAAGAACTTGCCCGACCACTCGTCGCAGGCGCCGGCGCGGCTCTGGATCGGCTGCCGCTCGGCCTGGTGCTTGCGGTCCCTGAGGCCCCGGTACGGCATCTGCCAGGGCGGCGTGTGCTCGCTGTAGTCGCGTTCGGGGACGACCGGCGGGCCGGCCTCGAGCACCAGCGTCTCAAGTCCCTTCTCCGTCAGCTCCTTCGCCGCCCAGCCGCCGGTGATGCCGGAACCGATGACGATCGCGTCCCAGGTCTTGCGTTCGATGATCTGCACCATTGTCCAGGGTTCCCGGAGGGTTCAGGCGTCGTCGATGTCGACGCAGGGGTCCCAGCGTCCGGGGACGATCCGGTAGCCGAGTTCGGACTTCATGCCCGCTTCGGAGGTGTAGTAGCCAAACAGGGTGAGCCACTTGACCAGGTCGAAGAAGGGCTGCTCGTGGAGCCGGTTCACGTTGCGGGAAAAGGCGCGGCCGTCGCGCTCCGCGAGAGCTTCGTCCTGCGCCTCATTCAGGAGCTCGTCCCTTTCGGTGTCGGGAAGATCGACGAACGGACCGCCCTTCTCCTTGGCTCGTGCATCGAAGGAGTCGAGTTCGGCCAGCAGATGGTCCCGCGCCGCGTCCGGCAGCCAGCCCGCGAGCAGCCGGTCGACGAAACCGGGAATCTCCGCGTCGCCGGCGCCGGGGGTGTCCGTGGTCGGCAGGATGCGCTCGGCGATCGCGCTGAGCGTCCTGGCCTGGTGTTCTGTCAGGACGGTGAGCGGGGCGGGCTCACCGGCGGGCTTCTGCTGGTGCAGGTGGACATGGGCGAGATGGGCATTCGCGAACAGTTCCTCGGGCAGCAGCGGCAGCGCGGCGGCGCCGCCGATCACCCGAAGGGCCTGCCGCCGAGGGATCCGGTCAGCGGGCTTGTCGCCTGGTGGCAGCATCATGACGCGGCATGTTAGCCGTCGGTGAGGGCGTGCCCAGGGGCCGGGGCGGCATCAGCCGCTTCCAGCCGCTTCTCGAAGCAGAGGCTGTGCGGGTCGTAGGCGTACTCGTTGTAGCAGGGGATCTGGACGTAGCCGAACGAGCGGTAGAGACCGATCGCGGCCGGCTGGCGTTCGCCCGTCTCGAGGCGCAGCGACCTGTACCCGAAGGCGGCGGCCCGCGCCTCGAGGCCCTCCAGGATGCGCCGGCCCAGCGCCTGGCCGCGGTACTTCGGGACCACGTACATTCGCTTGATCTCGGCCTGGTCGTCGCTCAGGCGACGGAGCGCTCCGCAGGCGACGGCCTCGCCCTCGGCCGTGCGGCCGAGGAGCAGGCAGCAGCCCGGGGCGTCCAGTTTGTCCGGCTCCACGCTGTAGATGCTGTCCGCCGGATAGAGCTCGCCGAGTTCACTGTCGAGCGCCTCGTGCAGCCGTGCGAACGCGGGATCGGCGGGGTCGCCCGGTTCGATCCGGACTTCGTCAGTGGTCATCTCAACGGTACCCGTGAGCGGATGGAGCTAGCTGAATTCCGGAGCTTCTCGCAGCATCTGGTCGCGCAGGGTGCGCTTGTGGATCTTCTCGGTGGCGCCGCGCGGCAACTGCTCGTCCTGCAGCCAGACGTAGCGCGGCACCTTGAAGCGGGCGAGATGCTCGCCGACGTGGGTCCGCACATCGGCGGCGTCGAGGTCGGCGCCGTCCCTGGGCACGACCACTACGGCCAACTCCTCGCCCAGCCGGTCGTCGGGGACGCCGAAGGCGGCGGCCTCGTAGACCGCGGGATGCTGGTAGACGACGCGCTCGATCTCGGCGCAGTAGATGTTCTCGCCGCCGCGGAGCACCATGTCCTTCTTGCGGTCGCGGATGTAGAGGAAGCCGTCCTCGTCGATCTCGGCGATGTCGCCGGTGCGCAGCCAGCCGTCCTGGATCGTCTCGGCGGTCGCCTCGGGGCGGTTCCAGTAGCCGCGGATGTTCATCGACGACTTCATGATCAGCTCGCCCTGCTCGCCGGTCGCCAGCTCGTTGCCGTCGTCGTCGATGACCTTCAGTTCGACGATCGGGCAGGGCTTGCCGCAACTGTCGGGCTTTTCGACCAGGCCCTCGTCCGTGTTGCCGGCGCCGCCGGCGTTCGTCTCGGTCATCCCCCAGCCGAAGGACCAGTGCTTGTCCGGCATCAGGGCCTGCAGGCGGTCGACCATGCCGCCCGGGATCGGCGCGCCGCCGCCGGACACGGCGATGAGACTCCGCAGGTCGCGCTCATTGAGCGAGGGCGACTGGAGCATCTCCCACGTCATCGTCGGCACGCCGTTGAAGGAGGTGACCCGCTCGCGTTCGATCAGCTCCAGGCCGAGTTCCGGGTTCCACTTGTACATCATCACGATCTTGCGGCCGACGCCGAAGGAGGCGAGCAGGCCGGCGTGGCTGCCGCTGACGTGGAACAGCGGCAGGGGCATGAGGATCGAAGGCTGGAACTCGGGGTTCTCTTCGGGCTCTTCCATCAGGCCCATCGCGATCCTCTGGGCGCCGTAGAAGCCCCAACTGCCGATGCCGCTGAGCACGGCGCGGTGGGTGGAGACGGCGCCCTTCGGGAAGCCGGTCGTTCCGGACGTGAACAGGATTGTCACGTCGTCGTGGGGACCGAGGTCGACGTCAGGCATCGGTTGGCCGGCGGCCTCGCGCCAGACTTCGTCGAAGTCGTCCACGCCTTCGGGCAGCTCGTCTTCCCAGCGTACGCCGATGCTCTTGACGCCGAGTTCGGGCAACTTGCTCGCCACGCGTTCGTAGCGCTGCTGGTCGAAGATGGCGAGCCTGGCGCCGGAGTCCTTGAAGCCGTACTCGAGCTCCTCGCCCGACCACCAGCCATTCAGCGACACGGAGATGGCGCCCGACGACGTGATCGCCATGAAGGCGATGACCCACTCCGGGTAGTTCCGCATGCCGATCGCGACGCGGTCGCCCTTCTTCACGCCGTAGCGGTTGACCAACTGGTGGGTGAGAGCGGCCACCCGTTCGTAGGCCTCGGTGTAGGTGAGCCGTGTGTCCTGGAAGACCAGAAAGTCCTTGTCGCCGTGGTCCTGACAGGCCTGCTGGTAGACGTCGCGGAGCGTGGCGGGGAGGTTCTTGAAGACCTGGTAGTCGACGCCGCGGACGGTCTCGGTCACCAGCTCCCAGTCGGCGCCCGGGGCGGTCAGGTGGGCGACCGACTCGTCGTAGGTCATCTGGCCGTGGATCGGCTCCGCGGCCGTCTCGCGCATGTCATTCATGCCGTCGCCGCCCGTTCCATCGCCGCCCGTTCTTCCTCGTAGCCCTCGAAAGAGTGCTTGAGTGTCGCGTTGTTCAGGATCATCTCGGCCTTGGGCTCCTTCGTTTCCGCGTCCAGGAAGGTCGTTCTGACCCAGTTCGACTCGGTGCGCCGGCTCTCGCTCAGGGCGACGATCTCGCGTTCCAGCAGGTAGTCCTGGCCGACGAACAGGGGACCGTCGATCATCCGGATCTGCTGGCCGGCGAACAGGCCCAGGGCCGGTCCGCGGGTGGGGAAGCCGGCCTTGCGGTTCGAGTACCCGGCGAGGACGCTGACCATCTCCAGCGGGATGACCGCGCGGCCCCAGGGCGAGGAAGCGCCCTCGTCCTTCGTGTACCAGGGGGAGGGCTCGGTGATCTTCTCGAGTTTCTGGTTCAGGCTGAAGGGATAGAGCTTGCCCATGTGCTGGTCGAAGTCCATCCGGACCTCTTCCAGTCCCTTGCCCTTCATCCCCACCTCCAGGTCACGGAGGACGACCAGGGGCCCCGGCGCCCTCAGGCGGGCGATCCGGGTAGCGATCTCGGTCGATTCGACGTCGCCGCGAATCGAGGCCGTGCCGATCAGCACCTCCGTGCCGTCCGCCTTCTCGGCGCGGATACGGACCTGGGTCTGGCCTTCCGCCGGTTGCTCGACCAGGGCGCGCACCTGCTCGCCCTCGACCACCATGTTCCGGTAGTGGGCGCTCAGGCAGCCGGTCTCGAACCACTCCTGCCCCCACAGGTCGTGGAGCAGGGGCACGAACTGGCTGAAGTGGGTGGGACCCTCGATCGGCCCGCCGGCCTGGAAGCCCATCTTCTCGGCCGTCGAGTCGTCGTGGATGGACATGTGTCCGCCGTACTCCTGCTCGGCGAGCATCTGTTTCGGGGAACGGAGCGGTCCACGGATCGTTGTCGGCGTCTCCAGAGCGTCAGCCATCGGTTTTCCTCCTTCGGAAACGCGGAGTCTAGCGCCGGGTGGCGGATCAGCGTTCATCCGTCGATAAGCTCCCCCCATGAGCCGGCTCGAGACGTTTCTCGACGCGATGCGCCCGCTCCTGGAGGAGCAGGGCGCCCACGGCGCCTGGCTGTTCGGCTCCCACGCCCGGGGCACGGCGCGGGCCGAGAGCGATATCGACCTGATCGTCGTGCAGTCGAGCGACGCGCCGCGGCCGGACCGCCGCGAGTCCTACGACCCGGCGATTCGCAAGGCAGGCGGCGCGGTGGACCTCCTGGTCTATACGCCCGAGGAACTCGAAGCGATGAAGGCCCAGGAGAGGCCGTTCGTGATCAACGCCCTGAGGGAAGCGAAGCAGGTCCATGCGGGCACGGCCTGGGCGGTGGATCTGGAGAGCGAACTCGAGGAACTGCGCGGCGGAGCGGCCTGGTCGGGGCTGGCGCCGCCGGACAAGGCCCGGGCCGAGGCCGAACGCTGGCTGGATCAGGCCGAGTACGATCTCGGCTTCGCGCGGCTGGCTCTGAGGGAGAAGTACTTCAGCCAAGCCTGCTTCATCTCCCAGCAGGCGGCGGAGAAGGCGGTCAAGGCGATCGTCTACGGCTCGGGAGAGCGGCTCGTTCGCGGGCACTCCATCGTCGAGATCGTCGATCACTTCGCGGACCGGGTGCCGGAGTTGATAGACCTGCGGGCTGCGGGAAAGTCGCTCGACGAGCACTACATCGCGTCCCGGTATCCGAACGGCGTCGCGGAAGGGCCGCCGTTCGCGGCCTACGACCGGCCGAAGGCGGAGGAGGCGATGGCGGCTGCGGCGCAGATCGTCGAGGCGGCCTCGGACTGGCTGTGGACCGAGTCGGATAGCTGAGACTTCAGACGCCAGCGGCGCCGCCACGCACGATCCCCCGCGCAATGGCGCTCCGGACGGCGGCGCCGGCCCGCTTGCCGGATACCGCGTCCAGGGCGCGGAAGTCGACCTTGCGGCCGCGCTTCACGTACTCGACCCAGTACGGATAGCCGCACGGTTCGGAGCGAAGCAACCTGCCGCGTTCGCGGCGGCGCTTGCCCCGAGCCGCCATCAGCAGGACGCGACCGGCGAAGTCGGCGGCGCGCTCTTCCGCTTCGGCGGGTTGGAGCGCCGGCGGAAGGGTTGGGGGTCCCGGTGAGACTTCGAGACCGTCCAGCCGCACGTGGGCGGCCTGGCCGCTGAGCCGGCAGACGAGGATGGCGAGCTGCTCGGCCGGCTCGGCGCCGCTGCCGGTCGGGTGCGCGTCGGCGGCCGCCTCCAGTGTCTCGTACACGACGAGCCAGTGGGGCAGGTAGACGAGTTCCAGGGCCAGGCGCCGGCCGCTCCGGAGTCGGCGCAGCCGCCCGGCCGAGAGCAACCTGCGCGCCTCGTCTTCGGCGATCTTCGGCGCGATCGCCGGCGTGGGCTGTGGCGGCCCGTTCAGCGTTTCCCGGCCTGCTTCGGACGGCCGCGGCTACCAAAGATCATCAGGACCGCGGCCGCCAGCAGCAGGGCGGCGCCGGCGGCGGTGCTCAAGGCGAGGTCGATCGTCTCGGCCGCCGAGAAACCTCCGATGAGAACCGGTATCGCGAGCACGGCCAGGAACACCCCGAGGATGCGGGCCGTGGAGCGGTCGCGGCTGGTGTGGTCGGTGGTCATGGGGTACTCGGGAGCGGCGCTAGGCCAGCAGGAGGTAGATCACGAGGTAGGGGACGACGAACAGCGCTGCCCAGATCCGCAGGTCCCGCCACTTCGCGCGGTCGGGCGCGCCGCGGAGAACCCAGTCGCGGCCGAGGCGCCAGACGGCGGCCGCCGGCAGGATGAGCAGCAGGGCCACGGCGATCCGTGCGCTCCACAGTGGCAGGGCGCCCATCGCGGTGTTGATCGGGCCGAGGACGAACTCGAGGATCGTTCTCATCGCGCGTCGCCCTCTTCCTGGAGCCGAGCGACCCGGCTCTGCAGCGCCGCCTGGACCGCCTCGTCGTTCCTCACCTCGCCCCAGACCAGGCCGCGCAGGCGTTCCGGCGGTTCGGGCGGCGTCAGCCGGCTGACGATCCAGGTCACGGCGAGGGTGAACACGAAGGACCACCAGGCGACGAAGAGGAACGGCTCCTCGGACGGGAACAGGCCGTCCATCGCCGGGCTGTTGAGCAGCAGACAGAGACCGACGCCCAGGGTCAGACCGGCGGCGCCGCCGTAGCGGTTCGCGCCGCGCCAGAGGATGCCGAGCAGAAGCACGGCGAGAGTCGGCCCCTGGATCAGCGAGAAAACGGTCTGGATCGCGTTGTAGATGTTGCTGAAACGTTGCTCGATCTCGGGCGCGATGAACGCGGCGACGAGCAGCAGTACGGCCGCCAGAATACGGCCGAAGCGAAGTTCCGCGGCGGTCCCGAGTTCGGCGCGGCCCAGGCGCCGCCGGAGCCGCCCCAGCAGGTCCCGGCTCCAGAGGGTCGCCGCCGAGTTCAGGTTCGAGTCGACGCTCGACATGAGCGCCGCCAGGAAGGCCGCGAACATCAAACCCCGCAGGCCCGGCGGCAGCAACTGGGCGATCAGGCTCGGCACCGCCTCGTCGGCGTTCGCGAGATCGGGGACGATCAGGATCGCGGCCAGTCCCGGCAGCGCGACGAGCAACGGGATGAACAGCTTGAGGAAGCCGGCCAGCAGCACGCCGGCCTTCGCGTCCCACTCGCTGCGTGCGCCGAGCGCCCGCTGCACGATCGTCTGGTTGCCCGTGTAGTACGCGATGGAGAGGACGATCCCGAGACCCAGGACGATCCCGGTCCAGGGGAAGGGCGTCGCCGTGTCGTGCGCCAGGTAAAGCGAGAAATGATCGGCGTACGCTGGTCCCTGGTTGAGCACGCCGTCGCGGAGCGCCGCCAGTCCGCCGACCTCGTAGAGCGCGCGGGCGACCAGAGCGGCGCCGCCCACGAACATGATGATGAGCTGCAGCACGTCGGTCATCACGACCGCCGCAAGGCCGCCGCTGATCGTGTAGATGCCGACGATCGCCGTGGTGATCCAGATGGAGAACTGTGGTTCCCAGCCCAGCACCGTGCGCATGAGGAGCGCGGTGGCGTGGATCATGATCCCGAGGTTCAACACCAGGATCACGCCCCAGGCCAGGGCGAGGAAGCTGCGCACGCCGCTGCCGTAGCGCCGTCCGAGGAACTCGGGCACGGTGTAGACCCCGCTTCGCCAGTAGAAGGGGACGATGAGGAAGGCGGCGATCAGCAGCGCCGGCATCGAGCCGAGCCAGTCGAAGTTGGCCTGGGCGAGGCCATAGCGGTACGTGCCGCCGGCGACGGCGATGAAGTCCGTGGCGCCGATGTCGCTGACCACGATCGACATGCCGATCGCCCAGAAGGGCAGGGCGCGTCCGGCGAGCAGGAAGTCGCCGCTGGTCTTGACGTAGCGGCTGAAGGTCGTGCCGATGACGAGGATCCCCGCCAGGTAGACGAGGACGATCGCGGTGTCGAGCCCGGAGAGGCCCCAGGTCATGGGAGCGTGGCCTTCCCCGGGGCCGCGCCGAGCGCGGTCGCGGTTTCGAGGAAGCGGAGGCTTGCCGCGGCGTCCTCCGCCGGAGATCCCTCGGCTTCCGCGGTCTCGTCCTGCTCGACGGCGAACAGGGGCACTCCGGCTTCGAGCGCCGCTTCGACGCAACCGGCGACATCGACGTCGCCCTGGCCCAGCGGCCGGAACCAGCGCTCCGAGGTTGCCTGCTCGGCCGTCCGTTCCTCAGGTGGCCCGGGGAGCAGTCCGTCCTTCAGGTGGAGGAGTTGTACCCGGTCGCCGAGTTCCCTGATCAGGGCCACAGGGTCCGAGCCGGCGAAGGCGACCCAGTAGATGTCCAGCTCCAGCCCCCAGCCGTCGTGGGAGCGGCGGGAGGCGAGCGCATGCAGGCCGTCGCGACCGAGCCTCTCCGGTTCGCCGTCGTCGAACGGCAGCAACTCGAACTCGTGGTTGTGGTACGCGAAGCGGAAACCGCCGGCGCGGAACCGGTAGCTCAGCAGGTCGAGGCGGCGGCCGAGTTCCAGGTAGTGCGCGCGGCTGCCGTCTCCCCGCTGGTCCTGGTCGAGCCAGGGACAGACCAGCACCTGGCAGTGGAGTGCTCGGTACATGTCCATCACACCGGCCGGATCCGCCTCCAGTTCGGCGAGCGGCACGTGGGCGGCCATGAGCCCGAGGCCACGTTCCGAGAAGAGTCTGCGGAGATCCTCGGCCGTGTGCCCCCGGAGACCACCGAACCACTCAAGCTCCCGGTAGCCGGCCTCCACCGCCTGGTCGAGGGCGGCTTCGAGGTCCTGTTCGGCCTGCCGGCGGAGAGTGTAGAGCTGGAGCGCCACCCGCGGGGTGCCGGCCGCATCCTCCGTCAACGTGGCGGCTCCGCTGCCGGGTCGCCCGGCGTTTCCTCGATCAGCCCGTGGTAGAGGCCGAAGTAATACGGCAGGAGGAAGCTCGCGCCGTCGGCGAGGTAGCGGCCCTGGCCGCCGTGGTCGAGCCGCCACGGGTCGTGGTTCCAGTGATTGACGAAGCGCTCGTCGATCGGCAGCACCCGGCCGTCCAGCAGGTGGCCGCGAACGCCGCGGCGCTCTTCCTGGGCGCGCAACAGGATGACGTCGAGTCGGTGACTGTTCGACAGCGCCCAGTCGAAGCGGTCGAGGGGATAGAGGACCAGACTCTCCACCGCGTCGTCGAGCGGGAAGTCGGTACGGCTGTAGGTCTCGTCGTCGAAGGCGTCGCGGTAGCTGCCGCCGTCGATCGCGGCGGCGTGGATGAAGTCGAACAGCGGGTTCCGCTCCGGCTCGAGGACCTTCCAGTACTGGCGCAGCGAGTGGGCGGCAACGCTCCTCACCGCCTCGTCCCGCTCGTACTTCAGGAGGTGGTAGTAGTTCATGAACGCCATTTCGTCGTCCGACTGGTTGCCGGTCCCCGGACCGCTCTGGACCTTGGGGTTGCGCAGGTTGGCCAGGTAGGCGTGGTCCTCGATCAGGGAGCGAGCCTTGTCCCTGTAGCGAGCCTTGCGATCGGCCTCGTTCGCCATGTGCTCCGCGATCCGCAGGTAGGTCAGGTAGGAGAGCGAGTTGAGCCCCCGCTCCTCCCACCAGTCCTGGTCGTCGTTCAGTTGGTCGGGGCCGAAGACCGCCCAGCGGGTGCGCTGGCCGTCGTGGTCGACCAGGGAGCCGCCGTGGTCGATCAGGTGGTCGACGATCGCGAGCACCGTCTCACGGACCTCGGTGCGTTCGGCGTCGCTGTCCGCGACCAGGTCGTGGTACAGGCCGTAGAAGAAGAAGTGGCCGTCGAGTTCGTCGGAGCTCGTGTCGCTCTTCCAGTACCACTGGCCGTCGGCGCTGGTCGGCCAGCGCGGGTCGATGACCTTCCACAGTCCGTCCCGCTCCTCGCGGAAGCGGCGGTCGCTCTCGACGCGGCCGGCGTTCGGGTCCGGACCGTCCGTTGGCAGGATCGTGCGGGCGACGAAGCCGGGCTCGGCCGGAGGGGTGCCGCCCTGGGTCACGAGTTGCAGGAAGCGCAGCGCCTCGAAGGCCTTGCGGGCATTCTCGCGTGCTTCCGGCTCGCCGGTGACCGCCCAGCGGAAGCACTCGGCCGCGCCGTACATCGAGGTCCAGAGGCCGTCGTTGTCGCTGTCGGACTGGCGGAACGCCGACGTGTCGCCCGGCTGCTCCAGTGCGACGCCAAGGACGTAGCCGTAGGGCGTACGCCGGTGGAAGCGGTCGATCGCCTCGTGGAAACGCTCCGCCTTCCGCCGCAGGGTCATCGGGCGCATGTGGATCGCGCCAGACCCGGCCGGGGTCTCGACCCTCACCGTGCCGTCCCGGTCGACCTGGACTTCCAGCACATGGTCGTGGGGCAGCCAGCGTCGTCCCTGGCGATACTGCCAGCGTGGCGGGTCGTCCGGGGAAGCGCCGGGGATCAGATGGACCAGCCCACGGGTCGTGCCCGCCCAGATCGTGCCGTCGGGGGCCGCGGCGAGACTCGTGAAGTCGTTCCAGGGCAGGCCGTCATGGCGGTCGTAGAGCCGCCAGGCGCCTGTCATCTCGTCGAGAGAGCCCAGACCCTGGGGCGACGCGAACCACAGCCGGCCGTCGTAGTCGAACTCCACGGCGCGGACGTCGACCGGCGCCCAGCTCCGGTCGCCGTCGCGCGGCAACAGGCGGCGCCAGACCGTGTCGGAACCGTCCTTGAGGTAGAGGCCGGCGGACGAGGCGGCGGCAATCCGGATCGCGGCATCCGTGATGACTTCGCGGACGTCGCCCGGGGCGTCGGCGTTGGGCCCGGGAGCGGGTGTAGCCGGGGGCGAGGCGCCGGCGTCGACGGGCGCTTCGTACTCGGCGACCTGCTGCAGGAACGGCTCGACGCGGACCGGCAGTTCGGTCTGGGCCGCCACGGCGAGTGGCAGGAGGAAAAGTGCGAGTAGCGTCAGGATGCGTTGGTTCACCCGCGCAAGCCTACTTGCCGGGGCGTCAGGCGCGCAGGGCGTCTCCCCGTGGCAGAGTCGCCGGCATGGCCGGCACCCGATTTCGCGTCCTGCGCGTCGACGAGATCGAGGCTCTTCTCGATCTGCTCGACGGCTGGCCCTTTCCCGACGACCAGAGCGGCCGGAGCTTCTTCCGGCGCTACGTCGAACTCGATCCGGCGTTCGAACCGCGGAACGTGTGGGTGGCGGAACGCGGCGGCGAACTCGTGTCCTGCGTGCAGATCTTCCCGCGCCGGGTCCGGATCGGGGGCGAAGTGCTGCCCATGGGCGGTATCGGCAGTGTCTTCACCCGGCCCGATGCCCGGCGCCGGGGGGTGGCGGGATCGCTGCTCGAGCGGGCGATCGCGGCGATGGGTGAGAGCGGGATGGTGCTCTCGTACCTACTGGCCGAACGGCTGCGGTGGTACGGACAGTACGGTTACCGGCCATGGTCGCGCGGCTGGCGTACGCTGCGCTGGCCGGCTGGCGCTCGAGCCGAAACTCCGAATGCCCGCCGGTACGACGCCGAGCGCGATCGAAGCGATGTCGAGAGGCTCTGGCGCCTCTACGCTGAAGGCGCCGGCGGCGCGCCGCTCGACGGCATCGTCGACCGCGGTTCCCCGGAGGAGTGGCAGGCCAGCTACCGGCTTGCCGGTACGCCGAAGGAGGACATCTGGATCGCGGACGGTGGAACTCACGCAACGGCCTACCTGCGCGTCGCCGACTTCAACGGCCTGCTGCGGGTCCTGGAGTGGGGCCGTGAGCGCGACGGAGCTGCTGCCCTTCGCGAGTTGGTGGCGGCAGCGCTGACCGGGCGGAACGTCGAGTCGATTCGGCTGCCCCTGATCCGCGACGAAGCGCTGGAACGCCTGCTGGCGTCCGCCGGCGCACGGATCGACACCCGGCCCGCCTGGAACGAAGTGCCGCCGGGCGCGAGACCTCCCGCGACCTGGATGGTTCGGAGCCTGGACGACGAGGCCCTCGCCGTCCGGCTCGGAATGGCCAACGAAGACGACATCCTCGCTCGCTGCCTGCCGCCGGAACGGTTCGCGTTCTGGGAAGCGGACCGGTTCTAGGGCCGGCTACACTCCCTGCCGTGCAGGTGCTCGATCCGTCCTGGGAGGGTTCGCCTTCTCCGCTTACACCGGCACCGCGGCTCGCCGCTTTCCGAGGCGTCGATGTCGCGCTGCTGTCGAACGGCAAGGCCGGGGTCGAGCCGCTCTTCGACCACCTGGAGTCCCTGCTGCGGGAACGCTGGGGCGTGGCTTCGGTCGAGCGGGCGACGAAGGGGAACTACAGCGCTCCGGCGGAAGCGGATCTGGTCCGCCGTTTGGCCCGGCGGCGGCTGGTCATTACCGGCGTCGGCGACTGAGGGAGTTGCTCGTCGTGCAGTCTGCACGACGCCGTCACGTTCGAGCGCGAGGGGGTGCCGGCGGTCGGCGTCATGACTTCGGCGTTTGTCGACGGCGCGGAACTGATGGCTGGCGCCTGCGGCGCGCCGGACTATGGGTTTGCGGTCATCGAGCATCCGATCAGCAGTGCGACCGGGGAGGAGCTCCTGGAGCGGGCGGTGGAGATCGTGAGGCAGGCGGAAGAACTTGTGCTTGCAGGGGCCGCGGGGGACGCGCCGTGACGGGTCCGGGGCTACGGGCCGGCGTTGTGGCCGCGACGATCGTGCTGCTGGCGGCGCCGGCGGCGGGCCAGGACGGCGTCGTGCTCGCCGAGTTCGTCTTCGACGACGCGCCGCACCCCGAGTGCCACGCCTCGACGATCGCCGAGACCGCGTCGGGCGCCCTCGTCGCGGCCTGGTTCGGCGGCACCGCCGAGCGCAACCCCGATGTCGGCATCTGGTTCAGCCGGCTCGGTCGGGCCGCGTCGCCGGGCGCCGGCGTCGCGGGGGACCGCTGGACGGCTCCCGCCGAAGTGGCCAACGGCGTCCAGGCCGACGGTACCCGCTACCCGACCTGGAACCCGGTCCTCTACCAGCCGCCCCGGGACGGTGCGCCGCTGCTGCTCTTCTACAAGGTCGGCCCGAGCCCGCCGGAGTGGTGGGGGATGGTCATGGAATCGCAGGACGACGGCCGCACCTGGAGCGAGCCGCGGCGGCTTCCGGACGGCATCCTGGGACCGATCAAGAACAAGCCGATCACTCTCGCCGACGGCTCGATGCTCGCCGGCTCGAGCATCGAGGACGCGCCCGAGCCTCCCGCCTGGCGGGCCCACTTCGAGCGTTCGCCCGATCTGGGCCGAACCTGGACGCGCAGCGAGCGGCTGGCCGGCAAGACGGCGGACGGCGAGGACTTCTGGATCATCCAGCCGACCATCTTCACGCTCGGCGGCGGTGAACTCCTGGCGATGTTCCGGTCCAAGCAGAGCCGCATCGCCGCTTCCCGTTCCGCGGACGAGGGCAAGACCTGGGGGCCGATCTACGCCACCGGCCTGCTCAACCCGGACGCGGGCGTCGACGGCGTGACCCTGGCCGACGGCCGGCACCTCCTCGTGTACAACCACAAGGTGCGCATCGACGGCGCCTGGGCCGGCTCCCGGTCGCGGCTGAACGTCGCGCTCTCGGACGACGGCGACACGTGGGACGCCGCGCTGATGCTGGAGGACCAGGACGGCGAGTACTCCTATCCGGCGGTGATTCAGACCGGTGACGGGCTGGTCCACGTGACGTACACGCACCGGCGGACTCGCATCCGGCACGTCGTCATCGATCCGGCGGCGCTGCCGCGGTACCCGATGCCCGGCGTCGCGTGGCCGGACGAAGCGCCGGTCCTGCCTTCCGAGTGACCGCCGGCGCCGATCTCGTTGTCTTCGCCGCCTACCTGGTCGGCGTGGTCGTGTTGGGCGTCTCGCTCGCCAAACGGAGCGGAACGGCGCGAGGTTTCATGGTCGCGGGCGGAGCGCTGCCGGGCTGGGCGGTCGGCATGTCGATGTTCGGCACGTTCCTTTCGAGCAACACGTTCATCGGAGTGCCCGGGCAGGCGTTCGGCGGCAACTGGAACGCCTTCGTGTTCTCGCTGTCCCTGCCGGTGGCGGCGTTCCTGGCGGCACGCTGGTGGATTCCGTTCTACCGCCGCGGCGACGCGATATCGGCGTATCACCACCTGGAGGCGCGGTTCGGCCGCTGGGCGCGGACCTACGCCGTTGCCTGCTACCTCCTGACGCAGTTCGCGCGGGTCGGTTCGATCCTGTTCGGCGTCGCCCTGGCGATGAACGCCCTGACCGGCTGGCCGGTGGCCTGGATCATTCTCTGCACGGGCGTCGTCGTCACGGTCTACACGCTGGTCGGAGGCATCGAGGCGGTCATCTGGACCGACGTGATCCAGAGCGTGGTGCTGACCGTGGGTGCTCTGATCGTCGTCGGACTCCTGGTCGCGGACGCGCAAGGGGGGTTGGGCGGCCTGATCGAGACGGCTCAGGCGGCGGAGAAGTTCTCGCTCGGCAGCTTCGCATTCGACTTCACGACCTCGACGTTCTGGGTCGTCCTGGTCTACGGCCTGTTCATCAACTTCACCAACTTCGGCATCGACCAGAGCTACGTCCAGCGCTACCACGCCGCGAACAGCGACCGGGCCGCGTCTCGCTCCGTGTGGCTGGCGGCCGGCCTCTACCTGCCGGTTTCGGCTGTTTTCTTCTTCATCGGCACCGGGCTGTTCGTCGTTCTTCAGGGACAGCCCGAGGCGGCCGGCCTAGCCGCTGACCAGGCCTTCCCGCACTACATCTCGACCCGGCTGCCGTCCGGCGCGGCGGGGCTGCTCATCGCGGCCCTGTTCGCGGCCGCGATGAGCAGCATCGACACGTCGTTCAACAGTTCGGCCACGGTCTTCCTGTCCGACATCTACCGGACCTGGATCCGGCCTGAGCCGGACGCCGATGGCGCCGAGGCAGAGGATCTGCGGGTGCTGCGCAGGGCCACGGTCGTGATCGGAGTGCTGGGCACCGGCGCCGCGCTGCTGATGATCGGTGCCGAGAGCCTGCTGGACGTCTGGTGGACGGTGTCGGGAATCTTCGCCGGCGGACTGCTCGGGCTGTTCGCGCTCGACCGCCTGGCGCCCCGGGCGGATCGGGCGGCGGCGCAGGCGGGAGTGCTCGTGGGGGTGCTGGTCATCGTGTGGATGACAGTGTCTCCGCAGCTCGAGGGCGGCCTCGCGATGCTGCGCATTCCGCTGCACAGCTACATGATCACCGTCATCGGCACGCTCACCATCTTCGGCGTCGGTCTGCTGCTGGCGAGCCGGCGGCGGGTCGCGGCGCTGCGATAGTGTGACTTCGTTCGCCGAGTCACCCGATGCTCGCTTCAGACTCTCCGCCGACCCCGCGCTCCAGCCATCCGCGCCGTCTGGCCGTCCTCCTGGTTGCCTCGCTGCTGCTCCTGTCGCTCGGCGGCTGCGACAAGCGGGGCGATCTCCTGGGCGTCGAACTCGTCGTCTTCACCCTCGGCGAGTGGGCCGGCACCGGGCCGCAGGATGAGGAGTTCCGTTTCATCCTGGAACGCGACGATGACGACGTGCGGCTCGCCGCTTTCCTCGTTCACCTGCCGGGACTCGCGGACGCGGCCGTTGGCGAGCCCGAGGCTTGCGCCACGCTGATCAATGCCTTCACGAGGTTCGGGAACTCCAACGCGAACATCCGGATCCGCGACGCCGGCTTCCGGTTCCGCACGCCGAACGACGTCCGCGTCGACCAGGACGGCCTGATCGAGGCGGTGATCACCGGCACCTTCGATTCCTCGGAGAGCGCGATGGTGGACGCCGAGATCGAGATCGACGCCACCCGCTTCCTGGCCTGCCGCATCGAGACGATGGTCAGTTGGCAGATGGAGCCGGTCGGTTCCTGAGCCTGGGCCGGGAAGAGCGCGAGACGGAGGCGGAGGATGTATCCCGGCAGGTACGCGCGTGAGACCCCGGACAAGCCGGCGGTCATCATGGCCGGGACCGGCGAGACGGTCACCTACCTGGAGCTCGACCGGCGGTCGAACCGGCTGGCGCAACTCTGGTACGCCCAGGGCCTGCGGCCGGAAGACCACGTGGCGATCTTCATGGAGAACCACCCCCGGTACTTCGAGGTCTACTGGGCGGCGATCCGGTCGGGCCTCTACCTGACGACGGTGAACCGCTACCTGACCGCCGAGGAGGCGGCGTACATCGTCAAGGACTGCGGCGCGCGGGGCATCGTCGCTTCAGCGAAGCTGGCCGAAGCGTGCGCCGAACTGACCGACCTGATCCCGACGTGTCCCGGCCGGCTGATCGTCGACGACGACGGCCTGGGCATCCCGCCCGGCTGGGACGACTACGGCGAGGCGACGGCCGCGTTCCCGGCGGAGCCCCTCGCCGAGGAGCCGCGTGGCGGCACGATGCTCTACAGCTCCGGCACGACCGGCAGGCCGAAGGGGATCCTCCGGCCGCTGACCGGCCTGTCGGTCGAGGAGATGCCGGACCAGCGCTTCGAGGTGCTGACGAGCATCTACGGCATCGACGCCGACTCGATCTACCTGTCGCCGGCGCCGCTCTACCACGCGGCGCCGCTCGGTTTCACCGCCGGCACGCAGACGCTCGGCGGCACGGTCGTCGTGATGGAGCGCTTCGACCCGGAACTCTCGCTCAAGGCGATCGAGGACTACGGAATCACCGTCAGCCAATGGGTGCCGACGATGTTCAGCCGCATGCTCAAGCTCCCCGAGGAGGCGCGCAACCGCTACGACCTCTCGAGCCATGCGCGGGCGATCCACGCCGCCGCTCCCTGCCCGGTCGACGTCAAGCGCCGGATGATCGAGTGGTGGGGGCCGATCATCCTGGAGTACTACGCCGGTTCCGAGGGCAACGGCATGTGCGCGGTCGAAACGGACGAGTGGCTGAGGAAACCGGGGACGGTCGGCAAGTGCCTTACCGCGACGGTCCACATCTGCGACGACGACGGCGAGGAGCTGCCGGCGGGGGAGCCGGGGACGATCTTCTTCGAACCGCCCGAGGACGCGGATCTCTTCGAGTACCACGGTGACCGGGAGAAGACGCTCGGCTCGCGGCACCCGCGCCACGCCCGCTGGAGCACCCTCGGCGACGTCGGCTATCTGGACGAAGACGGCTACGTCTTCCTCACTGACCGCAAGGCGTTCATGATCATCTCGGGCGGCGTCAACATCTATCCCCAGGAGGTCGAGGACGCTCTCGTTCTCCATCCGAAGGTGGCCGACGTGGCGGTGATCGGGGTGCCGAACGAGGACCTGGGCGAAGAGGTCAAGGCGGTCGTCCAGTTGATGCCGGACTTCGAAGAGAGCCCGGACGTCGCCGAGGAGCTCCTGGCCTACGCCCGCGAGCGGGTCGCCCGCTACAAGGCGCCGAAGTCGATCGACTTCGAGGAGCAGCTTCCGCGGCTTCCCACTGGCAAGCTCTACAAGCGCCTGCTGCGCGACCGCTACTGGACCGGCCAAACGTCGCGGATTGTCTGAGTCCGGAGAGGCGCGGCATGGCCCGTTCCCGGCTCATCCCGATCGCTGACGAACTGGCCCGGGCGGTCGACGCGCTCGGCTTCGGCCCCCCGGTCGCCCACGTCTACAACCCGCTGGTCCATGCCCGCGCGGCTCACCACGCCTACCTGAACCTGGCCGGCGACCGGCCCGGCAGGGTGGTCCTCCTGGGCATGAACCCGGGTCCCTGGGGCATGACGCAGACCGGCGTACCGTTCGGCGAGGTGGCCCACGCGCGGGAGTGGCTCGGCATCGACGCTCCGGTGGAGCCGCCGGCCG
Organism: Thermoanaerobaculia bacterium; assembly: GCA_022822365.1. GTDB lineage: Bacteria > Acidobacteriota > Thermoanaerobaculia > Multivoradales > Multivoraceae > Multivorans. The sequence continues at coordinate 576 of JAJEBV010000036.1, read as the reverse complement.
TTCAGCATCCGAAACGGCCGATCCTCGGCTTCGACTGCCGGCGGAGCGAGGTCAGCGGCCGGCGGGTCTGGGGCTGGGCGAAGCAGCGCTTCGGGAACCCGGAGGCGTTCTTCAAGCGCTTCGTCATATGGAACTACTGCCCGCTGGCGTTCCTTCTGGAGAGTGGCGCGAACCTGACCCCGGACCGGCTGCCGGCGCGCGAGAAGGCACCGCTGTTCGAAGCCTGCGACCGGGCGCTGCGACAGGCCGTCGATGCGCTGGAACCGCGACTGGTCGTCGGCATCGGCGCGTTCGCGGAAGGTCGGGCACGACGCTCGCTTGCGGAGCTCGAAGTGCCGATCGGGCGGATGCTCCACCCGAGTCCGGCCAGCCCGGCGGCGAACCGTGGCTGGGAGGAGCAGGCGGAGCGGGATCTGTTGGGACTGGGAGTAGAGCTCTAGCCCGCATGTTTCACCGGCTCGGGCGTGAGGGCTGAGTTCGGGGTGGGCAGTCCCCTTGAATGCCGTCCTGGTCTGTCGGTGGCTGGTCAGGTGTCCTGCGGAGTCGGAGTCGGTTCATTTCGGCGTCGGAGTGGCT